>CAVVYE010000008.1:0-512029 GCA_963752455.1 uncultured Thermoleophilaceae bacterium
CCGAGGACCAGCGCTACTTCCTCGACCTGCTTCTCGTGGCGATCGCCGAGCACGGCATGATGCCCACGAACGTGAGCGCCCGGATGACGCTCGCGGCCGATCCCGGATCTCTCCAGGGCGCCGTGGCGGCGGGGATCCTCGGATGCGGCCCGGTGATCCTGGGCACCGCCGAAGCCTGCGCGCAGCTGCTCGAGGAGGCGCAGGAGAGGGTGGGTGCCGGCGGCGACCCGGCCGAGGTGGCCCGTGACGCCGCACGCGCGGTGCAGGCCTCGGGCGAGCGGCTCGCGGGGTTCGGGCATCCCGTTCACCGGCCGCTCGACCCGCGCGCGGAGCGCATCCTCGAGCTTGCCGACGCGCGCGGAGTGAGCGGCCCCCACGTCCTGCTGGCGCGCGCGTTCCGCGACGCGGCCGCCGAGGTGTGGGGCAGGCCCCTCACAATGAACGTCTCGATGCCGATCGCCGCGGTGCTGCTGGACCTGGGCTTCCCGTCCGCCACCGTGAAGGCCGTGCCGATACTCGCCCGCACCGCCGGGCTTCTGGCCCATCTGGCCGAGGAGAGGGGGGAGCCGATCGGCTTCCTCATGGCCGGGCGCGCGGAGGAGGCGGTCACCTATGAGCGCCGGCCGGAGGACGGGTCCAGCTGATCCTCGCTCCGGACGTGGAGACCCGTCCGTGGGCCGAGCAGCTGGCCGTGGACGACGCGAGCTACAGGACCCAGCTCGCCCACCTGTTCGCGCGCTCGGCCTTCTATAGGGAGAAGCTCGCGGCCGCGGGCCTTTCCTCGGCCGATGCGGCGGGGGGCCTCGCGGAGATCGCGCGGCTGCCGCTCACGGAGAAGCGGGAGATCAGGGACACGTGCACGCCTGAGAACCCGATCGGCGCGCATCTCTGCGTGGAGCCGGCGGAGATCGTCCGGATCTACTCCACGAGCGGCACCACCGGAGCGCCGAGCTACATCCCGCTCACGGCGGGCGACCTCGACAACTGGGTGACCGGGTCGGCGCGGAGCTACGCGGCGTCCGGCGTCGAGGCCGGCCAGCGGGTGGTCACCACCTACAGCGCGGGGCCGTTCGCGGCCGGGGCGGCGCTGGCCTCGTTCGATCGCATCGGCGTGTCGCACATCCCGGTCGGGACGGGGAACACGGAGCTGCTGGTCCGGGCGATCGACCTTCTCCGGCCGGAGGCGGCCGTGCTCACGCCCTCCTACGCGGCCCGCCTCGTGGAGTGGGCGGCCGAGCGGGACTTCGATCTCGCCGGGTCCAGCATCCGGCGCGTGCTCGTGGCGGGCGAGCCCGGCGGCGGAGAGCCGGCCTTCCGCGCGAGGCTCGAGGAGGGCTGGGGCGCGAGGGTCACCGAGGCGATGGGCATCGGCGACATCGGGGTGTCGCTCTGGGGGGAGTGCGAGGAGCAGGACGGCATGCACCTGGGCGCGCGCGGCTTCGTGCACCCGGAGCTGATCGATCCGGGCACGGGCGAGGCGGTGGACATGGACGACGGCGCCACGGGCGAGCTCGTGCTCACCCACCTCCGGCACCGGGCCGCCCCCCTTCTGCGCTTCCGCACCCGCGATCACGTGCAGGTCCGGTCGGGCGCCTGCGGCTGCGGCCGAACCGGTCCGCGTGTGCGGTGCCTGGGGCGGACCGACGACATGCTCATCGTCCGCGGCGTGAACGTCTTTCCCTCGGCCGTGCGCGAGGTGGTGAGCGCGTTCGCTCCGGAGGTGAGCGGTCACATCCTCGTCAGGCCGAGCGCGGAGGGGGTGAAGCAGGACCCGCCCCTGCCGGTGAGCGTCGAGCTCGCGAGGGGCCGGGAGGCGGACGCTGCGCTCGCCGAGGCGATCCGCGAGAGACTTCGGGGCGCACTCATCGTCCAGACGCTGGTGGAGCTCGTGCCGTGGGGGAGCCTCCAGCGCAGCGAATACAAGTCGGCGCTCGTCGAGCGATAGGTCAAGTCAGAGGAGCCAATGCAAAAGCTTCAGAGCCAGGGCGTGCACCACATCACGATCGTGGGGGCCGGCCGGCAGACGTCGATCGACTTCTGGGAGGGCGTGCTCGGCATGCCGTTCGTGTTCGAGCAGCCGAACCTCGACAACGAGTCCGAGAGCCATCTCTACTTCGATCCGGGTGACGGCCGCCTGATCACGATCTTCACCAACGAGGAGCGCGAGGCCGACCCGAGCCGGACTCCCACCGACCCCGGCTGCGTGCACCACGTCGCGTTCGCTCTCTCGCAGGCGACCTTCCACCAAGCGGTGGAGCGCCTCGACGAGCGCAGGATCAAGCACAGCGGCGTGAAGGACCGCGGCTTCATGGACTCGATCTACTTCGAGGATCCGCTCGGACTGCTGATCGAGCTGGCGTCGTACCGGTTCGAGCCGCCGCACGGCCACACGCACGCCGAGGTGCTGCTGGAGGCGCACCGGATCAGGGTGGCGCGCGACGACTACAACATCGACCGCAAGCACCTCGCCGACGCCATCGAGGCGCTGGTCACGCGGTCACGGGAGTCGCTGTCCGACGACCGGTCCCCGAAGGACCCCTACCAGTGACGGGAGGAGACGCATGGCCGACAACACGCTGAACATCCTCACGCCCAGCGTGAACAACCTGAGCGCACGGATCTTCGTGCGCGCCGCGGGCCTCGACTTCGAGGAGCAGGACGTGTGGGGCGCCACCACCACGCCCGAGTTCCTGGCGAAGGCCCCGGCCCACCTCACGCCGATGCTCGAGGAGGACGGGCTGCCGAGGGGCACGCTCTGGGAGAGCTGCGCGATCATGCAGTACCTCTGCAACAAGCACGACCTCGACGCGCTCTACCCCAAGGATCCGGCCGAGCGGGCGATGGTGGACAGCGCGATGTTCTACGTGGTCGGCACGCTCTATCCGTTGATCGGGCGCGCCACCTACCCGCTGCTGGGCTTCCCCCAGTACCCGGGAGAGGTCGGCTCCTCGGACGCCGACGAGGCGCTGAAGGCGCAGGCGCAGCAGGACGCCGAGGCGGCGCTGGCCGAGCCGCTCGACGTGTACCGCGCGTTCTTCCTGGACGGGAAGACGTTCATCGGCGGCGATACCCCCACGATCGCCGACATCCGCCTGGCCGCGTCGCTCGAGTTCCTCCGGGCCATCGACTACCCGTTCCCGGCCTGGGCCGACGAGTACATGACCGCGATGGAGACGACCCTCGGCGAGGCCTACTCGGAGCCGGCGGCGGACGTGCGCGGCTTCGTGGCCCAGGCGAGGGGGCCACCGCCTGAGGCGGCCGGTTCGGGCGCCCGCGCGGACCTGTCGCACCGGGTCGCTGTCGCCTGTACGCCAATCAGGGCTGACCGCTCTCGTGCGGCACGTACCACCGCCGGGCGAGGCACTTCGCAGCCGGCCCGGCCAGCAGACGCCCGCGCCCGAAGGGCGATGACGACGCGCCAGAAGAACGGGAGCTCGGCGCTCAGGTGGTCGTGCAGCCGGCGTATCGAGCCGGGCAGGGCCGCCCCGTTGTAGACGGGCACGACGATCTCGATGCGCGGGGGCTGGGGCTCGCGCCGCGCCGAGGCGTTCGGGAGAGAGGGTGGCGATGGACACGGGCCACCCTGGGACCCGTCGCGAGGGCCGGCTGTGGCGATCCTGAGAGCTCACTGAGCGGCCTGGGGCCGCCAGATGCGCACAGACGCCCGGTCGATCGGCCGGCCGCTCACCAACGCCCCGCGCGACCGTCACCTCATTAGGCTGAAATACGATCACGATCTGACGCTGCGCGCCATCGCAAACCGGTTGGGAATCCTTGAGGGAAACGCTAAGGTCAGACTACATAGGGCTTTGGAGAAACTGAGAGACGAGAGTTGAGAGAACGAGGATGACTGTGAAGCGGCAGGCGTTGGTGGACCAGCGCGTGGCCAAGGCTCTTTCCCACCCGCTGCGGGCGCACGTCCTCGCCATCCTCAACGAGCGAGTGGCCAGCCCGAACGACATGGCCGAGCAACTCGGGGAGCCGCTCGGCAACGTGAGCTACCACGTGAAGGCGCTGGTCGAGCTCGACTGCATCGAGCTCGTGAGCACCCGGCCGCGCCGCGGCGCCGTGGAGCACTTCTATCGCGCCATCGCCCGCCCGTACTTCAGCGATCGCGACTGGAGCCGCCTGCCGCGGTCGCTGCGCCAGGCGATCTCCGACGTCGGGCTCCAGCTGATCTGGGACGACGTGGCGGATTCGATCGAGGAGGGCGCGTTCGAGGCACGCGATGACCGGATTCTCGGCCGCGTGCCGCTGGTCCTCGACGAGAGCGGGTGGGGCGAGCTCCACGGCCTCGTCGCCGAGCTCCTCGAGCGCACGGTGCAGATCGAGGCCGACGCCACCGCCCGCCTCGCCGAGAGCGGCGAGCGGGGAATGGCGGCGAAGCTGGTGATGATGCAGTTCCTGTCGTCCTCCGGGGAGGATGGCGACGACGCCTCCCGCGACGGCGCCGGTCGCGAGGCCACCGCCGGCGCGGACTGAGGGCGCGGCCATGCCGGTGGACCCCGCCATCCAGGGCATGCTGTCGATGCTCGCCGCCATGAACCGGCCATCGCTGGCCGCCGGCACCGCCGGAGGAGGCGCGCCGCGCCTTCCGGATGATCACCGTGGACTTCCGGCCGGCCGAGACGATCGTGCCCGTGGCCGCCACGGAGGAGCTCGAGGTGCGGGGCGCCGCGGGTCCGCTGCCGGCCCGCATCTACCGCCCGGAGGCGGAGGGTGACGTGCCCACGATCGTCTTCTTCCACGGCGGCGGGTTCGTCCTCGGGGATGTGGACACCCACGACAACCAGTGCCGCGCGCTCTGCCGCGAGGCGGAGGCCGTGGTGCTCAGCGTGGGATACCGGCTGGCCCCGGAGCACCCCTTCCCGGCCGCGCCGGAGGACTGCTTCGCCGCCACCCGCTGGGCCGCGGAGCACGTGGCGGAGCTCGGTGGCGACGCCGGCCGTATCGCCGTGGCCGGCGACAGCGCGGGCGGCAACCTTGCGGCCGTGACGGCGCTGGTGGCCCGGGACGCCGGTGGCCCTCCGCTGGCCGCGCAGCTCCTGATCTACCCCGGCACCGACTTCGTGGGCGGATACCCGTCCGAGACCGAGAACGCGGAGGGGTTCTTCCTCACGCGCGCCGACATGGAGTGGTTCCGGGAGCAGTACGTCGCGGGCGCCGATCCCACCGACCCCCGGCTGAGCCCGGTCCATGCGCCGGACCTCGCCGGGCTGCCGCCGGCGGTGGTGGTCACCGCCGAGTTCGACCCCCTCCGCGACCAGGGCGACGCGTACGCGCGCGCGCTCGAGGAGGCCGGCGTGCACGTGATCAAGCGGAGCTACGGCGGCCTGATCCACGGCTTCTTCGACCTGGGCGCGCTCAGCCCGGCGTGCGCGGAGGCCGCCCACGAGGTGTGCGCCGACCTTCGCGGCCTCTCCGCGCTCGCAGTCCCTAGACGCCGGCTCAGTGATCGGTGAGACCGGGAGCACGATCAGCGCGAGCTGCCGCGACTGCACCAGTAGTCGCCCGTCCGGAGCCCAGAGCTCGCCGTCCTCGGTCCACAGGCCGTCCTGCGCGCGGGCTGAGGTGAAGCGGCCGAGAACGGGGGTCTCGGCGTCGGCATCGGGCACGGGCAGGCGCCCGAAGAGGTGCACCGTGAGGTCGAGCGTCGGGGCACCCAGCGGCAGCGACGCCCGCGAGAGGGCCACCGGGGGCATGGCGTCCGCGAGGCACACGAGCAGCGCGGCGTCGAGAGGGCCCGGTCCGTCGGCCCTCATCCAGCCGTTCAGCTCAACATCCCCGCTCGCGCCGCTGAGCGGGGGCGGCCCGCCGGCCCAGCGGAGCTCGAGCGCGTCGAGGTAGACCGGCGCGCCCGGCCTGTCCGCGGACACGCGCGGAGCGTCGTCGAAGGGGGTGGCCTCCGGCATGGGCGACACCGTCCACGACGGTCCGTGGCGGGGCGCGGAGAACTCGCCGATGGCGACCCCGAGCAGGCGGCCCTCCTGCTCGGCGCGTCCCGTGAGGGTGCTCACCGACCGCCCCCTGCGGGCCAGCGTCACGTTCATCTCGATCTCGCCGTTGCGCGGCGGGGCCACGAAGTGGATGTTCAGCGAGCGAAGGGTGCGCTCCGGATCGCCCGACTCCGCCTCCATGGCTCGCACGGTGCACGCGGCCAGGAAGCCGCCGAGCGGCGCCACCGGCCCCCACCAGCGCGACCCGAGCCGGGCCTGGTAGCGGCCGTCGGCGCCGGTAACGGCGGTGTCCTCGGCGAAGCTCGGCATGACGGCCCGGCAGCCTAGACCCCGGGCGCGGCGGGCGGGCGAACGGACCATCTCGCCCGGTCAAGGTCCGCCGGGGCCTCTGACGACAAAGAACCCGTGGGCCCACGCACGCCGGAGCCGGCATGAGCGAAGGATTCGTCCCGCGGCTGCGCGACCTCGGTCGCGGGTCGCAGCGGGAGCGCGCCCGCGTGGGCGCTCTCGAGGAGAGCGAGCGCTGGTTCCGCGCGCTCGTGGAGCACGCGCCCGATCCCGTGCTCGTGATCGGGCACGGCGGAGTGGTCCACTACGCCTCTCCGGCCATCACCCGGCTTCTGGGCCATGAGCCGGACCGTCTGGCGGACAGCCCGCTGCTCGATCTCGTGCCCGCGTCGGACCGCGGCGCGGCGTCGCTGGCGCTCGCCGTGACCGAGGGCGAGACCCGCCGCGGGCGCTGGGCGATGATCCATCGCGATTCGAGCATGATCACGGTCGAGGGCGTGGCCGAGCGCCCGGCCGAGGCCGCGCCGCTGCACGGGGTGGTGCTGTCGCTGCGCGTCGCGGCCACGCAGCCCGCCGACCGTCCCAAGGGCGACCGGAGCTTCTACGACGATCTCACCGGGCTTCCCACGAGGGCGCTGTTCGAGGACCGCGCCACCCACGCCTTCGCGCGCGCCCGGAGGGCCGGGCAGCCGGTGGCCATCCTGGTCGTGGACCTGGAGGACATGGGTGCGGTGAACGACGTGCTGGGATCCGCGGCGGGGGACGAGCTGCTGCTGGAGGTGGCGCGCCGGCTGGACGCCGGGTTGCGCGCCGGCGACACCGGGGCGCGGGTCGGGGAGAACGAGTTCGCCGTGCTGCTCGAGGGGTTCGAGCGCTCGACCGAGGCCACGGAGGTGGCCCGGCGGCTGGTCATGAGCCTGTCGAAGCCGGTGAAGGTGGGCGCCGAGGAGGTGCTGCCCACCGCATGTGTGGGAGTGGCGGTGGCCGACGACGGCGGCGGAGTGGCGATGGACCTGCTGCGCGATGCGGGGGTGGCGGCCTACGCGGCCCGCGCACGGCCCCGGCGGCCCGTGCGCTTCGAACCCGCGATGCGCGCTTCGCTGATCGAGCGCCTGGAGGTGTCGGAGGATCTTGCGCTCGCCCTGGAGCGCGACCAGCTGGAGGTGCTCTACCAGCCGCTCGTGGACCTGGGCGATGAGCGCATCGTCTCGGCCGAGGCACTCCTGCGCTGGCACCATCCGCGGGCGGGGGTGATCAGCCCGGTGGACTTCATTCCCCTGGCCGAGGAGTCGGCGATGATCGTGCCCATCGGGCGTCACGTGGTGCGCGCCGCCTGCGTGCAGCTGGCCCGCTGGCAGGAGGGCGGCCGGGTGGATGAGCGCTTCCGCGTGAGCGTGAACCTGTCCGGGCGCGAGCTGCGGGACCCGGAGCTCACGGCCACGGTGAGGGCCGCCCTGGAGGACGAGGGCGTGGCCCCCGGCAGGCTCATGATCGAGGTGACGGAGACCGCGGTTCTGGCCGACCTCGAGACCGCGCGCGTCAGGCTGTCGGAGCTGCGGGCGCTGGGAGTGGGCATCACGCTGGACGACTACGGTGCCGGCCGGCCGCCGATCGCGCACGTGTACGGGCTCCCCGTGGACGAGGTGAAGGTGGAGACCGCCTACGTCGGCGACACCGCCGGCGACGGGCTGGGCCGCGCCGTGACACGACTGCGCGACGAGCTCGGGATCGGGATCGTGGCCAAGGGCATCGAGGAGCGGGAACAGGTGGATGGCCTGCGGGCTCTCGGCTGCTCGGTCGGCCAGGGCTTCCTCTTCGCGCCTCCGCTCACGGCGGAGGACCTCACGCACAGGCTCGGGCGCGGGCAGGATCAGGACCGTCCGGCGGCTCGCCCCGCCGGCGGTTGACAGCTGCGGTGCTCGCCCGACCAGCGCTCGGGCTCGCTCCTCGCTAGGCGCTTCTTACGGTGAGCCGCGCGCGCATGCCCCTGGCCTCGTGGCCCTCGAGCGTGCAGAAGACCACGTAGCGGCCCGGACGGCGCAGGCGCACCCGCAGCGTGTCGGTGCGTCCCGGCCGGATCTCGGGCAGGTGCCCGAGCACCCTGCCTGAGGAGTTGCGCACGGCCAGGTCGTGGCCGTCCTCGCCGTAGTTGTGCGTGTTCAGGCGCACGAATCCGGTCGGGACCTTGGTCCGGTAGAGCGACACGCGCCACTCGCGCTCGCCCACGCCCACGGCGGTTCCGCGCGGAGCCGATGCGCCCGCGAGGGCGGGCGCCACGGCCAGCAGGCCGAGCAGGGGGAGGAGGAGTGCGCGCCTCACCGGACCAGGGACACGCGGCCGAGCTTGCCCGCCCCGGGGATCACCGATGCGGCGTCGGTGCCCAGATGCTGCTCGAGCAGGCTCGCGTAGACGCGGCGGAAGTCGATCGTGACCTTCAGGTTGTCGTGGGCGTCCAGCTGGCTCAGGTTGGGGTACTCGCTCAGAACACCCGAGCGTGCGCGGTCACCCTGCACCCACGCCACTCCGCCCGCGCCGTGGTCCGTGCCCGAGCCGTTCTGCTCGGGCCGGCGGCCGAACTCGGACCAGACGAGCGTGAGCACCCGGTTGGACACGCCGCGCGCCTCGAGGTCGGCCTGGAAGGCGGCCAGGCACTCGCTCACGTCGCCCAGCATCCCGCTGAGCTCCTTCTGGCCGTCGTGCGTGTCGAAGTTGCCGTCGGCCTGCACGTCGGCCACGCGGATCCCCAGCGGCTTGGAGATCATGGCCGCGAGGTAGCGCAGCCGCCGCCCGAAGTCGCTCTCCGCGGGGTAGGGGATCGAGGAGGCGAGGGGGTCCTTCCCGTCCTCCTCGGCGTACGGGTGCAGGCGGTCGGCCACCTGCTTGGCCAGCCGGGCGGCGGTGCGCGACGAGCGCAGCGCGTGGCTGCCCGCCTTTCCGTGGCCCAGCTTCTCGTACGTCCTCATCGCCTCGTCGTACGGCTCGCCCCACACGTCGCGGATCCAGAACCCGGCATCGCCCGGTGAGGCCACCGCGGCCACCGGCGCGTGGCCCGAGCGCATGAGCGGCGAGAGCCCATAGCCCATCGAGATGCCCTGGAGCGGGTTGTCGGGGCTTCCCTTACGGTCGAGATAGCGGCCGAGCCATCCCGGAGCGGTGCGGTCGGTGATCAGCCCGGTCTCCCAGAAGTGACGGGAGTGAAAGTGGGAGAGGTCGGGGTCGGGGTAGTCGATCCCGGGCAGGAGGCCGATCTTGCCGCGCTCGAAGAGGCCGCGGACCCCGCCGCGGAGGCCGCGGCTGAGCTCCGGGTTGAGGCCGATGCCGGAGCCGCCCGGAAGCGCCGCGCTCTCCACCTTCAGCTCCTTGTGGAGGTCGGCGTAGCGCCCGTAGTCGTGCAGCGGGACGAGGGTGTCGAGGAGGTCCACACCCCCGGGGAGGAAGACGGACACCAGCACCGGGGCGTTGGGCGCCGCCGCCGCGTCCGCCGCCGCGGCCTCGAACATGCGCGTGACCGGCATGGCCTTGGCGGAGTAGAGGGTGAGTCCCGCGCCCAGGCCGGCGGCCAGCACCTGGCGCCGCGTGAGCGGCGCGCCGCCCAGGTAGTCGCGGCGCACGGCCTCGGAGGTGCGGTGGAAGTCGTCGCATGCGTGGTGGCGGGGCATCAGTGCACCTGGGCGTCGGGTCCGGAGAGGAGGAGGTGGCGGAGCACCAGCTGGCACATGTCGGCGCGCTCCTGGCGGTCCTGGCGCCACTCGCCGTTCTTCAGCTTGCGTTCGGTGAGCAGCCGCCGGGCCACCCGGAGCAGCTCGGCGTCCGTGCGCGACGAGGTCCACGGGTCGCCCACCGCGCGGCGCGCCCGGGCCACCGCCCGGCGGGGGGAGAGCCCGGCCGGAGTCGACCCGTCCTTCACCCGCACGCGGCGGGCCTCGAGCAGGTAGTTGGCGGCGCCGAAGCGCACGTGCATCGCGTTCGAGGACAGCCAGGCCGTGCCCCAGTCCCAGCCGGCCACGGACGGCGGGTGGAAGAGCTCCTGGCCCATGTCCGACATGAGCCAGCCCCAGCTGTCGTCGTCGATCTTCTGCTGGGCGCCTCGCAGGGCGCCGGCCACGAACACCACCGGCGACTTGACCATGCCCGGAGCGTCCAGGTTCCGGTAGAGCGCGGGGTGGGCCAGGATCTCGCCCACCACCGGCTTGATGCGGTGGCCGGAACGGCGGTAGGTGCGGGCCAGGCGGGCGCGCGTGCCCTTCGGGATGGGCGTGCCCACGAAGTAGTCCCAGAGCTTCTCCACGAGGAAGGGCGCGTGCGCCGGGTGGTTCACGCACAGGCGCAGCACGTCCTGCCAGTCGAAGTTGCCGGCGTGGCCGAAGATCCGCTTGACCCCCGAGGCGTGGGCCTCCTTGTCGTAGTAGCAGCGCGGCGGGCCGTTCTCGCGCCAGTCCACCCGGAAGCCCGTGAGCGCCCGCGAGGCCTGGCGGATGTCGCGCTCGCTGTACCCGTGGCCGAGCGTGAACAGCTCCATCAGCTCACGCGCGTAGTTCTCGTTCGGCGCCTCCTTCTCCGAGCCCGCGAGCGACAGGAAGAGGAGCATCGCCGGGTCGCTCGTCACGCTCTTCAGAAGGGCGGGGAAGCTGCCCATGGCGTGGCGGCGAAGCGTGCGGTTCTGGGCCAGCATCAGCGGCGTGTCCTGCTCGCTGGTGGCGAAGTGGTCGTGCCAGAAGAGGGTGAGCTTCTCCTCGAGCGGGCGCCTCGAGCGGATCATGCGGTCGAGCCACCAGAGCGCGGGGTGGCTCCATTCGTTCTCGGGATCGAGGCGGTGGCCGTCCACCCGCGGCGGACCCATGCGCGGCGCCGGCGACGGGCCTCCGTTCAGCAGCCAGCGGATCGTGCGCGCCTTGCCGCGGCGGGACCAGTGGCGGGCCTCCCGCGGGGTGGCCCCGAATCCTGCGCGCCAGAACAGGCGCTTCACGTGGGCCTCGCTCCACCCGCGGTGATGGCGTCGGGCCGTCCTCCGCCGTGCGCGAGTCCGAGGCCGCCGGGCGGCCGCTGATGCAGTGTCGTTAGCTGCCATCCGTGGCTTCCGGCGCGGGATCGCTCGGGCCATCCGCCGCCCGCCGGGGAACGGGGAAGGATGACGCCCGATCGGGCCCCGATCCGCCGCGACCAGGGTTCAGGGCGGATCCGCGCCCGATCCCGTGCGCTTCCGCTGCAATCCGGCGCCCGCGGGGCCGAAACGCGGGGCCGCGCTCGGTTGCGAGACTCACCGGCCTCCATGCTCGCCATCGCCCTCGCCCTCGGATCGTCCGTCTGTTACGGCGTGTCGAACTTCATCGGGCCGCAGCTCGCGCGGCGCCACGCGCTCGTTTCCGTCCTCGTGGTGTCCCAGGTCGCGGCGCTCGTGGGCTGCGCCGCCTACCTGGTGGGGGACGGCGGGCCGGCGCTGCCGGAGGGCAGCATGATGCTGGCCGTGCTGGCCGGCGCGGGCAATGCGGGCGGGCTGATCTGCTTCTACAAGGCGGCGGAGCTCGGGCCGTTGTCCGTGGTGGCTCCCATCGGGGCCACGGGGGCGGTGGTGCCGGTGATCTGGGGCCTGGCCGGCGGCGACTCGCTCCGGCCCACGCAGGCGGTGGGTCTCGTGCTGGCCATGGCCGGCGCGGCCCTGGCCTCGCGTCGCGACCCCGACGGCGCGACGGGGGACAGGACCTATCCCGACCCGCGCGCCGCCGCGATCTGGGCCGCGGCGTCGGCCGTGGCCTTCGGCGTCTTCCTCACCGCCCTGCCCGAGGCCTCGAAGGACGGCCGGGGCTGGGCGCTGTTCGACGCTCGCCTCGCGCTCGTGGCGATCGTCGGGCTGTGGGCCGGGCGCGCGCCTGGGCGGGCTGCGGGCCACCCGGCACCTGCCGCTGATGGCCGTGCCCGGCCTGCTGCTGGTCAGCGGCACCGTGCTCTACATCGCGGCCGCCGGCCACGGCCAGCTCTCGCTGGTGTCGGTGCTCGGCTCCCTCTTCCCGGTGGTCACCGTGGGGCTGGGCGTGGTGCTGCTGGGCGAGCGCCTGTCGGGGGTGCAGGCCGTGGGGGTCACGGCCACGCTGGCGGGCGTGGTGCTGATCGCGGTGTAGGGCCCGGCGCGGCCGGGCTAGGACTCGCGCACGTCCAGGACCACCTTGCCGGTGGCCCCGCGGGTGTCGATCAGCTTCAGCGCCTCGGCCGCCTGGTCGAGCGGGAAGCGGGCGCCCACCACGGGGCGGACGAAGCCCGCGTCCACAAGGCGGTTCACGGCCTCACCGATCTCCAGGTTCACCTGCGGCTTGGCCATGACGTAGGCGCCCCAGCCGGCTCCGATCACCTCCACGTTGTTCAGCAGCAGCCGGTTCACCCGCACCTCGGGGATCGAGCCACCGGTGAAGCCCACCACCACCACCCGGCCGCCCTCGGCGAGCGAGCGCAGGCTGTCGGTGAAGCGGTCGCCGCCCACGGGGTCGATGATCACGTCCACGCCGCCGCCGGACAGCTCCTTCACCTCGTCCTTCCAGGGGCCGTCGGCGCGCACCACCTCGTCGGCGCCCGCGTCGCGGGCCACCTCCTCCTTGTCGTCGGAGGACACCACGCCGATCGTCCGGGCGCCGAGGCCCTTGGCCACCTGGATCGACGCCGTGCCCACGCCGCCGGCGGCTCCGTGCACCAGCACGGTCTCGCCCTCCTCGAGCCGGCCTCGCAGCTTCAGCGAGAAGTACGCCGTGTGGTAGTTGAGGATCAGCCCGGCACCCTGCGCGTAGTCGAGCTCGTCGGAGAGCGGGAAGGTCAGGAACTCCGGGGCCACGGCCACCTCGGCGAACCCGCCGAGGAGGCAGCACGCGGCCACGCGGTCGCCCTGCGACACCGCCGCGCCCTCGGGTGCGCTGCGCACCACGCCCGCCACCTCGCTGCCCGGCACGAAGGGCACCGGCGGCTTCACCTGGTACTCGCCGCGCGTCTGCAGCACCTCGGGGAAGGACACCCCCGCCGCGTGCACGTCCACCACCACGGCGCGGTCCCCGGAGAGCATGTGGGTGGCCCCCGGCTCGGGCAGGTCCTCCAGCCGCAGGGCGGTGTCGGGACCGGTCAGCTCGGCAATTTGGACGGCGCGCACGGGACGGCAGGCTATTGGCCCGCCGGGGCGATGGCCAGCACGGCCGGCCTCAGGCGCTGCCGCTCAGAGCTCCACCAGCCGCTGGTAGCCGGGACCGGCGCCCCGGAGCAGCGGGCGCCCGCCGTGCTCCACCCAGGCATGGGCGGCGAACTCGGGCTCCCGGCACACGGCCACGACCAGGCGGGCGTCGATCCCGCGCCGCTCGAGCAGGCGGCTCAGCACCAGCGAGGAGACGAGGCACCGGCTGTCGGTGGGCAGCAGGGCGAGTGTGCGCGTGACCGCACGGCCGAGACGGGCCGCCACGCGAGAGGCCTCAGGCTCGGGCACGGCGGCCACCGGGCGGTGGCGGACCCGGCGCGATGCGGCCACGAGATCGGGCAGCCGGCGGCGGTGGAGGCGAAGCCGGGCCGGGCCGTACGCGGCCAGGATCTCGGCCACGAGCAGGGCGTCGCGCGGCCTCAACCCGGCTCCACCTCGTGCCGAGGGCGCTCCACCTCGATCAGGCCGCGCTCCTCGAGCCCGAGCACGAGGCCCACGAGGTCCGCCTCCACCCGCTCCGGGGTCACGGCCAGGTCCGACGACAGCGTTTGGATGGCGGCGGCCAGCGAGCCCTGGTCCTCGAGCGCGCGGAGCATGCGGCCGGCGGTGGGGTTCAGGCCGTGGTAGCGGCCGGTGTTCAGGTTCAGGAGCACCACCTCGGCCGGGAACTCGCGGTACACCACGTGCGCGGGAACGCGCGCGGTGGCGGCCAGCAGCCCGGGGGGAGTGGGGGAGGGACCGGGCATCAGTACTCCGCGATCGTCCCCCGGCGCTGCGTGTGGCGCAGCGCCGCCCGGAGGGCGAGCAGGGACAGGGGCGTGAGCACGGCCACGAACCCCGCGAGCTTGGCCAGCGCGGCCCCCACACTCCCGACCATCGGCGTGTCGAGCAGGAGGTGGCGCAGGAGGTCCACCGTCGGCTTGAACGGCAGCACGCCCGAGAGCCACTCCGCCCACCCGGGCAGGAGCGCGACCGGGAAGTAGACGCCCGAGAGCAGCGAGATGATCGCCACGAAGAACGCGGCCGCCGAGGTGGCCTGCTTGAAGAGGACCACCACGGCGGCGAACAGGAGGCCGAGGGCGGCAAAGGCCGAGCTGCCCAGGAGGGCCACGGGCACCGCCAGCGGGGCCTGCGACCAGCTCACCGGAAGGTCGAACAGCAGCGCGCCGGCGCCCAGCATCACCAACGCGAGCACGAACGCGAGCAGAAGCGGCAGCAGGGCCATCGCGGCGATGCCCGGGACGGGCCCGAAGGGGGACAGCACCACACGCTCGAAGTTCCCGGTGAGCAGCTCCTGGCGGAGGGCGACGCCCACCCCGAGCGTGGCCTGGAGCACCTCGAGGATCACCAGGCCCACCACGACGAAGGCGAAGTAGTCCTCCGGGTCGGAGAACTGGTCCACCGCCACCAGCTGCGAGATGTAGTGGAAGAGGGCGAGGCTGAAGACCGCGGTGAGCACCCTCATCGGGAAGCGGCCGGGGTAGGAGAGGTAGAGCCGGAGGTCGCGTCGCAGGACGGCGCCCGCCGCCGACGCGTAGGCGCCCGCGCTCACCCGCTCCACACGCGCCCCTCGCGCAACGCCAGCTTGGCTCCCACCGGGATCCCCAGGTCGTCCTCCTGCGGAGAGCACCAGAGCACGGCCCCGCCACCCGCCAGCAGCTCGGCGAGCGCGCCCGTCGAGCAGCTCCGCCGCCTCGTCGTCGAGCGAGGTGAGCGGCTCGTCGAGCAGCACCACCCGCGGACCCGGGAGCATGGCCATGGCCAG
This sequence comes from uncultured Thermoleophilaceae bacterium, assembly GCA_963752455.1. GTDB lineage: Bacteria > Actinomycetota > Thermoleophilia > Solirubrobacterales > Thermoleophilaceae > JACVRW01. Next base: position 15,176 of record CAVVYE010000008.1, read on the forward strand.
GCGCACGCGCTGGCGCTGGCCCATCGAGAGGCGGTCGGTGCGGCGGCGCGCGATGGGAGCGAGGGCGAAGCGCCGAAGCTCCCGCTCCACGGCCGCCCCGCGCGCGCGGCGGGGAAGGAGCGAGAGCCCGGCCTGGTACTCGAGGTGCATGCGCGGGGTGAGCCGCGCGTACAGGCCCACGGAACCCGCCGGCATGTAGCTCACGCGGGCCTGGAACTCCCGCCGGCGCCGCCACGGATCCGAGCCCCCCGAGCCCACCTCGCCCTGGTCGGGTGCGATCAGTCCCGCCGCTATCCGCAGAAGCGTGGTCTTGCCCACCCCGTTCCCGCCCGTGAGCCGGGTGGCCGAGCCCGGCGCGAGCTCCAGGTCCACCTCTTCGAGCACCGGCGCGGGCGCACCGGGCCAGCGCTTGGTCACCCGCTCGAGGGCGAGTACCGGCTCCATGGCCGGGGCGAGGGGGTCTTGGTGGTGGGCTCTAAGGGCGGTCTCGTGCGGCGGCAAGGCCGCGCCTCCCGGACGGTGGGGGTCGATTCATCGTAGGTCGAGGTCGCCCCCCGCACAAGCAGCGTCCCGCCCGGCCCAACGCCGCGCCGCGATCGGCATGAGAACCTGGAAGCGTGTCCCCGAACCCCCTGCAATCGCTGGGAATGGCCCACACGCTGGCGGTGGACGTGGTCACGGCCGAGGTGGTGGGCGCGTTCCGCCGGGCCGGGGTCCGGGCGGTGGTGCTGAAGGGGCCGACGCTGGCCGGCTGGCTGTACGGCGGGGACGCGGTGCGGACCTACGGCGACAGCGACCTGCTCGTGCCGGCCGCCGGCCGGGGCGCGGCGGAGGCGGAGCTGGCGCGCCTCGGCTTCGAGGAGGAGATGACCGAGATGGCCGGGGACGACGTGCTGCTCGCGCTGGTCCGGCCCGTGGCGACGCGGGCGCAGCGTGGTGGACCTCCACACCTCGTACTACGGCATCGGGGCCGATCCGGCCCGGGCGTGGGAGGTGCTCTCACGCGACACCGAGGAGCTCACGGTCGCCCGGGCCACGGTGGAGGCGCCTCGCCCTCCCGCAGCGCGCCCTGCTGGTGGCGCTCCACGCGGCCCACCACGGCGGGCGGGCCCCCCGGGCGATGACCGACCTGGACCGGGCCATTCGGCTCGTTCCCGAGGAGATCTGGCGGGAGGCGGCGTCGGTGGCCGAGGAGATCGACGCGGTGGGTGCCCTGGCCGCGGGGCTCACGATGCTTCCGCCCGGGGAGCCGCTGGCGCTACGGATCGGACTCGCCGGCCGAGCGTCACCGGAATCGACCCTGCGCCGCACCGAGGTGGCCGAGGGCTTCGCGCGGCTGAGTGCAGCGGACGGCGCCGGGGCGAGGGCTCGGCTGCTGGCGCGCGAGCTGTGCCCGTCACCGGCCTTTCTGCGCTGGAGCACGCCACTGGCCCGCCGCGGACGACGCGGACTGGCGGCGGCCTACGTGTGGCGCTGGATGTGGCTGGCGCGGCGCGCGCCGGCGGGATACCGGGCGTTTCGCCGGATGCGACGCAATGACGCCGGCGGGACATGACGGTTGGGGCAGCTTCCGCGCGCCCTCTGGAGGCCGCGGAACTCGGAGAAGGGGAGGCCGCTCAGGTCAGTCGCAGAGCGAGGGGTCGCCGAAGTCCGGCTGGGAGAAGGTGAAGGGATCGTTCCCCTTCTGCGCGCCGTCCTCGCCGCCGAAGCCCTGACAGGCCCCGGTCATGTCCGCGAGCGTCCCGAGGTCGCGGATCGTGGGCGGCTCGTAGTTCATGTCTGCCTCCATGGCGGCGACCCTACCGGCGGGATCCAGAAAATGGAAGGTGGAAGAAAGGCCGAGAAAGTGGTTGCCACTTGACGTGTACCCACGGCGGTGAGAGCGTCCTGCCCGCGACCACCGCGCCGCGACCGCCGCATCACCACAAGGGGGAAGAAGTCATCCGCATGAGCCGCCGCCTCACCACGCGCCCAGTTCTCAGCGTCACCCTCGCCCTCACCCTGCTCGCGAGCGGTGCCGTGACCGCGGACGCCGCGATCACGCCTCAGTCCACGGCTCCGCCCATCGCCCAGGCCATCGTGGCCAGCGCCCCCACGCTGGTGTCCTCCTCGTTTGCCGCCCTGCCTCCTGCGGGAGCTCCCAACGGCACCGCCAACGCACCCTTCGGGTCGTTCCCCACGAACGGCTCCACGTTCGGGATCCTCACCACCGGCAGCGTGGCGCTGGCCGACGACCCCAACAACTTCGGGGATGACGGCCTGGACGACCAGGGCGACAACGTGCGCGGGAACACGGACTTCGACGTGAGCATCCTGCGCGTGAACCTGAACGTCCCGGCCGCGGCGAACTGCCTGACCTTCGACTTCAAGTTCGCGTCGGAGGAGTTCCCCGAGTACGTGAACCAGGGCGTGAACGACGCGTTCGTGGCCGAGGTGGACACCTCCAACTGGACCGCGAACAACAACACGGTCACCGCCCCCAACAACTTCGCCTTCGCCCCCTCGGGTGGCGTGGTGAGCATCGACACGCCCGGCATCGGCGCGTCGGCGGCCAACGCCGCGGGCACGACCTACGACGGCGCCACGTCGCTGCTGTCCGCCTCCACGCCGATCACGCGCGGGCGCGCACTCCGTCTACCTGTCGATCTTCGATCAGGGCGACAACGTGTTCGACTCCGCGGCGCTGCTGGACAACCTGAGGCTCACCACGGTGGCCAACCCGGCGGTGAACTGCAAGCGCGGTGCCACCCAGAGCGGCACCATCTCCGCGCGCGGCACCGTCACGGCCGCGGGAGGCGGAGCGGTGCAGCTCTCGGCCGCCAACGACTGCGACCCGGCCAGCTCCACCCGCGGCTTCCAGGTGCGCTGGACCGGCGGCTCATTCACCAAGACCACGGTCACCAACTCCACCTGCCCCACCGACTCGTCGCTGCCCACCTCGCCCGCCGGCTTCAACAAGCAGCAGGGCACGGCCAACGGCACGCTCCAGGACGGCGCGCCGGGCACGATCAGCTGGACGTTCAAGGACGGCGGGCCCGGAGGGGTGGCCGCCGACCGGGTGGCGTTCACCATCCGGAACGCCCAGAACCAGGTGGTCAAGCAGGTGAACGAGCAGGCCGCGGGCGCCCTCTCCGGCACCCCCGGCGGCGTCTGGACCTTCGCCGGCTGACCTAGTCCGCCATCTCCGCCAGCCGTCCCGGCAGCGCCGGGTCGGTCTGGTGGCGCAGGAACAGCTCGGCGGTCACGAGCCGCCATAGGAGCAGCGCCCAGCGCCGGCGCCCTCCCACGCTCGCGGCCGCCGACGGGTCCAGCAACCGCGCCACTCCGGCGGGGTCCGCGTAGCGGCGGATCTCCGCGTCCGGCGCGGTGAGAAGCCGCCGGATCCGGGCGGCCTCCGGGCCGGCGAGGCTCTGCTGGAACACGGCGTCGAACGTGCTCTTCGCCGGGCGCAGGCGGACGCGGTCCGGCAGCAGCCCGGCCACGGAGGCGCGCAGGACCGGACGGCTCAGGTGCGGGTCGAAGGCCAGCTCGGGGTCCAGGCGCAGGACGGCGTCCACCACGTCGGCGTCGAGGAGCGGGTGGCGCGGCTCGATTCCCACCATCCGAGATCGCAGGCGGACGTGTTCCCGCGCGGGCGCGGGGCCGTCGGCGCCGGTGAGCGACTCGATCAGGCCGAGCCACCAGCGCGGCCCGTCCCCGCGGACCCAGTGCCACTCGTCCGCGGCCACGCGGTGCATGTCCGCGGTCCGGGGGAGGAGGTGCGCAGGCGTGCGCGGCTCGTTCCAGGGACCCCGCATGTTCACCTCGTGGAGGCCGTGGGGGAGCGCGCCCACCACGCCGTAGTCGCGCACCACCCGGGCCACGATCCGGCGCGGGGGCCGCACCCCGGCGCCCGGGAACCGGCGGGCCAGCGCCCACGCGGCCAGCGGCCGCCGGGCGCGCATGCGGTCGGCCAGCAGCCAGCGGGCCACGCCGAAGAGCTCGTCGCCGCCCTCCCCGTCCAGCATCACCGTCACGCCGTCGGCCGCCGCGCCGCGAAAGAGCGGCAGCCAGAAGAAGAGGTTGGGGGAGATGGGCGGGAGCTCCCATTCGGCGAGGTACTCCAGCGCGGCGTCCAGCAGCGGGCCCGTGCGGCCCTCCACCCGTGCCGCGCGCAGCCCGAGCGCCGGCACCAGCTCGTCGATCAGGCCGCTCTCGTCCACCTGCGGGTGGTCCGGGAACACGGCCGAGTAGGCCCGCGCGCCGGGCCGCGCTCCCGCCGTCCGCGAGCACGGCGGCCACCGCGCCGGAGTCGAGACCCCCGCTCAGCAGCACGCCCGCGTCGCCTCCGGAGCCGGCGGCCCGGTCCACGGCCGTGCGCAGGCGCTCGCGCACGGTGCCCGCCGCATCCTCGAGCGAGCCCGTGACCGGCTCCTCGAAGCGCGGCCGCCACCAGCGGGTGGCGCTGGCTCCCGAGCCCGCGCTCGTGACCGCATGGCCTCCGGGCAGGCGGCGCACTCCCGCGTACAGGGTGCGCGTGCCCGGCGGCCCCCCGCCCGAGAGCCAGTGGGCCATCGCCGCGTCGTCCGGGCCCGGGCGGGCGGGGAGCGCGTCCACCACCTCGCGCGCCTCGGAGCCCATGATCACGCCGGGCCCGGAGTGGGCGTGGTGGATGGTGCGCGAGCCCAGGCGGTCGCAGGCGGCCAGCGCCAGGCGGCGCTCGCCGTCCCACACGAACAGGGCCCACTCACCGCGCAGGAGGTCCAGCACGGCCGGTCCGAGGCGGGCCCATCCGGCGGCCAGCACGGACTCGGCGCCGGAGCCCGCGGGCTCGCCCACCTGCGCGGCCAGCGCCGGGACGTCGTCCACCACCCCGTCGAGCAGGCAGAGAATCGAGCCGGCGCGCGCGGGTGGCGGCCCGTCGTGGAACAGCAGAAGCGGCCCGTCCTCGAGCACGGAGGGAGCCAGCGGCGGCTCGGCCGGGCGGACACCGACGAACGCCACGAAGCGGCGGCTCATCCGCGTGCCTCCCGCACGTGGTCCTCCACCGCGGCGGCCGTCTCGTCCGGGCCCACGCCGGCGGGAATCGCCAGCCGGTGGAGGCCCGCCCCGGCGGCCACCAGCGACGCGAGCTCGAGCTGCCGGGTCAGCCGCTCCTCGGTGCGCACCACGAGGTTGAAGGTGGCCCCGAGCACGAGTCCGGGATCGGCGGCGTCCGCGATGGCGGGCGCGGGGCCGGGCTCCCGCCCGCGCTCCACGAAGTACAGGCGGTCGAGCGGCAGCGGGTGCTCGCGGCGGGCCAGCATGACCCTCACCCCGTCGTCGTCGCGGCCGAGCACCTTGAACGCGGCATTCCCGGTGCGGCTCGCCTCCTCGGTGCGGAGGTTGGACAGGCCGGGGCCGGGATGGGCCTGCACCTCGCCGCCGGGGGCGGAGTCCAGCGCCAGCACGTCGTCGCACACGAAGCCGGCTCCGCGGCGTACCAGGCTCATGGCGAGCGACGTCTTGCCGGCGCCCGAGCGGGCCACGAAGCCCACGGCGCGTCCGCCGATGTCCACGGCGCTCGCGTGAAGGGCCTCGTGACCCGCCAGCACGGCCGCGAGCGGGAGCACGTTGCCCACCAGCACCCGCTGCCAGCGCCAGGCGGGCACGCCCGCGGGCGGGGCGCAGTCGAGCCGGCCGGCCGAGGGGGCGAGGCGGTAGAGCCCGTGGTCCTCGGCCCAGATGCGGTACTCGCTCGCCTGCCGGTCCACGGTCATGGCCAGGCGCCCGCCCGCGCGGCGCCCGCGCACGAGAGCCTCCGCCCGCTCGCCGTCCCATCCGGCATCGATGTCGTCCACGCTCACCTGGCAGACGCCGAAGCCGGGGACGGGCGGTGGGCGACGGCAGGAGGCCCGGAACCTCGAACTCCAGATCGAGGCCCAGGCCGAACGCGTGGCTCTCGACCGGCGCCGTCATTCCCCGGATTGTGGTCGCGTCTCCGGCGCCGCCGCGCCGGGGCTGCGATCCTCGCCCCGATGAGCACGCGTGCCTGGGTGGCGTTCGCATCGGTCTCGGTCCTCTGGGGCATCCCCTACCTGTTCATCAAGATCGCGGTGGACGACGGCGTTCCGCCCGTCTTCCTCGCGTGGGTGCGGGTGCTGATGGCGGCGCTCGTGCTGCTCGCCCTGGCCTGGCGCGCCGGCCTGCTGCACACGCTCCGCGGGCGCCTGCGGATCGTGGCGGTCTACGCGGTGATCGAGATCTGCATCCCGTTCCCGCTGATCGCCGCGGGCGAGCAGCACGTGTCCTCGTCGCTGGCGGCGATCCTGATCGCGGCCGTCCCGCTGCTGGTGGCGCTGATGGCGCTGCGGTTCGATGAGGGCGAGCGCGCCCACGGACGCCGCCTGGTGGGGCTGGTGGTGGGCTTCGCCGGGCGTGGTGGCGCTGGTGGGCCTCGACGTGGCCGGCGACACGGACGAGCTGATCGGGGCGGGCGCCATCCTGCTGGCCGCCACGGGCTACGCGGCCGGGCCGATGATCCTGAAGCGCCACCTCGCCGACATCGAGCCCGTGCCGATGATGGGCGCGGCCACCGCGGCGGCCGCGGTGATCCTCACGCCCGCCGCGCTGCTGGCGCCGCCGGAGTCCACGCCGCCCACGGAGGCGATCGGGGCGCTGCTCGTGCTCGGCCTGCTCTGCACCGCCACCGCCTTCGTGCTCTTCGGCGCGCTGGTCACCGAGGTGGGCCCGGGCCGCGCCACGGTGATCACCTACGTGGCGCCCGTGGTGGCGGTGGCCCTCGGCGTGGCGGTGCTGGGCGAGCGCCCGGGCGCGGGCGCCGTGGCGGGACTGCTGCTGATCATCGCCGGCTCATGGCTCTCCACGGACGGCCGGCTGCCGCCGGGCCTGGCGCCGCGGTGGATCGGCCCGCGGACGTCGGGACTCAGGCGCCGCGGGACCCGTCACGCGCGCGCGCGGCGACGTCGTGAACGGCGCGGCCGCCACGCCGGCTACACCAGCTGTAGAACTCCGATCAGCGCCCTAACTCGATCGGAGCCTCTGCAGGGCGGCCCCGGCAGGGCATAGGATGCTGCCGCGTCAATGCGGGCTCGCGCGATCGATTCAGCCATGGGGAGAGGGGCACGTGCCCACGCGCTGACTACGTGATCGTGGGCGCGGGCTCCGCCGGGTGCGTGCTCGCCAACCGGCTCACCGAGGATCCCGGCGTGCGGGTGCTGCTGCTGGAGGCGGGCGGGAGGGACCGTCAGCCCCAACATCAAGATCCCCGTCGCCTTCTCCAAGCAGTTCCACACGAAGCTCGACTGGGACTTCGCCACCGAGCCCGAGCCGTTCTGCGACCAGCGCTCCCTGTACGTGCCGCGTGGGAAGTCGCTCGGCGGGTCGAGCTCGATGAACGCGATGCTCTACGTGCGCGGGCGGCCGCTCGACTTCGACATCTGGGAGGCGCGCGGCGCCACCGGCTGGGGCTGGGGCGGCGTGCTGCCCTACTTCATGAAGGCGGAGAACAACGAGCGCGGGGCCTCGGAGTTCCACGCCACCGGCGGTCCGATGAACGTGGCCGACCAGCGCTCGCCGCGCAGGATGAACACCAAGTTCATCGCCGCCGCCGAGGCCGCCGGCATCCCGCGGATCGACGACTACAACGGACCCGGAGCAGGACGGCGTGTCCATGTTCCAGGTGCTTCAGCGCGGCGGGCGCCGCTGGAGCACCGCCGACGGCTACCTGCGCCCGGCGATGGGTCGCGACAACCTCAAGGTGGTGACCGGCGCCCAGGCCCTCAACCTCGAGCTCGAGGGCGACCGCGCCACCGGGGTTCGCTACGCCCGCCGCGGCCGCGGCACGAGCGTGGCCACGGCGCGAGCGCGAGGTGATCCTCGCGGCCGGGGCGATCGGCTCGCCGCAGCTGCTGCTCCTCTCCGGCATCGGCCCGCCGCAGCACCTCACCGAGATGGGTGTGCCCGTCCGGCACGAGCTCGCGAGGCGTCGGGGAGAACCTCCAGGACCACCCCTTCATCACCTGCCTCTTCGAGCTGGGCGACGAGGACACGCTCTACGGCGCGGACAGGCCGAAGCCGATGGCCGAGTGGGTGCTGCGGCGCTCCGGCCCCCTGACCTCCACGGCGGCCGAGGTGGTGGCCTTCGTGCGCACGCGGGCCGGGCTGGCCGCGGCCGACATCCAGTTCCACATCGGAGCGCTCTACTACGAGGATCACGGAGCGGCCACCTTCGAGGGCCACTGCGCCACCATCGCGCCGGTGCTGGTGTCGCCCCGCAGCCGCGGGCGCGTGTGGCTGCGCTCGGCCGACCCGCGGGACAAGCCGCGCATCCTCACCAACAGCCTGGCCGAGCGGGACGACGTGGACTCGCTGGTGGCGGGCATGCGCCTGGCGCGCGAGATCGCCGGGCAGGAGCCGCTCGCCGCCACCGTCAGGGGAGAGCTCCAGCCCGGGGCGGACGCCGTGAGCGACGAGGAGCTGGAGGCGGCGCTGCGCCGCCGGGTCGAGCTGATCTACCACCCGGTGGGCACCTGCGCGATCGGCGACGTGCGAGACCTCGGTGGTGGACCCCGAGCTGCGGGTGCGCGGCCTCGACGGGCTGCGGGTGGTGGACGCGTCGGTGATGCCGCTGATCACCGGCGGCAACACCCACGCTCCGACGGTGATGATCGCCGAGCGCGCGGCCGACCTGATCCGCGGCCGGCCGATGCTCGGAGACTCGGCGGCGCCGCTCGCGGAGGCCGGCGCGTGAGGGTCGCGATCGTGGGCGCGGGCTTCAGCGGCATCGCGATGGCGATCGCGCTGAAGCGCGAGGGCATCGAGGACTTCACCGTCCTCGAGCGCGCCGATGACCTCGGCGGCGTGTGGCACCACAACACCTATCCCGGCGCCGCCTGCGACGTGCCCTCCTACCTCTACTCGTACTCCTACGACCAGCGCCGCGACTGGTCCCAGCCCTGCTCCCCGCAGCAGGAGATCCTCGACTACCTCCACGACACCGCCCGCAAGCACGGGGTGATCGACAGGGTGCGCACCGGCACCGAGGTGGAGAGCGCCGAGTTCGACGACCACACCGCGCGCTGGACGCTGCGCACGGCCGCCGGCGAGACGATCGAGGCCGACGCCCTGGTGGTGGCCTGCGGGCAGCTGAGCCGGCCGCGCTGGCCCTCGCTGCCCGGGATGGACGAGTTCCGCGGACACTCGTTCCACTCGGCCGAGTGGGATCACGACTACGACATGACCGGGCGGCGCGTGGCCGTGATCGGGACCGGCGCGAGCGCGATCCAGTTCGTGCCCGAGGTGGCCGAGCGCGCGGCGCACCTCGACGTCTACCAGCGCAGCGCGCCCTACATGCTTCCCCGCAACAACGACCCCTATCCGGACCTCATGCGCCGGGCCATCGAGCGCGTGCCCGGGCTCCAGGCCGCTCCGGCGGTACGGGATGTGGCTGTTCATGGAGACGTTCGTGGCCGGAATCACCCGCGTCAGGCCGCTGGGCGCGCTGCTGCGCAGCTGGTCGAAGCTCTTCATGCGCAGCCAGCTGAAGGACCCCGAGGTGCGTCGCCGGGCGTACGCCCGACTACCCCTTCGGCTGCAAGCGGATCCTGTTCAGCTCCGAGTACCTGCCCGCCCTCCAGCGGCCGGACGTGGAGCTGGTCACGGACCCGGTGGAGCGCCTCACCCCCGCGGGTGTGGTCACCGCCGACGGCCGCGAGCGAGAGGTGGACTGCATCGTCTACGGCACCGGCTTCCGCTCCAACGACTTCGTGATGCCCATGACGCGTGAGCGGCACCGGGGGGACTGGATCTCCAGGAGGCCTGGTCGCAGGGCGCGGAGGCACATCTGGGCATGAGCGTGTCCGGCTTCCCGAACATGTTCGTGCTCTACGGCCCGAACACGAACCTCGGCGTGGGGTCGATCATCGTGATGATCGAGGCGCAGGTGGGCTACGTGATGGACGCGCTGCGCACGGCCCGCCGCTCGGGCGCGGCCCTGGAGGTGCGCCCGGAGGTGCAGGCGGCGTCGGGCGAGGCCATCCAGCAGCGCCTGCGCGACTCGGTGTGGACGAGCTGCCAGAACTGGTACCGGCTCGACGGGAGCGGGCGGGTGGTGAACAACTGGCCCGGGTTCATGGTCGAGTACGTGCGCGCCACCCGCGCCATCCGGCCCGAGGAGTTCCGCGAGGTGCGGCCCGCGGCGGCGGAGCCGCCGGGCTGCGGTGAACCACCACCGCACCGGCAGCGGCGAGCCCCTCGTCCTGATCCACGGGATCGGCCATCACTGGCAGGGATGGCGCCCGGTGATCGACCGCCTGGCCACCGAGCTTCGACGTGGTGGCCACGGACTCGCCCGGCTTCGGCCGCTGCGCCCCGCTCCCTGCCGGACGTGGAGCCCACGTCGACGCGTACGCGGACGCGTTCATCGCCTTCTTCGCCGAGCAGGGGCTGGGCCGCCCGCACGTGGCCGGCAACTCGATGGGCGGGGCCATCGCCCTCGAGCTGGTCGCGGCGAGGCGCCGTGGCGTCGGCCACCGCGATCTCGCCCGCCGGCTTCTGGACCGCGAAGGAGCGACGGTTCTCCCAGCTCTCCCTCGCGCCTGTCGCGGCGCCATGCCGCGCCCCGTGCGCCCTGGCGTCCTGCGCACTCGCGGGCACCGCGCGTGGGCCGCACCATGCTGCTCGGGCCAGCTGTTCGCGCGCCCGTGGCGCATGCCGGCGCGAGGAGGCGCGGCTCGATGCTCGAGGACGCCTGGGCCTCGCCGGCGTTCGGCCCCGCGCTGGCGGCCTTCGACAGGTACACGTTCCACGACGGGCACGAGCTCACCGGAGTGCCGCTGACGGTGGCCTGGGGGAGCCGCGACATGCTGCTGCTCTACGGCCGCCAGGCCCCGCGGGCCCGCCGCGTGCTGCCGCAGGCCCGCCACGTGACCCTGCCCGGGCTCGGCCACACGCCCTTCTTCGACGACCCGGACCTGGTGGCGAGCGTGATCGCCGACGGCACCCGGGACTGAGCCCTTTTGAAACGGCGCAATACGCGCCGATAGCGGGAGTGGATGCTCTCGTCCCGGTCCAGCTCCGTACCCGTCTTGCCGTGCTCCTCGCGCTGCTCGTGGCAGTGGCCATCGCCTCCTGCGGAAGTGACGAGGGGAGCGAGGGCGCGGGGCGCGACGGCGGCTCGATCACCATCGCGCAGACCTCGCAGCCGGACGCGCTCGACCCGGCGCTGGCCTACACCACGAACTCCTGGGAGCCGCTCTGGGTGGTGTACACGCCGCTGCTCACCTACCGGCACGAGGAGGGGGCCCGCGGCTCGGAGCTGATCCCGGGCCTCGCCCGCGACCTGCCGCGGGTGTCGGCCGACGGCCGCACGTACGACCTGCGCCTGCGCGACGGCCTCCGCTACTCCGACGGCACTCCCGGTACGCGCCTCGGACTTCGAGCACGCGGTGAAGCGCCTGCTGACGCTCGAGTCCGGGGCCACCTCGTTCTTCGACGAGATCGCGGGAGCGGACCGCTACCTGGAGGCGAAGCGCCCGCAGGCCGACATCTCCGGCATCGAGACGGACGACCGCACGCGGTCGCATCCGGATCCGGCTGACCGAGCCCGACGGCACGTTCTCCAACGTGCTGGCCATGACCCTGGCCGCGCCGGTGCCCGGGGACACGCCGTTCCGCAACCTCAGCTCCGATCCGCCGCCGGGCGTGGGCGCCTACAAGATCACCGAGTCGGTGCCCAACCGGCGCTTCGTCCTGACGCCGCAACCCGCGCTTCGAGGGGCTCGGAGATCCCCGGCGTCCCGGCGGGGCGCCTGGCCTCGATCACCACGGAGATCGTGAAGAGCCCGGCGCGCCAGGCGCAGGACGTGATCCGCGGCGACCTCGACTACATGCAGGACGCGCCGCCGGCCGACATCAAGCAGGAGGTGCGGACGCCGCTATCTCCGACCGCTACCAGCGAGACCCCGTCCGCCTCCACCTACTACTTCTTCATGAACACCCGGGTGGCGCCGTTCGACGATCCGAAGGTGCGCGAGGCGGTGAACTACGGCATCGACAAGCGGGCGCTCGTGCGCCTGTTCGCCGGGGAGCCTCGCGCCCGGGCTGCTCCTTCATCCCTCCGTCGGTGCCCGGGTACGACCGGGGCCTCGACCGCGAGGACTGCCCGTGGGGCGATCCCACCGCGCCGCCCGGACCTGGAGCGGGCGCGCCGGCTCATCGACGAGGCCGGGGCGAAGGGGAAGAAGGTCACGGTGTGGGGCAACTCCGACAACCCGACCGACAAGGTGACGCTCGCCTACGCGGACATGCTGCAACAAGATCGGACTGAAGGCGAAGCCCCGGATCGTGGACGGCGCGGTGTACTTCCAGGTGGTGGGGAACCAGCGCACGCGCGCCCAGACCGGCTTCAACAACTGGTTCCAGGACTTCCCCCACCCGAAGGACTTCTTCTTCCTGGTGGACGGGCGGTCGATCCAGCCCACCAACAACCCGAATCCGGGCAACGTGGCCGACCCCGAGATCGATCGCGAGATCGCCGCGCTCGACCGGCGCCCGCGGCTCACCGACGCGGTGACCGATCGCTGGGAGGCGCTCAACCGGACGCTGGTGGAGCGGGCCTGGGTGGCGCCCTACGGCCACCGCACCACGCCCACGTTCCTGTCCGAGCGCATGAACTTCGACGACTGCGCCGTGGTGCACCCGCGTCTACGGGAACGACTACTCGCGCTTCTGCCTCAAGTAGCGGTGCTCGCATGCTCAGCCGCGCGCGGGCGCTGAAGGCTCAGCACGCGGGTGCGGAAGCGCTTGGTGCGCGCGCCCGGCGTGTACTCCTGCGCCCTGTTGCCCGGCCCGAGGGTGAGCGTGAGCGTCAGCCGGCCCGACGGGTCGGCCTTGCACCACGGTGCGGCGCGGGCTTCCCGAAGGAGAAGCGGGCGGTCACGGCCACGCGCGTGCGCGGCCGGAAGAGCCGGGCGGTCACCACGCGCGCGGTGCCGCTGCCGCGTGAGGCTGAAGCCCCTGCCGGCCCTGGCTGCGCAGCGTGCTGAACTCGAGCGCCGGGCGCTTCACCGCCACCCGCCAGCCGTAGATCCGGTACCGCGGGGCGATCGCCCGGTAGGTGAAGCGGGCGGGCGGAGCGGGGCTGCGGCGGAAGACGGCGAGCAGTCGAGGGCAGCGTCTGCCTGAGGTCCCGCTGCCAGTACGGCCAGGTGTGGGCACCGGGCCCGTAGTCGTCCCACACGTGCGCGATGCCGAGGGCGCGCAGGCGCTGGTGCAGGGACATGTTCGCGTCGTGCACCACGATCTCGATCCCGTCGGGTCCGCCGCCGAACGGGCCGCCGGGCTGGCCGTTCCCGGTGCGCAGGGTGAGCCTGCAGGCCGCGCAGGTTGGGGGCCAGGTCCAGCCGGGTTGCTTCCGCGCCAGCGCACCTCCTGGGTGGCTCGCGGCCCGTAGAGAGCGTCGGGCAGAGTCGACGGCCTGGATTCCGGCGTTGTTCGTGTCCACGGCTCCCGAGAACGCGGCCGCGGCGGCGAAGAGGTCCGGGTGGCGGGAGGCGTAGCTCAGCGCCCCGAAGCCGCCCATCGAGAGGCCGGCCACGGCGCGCCCGGAGCGGCGGCCGACCGTGCGGTAGCGGCGGTCCACGAACGGGACGAGCTGGCGCACGTGGTAGGTCTCCCACGCGGGCTTGCCGCCGAGGCCGCCGTTCCACCAGTTCGCGTACCCGCCGCCCGACGCCCGCTGTCCGGCATCACCACGATCAGCGGCTTGCCCGCGGTCAGCGCCTCGGCGTCGCCCTTGCTCCGTCCAGGAGCGGTAGTCGTCCGGCGGCGCCGTGCAGCAGGTAGAGCACGGGGTAGCGCCGGGCGCCGTGCCCGTACCCGCTCGGGAGCAGCACCCGGACCTTCGTGGGGCCGGACACGCGCCGTGCTCTGCAGGGTCAGCTCCTGCAGGCGGTCGTCCAGGCGCTGCTGGCCGGTCAGGCGCAGCCCCGCCGCGCTCGCCGCGGGCCGCCACCAGCAGTGAGACGGCCGTGGCGACGATCGCTGCCCGGAGCACGCGCATGCCCGCACGGTAATGGGCCGCGTCCGATCGTGCGCCCTCCGGCGGGGAATAGATTGGCGGCCCGCGACCGAGGGAGTGACGATGGGGAAGCTGGCGGTTGGGCTCGCAGTGCTGTTGGCCGGGCTGAGCGCGGCCGCTCCGGCGGAGGCGGTGACCCCGCCCGGGCGCGGCGACCTGCGGGTGCGGCCCAACGCGTTCCTCTTCGGCCAGGCGCCGGACTGGCTCGACGCCAGGACGTGGTCTACCACGACCCCACGGGTCGCGACGAGGGCGGCGACGGCGCAGGTGCAGATCTGGCGCGCCCGGCTGGACGGCAGCGCCCGCCGCTGCCTCACCTGCGGGCTCGACGGGCCCGAATCAGGTGCCGGCGGTGCGGCCCGGCGGGCAGGTGGATCCTCTTCCACTCCTGGAGCGGGCACGCGGCGAGGCTCGGGGGCCCGGGTTCGGCGGCATCGGCTCGGACGTGTGGGTGATGACGCGCGACGGGCGGCGCCGGACCAACCTCACGGCGAGCGGCGAGCTCAACGACAACTTCCACGCCTACTGGTCGCCCGACGGCCGCTAGATCGCCTGGACCTCGCTCAACTGGAACGCCGCCGAGGGCGGGAACGGCCGCTCGGACGTCCGCGTCGCGCGCTTCGACCCGAACGGCCCCAGCGGCCCGCGGCTGGTGGACGAGCACGTGGTGCGGCCCCGGAACGGGCACTGGTACGAGACGCAGTGGTGGGCGCCGGACGGCTCGGGCTTCCTCTACACCGAGACCGCGGGCACGGCGATCAACCCGGAGCTCTTCTTCTGCCGGCTCCCCGACCCCGGCACGCGGGCGCTGCCGGCCCTCGCGGCTCACCCACAATCCCGCCTGGGACGAGCAGGCGATGTTCACGCCGGACATGAGGCGGGTGCTCTTCATGTCCTCGCGCGGCCTGCCCGGGCGCCTACGACGACTGGTCGCGCGTGGCCCGGTTCCTCGAGCTGCCGGCCCGCTACGACTACCTCCTGATCCTGTCCGTGTTCAGCGACAGCTTCCTCCAGCCCGTGCTGGGGCAGGCCACGGACCTCTACGCCCAGGACGTGCGCTGGTCGCGGCGGCCGCGCCCGGGTGCGGGCCGCCGGGCCGCCGCGCGCGGATCACGCAGCGGCGGCCGGCGAGGGCTGGATCGTGCCCGAGTTCGCCTGCGACCCCGCCGGCCGGCGGCTGCTCTGGACCGAGAACCGCTACCCCGCTCGGCGCGGCGTGGACCAGGGATGCCTGATGCGGCAGCCTCCGCGAACGAGATCCTCGGCCGGCTGGCCGGGGTGGACGGCGTGGGCGAGATCCCCTTCGGGCTCAGCGCGGAGATCCGCAACCGGGCGGCCGAGCTGCTGGCCGATCCCACCGCGCTCACGCGCGCGCGTGCCGGGCTGTGGGGGAGAGGGCGCGCCGGCCGCGCCGCTCGTGCTCGAGCAGCGCACCCGGATCGGGCGCCTGCTGCCGGGGCGCTCCGGGTAGAGAGGCAGGCGTGCGCGCGGCGCTGTTCATCACCTGCCTCGGCGACACGCTCTTCCCGGGCACGGGCCGGGCGGTGGTGGAGGTGCTGGAGCGCCTGGGCCACGAGGTGGACTTCCCCGAGGAGCAGACGTGCTGCGGGCAGATGCACGCCAACAGCGGCTACCAGCTCGAGGCCGTGCCGCTCGTGCGGCGCTTCGTGGACGCGTTCGGTGACGCCGAGGTGGTGGTCTCGCCCTCCGCGTCCTGCGTGGGCATGGTGCGCGAGCAGTACGCGGACATCGCCCGCCTGGGCGGCGACCCCGGCCTGGAGCGCGAGGTGCGGGCGCTCGTTCCGCGGGTGGTCGAGCTGAGCGAGTTCATCGTGGACCGCCTGGGGCTGGAGGACGT
Source organism: uncultured Thermoleophilaceae bacterium (assembly GCA_963752455.1). Taxonomy (GTDB): domain Bacteria; phylum Actinomycetota; class Thermoleophilia; order Solirubrobacterales; family Thermoleophilaceae; genus JACVRW01. The sequence continues at coordinate 31,093 of CAVVYE010000008.1, forward strand.
GGGGGCGTCCTTCCCGCACACGGTCACCTACCACCCGACCTGCCACTCGGCCCGGCTGCTGCACGTGGGCGACCGCCCGCTGCGGCTCCTCTCCGCGGTGCGCGGGCTCGAGCTGGTGGACCTGCCCGGACTCGGCCGAGTGCTGCGGCTTCGGCGGCACGTTCGCGGTGAAGAACGCCGACACCTCGGCCGCGATGCTCGAGGACAAGCTGGCCGCGGTCACGGGCACCGGGGCCGAGGTATGCGTGTCGGCGGACAACTCGTGCCTCATGCACATGGGCGGCGGGCTGCGCCGCCGCGGCGCGCGCGTGCGGACGATGCACCTGGCCGAGGTGCTGGCGGCGGCCGAGTGACGGCCACCGGGCTTCCCCGCCGCGGCGCGCACCGCGCTGGCGGACCACCAGCTGCGCGAGCAACCTGGGGCAGGGCCACCACCACGATCCGCGCCAAGCGCGCGGCGGTGGTGGCGGAGGTGCCCGACTGGGAGGCGCTGCGCGACGCCGGCGCGGCCATCAAGGCCCGCGCCATGGCCACGCTGCCGGAGCAGCTCGAGCGCCTGGAGGCCCGGCGTCACGGCGGCCGGGGGAGAGGTCCACTGGGCCCGCGACGCGGCCGAGGCCAACGCCATCGTCACCGGCATCGCGCGCGCGCGCGCGCGCGCGCGAGGTGATCAAGGTCAAGTCGATGGTCACCGACGAGATCGGCCTCAACGACGCGCTGGCGCGCGGCGGGCATCCGGGCGGTGGAGACCGACCTCGCCGAGCTGATCGTGCAGCTGGCCGAGGACCGGCCGTCGCACATCCTCGTGCCGGCGATCCACCTGCAACCGCGCGGAGATCCGGGAGCTGTTCGAGCGCACGATCGCGGACGGCGAGCGGCTGTCCGACGAGCCCGAGGCGCTGGCCGAGACCGCCCGGCGCTACCTGCGCGACCGCTTCCTCAACGTGTCCGTGGGCGTGAGCGGGGCGAACTTCGCCGTGGCCGAGACGGGCACGGTGGGCGTGGTGGAGTCGGAGGGCAACGGCCGCTTCTGCACCACGCTCCCGGAGACCCTGATCACCGTGATGGGGATCGAGAAGGTGCTGCCGGAGTGGCGCGACCTCGAGGTGATGCTCCAGCTGCTGCCGCGCTCGTCCACGGGCGAGCGCATGAACCCCTACACCTCGCTCTGGACCGGGGTGAGCGAGGGGGAGGGGCCGCGCCGGTTCCACCTCGTGCTCGTGGACGCCGGGCGCACGCGGGTGCTGGAGGACGAGGTGGGGCGGGCAGGCGCTCCACTGCATCCGCTGCTCGGCGTGCCTGAACGTGTGCCCCGTGTACTCCCGCACCGGCGGCCATGCGTACGGCTCGGTGTATCCGGGGCCGATCGGGGCGATCCTGGCGCCACAGCTCGAGGGGCTCGACCGCGCGCCCACGCTGCCCGTTCGCCTCCAGCCTCTGCGGCGCGTGTTACGAGGTGTGCCCGGTGAAGATCGACATCCCGCGGATCCTGGTGCACCTGCGCGGCCGCGTGGTGCGCGAGCGGGCCGGGACCGAGCGCGGCGAGCGGGCGACCTTCGGCCTGCTGGCGCGGGTGTTCGCGTCGCGCCGGCGCTACGAGGCGGCGCAGCGCCTGGCCCGGCTGGGGCGCGGGCCGATGGCGCGGCTGCCGGTGGGGCCGCTGCGCGCGCTGGACCGAGGTGCGCGACCTGCCCGAGCCGCCGGCGCAGACGTTCCGCGACTGGTGGCGGGAGCGCGCGTGAGCGAGGCGCGCGACGTGGTGCTCGGCCGCATCCGCGCGGCGCTGGGGGACGGCGCGGAGGCCCCCGAGGTGCCGCGGGGCTACCGGCAGGCCGGCTCGGCCGACGGACGGGCCCGGGATGGTGGACCGGTTCTGCGAGCGCGTGGCCGAGTACCGGGCCACCGTGCGCCGCGTGTCCGGAGCCCGAGGTGGCGGCGGAGGTGGCCGCGGTGTGCCGGGAGCGGGGCACGCGGCGGCTGGCCGTGGCCCCCGGCGCTCGCCTGGGAGGTGGAGGGCGTCGAGCGGGTGGATGGCGGCGCGATGGCGCCCGGCGACCTCGACGCCGTGGACGGCGTGCTCACCGGATGCGCCCTGGCCGTGGCCGAGACGGGCACGATCGTGCTCGACTCGTCGCCGGTCTGCGGACCGCGCGCGCTGACCCTCGTGCCCGACCACCACGTGTGCGTGGTGCTCGAGTCGCAGATCGTGGCCGGCGTGCCCGACGCCGTGGCCGCGCTGCGGGAGGCGGCGCTGGCCGGGCGCCCGATCACGATGGTCTCGGGGCCGTCGGCCACGTCGGACATCGAGCTGCAGCGGGTGGAGGGCGTGCACGGCCCCCGGCGCCTCGACGTGATCGTGGCGGCCGGCTAGGGACCGGTGGCCACCTGGACGGCTCGCCGCTGGAAGCACCGGACACGGACCTTCGGGGCGTAGCAGGAGTCGGTGCCCTTGTACTCGACGAAGGTGCGGTCGGGCTGGAAGCGGCGGTCGTGCCAGCGGACCACGCAGGCCCGCTGGCCACACCGGACGATTCGGTAGCCGAGAAGGAAATGGTCGGTGCCGGTGTGCAGCTGGCGGTCCCAGTGGCGCGTGACCTTGCCGCGCACGTGCTCCTTGGTGCCCGGCGTGGTCCCGGGAGTGGCGCTGGCCGCCGTGACCAGCACCAGCGACAGACAGAGGGCCGATATCGAGCTCGTGCGGATCACCACAGGCTAGAACCCGCGGCGGCGGCTGACGGAGCGGTGTGACGCGAGCTGGACCGCCGGTCCAGCGCCGCTCGACAAAGGGAGGAAATCCTTTGACCGCGCGATCCGCCGCACCTACGGTGCATCGATGCGCGGCGCACGTCGTCAGATCGTGGCGCTCGGGGGCGGAGGGTTCTCAATGGAGGCCGGCAACCCGCTCCTGGACGACTACGTGCTGGGGCTCGCCGGCGGCGAGCGTCCCCGGGTCTGCTTCCTGCCCTCGGCCAGCGGCGACGCGGACCACTACCTCGTGCGCTTCTACCAGGCGTTCTCCTCGGACCGCTGCGAGCCGTCGCACATCTCGCTCTTCCGCCGTGGCAGCGGGCAGGACCTGCGCGAGCACCTGCTCTCCCAGGACCTGATCTACGTCGGGGGCGGGAGCGTGATCAGCCTGCTCGGCGTGTGGGAGGCCCACGGCGTGGGCGCGGTGCTGCGCGAGGCGTGGGAGGCGGGCGTGATCCTGTGCGGCGTGAGCGCCGGCTCGCTGTGCTGGTTCGCGGAGGGCATCACGGCCTTCCACGGCGGCCCCGAGCGGTTCCGCGGGCTCGGCTTCCTCGGGTGCAGCAACACCGTTCACTACGACACCGAGAGCGGGCGCGAGGACGCCTACCGCGTGGCCCTGAAGGGGGGCATGCGGCCGGGATACGCGTCCACCGACGGCGCCGCCCTGCACTTCGTGGGGGACCGCCTGGTGAAGGCCGTGTCCTCGCGCCCCTCGGCTCGCGCCTACCGCATGCGCTGCGTGCGCGGGCGCGTGATCAAGAGCGCCCTTCGCGTGTCCTACCTCGGGGATCCGGCCCGCGTGGCCGAAGCGCGCCCGCCGGCGCGGCTGGCCGCGGTGCCCGGGCCGCCCGTGCTGGCCGCGGGCCGGGCCGCCGGGTGAGCGTCCCCCTCACCGACAGGCGCATCCTCGCGATGGGGGGCGGGGGCTTCTCGGTCTCGGTGGCCGATGCGCCGCTCGAGCACTACATCGCCGGGCTGGCACCGGTCGAGGCGCCGCGCATCTGCCTGCTGCCCACGGCCAGCGGGGACCCGGACGACCAGATCCAGCGCTTCTACCGCGCCTTCCGCGGCCTCGGTGAGCTGTCGCACCTCTCGCTCTTCCGGCTGGGCACTCACCCGATGTCCCCCGAGGACCACCTCCTGGCCCAGGACGTGATCTACGTGGGCGGCGGAAGCCTCGCGAACCTGCTGGCCATCTGGAGCGTGCACGAGCTGGACCGGGTGCTTCCGGAGGCGTGGGAGCGCGGGATCGTCCTGTGCGGGGTCAGCGCCGGATCGATGTGCTGGTTCGAGGCCGGGGTCACCCGTTCCCACGGCCGGTCGCGCCCTGCCGCCGGCCTGGGGCTCCTGCCCGGAAGCAACTCGGTGCACGACTCCTCGGACCCCGAGCGGCGGGCCTGCCACCGCTCGGCCGTGGCCGAGGGCCTCCTCCCGCCGGGCTACGGGGTGGACGACGGCGTGGGCCTGCTCTTCGCGGGCACGAAGCTCGTGGACGTGGTGAGCGCCCGCCCGGGGGCGGTGGCCCACCGGGTGGATGCGTCCGAGGGCGAGCCGCTCGAGACCGTGATCTCTCCGCGCCTGCTCGAGGCACCCGCGGGCGCGCGGATCGACCGACGCGCCGGTCGAGATCGCGGAGTTCCGCGACGCGCGCCGGGCGCGGCTGGATGCCGCCCGCCGCAGCCGCGGCGCGTAAGGATCAGCGAGCGGAGGTCTACGAGCGCATGCTCGGCTGGTTGTCCGCCGAGCCGGCCCTCAGGCTGTGAGAGAGATTCGTGTCGTCCGAGGAGAGGACGGCGAAGATGAGGGCGCCGGCCAGGCGCTGATCGCCGTCGCGGAGCGCACCGTCCACCCGCTCGATCAGGTCGCCGACATCCGCGGAGTCGCCGAAGTGGTACCAGGACTCCGCCGTCTCGGCGAGCAGTCGCTCGCGTGAGCTGGCCTCTAGCGAGGCGAAGGGCGTGGGTCGCTCCGGAGCCTTGGTCATCGGCCGTTTTTCGACGCCCGGGAGCGCTGTCCCTGCGAGCGCGGGCGCTACGCGGGGGCGAGGTCCCGCTCCCCGCGCCGCGGAGCACACGCGGTCGCGCCCGAGCCGCTTGGCCTCGAACAGGGCCGCGTCGGCCTCGGCGAACACGAGGTCGTACTCGAACCGCGTCGCCCCCGTTGAGGCGCTCACGCCGAAGCTCATGGTCACGTGCTGGTCTCCGCCGAAGGTCCCGGACGCGAGCAGCTCGCGCAGCCGCTCCGCCAGGGCGGTCGCCTGGTCCACGTCCGATCCGGGCACGATCACCAGGAACTCCTCGCCTCCCAGCCGGTAGGCCAGGTCGAACGCCCGCAGCTCCTTGCGGATCTCGTAGGCCACGTCCTTCAGGACCGCGTCGCCCTTGACGTGCCCGCAGCTGTCGTTCACCTCCTTGAAGCGGTCGAGGTCGCCCACCACGAGCCCGATCGGCTCCCCGCTCACCTCGGACTGCTGCTGAAGCTCGGCCACCCGGGTGGTCAGGGCCTTGCGGTTGAGCATCCCCGTGAGCGGGTCGATCACGTTCTCGCTGCGGAAGTGGAGGTCGGACTGCATCAGCGCCGTGGACAGGATCGCCGTCGCGGCGATCAGCGCGGCGGGCGCGAGCACCAGCACGGGATCGTCCACCACGGCGCCGGCGTCCGTCCCGAAGGCCACGGCGAACAGGAGCACCATGGCCACGCCCACGCCGAGGCTCACGCCCCGGGTGGAGAAGCGGGCGCTGAGCGTGACGATCGGGATCGCCAGCCAGGAGAGCGTGGGCACCTCGGCCCCGCCGGTGAGGGCCACGGCGCCCGCGATCGCCAGCATGCTGCAGGTCCACGCCGCGAAGAGGATGTGCTCGGGGCGCTTCGCCCTCGGAGCCCTGCCCTCGGCGAGCTGGAAGACCACGCCGGCCAGCCACGAGCGGCACCAGCGTCCAGAACCCCATCCAGGGCCCGCACAGGACCAGCGTGAGCGCGATCAGGCCCATGGCCTTGCGACGAACCGGACCGATGCGGCGCTCCATGTCGAGGAGCCGTTCGCGGTCCATGTCGTCGCGGCAGAGCCACGACTTTGCAGCCATAGTCACTAGATCGGCACGCGGGGGCCTCTCTTTAAGCCGTGCGACAGTACGCCGATGGCCCGACCCCGACCGGCCGGCGGCCGAGGACCCACGCCGCTTCAGCTCCAGCTCGCCGGGAGCTCGGACAGCCGCCGCCGGACCGGCCTCGACGCGTTCCTCACCGCCCGCCGCACGTTCCTCGCCGCCGAGCGCGTGGACATGAGCGCGCTGGCCGAGCGGGTGGGGGTGAACCGGGTCACGCTCTACCGCTGGGTCGGGTCGCGCGAGCAGCTGCTCGTGGAGGTGATCTGGTCGCTGGCCGAGCGCACGCTCGACAACCTCCGCGCCGGAGGTGGACGAGCGCGGGGGCGAGCGCATCGTCCAGGTGGTCACGCGCTTCATCGACCAGGTGCTGAAGAACCCGGGGATGTCGCGCTTCCTGGCCGAGGAGGGCGAGCTGGCCATGCGGCTCCTCACCTGGACCGACATGGGCTTCCAGCCGCGGCTGATCGCCGACTACCAGGCCATGCTCGAGCAGGAGCACGCGCTGGGCGCGCTGGACCTCGAGCCCGACCTCCACTACGACGTGGCCTACACGATCGTTCGCATCGTGGAGTCGTACGTCTACCTCGACCGCATCACGGGCGAGGAGCCGGACGCGCGCCGAGCCGAGCGCGTCCTCCGCCTGCTTCTGCGCTGACCGGGGTAGTCTCGGCGCATGCTGCTCGAGGGCGTACATCACATCACGGCGATCACCGGCGACGCACCCGCGCAACCTGGACTTCTACGCGCGCGTGCTGGGGCTACGGCTGGTCAAGAAGACGGTGAACCAGGACGACCCCACCGTCTACCACCTGTTCTATGCCGACGACCAGGGCAGCGCCGGCACCGACCTCACCTTCTTCGAGTACCCGGGCGCCGCGCCGGGACGCGCGGGAGCGGGCATGGTGCACACGATCGTCTGGCGGGTGGCGAGCGAGGACGCGCTCGACTTCTGGGCCGAGCGCCTGGCCGGCGAGGGCGTGGAGACCACCCGCGGCGACGGTTCGCTGCGCTTCGCCGACCCCGAGGGGCTGGCCCACGAGCTGATCGTGGACCAGAGCGGAGACGACCCGCTCAGCGCCGAGCATCCCGAGGTGCCGGCCGAGATGGCCCTGCGCGGCTTCGACGGCGTCCGCGCCTATTCGGGGAACCCCGAGGCCAGCCGCGGGCTGTTCGAGGGAGCGCTCGGGTTCGAGCCCGCCGGCGACGGCTGGGAGGTGCGCGGCGAGCGGCGCGGCGGCCGCTACGCCTACGACCCGCCGCCGGAGCAGCCGGGCGTGCCCAGCGCGGGCACGGTGCACCACGTGGCCTTCGCGTCCACGATGGAGGATCACGAGGCATGGGGCGAGCGAGTGCGCGCGGCCGGCGCACGCGCCACTCCGGTGATCGACCGCTTCTACTTCCGCTCGATCTACTTCCGCGAGCCGTCCGGGGTCCTGTTCGAGATCGCGACCCTCGGCCCGGGCTTCGCCACCGACGAGGACCCGGAGCACCTGGGCGAGCGGCTCTCCCTGCCGCCGAACTTCGAGCGCTATCGCGAGCAGGTGGAGCAGACGCTCACGCCGCTGCACAACCCGCGCGAGAGCCGCACCGGGGGGTAGGGGCCGGGGCGCCCCGCCCCTCAGCCGTCCGTGCGGTAGCGCGAGAGCACGATGCCGGAGCGGAACGCCCGGCTCTCCACCAGACGCACCTTCGGCACGTCGGCGGCGTCCGCGAACAGCCGCCGCCCGCGCCCGAGCACCACGGGGTAGGTGAAGAGCCGGTACTCGTCCACCAGCCCGGAGGCGATCAGGTCGTGCACCAGGCTGATGCTGCCGGTGGTGACGATGTCCTCGCCCGGCCCGGCCTTCAGCGCCTCGATCTCCTCCCGGACCGGCCCGCGCAGCACGGTGGTGCGGTCCCAGCCCGGCTCCTCGATCGTGCTCGAGACCACGTACTTCGAGACGGCGTTGAGGTAGTCGCTGATCCCGGTGGTGTCGTCGGTCTGCTCCGGCCAGTAGCCGCGCATCTGCTCGAAGGTGACCCGGCCCACGAGGAAGGCGTCGGCGGCCTCGAAGTGCTCGCGAGTGGCCGCCTCGATGTCGGACTGGTCCGCCTCCGCGTCGTCGCCGGACGGCGCGAACCAGCCCTCGGCCGCGTCGATCACCCCGTCGAGCGTGATGTTCTCGGTGACGATCAGATCTCTCATCCGTCACAGCTACCCGGGCCCGCGCGCCCGGAACACGACGGGGCTTGACGCCGCCCGCCGCCACCGTCGAAGCTAGCCCGGTCCGGGGGGTCACGAGGGAGGCGCGGTATCCGACAGCTCACGAGTGTTGATGCGCAGTTCCTGGCGCTCGAGTCGGCGCGCCAGAGCGGGCATGTGGCCGGCCTGGCCATTCTCGACCCCTCCACGCGGCCGGACGGCCGGCTGACCCTGGACGTGGTGCACGACCTGATCGCCGAGCGGCTGCCGCTCCTCCCGCCGCTCCGCTGGCGCCTCGCCCCGGTGCCGTTCGGGCTCGACTACCCGTACTGGATCGACGACCCGCACTTCGACCTGGCGTTCCACGTGCGCGAGCTCGCCCTGCCCGCCCCCGGCACCGACGCGAAGCTGGCCGAGCAGGTGGCGCGCATCGTCGAGCGCCCGCTCGATCGCGCCCGCCCGCTCTGGGAGGCGTACCTGATCCACGGGCTCCAGAACGACCGGGTGGCCCTGCTCACGAAGATCCACCACTCGCTGGTGGACGGACTCTCGGGCGCGGAGATCATGGGCGTGCTGCTCGACCTCGTGCCCGAGGGCCGCGAGATACCGCCCGCCGAGGAGCCGCACGCCGACGGCGACCCGGGCGAGCTGGAGATGCTCGGCCGCGGGCTTCTCGGCCTCCCGCGCTATCCCCTGCGGCTCCTCCGGGCGATTCCCGGCGCGCTTCCGAACCTCGACGAGACCGCGTTCAGCACCCTGCCGGGCGCCGGCACCGCCGCTCGCGTCTCCGACGCGGTGTCACGCGCCCTGCGCCGCGGCGACGGCGGCGTGCTCGAGCGGACCAATCTGAAGGCGCCGAGGACGTCCTTCAACGGCCGCATCTCGCCGCACCGGCGCTTCGCCTTCGGGCGGCTGCCGCTGGACACCGTCAAGACGATCAAGAACCGGCACGGGTGCACGGTGAACGACGTGGTGGTGTCCATCTGCGGCGGGCGCGGTGCGCCGCTGGATGGAGGAGCACCACGAGCTCCTGGACGAGCCGCTCGTGGCCCAGATCCCCGTGTCGGTGCGCAGCTCCGAGCAGATGGGCACGTTCGGCAACCGGATCATGCTCATGAGCGCCCCGCTGTACACCAACATCGAGGACCCGGTGGAGCGCCTGCTGCAGACGCACGAGTCGCTGAGGGTGATGAAGGACCGCCACCGGGCCATGCCCGCGGAGCTCTTGAAGGACGCCAACCACTTCATCCCGCCGGCCGTGTTCTCGCGCGCGGCCCGGGTGACCTTCGCGCTCTCCACCTCGTCACCCGGCCGGCCGACGTGGAACCTCGTGATCTCGAACGTGCCCGGGCCCCAGTTCCCGCTCTACCTCGCCGGCGCCCGGCTGGACGCCAACTATCCGGTGTCGGTGATCACCGACGGCATGGGGCTGAACATCACGGTGATGAGCTACTGCGGCACGCTCGACTTCGGCATCGTGGCCGACCGCGACCAGATGCCCGACGTGTGGCGCCTGATCGACTGGCTGGAGGATTCCCTGGCCGAGCTGGAGGAGGCCGTCTAGCCCACACGACAGACCCGGGCCGCGGGTGGCAGACTGCGGCGCGCCGGTCTCGCGATTGGTCCCGCGGAGACCGGGCGTCGGTCCACCACCACCGCAACCAAGCGGGACCGGACTGGGAGAAAACGCATGAAGATGATCGGCGTGGGCTTCGGCCGCACCGGCACGATGTCCCTGAAGGCCGCACTCGAGGAGCTGGGCGCGGGTCCGTGCTTCCACATGATCGACCTGATCACGGGGGAGAACAGGGACCACGACCTCCAGCACTGGATCAAGATCGCCGACGGCGAGCCCGTGGATTGGGCCGAGGTCTTCGACGGCTGGGAGGCCACCGTGGACTGGCCCGCCGCGTCGAAGTGGCGCGAGATGGTGGCCGCCTTCCCTGACGTGCCCGTGCTCCTGAACGTGCGCGACTTCGACGGCTTCTACAAGAGCTGCGCGAACACGATCCTGGCGGTCAAGGAGGCGGCGCAGGCCGGCGAGCTGGCCGAGGACGCCAACCGCGAGCAGCCCGCGCCCGAGCTCTGGGGTGTGATCGAGAAGCTCATCTGGCAGGGCGATTTCCAGGGCCGCTTCCAGGACAAGGAGTGGGTGCGCGAGATGTACTGGGATCGCGTGGAGACGATCAAGCGCGAGGTTCCCGCCGACCGCCTCGTGTACTGGGAGCTGGGCGACGGCTGGGAGCCGCTGGCCGACGCGCTGGGTGTGGAGGCGCCGGACAAGCCCTTCCCGCACCTGCACGACACGAACGAGTTCCGCGCCGAGTTCGGGCTGCCGGCGCTCGCTTAAGAAGGACGATGGACTAGGCGGGCGCAGGGATCGGGTTGGCCTCCAGCGCGCGTGCCACGGCCAGGAGGTTGGCGGCCGCCGCGCGCCCGGTGGAGTGGGACCACTCCTTGCCCTCGTCGCTCGAGAGGTAGTCGTCACCCGGGCCCGGGCCGCGGTTCCAGTAGGTCCACGACTGGCCGGGCACGGTGAAGCCGATGTCGCCCAGCGCGCCCGAGATCTCGCCGATCACGTGGTGCGCGCCGTCCTCGTTGCCGGTCACCACCACGCCGGCAGACCCGGTTGAAGGCCACCGGGCGGCCCTCGTCGTCCTGCTCGGACAGCATCGCGTCCATGCGCTCCAGGACCCGCTGGGCGACGCTCGACGGCCGTCCGATCCATGTGGGCGTGGCGATCACCAGGATCTCGGCGCCGAGGACCTTCTCCCGGATGGCCGGCCACTGATCGCCGTCGCCCTCGTCGGACGAGACGCCGGGCCGGACGTCGAAGTCCACCACGCGCACGAACTCGCTCTCCACCCCGTCTTCGCTCGAGCGCGTCCGTGACCACACGGGCCAGCGCCTCGGAGTTGGACGTGGCCGGCGAGGGCTTGAGGGTGCAGTTCAATACCAGTGCCTTCATCTCGCCCATCTACCCGGCGGGCGGAGCGGGAACCCGGTGAGATGAGGGTCAATCCGCCAGGTGAGCGGCGAGCGGGCCGTCGGGCGCCACGTGCACCCACCGCCCGCCGAGCATCGTGGCCAGCACGCGGATCTGCGGTAGCTCGTCGGGGGCACAGCCCAGCGGGTCGCGGTCGAGCACGGCCAGGTCGGCCATCTGCCCGGGCACGAGCATGCCCCGCCGCCCCTCGTCCCCGGCCAGCCAGGCGGGGTTCACGGTGGCCGCCCGGAGCGCCTCCTCGGCCGTGACCGCCTGGTCCGGGCGCCAGGCCTCGCGCTCGTCGATCGTGCGCCTCACGCCGGCGGCGATCCCGGCCAGCGGGTCCAGCTCCTCCACCGGCGCGTCGGAGCCGTTGGCCAGTCGCGCGCCGGCGTCCAGGAGCGACCGGAACGCGTAGGCGCCGGTTCGGCCCTCCCAGAGGCGGTCGGCCAGGTCGCGGTCGGAGGGGGCGTGGCTGAACTGGACCGATGCGGTCACGCCGATCTCCGCGAAGCGCGACACGTCCTCGGGGGCCAGCAGCTGGGCGTGCTCGATGCGCGGTCGCAGGCCGCGGGGGGCCCAGGCGTCGCGGGTGGCGGCGAACGCGTCGAGCGCGTCGCGGTTGGCCGCGTCGCCGATGGCATGCACGGCCACCGGGAAGTGGGCGGCGGCGGCCCGGCGCACGATGTCCTCGAGCTCGGCTCGCGAGGTGATCTCCACTCCGGAGCCGTCCAGCAGCCGCGCCGTGGCCGACCCGAGCGTGCCGTCCATGAACACCTTGAGGTATCCGAGCCGGAGCAGGTCGTCGCCGAACCCCGACCGCAGGCCCAGCTCGGCGAGGTGGGGGAGGCGTTCGTGCGGCACCGACTGCCACACGCGCAGGTGGAGCTCACCGCGCTCCCGCAGGCGCTGGAAGACCTCGAGCGCGCCCATCCAGCCGTCCTTGTCGTGAATCGCGGTGACCCCGCGGGAGTTGGCCAGGCGCACCCCGTCCGCGGCCGCCTCCACGAGCTCGTCCACCGACGGCATGGCGTGGCGGTCGCGGAACACCCAGGCGGCCGCCTCGCGGATCACTCCGGTGGGATCGCCGGCCGCGTCGCGCTCCACCACGCCGCCGGGTACCTCCAGGTCATCCGCGCGCGCAAGTGCCGCGCTGTTGAGCCAGAGCGAGTGGTAGTCCTTCGACGTGAGCGCGGTGGGCACGTCCCCGGTCACGCGGTCCAGCGCCCACCGGTCCGGGGGCTCGGCCCAACCCGCGTCGCGCCAGCCGAGCCCGCGCAGCCACGCGCCGGGCGCGATGCCGCCCACGGCGGCCGCCACCGCGGCCAGGGCGTCCTCGAGCGAGCGGGCCTCCTCCAGGCGCACCTGCGTCTGGGCCAGCGACCAGGTGGGGAAGTGCACGTGCGCGTCGTTCAGGCCCGGGACCACGCAGGCGCCCTGCAGGTCCACCACCGGTGCGCCCGGGGGCGGCGTCGCGGCGAACAGGCCGTCGTCGCCCACCGCCAGCGCGCCGGTCACCGGCGCGGCCGGGTGCATGGTGAGGAAGCGGGCGCCGGTGAGGAGCGAGGCTCACGGCCGGGGGCCGCGCGCCTTCGGGCCGGCGGTCAGGTCCTGCCGCACCAGCTCGTGCGCCCGCTCGGCCCAGTCGCACAGGAGCGGGCGGGTGTCGCGCGGGTCGATGATCTCCTCGACGCTGAAGCGCTCCGCGGTGCGGAAGGGCGAGCGCACCGCGTCGAGGCGCGCCGCGATCTCCGCGCGCAGCGCCACCGGGTCCTCGGCCGCCTCGAGCTCGCGCCGGTAGGCCGCCTCGAGGCCGCCCTCCATCGGCAGGGAGCCCCAGTCACCCGACGGCCAGGCGTAGCGCAGGTTCAGGCGCGAGCCGTCGCCGTGCCCGGCTCCCGCCACCCCGAAGACCTTGCGCACCAGGATCGACACCCAGGGCACGCTCGCCTGGTAGACCGAGAAGAGGGCCCGCGATCCGCGGCGGATCGTGCCCGCGCGTTCCGCGTCGGTGCCGATGACGAACCCGGGCACGTCCACGAAGTTCACCACCGGCAGGTGGAACTGGTCGCAGGTGTCCACGAAGCGGGCCATCTTCTCCGCGGCGTCCGCGGTGACCCCGCCGCCGTAGTGCTCGGTGTCCGAGGCGAGCACGCCCACCGGCCGCCCGCCCAGCCGGGCGAGCGCGGTGATCACCGGCCGGCCGAAGGCCGAGCCCAGCTCGAACACCGAGCCGTGGTCCATCACCAGGTCGAGGATGCGCCGCGTCTTGTAGGGCTTGCGGCGGTCGCGGGGGACGATGTCGATCAGCTCCTCCTCGCGCCGGTCCGCGGGGTCCGGCTCGTCCACGAGCGGAGGCGCCTCCCAGACGCTGGCGGGCAGGTAGGAGAGGAAGCGCTTCAGCTGGGCCAGCGCGTCCTCCTCGTCCGCGGCCACGTTGTCCACGGCGCCGGCACGGGCCTGCATCCGGGAGCCGCCGAGCGTCTCCTTGTCCGGCGTCTCACCCATGGCCGCCGCCACCACCGGGGGGCCGGCCACGAACAGCTGGGCCGTGCCGCGCACGATCACCGAGAAGTGCGAGCACACCACCCGCGCGGCCCCCAGGCCGGCCACCGGCCCCAGCGCCGCGGTGGCCACGGGGACGGACGCCAGGTTCGCCACCACGAGGTCGAAGCCGGGAAGCGGCGGCACGTAGGAGAAGCCCATGTCCTCCAGCGACTTGACGCTTCCGCCGCCGCCGGTGCCGTCCACCAGCCGCACGAGCGGGATGCGCATCTCGCTCGCCAGCCGCTCCGCGAAGAGCGCCTTCTCCCAGATGGCCGCGTCGGCGGCGCCGCCGCGGACGGTGAAGTCGTCGGCCTGCACCGCGGCGCGCCGGCCGTCGATGCGTCCCTGGCCCACCACCGTGTTGGCGGGGAGGAAGTCCTCGATCTCGCCGTCGTCGCCGTAGCTCGCGCGGCCCGCCAGCGCCCCGGTCTCGTGGAACGTGCCCGGGTCGAAGAGCCGGTCCACCCGCTCGCGCACGGTCAGGCGCCCGGACGCGTGCTGGCGCTCCACCCGCTCGGTGCCGCCCATGCGCCGCGCGAGCTCCTCCCTCCGGCGCAGCTCCTCGAGCTCGGGCTCCCAGCTCATCGGGGGCGGCAGCGTACCGGGACGGCGCGCTGCGCGCCCCCGGGGTCAGGCGCGCAGGGCCTCCTGCGACGCGCGCAGCCGGTGGTCCTCCACCTCGTCGCGCTGGCGGCGCGCGCGCTCCTCGAGACGGTTGAGCTGCGCCTTGTCCAGACGGGGCTCCCCGGGGACGAGGCCCAGCAGCGCGCGCCACAGGCCGAGCTTCCCGGTGATCCCGAGCGAGAGTCCCTCGAGCTCCACCAGCCGGCTGAGCGGGGAGTAGCCGGTGAGCTGGCCGTTGGGCTTCAGCCGGCCGAACTTCTCAGCCGTCCACGCGGCCACCACCTTGGGGTGGTCGCGCCCGACCCCGAGCGCGCTCATGATCTCCTGAAGCTCGTCGCGGTCCTCGCCGATCTCCTCGGCAAGCCCGGCGAGGAAGTCTCCGTAGTCGGTGCCGCGGTTGGACTTCGCGGCCCGGTTCACGAGTTCCACGCCCACGGTCGAGCCCGCGAGGTGGTCGTTCAGGTAGATGCCGAGGAACTTTGGGTTCGCGCCCACCGGGGCACCGTACCCGCGATCAGTCCCGCGACACCTGAAGCGAGCGGTCCGGCCCCACGCTCAGGCGCCGGCGGCCGGCCAGGAGCTCCAGCAGCTCGTCACCCACGAGCTCGCGCCGCCAGCCCTCGGTCACGCGCAGGCCGTCGCCCTCGTCGCCGCGCCGGGCGGCGGCCACCAGTGAGGTGAGCTCCGACTGGGTGGCGATCAGCTCCACCGCCACGCCGGTGTCCATCGAGCGCTGGCGGACGAGCGCCTGCGCCAGCGACACCAGCGGGGCGTCCACCTGATCGCGGGAGGGCGGGGAGGGGGGAGGGGGCGGCGCCTCGCGCTCGCGCCCACGCTCGATCGCCGCGATCAGCCGGTCGCCCCGGCGGTGCAGCGTCTGGGGCGGCAGGCCCCGGATCTGCTCGAGCCCGGCCGGGTCCGTGGGCGCCCGGCGGGCCAGCTCCATCAGCGCCTGGTCGGGGAGCACGAACCCGACGGGGCGGTCCAGCGACCTGGCGCTCTCCTCCCGCCACTCCACCAGCTCGCGCGCCACCGCCCGTCCGGTCTCGCTCAGGCGACCCAGCCGCGGAAGGCGGTCGTACACCTGATCGGGCGTGCGCTCGTCGGTCACCTCCTCGAGCGCGCGGCACTCCTCACGCGCCCACTCGAGTCGCCCACGCTCGGCCAGCTGCTGCTCCAGGGCGTCGCCCACGGCGAGCAGGCAGCGGGCGTCGTCGGCGGCATATTCGAGCTGGAGGTCGGTGAGCGGGCGGCGGTCCCAGCGGGTGAAGCCCTCGGAGCCCTTCAGGCGCTCGCCGAGCATCCGGCGCACGATCGACTCGTAACCCTCCTGGCTGCCCAGGCCCACGAAGCCGGCGGCGACCTGCGTGTCGAAGATGTTCCGCACCTCGGTGCGCCACTCCCGGCGCAGGATGGCCACGTCCTGGCGCCCGGCGTGCACCACCACCTCCACCGCGGGATCGGCCAGCACCCTCCCGAGCTTGGCGGCGTCCTCGGGGCTGAAGTCGTCGCCCAGCGGATCCAGCACCTCGGTGCGCACCCCGTCCGGCGCCTCGGCGTCGGGCACCGCCACCTGCACCAGGCAGAGGAGCGCGCGGTAGCGGCGCTCGGACACGAACTCGGTGTCGATCGCGATCCGGCCCTCGGATTCGGCCCGCGCGGCGAGCTCGGCGGTCATCGGCGCGAATCTACGTGCTGCGGTGCTCGGCGACCCGATCGGCTCCGCTCCTCGCAGCACGGCATACTCGGGGCGTGTTTCGCGCGGCCACGCTTCTGCTGCTGGCGGCCCTCGCCGCGGGCCTCTGGGCGGTGGAGACCCGCCGCGGAGGCCCGGCGCCGCCCCGGGCCGAGCCCGCCCTGGCCGCGCCGCCCGCCGCCCCCGCCGCGGCGCCCGAGCCCGGCAGCGTGCTGGTGGGCCGGTCGGCGCAGGGCCGGGCCATCCGCGCGGTGCGCGTGGGAAGCCCGCGGGCGCGCGTGAAGGTGCTCGTGGTGGGATCGATCCACGGCAACGAGAACGCCGGCCGCCAGGTGGTGGCCCGGCTTCGCGGGTCGCGGCCGCCGCGGGGCACCGCGCTGTGGCTGATCGACACCGTGAACCCCGACGGCGCCACCGCGGGCACGCGCCACAACGCGCGCGGGGTGGACCTGAACCGCAACTTCCCGGACGGCTGGCGGGCCGACGGCCGCCCCTTCGACACCTACCACTCCGGGTCCCGCGGCCGGGTCGGAGCCCGAGACGCAGGCCATCTCGCGCTTCATCGCGCGCGAGCGGCCACGGGTCACGCTCTGGTACCACCAGGCGCTCCGGATCGTGGTGCGCTCCGACGGCGGACCCGTTCCTCCAGCGCCTCTACAGCCGCCGCGGAGCGGTTGCCCCGCCGCGCCATCGGGCCCTACCACGGCACCGCCACCGGCTGGCAGAACCACCACTTCCCGGAGGACACGGCGTTCGTGGTCGAGCTTCCCGGGGGACGCCTGCCGGCGAGCGGAGTGGCCCGCCAGGCCGGCGCGGCGCTGGCCGTCGCCCGGGCGGTGGCCCCGCAGCGCGTGGTGAGCCGGCCGATCCCGTTCGGCGCGCGCCGGCGAGCGGGAGATGCGCGCCTACGCCCTGCGCCACTACGGGATCGACGACTACCGCCTGCGCCGCCCGCGCGTGATCGTCGAGCACTACACCGCCACGGACACGCTGGCGCCCGTGCTGAACACGTTCGCGAACGACTCGCCCGACGTGGAGCTGGGCGAGCTGCCCGGCGTGTGCGCGCACTACGTGATCGACCGCGACGGCACCGTCTACGGCCTCGTGCCCACCACGATCATGTGCCGCCACACCGTGGGCCTCAACTGGACGGCGATCGGCATCGAGCACGTGGGCCAGAGCGACGGCCAGGTGCTCGGCAACCGCGCCCAGCTGCGGGCCTCCCTGCGCCTCACGCGCTCCCTGCAGGGGCGCTACGGCATCCGCACCCGCAACGTGATCGGGCACGCGGAGAGCCTCTCGAGCCCCTACCACCGCGAGCGCGTGGCCCGGCTGCGCACGCCAGACGCACGGCGACATGGCCCGAGAGGCCATGAACGGCTACCGCCGGCGGCTCAACAGCCTGCCCGCGCCGGCGAGCATGCGCTGAGAGCATCCACCGGAACCAGAACACGGCGATGTCCGCCAGCGCGCTCCACGCGTGCCCCGGCGGGCCGGTCACCATCCAGGCCTGAAGTCGCTCGAGGGGTCCGCGCCCGGTGATCTTCCACAGCGCTCACGCTATCTTCAGCGCCCGATGGCCACCGCGCTGAAGACCACCACCACCGAGCTCGACGACTCGCGCGTGCGGCTGGAGGTGGAGGTCCCGAGCGACGCCGTGGAGCGCCAGCTCGCGCAGGCCGCCGAGGCCATCGGGCGCGAGATGAAGGTGCCCGGCTTCCGCAGCGGCAAGGTGCCCTCGCAGGTCGTGCTCCAGCAGGTGGGGCGCGAGAGCGTGCTCGACGAGGCGGTGCGCCGCGGGCTGCCCGGCTGGTACGAGGAGGCGGTGAACGAGGCCGGGGTCACCACGGTCGGCGACCCGCAGGTGGACATCGGCGACCTGCCCCAGAAGGGCTCCCCGCTCACCTTCTCGATCGAGGTCGGGGTGGTGCCGCCGGCCAAGGTCGGGGACTACACGCGGCATCGAGGTCGCGCGCCGCGAGCCCGCCGCGAACCCGGAGGAGGTGCAGGCCGAGCTCGAGCGCATGCGCGAGTCCCTCGCCTCGCTCGAGACCGTGGAGCGCGCCGCCGGCGAGCGGGCGACTACGTGGTCATGGACTTCGTCGGCAGCATCGGCGGCGAGCCGTTCGAGGGCGGCGAGGGCCGCGGCTTCCTGCTCGAGCTCGGATCGGGCCGGCTGGTGCCCGGCTTCGAGGAGCAGCTCGAGGGCGGCGCCGCGGGCGACGAGCGCACCGTGTCGCTCGACCTTCCCCGACGACTACCCGGTGGAGCAGCTGGCCGGCCAGGCCGCGGAGTTCGCCGTGGAGGTCAAGGAGGTCAAGGAGAAGCGGCTGCCCGAGCTGGACGACGAGTTCGCCGTCGAGGCCGGCGGCTACGACTCGCTCGACGAGCTGCGCACGGAGATCGGCGAGCGCATCGCCGAGGCCGACGCCCGCAACATCGAGACCGAGTTCCGCGCAGGCCGCCGTGGACGCCGTGGTGGAGGCCTCCGAGGTGGAGATCCCGAACGAGCTGGTCCACTCGAAGGCCCACGAGATGTGGCACCGCACCTCCCACCGCCTGTCCGCGCAGGGCATCGACCCGCGCCGCTACCTGGAGATGACGGGCAAGACCGAGGAGGAGCTCGTCGTGGAGTCCGAGCCCGAGGCCGAGCTGGCGCTGCGGCGCGAGGCGGTGCTCGCGGCGATCGTCGAGGCCGAGGGCATCGAGGTCACCGACGAAGAGGTGGACGAGGCGCTGCGCGCCGCCGCCGGACCCGACGCCACCGACAAGCAGGTGAAGCGCGCGCTCAAGCGCGCGCGCTCCCAGGGGGCCGACGACGCGCTGCGCGAGGACATCGCCATGCGCAAGGCCGTGGACATGATCGTGGAGAGCGCCAAGCCGATCGCCGCCGAGACCGCCGAGGCCCGCGAGAAGCTCTGGACGCCCGAGAAGGAAGCCGCGGAGAAGTCCGGCCAGATCTGGACGCCGGGCTCCTGAGGCACCGTCTGACCCGTCACTAGACTGTCGCGCCTATGAGCCCACTCGTTCCCATGGTCGTCGAGCAGACCTCTCGCGGCGAGCGTGCCTTTGACATCTACTCGCGCCTTCTGAACGAGCGGATCGTCTTCCTCGGCACCCCCGTCACCGACGACATCGCCAACCTGATCGTCGCCCAGCTTCTGCACCTCGAGTCCGAGGATCCGGACAAGGACGTGTCGCTGTACGTGAACTCGCCCGGCGGCTCCGTCTACGCCGGCCTCGCGATCTACGACACGATGCAGTTCATCAAGCCCGACGTGCAGACCATCTGCGTCGGCATCGCCATGTCGATGGGCGCGCTGCTGCTCGCCGGCGGCGCGGCGGGCAAGCGCATGGCGCTGCCCAACGCCAAGATCCTCATCCACCAGGTCTCCTCGGCCTTCCAGGGCCAGGCCACGGACATCGAGATCCACGCCAAGGAGATCATCGACGTGCGCAAGCGCCTCGACGAGATCCTCGCCCTGCACACGGGCCAGCCGCTGGAGAAGGTCTCGAACGACACGGACCGGGACTACTTCATGAGCGCCGAAGAGGCGCAGGCGTACAACCTCATCGATCGCGTGATCTCCAAGCACTAGCGCTCGAGCGCTGCGTGCCTTTGGACGGGCACGCGACGTTCGCCATGCGTATCGTCGGTCGCATGACCGATACCCGCTCAGCCTACGACCGGAGATGGCAGGCCCTCGCGCTTCTCGCGATGACGCAGTTCGTCGTCGTTCTCGACGCCGCGATCGTGAACGTGGCGCTGCCCTCCATCGGCACCGCCCTCGACTTCTCCCAGCAGAACCTCCAGTGGGTGGTGAACGCCTACGTCCTGACCTTCGGCGGCTTCCTGCTGCTGGGCGGGCGCGCGGCCGACCTGCTCGGGCGCCGGCGCATGTTCATGGTCGGCCTGGTGGTGTTCGCCCTCGCGTCACTCGCCGGCGGCCTTGCCACCACCGAGGGCCAGCTGATCGTGGCCCGTGCGGTGCAGGGCCTGGGCGGCGCCATCCTCGCGCCGGCCGCGCTCTCGATCGTGGCCGCCACCTTCACCGAGGGGGCCGAGCGCAACAAGGCCATGGGCGTGTGGGGCGCCGTGGCCGGCAGCGGCGGCGCCGCGGGCGTGCTGCTCGGCGGCATCCTCACCGACGGCCTCGGGTGGGAATGGGTCTTCTGGGTGAACGTGCCGATCGCCCTGACGGCGGCGGCCATCGCACCGCGGGTGATCGCGGAGAGCCGCGCTCACGACATGGACCGTCGCTTCGACGTGGCCGGCGCCCTCAGCGTCACCGCCGGCCTCACGATCCTGGTCTACGCGCTCGTGGACGCCGAGAGCGCGGGCTGGGGCTCCGCCCAGACCATCGGGCTGCTCGCGCTCGCGGTCGGGTCTGCTCGTGTCGTTCGTGGTGATCGAGACGCGCTCCCGGCAGCCGCTCGTCCCGTTCCGCATCTTCAAGCTGCGGGCGCTCACCGCGGCCAACGGGGTGATGCTGATCTTCGGCGCGGGGCTGTTCGCGATGTTCTTCTTCGTGTCGCTCTACATGCAGCAGGTGCTGGGCTTCTCGGCACTCGAGGCGGGTCTCGCCTACCTGCCGCTGTCGGCGGGCATCATCATCTCGGCCGGCGTGGCGTCGCAGCTGGCCACGCGCTTCGGGGTACGCCCGGTGATGATCGGCGGACTCGTGCTGGTGGCCATCGGCCTCGCGTGGTTCAGCCAGGTGTCGCCCGACGGCACCTTCGTGGCGGACGTGCTCGGCCCGTCCGTGATCGCGGCCGTGGGCGCCGGCATGGTCTTCGTGCCGGTAACCATCGCCTCGGTGGCCGGCGTGGCGGAGGAGGACTCCGGGCTGGCCAGCGGGCTGATCAACACGTCGCAGCAGATCGGCGGCGCGCTGGGGCTGGCGCTCCTGTCCACGCTCGCCAACACGCGCACGGACAATCTGGCCGGCGGCGGGCGCCCGGACGCCAGCTGCGCTCACCGAGGGGTTCCAGCTCGCCTTCCTGGGCGCCGCCGGCTTCGCGGTGGTGGCCGCGATATTCGCGGTCGTCGTGACTCCGCGCATCCGCGCCACGCGCGGACGGCCAGGCCGTGGTGGCCGAGCCGGCCGTCGACGCAACCTGACGCGCATTTGAAGGGAGGCCGCTCCCGCCGAGTATCTACCTGGGACCCAGGGCCACCCGGCGCTGGTACCCTCGCGACGGGGAGACATTGCGTGGCGCGACCCACTGACTCAAACGAACAGCTCCTCTGCAGCTTCTGCGGAAAGTCGCAACGCCAGGTGAAGAAGCTGATCGCCGGGCCGGGCGTCTACATCTGCGACGAGTGCATCGATCTCTGTAACGAGATCATCGACGAGGAGCTGACGGGCGCCCCGACGTTCGATCTGGAGAACCTCCCGAAGCCCAAGGAGATCAACTCCGTCCTCCAGGAGTACGTGGTGGGACAGGAGCCGGCCAAGCGCACGCTGTCGGTGGCGGTCTACAACCACTACAAGCGCGTGCAGATGATGCAGTCCGAGGGCGAGCAGGACCTCGAGCTCCAGAAGTCCAACATCCTTCTCCTGGGCCCCACGGGCTGCGGCAAGACGCTCCTGGCCCAGACGCTGGCCAAGATCCTCAACGTCCCGTTCGCCATCGCCGACGCCACGGCGCTCACCGAGGCGGGCTACGTGGGCGAGGACGTGGAGAACATCCTCCTCAAGCTGATCCAGGCCGCCGACTTCGACGTGAAGAAGGCCGAGACCGGGATCATCTACATCGACGAGGTCGACAAGATCGCGCGCAAGGCCGACAACCCGTCGATCACGCGCGACGTGTCGGGCGAGGGCGTGCAGCAGGCGCTGCTCAAGATCCTGGAGGGCACCGTGGCGTCGGTGCCGCCGCAGGGGGGACGCAAGCACCCCCACCAGGAGTTCCTCACCATCGACACCACCAACATCCTCTTCATCTGCGGCGGCGCGTTCGCGGACCTGGACAAGGTCGTGGAGCGGCGCATCGGGCACAAGGGCGTGGGCTTCGGCTCCGCGGTGCGCTCGAAGCACAACAAGGACACCGGCGAGCTCTTCGAGCAGGTGCTCCCCGAGGACCTCGTGGAGTACGGCCTCATCCCCGAGTTCATCGGCCGCCTGCCGGTGTGCTCGGTGATCCACCAGCTCACCCGCGACGACCTCGTCTGCATCCTCACCGAGCCCCGCAACGCGCTCGTCAAGCAGTTCCAGCGCTTCTTCCAGTTCGACGGCATCGAGCTGGTCTTCGCCGACGACTCGCTCTCGGCGATCGCCGACAAGGCCCTGGCCCGGGAGACCGGCGCCCGCGGCCTGCGCTCGATCCTCGAGGAGACCCTCCTCGACGTGCAGTTCGAGCTGCCCTCGCGGCGCGACGTGAAGAAGTGCGTGGTCACCAAGGAGACGATCGAGAAGGGCCTGAAGCCCACCCTGGTGACCGAGGCGGCTCCCGAGGAGCCCGCCGAGCAGGCCGCAGAGTCGGCGTAGCTCTTACGCCCGAGGGTCGTAGCGCCCAGGCCTGCGGGTCCTGTCGGGCATTTCCTTTGGCGCACCCTCCCTCCGGTCGGGCGGCCAAAGTGTGCTGCCCGCCACCCGCCGGAGGAGGCGCGGCGGTGGACCGGGCACAGGGCCACGCCTCGTCGAGCGCCAAGCTAAAAGCACAACTCCGCGCCGGCGCCCGCAGTGAGCCTCGGCCACGCCCGGACGCTGGTGTCAGCCGCGGCGATCCTCCGGCGGGTGGCACACAGCACACTTTGCCCGCCCGAGCGCAGCGAGGGTGCGGCAAAGGAAATGTGTGACAGGACCCGCAGGCCACCCACACCGCGGGCAATGACATAGGCTGCCGCCCGATGAAGCAGCTCGCGGAGGGTGTCTGGCAGCTCTCCGGCTTTCCTCCGAACGGCATCAACATCTTCCTCCTCGAGGACGTGCTCGTCGATGCCGGCACCCGGCACTCGGGGCGGCGCATCTTCCGCCAGCTCAAGGGCCACCCCGTGACCGCCCACGCCATCACCCACGCGCACCCCGATCACCAGGGGGCGAGCCACGAGGTGTGCGAGACGCTCGGCATTCCGTTCTGGGTGGGCGAGCACGACGCCGACGCCGCCGAGAGCCCCTACCTCATCCGCCAGCGCCAGCCCGAGCCATCCGATGGCTCGCATGTTCGACCGCGCTGTTCCGCGGCCCCGGCCACCCGGTGGACCGGAAGCTGCAGTCGAGGGCGACGAGGTGGCCGGCTTCCGCGTGCTCCACGTGCCCGGCCACTCGGCCGGGCACGTGGCCTTCTGGCGCGAGTCCGACCGCGTGCTCGTGCTCGGCGACGTGCTGAACAACATGGACGTGGTCACCGGCCTGCCGGGCCTGCGCGACCCCAAGCCCTACCTCACGCCCGACCCGGCGGAGAACCGCCGCTCGGCCCGCAAGCTCGCGGCGCTGGAGCCCGTCGCTCGTGGTCTTCGGGCACGGCGCGCCGCTGCGCGACACGGGCAAGTTCGTGAAGTTCGTCGAGGGGCTGCCGGCCTGATGGAGGTGAGCGCCTCGGGCATCGTGCCCGCACCGCCCGAGCGCGTCTGGGAGCTCCTCTGCGACACCTCGCGCTACGCCGAGTGGGTGGACGGCACCGAGGCCGTGACCCGCACGGACGGCCCCGCCGCGCCGGGCTCCACCTACGACGAGGTGAACCCCGTGCTGGGTCCGTGGAAGGCGAAGTCGAAGTGGACCGTCACCGAGTTCGAGGCCCCCCGGCGCCAGGTGCACAGCGGCACCGGCCTGCCCCTCACCAGCGAGTTCCTCGTGATCTTCGAGCTTGCGCCGGAGGGGGACGCCACCGGCTTCTCCCTCACCTCCGGGCCACGCCCGGGCTGGGGCCGGTGGGCGGTGCCTTCGCGGCGCTGATGAAGGGCCAGATCGATCGCGACAACCGCAGGTCGGTCGAGAACTTCGTCGCGCTGGCCACGCGCGAGCTGCGCGCCTAGCCCGCGCGCGACGGGCTGGCACACTCTGCCGCCGATGTCCGACGACCGACTGAACCGCACGCGCTACGACCCGGCAGAGGTCGAGGGGCGCATCTTCGCCCTCTGGGAGGAGGCCGGGATCTTCCATCCCGAGCCCACGGGCGAGCGCGAGGGCAGCTACTCGATCGCCGTGCCGCCCCCCAACGTCACCGGCTCGCTGCACATGGGCCACGCCCTGAACGGCACGCTCCAGGACGTGCTCATCCGCCTCGCGCGGATGCGCGGCCTGCGCACCAAGTGGATCTACGGAACGGACCACGCGGGCATCGCCACCCAGCGCCAGGTGGAGCGCGCGCTGGCCGAGGAGGGGCTCACCAAGGAGGAGCTCGGCCGGGAGCGCTTCGCCGAGCGCGTATGGCAATGGCGCGAGCGAGCACGGCTCCACGATCACCGAGCAGTTCAAGCGCCTCGGGGCCTCCCTGGACTACGAGGACGAGCGCTTCACCATGGATCCCGCCTACGCCCAGGCGGTGGTGGAGGTGTTCCAGCGCCTCTACGAGAAGGGCTACATCTACCGCGACAACTACATGGTGAACTGGGACCCGGGCCTGCGCACGGCCATCTCCGACCTCGAGGTGGAGCAGCGCACGGTGGAGGACACCCTCTACATGGTCGACTACCCGCTCGAGTCCGGATCGGGTGCGGTCACCGTGGCCACGGTGCGCCCGGAGACGATGCTGGCCGACACCGCCATCGCGGTGAACCCCGTCCGATGAGCGCTACTCGCGCCTGATCGGGGAGGCCGCGGTGCTGCCGCTGGTGGGCCGGCGCCTGCCGATCCTGGCCGACGAGTACGTGGACCCTGAGTTCGGCACGGGTGCGCTGAAGATCACCCCGGGGCACGATCCGCAACGACTTCGAGATCGGCCGCCGGCACGGGCTCGAGGAGATCACGGTGATCGGCGAGGACGGCCGGATCACGGACTCGGCTCCCGAGGCAGTTCCGCGGCATGGAGGTGGAGGAGGCCCGCGCGGCGGTGGTGGCCGCGCTGCGCGAGGAGGGGCTCATATCGGGCACCCGTCCCTACGAGCACGACGTGCCGCACTCGCACCGCTCCGGGCGCCGCATCGAGCCGCTGATCTCGCTCCAGTGGTTCTGCGACATGTCCGAGCTGGCCAAGCCGGCCATCGCGGCCGTGCGCGACGGCTCCCTGCGCTTCCACCCCGAGCGGCCCTGGACCGGCGTGTACCTGGACTGGCTCGAGAACATCCGCCCGTGGTGCATCTCCCGCCAGCTCTGGTGGGGGCACCAGCTGCCGGTCTGGTACCGGGGTGACGAGACGCACGTGGGCGCCGAGCCGCCGGAGGGCGAGGGCTGGGAGCGCGACCCGGATGTGCTCGACACCTGGTTCTCGTCCGGCCTCTGGCCGTTCGCCACGCTCGGCTGGCCCGAGGACACCCCGGAGCTCCGCACCTTCTATCCCACCGATGCCCTCTCCACCGCCCGGGACATCATCTTCCTGTGGGTCGCGCGGATGGTGATGTTCGGGGTGGAGCTCACCGGCGAGCTGCCCTTCACCGACGTGCCCATCCACTCGGTGGTGCAGGCGCCCGACGGCCGCCGCATGTCCAAGTCGCTCGGCACGGGGATCGACCCGCTCCAGCTGATCGAGGGCGGCGAGCGCCCGCCGGTGTACTCCGAGGGCGGCGAGTTCCCGGCCTACGGCGCGGACGCGCTGCGCTTCGCCCTGATGGCCATGTCGTCCTCACAGGACGTTCGCTTCAACGAGGAGCGCGTGAGGCAGGGCCGGGACCTGGCCAACAAGCTCTGGAACGCCTCGCGCCTGATCCTCACCCGCGTGGGCCGCACCGCTCCCGACCCGCGGGCGACCGAGACGGTGGAGGACCGCTGGATCGTGTCGCGGTTGGAGCGGCTCACGGAGAGCGTGACCGAGCAGCTCGACTCCTTCCGGTTCTCGCCCGCGGTGCTCGACCTCTACGGCGCCTTCTGGTCGGAGGTCTGCGACTGGTACCTGGAGCTGGCCAAGCCGAGGCTCTACGAGTCGTCGAACGAGGCCGTGTCCGGCGTGCTCCTGCACGCGCTCGAGCGGACGCTCCTGCTGCTGCACCCGGTGATGCCGTTCGTGACCGAGGAGATCTGGTCGCTGCTGCCCGGCGAGCGCGGGCTCCTGGCCGTGAGCGCCTGGCCCGAGCCCGACCCGGAGCTGCTGGACCCCGGCGCGGAGGAGGCCATGAGCCGGTTCTTCACCGCCGTGGGCGCCCTGCGGAGCTACCGCGACCAGGTGGGCGCCCGGCCGGGCAAGCCGCTGCGCGGCGTGCTCGAGGCGGACGGGTACGCCGACCTCGCCGCCCAGCTCGCCCGCCTGGGGCAGTTCGATCTCGAGGGATCGGTGCCCGAGGACGAGGAGCCGATCGCCGACCTGGAGGTGCCCGGAGGCGTGGTCCACGTCCTGCCCTCCGACGCGTTCGACGCGGGCGAGGCCGACCGCCGCCGGGAGAAGGAGCGCGGGCGGCTGAATGCTGAGATCGAGCGGGCGGAGAAGAAGCTGGCCAACGAGGGCTTCGTGAAGAAGGCGCCCGCCGAGGTGGTGGAGGCGGAGCGCCGCAAGCTCGAGGAGCTCAGGGACGCGTTGCGTAGGCTCGAGGAATGACCTTCCGCGGGGCGGAGGAGTACCTGCTCGGCCTGGAGCTCTTCGGCATGCGCTTCGGTCTCGACCGCATGCGCCGCCTGATGACCGTCATGGGGCTGCCGCAGCGCCGCTTCCGGTCGGTTCACGTGGTGGGTACCAACGGCAAGTCGTCCACGGTCCGCTTCTGCGCGGCGATCCTCGAGCGCCACGGCACCCGCACCGGGAGCTACACCTCGCCGCACCTGCGCTCGTTCCGGGAGCGGATCGAGGTGGGGGAGGTGCCGGTGTCCGAGGCGGACTTCGCGAGCGCGGTGGAGCGCGCGGCACACGCGGCCGAGATGGTGGACCGCACCGCGGATCCCGAGGATCGCGTCACGCAGTTCGAGGCGCTCACCGCCGCCGCCTACTCGGAGCTGGCCCGCCGCGAGGTGGAGGTGGCCGTGGTGGAGGCCGGGCTGGGGGGCCGCTACGACGCCACCAGCGTCATCCCCTCGCGGGTGCAGGTGCTCACCGGGGTGGGCCTCGAGCACACGCGCTGGCTCGGGCCGACGCTCACGCACATCGCGGAGGAGAAGCTGGCCGTGGTCCGCGACGGCGGCATCCTGGTCACGCCCCGCGACCTCGACCCCGCGGTGGAGGCGGTGGCCGCTCGCGTCACCGCCGAGCGCGGAGCGCGCTGGCTGCGCGCCGATCCCGAGGTGGGAGCGCACGCCGACCTCCTGGCCGCCGGCGGGTTTCAGCGCGGGAACTTCGCGCTCGCGGCGGCCGCGGCCGAGGCCCTGCTGGAACGCGAGCTGGACCCCGCCGCCCTGGCCGCGGCGGCGGCGGAGACCCGTGTGGCCGGCCGGATGGACGTGGTGGGAGAGGCCCCGCTGACCGTGTACGACGGGGCCCACAACCCCTCCGGCGCACACGCCCTGGCGGGCTCGCTCGACTGCGGTGCTGGGCGACCGCCGCCCGCGGGTGGCCGTGATCGGCGTGCTGGACGACAAGGATGCGGCGGAGATGCTGCGCACGCTGCTTCCCGAGTTCGACTCGGTGGTGCTGACCCGCTCGCGCAACCCGCGATCGCTGCCCCCGGCCACCCTGCTGAGCCTGGCCGAGAAGGTGGCGCAGGACATGCCCGCCGAGGCGGTGGGTGACCCGCAGGCCGCCGTGGCCCACGCGCGCCGGCTCGCCGGGCCCGGCGGCGCGGTGGTGGCCACGGGCTCGATCTACCTGGTGGCCGACCTGCTGAGCGAGAACCTCCGAGCCCGGGCGTCGGTGCTCTGATGCGGGTGTTCGTGGCCGGCGGGAGCGGCGTGGTGGGCAGCCGCCTGATCCCGGCCCTGCTGGAGGCCGGGCACGAGGTGAGCGCCGGCACCCGCTCGGAGGCGAGGGCGCCGGGGATCCGTGCTCTCGGCGCCGAGCCGGTGGTGGCCGACGCCCTCGACCGCGAGGCGATCGTGGGTGCGGTGGTGGACGCGCGGCCCGAGGCCGTGATCCACCAGCTCACCGCCATCCCGGCGCGGCTCAATCCACGCCACCCGGAACGGGACTTCGCGCTCACCAACCGCCTGCGCTCGGAGGGCACCGACAACCTGCTCGCCGCCGCGCGCGCGGCGAGAGCGGGGCGCTTCCTCGCCCAGAGCTTCGCCGGCTGGCCGTTCGCCCGGGAGGGCGGGCCGGTGAAGGAGGAGGACGCACCGCTCACCACCGATGTCCCGGCGAAGCTGGTGCCGCTGCTGGACGGCCATCCGGCACCTGGAGACCGTGGTGCCGGCCGCGGAGGAGCTGGAGGGGATCGTGCTGCGCTACGGCTTCTTCTACGGCTCGGGCACCTCGGTCGCGCCCGACGGCAGCGTGGTGGCCGACGTGCGCAAGCGGCGGATGCCGATCGTGGCCGACGGCGCCGGCGATCTGGTCCTTCGTGCACATGGACGACGTGGCCGCGGCCACGGTGGCCGCCCTGGAGCGCGGCCGGCGCGGGATCTACAACGTGGTGGACGACGAACCCGCTCCCGTCGCCGGAGTGGCTGCCGGCGCTGGCGGAGGCCGCCGGTGCACGGGCGCCGCGCCGGGTCCCGGGGTGGCTGGCGCGCCTCGCGGCCGGCGAGCACGCCGTGGTGATGCTGAACGAGATCCGGGGTGCCTCGAACGCCAAGGCCCGCCGCGAGCTGGGCTGGGAGCCGCGCCATCCGTCGTGGCGCCAGGGCTTCCGCGAGGTGCTCGGCGAGGGCGCCGGCGCCTGATCGCCCGGACCGCCTGACAGGATTACCGGCGATGGAGAGCGGCGACGGACCCCGCTTCGGGGCGATGATCGGCCTGGTGGCCGTGGTGGTGGCCAGCGTGATCCTGGTCTTCTTCGGCATCGGATATGCGCTGGGCCGCCTGTTTCTCTAGGCGTTTACTGCCGGACAGGCCGGTAGACTCGCCCGTCCCATGAGCGCCCTCGCCGTCTTCGGCATCGAGAACGACGGGCTGAACCTCGCGGTCAACCTGCTGCTGCTGTTCCTGGTGGTGATCTACATCGCCCTGATCTACTGGACCTGGGCGGACGCCAGGCGGCGGATCGCAGGACCCGATGCTGGTGGCCTGCGCCACGGCGGCGTCGCTGTTCCCGTTCATCGGCACGATCGTCTACCTGATCGTGCGCCCACCGGAGTTCCTCGAAGACGCCCGGGAGCGCCAGCTGGAGATCGCGGCCGCCGAGGCGCGCCTGGCCAGCCTCGGCCAGATGTCGTGCCAGTACTGCGGGTTCGACGTGGAGAAGGCCTTCCTGCGCTGTCCCAGCTGCCTGCGGCGCCTGAAGGAGCCATGCACGGTGTGCGGCAAGCCGCTCGACCCGCGCTGGAAGATCTGCCCCTACTGCGAGGCCGAGGTGGGCCAGGCGGCCCCGGAGGGCCGTCGTCCCCGGCCGCGGCGCGCCACGGCGGCCACGGCGGCTCGTCCCACCGCGGCCCGCCAGGCCCGGCAGGCCCGGGCGCCCGACGGTGACGCCGAGGCCCCCGCGGCCAACGACAGGCCGCGCACCGAGCGGCCCGCCCGCGCGGCGCGCGAGCGCCCGCAGTAACACTGCCCCAACTCGAGAGGAGAAGCATGGACCGGACCCTGATCCTGGTGAAGCCGGACGCGTTTGAGCGCGGCCTGACCGGGGAGATCGTCGCGCGCTTCGAGCGCAAGGGCCTCGTGATCGCGGCCATGAAGCACATGACCGTGGACCGCGAGCTGGCCGAGCGCCACTACGCGGAGCACAGCGAGCGGCCGTTCTTCGGCGACCTCGTGGACTTCATCACCGGAGGCCCGCTGGTGGCGATGGTGCTCGAGGGTCACGAGGCCGTGGTGGCCGCACGGCAGCTGATCGGCGCCACCAACCCGCTGGAGTCGGCACCCGGCTCCATCCGTGGCGACTTCGGCCTCGAGGTCCAGACGAACCTCGTGCACGGCTCGGACTCTCCGGAGTCGGCCGCGCGGGAGGTGGGTCTCTTCTTCCCGGAGCTCGGCCTGACGCTTGAGCGCCGGGCCCCTCGTCCTGGCGTCCGGCTCGCCGCAGCGGAGGGCGATACTCGAGCAGCTGGGCGTGCGCTTCGAGGTCCGCGTGCCGGGGGTCGAGGAGACGCGCGCGAGGGCGACCCGCGCGAGCGGGCGGCGGAGAACGCCCGGCTGAAGGCCCGGGCGGTGGAGGGCGAGCGGGTGCTGGGGGCGGATACGGTCGTGGCGGTGGGGGACGAGACTTCGGCAAGCCGGAGGACGCGGCGGAGGCCGGGCGACTTCCTGCGGCGGCTCTCCGGCCGCGACCATGAGGTGATGACCGGCATCGCCTTCCGCTCGGGAGCGGGAGGAGCGCGGCGACGTGGCCACCACGCGCGTGCACCTTCCGCGAGCTCGGCGAGGCCGACATCGCCTGGTACCTCGACACGGGCGAGTGGCGCGGCCGGGCCGGCGGCTACGCGATCCAGGGACGGGGAGCCGCGCTCGTGGAGGGGATCGAGGGCGACTACTGGAACGTGGTGGGCCTGCCCGTCCCGGCGCTGCTGCGCCTGGTCCCCGGCCTGCTGCGGGACTGAAGTCGTTCCTCCCGCGAGCCGAAGTCGTACCTGGATGCGCACAAAGGCCCTATTCGTCACGGTCGCGGTGCTGGCGGCGATCGCGGGCGCGGGCCCGGACAGCGCCGCGGCGTCGCCCGAGGCCGAGGCGCTCGCCCGGGAGGTGGCCGCGCCCTGGACCTCGCTTCAGGCCGCGAGCGGCGCCTTCAGCGGTTACGACCCGGTGGGCGCCAGCGCCCGCTACGGCGAGGCCGTGATGGGACTCGGGCTGCTCCAGGCCGGCGTGCGCGACGAGAACGACGCCCTGGTGGGGGCGGGGCTTGCGGCGGTGGCCTACGTGCTCACGCAGGACCCGGCCGTGCGCGGAGCCAGCGCGTTCGAGAACTGGGGGCTGGCCGCGGCCTACAACGTGGCCCGCCGGCAGCTCCGCAAGGACCCGCGCTTCCTCTCGATGCGACCCGCCTGGCAGCTCCGCCTGAAGGCGCTCACGCCGATCTTCCTGTCTCACCCGCGCGGCGGCTTCTTCAACAAGCACCTGGTGGAGGCCGTGAGCTGGCTCGAGCTGGCGCGCACCGGCCTGCGCTCCCGTGTGCGCGGCTCCGTTCTGCGGCGGCCCCGGCGGGCCAGGGCGAGGGCGATCCGCTACCTGGTCCGGGACCTGCCGCGACTCACCGAGCGCTCCCGGCTCGGCGAGCTGCGGCTGCTGGCCGATCCCCGGCCGAGCCCGCCCGCCTACCACGCGCTCTCGCTCGGGCTTCTACGCCCGTTCGCTGAGCCTGCTGGACCGCCGCCACCGGCGCCGTGCCGGCCGCGTGCTGCGTTCAGGCGGCGCGGGCGTCGCTCGTCCCTTGCCGCCCCGGATGGCGACGTGGCCTACACCGGCCGTAGCCAGGAGCAGCCCTGGGCGCTGGCATTCACCGCCTACGGCGCGGAGGTCGCGATCGTCACTCACCCACGGGCGGCGGGCGCGTGCGCTGCGCGTTCTGGCCGCGCGCACCCTCGCCCGGCTCCGGGCCCTCCATCCGGTCACCGCGCGCGGAATGGTCCTGGTGCCCGCGGCCGCGAGCGGGTATGGGCAGGCCGGGCTCGACCCCTACGCCGACGGCAGCGCGTACGCGGGCCTGACCCTGGTGGGCCTCGACTGGGCCGCCGCCCGGCACCGCCGCCCCCTGGGCACGGGAGGGCCTCCTCGCCAGCGGAGCGGGTCACGCCCGAATCCGTGCGCGCGGCGGCGGGTTCGCCGTGGTGCGCACGCCGCGCGTGTGGTTCGCGGTCCGGCGCGCTCCTGATCCGAGCGGCGACCTGCGCTCCGACTTCGGCCTGGTGTCGCTGAAGGTGCGCACCGCGCTCGGGTTCGTGGACGTGCTGCCGCTCCGTCCCCGGGCCTACGAGATCGGAGGGGGGGCCGGGCCGATCCTGCTCGACCCGCGGGGACCGAGGCCGCCGGTGGGGCGCCGCCTGTGGGCGAGCCGGCGGGGCGCTCGGGCGGACGTGGGCTGGGCCCGCATTCGCTGGCGCCCGCTCGCCTGTGGGGTGCGGGCCCGCTGGCGGGGGCCGCGCGATGCCGCCTACGAGTACTCCGCCTTCTTCCGGACCGGGGAGCCCGTGTCCCAGGTCAGCCCTCAGAGCGTGCGTGGGAGCGCTCCAGCGGGTGAGCGTGAGCGGGCCGGCGGCCGTGACCGTGCAGCAGGGCTACGCCTCGGCGAGGGACGGCGCGCTCACCCGCGTCCGGATGCGGTTTGCCGCGAGCCACAGCGGCCGGGCCGCCGTGACCGTCTGCGCCGTCTGACCGGAGGCCCGCCGCCCGCTGGCAGATGCGTTGCAGCGTGACCGCCGCGGCCCGCTCCCGGCGTGGCGGGCCTACGAATCCGCGGGGCGGCGCAATCGCTCTTCCCGCCCGGACTTTGCAGGGCTTTCACGGGTGGCGCGACCCGGGCAGGCGCTCCGCGTCGGCTAGACTGCCGGACTCCGGACGGCGCGTTCGCGCGCCCCCGGCACACCGAGACGCCGGAAGCGTGCGCACCACCGCACCGGCGCCTATGCTCCCCACCGACCGCGAATGGGCTTCTTCTCCTTACTCACCGGCATGGGCGGCCGCGATATGGCGGTGGACCTCGGCACCGCCAACACGCTCGTCTACGTCCGCGGACGCGGGATCGTGCTCTCCGAGCCGTCCGTCGTGGCGATCGACTCGCGCTCGGGCGAGGTGCATGCCGTGGGGATCGAGGCCAAGCGGATGCTCGGCCGCACGCCGGGCACCATTCAGGCCATCCGGCCGCTCAAGGACGGGGTCATCGCCGACTTCGACGTGACCGAGCAGATGCTCCGTCACTTCATTCAGAAGGTGCACCAGAACCGCTGGGCCCACCCGCGCGTCGTGGTGTGCGTGCCCTCCGGGGTCACCGGGGTGGAGAAGCGCGCCGTGGAGGAGGCCTGCCTGTCCGCCGGGGCCCGCCAGGCGTACCTGATCGAGGAGCCGATGGCCGCCGCCATCGGCGCCGGCCTGCCCGTGGGCGAGCCCACCGGCAACATGGTGGTGGACATCGGGGGAGGCACCAGCGAGGTGGCGGTGATCTCGCTCGGGGGGATCGTGGTGTCCCAGTCGATCCGCATCGGCGGCGACGAGCTGGACGAGGCGATCATCAACTACGTCAAGCGCGAGTACAAGCTGATGATCGGCCAGCAGACGGCGGAGGAGGTGAAGCTCGAGATCGGCTCGGCCTTCCCGCTCGCCGAGGAGGTTCAGGCCGAGATCCGCGGGCGCGACCTCGTGTCCGGGCTGCCGAAGACGGTGATCCTCACGAGCGAGGAGGTGCGGATGGCACTCGAGGAGACCCTCGTGGCCATCATCGACGCCGTGAAGGAGACGCTCGACCGCACTCCGCCGGAGCTCGCCTCGGACATCATGGACCGAGGGATCATGCTCGCCGGCGGCGGGGCGCTGCTCCAGGG
This sequence comes from uncultured Thermoleophilaceae bacterium, assembly GCA_963752455.1. Taxonomy (GTDB): domain Bacteria; phylum Actinomycetota; class Thermoleophilia; order Solirubrobacterales; family Thermoleophilaceae; genus JACVRW01. Next base: position 64,568 of record CAVVYE010000008.1, read on the forward strand.
CCTCGACGAGCGCCTGCGTGACGAGACGCAGATGCCCGCCCACCTCGCGGAATCACCGCTCACCTGTGTGGCGGTCGGGTCGGGCCGCAGCCTCGAGGAGTTCGAGGCCATCCACCGCAGCAACAAGAATTCCCGAAACAACCGGCGGCGGTAAGCCCGCCGCGCGAGAGGGCGCCAGGCGTGTTCGACAAGAAGGTGGTCCGCCGCAGGAGGGCGGCGCTGGCGATATTCGTCGCCCTATCCATAGCCGTGCTCACCGCCTACTTCGGCGAGTCGGGCGGCGGCCTGCTGCACGCCTTCCAGCGCGGCGCCCAGGAGGCGTTCGCGCCGGTGGAGAGCGGGGCCAGCCGGGCGCTCAAGCCCGCTCGCGACCTGTTCGGGTGGGTCGGCGACACCTTCGACGCGAAGGGCGACAACAAGGCGCTCAAGGCCGAGGTGGAGCAGCTCCGCTCCGACCTGGCGCGCGCCGAGACGGCCGAGCGCGACGCCAGCCAGCTTCGCCAGCTCGTGGACCTCGAGCGGGGGGACGGCTTCCCCGCGGGCACCCGCCCGGTGGCGGCCCGGGTGATCGCCCGCGCCCCCACGGTCTGGTACTCGAGCGTGAAGATCGACAAGGGCTCGGGTGACGGCATCCGGGTGGACCAGCCGGTGATCGCCGCCGGCGGACTGGTGGGCAAGGTCACGCAGGTCACCGGCGGCACGGCCGAGGTGCGGCTGCTCACGGACGCGTCCAGCGCGGTCACGGCTCAGGTCATGCCCGCCGGCGCCAGCGGCGTGGTCCGCCCGCAGGTGGGCGATCCCGGAGACCTGCTGCTCGACCTGATCGAGGGCGACCGCCGGGTCACGAAGGACACGACCGTGGTCACCTCCGGGTTCACCTCCTCGAAGATCGAGTCGCTGTTCCCGCGCGGGATCCCGATCGGCCGCGTGAGCAAGGTGGACCTGGACGAGCTCGAGCAGTACCAGCGCGTGCACATCACGCCCTTCGCGGACCTGCGCCGCTTCGACATCGTCCAGGTGCTCACCCGCCGCCCCGCGGGCGAGCAGGCCGCGGCGCTCACCGGGACCACGCCGTGATCCTCGCCCCCTCCTCGTTCATCCGCGTGGGGCTGCTGCTCCTGCTCGCGGTGATCCTCCAGGTGTCCGGGCGCGAGCCAGACCGGACTGTTCGGCGGGCACGCCGATCTGGTGGTGCTGACCGTGGCCGCGGTGGCCTACTACGGCGGCAGCATCACGCGGGTGCGCCACCGGCTTCGCGGCCGGCCTCCTGCTCGACCTGGCCACGGGCGCGACGATGGGAGCCTCGTCGCTGGTGCTCACGGCCGTGGGGTTCGGCGTCGGCCGCTTCCGCGAGGTGCGTGACCCGAGCCACGGCCTGATGCCGGTGCCCGTGGGCGCGGCCGCCACGGCGGGCTGGGTCATCACGTTCGCCGCGGTGTCCTTCATGCTCGACGTGGGGGCCCGCGTGAGCCCGCTCGTGATCCGGGACATGGTGCTCACGGTGCTGCTCAACGCACTGCTCTGGCCCTCCCCGTGTTCGTGCTCATCCGCCGTGTCCTGCGCCCGTCGCTGGCCGTGGATCCGCTCGAGCTCGGGCCGCCGTCGCCGCCCGCCGCGGGAGACCGGTCCGCTGGGCCTGCGCGGACTCGAGATCTGATGTACCTGGACAACGACAGGCGGCCCACGCTCACGCCGCAGCTGGCGGCTCGCGTGGCCATCATCGGCGGCGTGGCCCTGGTGGCCTTCGCGGTCATCTTCTTCCGCCTCTGGTACCTCCAGGTGCTCTCCGGGGACCGCTACCTGGCCGAGGCCAACGACAACCGCGTGCGGGAGATCAAGGTCCAGGCCCCGCGCGGCGAGATCGTGGACCGCGACGGGCGCCCGCTGGTGGACAACCGGCCCTCGATGGCCGTGGTGCTCAGCCCGGAGAAGCTGCCCGACAATGCCGCCGACCGCCAGGTGCTCTACCGGCGCCTGGGCAAGCTCCTGTCGATGCGCGCCCAGGCCATCCGGCGCGAGGTGGAGCCCCAGCTGAAGGCGCTGCCCTACTCCACGGCCACGGTCAAGCAGGACGTGTCCGACGAGACCGCGTACTACATGCTCGAGCACCAGGACGAGTTCCGCGGTGCCGACGTGGAGCGCGTCTTCCTGCGGAAGTACCGGCACGGGTCGGTCGGCGCCCATCTGTTCGGGACGGTCGGCGAGATGACCCCGGAGCAGGAGAAGGACCCGAGCTACCGCGACGTGGACCTCGGCGACCGCGTGGGCCAGAGCGGGGTGGAGCTCGAGTACGACCGCTTCCTGCGCGGGCGCAACGGCGCCAGCCGGGTGCAGGTGGATGCGCTCGGCAACCTCAACCGCCCGCTCAAGCGGCGCGAGCCGAAGCAGGGCCGCCAGCTGCGCCTGGCGGTGGACCTGGACGTGCAGAAGGCGGGCCAGGAGGCACTCGCCGGGGGTACCGGCCGCGGGGCCTTCGCCGTCATGGACGTTCACAACGGCGAGGTGCTCGGCCTCGGCTCCCAGCCCTCGTTCGACCCGAACGTCTTCTCCAAGGGGATCGGGCAGGCGGCGCTGGACCGCCTGCAGGACCCCGACCTGGGAGCCCCGCTCACCAACCGGGCGGTGCAGGGCGGCTATCCCACGCGGCTCGACCTTCAAGCTGATCACGGCCACGGCGGCGCTCGAAGGCGGTCTGATCACTCCCGACTCCGTGCTGAACGATCCGGGCTCGTACACCATCGGCGGGGTCACCTTCAACAACGCCGGGGGCGTGGCGCACGGGGCACTGGCGCTGCGCCAGGCGCTCACCGTGTCGAGCGACGTGTTCTTCTACCAGCTCGGCGACCAGCTGAACTCGAGCGGCAACGGCCTGGGCCTTCAGCACTGGGCCCGCCGCTTCGGCATCGGGCGCGACACGGGCATCGACCTCCCCGGGGAGCTGCCCGGGCTGCTGCCCACTCCGAAGTGGCGCAACGACCTCTACGACAAGGGCGAGACCGAGAAGCCCTGGACGCCGGGCGACAACGTGAACCTCTCGGTCGGCCAGGGTGACCTGCGAGCCGACCCGATGCAGATGGCCGTGGCCTACGCGGCGATCGCCACCGGTCGCGTGCTCCGCCCGCGGCTGGGCCAGCGCATCGAGGACTCCTCCGGGCGCGCGCTCCAGCAGCTCGAGGCGCCCACCGCCCGCAAGCTGGGGGTGAGGCCGGAGTACCGCCAGGCGATCCTCGACGGTCTCCGCGGCGCGGCGAGCGGCCCCGGAGGCACGTCGACCCCGGTGTTCGAGGACTTCCCGATCCAGATCGCCGGCAAGACCGGCACCGCCGAGCACCTCGGCAGGGCCGACCAGTCCTGGTACGTGGCGCTGGCGCCCTATCCGAACCCGAAGTACGTGGTGGCCGTCACCGACGAGGCCGGTGGCTTCGGGGCGGACACCGCGGCGCCGATGGCCCGGCGCATCCTCGCCGCCCTCTTCAACGTCAAGGAGACGAGGCTCGTCGAGGGTGGAGGCCTCGTCGGACTGATGGCCTCCTCTCCCGTCTCCGAGTTCCGCGACCGCGGAATCCGCATCCTGCCGCTGGACCCGCTGCTGCTCCTCGCCGTGCTCGGCCTCACGGCGGCCAGCCTCTACACGGTGGGCACGGCCACCCAGGACGACATCCCCGGAGACCCGAACTACTACCTGGTCCGCCAGGCCGGCTACGCGGGGGTGGGGATCATCCTCATGCTGCTCATCTCGCGCTTCGACTACTCGCGGCTGCGCGAGTGGAAGACCGGCATCTACGGCGTGATGATCGCCTCGATCGTGCTGGTCTACGCGCTGGGATTCTCGGCCCGCGGGTCGAAGCGGGCGATCGAGTTCGGCTTCATCAACTTCCAGGCGTCCGAGCTGGGCAAGCTGCTGCTCATCCTCTCGCTGTCCGCCTTCGTGGTGGACCGCATGCGGCGGCTCGGTGACCGCGACACCACCAGCCGGATCATCCTGATCACGCTGTTCCCGGCCATGCTCGTGATCGGGCAGCCGGACCTCGGGTCGGGGCTCGTGTACTTCGCGATCGCCCTGGCGGTGCTCTTCGTGGCCGGCACCAAGTGGACACACTTCGCGGCGCTGGGAGCGCTCGCCGTGGCCGCCGTGCTGGTGGTGCTCGTGGCCGCGCCGGCCGTGGGCGTCGAGGTGCTCAAGCCCTACCAGGTGGACCGGCTCACGGCCTTTCTGAACCCCACGAACAACCCGGCCAAGGAGGGCTACCAGATCAATCAGTCGCTCACGGCGATCGGCTCGGGAGGAAAGACGGGCCGGGGCGACGAAGCCACACAGACTAGACTGGACTTTCTGCCTGAGCACCACACCGACTTCATCTTTTCGGTCGTGGGTGAGGAGCTCGGCTTTGTGGGGGCGGCGATCGTGCTGTCCCTGTTCGCCCTCCTGATATGGAGGGCACTACGGATATTGACGATGGCCAAGAATCTCTACGGCGCGCTTATCGCCGGTGGAATCACCGCAATGGTGATGTTCCAGGTCTTCGTCAACGTCGGCATGACCATCGGGATCATGCCCATCACCGGCGTTCCTTTGCCGCTCGTCTCTTACGGCGGCTCGTCGGTACTCGTGACCTTCATGGCCCTTGGTGTCTTGCAGTCGATCTACGCGCGAGCGCGCGAGACCGCCTACGCGAAGGGCCTCTGACTTATGAGAGGGCTTCAACTTGAAGAAGCAATTGCTCGTCACGGTCGACCGTGGCGAAACCAGAGTGGCGATCCTCGAGGCGGAGGGGGAACCCTCCGGCTCAAACAGCGGGGGACGCCAGACCAAGACCGATGACTGGCGGGTTGCCGAGCTCTACATAGAGCGCCGCGGCAACCGCTCGATCGTCGGCAACATCTACAAGGGCAAGGTCGACAACGTCCTGCCCGGGCTCGAGGCCGCGTTCGTGGACATCGGGCTCGACAAGAACGGCTTCCTGCACGCCGACGACCTGGTGTTCCCGGGCGTCGAGGTGGCGCGCCGCGGGCGCTCCGGGCGCACGAAGGGCAAGCGCATCGGTGAGCTTCTCCGGCCGGGCCAGGAGATCCTGGTCCAGGCCATCAAGGACCCGCTGAAGACCAAGGGTCCGCGACTGTCCATGCAGCTCTCCATCGCCGGGCGCTACCTCGTGTACGTGCCGCAGGGCGAGGGCGTGGGCGTGTCCCGGCGCCTGGACGACAAGGAGCGCGACCGCCTGCGCCGCGCGGCGGGAAAGATCGACCTCCGCACGGGCGGGGCGATCGTGCGCACCGCGGCCCAGGGGGCCAAGCGCGAGGACTTCGAGCGCGAGATCAAGTACCTGCACAAGCTGCACGACGTGCTCCAGAAGCGCGGCGAGGAGACCGTGGCGCCGGCCATGGTCTTCCAGGAGGCCGACCTGTCCGTGCGGGTCGCGCGCGACATCTTCTCCGGCGAGTTCGAGAAGGCGATCGTGGACGAGGCCAAGCAGCACCACCGGCTCGAGTCCTTCTTCAACCGCACCGCGCCGGAGCTGCTGGAGCGGCTCGAGTACTACCAGGACGACGAGCCGCTGTTCGAGCGCTACCACGTGGAGGAGGCGATCCAGTCGGTGCTCAGGCGCCGGGTGGACCTGCCAAGCGGCGGCTACCTGATGATCGACTACGCCGAGGCCATGACGGTCATCGACGTGAACTCCGGCTCGTTCACCGGCCGGGGCAAGGGCGCCAAGCTCGAGGACACCATCACGCGCACGAACCTCGAGGCGGCCGAGGCGGTGGTCAAGCAGCTGCGACTGCGCGACATCGGCGGGATCATCGTCATCGACTTCATCGACATGGCCCGGGCCCGCAACCGCGACACCGTCCTGAAGACGCTGCGCAAGTCGCTCGACGAGGACCGCACCAAGACCTACGTGGTGGAGATCTCCCCGCTCGGCCTGGTGGAGATGACGCGCCAGAACGTGACCGACGGCGCCCGCGAGATTCTCACCAAGACGTGTCCCACCTGCGAGGGCGAGGGCGTGGTGCTCTCCGAGGAGACGGTGGCCATCGAGGTGGAGCGCGAGCTGCGCGACCTGGCGGCCGAGCATCCGGACTCGCCGGCGTTCCTGATCCGCGTGAACCCCAGGGTGGCCACCATCCTGGTGGGCGGCCAGGGAGTGCCCGGCCCGATCGTCGAGGTGGAGGCCGAGACCGGCCGCCACTTCCACTTCGAGGGCACCGACGCGCTGCCCATCGACGCCTTCGACGTGGTGCTCGAGGGCACCCGCGAGGACGTGGAGGAACGCGCGCTGCCCTTCCGGGAGGGCGAGGAGGTGCTCGTCTCGATCGAGGAGCCGCACATGTACAACGACGACGACGCCGTGGCCAAGCTCGACGGCTACATCGTGTCGGTGTCGGGCGCGGCGTCGCTGGTCGGTGAGAGGACGCTGGTGCGGATCGAGAAGGTGGACCGCTCGGCCGCCCAGGCCGTGCTGGTCAACCCGCCCGAGAACCTGAGCCGCGCGGCCGCGGCGGACGGTGACGGCGGGGAGGACGGCGACCGGCCGGGCCGCCGGCGCGGGCGCCGCGGAGGGCGCAACCGCCGCCGCAAGCCGGCCGAGTCCTCCTCGTAGCGCCTTCGGGATCGAGAGTGTCGCGTTTTACTGTCGCCTGGCGGCAGTAATCCGCAACAGATTGGCCGCCGCTAGCGTCAAAGGCCCGTGAGCCGCGCCGCCGTCTACGCCCTCTATGCCGCCCTCGTCCTCATCTGGTCGAGCACCTGGGTGGCCATCAAGATCGGTCTCGAGGACTGCCCGCCGCTCCTCGGAGCGGGGGTGCGCTTCGCGCTCGCCGGGGTGTTGCTGCTCGGGATCTCGCTGGCCCGCAGGAGCTCGCTGCGGACCGACTGCGCGGCTGGCCGCGTTGCTCGGGTTGCTGCCGTTCGCCTTCTGTTACGGGCTGGTCTACTGGGGCGAGCAGCACATCCCGTCGGGTCTGGCCGCGGTGCTGTTCGGGATCCTGCCGCTCTACACGGCGTTCCTGGCCGGGGTGATGCTGCCGCAGGAGCCGCTGCGCGGGCGGCTGGTGGCGGGGGTGCTGGTGGCTCTCGCCGGGCTGGCGCTCGCCTTTGCCGAGAGTCTCGAGCTGGGCACCGACGACCTTGCGTGGGCCGGTGCGCTGGCGCTGGTGGCCGCGCCGCTGGGGCCGGCGGTCGGGAACGTGGGCCAGAAGCTACGCGGCGGCGCGCTCGATGCGCTGGTGCTGAACGGCTGGGCGATGCTGGGGGCCGGCCTGCTCCTGCTGGCCGTGTCCGGCGCGGCCGAGGACTGGGGCGAGGCTGTCTGGGGCGCGAAGGCGCTCGGCTCGATCGTCTACCTGGCGATCCTCGGCTCGGCGGTGGCCTTTGTGAGCCTCACCGTCCTGCTGCGCCACCTCACTGCCCAGGCCATGTCGTTCATGGCGATGCTCCTGCCCTTCGGCGCGCTTCTGTTCGGCGCGGCCGTGTACTCGGAGCCGCTCACCGTTCGTGCGGCGGGCGGGGCGCTGCTGGTGGCCGTGGGCCTGATGGTGGCCCAGGGCATGGGACCCGTCCGGTTGGCCGCCCGCACCAAGGCACGGGCGGCCGGGCCGGGCTAGTCCTGGTCCACGTCCTCTTCGTCGTCCGCGAGGACGCGGTAGAGGGACCTGCGTGCGTCGGCCAGGACCTTCTTGGCCTCCGCGATCTGCTTCTCGCCACCCGACTGGGCCACCTGCATCGTGGCCACGCCGAGCTGTCCGGCGAGGTCCCGGAGCTCGATGAGCTCCTTGGGGATCCCGCCGCTGGCGTCATTCCAGGGGCTGCCGAGGCGCTCCCGGTGCTCCTCGACGTGGGACGTGCCCTCGCCGGTGAGCCGGAAGGTGCGCCGGCCGGAGGCCTCGTCGGCCTCGACCAGTCCCTCGTCCTCGAGCAGGGACAGCGCGGGGTAGACGGAGCCGGGGCTCGGGCGCCACGCGCCGTCGCTCCTGCCGCTCGATCTCCTCCATCAGCTGGTACCCGTTGCGGGGCTCCTCCTCGAGCAGAAGCAGGAGCGCCGCCCGGACGTCGCCGCGCCGGGCGCGACCGCGACCGCGGCCACCGCCCATGCCCCGCCAGGAGCCGGGTCCGAAGGCGCGGGGGTCGAAGCCGCCGGGCCCTCGTCCGTGGTGGTGGTGGCGCTTGCGCTCACCCCATGCCGGTCTTGATCTGTAGTCGCACATTGCGTCTCCTTACGACTATCGATAACAGTTAGCGATATATCGTAACAGGTCGGTCAGCGCACGCTCGAGCGCGGCGGGCGGTCGTAGGGGGCGGGATCCCAGCGGGGCCCGGGATCGCTAGACTCGCCTGCGGCGCCCGGCCTGCGGCGCCTTTCCTTTGCCATGTACGCGATCGTAAAAGTCGGCGGTAAGCAGTACCGCGTTGAGAAGGGCGACTCGCTCGTCGTCGACCGCATGCCCGCGGGCGAGGGCGACAAGGTCACGCTTCAGGCGCTTCTGTACGCCGACGGCGACAAGTCCGTGCTCTCGGGGGCGGACCTCGAGAAGGTGAAGGTGGAGGCCACCGTGACGCGTCACGAGCGCGGCCCCAAGCTGCACGTGCTGAAGTTCAAGCCCAAGCGCGGCTACAAGGTCCGCACCGGACATCGCTCGGACCTGACCCGGCTCGAGATCGCCGACATCAAGGTCGGGGCGCGCCGGAGCGCCGCGAAGAAGGAGGACGGCGATGGCTCATAAGAAGGGGCTCGGCTCCAGCCGCAACGGTCGCGACTCGAACGCAAAGCGCCTCGGCGTGAAGGTGTTCGCCGGCCAGACCGTGACCGGTGGCGAGATCATCGTTCGCCAGCGCGGAACCCGCTTCAATCCCGGCGACGGCACGGGCATCGGGCGCGACCACACCATCTTCGCCTCGCGTCCCGGCGTTGTTCAGTTCTCCACCGGACGGCGCGGCCGCGTCATCACGGTGGAGCAGTCCGACCAGTAGCTCAGGACTCGGGCAGCGGCTCCAGCCCCGGCTCGGGCTGGACTCCCACGGAATTCAGCATGAAGGCCACGAGGTGGTACTGGCCGACGAGCATGCAGACCTCGATCAGCTGGCGCTCGTCCAGCTCGGCCGCGAGCTCCGCCCATGTGCCGTCCGAGATGACGTTGTGGGCGTGCAGCTCGTCCGCCGCGCGAAGGAGCGACGCCTCGCGCTCGGTCCAGCCCTCGGCGTCCGGTCCGGCGGCCACGCGGTCCACGGCCTCCCGGCTCATCCCGCCGTTCACGGCGATGCGCGCGTGCTGGCCCCACTCGTAGGGTGAGCCGCAGTTCAGGCCGGTGCGCAGGATCAGCAGCTCCCGCTCCTCGAAGGGGAGCGTGGCCCGGGTGAGCAGGTAGCCCCCGAAGGGCCCCCAGGCCTGGAAGAGCTCGGGATGCCGGGCCAGCGTGCGGAAGATGTTGAGGTCCCCGATGGAGATCTCCTCTCCCGACGCGGCGAACGTGGCGAGGGGGCGCAGGTCCTCCGGCCATTCCTCGGGCGGAAGGGGCGCGATGCGGGCGTCCTTGGGGAGCTCGGGCACGCGGCTACACTAGCGCCGCCCAATGGAGGAAGGCACCCCACCAGCAGGACCGGAGACGCCCGCGGCGAGCGAGTCGCGCGGGGAGGCCCCGGGCCGCGGGCGCCTCAAGGGCCGTCGCGTTCTGGTGGTCGGCGGGGGCCAGGACGGGCACGGGTTGGAGGACGCGCCGGTGGGCAACGGGCGCGCCATGTCCGTGCTGTTCGGACGCGAGGGTGCGGCGGTGGCGGTGGCCGACCTGAATCTCGCGTCGGCGGCCGAGACCGCGGAGCTCGTGGAGCGCGAGGGGGCGGGCGCGGTGGCGATCGAGGCCGACGCTTCCGACGAGGCCGGCGTGGAGGCCATGTTCAGGGAGGCGGCGATGTTCCTCGGCGGCCTCGACGCCGTGGTTCTGAACGTGGGCATCGGCGCGGGCCTCGGCGTGCAGGGCACGGGCGTGGAGGACTGGGATCGCGTGCTGGCGGTGAATCTCCGCGCTCACTTCCTCGGCTGCAAGCACGGGCTGCCCGCGCTCGCCGGCGGCGGGTCGATCGTGCTGGTGGGATCGATCGCGGCGATGGAGTACATCCCCATCCCCGCCTACGGCGCCTCGAAGGCGGCGCTCGAGAGCCTCACCCAGTCCACGGCTGTGGAGGGTGCGCCGCACGTGCGCGCGAACCTCCTGGTGCCCGGCCTGATCGACACCTCACTCGGCCGGCTGGCCACCCAGCTGACGCCCGACCGGGGACGCGTGCACATCCCGCTGCGCCGCCAGGGCACCGCGTGGGAGGTGGCCTACGGAGCTCTCTTCCTGGTGTCGGACGAGTCCGCGTACATGACCGGTCAGTCGCTCGTCGTGGACGGCGGGCTCTCGCGGGCACCCCGCCGTTAGAGCACAGCAATTCGCGGCTGGCGAGATCGCCCGCCCCGTCCTAGTCTGGACGAGCCAGCTCGAACGGACTCTGCGGCTCCCGGCGGACATGCTCCGCCGAGAGCCAGCTGGCACCCGCGGCGCCGCTCTACCATCGCGGAGATGTTCCACGATCGGGCGCGGATACTTGTGCGGGGCGGAGCCGGGGGTGACGGCTCGGTGTCGCTGCGCCGTGAGGCCCACGTGCCCAAGGGCGGGCCCGACGGCGGCGACGGAGGACGCGGAGGCGAGGTGGTGGTGATCTGCGATCCCTCGCTGCGCGACCTCGCGGGCTTCCGTCGCGGGGCTCATTACAAGGCGCGCCGGGGCGGGCACGGTCACGGTGCGGGCAAGCACGGCGCCACGCCCGACGCGCTCGAGATCCGCGTGCCTCCGGGCACGGTGGTGGAGGACGCCGGCGGGGACGCCCGATGGGATCTCACCTCCGCGGGCCAGCGCGCGGTGGTGGCCCGCGGCGGACTGGGCGGGCGCGGCAACCGTCACTTCGCCACCGCCACGCGCCAGACACCGCGCTTCTCCGAGAACGGGCTGCCCGGCGAGGAGCGCTGGCTCGAGCTCAGCCTCAAGCTGCTGGCCGACGCCGGGCTCGTGGGCCTCCCGAACGCGGGCAAGTCCTCCCTGCTGGCCCGTCTCACCCGCGCCAAGCCCAAGGTGGCCGGCTATCCCTTCACCACGGTGGAGCCCGTGCTGGGCACGATCGAGGCCGGCGATCGCCAGCTCGTGCTCGCCGACATCCCCGGGCTGATCGAGGGAGCCAGCGACGGTGCGGGCCTGGGTCACGAGTTTCTCGCCCACGTGGAGCGGTGCCGTCTCCTGGTGCACGTTCTGGACCTGAACCCGGTGGACGGGTCCGACCCGGTGGCCAACCACGCGACCGTGGAGGCCGAGCTCCGCGAGCACGGTCACGGCCTGGCCGAGCTGCCCCGGCTCCTGTGCCTCTCGAAGCGCGACCTCGTGCCCGAGGAGCAGATCGCGGACGCGATCGAGGAGTGGCGCGAGCGGGTGGGGGGCGAGGTGCTGGCCACCTCCGCCGCCACCGGCGCCGGCCTGGAGGAGCTGGCGGCCGCCATCACCTGGCGGGTGCCGCTGGAGGACGCGCTGGGCGACGGGCCTCCGGGCGAGATACCGGCCACCCACCGCGTGTACCGGCCGGGCGAGGCGGATCAGATCACCGTCGAGCGCACCCCGTCGGGGGCCTACGCCGTGCACGGCGAGCGGGTGGAGCGGCTGATGGCGCGGCACGACCCGAACAACGACGAGGCCATGCGTTACGTGGAGGGCCGCCTGCGATCGCTGGGCGTGATCAAGGCGCTCGAGGCGCACGGCTTCGAGCCCGGCGACGACGTGGAGATCGGCGGGATCGTGTTCGAGCTCCATCCCGGCGCGTCGTTCCGGTAGAAGTCACCCGGTGCTCCGACGCCCCGCCCTAGTCGTCCTGATCCTCGGGTGTCTGTTCGCGGCCGGCTGCGGGGACGACGGCTCGGCCGATCCCGAGCAGGTGGTGCGGGACTTCGTGAAGGCCACCAACGACCACGACTCGGACCGCCTGTGCCAGGACATCCTCAGCTCGAGGTTCATAGCCGAGGCCACCGGTGCGAAGGAGGGCGACACCGATCAGTGCAAGCAGCAGCTCAACGCGGTCACCGGCCTTCAGCTCTCGCTGAGGAGCGTCGGCAAGGCCAAGGTGAACGGTGACCGGGCCACCGTGCCGGCGGTGCTGCGGGTGCAGGGACAGCAGCAGAAGCGGGTCTTCCGGCTCGAGCGCGAGGACGGGGACTGGAAGCTCGCCGGCGGCTCGGGCGCCTAGACGCCGTGGCCACCGTGGTGGTGAAGCTGGGGTCGAGCATCGTGGCCGACGACTCCGGCGAGGTGCGCGTGAACGTCCTCGAATGGGTCTGCGGGGAGGTGGCGGCGCGCCATGAGGCCGGCGACTCGGTGGTGATCGTCACCTCCGGCGCCATCGCCCGCGGCATGGCGCTGATGGAGCTCCCGGTGCGCCCCACGCAGATGGAGAACCTCCAGGCCGCGTCCGCCGTGGGCCAGGGAAAGCTCTACCGCGCCTACGACGAGCTGCTCCAGGGGCTGGGGGTGCGGAGCGCCCAGGTCCTGCTCACGTTCTTCGACCTCTCCGCGCGCAGCCACTACCTGAATGCCCGCCACACGCTGCAGACGCTGCTTGGCTGGCGCGTGGTGCCGGTGATCAACGAGAACGACACCACCACCACCGACGAGATCTCCTTCGGTGACAACGACTTCCTGGCCGCGCAGGTGGCGATCCTGCTCGGAGCCGACCGGCTCGTGATGCTCACGGAGACCGACGGCCTCTTCACCGCGGACCCGCGCCACGACCGCTCGGCCGAGCCCGTGGCCGAGGTGGGGAACGTGGCCGAGCTCGAGCGCTACGACATCGGAATGTCCACCTCTCCGCTCGGCTCGGGCGGCATGCGCTCGAAGGTGGTGGCGGCCGAGATGGCCACCGCGGCGGGGATCCCGGTGACGATCGCCAGCGGGGTGGACCGGGACGCGGTGGCGCGGGCGCTCGCGGGGGAACCGTCGGGCACGCTCTTCCGTCCCCAGCCCGGGCGGGTCTCGAGCTTCAAGCTCTGGCTGCGGTACGCGAAGCCCTCCCGAGGGCGCCTGGCCGTGGACGAGGGCGCCGAGCGTGCGCTGCGGGAGCGCGGCACGAGCCTGCTCCCCGTTGGCGTGGTGCAGGTGGAGGGCGAGTTCGAGGCCGGCGACGCGGTGGAGGTGCGCTGCGACGGGCGCTCGGTGGGGAAGGGGATCGTGAACTACTCGGCCGAGGAGCTGCGGCGCGTCCGCGGGCTGAAGACCGAGGCGGTGCGGGAGCTGTTGCCGCGGGCCACGGCGGAGGCCGTGCACCGCGACTACTTCGTTCTTGACTGAGCGACATGGGGCGGAGCGCGGCCCGATCGGTGATCGGGCCGCGCCCCCGGCACTCATGCACTGATGCGGCTGCACTCCGAGTACGACCGTGAGATCCGCCGGCTCGCCGTTCCCGCGCTCGGGGCGCTGGCCGCCGAGCCGCTGTACCTGCTGGCCGACACGGCGATGGTGGGCCACCTGGGCACGCCGGAGCTGGCCGCGGTGGCCATCGCCGGGACGCTGATCACCGGCGCCTTCACCCTCTTCAACTTCCTCACCTACGGCACCACCGCGCACGTGGCCCGGCTCCACGGGGCGGGCGAGGTGGAGGCGGCGGGGCGCCTGGCGGCGCAGGCCCTCTGGCTGTCGGTGGCCATCGGCGTGGCCCTGGTGGCCCTGCTGGCCGGGCTGGCCGAGCCGCTGGTGAGCCTGATGGGCGGCGACGGGCGCACGGGCGACCTGGCCGTGCTCTACCTGCGGATCGGGTCGCTGGGGCTGCCCTTCGCCCTGATCGCGCTCGCGGGCCAGGGCTACCTGCGCGGGGTGTCCGACCTTCGCACGCCGCTGGTGATCGTGGTGGTGGCCAACGTCGCGAACGTGGTGCTGAACGTCGTGTTCATCTACGGGCTCGACTGGGGCCTCGCCGGGTCCGCATGGGCCACGGTGCTCTCCCAGGCGGGCATGGGAGCGGCGTTCGCGCGCAGCCTGCTCAGCGCGCCCGCCCGCTCCCGGCGGCCGCGTGTGGCGGAGATGCGGCCGCTGGCCAGGATCGGGGGCGAGATCTTCGTCCGCACCGCTGCCCTCTACGGCTCCTTCCTGGTGGCCGGCGCGGTGCTCGCGCGCGTCGGGGACGACTCGCTGGGCGCGCACCAGGTGGCGTTCCAGCTGTTCGTGTTCCTGGCGCTGGTCCTGGACGCCGTGGCCATCGCCGGCCAGGTGATCGTGGGCCGGGCACTGGGAGCGGGGGACGCCGAGGGGGCGCGCCGGGCGGCGCGGCGGATGATCGAATGGGCGGTGGCGGCGGGCGGCGTGTTCGCGGTGGTGATGCTCGCGCTCACCGACGTGCTGCCACGCGCGTTCACCAGCGACGCCGGCGTGATCGACCGGCTCGGGGCGATCTGGCCCCTGTTCGCGCTCATGCAGCCGGCCAACGGGGCGGTCTTCGCCCTGGACGGGATCCTGATCGGGGCCGGCGACACGCGTTTCCTGATGTGGGGGATGCTCGCGGCCACGTTCGGCGTCTACGTGCCGATCGCGCTGGCGTCGCTCGCGTTCGATCTCGGGATCGTGGGCGTATGGGTGGGACTCCTGGCCCTGATCCTGGTGCGGCTCGCCACCTGCGGATGGCGCTTCCGGAGCGGGCGCTGGGCCGTGACGGGAGCGCGTCGCGCGCGCGGCGCCACCGCCTAGCAGGGGGCACGCGACCGGGTACCCTAGGCCCGTGGCCACCACCACCCGATCGGTAGCCGAGGTGTGCGCCGAGGCACGCGGTGCGGCGCGCGTGCTCGCCACCCTCGACAGCGCGACCAGGAACGCCGCGCTGGAGGCGATGGCGGACGCCGTGGAGGCGCGCGCCGAGGAGATCCTCGAGGCCAACGCGCGGGACATGGAGGCGGGGCGGGAGGCGGGCCTCGACGCGGGCGTTCTCGACCGCCTGAGACTTGACGAGAAGCGCCTGGCCGGCATCGCCGGGGACGTTCGCGCCGTGGCCGCCCTGCCGGACCCGGTGGGCGAGACGATCGACGGCCACCGGCTGGAGAACGGCCTCGACGTGAGGCGGGTGCGGGTCCCGCTGGGAGTGGTGGCGGTGGTCTACGAGGCGCGGCCGAACGTGACCGTGGACTGCTCGGCCCTCTGCCTGAAGTCGGGCAACGCGATCGTCCTGAGGGGCTCCTCCGCGGCGGCCCACTCGAATGCCGTGCTGGCGCAGGTGGTGGCCGATGCCGCCGCCGCGACGGGGGTGCCCGCGGCCGCCATCTCGATCGTGTCCGGCGGAGACCGGGACGAGCTCAGGCAGCTGGCCACCCAGGACGGTGTGGTGGACCTCATCATCCCGCGTGGGGGCGAGGGGCTGAAGGCGGCGCTCAAGGAGCACGCCACGGTGCCGGTCATGTACGCGGCGGCGGGCAACTGCCACGTGTTCGTGGACGCCACGGCCGACCTGGACGACGCCACGGCCATCGCGGTGAACGCCAAGGTGCAGCGCCCCTCGGTGTGCAACGCGGCCGAGACGCTGCTCGTGCACGCCGGCACGGCGGCCGAGTTCCTGCCGCGCGTGCTGCACGCGATGCGCGAATCCGGGGTGGAGCTGCGCGTGGACGGCCGCACCCGCGCGCTTGCCGGCGAGCTGGCCGATTCCCTGGCCGAGGCCACCGAGGAGGACTGGTCCACCGAGTACCACGCGCTCATCCTGGCCGTGAAGGTCGTGGACTCCCTCGAGGAGGCCATCGAGCACGTGAACACCTACGGCTCGGGGCATTCGGAGGCGATCGTCACGCGGTCCACCGAGTCCGCCCGGGCGTTCACCGGGGGTGTGGACGCGGCCTGTGTCTACGTCAACGCCTCCACGCGCTTCACGGACGGGGCGGTATTCGGCATGGGCGCCGAGATCGGCAACTCCACCCAGAAGCTCCACGCGCGTGGCCCCATCGGAGCACGCGAGCTCACGACCTACAAGTTCGTGGTCGAGGGCTCGGGGCAGGTCCGGGAGTAGGTTGCCGCGAGTCGGACTCTTCGGCGGCGCCTTCAACCCGCCGCACCTCGGTCACCTCGTCTGCGCGCAAGAGGTCCTCGTCCGGCTGGGCCTGGATCGGGTGGTGCTGATTCCCGTGGGTGAGGCGCCCCATCGCACGCTGCAGGACGACCCCGGCCCGGAGGCCCGCTTCGAGATGGTCGAGCTGGCCGTGGACGGGGACGAGCGGCTGGCCGCGTCGCGGGTGGAGCTCGACCGTCCCGGCCCCTCGTACACGGCGGAGACGCTCGAGGCGCTTCACGAGAGCGAGCCGGACCAGGAGCTCACGCTCATCCTGGGCGGGGACCAGGCGGCGGCGCTGCCCCGGTGGCACCGGCCGGAGCGGGTGCTCGAGCTGGCGGACGTGGCCGTGGTGGAGCGCGTGGGCTTCGGCAGGGACGAGGTGTCTCAGAGCGTGTCCGGACTGCCCGGCGCCGAGCGGGTGCGGTTCGTGGAGATGCCCCTGCTCGAGATCTCGTCGAGCGACATCCGGCGGCGGGTGGCCGAGGGCGAGCCGATCCGCTACCTCGTCCCCGACAGCGTGGCCGAGCTGATCGGCAGCCGCGGGCTGTACGCGGCCGGCCGGCACGCGGGAGCGAGCCGGTGAGCCCCGAGCTGAGCGCCGAGCGCCTGGCCGAGCGGATCGCCTCGATCGCGTCGGATCGCAAGGCGGCCGACGTGCGCGTCGTGGACCTGCGCGGAATCGTGAGCTACACGGACTTCTTCGTGATCTGCTCGGGCAACACCGAGCGCCAGACGAAGGCCATCCAGGACGCGATCCACCTGGAGCTGAAGAACGAGGAGGGCCTGCTCCCCGCCGGGCCGAGGGCGAGCGCGAGGCGCGCTGGATCCTGCTCGACTACCTCGACTGCGTGGTGCACATCTTCACGCCGGACGCGCGCCGCTACTACCGGCTGGACCAGCTCTGGGGCGAGGCGCCGGTCCGCTCCGTGGGCTGACCCTCCGTCCGCCCGCCCTGCGAACATACGTTCGTGTTGTCGAACAACCAGAAGGGCTCCCTGGCGGAGATGAAGATCGCCACCGAAGCCGTCCAGCTCGGTGTGCCCGTCCTGCGCCCGATGCAGGAGCACGGCCGCTACGACCTGGCGTTCGAGATCGGTGGCGAGCTTCTCCGCGTGCAGTGCAAGTGGGGAGCGCTCGACCGAGACGGGCAGGTCGTGACGTGTGAGCCTCCGGAGCTACTGCCTCACGTTCGTCGGGTACGTCGAGCCGATGTACACGGCGGACGAGATCGATCTCGTTGCGGTCTACTGCGGCGGAACTGACCGTTGCTACCTTCTGCCGAGCAGCCGGATCGACTGGCCGCAACGCAGATCTGGCTTCGCAGTCGGCCCACGCCGGAACGGCCAGCGAGCGTGCCTTAACCTTGCGTCAGAATTTGAGTTTCGAGGGGCTGTAGCTCAGCTGGAAGAGCGCGTGGCTGGCAGCCACGAGGTCAGGGGTTCGAGCCCCCTCAGCTCCACTCCGTCGGACACGCTGCGGACCGGCTGTCACGAGTTCCGCAACCACTTCGGGCACTACCTCGACCAGGCCGCCGCCGGCCACGAGATCGAGATCAGCCGCCGCGGCCGTCCCTACGCCCGGCTGGTTCCCGCGCAGCCGCGGCTGACGGCCGCGTGAGTTTGCCCGCTACCGTGGCGGCGGTGCCCGAAGAGCGTGCAGAAGCGAATCAGGACGCCACCTTTCTCTTCGCCGACATCGCCGGCTTCACCGCGCTGACCGAGGCCCACGGGGACGAGGAGGCGGCCACCCTGGTGGCCGACTTCTGTGCGGCCGTCAAGACCGAGCTGCCGAGCGTCGGCGGCGACCACGTCAAGACGATCGGGGACGCCCTCCTCCTGCGCATCCCCGACCCTGGCGAAGCCATCGTGCTGGGCCTCCAGATCACCCACGAGCTGATGACCGGTCATGGGTCCCCGGCGATGCGGGTGGGCCTCCATCACGGGTCCGCGGTCGAGCGGGATGGCGACTACTTCGGCGCCACGGTCAACCTCGCCGCGCGCGTGGCCGGACTTGCGAGTGGAGGCGAGGTGCTCGTCACCACGCGCACGGCCGCTCTCGTACCGGACCTCGAGGGCGTCATCTACGAGTCACGCGGCCGCCAGGTCCTGCGCAATGTGCGCGAGCCAGTCGAGCTCTGCGCCGCCATCCGCGCGGGAGAATCGTCCGGCCGCGGCCTGGCGCTCGATCCCGTGTGCCGAATGTCCGTGGACCCGGATCGAGCCGCCGGGAGGCTGATGCACGACAACACCGCCTTCTTCTTCTGCTCACTTCACTGCGCCGGCGAGTTCGCGCGCCGGCCCGAGAGCTTCGTGGATGACCACGGGTGAGGACCCTGCCGATCCCGCCATCGCCGAGGTCCTGCGTGACTTTGGCCTGCAGGATGAAGACCTCGAGGCGTGGCAGGACAGCGGACTCCCGGCCGCAGGCTTCGCCGACTGGCTGACCGACCGTGTCGCGCGGCGGCCTGCGGGTCGCCGGGCGCGAGGGACCTACGGCGCGCCTGACGTGCATGACTTCGCGCGTCGCGCCATTCTCGGGGCGCTCGCCCTCGGGCCAGAGGATCGGCTGCTCGAGATCGGCTGCGGCGGGGGGCTCCTTCTCCGCGATGCACTCGGGTCCGGTGCGTCCGTCTCGGGACTCGACCACAGCGAGGAGATGGTGAGCCTCGCGCGCGAACGGGCGCCTGGCGCCGATGTCGTGCTCGGGACTGCCGAGCAGCCGCCGTTCCCCGACGCGTCGTTCACGGCCATCGCGATGTCGGTCGTGTTCTTCCTTCTCGTAGACCCACCGGTGGTCCTGGCCGAGTGCCGTCGCCTCCTGGGGCCTGGCGGTCGCCTGGCCGTCTACACCACCTCGCCCGCGTTACGCGGCACACCGGCCGCCCCCGAGCCGCTGGCGAGCCGCGGCCGCTTCTACGAGGACGAGGAACTGGTCACGCTGGCTCGCCGGGCCGGATTTACAGAGGCTGTCGTGACGAACGACGACGGCGGGCAGCTCCTCACCGCGCGCGCCTGATCACGCGCCACCGGGGAGTCACCCGCCCCGCGCGGCGTGCCCGCCGCGCACCCGCTCGCGGGAGTCCGCGTACCGGAGCGCTTCGTAGGCGATCACCGCCGAGGCCACCGCGGCGGCCAGCCCCAGCGCCACCAGTGCATCCACCTCCGTGGCCACCCAGATCAGCGGGAGGCAGGCCACCGCGGTGAGCAGGCGCTGCCGGTTCACCGTTCCGAACAGGCGCAGGCGGAAGGCCACGTGAGCGCCGTGGTACAGCGCCACGCCACCGAACAGGGCCACAGCGGGCACCGTGTGGAGCGGCTCGTCCACGTGCCCGACCGTCTTCTTGATGCCGAGTGCAACCAGGACGATTCCCGCGACCATGGGCAGGTGGAGGTAGCTGTAGGCATCGCGCGCGGCCCGCAGGCGGGCCTCTCCCCGGAGGTCCCGGAAGCGGCGCTCGGCCACGAGCACGATCACGTCGAAGTACGCCCACCAGAGCGCGCAGGCGAGCACCAGGCCGAAGAGCGCGCCGGTGACGATCCCGGCGTCCAGGTCTCCGGTCACGCCCGCGCCCACGGCCACGATCGACTCGCCGAGGGCGATGATCACGATCAGTGAGAACCGCTCGGCGAAGTGCCCGGGCGAGACCCGGAAGCCGCGCACCCCGAATACGTAGGGGCCGGAGAGGTCCAGTCCGAGCGCCACGATCCAGAGTCCGGCACGCAGCGTGCCGTCGTCCACGAGGCCGGCGAGGATCAGAAGCAGTGGCGCGGGGAGAGCGGTCCGGGCCAGCCGCCGGATGGCCTCGCCCGTGTCGAGGCTCTCGTTGGCCTCGGCGAAGATGAAGATATGCAGCCAGCGGGCCACCGCATAGGCCACGCCGAAGAGCAGCGCGTTGTGGCCGAAGGCATGCGGGGTGGCCAGCGCGGCCACCAGGAAGGCGCCCATCGCGCCGAACATCAACAGCCGCTCCCGGCCCTCCTCGGCGGCCACGTAATTCGTGAGCCAGGCGTACGCGCCCCAGGCCCACCAGAGCGCGGTGAGCACGAGCATGCCCTGTCCGAGGCCCTCCCAGGAGGGGTTCTCGGACATCAGCGCCGTGACCTGGGTCAGGGCGAAGACGAAGACGAGGTCGAAGAAGAGCTCGAGCGGCGCCACCCGCTTCTCGGCATCCTCCGTCTCCACCGGCGCTGTGTCCGCCACGGTCATCGAGTGGGCGTTCACTAAAGCAGGCCCCTGACGCGGACCCTCTTGCCTATGTAATGCTTAGGCAATGGCCAAGGCGCGGAAGGAGTCGGGTCTCCTGCTGGGCGATGCCGCCAGCGCGATCGGTGTCAGCGCGGACACGCTCCGGCGCTGGGAGCGCGCCGGCCGGCTGAAGACCACTCGCGACTCGGCCAATCGCCGGCGGGTCGATCCCAGCTGAGATCGAGCGGCTCACCGAGCACCCCAGTCGCCACCGCGCCGGCGACTCCTTCTCGGCCCGCAACCGCTTTCCCGGCGTGGTCACCTCCGTGGAGGTCGACGGGGTGATGGCACTGGTGGAGATCGAGGCCGGTCCGCACCGCATCACCGCCGCGGTGACCCGGGACGCCGTGGAGGAGCTCGGCCTGGCGGCGGGGGTGTCGGCCACGGCCACGGTGAAGGCCACCTCGGTGATGGTGGACCGCACGTGAGGCGCGCGGCACTCGCCATGGCCCTGGTGGCCACCGCGCTGGCTGCGGCCGCGTGCGGCGATGACGACGACAGCTCGGGCTCCGAGAAGCCACGGCTCGTGGTGTCGGCGGCCGCCTCGATGACCGAGGCCCTCACCGAATGCGCCAAGGGGTACCCCGACGCGACGGTGCGCCTGTCATTCGCCGGTTCCGACGAGCTCGCGGCACAGATCCGCCAGGGCGTGAAGCCGGACGTGTACGCGGCCGCCAATACCAAGCTGCCCGATGCCCTCGCCGATGAGGGCCTCCTGAGCAAGCCCACCGAGTTCGCCACCAACCAGTTCGTCCTTGCGGTGCCGAAGGATTCCTCGATCGGCTCCATCCAGGACCTCACGGAGGACGGCGTGAAGATCGCCATCGGCTCCGAGTCGGTGCCGATCGGCTCGTACACCCGCGACACCCTCAGCCGCCTGCCCGCGGCCGAGCGGGAGGCGATTCTCGACAACGTGCGCTCCAACGAGCCCGACGTGAAGGGCATCGTCGGCAAGCTCACGCAGGGGGCGGTGGACGCGGGCTTCGTCTACGTGACCGATGTGAATGCCACCGACGGCGCGGTGAAGGCGATCCCGCTCCCGAAGGCGCTCGAGCCCACCGTGACCTACGCGGCCGGGGTGGTGGACGGAGCAAAGGAACCCGACCTCGGCGAGGAGTTCGTGGCCGGTCTGGTGGACGGCCGCTGCGGTGACGCGCTGCGCCAGGCGGGCTTCGGGCCCGCCCCGTGAACGGCGCGCCGCGGCCTGGTTTCCCGCTCCTGCTCGGTTGCCAGCCTCGCCCTGGCCCTCAGCTTCCTGACCCTGCCGCTGGTGGCGATCTTCGTGAACACCAGCCCGGCCAAGCTGATCGACGGCCTGAGCGAGCCCGGCGCCCTGGACGCGCTGTGGCTGAGCCTGCGCACCAGCGCGGCGGCGATGCTGGTGATCATCGTGGTGGGCACGCCCGCGGCCTACCACCTGGCCACGCGATCCTTCCGGGGCCGCGCGCTCGTGGTCACGCTGATCGAGCTGCCGCTCGTGCTTCCCCCGGCCGTGGCCGGGATCGCACTGCTCGCCGCGCTCGGACCCAAGGGAATCCTCGGCGGCACGCTCGACTCGGCCGGCATCGAGCTGGCCCTGGCCACCGCGGGCGTGGTGGTGGCGCTCATATTCGTGGCCTCGCCCTTCTACGTCCGCCAGGCCATGGCCGCGTTCGCGGCGGTGGACACCACCCTCCTCGACGCCTCGCGCACGCTAGGGGCCTCCGAGGCTCGTGGCTTCTGGCGGGTGGCCATCCCGGCCGCCATGCCCGGGCTCACGGCGGGCGCGGCGCTCGCCCTGGGCCGCGCCCTCGGTGAGTTCGGCGCCACGCTGATGTTCGCCGGGTCCTTCCGGGGCATCACGCAGACCGTGCCCCTGGCGATCTACGACCGCTTCGCCACTCAGTTCCCCTCGGCACTCGCCCTGTCGGCCGTTTTGGTCGCGGTCTCGGGTGCGATCCTGCTCTCGGTGAAGCTGGTGGCCGGCACGGAGGCGCTCGGCGGTGCTCCGCGCTGAGGCCCGGACGCGGCTGGGCGCGCTCGAGCTCGACGTGTCACTGGAGGTCGCGGCCGGGGAGTGCCTGGCGCTGGCCGGCCCGTCGGGCGCGGGCAAGTCGAGCATCCTGCGCGTGGTGGCCGGGCTCCTGCGCCCCGACCATGGCGTGGTGCGCCTCGGCGGGGAGACGTGGCTCGACACCGCCACGGACCGCGACCTGCCCCCGGAGCGGCGCCGCATCGGCTACCTGTTCCAGGAGTACGCGCTCTTCCCGCACCTGAGCGCCTGGCAGAACGTGGCCTACCCGCTGCGCGGGCTTCCGCGGGCCCAGCGCCGGGCTCGCGCGGAGGAGCTGCTCTCCAGCTTCGGGCTGGGTGCGCTCGCCGACGCCCGCCCGCGCACCCTCTCCGGCGGGGAGCGCCAGCGCGTGGCGCTGGCCCGCGCACTGGCCCGCCGGCCCGACGTCCTCCTCCTCGACGAGCCCCTGTCCGCCCTCGACGCCCGCACCCGGGCCGCGGCCACGCGCGAGCTCGCGTCGGTGCTGCGAGACACCGAGGCGCCCGTCCTGCTCGTGACCCACGACTTCACCGAGGCGGCCATGCTCGGGGACCGGGTGGGGGTGATCGACTCCGGCCGGGTGGTCCAGGCGGGCACCGCCGGCGAGCTGGCGGCCACGCCGCGCACGGCGTTCGTTGCCGACTTCGTGGGCGCCACGGTGCTCACCGGGCACGCGCGAGGCCGGCGAGGACGGGCTCACCCGGGTGGCGCTGGACGGGGGCGGGTCGGTGGTGAGCACCGACCGGGTCCACGGCCCGGTCGCGGTCTGCGTCTTTCCCTGGGAGATCGCGATCGAGCCGCCGGGCCTGCCGGCCGGCGAGGGGTCGGCGCGCAACCGGCTGGAGGCGGAGGTGCTCACCACCACCGAGATCGGCAACCGCGTGCGCCTGGGCCTGGCCGCGCCCCAGCCGCTGGCCGCCGAGGTCACGCTGGCCTCCACCCGGCGCCTCGCCCTGCACCGGGGTGCGCGCGTCACCGCCACCTGGAAGGCGGCGGCCACCCGCCTCGTCGAGACCTGAGCCTCAGGCGCCGGCGGACCAGCGCAGCGCGCCGTTCAGCACGTCCGCCTTCTCCCACTGGAGGAAGTGCCCGGCGCCCGGCACCGTGAACGGGCCCACGCGCTCGGGGAAGGCCGCCTCCATGCGCTCCGGGAAGTCGCGCGGGATCACGTGGTCCTCGGGGCCGTAGAGGATCAGGGTGGGGGTGGGGTTCGGCTGCGTCAGCAGCACCCGCTCCGGCGAGCGCCGCGGCCCGCCCGCGTACTCGTAGTTGGCGATCGAGGCCCGGAAGCGCTCGGCGTCCCCGAAGGGCTCGGTCATGAAGTCCACGTCCTCGCGGGTGAACGTGCCGGGCGCGGCCCAGAAGCGCGAGCCGTAGAACTGCGAGACGTAGCCGGCGTCGCCGCTCCGGCGTGTCCAGCTCGGCGGCCAGGCCGTCGGCGTCCCGGGCGTGGCGCAGGAAGTAGTCGGCCGCCATGCGCACCTCGCGCGGCACCTCGCGCGGCCCGTCGGGCAGCACGGGCGGGATCGTGTTGAAGAGAACCAGGCGGTCCACGAGCCCCTCGAAGCGCAGCGACAGGTCCTGCGCCACCACGCCGCCCAGGTCGCCGGCGCAGACCGTCACCCGCTCGTGGCCCAGCTCGCCCCTCACCAGGGCCTCCATGTCGCGCGCGTGCGCGGCGGCGTCGTAGCGGTCGTCGGCGGCCAGGCCGGAGTCGCCGAAGCCGCGCAGGTCGGGCACGATCACCTCGAAGCCGGCCTCGGCCAGCGGCGCCACGTTGCGCCACCAGATGCGCATCGTCTCCGGCCAGCCGTGGATCAGGAGCAGCGGCCGGCCGCCCTCGCCCTCCCGCAGGTAGGCGATCTCGGTGGCCTCGAGCGCCAGCCGGCGGGAGGCGAACTCGCTCGGGTCGGGTGCGGCCACGCGGGCAGTGTGCCAGAGCGGCGGATACCCTCATCGGCCATGGCGGACCAGCGCTACGACCCGAGGGCCATCGAGGCGAAGTGGCAGCGCGTGTGGGCGGACGAGCACACCTGGGAGGTGTCGAACGACCCGGACGAGCGGCCCAAGTCCTACGTGCTCGAGATGCTGCCCTACCCGTCGGGCGAGCCGCACATCGGCCACCTGAAGACCTACTCCGTGGGCGACGCCGTGGCCCACTTCCGGCGCCGCAACGGCCACCGGGTCCTGCACCCGATGGGCTACGACGCCTTCGGCCTGCCCGCCGAGAACCACGCGATCAAGACCGGGCAGGCCACCCGCGCGAGTCCACCGAGGAGTCGATCCGCGCGTTCCGGAAGCAGTTCCGCGAGTGGGGCATCTCGATCGACTGGACGCGCGAGTTCGGCACGCACCAGCCCGAGTACTACCGCTGGACCCAGTGGATCTTCCTGCGCCTGTTCGAGCGCGGGCTCGCCTACCGCAAGGAGGCCGCGGTCAAGTGGTGCCCCAACGACCAGACCGTCCTGGCCAACGAGCAGGTGATCGACGGGCGCTGCGAGCGCTGCGGCCACCTGGTCGAGGTGCGCCAGCTCGAGCAGTGGTTCTTCCGCATCACCGAGTACGCCGACCGCCTGCTCGACGACATGCGCGAGATCGACTGGCCGCGCAACGTGGTGGCCATGCAGGAGAACTGGATCGGCCGCTCCGAGGGCGCCGAGGTGACCTTCCGCTGCGAGGAGCTGGACATCGACTTCCCGGTGTTCACCACCCGGCCCGACACGCTCTTCGGCGCGACCTTCTTCGTCCTGGCGCCCGAGCATCCCGGACGTCCTGCGGCTGCGCGACAGCCCCGAGGTGCGCGAGTACGTGAACCGGGCGATCACGGAGTCGGCCGAGGATCGCGGCGACGAGCACAAGGAGAAGACCGGCGTGCCGCTCGGGCGCACCGTGACCAATCCGGTGAACGGCGAGCAGATCCCGGTGTTCGTGGCGGACTACGTGCTGATGGAGTACGGCACCGGGGCCGTGATGGCCGTGCCCGCGCACGACACGCGCGACCACGAGTTCGCCCAGAGGTTCGGCCTGGAGATCCGCCGTGTCGTCGACTGCGGGGACCTGCCCTGCACCGATGACGGGCCGCTCGTCAACTCGGGCCGCTTCGACGGGATGAACAACCGCGAGGCCTACGAGGCGATCGTGGACTGGCTCGAGTCGGAGGGCAAGGGGAAGCGCGCGGTGAGCTACCGGCTGCGCGACTGGCTGCTCTCGCGGCAGCGCTACTGGGGCTGCCCGATCCCGATCGTGTACTGCGAGCGCGACGGGATGGTGCCGGTGCCGGACGACCAGCTTCCGGTGAGGCTGCCCGAGGTCGAGGACTACGCGCCCAAGGGCCGGTCTCCCCTGGCGGCGGCGGAGGACTGGGTGGCCACCACCTGCCCGAAGTGCGGCGGGCCGGCGCGGCGCGAGACCGACACGATGGACACCTTCGTCGACTCCTCCTGGTACTTCCTGCGCTACTGCGATCCGCACAACGACCAGGCGCGCCTGGGATCGCGAGGTCGTGGACTCCTGGATGCCGGTGGACCAGTACATCGGCGGCGTGGAGCACGCGATCCTGCACCTGCTCTACGCGCGCTTCTTCGTCAAGGCGCTGAACGACCTGGACCTGCTGGGCGCGAACGAGCCGTTCGCGCACCTCTTCACCCAGGGCATGATCACCCGCGACGGGGCGAAGATGTCCAAGTCCAAGGGCAACGCCGTGTCTCCTCAGGACCTCGTGGAGCGCCACGGCGCGGACACCGCGCGCTGCTACATCCTGTTCATCGGCCCGCCCGAGCACGACGCCGACTGGCAGGACGAGGGCGTGGGCGGCGTGAGCCGCTTCCTGTCGCGGCTGTGGACGATCGCCGCGGAGGTGGCTCCGGCAGACGCCGTCGGGCGTGGCGGCCCCGCGGAGGCCACGCCGCTCGTGCGCAAGGCGCACTGGGCGATCGACAAGGTCACGCGCGACATGACCGGCCGGTTCTCCTTCAACACGGCGATCGCGGCCGTGATGGAGCTGGTCAACGACATCTACCGCGGCCGCGAGAGCGAGTCCCCGGAGGCGATGCGCTTCGCCGTGGCCACCGCCGCCTCGCTGCTGTTCCCGTTCGCGCCGCACCTGTCGAGCGAGGTGTACGAGCTGCTCACCGGCCGCCGGGTGTGGGAGGAGCCCTGGCCGCGAGGCCGACCCGGCGCTGCTCGTCACCGAGGAGATCCAGCTGGTGGTGCAGCTCAACGGCAAGCTGGTGGACCGCGTCGCGGCTCCGGCCGAGGCCTCCGAGTCCGAGCTCGAGGAGATCGCGCGCGGCTCCGACAAGCTGGACGCCCGCCTGAACGGGAAGCAGATCGTGAAGGCCGTGGTGGTGCCGGGCAAGCTCGTGAACTTCGTGGTCCGATGAGCCGCGGTGGAGCGCCGCGTGCCGCTCGGGCCGCTGGTCGGGGCGGTGGGCGCGCTGATCGTGATCGCGAGCCTGTTCGTGGACTGGTACGACGGCGTGACCGGCTTCACCGCCTTCGAGGTGCTGGACCTGCTGCTGGTGGCGCTGTCCCTGGCCACGCTGCTGGCGCTGGCCGAGCAGGCCGACCTTCGGGTGCCCGCGCACCGTCGTCGCCGGTCACGCGCTGCCGCTCGTCGCTGGTGGCGCTCGTGATCGTGGCGTCGCAGCTGGTGAACGACCCGCCGCTCGTGGTCGGCGAGGGCGGGCCGGGGCACGCCGTGGGCAGCTGGCTCGCGCTGGGCGGGGCGGTGCTGATGACCGCCGGCTCGCTGGTGGCGGGCACCCGGATCTCTCTGGCGGTGGACGTGCGCCGCCGCGAGCCGCCGCGCGTCCGAGGCCGAGACCGTCAGGCAGACCGGCACCGACGCCGAGGAGTCCTGACCCGGCTCCCTACGTGGCGGTGGTCGGCGCGCACGACGCCGGCGCGCGCCTGGCCGCGGAGGCCGAGGCGGTGGGCGCGGAGCTGGCTCGGCGCGGGGCGGTGGTGGTCACGCGGCGGCCGCGGCGGCGTGATGGAGGCCGCGTGCCGGGGCGCGAAGGAAGCGGGCGGCACCACGGTGGGGATCCTGCCCGGCTCGGACCGCGCGGAGGCCAACGCCTGGGTGGACGTGGCCCTCGCCACCGGGCTGGGCGAGGCCCGCAACGCCCTCGTGGTCAGGGCCGCCGACGCGCTGGTGGCGGTGGGCGGCGGCTACGGCACGCTGTCCGAGGTGGCGCTGGCCCTCAAGGCGGGCAAGACGGTGATCGGGCTCGAAAGCTGGGACATCTCCGGCGTCGTGCAGGCGGACGACCCCGCCGGAGCCGCGGCCGCCGCCCTGGCCGCCGTTTCCTAGACTCGCCCGGATGCCGCCCGCGCCGCAGTCCGCCACGCCCTACCTCGACGCGCTCCGCGCCTACGCGGCCCGCGACCCGGGGCGCTTCCACGTGCCGGGCCACAAGGGCGGGCCCGGCGCCGACCCCGCGCTGCGCGAGGCCCTCGGCCCGGGCGCCCTGGCACTCGACATCCCGGCGCTCACGTACGGCATCGACGTGGGCGAGGAGCCCACGCCGTTCCAGCAGGCGCAGGACCTGGCCGCGGAGGCCTGGGGGGCGCGCCGCACCTGGTTCATGGTGAACGGGGCCTCGCAGGGCAACCACGTGGCGCTGCTCGCGCTCGCGCACCGGGGGCGGTCGGTGGTGGTCCAGCGCAATGCGCACTCGAGCACCATCGACGCGCTGGTGGTCTCCGGGCTGCGGCCCGACGTTCGTGGCGCCGGAGCTCGACCCCAAGCTGTACGTGGCCCACTGCATGACGCCGGAGGCGCTCGACCTGGCCCTCCGGGAGACCCCGGACGCCGTGGGCGCGACGGTCGTGTCTCCCACCTACTTCGGCGCGATGGCCGACGTGGCCGCGCTGCTCGAGGTGGCGCACTCCCACGGCGTGCCGCTGGTGGTGGACGAGTCCTGGGGAGCGCACCTCGCCTTCCACGAGGACCTGCCGCGCCACGCGCTCGCCCTGGGCGCCGACCTGGTGATCTCGAGCACCCACAAGATCGTGGGCAGCCTCACCCAGTCGGCCATGATCCACCTCGGCCACGGCGATCTGATGGACGAGGACGTGGTGGACCGCTGCATCACCCTGATCGAGTCCACCAGCCCGAGCTCGCTCCTCAGCGGGTCGCTGGACGCGGCCCGGCGCCTCGCCGCCGTGCACGGACGCGAGCTCCTCTCGGAGACGCTCCGGGCGCTGGCCCTCGCCCGCGACGCGGTGCGCGAGATCCCCGGGCTCGACGTGCTCGACGAGCGGCTGGCCGGGGCCCCGGGCGTGTTCGCCTACGACCCGCTGCGGCTGGTGATCGACGTCCGCGGCACGGGGCACAGCGGCTACGAGCTGGCCCGGATCGTGCGCGAGCGCGACGACGTGAATCTGGAGCTGGCGGGCGAGAACGTGATGGTGGCGGTGTTCGGCATCGGCGAGGACGCCACGGCGGGCGCCGCCCGTCTCATGGTGGCCCTGCGCCACGTGCGTGGAGACCCTGAGCGAGAGCCCCGAGGACCGCCTGGACGAGGCGTTCGCCGCGCCGCCGCCCTGGGGCGAGCTCGCGATGACTCCGCGCGAGGCCTTCCTCGGGCCCCAGGAGGTGGTTCCCGCCCGCGAGGCCGTGGGCCGGGTGGCGGCGGAATCGCTGGCCGCCTATCCGCCCGGCATCCCCAACGTGCTGCCGGGCGAGCGGCTCACCGCCGAGACGCTCGACTACATCCGCCAGGCGCTCGACCACGGCGGCAGCCTGCGCGGGGCCAGCGACCGCCGGCTGGAGACGCTGCGCGTGGCCGTCGAGCGCTAGAGAATCTCGCCGCGGGCGGTGCTCAGAGCCAGGCGGCCGAAGGCCTCGATCGCCCGCTCGAGGTCCTCCTCGCGCGTGTCCTCCTCCTGCGCGTGGCTGATCCCGCCGATCGACGGCGCGAAGATCATCGCCACCGGCATGTGACGGGCCATCTCGGCCGCGTCGTGCAGGGCTCCGCTCGCCAGCACCCGGCTCGGTTCCCGATTCCTCGCGCGCGGCGGCCACGAGGCGCGGGTCGAAGGCGATCGGCTCGATCCGCCAGATCTCGGACTCCTCCAGCTCGCATTCGCGCTCCGCCGCCGCACCGCTCGCGGCCGCGCGGGTCTCGGCAAGCATCGCGGCGAGCGGGCCCGTCTCGGGGTGGCGCAGGTCCACCACGATCTCGGCGTCGCCGGCCACCGCCGTGGGGATGCCGGGCGCCAGCCGCAGCACCCCGGTGGTGCCCACGCCACCGTGTGCGCCGGCAATGCCCTCCACCGCCAGCGCCGTCGCCGCGGCGGCCAGAGCCGGCGTCGCGGCGCATGTCCATGGGGGTCGTTCCCGCGTGCGCGGCCTGACCGCGGAACGTGAAGCGGTGTCGCTCCACCCCGGCCGTTCCGCTCACCGCGGCCACGGACACGCCCTCCCGGTCGAGCACCGGGCCCTGCTCGATGTGCAGCTCCAGGTAGGCGCAGGAGGCCCTCGCGGCGCCGCGGCGGCGCCGGCGATGGAGCCCAGGTCCACGCCGTGCTCGGCAAGCGCGGTGGCGATGGCCACCCCGCCGGCATCGCTCAGGCCGTCCAGGGACGTCGGGATCGAGCGTCCCGGCCA
The DNA here is from genome assembly GCA_963752455.1 of uncultured Thermoleophilaceae bacterium. Lineage (GTDB taxonomy): Bacteria > Actinomycetota > Thermoleophilia > Solirubrobacterales > Thermoleophilaceae > JACVRW01. The sequence continues at coordinate 94,547 of CAVVYE010000008.1, forward strand.
CGGCCGAGCTGCCGAAGAGGCTGCGCCCGAAGCGCGCCCCCTCCTCGTCGGCGAAGTCCACCAGGGTCACGCCGTGGGGCGGGCGCTCGTCCGCGGCCACGCGCAGCACCTCCAGCGCCGCCATCACGCCGAGGGCGCCGTCGAGCCAGCCGCCCCCGGGCACGGAGTCGATGTGCGATCCCACGGCGACGCTCCCCTCACGCTCGCCCGGCAGCCGGGCCCAGAGGTTGGCCGCCTCGTCGCGCTCCACCGTCACCCCGTCGATGGCCGCGAGGCGGCCGCGCAGGAAGTCCCGGGCCTCCTCCCACTCCGCGGTCCAGCACACCCGGCGCGCGCCGCCGGGGCCGCCGGTCAGGCGGTCGAGCTCCCGGAGGTCCGCGATGACCCGCCGGGGGTCGACCGGCATCAGCCCACGCGCTCGCGCCGGATGGCCTGCATCAGGCAGTGCGCGCCGCCGCCGCCGAGCGTGAAGGCCGACAGCTCGGGGTCGTAGACGGTCAGGCCGAGGGCGCGGAGGCGCTCGTTGAGGTCCCTCGACTCGGCGGTGGACAGGACCCGGTCGCCGCCGAGGCAGACCCCGTTCACCCCGAGCTTGAGCGCGGCGGCCAGCGAGACGGGCACGATCTGCACGCCCTTCTCCTCGAGCCAGCGCACGAAGCCGGTGGAGGCCTGCTCCACGCACACCGCGGCCAGCTTCTCGCCGAGCATGCACGCGAGCACGTCGATGTGCAGGAAATGCGGAGGTATCCGCTCCACGCGCACCTCCCAGCCCTCGGCCTCGAGCCAGCCCGCGACCTGGCGCGCCGCCTGCTCCTGAGTGCGCTCCTCGCCCGTGCCGATGGCGGCCACGCCGGGCTCGACGATCATGAAGTCCCCGCCCTCGAACGATCCTGCGGTCACCATCTCCCTGATCGGGATCCCCTGTCCCTGGTAGAAGCGGATGACCGGCGCATATTCGCCCCGCCGCCACCACTGGGCGGGCTGGGTCACGATCGGCCCGTCGGGGACGTTGATGCTCGAGTCGCGCGCGAACACCTGGTACGGCAGGGCCGGATCGGGCTCGAGAAGGTGAACGCGCACCCCGTTCTCCTCGTACACGGACACCATCTCGGCGTGCTGGCGCACGGCCGCGTCGTGGTCGAAGGCGAGGCCGGAGTCGATCGTCGCCCGCGATATGGCGCTCGTGGGCAGCCAGCGGAAGTTGTCGGGGGGGCACAGCAGGACGTCGAGCAGCCGTCCATACTCGGAGTCGACGCCCCAGCCGGTTTCCTCGTCCGCTTCCATGTCGAGAGCCTCCCTTTCCTCGTGAACGCCTGCGGAGTATGAGCGAGCCGGCTCGCCGCCGCGTGATCGTGCACGGCCACGTCCAGGGCGTGTTCTTCCGCGACACCATCCGTCGCGAGGCGGAGCGCCGCGGCGTGGCCGGGTGGGTGCGCAACCGGGACGACGGCGCGGTGGAGGCGGTGTTCGAGGGTCCGGGGAACGACGTCGAGGCGATGGTCGAGCTGTGCCGGCGCGGACCGCGCGGCGCTCGCGTGGAGAGCGTCGCGGTCGAGGAGGAGCCGCCGGAGGGCCTGCCGGGCTTCGAGGTGCGCTGAGCGCCCTTTCTCACCTCGGCGTCACGCTCGTAACCCACACGTGCGCCGCCGCTCCATACGGTCGCCGCATGACCGATCGCTCCATCGGAACGCTCGCCCTCTGGGCCGTCGCGGCGGTGCTCGGGGTGCTCGCGCTCATGCGCATCGTGGACCACGGCGGGGAGGCCGCGACCCCGGTCAGGATCGCCGGAGACAGCGGCGGGGCGTCGGGCGCCGCGGCTTCCGCCCGCCGGCCCCCGGGCGTACTCGTGCATGTGGCCGGAGCGGTTCTCCGCCCCGGTCTCGTCCACGTCCCCGCGGGCGCCCGCGTGGCCGCTGCGGTGAGGCTCGCCGGGGGCGCCACGGGTCGCGCGGACACGAATGGGCTGAACCTGGCGGCGAGGGTGGTGGACGGCCAGCAGGTGGTGGTGCCGGTGCGCGGCCGCGCACCGGCTGCCGGCGCGGGCGCGAGTGCGTCCACGGCGGCGCCCGCGGCGACGGGTGAGCCTCGGGAGCGCCACGCTGGACCAGCTCGACGCGCTCGATGGGATCGGTCCCACCCTGGCGCAGCGCATCGTGGAGTACCGCGCCCAGCACGGCGGATTCTCGTCGCTCACCGAGCTGGGCGAGGTGGACGGGATCGGCGAGAAGCGGCTCGCCACCCTTCGCGAGGGCCTTCAGCCGTGACGCCCGATGAACGCGCTGCGCGACCGTCCCTGGCACGTGGCGATGGCGGCGCTGGCCCTCGGGCTCGCGCTCGCCTCCCATCCAGAGGCTCCCGTGGCCGGGGTGGCGGCTGGATTGGGCTGCGGCCTCTGGGCGGTGGCCCGGGCTCCGAAGGCGGGTGCTCTCGCGGCGGTGCTGGTGCTCGGCGGGGCCGCGGCCGGGGATCTTCGGCTGGCGGCGATCGATGCCCCGGCGGGGCGGGTGCGCGACGGTCGTTCCGTGAGCGTGCGGGCCTGGCTGGCCACGCCGGTCCGTCCGGGCAGGTTCGGGTCGTCGGCCGAGGTCACGGTGGCGTCGGGACCGCTGCGCGGGGTGCGCCTCCTCGCCCGGGCCTCGCAGTGGGCGCCGTTGCCGCCGCGCGCCGGCGTGGGCGAGGGGCTCTCGATCACGGGCACCCTCAGGAGCGCTTGGGCCGACGGCGCCGAGCCGGTGGCTCCGCCGCGGCCGAGCTCTACGTGCGCACGGCCCGCGTCGACGGCCGCCGGCGCGGCGGCCTGCCCGGAGCGCTGGATGCGGCGCGGCGCCGCGCGGAGACGGCGGTGAAGGCGGGCCTGGACCCGGCCGGGGCCGAGCTTCTGCGCGGCATGGTGCTGGGCGAGGACGAGCGGATCGACCCGGGCGTGCGCGAGGACTTCCGCGACAGCGGCCTCGCTCACCTGCTCGCCGTCTCGGGACAGAACGTGGTGCTGCTGGCGGCGCTCGCCCTTCCCGTTCTGGCGCTGGCCGGCCTCGGCGCGCGGGCGAGGCTGCTCGGCCTTCTGCTCCTGGTGGCCGCGTACGTGCCTCTCGCCGGAGCGGGTCCGGCACTCCAGCGCGCGGGCGTGATGGGCGCCGCGGGGATCGCGGCCACGGCGGCGTCACGCCCGGGCTCCGGCGCCTACGCGCTGCTGCTCGCGGCCGTGGTCACGCTCGCCGCCAACCCGAGGGCGGCGGCCGATCCGGGATGGCAGCTCTCGTTCGCGGCGGTCGCCGGGATCATCGTGCTCGCACCGCCGCTCCGGCGGCGGGATGGCCGCGGCGCTGGAGGCGCTGCGGCCCGGACCCGCCGCCGCCCGGGCGCGGGGGCCTGTCCGCGTGGCGGCATCGCGCGCGGCGGTGGACGGCACGGCGATGAGCGTCGCCGCCACGGTGGCCACGGCGCCGCTGCTGGCGCTCCACTTCGGCCGGGTGCCGCTGGCGGGGCTGCCGGCGAACCTGCTGGCGCTGCCGGCGGTGGCGCCGGTCATGTGGCTGGGAATGGCCAAGGCCGCGGTGGGCCAGCTCGCGGCGCTCGGCCCGCCGGCGGCGGCGCCCGCGGAGGCGGTGGCATCCGTCCTCGGCTGGGTGGCCGGCGTGCCCCTCGGCTACCTCTCGTGGGTGGCCCGGGCGTTCGCCGACGTGCCCGGGGGAGTGGTCACGCCGCCGCTGCGCTCTCCCGCGGCGCTCCTGCCGGCGTACGCGCTGCTGCTCGCGGGGTGGGCGGTGGCCTCACTGCTCCTCCGCCGCGCGGAGGACCGGGCCCAGGAGGCGGCGGGCTCGTGGCGCCGGCTGCCGCGAGCAAGGCGTGCGTCGGTGGCCGCGGTTGCCGGCGCCGCACTCGTGCTGGTCCTGGGGCATCTGCTCGCTCCGCCGCGGCCTCCGCATTCGTTCACCGTTCGCTTCCTGGACGTGGGCCAGGGCGACGCCACGCTGATCCAGGATCCGAGCGGGGCGGCGATCCTGTTCGACGCCGGGCCCGCCCGAGGCGGCCGCCTGGCGCCTCCTGCGGAGGGCCGGGGTGCGCCGCCTTGCCGCGGTGGTGGCCACCCACCCCTCGCGGGACCATCACGGCGGGCTGGTGGACGTTCTGGACCACTTCCCGGTGGACGTGTTCTTCGACGGCGGAGACGGCACCCGCGACCGCGGGCTTCAGGGCGGCGGAAGCGGAGGCCGACCGCCTGGGCGTCCGGCGGGTCACCGCCCGGGCGGGCACCGCCTTCTCCGCCGGCGGGGTGAGCGTGCGCGTGCTGTCTCCCGCGGCCACGGCCGCCGGGGCCGCCGCCGGAGGACCCGAATCCGCGCGGCGTGGTGGCCGTCATCAGCAGCGGCGGGTTCCACCTTCTCCTCTCGGCCGACGCCGAGAGCGTGGCGCTGCTGCCGCTCACGCTGCCCGACGTGGACGCGATGAAGGTGCCGCACCACGGCAGCGCGGACCCGGGACTCCCGGAGGTGCTGGCCCGCCTCCGGCCCGAGGTGGCGGCGATCGAGGTGGGGGAGGGCAACACCTACGGCCACCCGACCCCGCCCACCCTCCGTGCGCTCAGGCACGGCCGGGGCGCGGACCTACCGGACCGACCGCGACGGCACGGTGAGCCTCACCGTGGAGGACGGCGAGATGCGGGTCCACACCGAGCGCTGAGCGCCGGGCCGAAGACGGCGGGGCCCGCACCTAGACTGCGAGGCCGTGGCCCCGCTGAAGCCCGCCTACCTCGTCTCCGGCGACGACGACGCCAAGATCGACTCCTGGCGCGGACGTGTGCGCCGGAGGGCGGAGGAGGAGCACGGCCCCGGCGGGCTCGAGGTGTTCGACGCCCGCGCGACCGATCCCGAGGTGGTGTCCACGCGCGCTGTCGGCGCTCACCTTCGACCCGGGGGTGCGCTACCTGCTGGTGGACGACGCCGGATGCTGGAAGGCCGGCGACCTGAAGCCGCTCGAGGCCGCGCTGGCCGACCTTCCGCCGGACATCGTCCTGGTCCTGATCGTGAGGGGAAAGCCGCTCAAGGCGCTGCGCTCGGCGGTGGAGAAGGCCGGCGGGGAGGTGCGCGACTGCGCCGCTCCCAAGGCCTGGGAGCTCCCCAAGTGGGCGGTGGAGCGGGCGCTCGAGCTGGGCCTCAGGCTCGACTCCGAGGCGGCCAAGGAGCTCGTCTCGCGAGTCGGCACCAGCCAGCAGCGGCTGTCGCGCGAGCTGGAGAAGATGTCGATCGCGCTTCACCCCTCCACGAGCGCCGGGGTGGAGGAGGTGGACGAGCTCGCGTCGGGGGACGGCACCCCCCAGGCGTACGACCTCGCCGACGCTCTCGTGGCCGGGCGACCTGCGCCGCTGCCTGGCTCTGGCCGAGCAGCTCGAGGCCCACGGCGAGCGTGCCGGGCGGCTCGTGTACCCGATCGTGCGGCGGCTTCGGGAGGTCCATCGCGCGGCCTCGCTGATCGAGGCGGGCATGCCGGAGCAGAAGGTGGCCGGGTCGCTCGGCATGCCGCCCTGGCTGGCCAAGCGCACGGTGGCGCGCGCCCGGAATGCCGATCGTCAGGCGCTCGAGCGGGCGCTCGAGGTCTTCGCCGACCTCGAGGTGGGCATGCGCGGCGGCGGCGAGGTTCAGCTGGACGAGGGCACGGCCTTCACGCTCGCGCTCTCGCGCGCCGCCTGAGCGAAAGAGCTCGGCGACATAGGGAGCGCAGCGCAGCCCGATCGGTGATCGGGCGAGCACCGGAGCACTCGATACGGGTACCACCACTCCTTGGGCGCGATCTTGGTCTCGATGTGCACGTGCTTGGTGTCCTGGAAGGCCTCGAGGCCCTCCTGGCCCAGCTCGCGCCCCAGCCCCGACTGCTTCATCCCGCCGAAGGGCCCGGCGTCGTTGTCGGTGAGCGGATCGTTGATCCACACCGTTCCGGCCTTGATCTCACGCATGCAGCGCACCGCGGTCTCGAGATCCCTCGTGTACACGTTCGCGCCCAGCCCGTAGGGCGTGCCGTTGGCCAGGGCGATGGCCTCGTCCAGCGAGTCCACCGGCACGATCGGGGCCACGGGGCCGAAGGTCTCCTCCCGCAGCAGGTCGGTCTCCGCCGGCGCACCCGTGACCACGGCGGGGGCGAAGAAGTGGCCCCGCTCCTGCCCGGCGCGCCCGCCGCCCACCACGAGCTCGGCGCCCGCCGACACCGCCGATTCCACCTGGGCCTCGACCTTCGCCCGCTGGGTCGCGGAGACCATCGGGCCCACGTCGGTGTCGTCCGCCATCGGATCGCCCACCCGCAGTCCGCGCGCCTCCTCCACGAACGCCTCGACGAAGTCGTCGTACACCTCGCGCGCCACGTAGAAGCGCTCGGCCGAGGTGCACACCTGCCCGGCGTTCAGGTACGCCGCCCAGGCGCCGCCCCGGGCCGCCACGCCCACGTCGCCGGCCACGTCGGCGCAGACGATGAACGGATCCTTGCCGCCCATCTCGAGGTTCATCCGCGCCACGCGCTCGGCGCACATCGCCGCCACCCGCTTGCCGGTGGCCACCGATCCGGTGAAGGCCACCCCGGCCACGCGCGGATCGCGCACGATCGCCTCGCCCACGTCGCCCGCGCCCGGCCACCACGTTGAAGGCGCCCGGCGGCAGGTGGTCGAAGCACGAGGCGAGCATCAGCGTGGAGAGCGGGGTGATCTCCGAGGGCTTGGCCACCACCGAGTTCCCCGCGGCGAGCGCGGGGGCCAGCTTCCACCCGAGCAGCAGCAGGGGGTAGTTCCAGGGCACGATGCACCCCCACACGCCGATCGGCTCCTTCACCACCAGCGCGAGCTGGGTGGACTCGATCGAGGGGATCACCCGGCCGGCGAAGTTGCGTCCCATCTCGGCGTAGTAGTCGAAGGCCGCCGCCGTCCAGCCCACCTCGTCGGAGTTCTCCACCAGCGGCTTGCCGCCCTCGAGCGTCATCACCCGGGCCAGCTCGTCGGTGCGGGCCCGCAGGCGAGCGGCCACCTCGTGGAGGAGCTCCGCCCGCTCGACCGCCGGGATGGACGCCCACCGCGGGGCCGCCTCGGACGCGGCGGCCACGGCCGCGTCCACGTCCTCCGGTGCGGCGGCGGGGACCTGGGCGATGGTCTCCTCGGTGGCCGGGTTCTCCACGGCCAGGGCGGCCCCGCCTCCCTCGGCCTGCTCGCCCCCGATCAGCAGTCGGGTCTCCATGGGCGGCGACTATAGATGGGCGCCCGGGCCCGCCCGGCGGGCCCTCAGGGTGCGGCCTGCAGCGCCTTCTTGACCGTGTCCGGCTTGGTGAAGATGTTCGACGGCTTGGCGTCGTAGACCTTCACGTTGTGCCGGTCGGCGTAGTCCTCGAGGGCGGCCAGGTCGCTCTGCGTGCGCCTCCTGCGAGTCCAGCACGTCGCCACCGCCCAACGCGCACGGCTGGGTCAGGATCGCCGGCGGGTCGGGCAGCTGGGGAGGATCGAAGTTCGGATGCCGCCAGTTGAATCCGCGCCCGATGTTGTTGGCCGTCTGGTGGCGCTTGGTGAGGAAGCCGAGCTGGAAGCGGTAGCTGAGGAAGCTCAGGATGGACTCGTGGCCGTAGCGCCCGTGGTCCACCCGCCAGTGCTCGTTGAACCCGATTCCGAACTTGCCGCGGTCGGCCCTGTTGTTGCGCGACCAGGGCGAGATGGCCACGGCCGGGATCCGGAAGCCCATCTGGCCGAAGTCCTGGTAGAGGTCGGTGCTCGCGCGATCGTCCGGCACCTTGGGCGGCTTCACGTGGTCGAAGAACCCGCCCCACTCGTCGTAGATGAGGAACAGCGCGCCGCGCCGGTAGTTGGGCGAGGTGACGAACGAGTTCACCACGTCGGCCTGGAACGCCTGACCCAGCCGCACGTCGCCGAGCGGATGCTCGTCCGCGGAGAGCCCGTCGCCGCCGCTCCCGTCCTTGAACGCCGGGTCCACGATGGCGATGTTCGGCAGCTTGCCGGCTGCGGCGTCCGTGTAGTACTGCGAGATCGGAGCCAGCCAGGGGGTGGAGCGGGCCCCCCAGAGCGCCCCGAAGGGCAGGTCCGAGTAGTAGTAGCGCACGGTCAGGCCGTGGGCCAGCGGCGCGGTCGAAGATGGTCTCCCAGTTGTTGCCGCCCGGCGCGATGCTGTTGTTCATCACCCCGCCGGACTGCCCCGACCACTTGTAGTAGCGGTTCGGCCAGGTGCCGGCCAGGATCGAGCAGAAGTAGCGGTCGTAGAGCGTGTACTGGCGCGCGGCCTCGTGAATGAAGCCGAGCTCGCCCCGGCGGTAGTAGCTGAGCGCGAACTCGTCGTTGCCGCTGCCCTCGGCCAGGAAGCCGCCGAGAAGCTGGGCGCGGCCCGAGTTCCAGCCGTGACCGGGATCGGGGTGGCCGCATCCCTTGAACTGCACGCCACCGGTGCCCAGCGAGGCCGCGGGCCGGGTGCGCACCAGCTTGCCCGTCGGGGTCGGGGAAGCGCTGGTTCAGGACGCCGTCCGCCTGTCCGTTGAGCCACCCGAAGTAGTGGTCGAACGACCGGTTCTCCATCATCAGCAGGACGAAGTGGTCGATCGGGACGTTGCGCGGCGCCGGCAGGTCCGTTGGCGGCCGCCTTGGCGGCCTGGGCCACGAGCAGCTCCGTGGGGATGCCCACGGCCCCGGCGGCGCCGGCCGCCATGGCGGTGCGCTCGAGGAACTCCCTGCGGGAGACCCCCGGGGCGGAGGAGGGGTCGGACGACATGCGAGCGAGACCCTAAACCGCCGGGGTGTCGGCGCGCCACCCCCAACCGTCAGTAGGCGCGGGGTCAGGCGGAGAGGCGGGCGCGCACGCGGGCGGCGCGGGCCTTGCGGCGGGCGCCGGCGTTGCGATGCAGCGCGCCCGACTTCACGGCGCGGTCGACCCGGGAAACGAGCCCGCGCAGCTCCTCGTCGGCGCGTGCGGCGTCGCCTTCTTCGACGGCCGCCTCGAGGCGCCTGAGCCACGTCTTCACCTGCGAGGTGCGGCGGCGATTCTCCACGCGCTCGCGCTCCGCCCGGTGGATCCGCTTTTCTTGTGATGCGATGTTGGCCATAGACGTACGGACGCCGCGACCGTCCAGGGACGCGGCGGGCGCCTAGTGTAGCGCCCGTCCCATGCCGACCGACGCCTCCGAGCGGCCGGGCCCCCCGGAGGCCTCCGGCGCGCAAGCGCCGCGCGCCCGGGCCGGGCGGCTTGCCCGCAACACCGCCTTCTTCTCGTTCGCGACGGGCCTGTCGCGCGTTCTGGGCCTGGTGCGCGAGGTGGTGGCCGCACGCTACTTCGGGGTCAGCGGCGCGATGTCGGCGTTCACGATCGCCTTCCAGGTGCCCAACCTGATCCGCGCCCTGGTGGCCGACTCCGCCCTGCAGGGCGCGTTCGTGCCCGTCTTCACCGAGCTGCTGGAGAAGGGAGAGCGCAAGGAGGCGTTCCGGGTGGCGTCCACGCTCTTCTTCCTGATCCTGCTGGTCCTGGGGGCGATCACGGCGCTGTTCGTGATCTTCGCCGGGCCGCTGATCGCCCTGTTGGCGCCCGGCTTCGACGACGACCCGGCGCTGCGCGACCTCACCGTGAACCTGGCCCGCCTGATGGCCCCGATCGTCGTGCTGCTCGCCCTCTCCGGCCTCGTGGTGGGCATGCTCAACTCGTTCGACCACTTCAGCGTGCCCGCGCTCGCGCCGGTGGCCTGGAACGCGGTGATCATCGCCGCGCTCGTCGGACTCGTGCCGGTGCTTCCCGGAGGGCGACCAGATCTATGCCTACGCCATCGGGATCCTGGTGGGCACGGTGGTCCAGTTCGCCCTGCCGCTGCCCTGGCTGCGAGGGCGCGGCGGCCACCTCACGCTGCGCCTCGACTGGCGCAACAAGCACGTGTGGCGGGTGCTGAAGCTGATGCTGCCGGTGACGATCGCCCTCGGCCTCATCAACCTCAGCCTGCTCATCAACTCGCTGTTCGGCACGCTCGTGTCGGACGAGGCGCCGGCCGCGATCGACAAGGCGTTCCGGATCTACCAGCTTCCCCAGGGCCTGTTCTCGATCTCGATCGCGACCATCCTGTTCCCCACGCTCGCGCGCCTGGCCGCGCGCGGCGCGCGGGACGACCTGCGCCGGACCATGGCCAACGGCGTGCGCCAGATCTGCCTGCTGCTGATCCCGAGCGCGGTGCTGATGGCGGTGCTGGCCGTGCCCGTCACCCGGCTCGTCTACCAGCGCGGGGCGTTCGGGGGAGAGGCCACGGACCTGGTGTCGCAGGCGATGGTCTGGTGGTCCATCTCGCTGCCCTTCCAGGGGGTGAGCCTCCTGTACTCGCGCACCTTCTTCAGCCTTCAGCGGCCGTGGGCCACCACGGCGCTGGCCGGGCTCAACCTCGCGGTGAACGCGGTGCTGGCCGCGGCGCTCTACGGACCCGTTCGGGATCGGCGGCATCGTGGTGGGCACGGTGGCCGGGACGATGGCCATGTGTATCGCGCAGGGGATCCTGCTTCGCGGGGAGCTGGGCGGGGTGGAGGGGCGCAGGACGCTCGGGGCCGCGGCCCGCATGCTCCTGGCCACCGCGCCGCTGGCCGGGGCCGCCTACGGCGCCTGGTACGGCCTCGACGCCGAGCTGGGCCGGTCGCTCCCGGCCCAGATCGTGTCGGTGCTCACCGGCATAACCGCGGGCGTGGTGACCTATGCGGCCGCCGTATGGGTCCTGCGCGTGCCCGAGGCGCGCCAGATCCGGCAGGCTCCTCATGAGTCGCGGCGCACCCTCGGGGTAGAACTCATCCATGTCACCTGAAGAGACCATGGACACAGAGGGCCAGATCAAGGCCCTGAACGAGGCCCTGCGCCTCCAGCACCGCTCGGTGCTCATGTACTCGGTCACCGCGGGCAGCGTGGTGGGGCTCGAGTACCAGGCTCACGCCGAGAAGCTGAGCCGGCACGCCCTCTCGGAGCTCGAGGACGACGGCAGGCTGGTGGAGAAGATCACCGCGCTGGGCGGGGAGCCGACGGTGGAGTCGGCGACGTTCACCTTCGAACGCGACCCCGCGAAGGCGCTCGACCGGCTGATCGAGGCCGAGGGCGAGACGCTGGAGGCACTCCAGGCGGCGATCGAGCCCACCGGCCGGGAGGCCGCCTCGGAGGCGGTGGAGCACCGGCTCGAGCACATGATCATGCGCAAGCAGGAGCAGGTGGACTACCTCCTCCGCGCACGCAGGCGGCCGTAGGCGCCACGGCGGCGTGGAGACGCTTTCCCGCGCGCGGCTGACGGCGGCGCTGGCCGCGCGGCAGATGCTGCTCGAGCGGCAGCGCCTCGATCCCGCCGAGGCGATCCGCCGCCTCACCCCGCTCCAGGCGCAGCACCCGCCCGCGCCGTACATCACGCTGGCCTCGCGCCTCGAGGGCTTCTCGCGTGAAGCGCTCGAGGCGGCGATCGGCGCGCGCGACGTGGTGAAGACCACCATCAACCGCCTGACGCTCCACCTCGTCGCCGGCGAGGACTACCCGGCCTACGCCCAGCTCACCCGCCAGGCGCGGATGCGGGCGTGGCGCAAGCGCCATGCCGGCCTGGACGAGGAGCGCGTGGCCGCCGAGCTCGGCGAGTGGCTGAGCGAGCCGCGGACCAACGGCGAGATCCGCGAGCGCGTGGCGGGCTACGAGGGTGTCTCCGACGAGCCGTGGGCGCCCATCGTCTTCATCCGCACGCTGCTGCCGCTGGTGCAGCTCCCGCCGGGCGGGTCGTGGGGCGACCGCGGGCGCGCGAGCTTCCTGATCGATCCGCGACCGCTCCCGGATCCCGTCGACGCCGCGACCACGGTGGTGGAGCGCTACCTCGCGGCGTTCGGCCCGGCCGGCCGGCGCGACATCGCGGCCTGGGCCGGCGTGGCCCAGCGGGACTTCACCGAGGCCCTGGCGCGCCTGCCGCTCGTGACCTACCGCGACGAGCGCGGCGCCGAGCTCCTGGACCTTCCGGACCAGCCGCTCCCGCCGGAGTCCACGCCCCTCCCCGTGCGCCTGCTCGGCCGCTGGGACCAGCCCCTGCTGGCCTACGCCGACCGGGAACGGATCATCCCGCCCGAGGTGAAGCCGCTGAACCTGACGCTCAGCGGCGACCAGACCGTGACCGTCGACGGCCGCGTGGCCGCCAGCTGGCAGCTCGAGCGCGGCGCGAGCAGCGGTGCGGGTGGTGGTGACCCCGCACGTCGAGGTGCGCCGCGCGGTGCGGAGCGAGATCCGGGCCGAGGCCGAGCGCACGGCCCGTTTCTGCGAGCCGGAAGCGCGCAGCGTCGAGGTCGTGGGCATCTAGACCGGCACTACCCTCGAAGCGGAAATGAGTGGCCCCGCAGCCAATATCCGCAACTTCTCGATCATCGCCCACATCGATCACGGGAAGTCCACGCTGGCCGACCGCATCCTCGAGGTCACCGGTGCGGTCCACCCGCGCGACCACCGGCCCCAGCTGCTCGACTCGATGGACCTGGAGCGGGAGCGCGGCATCACCATCAAGGCCCAGGCCGTGCGCGTGGAGTACACGGCGGCCGACGGCAAGCTCTACCGCCTCCACCTGATCGACACGCCCGGCCACGTGGACTTCACCTACGAGGTGTCCCGCTCGCTGGCCGCGTGCGACGGGGCACTGCTTCTGGTGGACGCCTCCCAGGGCGTGGAGGCCCAGACCGTGGCCAACACCTATCTGGCGGTGGATGCCGGACTGGAGCTGATCCCGGCGCTGAACAAGATCGACCTCCCGGGCGCGGAGCCCGAGCGGGTGGCGGGCGAGATCGGCGAGCTGCTGGGGGAGGACCCCGACTCGGTGATCCGCATCTCGGCCAAGACGGGCGAGGCGGTGTCGGAGCTGCTCGAGGCGATCGTGCAGCGCGTGCCTCCTCCCTCCGGCGACGCCGAGGGGGCGCCGCGGGCGCTCATCTTCGACTCCGAGTTCGACCAGTACCGCGGTGTGGTGGCCTACGTCCGGGTGGTGGACGGCGAGCTGCGCAAGGGCGATGACGTGGTGGCCATGCAGACCGGCACCGAGGCAGGGGTGGACGAGCTCGGCTTCTTCGCGCCGGACATGACCCCCGTGGACACCCTGCGAGCCGGCGAGGTGGGCTACCTGATCACCGGCATCAAGGACGTGTCCCTGCTGCGCGTGGGCGACACGCTCACGTCCAAGGCGCGCCCGGCCGCCGAGCCGCTGCCCGGCTACCGCGAGGTCAAGCCGATGGTGTTCTGCGGCCTCTTCCCGGTGGACACCGACCGCTTCCCCGAGCTGCGCGACGCCCTGGAGAAGCTCGCCCTGAACGACGCGGCGCTGTCGTGGGAGCCGGAGACCAGCCAGGCCCTCGGCTTCGGCTTCCGCTGCGGGTTCCTGGGGCTTCTCCACATGGACATCGTGCGCGAGCGTCTCGAGCGGGAATACGACCTGGAGCTCCTGGCCACGACGCCGACGGTGGAGTACGAGGTGAAGCTCACCGACGGCAGCGAGGTGCTCGTGCACTCCCCGGCGGACATGCCCGACCGGGCCACCATCGAGGAGATCCTCGAGCCCGGCATCCGGGCCACGATCCTCTGCCCCGCGAGCACGTGGGCGCCGTGATGGAGCTCTGCCAGGAGCGCCGGGGCGTGCACGTGGACATGAGCTACCTCTCCGAGTCCCGCCTGCAGGTGCGCTACGACCTGCCGCTGGCGGAGATCGTGCTCGACTTCTTCGACCAGCTGAAGTCGCGCACCCGCGGCTACGCCTCACTGGACTACGAGGTGCTCGGGATGCGGCCCGCCGAGCTGGTGAAGCTCGACATCCTGCTCTCCGGCGACACGGTGGATGCCCTGTCCATGATCGTCCACCGCGACAAGGCCTACGACGCCGGCCGGGTGCTCACCGAGCGCCTGCGCAAGCAGATCCCGCGCCAGCAGTTCGAGGTGGCGATCCAGGCGGCGGTGGGCTCGAAGATCATCGCCCGCGAGTCCGTCAAGCCCATCCGCAAGGATGTGATCGCGAAGTGCTACGGAGGAGACATCTCGCGCAAGCGCAAGCTGCTCGAGAAACAGAAGGCGGGCAAGAAGCGCATGAAGCAGGTCGGGCGCATCGAGGTTCCCCAGGAGGCCTTCCTGGCCGTGCTCGAGCTGTCCGGGGACGACAGCTGACTCGCGGGCGGCCCGCATGATCGTGCTCGTCCACGCCGGCGTGTGCGACTCGCGCATGTGGGAGGGCTTCGATCTCCCGGGGGCCATGACCTATGAGATGCGCGGCTTCGGCGAGACGCCGATGCCCTCCGAGGGCGTGTTCTCGCACGCCGCGGACCTCGAGGCGGCCATCGGCGAGGGACCGGCGTCGCTCGTGGGCGCCTCCTACGGTGGGCTCGTGTGCCTCGAGCTCGCCGCCCGCCGTCCCGACCTGATCACCGAGCTGATACTCCTCGACGCCGCCCTGCCCGACCACCCCTGGTCGGACGAGGTGGCGAGCTACGGCCAGCGCGAGGAGGAGCTCGTGGACCAGGGCGATCTTCGTGCCGCGGCCGAGCTCACGGCCGACTTCTGGCTCACCGACCCGTCGCTGCGAGAGCGGGTGGTGGAGATGCAGCAGCGTGCCTACGAGCTTCAGGTGACGGCCGCCTCCGAGGAGATCTTCCCCGAGGCGATCCCGCTGGCGGAGGTGCGCGCGCGCACGCTCGTGGTGGTCGGCGAGAACGACAAGGCCGACTTCCACGACATCGCCGATCGCCTGATGGCGGAGGTGCCCGGGGCCCGCGGCATACGGATCAAGGGATCGGGGCATCTGCCGGCGCTGGAGCAGCCGGCCGAGACGGCCCGGATCGTTCGCGACTTCCTCGCCAAGAGCTAGCCGCGAACGCGCCAACTGGCGCCGCACCTCGCGTGATAGGGGGAGTTCTCCCTGTAATCGGCCAGATTCGGTGATCGGATCCGCGCCCACCAGCGAAGGAGTCCCAGGTCGGAAGGAACCGACCGGCTCGCACATCGATCCGCCCACACGGCGGGACTGGAGGCTCCATCCACGATGGAAACCGCTGAATCCGAATCAGCCCGCAAGGGCGCAATGGAGGAGCTCGCCGCCGACCCGTCGTCGCGGAAGCGCTTCTTCAAGATGATGGGTGGCGCGGGCGCGGCGAGTGCCTTCGCGATCTTCCTCGCCGCCTGCGGGGACGACGACGAGGACTCGAGCGGGATGAAGTCCAAGTCCACCGCCGGGACGAACGCCGCCGACCTCGCGATCGTCCAGTACGCGCTGACGCTCGAGCACCTGGAGACCGACTTCTACAACGCGGTCATCGACTCCGGCGTGGTCAAGACCAAGGGCCTGGGCGACGTCGCGAAGATGATCCGCGACAACGAGCAGGAGCACGTGGACGCGCTCACGCGCACCGTCGGGCAGCTCGGCGGCACTCCGAAGCGCCCCAAGACCAACTTCGACGCGGTGATCGAAGGTGGAGAGAAGAAGGTGCTGGAGACGGCCGCCGTGGTGGAGAACCTCGGCGCCGCCGCCTACCTCGGGCAGGCCCCGCGCATCAAGTCGGCCGAGGTCCTGGCCGCCGCCCTCGCCATCCACAGCGTCGAGGGGCGGCACGCCGCCGCTCTGAACACGGTGGTGGGCAAGACGATCGTCCCCGACGGCGCCTTCGCGAAGCCGGCCTCCATGGCCCAGGTTCTTCCGCAGGTCAAGCCGTTCCTGGTCTGACGCGACCGTCCGAGCAAAGGAGACTTCACATGAGCAACGACACAACCATGGCGGCCCCTGAGCTGGAGGCCATCGACATCAAGGGCGTGACCCGCCAGTCCTTCATCGTGCGCGGCGCGCTGGCGGCGGGCGCGGTCTACGGTGCGAGCACCGTCGCCCCGTTCGTCTCGAGCGCGCTGGCCAAGGACGGGGGCGGGGACGTGGCGATTCTCAACTTCGCGCTGACCCTGGAGTACCTGGAGGAGGCCTTCTACGCGACGGCCCTGAAGCAGGTGAAGGGACTGTCGGGGGAGGCGAAGAGCCTGGCCACGACGCTCCGGGACAACGAGAGCGCCCACGTGGACGCCCTGACCACCGCCATCAAGGGGGCCGGCGGCAAGCCGGTGGCCGCCCCGAAGGTGGACTTCGGCATGGCCTTCGGGAGCGAGAAGAGCTTCCTGAAGCTGGCCCAGACGTTCGAGGACACCGGGGTCAGCGCCTACAACGGCGCCGGTCCGCTGATCAAGTCCAAGGACATCCTCGCGGCCGCGGGAAGCATCGTTCAGGTGGAGGCTCGCCATGCGGCGGCCATCCGGCAGCTGAACGGCGTCCCGATCACGGACGGCGGGTTCGACAAGGCGCTCGACATGGCCGCCGTGCTGAAGGCCGTCAAGCCGTTCGTGAAGTCCTAGCCAAATGCAGCGATTTCAGCCTGCGACCCGCGTTCCGAGGATTTAACTCGTCCTTAGGACGCGGTCGTAGGTTGGCGCCCGTGAAGTCGACCACTCTCATCGCCCCCGCCCCTGACCCCACCGTCGACGCTCTCCAGCAGCTGCTCGACGGCATCGCCGCGACGCCGCTGCTCACGGCCGACGAGGAGATCTCGCTGGCCAAGCGCATCGAGCGCGGCGACCTCGCGGCCAAGGACCACATGACGCGGGCCAACCTCCGCCTCGTGGTCTCGATCGCGAAGCGCTACCGCAACCAGGGCCTGCCCTTCCTGGACCTGATCCAGGAGGGCTCGATCGGCCTGGTCCGCGCGGTCGAGAAGTTCGACTACCGCAAGGGCTTCAAGTTCTCCACCTACGCCACATGGTGGATCCGCCAGGCCATCTCCCGCGCGATCGCGGACAAGGGCCGCACGATCCGGATCCCGATCCACATCGACAACGTGATCAAGAAGCTCGACGGCGCCCAGCGCAAGCTCGAGGCCGCCGGGGACCGCGACCCCACCGTCGAGGAGATCGCCGCGCTGGCCGGGGTCGACCCGGTGGAGGCGGACATGCTGCTGCGCGCCTCCCAGCCGCTGGTGTCGCTGGACAAGCCGGTGGGCGACGACTCCGACGCCGCGCAGTTCGGCGAGCTGATCCCGGACGAGACCGCGCCGTCACCCTTCGAGGTGGCCGCCGAGACGCTCGCCAGCGAGCGGCTCAGCCGGGTGCTCGAGAACCTGCCCTACCGCGAGCGGCGCGTGCTGATCATGCGCTACGGGCTCGAGGGCGAGGCGCCGCGGACGCTCGACCAGGTGGCCAAGATGTTCGGCCTCACCCGCGAGCGCACGCGCCAGATCGAGGAGGCCTCCATCCGGAAGCTCTCGACGCTGGCCGAGGCGCAGGCCCTCCGCGACGCCGCTTAGGAAGGCATGGTCCGGTGCTCGCCCGATCACCGATCGGGCTGCGCTCCTCCCTGACCGGTCTTTAAACTGGCCCGCCGTGCCCGTCAAGACCGACGCCATCGGCAAGACCTACCCGCCCTTCGTGTACGAGGTGGGCAAGGAGAAGATCGCCGAGTACGCCTATGCCGTGGGCGAGGACAATCCCGTCTACTTCGATCGCGAGCAGGCCACGGCGGCCGGCTTTCGCGACGTGCCGGCGCCTCCGATGTTCGCCGTCGTCTACTCCTCCGGATCGGTGGCCCCGGGAATCTTCGACCCGGACGTGGGCATCAACTTCCCGCTGATGGTGCACGGCTCGCAGGAGTTCGTCTGGGGCGAGCCGGTGTGCGCCGGCGACGTGATCACCACGGAGACCACCGTCAAGGACGTGAGCGAGAAGGGCGGGATGGGCTTCTACGTATTCGAGTCGGTGTCCCTCAATCAGGACGGCCAGGAGGTCGTGCGGGGCACCTGGACCAACATCGTCCGGGGGGTCTGAGGTGAAGGTGGATCTGAAGGTCACGCCCGACAAGTACCTGCCCCACCGCTACGCGGGCGCGTCCGGGGACTTCAACCCGATCCACATCGACCCCGAGTTCGCCAAGCAGGTGGGCCTGCCGGGCAACATCCTCCACGGCCTCTACACGATGGCCCAGGTGGCGCGTGCGAACGTGGCCGCCGCCGGGGGCGATCCGCGCAGCCTGCGCCGCCTGTCGGTGCAGTTCCGCGGCATGGGCTTCCCCGAGCAGGAGATCTCGGTGACCGGGGAGGTCAAGGAGGAGGCGGACGGGCGCGTGGTGGTGGCCACCGAGGCCGAGCAGGGCGGAAACCGCATCATTCGCAACGCCGAAGCCGAGCTGCGGGCGAGCTGAGCGCCGCGGCCGGCCCCGAGAATCCCGTTCGCGGGCGTGCGCGCCCGCCACAATGGACCCGTGGAGATCTCCTCCCGTCAGAGCTTCATCCTCCGGAAGGTCGTGGAGGGGCACGTGTCCCTCGACCAGCCCGTGGGCTCGAAGTGGCTCGCCGACCAGGACGACATCCCGTGGGGGCCGTCCACCGTGCGCGCCGAGCTCGCCCGCCTCGAGGAGGTGGGGCTCCTCGAGCATCCCCACACCTCCGCCGGCCGGGTGCCCACCGACCGCGGCTACCGCTTCTACGTGGACGAGCTGCTCGTGGAGGGCCGGCTGCCGGTGGTGCGCAAGTCGGTGGAGCTCACCGACATGCGCCGCGAGGTGGACGAGGCCATGCGGGCCACCACCGAGCAGCTCTCGCAGGTCACGGACCTGCTCGCGCTCGTCACCGCGCCTCCGATAGAGACGGCCACGATCCGGCACGTGGAGGTGCTGCTGATGCAGCCCCAGGTGGCGATGGTGGTGGTGATCTCGTCCACCGGCGGCGTGACCAAGCGCGTGATCTCGTACGACCGGCCCGTGGACTCGGGGCTGATCGACTGGTCGGCCAGCTACCTGAACGAGGCGCTCGGCGGGCTGGACGTGGGGTCGCGGTCGATGCACGCCCGCCTGACCGACCCCCAGCTCTCCCACCGCGAGCGGGAGTTCCTGGACACCCTCACGCCCGCGTTCACCGAGCTCGAGCAGACCGCGGAGAGCACGCTCTTCATGGAGGGCGCGGCGCGGCTCGTGTCCGAGCATCGCTTTCAGGAGCTCTCCCAGCTGGCGTCGCTGCTCGAGGTGCTGGAGCACCGCCGGGCCCTGCTCGGCGTGCTGCGCCAGTCGCTGGGCGAGCCGAACGTCTACCTGCACATCGGGCAGGAGAACCGCACGCCCGAGCTGCGCTCGCTCAGCATCGTGGGGGCGAACTACGGACTGGCCCGCCGCAACCTGGGCGCCGTATCGGTGGTCGGCCCGGTGCGGATGGACTACCCGCGGGTGATCATGGCCGTGCGCCAGGCCGCCTCCGAGCTGTCCCGCTTCGTGGCCGAGGTATACGACGAATGAGGCGCGATCCGTACGAGGTGCTCGGCGTCCCCCGGGACGCGGAGGAGCGGGCGGTGAAGAAGGCCTTCCGTGCGCTGGCGCGCGAGCTGCATCCCGACGTGAACCGCCACGACCCCGAGGCCGAGGAGAAGTTCAAGGAGGCGGCCGAGGCCTACGAGGTGCTCTCCGACCCCGATCGCCGCGCCACCTACGACCGCTACGGGTTCGAGGGGCTGGAGTCGCGCGGCTACTCGTCCGCCTCCCACGGATTCGGCTCCTTCGGCGACATCTTCGACGCCTTCTTCGGGGGCGACCCCTTCAGCGCCGGCTTCGCCGGGGGCGGCCGCGTTCAGGGAGGCGACGTGGGGGTGGAGGTGGAGATCACCCTCGAGCAGGCCGCCCGCGGAGACAGCGTGGACGTGGCCTACGACCTGGTGGACGCCTGCGAGCGCTGTCACGGCAACCGCGCCGAGCCGGGCACCCCGATCGAGACCTGCTCGCGCTGCGACGGCGTGGGGCGCGTCCGTGCCGTGACGCGCACCGCCTTCGGGCAGCTGGTGCGCGAGCAGGCCTGCGAGGCGTGCGGAGGCGAGGGCAAGATCCCCACCGTGCCCTGCGAGACCTGCGGCGGCCGCGGGCGGAAGGCGGTGCGCAAGACCCTGAAGGTGGACGTTCCCCCCGGGATCGCCGACGAGCAGCGCATCCGGCTCACCGGCCTCGGCCACGCGGGCGAGCGGGGCGGACCGTCGGGCGACCTCTACGTGCTGGTCCGGGTGGCCGAGGATGAGCGCTTCCTGCGCGACGGCAGCGATCTCGTGACCGTGGTGGACGTGGCCGCGCCGGCCGCGGCGCTCGGGGCCACGGTGAGCGTGGCCACCCTCGACGGCGAGGAGACGCTCGAGGTGCCGGCGGGCACGCAGCCGGGCACGGTGGTCACCCTGCGCGGCCAGGGCATGCCCGCGCTCGGGCGCGGCCGGCGGGGAGACCAGCGCGTGGTGCTGAACGTGGTGATCCCGCGCAACCTGACCGACCGCCAGCGCGAGCTGCTCGACGAGCTCGGCGGCTCCCTCACGGACGAGAACCTGGCCGAGCCGAGCGACGAGTCGCTGCTGGCCAAGGTCAGGCGCGCCTTCCGCTGAGCATGATCCGGCTGGCCTTCCGCGCGCCGGCCGCCGACGCCGACGCGGTCCTGGTGGCGCTGCTGGAGCTGGCGCCCAGCGGGGTGGAGCAGGTGGACGGCGACGGCTGGGTGGAGTTCGCGGTCTACGGGGCGCCGGGAGAGCTGCCGTCGTTCCCGCCGGGGGAGGCCGAGGTGGGCGGGGTCCGCGGTGGCGGTCAGCGGGCGAGGAGGTGGCCGACGACTGGGCCGAGCGCTGGCGCGAGTTCCACCATCCGGTGGAGATCGGCGGCCGAGTGCGGGTGCGCCCACCGTGGGAGCCCGCCGTCGCGGAGGCGGCCTGATCGACCTGGTGGTGGACCCGGGCCAGGCCTTCGGCACGGGGGCCCACGCCACCACGCGCCTGTGCCTGGAGCTGCTGCTGGACGTGGAGCCGCGCGGGTCGCTGGCCGACCTCGGATGCGGCTCGGGCGTGCTGGCCCTGGCCGCCGCGCGGCTGGGCTTCGCGCCCGTCGTGGCGCTGGACCACGAGGCGGCGGCGGTGGAGGCCACGCTGGAGAACGCGCGGGCGAACGGCGATCGCGCTCCACGACGTGCGGCGCGCCGACCTCCGTGAGGAGCCGATGCCGGCCGCGGACGTGGTGGCGGCCAACCTGGTGCGCCCGCTGCTGCTGAAGGTGGCGGCGCTGATGGACACGCCGCCCCGCGTGCTGCTCGTATCGGGCCTCCTCGAGGGCGAGGAGGACGAGGTGGCCGCCGCGTTCGCGCCGCTCCGGGAGCGCCGCCGGCTCACCGCGCAGGGCTGGAGCGCGCTGCTGCTCAGCGGCGACTGATCGCCCACTGCGCGGCTCGGCCCGCCCGGGCGCGCAGGGTGAAGGCGACCGTGCGGCCGTGCTGCCTCGAACGGACGGGCGTCCCGTTGGCGTAGGCGATGAACGGCCCGGCGTCCGGCGCCGTGACCTCCATCCGCAGCCGCGCCGGGCGCAGCGTGACCACGTAGCCGCGGGCGCCGCGGGGGTGTAGGCCACACCCGCTCGCGGCAGCCGGAGCGAGAACCTCCGCAGCGGAAGCTTCGGCTGGATCCGGTAGCCGCGCGTGGTGGGCTCGATTCCCGCGAGCCTGATCGTGTCGTAGAGGAGCCAGGCGGGCTGGTGCATGATCTGGCCCGTGTAGCCGGTGAGGCCGATCCCGCAGCGCGCCGGATCGGTGGAGAAGTGCGCGCGGCAGACGTCGTCCACCGAGATCGTCCCGCCCCAGTGGCGCGGATAGGCGCGGGCGTGGGCGCGAAGGGTGTTGCGCTGCAGCTCGTCGAAGGCGTAGCGGCGGGCGCCGGGCACCGTGTCCCCGAGCTCGCCGAGCGACCACGCCAGCCAGCCGTTCACGGCGTACCACGAGCCGCCCACGAACACCGCGTTGTTGTCCCCGGTGGCGGTGGCCACCGGGGAGCTGCGCTCCGTGACGCCCGGGTCGCTGGACGCGGGCGACTGGGAGGAGCCGATCCGCGCGGGACCGCGCGCCGCGGCGGGCGCGCCCACGCCGGTGAGGTAGCGGCGGACGTTGCGCACCAGCGTCCGGGCCTGGCCGCCGCGCGGCGCCCCGGCGAGGATCGCCCACGGCTGGGGCTCGCCGAAGATCGCGCCGCGGCCGATCTGGCGGTCGCCCGCGTAGCCCCGCGAGTACCAGCCGCCGCCGGTCCACTCGCGGCGCGTGACCGCCAGGTTGCGGGCGCCGGCCGCGCGCAGCGTGCGGGCGAACGGCCCGGTCGCCGCGCAGGTCGGCCAGCTGGGCCAGCCGCGGGTACACGTAGGCCAGCTGCGCGGACACGAGGTTCGACTCGGTCATCTGCAGGAACGCGGTGGAGAAGTCGGACCAGTCGCCCGCGCCCGGGGTGAGGTAGCCGCCGTGCGGGCCCGAGCAGCGACTCCTGGTGCGCGAACGCCCGCTTGAGGTGGCGCCACAGCGTGGCGGTGCCGCCGTCGGCTGAAGCGCACCGGCGTGTCGAAGCACCGGCAGGTCCCGGGTGGCCAGCCCGTACTCGGCGGCCGACCACAGCAGCCACAGGTCCATGTCGTTCGCGTTCTCGAGCGCATCGTTGGGCCGGCACAGGGAGGACATCGCGTAGGGGATCTGCCCGCCCCGCAGCGGCTGCTCGGACGCCGAGTAGAGCAGCACGTCCCGGGCGAGTCCCGGGTCCGAGTAGATCATCGGGAGCATGTGCTGGAGCGGGTCGCGGAAGGCGCCCTGGAAGCCGAGGTCGTACTGGTAGTAGCCGCCCTGGGAGATGATCCGCCGGCCGCGGCACTCCTCGTAGCTCGCGCCCGACCGCAGCGTGTACGTCGGCCCACTGAAGCTCGCGCGAGAGCCACGTGCGCCCCGAGCCCAGCCGGACCTGGGGCATCGAGCGGGCCCACCTCGCTGCGCTCCGGGCGAAGCGACCGCGGCTGTTCGCGCTGGCGTGCCACGAGGCCCGCGGATCTGGCCGGGATGGGCGATGCCGTAGGCGTAGCGGAGGGTGATCGCGTGTCCCGGGCGCAGCTTCCACGGCGCCCGGAAGGCCATCATCGCCCGGCCCACGGATCCGGCCGGTGTGGCCGGGGCGATGGCCCGGTCGAGGCGCCCGGCCGCCACCGCGGCCGGCAGGGCGCGGGTGCCGGCGCCGAAGAAGGACGCGGTGTCGGTGGTGAAGTCGCTCACCGGCCCGCTCAGCGCGGCCGCGAAGATGGAGAGGGGGCGGCGGTCGTCGCCCTCGGCCCGCTGGGACACGCTGAGGGTGCGCGTGGCGGCGCTGTAGCGCGGCGCCTCCAGGCCCACCGAGCGCTTGGCCGCCTGGTCGTACGGGTTCGCGTCCCAGTACTCGAACCAGGATCCGCTGCGGGCGCGGGCGCCGGTGTTGCGGATGGTCACCTCGTGGATCAGCAGCGGCCCGCCTCCGAGCGGCGGGTACACGCGCTCGTCGACTCTCATTCCGCGGGCGTCGGTGCGCCGGGCCGCGTAGCCGACGCCGAACTCGCGCACCGTGCGCGCGCCCTGCGGGCCGGTCCGGATAGAGGGTGCTGGTCACGGTGCCGCCCGGTGCGGAGGTATCCGAATCCGCCGGAGTGGTGGCGCGCGTCCGGCTGGTGGCGGTTGGCCCACTGGTAGCGGCGGTCCTGGCTCCACAGCTGCACGAAGCCGTCGTTCGAGGCCATGGCGATCGCCCGCCCGTTTCCGAGCTGGTGAAAGGCCTGGGTGCTGCCGAGGAGCTCGGGCTGCCGCGCGAACGGGGCCCGCGCCTGGTCGAGCGTGTACCGGTAGACGGGCAGCCCGAAGCGGTCCACGCCCCAGCGGCCGAAGGCGCCGCTGCCGCTCGCGGAGTTCACCGCCACGCGCGGGGAGTGCGCATGGAGGGGCTCCGGGGCGGACGCCGCCGCGTCGCCGGTGCCGAGGAACGCCAGCGCGGCCGCCAGCCAGGCGCCCCGGCCGCTCACAGCTCGAGCGTGATTCATGTGCCTGCGCTTATAGCCGACCGGCGATGCTGCGTGCGGTCCCCGCGCGGATTAGGCTCGTCCGCAATGCGCATCGTGGACCTGTCCGCTCCCATCGAGCCGAGCCCTCCGGACACGCCCGGAGCCGCTTCGCACCGACATCGAGTACTCCGGTCACGCCGAGGGTGCCGCTCAGATCGAGTCGCTGCTGGGTGTGCCTGACCGGCTGCTGCGTGACCGCGAGGGGTGGGCCACCGAGACCTTCACCAACCTGGGCACCCACAACTCCACGCACGTGGACGCCCCGTGGCACTACAACTCGACGATCGCCGGCGAGCCCGCGGCCACGATCGACGAGCTCCCGCTCGAATGGTTCTTCGGGCCCGGCGTGGTGCTCGACATGACCGGTCGGGCCGACGGCGAGGCGGTGGAGGCCGAGGAGCTGGAGCCGGCGCTGGCGGCCGCGGGTCACGAGCTGGACCCGGGTCACATCGTGCTCGTGCGCACCGGCCGCGACGAGTTCTACGGCGATCCGGGCTACATGGCGCTGGGCCCGGGCGTCACCGCCGAGGCCACCCGCTGGCTGTACGAGCGGGGCGTGCGGGTGATGGGGATCGACGCCTGGGGCTGGGACGCCCCGCTCCACCTGCAGGCGCAGGAGGCGATCGAGCGCGACGAGCCCGGCATCTTCTGGGCCGCCCACCAGGCCGACCTCGGCTACTCCCAGATCGAGCGCCTCGTGAACCTGGGCGAGCTGCCCTCCACCGGATTCCAGGTGGCGTGCTTCCCGCTGAAGGTCGTGGGGGCCAGCGCGGCGCCCGCGCGAGTGGTGGCGCATCGTGCCCGACTGAGACCCGGCGACGCCCGCCTACACTTGACGCCAATGTCCTTGCTCGACCAGGTGAAGGCCGACGTGACCACCGCCATGAAGGCGGGCGAGCGCGAGCGCGTGCACGCGCTGAGGCTGATCGTGAACGAGCTGCAGAAGGCGGCCAAGGACGGCGGGGCCGACGACGTGGAGGTGCTCCAGCGCGAGCGCAAGCGCCGCCTCGAGGCCGCCGAGGCCTACCGCGAGGGCGGTCGCGACGAGGCCGCGGACGGCGAGGAGCGCGAGGCCGAGCTGATCGCCGGCTACCTCCCGGCGCAGGTGTCCGATGACGAGCTGTCGGCGATCGTCGGCGACGCGGTGGCCGAGTCGGGCGCCACCTCCCCGGCGGAGATGGGCAAGGTCATGGCGCTGGTGATGCCCCAGGTCAAGGGCCGCGCCGACGGCAAGCGGGTGAGTGCGGCAGTCAAGGAGAAGCTGATCGCCTAGTGCGCGCGCAGCTTGAGCTCGAGAACGCGTTCGCCGCCGAGCTGGCCGGGCCCGGGGACGCGATCATGAAGACCCTCGAGGGGCACCTCGACTGCGACGTCTTCCTGCGCGGCAACGTGCTCACGCTGGACGGCGACGAGAAGGACGTGGCCGCCGCCCGGACCGTGATCCGCGAGCTCACCGACCTGGTGCGCCAGGGCCACGAGATCGCCCCGGGCACGATCGAGGCGATCTCGGACGCGCTCGAGCGGCACGAGAGCCCCAGCCGCATCCTCGAGGACGTGGTCTGGCGCCACCGCGGGCTGAAGGTCGCGCCCAAGACGGTGAACCAGAAGCGCTACGTGGACGCGATCCGCCGCTCCACGATCTCGGTGGGCATCGGCCCCGCGGGCACGGGCAAGTCGTTCCTGGCCGTGGCGATGGCGGTGGCCGCGCTCTCGCGCCGCGAGGTGAACCGGATCGTGCTCACGCGCCCGGCCGTGGAGGCGGGCGAGCGGCTCGGCTTCCTGCCCGGGGACCTGATGGCCAAGGTCGATCCCTACCTGCGCCCGCTGTTCGACGCCCTCTACGACATGCTCGAGCCGGAGAAGGTGAACCAGCACCTCGAGCGCGGCGTGATCGAGGTGGCGCCGCTCGCCTTCATGCGCGGCCGCACCCTGAACGACTCGTTCATCATCCTCGACGAGGCCCAGAACACGAGCCCCGAGCAGATCAAGATGTTCCTCACCCGGCTCGGCTTCAACTCGAAGATGGTCGTGACGGGAGACGTGACCCAGATCGACCTGCCGCAGGCCCAGCACTCCGGCCTGCTCGACGATCGGGGACATCCTGGGGGACGTCGAGGGGATCGAGTTCGTGAGGTTCGGGGGCGAGGACGTGGTCCGCCACAAGCTGGTCCAGCGGATCGTGGCCGCCTACAACGAGCACGCGGAGAAGCAGGCCCCGCCGCTGCGCGAGGCACGCCGCCACGGTCAGGCCTGATCGAGCTCGACCTCATAGGCGCTCCCCCGGAGCTGCGCGTGCCCGCCGAGGCGGCGCTGAGCGCGGCCGGCGTGTCGGAGGGGCACCTTGCGCTGGCGCTCGTGGACGAGGCGGAGATCCGGCGACTCAACCGCGACCACCGGGGGCTCGATCGTCCCACCGACGTGCTGTCCTTCCCGGTGGACGAGCGCGAGCCGAGCGCCGGCCCACGCGAGCTCGGCGACGTGGTGATCTGCCCCCCGCAGTGCGAGGACGTGGCCGAGGCGGTGGTCCACGGCGTTCTGCACCTGTGCGGCTACGACCACGAGACCGACGACGGCGAGATGCTCCGGCTCCAGGACCGAATCGTGGCGGGCTCTGTGACGCGCTCCGGCTTCGTGGCCCTGGCCGGGCGCCCCAACGCGGGCAAGTCCACGCTGGTGAACGCCATCGTGGACGACAAGGTGGCGATCGTCTCCGACAAGCCGCAGACCACCCGCCGCGAGGTGCGCGGCATCGCCACCGGCGAGGACTGGCAGCTCGTGCTGGTGGACCTGCCCGGGGTCCAGCGCCCGCGCGACACGCTCACGGAGCGCATGCAGCGCCAGGTGGACCGCGCCATGGCCGACGCCGACGCCGTGGTGTTCATGCTGAACGGAGAGCAGGAGGTGGGGCCGGGGGACCGCTTCATCGCGTCCGCGATCCGCAGGGGCAGCGCGCCGGTGGTGACCGTCGTGAACAAGATCGACCGCCTGCAGCCGGGCCGGACCGTGGAGGCGCTGACCGCCGCCGCCGCGCTGGGGCTCGACGGCGAGGTGTTCCCGCTGAGCGCACGCAACGGCGACGGCGTGCCCGAGCTGGTGAGCCATCTCGTGGGGATGCTGCCCGAGGGGCCGTTCATGTACCCGGCGGACGACCACACCGACCTTCCCGAGGCGGTGCGGCTGGCGGAGATGGTGCGCGAGCAGGTGCTCCTGCGCACCCGGGAGGAGCTGCCGCACGCGGTGGAGGTGGAGGTGTCGGAGATCGAGACGCGCGCGGACGGCATGCTCATGGTGCGGGCCCAGGTGTGGGCCGAGAGCGAGTCGCAGAAGGCCATCCTGGTGGGCTCCGGGGGGCGCATGGTGCGCGCCATAGGCACCGCGGCGCGCAAGGAGATCGAGCGCGCCCGGGGGACGCGCGTGCATCTCGAGCTTCAGGTGCGGGTGCGAAAGGGGTGGCGCCGCGACGAGGGGCTGCTCGACCGCCTGGGCATCGAGTGACCGAGCGCGACCGGGTCCGGGCCTTCCTGCGCGAGACGGAGGAGGCGGTGTGCGACGCGGCCGTGCCCGCCCGCCACGGCACGGCGCTCACCACGCCGAGCCTCCCGCTGGTGTGGCAGCTGAACGCCCTGCGCGTGGAGGACCCGGACGCCGGGGCACGCGCATTGACCGCGGAGGCGGAGGAGCTGCAGTCCCACCTCGCCCACCGCAAGCTGCTGGTGCCCGACCCCGAGCAGGGCGCCCGGCTGGCCCCTCAGCTGGCCCGGCTGGGGTGGAACGTGGGGCGCCTGGTGGTGATGGTCCACGCGCGCGACCCGGCTCCGGACCGGTCCCCGGTGGGCGGTGCGGAGGTGGACCGGGCCGTGGGAGCCGCGGCCATGGCCGCGTTTCGCCGCGAGCAGCCGCTCGACTCGAACGCGGAGTCGATCCGCCAGCTCGAGGAGATGGACGGGCGGTACACGCGGTCGGCGGGCGCGCGCGACTTCGCCGCACCACCGGGCGAGGTCTGGGCCAGCTGCCGGCTGCTGAGCGGCCACGGGCTGGCCGAGGTGGACCAGGTGGGCACGCTCGCGGCACACCGGGGCCGCGGCCACGCCTCGGCGGCGGTGCTGGCGGCGGTGGCCGCGGCCCGGGACGAGGGACTCGACCCGGTGTTCCTCGTGACCGACGCCGGGGACTGGCCGCAGTACCTCTACCGGCGGCTCGGATTCGACCACTTCGACCGCCTGTGGGAGTTCCTGAAGCTGCCGTTCTCGGCGTCCCCTACATAATCAGCGGGCATGGATTCGTCGGCGCCCATCGAGCTGGCCTGGGACAAGGGCCCACTGCCCTGCGTGGTTCAGGACTGGCGCACGGGCGAGGTGCTCACCGTGGCGTACATGGACCGGGAGGCGCTGCGCCGCACGCGGGAGAGCGGCGAGATGTGGTTCTGGAGCCGTTCCCGCCAGGAGCTGTGGCACAAGGGGGAGACCTCGGGCAACGTGCAGCGGGTGCGCGAGCTGCGCTGGGACTGCGACGCCGATGCCCTCCTGGCCCAGGTGGAGCCGGCGGGCCCGGCATGCCACACGGGCGAGCGCACCTGCTTCCACAACGGCGACACGCAGCCCTCGCCGGGCGAGGCCGTGGGCGCACTCGAGCGGACGATCGGCGAACGCGGCCGGGACGCGCCCGAGGGCAGCTGGACCGCCCGCCTCCTCGCCGACCCGGGCCTGCGCGGGGAGAAGGTCCTGGAGGAGGCCGAGGAGGTGACGCGCGCGGCGCGCGAGGAGTCCGACGAGCGCGTGACCGAGGAGGCCGCCGACGTGCTCTACCACCTGGCCGTGCTGCTCGCGGCCCGTGGCCTCAGCCTCACCGATGCCTTCGCGGTGCTGAATGACCGTCGCCGCTGAGGCCGCCGAGATGCGGCTGGTGCCCTCGCTCGACGAGGTGCGCCGCCTGGCCCGCGATCACGCGCTGGTGCCGCTGCGGCACACCTTCATCGCCGACTGCGAGACGCCGGTCTCCGCCTACCTGAAGCTGCGCGGCGGCGGCCCCTCCTTCCTGCTGGAGTCGGCCGAGCAGGGCCGGCGGTTCGGCCGCTGGTCGTTCCTCGGGTTCCGCCCACGCAGCGTGATCCGGATCGACGCCGGGCGGCTCACGGTGGACGGCGAGGCGCGCGAGGCGAGCGATCCCTACGCGCTGGTGGCGGAGGAGGTGGGCCGCTGGACCACCGCCCCGCTCGAGGGGCTGCCCCCGTTCGCCGGCGGCGCCGTGGGGCTGTTCGGATACGACCTCGTGCGCAGCGCGGAGCCCACCGTCGGCGCCGGCGCCTCCGGACGACACGGGCGTGCCCGAGCTCGCGCTGATGGTGTCCGACGTGCTGGTGGCCTTCGACCACCTGCGCCACGAGGTCACCGTGCTGGCCAACGTGGTGGCCGGCGGGGACGTGGAGGCCTCCTACCGCGAGGCGGCGCAGGACCATCGCCGACGTGCGCGAGCGCCTGGCCGGCCCGGTGCCGCGGGCGCAGCCGGGACGCCGCCAGGCGCCGGAGTTCGTCTCCAACGTGGGCGCGGACGGCTACACGGCCGCGGTGGAGCGGGCCAAGGAGTACATCCGGGCGGGCGACGTGTACCAGGTGGTGCCCAGCCAGCGCTGGAGCGCCGACTGCCCGGTGGAGGCGTTCTCCATCTACCGCGGGCTGCGCGCGGTGAACCCGAGCCCCTACATGTACTTCCTGGACTTCGAGGACTTCGAGATCGCGGGCGCCTCGCCCGAGTCGCTGGTGAAGGTCACGGGACGGCATGCCGAGCAGCGGCCGATAGCGGGCACGCGGCCGCGCGGCGGCTCCGCGGCGGCCGACCGCGAGCGCGCGGAGGAGCTGCTGGCCGACGAGAAGGAGCGGGCCGAGCACGTGATGCTCGTGGACCTCGGCCGCAACGACCTGGGGCGCGTCTGCGAGTACGGCAGCGTGAGCGTGGACGAGCTGATGGCGGTGGAGACCTACTCGCACGTGATCCACATCGTCTCCTCGGTGTCCGGCACCCTGCGCGAGGACGTGACGCCGATGGACGTGCTGCGGGAGTCGCTGCCCGCGGGCACGCTGTCGGGGGCCCCGAAGATCCGCGCCATGCAGATCATCGACGAGCTGGAGCCCGTGAGGCGCGGGCCCTACGGCGGCGCCGTGGGCTACCTGTCCTACACCGGCGAGCTCGACACCTGCATCTACATCCGCTCCGCCCTGGTGAAGGACGGGCGCGTGCACGTGCAGGCGGGCGCGGGGATCGTGGCCGACTCCGACGCCGTCACCGAGCTGCGCGAGACCGAGGCCAAGGCCGGCGGGGTCTTCGAGGCGATTCGCCTGGCCTGCGAGCAGGGGGACTGGGCGTGACGCGGGTCCTCGTCGTGGACAACTACGACTCGTTCACCTACAACCTCGTCCAGTACCTCGGAGAGCTGGGCGCCGAGGTGGAGGTGGTGCGCAACGACGCGGCGGCCACCGCCGACCTGATGGAGCGCGCTCCGGACCGGGTGGTGGTGTCGCCCGGCCCGTGCACGCCGGCCGAGGCCGGCGTGTCGGTGGAGGCGATCCGCACGCTTCGCCGAGGCGGGCGTGCCCGTGCTCGGGGTATGCCTCGGCCACCAGGCCATGGCCGCGGCCTTCGGCGGGCGGGTGGTGCGCGGGGAGCCCGTCCACGGCAAGACGGCCTCGGTGGAGCACGACGGCAGGACGATCTTCGCCGGGCTCGAATCACCGCTCGTGGCCGGGCGCTACCACTCGCTCGTCGTGGATCCCGAGCTGCCGGACTGCCTGGAGCGCTCCGCGTCGTCGGGCGACGTGGTGATGGGCATCCGCCACCGGGAGCTGCCCGCCGAGGGGGTCCAGTTCCACCCCGAGTCGGTGCTCACCGAGCCAGGGCAAGGCGCTGCTGCGGAACTTCCTCGGTGCGCACCCGGCCGAGCCGGGTGCTTCCGCTCGGCCCTCGTGAGCAACCCGGTGCTCACCGAGGCCATCGACAGGCTGGCCGGGCGCGAGGCGCTGACCGAGGACGAGACGAGCCGGGTGCTCCACGAGGTGATGGCGGGGGAGGCCTCGGAGGTGCAGACGGCCGCCTTCCTGATCGCCCTGCGCACCAAGGGCGCGTCGGTCGAGGAGATCACCGGGCTGGCGCGGACCATGCGCGAGCTGGCCGTGCCGGTGGAGGCCGGCGGCGACCTGGTGGACACCGCCGGCACCGGGGGCGGGCGCCCGACCTTCAACGTGTCCACCACCGCCGCCCTGATCGCCGCCGGAGCGGGCTGCCGGGTGGCCAAGCACGGCAACCGCTCGGCCACGAGCCGCTGCGGCTCGGCCGACGTGCTGGAGGCGCTGGGGGCCAGGATCGACCTCGGGCCGGAGCGCGTGGCCGAGTGCATCGAGACGGTGGGCTTCGGGTTCATGTTCGCCCCGCTCCATCACCAGGCGATGAAGCACGTGGTGCCGGTGCGCAAGGCGCTGGCGGTGCGCACCGTGTTCAACTTCCTCGGCCCGCTCACCAACCCGGCGGGCGCCACGCGCCAGGTGATCGGGGTCGCCGACGCCGGGCTACATCGAGGACGATCGGCCACGCCCTGATGGCTCTCGGGACGGAAAGGGCCCTGGTAGTGTCGAGCGCCGATGGGCTTGATGAGTTCTCGGTGGCCGGGCCCACACGCGTGGTCGAGCTGAACGGCGGAGGCTTCGACGCCTACGACGTGCATCCCGCCGACTTCGGGATCGCGCCCGCCGACGATGCCGCCGTCGGCGCGGGAGACCCCGCCGGCAACGCCGCGGTGCTTCGCTCGGTCCTGGACGGCACGCCGGGCACGGAGCGCTCCATGGCCGTGATGAACGCCGGCGCGGCGATCTACGTCGGCGGCCTGGCGCGAGCACCCTGGAGGAGGGGGCCCGGCGAGCCGAGGAGTCGATCGACTCGGGCGCCGCCCGCGACCTACTGAACCGCTACGTGGAGGCGAGCCGGGCATGAGCGTCCGTCTGGACGATCTGGTGGAGGCCACGCGCGAGGCCGTGGAGCGGCGCAAGCGCGAGCATCCCCTCTCCGAGCTCGAGCGCGCGGTGGAGTCCGGGCGCGAGGGCCGCCCATTCGCCGAGGCGCTGTCGCGCCCCGGAACCTCGCTGATCGCCGAGCACAAGCGGCGCTCTCCCTCCGCGGGGTCGATCCGCGAGGGCGCGAGCTGCGCCGACCTGGTGCTCGCCTACGAGCGCGGCGGCGCCGCCGCCATCTCGGTGCTCACCGAGGAGGCGCACTTCGGCGGCTCGCTGGCCGACCTTCGCGAGGCCCGCGCCGCCACGGAGCTGCCCATCCTCCGCAAGGACTTCACCATCGACCCGTACCAGCTCTACGAGGCGAAGCTCGCCGGGGCGGACGCCGTGCTGCTCGTGGCCGGGTCGGTTCGCCCGGAGGAGCTGGCCGAGCTGCACGCGCTGGCGCGGGACCTGGACCTGGACGCGATCGTCGAGGTGTCCCGCGACGAGGAGCTGGAGGCGGCGCTCGAGGTGGACGCGGACGTGCTCGGCATCAACAACCGCGACCTGACCGATTTCACGGTGGACCTCCAGCGCACCTTCGATCTCATCGCCGACGTGCCCGCGGGCAAGGTGGTGGTGTCCGAGTCGGGCATCCGGACGCGCACCCAGATCGAGGAGCTCGAGGGCGTGGGGGTGGACGCCGTGCTGATCGGCGAGGCGCTGATGCGATCGCCCGATCCCGAGGCCGCGGTGCGCGAGCTCACCCGCGCGGAGGACGTCACGCAGGCGTAGACCGTGCTCGTTTGCCGGTCCCCGCCAAGCCGTCGACCCGGGACCGGGCGCCCCCTACTATGGGGCCACATGGCGACGCTGCCGGACCTCGACCCGCCCGCGGTAGCCGAGCTCGGCGCGCGCCTGCGAGAGAACGTGGCCCGGGCGGTGAAGGCCCCCGAGCAGACGATCCGGGACCTGGTGGTCACGCTGATCGCCGAGGGCCATGTGCTGATCGAGGACCACCCGGGCGTGGGCAAGACCGCGCTGGCCCGCGCGCTCGCCCGCTCCGTCGAGGCCGAGTACGCCCGCGTCCAGTGCACCGCCGACCTCCTGCCCGCCGACGTGGTGGGCACGAACGTCTTCAACCAGCGCGAGAACCGCTTCGAGTTCCGGCCCGGCCCGGTGTTCGCCAACGTGGTGCTGGTGGACGAGGTGAACCGGGCCTCGCCGAAGACCCAGTCGGGCCTCCTCGAGTGCATGCAGGAGCGCCACGTGACCGTGGACAAGCACACGCACGAGCTGGCGCGGCCGTTCGTGGTGCTGGCCACCCAGAACCCGATCGAGTACGAGGGCACCTACC
This sequence comes from uncultured Thermoleophilaceae bacterium, assembly GCA_963752455.1. Classification (GTDB taxonomy): domain Bacteria; phylum Actinomycetota; class Thermoleophilia; order Solirubrobacterales; family Thermoleophilaceae; genus JACVRW01. Next base: position 127,763 of record CAVVYE010000008.1, read on the forward strand.
CGCTGCCCGAGGCCCAGCTCGACCGCTTCATGGTCCGCGTCTCGCTCGGCTATCCCTCGGCCAAGCAGGAGACCGACATGCTCGACGACCACGGCGAGCGCGACCGGGTGCTGGACCTCGAGCCCGTGGCGGACGTGGGCGACGTGCTCGCCGCTCAGATGGCGGCGGGCGCGGTGCACGGCAGCGAGGCCCTCCGCCGGTACATCGTGGACCTGTGCGCGGCCACGCGCACGGACCCGCGCGTGGAGCTCGGCGCCAGCCCCCGCGCCGGCCTGATGCTCTTCCGGGCGGCGAAGGCCAACGCCGCCCTGGACGCCCGCGGGCACGCGCTGCCCGACGACGTACAGGAGCTCGCCCAGTCCGTCCTCTGCCACCGGCTCCTGCTCGCGCCGGGCGCCGGCGCCGACGACCGCGCGGCCGTGGTGGCGGACGCGCTCGCGAGGGTCTCGGCCCTCTGACGCCACGCCGGTCGTGACCCGGGCCATCGTCACAGTCGCGCTCGGGATCGGCCTCTGTCTGGCGGCCGCCACCTTCGATTCCCCCTCGCTGTACGTGCCCGGCGTGGGGCTCACGCCTGCTCGGCGTGGCGTCCGTGACGTGGGTGAGCCTCGCCGCGAGGGGGGCGACCCTCACCCGCCTTCCGGGCCCGGCCCGGGTGGTGGAGGAGGAGCCGTATCCGCTGCGGGTGGAGCTGCGCACCGGCCTCCTGCCTCCGCCGGGCGGGGAGCTGATCGAGCCGCTGCTCGGCTGGCCGGTGGCCATCGGCGGCCGGTGGTCGCGCAAGGTGCGCATCAACGTGCGCTTCTCCCGCCGCGGCCGGTGGCGGCTCGAGCCCGGGCGTCTCGTGATCCACGATCCGCTCCGCCTGCACGTGCGCGAGGTGGTGGGGAACGGGGACGAGGAGGTGATGGTGCTCCCGCGCGTCGAGCCCGTCACGGCGCCCGGAGGGAGCGGGGCCGCCCTGGGGGAGCAGTCGGGCATCGGCTCCGGCCGGGGCCTGTCGGGACGCCGGATCGACGCCTCCAGCGCCGAGCTGGAGATCGACGGCCTGCGGGCCTACCGCGAGGGCTCGCCCGCATCCCGGATCCACTGGCCCACGGTGGCGCGGCGCGGCGAGATGATGGAGCGGCGGATGGTGGCCGAGCTGGACTCGGCGCCGCTGGTGGTGCTCGACTGCTCCGTCGCCCGCCGGCGAGGAGGAGCTGGACATGGCGGTGCGCGCGGCGGGCTCGCTGTGCGTGCACCTGGCTCGGACCTCGGGCTGCGCCATCCTGCTTCCGGGCGAGCGCCGGCCGGTGGAGATCGGTCACGACATGGGCGCATGGCCCGGGCGTGCACGTGCGCCTCGCGCTGGCCGGGGAGCATCCTCCGCCTCCGGCGGGGACGCCTGTCGCCGCGAAGCGGGGCGGTGCTCTGGGTCACGGCCGCCGCGCTGAGGCGATCGCCGCGCGCGCTGGAGCGGTTGCCCGCCGGCGCGCGCTACGTGGTGTCTCCGGGCGAGGTGCCCGGCGGCGCGGCCGCGTTCGAGGTGGCGGGCTGCACCGGCTACCTGCTCGGCCGGGGCGCCCGGCGGGTGGCGGCATGAGCGCGCTCGGCGCCCGGCCCGCGCTGGCCGGCCACGGCGTGGTCCGGACGGACGCGGCCGCCGGTGAGGCCCCGGCCGAGTCGGTCCTGGTCCGGCTCGCGACCTTCACCGCGCTGGCCGGCTTCGGGGCCGCGCACTGGGCCGGCCTGGTGGCCGACCGGCCGGTGGGCCGCATGCTGCTGGTGCTGGCGGTGGCGGTGGGGGGCGCGGCCACGCTGGCGGCGCTCGGCCGGGCTCCGCTCCCGCGAGGCGCCGTGCTCGTCGCGGCCGCGGCCGCCGGGCTCCTCACGCTGCTGCTCGCCCTGATGGCCGCGGGCCTGCCGCTGCGCCTGGCCTGGCCGGGGGGCTGGGGCGAGCTCGGCGACGGGCTCCGCCGCGGGCTCGAGGGCGTGCAGAGCACCGACTGGCCCTATCGCGGCCCGGACGAGTGGGTGCACCTCACGATCCTGCTGGGCGCGCCGCTGCTGCTCGCCATGTCCGCCGTGCTCGCGTTCTTCCCGGTGGAGCGCGGCGCCCGCTATCTGCGGATGGGTGCGCTGGTGCTGCTGCTGGTGCTCTACGGGACCGCCGTGACCGAGCACGATCCCGGCGCCCCGCTGTTGCGCGGGCTGGTGCTGCTCGGGCTCGTGGGCGCCTGGCTCTGGCTGCCGCGGCTGGCGCCGCGAGAGGCTCTCGTCGGCGGCCGGCGTGGTGGCCGCCGTGGGCCTGCTCTCGGTGCCCGTGGCCGCCGCCTTCGACGCCGACCGCCCGTGGTGGAACTACCGCGACTGGGAGCTGTTCGGCGACGGGCGCGCGGTGACCTTCGACTGGACCCACAGCTACGGGCCGCTCGACTGGCCCCGCGACGGCACCACGCTGCTGAACATCAAGTCCGACCGGGCCCACTACTGGAAGGTCGAGACGCTGGACGGGTTCGACGGCTTCCGCTGGCTGCGCACGCCGGACAGCGGGGCCAGCCGCGAGCTGCCCGGGCTTCCGAGCAGCCGCTTCCCGGAAGGCCGGCGGTGGAACTACTTCGAGTACAACCGGCGCTGGGACTCGCAGTTCCGCGTGACCGTGCGCTCCCTCTCGAGCGACCTGATCGTGGGCGCGGGCATCACCTACGCGGTGGACGGGGCCGGCGGCGTGCTGCGCTCGGGCGACGGCACCACGGTCAGGATCAGCGAGTCTCCGCTCGAGCGCGGCGACTCCTACACCGTGCGGGCCTATGCGCCCGATCCCGACCGCGGCGCAGATGCGCGACGCCCCCGGGGACAGCCCGGGCTCGCTCATCCAGTACACGCAGGTGGTGCTGCCGCAGAGGGGCGAGAGCGCTCTGGACCCGGCGACCTCCGGGCGCGTTTACAACCGCACGGCGGTGCCGGTGCCTCTTCGCGACTGGGGAACGCCCGCCGACCCGGAGGTCACCAGCACGCTCTCGGGATCCCGATACGCACGGACCTACCGGCTGGCGTCGAGGATCACCGCCGGCGAGACCACCACCTACGACGCGGTGAAGGCGGTGGAGCGCTACCTCCAGGACAACTACCGCTACAGCGAGCGGCCACCCAGCGCCGACCTGCCGCTCGACGCCTTCCTGTTCGAGGACAAGATCGGCTACTGCCAGCAGTTCTCGGGAGCCATGGCCCTCATGCTGCGCCTGCAGGGCATCCCGGCCAGGGTGGCCGCCGGCTTCTCGCCCGGGTCCTACAACCGGGACAGCGGCGAGTACCGCGTCCGCGACCTGGACGCCCACTCCTGGGTCGAGGTGTGGTTCAACGGGATCGGCTGGGTGCCGTTCGATCCCACCCCGGCGGCCTCGCCCGCGGAGTCCCAGTCCAGCGGGCTCGAGGCGGTGAGCGCGGCCGGCGGCGGCGCGGGTGAGGTTCGCTCCCGCAGCCAGTCGGACGCGCTCTCCGAGCGGGCCGGAGGCTCGTCCGGGACCGCCGAGGACGCCGGTGAGGCCGGTCGTCCGTGGTGGGCGGTCGCGCTCCTGCTGGCCGGTGGCGGCGGCGCGTATGCGGCCTGGCGAGCGCTCCGCGCGCGGAGGGGGAGAGCGGAGTGCGACATGGGGGAGGCCCAGCTGGCCGAGCTGCGGTCCGCGCTCGTGCGCCTCGGCTTCGCGCTTCCGGCGTCCACCACCCTGCTGGCGCTGGAGCGCCGCCTGGCCCGCAGCGTCGGTCCGGTGTCCGCCCGCTACGTGGCCGCCCTGAGAGCACACCGCTACGACCCGGCCGCTCCGGATGCGCCGCGACTCTCCGAACGCCGTGCCCTGCGCCGGGAGCTCACCGCACGCGGCGGGCTGCGCGGCCGGCTCCGCGGAATGCGCGCCATTCCGCCTGCAGGGCCACGTCCCCTTTAGGCGTCTCTAACGTTCCCGGCCTATTAAGGAATCAATGAAGCCCTACTCCCATCTCCTGTCCGGAGCCCTCGGTGGCCTGATCGTGCTCGTGGCCGGCGCGATCCTCATCTCCACCGACGTGATCGACGTGGGGGACGACAGCACCAGCGTCGTGCGCCAGGCCCCGATCTCCCGCCCGGCGGCCGACACCGGCTCCGGCTCCGGCGAGGGCCGCACCGTCGCCGAGATCTACAAGGAGGAGGGCCGCGGCGTGGTGTACGTCCAGGCCCGCGGGGTCACCGAGGAGAGCTCGTCGCTGTTCGGGCTGCCCCAGGAGCAGCAGGGCACGGCCACCGGATCGGGCTTCCTGGTGGACGACGACGGCACGATCGTCACCAACGCCCACGTGGTGGAGGGGTCGAACGACGTGACGGTGAGCTTCGACGAGAACCAGGACCCCGATCAAGGCCGAGGTGAAGGGCCGCGACCCCGACACGGACCTCGCCGTGCTCAAGGTGGATCCGGATCGGCTGGGGAACGGCCGTGCCGGTGCCGCTGGGCGACTCGGGCTCGGCCGAGGTGGGCGACCCGGTGGTGGCGATCGGCAACCCGTTCGGCTTCACGCGGACGGTGACCACGGGCATCGTCTCCGCGGTGGCGCGCAGGATCGAGGCCCCCAACGGCTTCCAGATCCCGAACGTGATCCAGACCGACGCCTCCATCAACCCGGGCAACTCGGGCGGCCCGCTCATGGACGCCGCCGGGCGCGTGATCGGCATCAACTCCCAGATCGCCACCGGAGGCAGCGGCAGCAGCGGCTCGGTGGGGATCGGGTTCGCGATCCCGATCAACACCGCGAAGAACCTGCTGCCGAAGCTCCGCGAGGGCACGGACATCAAGCGCGCGTACCTCGGCATCGAGATGGCGCGGGTGACCCAGCAGCTGGCCGACGACCTCAACCTCGCGAGCGACGAGGGCGCCCTGGTCACGAGCGTGGTGGACGGCGGGCCGGCCGACAAGGCGGGCCTGCACGGCGGGCGCACCGAGACCGTCGTCGGGGGTGCCCGGCGGGCGGCGACCTCCTGGTGGAGGTGGACGGCAAGAAGGTCAGCACCCCGGATGACGTGTCGGCCGCGATCGCCGACAACCAGCCCGGAGACACCGTCTCGGTCACCTACTACCGCGGCGACGACAAGCGCACCACGAAGATCAAGCTCGGCGACCGGCCGGCGAAGCTCGACACCTCGAGCTCCGGCGGCGGTGGCGGGGGGATTCTGCCCCAGCCGTAACGCGGGCGAGCCTCGGGCCGGGCCTACCATTCGCGGGGTGACCCGCGTCAAGACCTGTGGCATCACGTCGCTCGAGGACGCCCGGCTCGCCGCCGGCCTCGGCGCCTGGGCGCTCGGGCCTCATCTTCTGGCCGGGCAGCCCGCGCGCGTGCCGGGTGGAGGAGGCGGAGCTGATCGGCACCGAGCTGCGCAGGCGCGCGGAGATCGTGGGCGTGTTCGTGAACGCTCCCCTCGACGAGGTGGCCGCCACGGCCGACCGCTGCATGCTCACCATGCTCCAGCTCCACGGCGACGAGGGCCCGGCGTACTGCCGCGAGGCCGCACGTCGAACGGGGGCCCGGGTCATCAAGGCGGCCCGCGTGCGCGACGCCGCTCAGGTGCGCGACCTCCAGCCGTTCCACACCGATTTCCATCTGCTCGACACGCATTCGATGGTGGCGCCGGGGGGCACGGGGGAGACCTTCGACTGGCGGCTGGCCAAGCTTCACGGGGGCACGCCGCCGCTCGTGCTGAGCGGGGGGTTGAACGCGGAGAACGTGGGGGAGGCGATCGCCGCGGTGCGCCCGTACGCGGTGGACTCCGCCAGCGGCACGGAGGCGGCGCCCGGGCGCAAGGACCCGGCGAGGCTCGAGGCGTTCTTCGGGGCCGTGGCCGCGGCCGACGACCGGATCGGCGCGCCCGCGTGAGCTCCACTCCGCTGGAGCGCCGCTTCGGCCCATACGGGGGGCGCTACGTGCCGGAGACGCTCGTGCCCGCGCTCGACCAGCTCGAGGCGGAATGGCTGTCGGCGCGCGACGATCCCGCCTTCACGGGCGAGCTCGAGACGCTGCTGCGGGACTACGTGGGCCGGCCCACGCCGCTCTACCGGGCGCGCGGCCTCTCGGAGGACACCGGGGGCGAGGTGTACCTCAAGCGCGAGGACCTGCTCCACACCGGCTCCCACAAGATCAACAACGCGCTCGGCCAGGCGCTGCTGGCCAGGCGCATGGGCAAGCCGCGGGTGATCGCCGAGACCGGCGCGGGCCAGCACGGGGTGGCGTCGGCCACGGCGTGCGCGCTCCTGGGGCTCGAGTGCATCGTGTACATGGGGTCCGAGGACATCCGCCGCCAGCACCCCAACGTCCAGCGGATGGGGCTGCTGGGCGCGACCGTGGTGGCGGTGGAGGCGGGCGCGCGAACCCTGAAGGAGGCCGTGTCCGCGGCCATCCGCGACTGGGTGGCCAACGTGGAGACCACGCACTACATCATCGGCTCGGCCGTGGGCCCGGCCCCGTACCCGGCCATGGTGCGGGACCTTCAGCGGCGCATCGGCGACGAGGCCCGGGCGCAGCTGCTCGAGGCGGCCGGGCGCCTGCCCGACCGGGTGATCGCCTGCGTCGGCGGAGGGTCCAACGCCATCGGCAGCTTCGTTCCGTTCGCCGACGACGCCGGGGTGGAGCTGATCGGCGTGGAGGCGGCCGGCGAGGGCCTGCAGACGATGCGCCACTCCGCCCCGCTCACCACCGGGGCGCGCGGGGTCCTCCACGGCGCCCTCTCCGCGGTGCTGCAGGACGAGGAGGGGCAGATCCTCGAGGCCCACTCGGTGTCCGCCGGGCTCGACTATCCGGGCGTGGGACCCCAGCACGCCCACCTGCGGGACACCGGCAGGGTCCGTTACGTGGCCGTGGACGACGGCGATGCCGTGGCCGCCTTCCGGAGGACGGCGGAGCTGGAGGGCATCGTGCCCGCCCTGGAGCCGGCGCACGCCATCGCCTGGCTCCTGGCCAACCCGATCCCGGGCATCTCGCTGGTCACGCTGTCCGGGCGCGGGGACAAGGACCTGGCCGAGGTCCTGGGCGAGTGAGCGCGCCGTGAGCGTCGTGGTGCCCGGCGTGGAGCGGATCGCGTCCGCCTTCGCGGGCCACGGCAAGCGAGCCGCGCTGATGCCGTACCTGATGGGCGGCTTCCCGGACGTGGACGCCTCCCTCGCCGCGGGCGAGGCCGCGGCCGACGCCGGAGCCGACCTGATCGAGCTCGGCATCCCCTTCTCCGACCCGCTGGCGGACGGGCCCGTGATCCACGACGCCGGAACGCGGGCACTGGCGGCGGGGGCCACGCCGCACTCGGTGCTGCGCGTGTGCGAGAAGCTCTCCGAGCGCCTGCCCGTGGTGCTGATGGTCTACGCGAACGTGGTTCTGGCCGCGGGGCCGGAGGCGTTCGCCCTGCGTGCGGCGGCCGCCGGGGCCGCGGGCCTGATCGTGCCCGACCTGCCGCACGACGAGGCGGGCGACGTGCGGGCCGCGTGTGACGCCGAGGGGCTCGCGCTGGTCCCGCTCGTGGCCCCGACCAGCACCGACGAGCGCGTGGCCGAGATCGGCGCCGACGCCCGGGGCTTCGTCTACGCGGTGTCGCTCACCGGCACCACGGGGGAGCGCGCCGACCTCGCGGCGGGCCTCGGGGGCACGGTGGAGCGGATCCGGGGCGCCACCGACCTGCCCGTGGCCGTGGGCTTCGGCATCTCCACCGGGGAGCAGGCCCGGGCCGTGGCCGACATCGCCGACGGGGTGATCGTGGGCAGCCGCGTGGTGCGGGCCGCCGACGAGGGCGGCCCGGAGGCCGTGGGCCGGCTCATCGGCGAGCTGGCGCAAGCCCTCGGCCTAGGCAGTCGGGCGCTAGGGAGGAGCGCAGCCCGGGCGCCGGCCGGGCGAGCACCGACCAGGTACCGCCGGGGGCCTTGGTAGATTGCCGCTCCGCATGGCCCAGCCGACCACACGCAGCCGCGGGTCGGAGGCCGTCTCGGACACCGAGCGTGCCCCGCGGCGCCGGATCACGAAGCGCAAGGTGGTGGAGGAACGCGCCACGAGCTACTTCGACGCGCTCGCCGCCCGCGACGTCTCGGTCATGGGCCGAGCACTGGTCCGAGGACGGGGTGGCCGACATCGTCCCTACGGCATCCTGCGCGGGAAACCGGAGATCCTGGGCTTCTTCCGCGGCCTCTTCGCGGCCCTGCCCGACGTGGAGACCACGGTGGAGCGCGTGGCGGCCACCGCGCACCTGGCTGCCGTCGAATGGCGAATGGCGGGACACTTCACCGGTGCCCCCTTCATGGACATCGAGCCCACGGGCCGCCGGGTGGACATCCGAGGCGTGGATCTGCTCGAGATCGAGGACGGCCAGATCGTGAGCAACGCCGCCTACTACGACGGCGCGGCGTTCGCCCGCCAGGTCGGGATGCTCCCGTCGGAGGGCTCGGGCGCGGACCGCGCCATGAAGGGCGCCTTCAACGCCGTCACCCGCCTGCGCAGGCGGGTGGCCTGACCATGGCCGTGCTCGTCACCCTCACCGTGGGCCTGGTCTGGTGGATCGTGGCCTGGTCCTTCGGGATCAAGGCCTTCGACGCCTTTCTGCTCACGGCGATCATGACCGTCATCGCCGCAGCGGTGCACATGGCCAAGCCGTTCGTGGATCAGAGGCTCGGGCGCGGGACGGTTCCCGCCGAGCGCTCCGACTTCTGAGCCGCCCTCAGCCGAAGAACGTGGAGGCCGCCTCGTAGTCCTCCGGCGGCACCGTCCTGATCTCGGCCACGGCCTCGCTGAGCGGCACGAGCTCGATCCGCGATCCGCGCAGGGCGGGCATCTGGCCCCAGTCCCCGGCGTCCGCGGCGTCGATGGCGGCCACGCCCAGCCGGGTGGCCAGCACGCGGTCGAAGGCGGTCGGCGTGCCCCCGCGCTGCGTGTGACCGAGCACCGTGGCCCGGGTCTCGTAGCCGGTGCGCTCCTCGATCTCCGTCTCCAGCCGCCATCCGATCCCCCCGAGGCGCTCGTGGCCGAACTCGTCCTTGCCCGCGCTCAGCACCTCCCAGGTGCCCTCGGCCGGGGTGGCGCCCTCCGCCACCACGACGATCGAGAAGTAGCGGCCGCGGTCGTGCCGGCTGCGGATCAGCCGGCACACCTCCTCGATGTCGAAGGGGCGCTCGGGCACGAGGATCACGTCCGCGCCCCCGGCCAGGCCGGAGTGCAGCGCGATCCAGCCCGCGTGCCGCCCCATGACCTCCACGACCATGACCCGGTTGTGGCTCTCGGCCGTGGTGTGCAGGCGGTCGATCGCCTCGGTGGCCACGTGAAGGGCGGTGTCGAAGCCGAACGTCATGTCGGTGCCGCCGAGGTCGTTGTCGATCGTCTTCGGCAATCCGAGCACGGCCAGCCCGTGCTCGGCGTGCAGGCGAGACGCCGCGCCGAGGGTGTCCTCGCCTCCGATGGCGATGAGGCCGCCCAGGTCCAGTGAGCGCAGGGTCTCCCGGATGCGATCCGGCCCGTCGTCGCGCCCGAAGGGGTTCGTCCGGGAGCTGCCGAGGATCGTGCCGCCGCGGGGCAGGATCCCCCGCGTGGACTCCAGGGTCAGGTCCTCGTGGGCGCCCTCGAGCGGGCCGCGCCACCCGTCGCGGAACCCCACGATCTCGTGGCCGTAGCGGTTGATCCCCCTGCGCACGATCGCCCGGATGGCAGCGTTCAGTCCCGGGCAGTCGCCTCCTCCGGTGAGCACCCCGACGCGCACGCGGAGGCACGTTACCGGCGCGTCGTCACAATCACGTCCCGTGGCGCGCGGGTGGACAGCCGGGCTGCTCGCGTTGGTGTTCGTGCTCGGCGGATGCCTGGGCGACGGCGAGAAGAAGACGGCGGACCCTGACGGGCCGCTGACCGTCTACGCCAGCCTGCCCCTGGGCGGGATCTCGGGCGACGAGGGCCGCGCCGTGAGCGCCGGGATCCGCATGGCGTTCAGCGACGCCCGCGACCGCGCCGGCTCGATACCGGTCCGGCTCGTGACGCTCGACTCCACCACGGGGCCGCGGGGAGCCCTGGGATCCGGGCCAGGTGCTGGCCAACGCGGAGCGGGCCGCGGACGACTCGAGCGCCATCGCCTACATCGGCGAGCTCGACCTGGGCGCGTCCGCCATCTCCGTGCCGGAGACCAACGACGCCAACCTGCTCCAGGTGTCGCCCTACGACGGCCTCACCAGCCTCACCCGCAGCCCTCCCGGGCGCGCGGGCCGCGGCGCGCCGGTGCGGTACTACCCGAACGGCCACCGGAGCTTCGTTCGCCTCGTGCCGAACGACCTCCGCGAGGCCGACACCATCGTGGGGCGCCTGGCGGACCTGGGCGCGACGCGCGTGGCGCCTCGTCACCGGCCAGGGCGTCTACGCCACGGAGCTGGCGGCACAGCTCGCCCAGCGGATCAGGAGCTCCGGCCGCGCCGTCGTGGCCTCGGAGGCGCTGGAGGAGGAGCCGCGACTCGGCCGCGTCCGTGGTGGACGCACTGGAGGAGGCGCACCCGGACGCGGTCGTCTATTCGGGCATCGGCGACCGTCCCGCCAACGAGCTGCTGGCCGAGCTCGCGAAGCGCCCCGCGGTGCCGGTGCTGGCCACCGGGGGGATGCTCGTGCGCCGGCCGCTCGCCCTTCGGGGCCGCCCCGGCCCAGGTCGAGGCGTTCAGCCCGTTCCGGCCGGCCGACCGGTACGGCCGCTGGGGCCGCACGGTGCTCGCGAGGCTGCGCCGCGGCGGCGATGCGGCCGCCGCCCGGCCCGAGGCGCTGTACGGCTACGAGGCCGCGCGTGTCGTGCTGAGCGCCGTGCGCGAGGGAGGCCGGCACCGCCTCGCGGTGGTGAGGGCCGGGCATGCGCCCGCGGGCCCGCCGCGCGCCCTTCGGCCCCTACGAGGTGAGGCGCGGCGGCGACGTGACCGGGGAGCCGATGCTGCTCTACCGGCTGCAGGACGGGCGCTTCGAACCCGACCGTCCGGTTAGACCCGCGTATTAAGCCCAGGTAGAGGTTCGGTTGTCCCGTTTCCGTTACGCCGAGTTGCCTCGTAGGATGCCGGGCGTTGCAGCAACCCACTAGGAGGGACATCTTGCGAGTACGTTCGCTGGCAGCCTTGGGCTGCCTGTTGGGCACCCTGGCCTTTGGAGTAGCGGCCTGCGGTGACGACGATGAGGGAGATTCGGGTGACAGCGGCAGCGCTATCTCCGGTGACACGCTGACCATCTATTCGAGCCTGCCCCTGCAGGGCACCTCGAAGGGACAGTCCGAAGCCGTGATCAGCGGCGAGAAGCTGGCCCTCGAGGAGGCCGGAGGAAAGGTCGGAAAGTTCAAGATCAACTACGTGTCGCTGGACGACTCCACGGCGCAGAACCCGGGTACGGCCGACGAGGCGCAGACCGGGCAGAACGCCCGTAAGGCGGTCCAGGACACGAACACGATCTTCTACCTGGGCGAGTTCAACTCGGGCGGCACGAAGGTCTCGCTGCCGATTCTCAACAAGGCGAACATCCCGCAGATCTCCCCGTCGAACACGGCGGTCGGTCTGACCACGGATGAGCCCGGAGCCGATCCCGGCGAGCCCACGAAGTACTACCCGGCGCAGAAGCGCACCTACGCCCGCGTCGTGCCCAAGGACACGATCCAGGGCGCCGCGCTTGCCACCACCATGAAGGAGGACGGCTGCAAGTCCGTCCACATCTTCAACGACAAGACCACGTACGGCGCCGGTCTGGCCCGCAACGTGGAGTCCTCAGCCAAGGAGATCGGTCTCACGGTCGAGGGCAACGACGGAACCGACCGCAACTCGGCCAACTACCGGTCGCTCGCGGCCGGCATCAAGGCCGACTGCTTCGTCGGATCGGGCGTGACGGGCGAGAACTACGTCCAGGTGTTCAAGGACGTGGCGGCCGCCTGCCCGAACTGCAAGCTCTACGGACCGGACGGCGTGGCCGAGGCCGCGTTCACCGATCCGAAGGAGGGCGGAATCCCCGCCAACGTGGCTGCCCGCACCAAGGTGACGGTGGCGACGCTCTCTCCGGAGGAGTTCGAGAAGCAGGGCATCGACGAAGGCCGAGAAGTTCTTCACGGACTACAAGGCCAAGTACAACATCGAACAGCCCGACCCGTACGCGATCTACGGCTACGAGACGATGGCGCTTGCGCTGGACACGCTCAAGGCCGTCGGCGACAAGGCCAATGATCGTGAGGCGGTGCGCAAGCAGCTCCTGGAGAACACCAAGGGCCGCGACAGCGTTCTCGGTAAGTACGACATCGACGAGAACGGCGACACCACGCTCACCGACTACGGGCTCTACACGATCGAGCAACGGCAAGCTCACCTTCAGCAAGGTGATCAAGGCCCAGGGGGCCTAAGCAGCCGGATCGGTATCTCTACGCAAGCGGCGGGGGCGGGTCTGCGGACCCGTCCCCGCCGTACGCGTAGACTGCGCGCACCTTGGAATCCGCATCGGTTCCTGCTGACGCTCCCCGAGGGAGGGGCGCCGAGGTCGTCCGGGAGTTTCTCTCCCGCTACGGCCTCATCGCGCTGCTGCTGGCCCTGCCGGTCTACTACGGGATTCAGGACCTGGCGAGAGACGGCGAACCTCTCCCGGCTCGGGAACAACCTCATGGACGGGCTGTCGAACGGGGCCATCTGGGCGCTCGTGGCCCTCGGGTACACGCTCGTCTACGGAATCATCGAGCTGATCAACTTCGCCCACGGCGAGATCTTCATGCTCGGCGCCTTCACGTCGTTCGCGCTCTGGGGCACGCTCGGGCTCACCACGAGCACCGGCACCGCCGGTCTCGTGGCGGGGCTGCTCGTGACGCTGGTGATCGCCATGCTCGTCAGCGCCTCGCATCAACGTGATGATCGAGAAGGTGGGGTATCGACCACTCAGGGGGGCGCCCAAACTCGCGCCCCTGATCACGGCGGTGGGCTTCTCCTTCATCCTGCAGAACGTCGGCATCCTCTGGCTCGGCGCCTCGCAGCGCGGCGTGCCGGACCTGATCAACTCGCAGAAGGAGCTGGTCAACGTGCTCGGCATCTCCATCTCGAATGGCGACCTGCTGGCGATCGCGGCCACCATCCCGCTCGTGATCCTCCTCACCGCCTTCGTGGCCAACAGCCGGCTCGGCAAGGCCATGCGCGCCACCGCCCAGGACCCGGAGGCGGCGCGGCTCATGGGGATCAACGTGGACACCACGATCTCCCTCACCTTCCTCCTCGGCGGCCTGCTGGCCGGAGCGGCCGGCCTGATCAACACCCTCTACCAGACGAGCGTCTGGTACTTCCAGGGCTTCACCGCCGGCCTGATCGCGTTCACCGCCGCGGTGATGGGCGGGATCGGAAACCTGCGCGGAGCGGTGCTGGGCGGGGTCATCATCGGCTGCATCCAGCAGATCTCCGACAACCGGATCGGCAACGAGTGGACGCCCGCGGTGATCTTCGCCTACCTCGTGCTGATCATGGTCTTCCGGCCGCAGGGCCTGCTCGGCGAGGAGACCAGGGAGGCGGGATGAGCGCGCTGCGCGACCTCCGCCGGGCGCCGTGGGCGAAGTACGTGCTGCCGGTCACCGCCGTGGTGGCCGTCGGCGCTCTTCCCCTTCTTCCGCCCGCCGCTCGACGGCTTCATGGACGACTGCATCCTCGCGCTGATCTTCGTCGCGATGGCGCTGGGGCTGAACCTGATCGTGGGCTTTGCGGGCCTCCTCGACCTGGGCTACGTGGCGTTCTACGCGTTCGGCGCGATGGCGGTCGGCTGGTGGGCGTCCGACCACTTCACCGGCGTGGGCGGGGACAAGGGCATCCACATCGGGGTCAGCTCGTTCGTGGAGTCGCTGCCCGGGATCCACCTGAACTTCCTGCTCCTGCTCATCGGGGCGATGATCGTCTGCGCCATCGCGGGGACCGTCATCGGGCTGCCCACCCTGCGGCTGCGGGGCGACTACATCGCCATCGTCACGCTCGCGTTCGGCGAGATCGTCGGCCGCTTCATGCAGAACGGGGACGAGGTCAAGATCCACGGCTACGCGCTCTCGAACGGCCGCGAGTCGATCTCCCCGCTGGACCAGCTCCAGCTCCCGTTCCTGTCGCAGTTCGACTCGGCCACCAATCTCAGGCCCTTCTACTGGACGATGCTGGCGATCGTGCTCGTCGTGCTGTTCGTGAACCTGCGCCTGCGCGACTCGCGCCTCGGGCCGGGCCTGGGTCGCCCTCCGCGAGGACGAGGTGGCCGCGGCGAGCATGGGCGTGCCGCTGGTGAAGACCAAGCTCACCGCCTACGCCACCGGCGGCGCGATCGGCGGCATCGCCGGCGCGTTCTACGGCGCCTACCTCAACAGCGTCAACGCGAACCAGTTCCAGTTCGGCTTCTCGATCTTCATCCTCGCGATGGTGATCCTCGGCGGCCTCGGAAGCATCTGGGGCGTGGTGCATCGGCGCCGTGCTGCTCGCCTTCGTGAACAACCGCCTGATCCCGGACGTGCTCGATCAGGGCGCGGTGAACGACCTCAAGAACAGCCTCGGCCTGGACTTCAACTTCAGCGAGGTGGCCTTCGGCATCTTCGGCTTCGTGCTCGTGCTCATGATGGTGCTCAGACCCGAGGGGATCCTGCCCGAGCGGCGGCGCCAGATCGAGCTGACCGAGAATCCGGGCGAGGAGTCCGTGTTCGAGGCGCGGGCATGAGCGTGGACGCCGAGACCCGGGCGGAGCCGGCGGAGCCGTCGAGCGACGGGGCGCTGCTCTCCACCGACCGGGTGAGCAAGGCGTTCGGCGGGCTCGTGGCGGTGAGCGACATCTCGATAGCGGTCGCGCCGCGCTCGATCGTGTCGATCATCGGCCCGAACGGCGCGGGCAAGACCACCTTCTTCAACATGCTCACGGGCCTCTACAAGCCCACCGCGGGACGGATCAGCTTCGACGGCAAGGACGTGACGGGACGCCGCCCGGACATCATCACCTCGCTGGGCGTGGCCCGCACCTTCCAGAACATCCGGCTCTTCTCCACCATGAGCGCGCTCGAGAACGTGATGGTCGGGGAGCACTCGCGCATGAGCGCCGGGCTGTTCGGGTCGATCCTGCGGACGCCGGGCGTGCGGCGGGAGGAGCGCGAGGTGCGCGAGCGGGCGGCCGAGACGCTGGAGTACGTGGGGCTTCAGCTCGTCGCTCTTCGACGCCATGGCGTCCACGCTGTCCTACGGCGACCAGCGCCGGGTGGAGATCGCGCGGGCGCTGGCCTCCACTCCGAAGCTGCTGCTCCTCGACGAGCCCACCGCCGGGATGAACCCGCAGGAGTCGGCCCGCCTCACCGAGTTCATGGAGCGGCTGCGCGAGGAGCGGGACCTCACGATCCTCCTCATCGAGCACGACATGAAGGTCGTGATGGGCGTGTCGGAGCACATCACCGTGCTGGACCACGGCGAGAAGATCGCCGAGGGCGGCCCGCAGGAGATCCGCCAGAACCAGCGCGTGATCGAGGCCTACCTGGGCAAGCAGGGAGGCTGACCGTGGCGCTCCTCGAGCTCGACGACGTGCACACCTTCTACGGGAACATCGAGGCGCTGAAGGGCATCTCGATCACGGTGGACGAGGGCGAGATCGTCACGCTCATCGGCTCGAACGGGGCGGGCAAGTCCACCACGCTGCGGTCGATCTCGGGGCTCTCGCCGCCGGGACGGGGATCGATCCGCTTCGAGGGCAACGAGATCGCCGAGACCGCGCCCCAGGACATCGTGCAGGCTCGGGCATCTCCCAGTCCCCGGAGGGCCGCCACTGCTTCCAGCGGATGAGCGTCCGCGAGAACCTCGACCTCGGGGCCTACCTGCGCCGCGACGGCGAGGTGGGCAAGGACATGGACCGGGTGTTCGAGCTGTTCCCGCGGCTGAAGGAGCGCGAGCGCCAGAAGGCGGGCACGATGTCCGGCGGCGAGCAGCAGATGCTCGCCATCGGCCGCGCGCTGATGGCCAACCCGAAGCTGCTGCTGCTGGACGAGCCCTCGATGGGGATCGCGCCCATCCTCGTGGAGCGGATCTACGAGACGATCGCCGAGATCAACCGGCAGGGCACCACGATCCTGCTCGTGGAGCAGAACGCCAACTTCGCGCTGGGGGTCTCCAAGCGCGGCTACGTGCTCGAGACGGGCACGATCGCGCTGGGCGACGAGTCGGCGGCGCTGCGCGACAACCCCGAGGTCCAGAGGGCGTACCTGGGCGCATGACCGTGATCGCCGCCATGGGCGCCACCGCCCTCTACCTGCTCTACGCCTGGCTCGCGTCCTGCATCGCGGCCTCCTACCTCTCCGCGCGAAAGGGCTACAGCGAGAAGGCCGGACTCGCGGCCGGCCTCATGCTGAGCGTCATCGGGGTGCTTGTGTGGCTCGTGTGGCCCGCGCGGCCGGATTCGCGCTGGAAGCTCCAGGGAATCTTCGGAAGCGGCGGCAAGACGGTCGCGGAGGCGCGTGCGGAGCGCGCGCGAGCGCCGGAGAAGGACGGGAAGGCATGAGCAGCAGCCTCTACACGCCGCTGCTCGTCGTCGCGACTCGTCTACGCCGGACTCTCGATCGCCGCGGGAATCGCGAGCCGTCGCGGGGACGCCGAGCGCGCCGAGCGGCTGCTCGACCTCGCGTTCGCCACGGCGCTGGTCGCCGCCGCCTACACCGCTGATCCTGCTGATCCTCGCCGCCGATCGACGCGCCCGAGCCGCTTCACCGACGCCATCACGATCATGCTGGTGGTCTTCGCCTTCTTCATCCTGTTGCTGTTCGTGCTGTTCGCTGATGTCGCCAGGCGTACTGGCCGCCTCCGCGGCCGCACGGGTCCATGAGCCACGGGTAGGCGCGGTGCCGCCGACGCAGGAGGATCGCTACGAGCCCCTGCCCGGCCTGCTGGGGATACCCGGGTTCCTGTGGCGCAAGCTGGGACCGCGGCGGCCGGATCGATCGCCGGCGTCGTGGGGGCGCTCCTGTTCGCCGGCGCTGGTGGTGGCCGCGGTGGTGCAGATCCCGCAGATCAGCGACACGAAGCGCGACAACGCGGCCCAGGAGCGGCGCGAACAGGCGGCCGCGGCCGAGCGGCAGCGGCGGCGGCTGGTGGCCGAGCAGCGGCCACGCCGGGGCTCCAGCGCGGCCTTCCCCGCCGTCACGCCGGAGCGCCGCCGGTCGATGGTGGACGACGTGGAGGAGAGCATCACGGCCGATGCCCGGGCGCGGGTCGCCGCCGGCACGCTCAGCCCGCCGAAGCCGCGCTACACCGACGTGCGAGAAGCTCGCCGTACGCGCCCGACACGCCCGGAGGTCGGGCGTCTCACCTGCACCGCGGTGACCAGCGAGATCCGGCGTGACGGGCGCGCGCGCGGGGATCGTGGGCTACCCGTTCCGGGCGCTGGTGG
The DNA here is from genome assembly GCA_963752455.1 of uncultured Thermoleophilaceae bacterium. Taxonomy (GTDB): domain Bacteria; phylum Actinomycetota; class Thermoleophilia; order Solirubrobacterales; family Thermoleophilaceae; genus JACVRW01. Next base: position 145,139 of record CAVVYE010000008.1, read on the forward strand.
ACTACGACACCGGCCGCTACGCCTGGTGCAAGGTGAGCGGCCGGGCGGGCGAGGGATCGTTCAGGAGCACCACCAAGGTGAGGGTGCCGCTGGCGTGCGGAGGCCGCGGGCCTGAGGGGCTCTAGCCGCGACCGGTGGCGTCGCGCAGCGCGTCCTCGAGGTCGGGGCGCCGGAACCCGTAGCCCAGGTCCAGGAGGCGGCGCGGAACGGCCCGCACGCCGGTGGTCACGATCGACGCCATGTCGCCGTAGAGCAGCTTCACCGCGAGGCCGGGCACGGGTGCGAGCGCCGGGCCGGTGGAGCACGCGTCCGAGCGCGGTCGACAGCTCCCTGTTGGTCACGGGCTCCGGGGCGGTCACGTTCAGCGGGCCCGAGGCGGCCGGCGTGTCGAGGGCGAACACGAGCGCGCCCACCACGTCGTCCATGTGGACCCAGGGCACGTACTGGCGCCCGCCGGCCACCGGGCCGCCCACGCCGAGCTTGAACGGGGGCAGCATCTTCTCGAGCGCGCCTCCGGACTCCGAGAGCACCACCCCGGTGCGGGTCAGTGACCACGCGCACGCCGAGCTCCTCGGCTCGCGCGGGCCTCGGCCTCCCAGGCCTCGGTCACCTCGGCCAGGAAGTCGTCCGCCGCCGGCTCCGTCTCGTCCACCCGCTCGTCGCCCCTGGGTCCGTACAGGCCGGTGGCGGACTGGGAGACGAGCGTGCCCGGGCGCTCGCTCTCGGGCAGCTCTCGCAGCGCGGCCACCAGGTTGCGCGTGCCGAGCACCCGGGACTCGCGGATCTCGCGCCTGGCGTCGTCGGACCAGCGCTGGGCCACGGGCTCGCCCAGCAGGTGCACCACGGCGTCGCGCTCCGCGCAGGGCATCCACGGGCGCGGGCTCGGACTGCGGATCGGCCCAGCGGGCGGCGTCCACGCCCAGCTTCTCGCGCGCGGCGCCGGCGTCGCGCGACAGGGCGGTGACCTCGTCGCCGCGCGCCACCAGCTCCTTCACCAGCGCTCGCCCGATGGTTCCGGTGGCGCCACTGACCACGACCTTCACGGGACGGACCTCCTCGTAGGGGATCAGCTGACCGCGGCCTGCTCGACGGTGGGTTGCTCCACCGCCTCGCGGCCCGCGGCGCGGGACGCGCCGTCGCGCTCCGCCACCTCTGCTACGGCGCTGGCCACCGCGCGGCTCACGTCGCGGTTGAACACGCTGGGCACGATGTAGTCCTCGTGCAGCTCCTCGTCGGTCACCACGCTGGCGATGCCGTGGGCGGCGGCGAGCTTCATCTCCTCGGTGATCGCCGGGGCGCGCACGTCGAGGGCGCCGCGGAACACGCCCGGGAAGGCCAGCACGTTGTTGATCTGGTTCGGGTAGTCGGAGCGGCCCGGTGGCCATCACCCGCACGTAGGGGGCGGCCTCCTCGGGCCGCACCTCCGGGTTGGGGTTGGCCATGGCGAACACGAAGGGGTCCGGGCGCCATCCGCTCCAGGTCCTTGGCGTCGATGATGCCCGGGCCGGAGAGGCCGATGAAGAGGTGGCTGCCCTCCAGCACCTCGCGCGGCGAGCCGTCGCGGCGGGTCGGAGTTGGTGTTCTCGGCCAGCCAGCGCTTGGGCGTGTTCATCGCGCCCGACTCGTAGTCGCTGCGGCCGGTGTGGATGGCGCCGAAGCGGTCGCAGGCCACGATCGACGCGCACCCCGCCGTCCATCAGGATCTTCACCACCGCCACCCCGGCGGCGCCGGCGCCCACCATCGTCACCTGGAGGCTCTCCATCGTGCGCCCGGTGAGCCGGCAGGCGTTGATCAGCGCGGCCAGCGTCACGATCGCCGTGCCGTGCTGGTCGTCGTGGAACACCGGGATGTCGAGCGCGGCCTGGAGGCGCTGCTCGATCTCGAAGCAGCGCGGGGAGGAGATGTCCTCCAGGTTGATGCCGCCGAACGTGGGGGACATGCGGATCACCGTCTCCACGATCTCGTCCGTGTCCTTCGTGTTCAGGCAGATCGGGAAGGCGTCCACGTCGCCGAACTCCTTGAAGAGCATCGCCTTGCCCTCCATCACGGGCATGGCCGCCTCGGGGCCGATGTCGCCGAGTCCCAGCACCGCGGTGCCGTCGGACACCACGGCCACCGTGTTCGCCTTGATCGTGTACTTGAAGGCCTTCTGGCGGTTCTCGGCGATCGCGCTGCACACGCGGGCCACGCCGGGCGTGTAGGCCATGGAGAGGTCGTCGCGGGTCTTGATCGGCAGGTTCAGCCCGGTGTGGATCTTGCCCCGCCGGTGGGCCTCGAAGGTCCGGTCGGTGATCTCCACCAGCCGCGCGCCGCGCACGGCCTGCACCGCGGAGATGACCTCCCCGCGGTGCTCCACGCCCGAGCACTCGACGGTGATCTCGCGCAGCGTGCGGTCGCCCGCGGCCTCCACGGTGTCCACCGCCACGATGGCTCCGCCGGCCCGGCCGATGGCCGCGGTCACCTTGCCGAGCACACCTCCGGGACCCGAGGGCAGCTCGACACGGAGCGTGAGGGAGAACTGTGCGCTCGGACCGGCCAGGCGACCGATGATAGGGCCAAGCGTCCGAGCCAACCTCTAGGGTTGAGCCGTGCCCGACGAGAAGCCCCGCGAGCTCTTCCTGATCGACGGGAACAGCCTCGTCTACCGCGCCTTCTTCGCCCTCCCGGAGTCGATCGCCACCTCCCGCGGCTTCCCCACCAACGCCATCTTCGGGTTCGCCTCGATGCTGGTGAAGATCCTCACCGAGTACGGCCCCAAGCCCACGCTGGTGGTGTGGGACGCGGGCATGTCGGGCCGGCTCGAGACCTACGAGGACTACAAGGCCGGGCGCCGCGAGCGGCCCGACCTGCTGAAGGAGCAGTGGCCGCACTTCCACCCGCTCGTGGACGCCTTCGGGTACACGAACGTGCGCGTGGAGGGCTACGAGGCCGACGACGTGATCGCCACGCTGGCCCGCCAGGCCCACGAGGAGGACATCGACGTGATGATCGTGACCGGCGACCGCGACCTGTTCCAGCTGATCGAGGACGGCGTGCGGGTGATGGCCACGAGCCGCGGGATCACCGACACGAAGATCTACGACCGCGACGCCGTGGTCGACCGCTACGGGATCCCGCCCGAGCTCGTGCCCGACTTCGTGGGGCTGAAGGGGGACACCTCGGACAACATCCCCGGCGTCCCCGGGATCGGCGAGAAGACGGCCTCGCAGCTGCTCCAGGAGTGGGGCGACCTGGAGGGCGTGCTGGCGAACATCGACAGCATCTCCGGCGCCAAGCGCAAGGAGAACCTGCGCGAGCACGCGGAGAACGCCCGCATCTCGAAGGAGCTCGCCACCTCCCAGCGCGAGGTGGAGGGCGTGGACGTGGACCTGGCCGCCTGCATCGCCCGCGAGCCCGACCGCTCGCGGCTGCGCGAGGTGTTCCGCGAGTTCGAGCTGAGGGCACCGCTCGAGCGGCTCGAGGAGGCGCTGGACGAGGACGAGGCCGTGCCCGTCGAGCGGCGGGACGAGGTGGTGTCCGTGCAGGCGCGCGAGGTGGCGGTGGCCGAGCTGGGCGCCCTGGAGGGCGAGCTGGTGGCCGTGGCCGCGCTGCGCCCGGGCGAGTCGGTGGACGAGCCCGCGCCGGGCCCCGACCCGGAGGAGGAGCTCGAGCTGGCCGAGGACGAGGCCGCCGCGGAGGTGCTCGGCGAGGACGAGCCCGTGCCCGAGACCGGCGCCCGCGGGCCCGGCCCAGGGCACGCTCGACTTCGACGGGGCGATGCGCGGCCCGCTGTCCGTGGCCGCGTACGCGGGCGACGAGGTGCTGGTGGCGGAGGCCGAGACGCTGGCCGCGTTCACGCTCGCCCGCGGCGACCGCCCCGTGGTGGCGCACGACTGGAAGACGCTGGCGATGGCCGACGAGCCGTCCGTGGCGCCGCCGCTCGATCACGACACGATGGTGGCCGCCTACCTGATCGACCCGGCGCGGCGCGGCTATCCCCTGGACGAGCTGGCCGCGGACGCGGGTCTGGGCGTGGACGTGACGGGCGCCGAACGGGGCGGCCGAGCGCGCCGTGCTCACCCGCCTGCTGGCCGAGCGCCAGCTGCGAGCGGCTCGAGGAGGACGGGCTCACCCGGCTCCTGCGCGAGATCGAGCTGCCGCTGGTGGACGTGCTGGTGGAGATGGAGCGCGGCCGGCGTGAAGCTGGACGTGCAGCGCCTGCGGGCGATCGGCAAGCGCTTCGACGAGCTGGCGGCGAGCCTCGAGCGGCGCGTGTGGGACCTCGCCGGGCGAGGAGTTCACGATCGGCTCGCCCCAGCAGCTCGCGCCGATCCTGTTCGAGAAGCTGGGCCTCTCGCGCAAGCGCCGCGGCAAGACGGGCTTCTCCACGGACGCCCGCGTGCTCCACGCGATCCGGCACGAGCACGAGATCGTGCCCGCGATCGAGGAGTGGCGCGAGGTCACGAAGCTGAAGTCCACCTACCTCGACGCCTTCCCCGAGCTGGTGGCCGGCGACGGCCGCCTGCACACCACCTTCAGCCAGACCACCGCGGCCACCGGCCGGCTGTCCAGCACCAACCCGAACCTCCAGAACATCCCCATCCGCACCGAGCAGGGGAGGGAGATCCGGGCCTGCTTCGTGGCCGAGCCCGGGCACACCCTGGTCTCGGCCGACTACTCGCAGGTGGAGCTGCGGTTGCTGGCCCACATCGCCGGCGAGGAGGTCCTGAAGGACATCTTCCGGCGCGGCGAGGACGTGCACACCGCCACCGCGGAGGCGATCCTCGGCGGCAAGACCGACCCGGGCACGCGCTCCAAGGCCAAGATGGTGAACTACGGGATCGTCTACGGCCTGTCCGCGTTCGGGCTGGCCGACCGCCTCCAGATCGAGCGCGAGGAGGCCCAGGAGTTCATCGACCGCTACCTGGAGCGGTTCCCCGCGGTGGCCGTGTTCATCCAGGAGACGATCGCCAAGGCCACGACGGAGGGGCACGTCACCACCCTGTTCGGCCGCATCCGGCGGGTGCCGGAGCTGCGTTCGCGCAACCGCCAGACCCGGCAGCTGGGCGAGCGGCTGGCCGTGAACATGGTGATCCAGGGCACGGCCGCGGACATCATCAAGGTGGCCATGGTGCGGGCGCGCGACCGGCTGCGCGGCGAGGGGCTGGCCACCCGCCTGGTGCTCCAGATCCACGACGAGCTGCTGTTCGAGGCCCCGGATGCCGAGGTGGAGCGCGCCACGCGAGATCGTGCGCGAGGAGATGGCGGGGGCGTTCGAGATGGACCCGCCGCTCGAGGTGGACGTGGGAAGCGGCCCGAACTGGCTCGAGGCGAAGTAGTGGACAAGAGCGGGCTGGCCGTCATGGCCACGGCGTTCGCCGGCGGCCTGATCGCCATGCAGGCCCCGATCAACGCCACCCTCGGCCGGACCATCGGGAGCCTGCCCGCGGCCTCGGTGTCGTTCGCCATCGGCCTGGTCGCGCTGGTGGGCATCACCCTCATCGCGGGCGGCGGCTTCGGCCGGATCGGGGAGGCCGGCGGGCTGTCCTGGTACTACCTGACCGGGGGCCTGCTGGGCGCCGTCTACGTCACCACGGCGCTGATCGCGGTGCGCACGCTGGGCGCCGGGGGCGTCACGGCGGCCACGATCGGCGGGCAGCTCACGCTGTCGGTGATCCTCGACCGCCTCGGCGTCTTCGGGCTGGAGGAGCAGGGCCTCTCCCTGCCGCGCGTGCTCGGAGTGGCCCTGCTGGCCCTGGGCACCGTCCTGATCGTGCGCAACTAGCGCGGCCTGGCAGGAGCGCCTGATCGGTGATCAGCGAGCACCGCCCTAGGCGGCATGCCGACGGGCTCGCGGCGCCGCGGGGGCGGGGCGGCGGTCACGAAGTCGGGCGGGGCCACGCGCAGGTAGTGGCCGAAGGCCCAGTCCACGATCGCGCGGGCGCGCATGGAGGACACCACTCCGTTCAGGAGCGGCGGCCACACCCGCGGCACCGCCCGCTGCGTGCGCAGAAGCCAGCGGAACTTCCACTCGTGCGAGTGGCTGAAGGCGCCGTAGCGGGACAGCGCCGCCTCGCGCGTGCGATCCGCCCTCCAGCACCGAGCGCAGCTCGCGACCGCAGGCGATGCCGAAGTAGAACGCGGTGCGGATGCCCTCGGCGGTGAGCGGGAGGCAGTGCCCGGCGGAGTCGCCGCAGAAGAAGATCCCGTCCTCGGTGGCGGGCCGCAGCTGGTGCGGGATCCAGTTGCCCTGGAAGCGCACGGCGTCGGAGCCGAGGTCCTCGGCCAGCTTCACCGTGTTGTCCTTCACGTGGAAGCGGGGGTCGAACGAGCCGACGCCGATGCGCAGCTCGTCGCCCGCGGGGAAGCTCCAGCCGTAGCCGGCGGGCACGATGCTCCGGTCGATCCAGATGGCCAGGTCGTCGGAGCTGCCGCCCGGATGCACCTCCAGCCCGCGGGAGAGCGGGGCGTCGGGGGGCTGGAAGCCGCCGTCCCCGGCCAGCATCCGCCGCCATCCGAGCGCGTCCACGATCAGCGGTGCGCTCAGGTCGCCGCGGTCGGTGTGCACGGTGTGGCCGGTGCGTCCGTGCACCTTGGCGGTCTCGAACGTGCAGTCGCCCTGGGCGCGCAGCAGCGCGCACAGCTCCGGGTAGTCGAAGGTGGAGAACGTCCAGGGGAGGGGCCAGCGCGAGGTGCCGTGGGGGGTGTGACACCACGAGCTCCGCCGAACGTCTGCCGGTGAGCGCCCATCAGGCCCATCGCCTCGAGCCAGCCGGTGGGGATGCCGCATGCCGAGGTCTGGCGCTCGCCCACCTCGTAGCGGTCGAGCATCATCACCCGCGCGGGGGAGCCGTCCGGCCTCACCGCTCCCGCCAGCTCGCGTGCCACCGCCAGGCCGGCGAAGCTGGCTCCGCAGATCAGGACGTCGAAATCGCCCTCGAGCGGCGTGCGCTCGGATCCCCTCTTGGTGCGCCGCTCGGGCATCAGCCGTCCAGGGTACCGAGCCCGCGGGCCACGGCAGAACGCAACAGGGCGGGGGACCGCTACCCTCTCATGCCGCGTGCAGGAACTAGAAACGCCCCCCACCGCCACGGCCGTTCCCGGCTCGGACGGCCTGCTGCTCGAGATCGACGGGCAGATCGTCCCCAACTACGACGCCACCATCGTCCCCTTCGAGGAGGGCGACGTGGTCACGGGCAAGGTCGTCCGGATCGACCAGGACGAGGTCCTGGTGGACATCGGCTACAAGAGCGAGGGCGTGATCCTGCTCAACGAGCTGTCGATCCGCAAGTCGGTCGACCCGCACGACGAGGTGTCGCTGGGCGAGGAGGTGGACGCCCTCGTCCTCACCAAGGAGGACCAGGACGGGCGCCTGCTGCTGTCCAAGAAGCGCGCCCGCTTCGAGAAGGCCTGGCGCAAGATCGAGGCCGCGGCCGAGTCCGGCGAGCCCGTCGAGGGCACCGTCATCGAGGTCGTCAAGGGCGGCCTGATCATCGACCTCGGGGTGCGCGGCTTCCTGCCCGCCTCGCTGGTGGACATCCGCCGCGTCCAGAACCTCGACGAGTTCCTGGGCCAGAAGATCGAGTGCAAGGTCATCGAGCTCAACCGCTCGCGCAACAACGTCGTGCTCTCGCGGCGCGCCGTGCTCGAGGAGGAGCGCAAGGAGGTTCGCCAGCAGATCCTCGACCGCCTCCAGCCCGGCATGGTGGTGGAGGGCGCGATCTCCAACATCGTGGACTTCGGCGCGTTCGTGGACCTGGACGGGATCGACGGCCTGATCCACATCTCCGAGCTGTCCTGGAGCCACGTGAACCACCCGTCCGAGATCCTCTCGATCGGCGATCTGGTGCCGGTGAAGGTGCTCGACATCGACCGCGAGCGCCAGCGCATCTCGCTCGGTCTCAAGCAGACCCAGGCCGACCCCTGGCAGCGGGTGATCGACACCTACGCGGTGGGCGACGAGCTCGAGGGCAAGGTCACCAAGGTCGTGACCTTCGGCGCGTTCGTCGAGATCATGGACGGGGTGGAGGGGCTCGTGCACATCTCCGAGCTGGCCCAGCACCACGTGGAGAACCCGCGCGAGATCGTGGAGCCCGGGCAGGACGTGCGCGTGAGGATCCTCGAGATCGACTCCGAGCGCCGCCGCCTCTCCCTGAGCGTGAAGCGCGTGGTGGACCAGCTTCCCCACATCCGCTCCGCCGCGGCCGCGGGTGCGGCGGCGGCGGGCGTTACCGAGGGCGAGCTCGGGGACGTACCCGACCTCGGGCTTTCCGAGGACGTCTTCGCCGGACCCGACGTGAGCGGCGCCGAGGACCTGCGCGCCGCGGTGGCCCGCCGCAGGCCGCCGAGGCCGATGCGGCACCGGCCACGGAGGAGGCGCCCGCCGCGGAGGACGCGGCCGGCGGAGGCGCCCGAGGCCGAGGTGGCCGACGAGCCCGAGGCCGAGGTGGCCGAGGAGCCTGAGGCCGAGGCCGCGGAGGCCGAGGCGGCCGAGGAGCCGGAGGCCGGCTGCCGACGAGCCGGAGCCGGGGCCCGCCGCGGAGGAGCCGGCCGCCGAGGCCGACGCGGCCGCCGAGCCCGAGGCCGACGCCTCGGACGAGGGCGAGCCCGACTCGCCCACCGAGCCCGACGAGGGCTGAGTGGCAAGCCCGGCTCGCCGGGTGCCCTTCGTGGGGCTGACCGGAGGACTGGGCGCCGGGAAGTCGGAGGCGCTGCGCGCCCTGAACGAGCTGGGCGCGGCCACGCTGTCGTCCGATGAGGTGGCGCATTCCCTGCTGGCCGGCGATCTCCACGACGAGGTGGTGGAACGGCTGGGTCCCGACGTGGCTCCCGGCGGCGTGATCGACCGGTCCCTGGTGGCGGGCGCCGTCTTCGGCGACGACGAGGCACGCTCCTGGCTCGAGGGACTGCTCTGGCCGCGGGTGGGAGCCCGGATCGCGGAATGGCGCGAGGAGCTCGCCCAGGCGGATCCCGCCTCCGCGGGCGGCGGTGGTCGAGGTGCCGCTGCTGTTCGAGTCCGGGATGGAGGCCGCCTTCGACCGCACCATCGCCGTGGTGGCCGGCGAGGCCGAGCGGGAGCGGCGCGCGGGCGCCCGCGGGCACACGAGCGTCGCGGAGCGCGAGGCACGGCAGCTTTCGCAGGCGGAAAAGGCGCAGCGAGCGGATTACACGGTGCGCAACGACGGCACGCTCGACGAGTTGAAGCAGGAGTTGTCACACGTTCTTGAAAGACTCGAGCAAGATCCGTGAGCTCGGCCATCGCACGCCACAGGAGCCGGTCCGCCCGCAGGCGCCCCTCGCGCGCCGCGGTGCTGCGGCGTCGCCTGGCCGCCGGGACGGCCGGAGTGGTGCTCCTGCTGGTGCTGGTGGCGGGGGTGGTGATCGGCAGCGGACGCCTCGGGCGAGGCGGTGCGGGAGATCACCCTGCCGCTGCGCCACGACGACATCATCCGCCAGCAGTCCGCCGACAAGCGGCTGGACCCGGCGCTGGTGGCGGCGGTGATCTACGAGGAGTCGAAGTTCCGTGACCAGACGTCGCACGCCGGCGCGCGCGGCCTGATGCAGATCACGCCGGCCACCGCCGAGTTCATCGCCCACCAGTCGGGCGGGACGGGGTTCGTGCAGGAGGACCTGGCCACGCCCTCAGATCAACATCAGCTACGGCACCTACTACCTGCGCTATCTGCTCGACCGCTACGACCAGAACGTGACCCCGGCGGTGGCTGCCTACAACGCGGGGCACGGCAACGTGGACCGCTGGGTCGAGCCGGGCCGGGGGAGCCGGACGACTTCGACGTGTCCGACATCCGCTTCCCGGAGACCCGGGCCTACGTGACCAACGTGCTCGAGCGCCGCGGCGAGTACCGCGACCACTACGGCGACGAGCTAGGTCTCTGATCCGCTCGTGAGCGCGGCCGCCTCCTCCCAGCGGGAGTAGGCGTTCTCCACCGCGCGCTTGGCCTCGGCGTGGCGGCGCGTGGAGCTTGATCGGCGCGCTTGGGGTCGCCCCAGTGGGAGGCGTCGGCCAGCTCGTCCTCCAGCTCCCGCAAGCGGGCCTCGGCGCGCTCCACGTCGCGCTCGAGGTCGGCCACCCGTCGCTTCGCGTTCTTCGACGGCCCTCCGGCCGGCTGGCGCCTCGCCTCCGGCTTCGCGTTCCCGCGGGGGGCCTTCACCGGCTTGCGCTCGGCGGCCTCGGCGCGCTCCTCGCGGACCCGGAGGTAGTCGGCCCAGCCGCCGTCGTAGCTGCGCAGGCGCCCGTCCTCGAGCGCCACCGTGCGGGTGCCCACGGCGTCCAGCAGCGCGCGGTCGTGCGACACCAGCAGCACCGCCCCGCCGAAGCCCCGGAGCGCGTCCTCGAGCGCCTCGCGCGCATCGAGGTCGAGGTGGTTGGTGGGCTCGTCCAGCACCAGCACGTTGGCTCCCGAGGCCACCAGGATGGCCAGCGACAGCCGCCGGCGCTCGCCTCCGGAGATCCCGTCGAGGGGCTTCTCCACCGCCTCGCCGGAGAAGAGGAAGCGCCCGAGCAGCGCGCGCGCCTTGCCGGGGGTGAGGCCCGTGGCCCGCTGCGCGGCCTCGAGCACGGTGCCCGTGGAGCCGAGCTCGGAGGCGTGCTGGGACAGGTAGCCGATGTTCACGTTGTGTCCGGTGCGCAGGCGCCCGCCGTCCAGGGCGCGCGTGCCCGCGATGGCCTCGACCAGGGTGGTCTTGCCCGTGCCGTTGGGGCCCACGAGGGACACGTGCTCGCCGCGCTCCAGCCAGAGCTCGCCCTCGTCCAGCAGCACGCGGCCGCCGGGGACCTCGAGCCGGGCGTCCGCCATCTCGAGCACCACGCGGCCGGTGCGCTCGGCCGGGGCGAACTCGAACCCCAGCGTGCGCGTGTCGGTGGGCGCGCGCTCGATCCGGTCCATCTTCTCGAGCGCCTTGACGCGCGACTGGGCCTGGCGGGCCTTCGTCGCCTTGTACCGGAAGCGCTCCACGAAGCGCTCCATGCGGGCGATCTCGGCCTGCTGCTTCTCGATCGAGCGGCCGAGCTGGATCTCGCGGGCGGCGGCCTCCAGGCGCCAGGCGTGCCACGAGCCCGGGAAGAACCGCGTGCGCCCGGCCTCCATCTCGAGCACCGACGTGCCCACGGCCTCGAGGAACCAGCGGTCATGGGCCACGAGCACCACGGCGGCGTCGAGGTCGGTGAGGTAGCCCTCGAGCCACTCCAGCGACGCGATGTCCAGGTGGTTGGTGGGCTCGTCCAGGAGCAGGAGGTCCGGGTCCCCGGCCAGCGCGCGGGCGAGCGACGCGCGGGTGAGCTCTCCGCCGGAGAAGCCCTTGAGGGGGCGGTCCAGGGCGCTGTCGGCGAACCCGAGTCCGTGCAGGGGGCCGAGCGCGCGGGAGCGCCAGTCCCATCCCCCGGCGTGCTCGAGCCGGGACTGGGCGCGGGCGTAGCGGTCGAGCACCGACGAGTCGTCGGGGCGCTCGGCCATGGCGGTCTCGAGATCCCGGAGCGCGTCCTCGAGCGCCACCAGGTCGCCGCAGCCCGAGAGCACGTAGTCGCGCAGCGACAGGTCGCGCTCGCGCGGCGGGCGCTGGTCGTGGAGGGCGATGCGGGTGCCCTTGGCCACGGACAGCTCGCCCCCGTCGATGGGCGTCTCCCCGGCGAGCATGCGCAGCAGCGTGGTCTTGCCGGCCCCGTTGCGCCCCGCCAGCGTCATGCGGTCGCGGCGCTCGAGCTTGAAGGACACGCCGCGGAGCAGGGGAGACCCCGCAATGTCCTTGTCCAGCGCGGATGCGATCACAACGGCCATGACGGCTCACGATGGTAGGCCGCGCCGGGCCGAATGTGGGCGGCGTGCGGCGATTTGTCACGCCGTTGTCACGCTGCGTCACCCCGCGGTCGCGCGGGGGCGGGCAGGGTGGGGGTGTGGGCCGAGTTCATCGTGCATACGACGACAAAGTCGGCCCACAGTCGAGGGAACTGCGGCTGGCGGCACTCGCCACGCGCCAGCACGGTGTGGTGTCGGTGCGGCAGCTCTTGGCCCTCGGCTTCACGCGCGAGGCCGTGTTGGGGCGGGTGCGGAAGGGTCGGCTGCAGGCGCCTCCACCGCGGGGTCTACGCCGTGGGTCACGCAGCGCTCACGCTGGAGGCGCAGGCAGCTCGCAGCGGTTATGGCCTGCGGTCCGAGCGCCGTCCTCAGCCATCGCTCGGCCGCCGTCCGCTCGGGATCCTTCGCTTCGGCCTCGCGGATCGAGGTCACCGCCCCGAGGTCGCGCGGCCGCGCGCAAGGGCATGACCGTCCACCGAACCCGCGTCCTCGCACCGCGCCGACCGCGAGACCCGCGACGCCATTCCCACCACCACACCCGCCCGCACGCTGGTCGACCTCGCCGACGTGCTCAGCGAGCGCCGGCTCGCCGACGCCGTCCACCAGGCCGAGGTGCTGCGCATCTTCGACCTCGGCGGCGGTCAGGGCGGCCTCGGCGCGCGTGCCCGGCCGCTCCGGGCGCCACCGCCTGGCCCGCGTCATCGCCGCCTACGACCCCAACCCGCCGCTCCTCCGCAACGACGCCGAAAAGCGCTTCCTCCAGCCTCGTCCGAAGCCCACGGTCTCCCCACCCCGCGGGTCAACGTCCCGCTCGGCGGCTTCGAGCTCGATTTCTACTGGCCGGATGCCCGCCTCGCCGTGGAGGTGGATGGCGGCGCGGCGCACCACACGAGGCGGGCCTTCCAGGAGGACCGCCGGCGGGATCGCAACCTGGCGGCGGTCCACGGGATCCAGTCCCTGAGGGTCACGTGGAGGGATCTCGGCCGGCCGGCCGCCCTCGCGGCCGCAGCTCCGGCGGGTCCTCACCCGGCGCGCCCGGGCGCGCTGCTAATTTCGGATGGGTGCCCGAGTTCAAGGTCAATGCCGCCTATTCGCCGGTCGCGGACCAGATTCAGGCCCGGGAGGGCCTGGCCGAGGGCATCAACGGCGGGGACCGCTTCCAGACGCTCCTGGGCGTAACCGGCTCGGGCAAGACGGCCACGATGGCCTTCGCCATCGAGCAGGTGCAGCGGCCGACGCTGGTGATCGCGCACAACAAGACGCTCGCGGCTCAGCTCTGCAACGAGTTCCGGGAGTTCTTCCCGAAGAACGCCGTCGAGTACTTCGTCTCCTACTACGACTACTACCAGCCGGAGGCGTACGTCCCGAGCGCGGACCTCTACATCGAGAAGGACTCCTCGATCAACGAGGAGATCGACCGCCTGCGCCATGCCGCCACGTCCGGGCTCTTCGCCCGCCGCGACGTGATCGTGGTGGCCAGCGTCTCCTGCATCTACGGCCTCGGATCGCCGGAGAAGTACGACGCCCAGATCGTGATGCTGAAGAGGGGCGAGATGGTCGAGCGCGACGCGATCCTCCGCAAGCTCGTGGACAACATGTACACGCGCAACGACACCGCCCTCGGCCGCGGCGGCTTCCGCGTGAAGGGCGAGACGCTCGAGGTGTTTCCCGGCCTACGCCGAGTCCGCCTACCGCGCCGTGTTCTTCGGCGACGAGATCGAGGTGATCCAGCACTTCGATCCGCTCACCGGCGAGATCTACCAGGAGCTCGAGCACATCGGCATCTGGCCCGCCACCCACTACGCCACCGACCGGCCCACGATCGAGCGCGCGGTGGCGGAGATCCGGGACGAGCTGGAGATGCGCACGAAGGAGCTGGAGGAGCAGGGCAAGCTGCTCGAGTCGCACCGGCTGCGCCAGCGCACCCAGTTCGACATGGAGATGATGCGCGAGCTCGGCTTCTGCAACGGGATCGAGAACTACTCGCGCATCCTCGACAACCGCAAGGCCGGGGGAGCGCCCCTACTGCCTGCTCGACTTCTTCCCCGAGGACTTCGTCTGCTTCATCGACGAGTCGCACCAGACGGTGCCGCAGATCGGCGGCATGTTCGAGGGCGACCGCTCGCGCAAGCAGACGCTGGTGGACTACGGCTTCCGGCTCCCGAGCGCGTTGGACAACCGGCCGCAGACCTTCGACGAGTTCCTCCAGCACACGCCCCAGATCGTGTTCGTGTCGGCCACGCCGGGCGAGTTCGAGCGCGGGCACTCCTCGCGGATCGTCGAGCAGATCGTCCGGCCGACGGGCATCGTCGACCCCCAGGTCGAGGTCCGCGAGACGAAGAACCAGATCGACGACCTGATCAACGAGATCAAGCAGGTGGTGGACGTGGGCGAGCGCGCGCTCGTCACCACGCTCACGAAGAAGATGTCCGAGGACCTCACCGACTACCTGCTCGAGTACGGCCACAAGGTCCGCTACCTGCACTCGGAGATCGACACCCTCGAGCGGATCCAGATCATCCGCGCTCTGCGGCTGGGCGAGTTCGACGTGCTCGTCGGCGTGAACCTCCTGCGCGAGGGCCTCGACCTGCCGGAGGTGTCGCTGGTCGCGATCCTCGACGCGGACAAGGAGGGGTTCCTGCGCGGGGAGACCTCCCTGATCCAGACGATCGGCCGTGCCGCCCGGAACGTGCGCGGCCGGGTCGTGATGTACGCCGACCGGGAGACCACGGCGATGCGCACGGCGATCCGCGAGACCGACCGCCGGCGCGCCATCCAGGTCGCGTACAACGAGGAGCACGGGATCACCCCGGCCAACATCCAGAAGGGGATCTCCGACATCTCCGACTTCCTGATGGTCGAGTCGAAGGTCCCGGGTGGCAGGGGCCGCCGGAAGACCGACTCCGAGGGCATGTCGGCGGAGGAGCTCCGGCGCACCATGGTGGAGCTGGAGGAGGAGATGCTCGCCGCGGCCGACGATCTGCGGTTCGAGTACGCCGCCAAGCTCCGCGACGAGATCAAGTCACTGAAGCGCGAGCTGGACGAGGCCGAGGCCGGCGCGGCCTGACGGTCAGCGGGATCTGACCGCTCGGAAGCGCAAATAGAATTTGCACCGCGGACGCAAGTAGCTATAGTTGCGTCCATGATTCGCGCTTCGAGGGAGGCCCGGGTGGCGATGATCGCCGCCGTAATCGCGATGCTCGCGCTCGCCGCGCCGGTAAGCGCCAAGACGCTGAGCGGGGACGCCGCCACCAAGGCGCTCAACGCCGCGGGGGTCGGGAAGACCATGTTCAACGGCACCCGCATGATCACGAGCTCCGACAGCACGGTGCGTGTCACGAAGCTCAAGAACGGCGCGAAGCGGATGACGTACGACATCGGGCCGTTCACCGTGATTCCCGGGCAGAACGAGATCGGCTACGCCCCGATCACCGAGAAGCCGCAGGTGGACGGATGGATCACGCGGATCCGCCCGGACCTCGTCTACATGAACGGCAAGGTGCCGCGCGTCGACGTGATCCACCTCCATCACGGCGTGTGGCTCAACATGAGCCGCCCCGACGCCACGGCGCCCCTCCCCGAGCGGTTCTTCGCCGCGGGTGAGGAGAAGACGATCATGAGCTTCCCGAAGGGCTACGGATACCGCTACGAGGCGTCCGACCGCTGGCTGCTCAACCACATGATCCACAACCTCACGCCGGTGGCCTCCAAGGTCAAGCTGCAGTACACGATCGACTTCATTCCGGACGGGTCCAAGGCCGCCAAGGGCATGACGCCCGGTGCGCCCGATCTGGATGGACGTGGAGAACGGGAGCCTCTATCCCGTGTTCAACGTCCACAAGGGCTCGGGCAAGCGGGGCCAGTACACCTATCCCGTCCGACGACCCGAAGGCCTACGCGGCCGCGGACCACCGGAAGAACGCCTGGACCGCCGACCGTGACGGCGTGCTCGTGGCCACCGCCGGCCACCTGCATCCCGGAGGCACTCAGACGGACATGTGGCTGAAGCGCGACGGCGCGAAGGTGCGCGCGGCCAACTGCGGCAAGAAGGGCGACGCGAGGTCCACCCGCAAGTGCCGGGCCAGCTCGCCGCGCGGCCGCGGCAGCAAGGTGCATCTGTTCACCTCCACGGCCAAGTACTTCGAGCCCGCCGGCGCCGTGTCGTGGGACGTGGCCATGACGGGCACGCGCCCGGACTGGATGGTCAAGGTCAAGAAGGGCGACGAGCTGAGCACCACCGTCACCTACGGCACCAAGAGGGGCTCCTGGTGGGAGTCGATGGGGATCATGGTCGCCTACATGGCCGACACCGGTAAGGGCCGCAACCCCTACAGGACGCGCGTCGACCTCCCGGGCAAGCCCAGCCACGGGCACCTGGCGGAGAACCGCCACCACGGTGGCGGGAAGACCAACCTGCCCGATCCGCGCAAGCTGAAGTCCGGCGTGGTGAACCCCGGGACGGTGGACATCCTCGGCTTCAACTACCGCCTGGGCGACCTGCGGCTGCCGGGCCAGGGCGGGCTGCCGCCGGTGGTCACCGGGAGCAACCAGCTCACGTTCGTGAACAAGGACGACCCGCGGGCGATCTACCACTCGATCACCTCGTGCAAGGCCCCCTGCAACCGGGACACGGGCATCGCGTATCCGCTGGCGAACGGCGAGGTGTCGTTCGAGTCGGGCACGCTGGGCACGTCGAGGCCGATCACCACGGGTGCCCTGACGTTCAAGACGCCGACGGGGCTGAAGTCCGGCACGTACACGTACTTCTGCCGGATCCATCCCTTCATGCGCGGCGCCTTCCGCGTCAAGAAGTAGCCGGGCGAGACAGCTACGCTCCGCCCCCGAGTGGAGCCGAAACGCGAGTCGATCGAACGCGGTGACTTTCCGCGGGTGAAGGACGGCCTCGACCCCGAGGCCGTGGCCGAGCACCTGCGGGAGGTGGCCGACGCGGTGGAGCGGCTGAGGACCGAGGCCAAGGGTTCGGGCGCCGACCGCGTGAGCCGCGTGGTGGCGGCCGCCGAGGCCGCGGCGGCCGAGCTCGAGGAGTCTGCCCGGGCGGATGCCGATCGCACCCGGGCCGAGGCCGCGGAGGAGCTGAGCCGCACACGCGAGGCCGTGGCCGGCCTGGCGGAGCGCGCGAGCGCCCTGGAGGCCCAGCTGGCCGAGCTCGCCGCGGTCGGCGACCACCGCCCTGGGCGAGCTGACCGAGGCCGCCCGGGCGGGCGCGGCCGAGGTGGGAGGGGCGCCTCCGGCAGAGCCCGAGCCCGAGCCGGCACCCGAGCCTGAGACGCCGCCCGTGGCCAAGCCCAAGCCCGCCCCGAAGGCGAAGCCGAAGCCCGCGCCCCCGGAGCCCGAGGCGCCCAGCGCCCGCGCGAGCCGGCGGAGGCCGCCGCCCAGAACGGGGAAGCTCCCGCCGCCGGCGAGGCGCCGCGGCTGATCGCGGTGAACATGGCGCTGAACGGCGCGTCCCGCGCGGAGATCTCCCGCTACCTCAGCGAGAACTTCGACCTCGACGATCCGGGCGAGCTCCTGGACGAGGTCTGGACCCGCGTCAACGGCTGAGCGCGGCTCCCAGACGGGGGACACAGGTGCCCGCCGGCACGCCAGAAATGGAGCCGGACGCGGAAAAGCCCCGCACATAGCGGCACGAACAGGCGTTCCCATCGGGGCCGCCGGACTCCGCTCTAGACTCGAAGATCGTGGCTGCTCAGCAGGATCGAATCGTCATATCGGGGGCGCGGGAGCACAATCTCCGCGACCTCCATCTCGAGCTGCCCAGAAACGCTCTGGTGGTGATCACCGGGCTCTCGGGCTCGGGCAAGTCCAGCCTGGCCTTCGACACCATCTACGCCGAGGGCCAGCGGCGGTACGTGGAGTCGCTCTCGGCCTACGCCCGGCAGTTCCTGGGGCAGATGGACAAGCCCGACGTGGATTCGATCGAGGGCCTCTCGCCGGCCATCTCCATCGATCAGAAGACCACCTCGAGGAACCCGCGCTCCACGGTCGGCACGGTCACGGAGATCTACGACTACCTGCGGCTCCTGTGGGCCCGGGTGGGCCATCCGCACTGCTACAACTGCGGCCGCGCGATCGCCGCCCAGTCGGCCGAGCAGATCGTGGACCAGGTGATGGCCCAGCCCGAGGGCACCAAGTTCATGGTCCTGGCCCCGATCGTGCGCGGACGCAAGGGCGAGTACCGCGATCTCCTGGAGACGCTGCGCGGCGAGGGGTTCACCCGGGTGAAGGTGGACGGGGAGCTGCGGCGCCTCGAGGAGGACCTCGACCTCGACAAGAAGCGCAAGCACGACATCGCCGTGGTGGTGGACCGGCTGGTCATGCGCCCCGACCTGCGCAAGCGGCTCACGGACTCGGTGGAGACGGCCGTGGCCCGCGCGGAGGGCATCGTGGACATCGAGAACGCGGACACCGGCGATGTCACCACCTACTCGGACCGCTTCATGTGCCTCCACTGCGGCACCTCGATGCCGGAGCTCGAGCCGCGGATGTTCTCCTTCAACTCACCCCACGGCGCCTGCCCGCGCTGCACCGGACTGGGATCCCAGATGGAGATCGACCCGGAGCTGATCGTGCCCGACCCCGGGCAGTCGCTCGGCGAGGGCGCCATCCTGCCCTGGTCCACCAGCGCATCGAACTACTACGAGCAGATGACGCAGGCGATCGCGGACAAGTGGGAGGTCGACATGGACACTCCCTGGGAGGACCTGCCGGAGAGCGTGCGCAAGTGCTTCCTGTACGGCACGAACGGGGAGCGCGTCTACGTCTCCTACCGCAACCGCTACGGGCGCCGGCGCTCGTACATGACGAACTTCGAGGGCATCGTGCCCAACCTCGAGCGCCGCTACCGCGAGACCGATTCGGACTGGTCGCGGGAGAAGATCGAGGAGTACATGACGCTCCGGCCCTGCCCCGAGTGCAAGGGCGCCCGGCTGCGGCCCGAGTCGCTGTCCGTGCTGGTGGGCGGGCTCGGGATCCACGAGTTCACCCGCATGGCCGCCAGGCGCGCCATCGAGTGGCTCGAGAAGCCTCGGCCTCTCCGACACCGAGCGGCAGATCGCCCGGCTCATCCTGCGCGAGATCGACGAGCGGCTGCGCTTCCTCGACAACGTGGGCGTCGGGTACCTGTCGCTCGATCGCGCCGCGGCCACCCTCTCCGGCGGCGAGGCACAGCGGATCCGGCTGGCCACGCAGATCGGGTCGTCGCTGGTGGGCGTCCTCTACATCCTCGACGAGCCCTCGATCGGGTTGCACCAGCGCGACAACGAGCGCCTGATCGCGCACGCTGGAGCGGCTCCGCGACCTGGGCAACACGGTGATCGTGGTGGAGCACGACGAGGGCACGATGATGGCGGCCGACCACATCGTGGACCTGGGCCCGGGTGCGGGCGAGCACGGCGGCCACCTGGTGGCCCAGGGCACCCCGCAGGAGATCATGAAGACCCCGGGCTCGGCCACCGGGCAGTTCCTCTCGGGCAAGCGGGAGATCGCCATCCCGGCGCGGCGCCGGCGGCCCTCCGGATACGTGGAGATCGAGGCCGCCTCGCAGCACAACCTCCGCAACGTGAACGTGAAGGTCCCGCTGGGCGTGCTCTGCTGCGTCACCGGCGTGTCCGGCTCGGGCAAGTCCACGCTCGTGAACGAGGTGCTGTTCAAGGCGGTGGCCAACCGCCTCCACCGCGCCAAGCAGCGGCCGGGATCGCACAGGCGGATCTCCGGGCTCGACCAGGTGGACAAGATCATCAACATCGACCAGTCCCCGATCGGGCGCACGCCGCGGTCCAACCCGGCCACCTACATCGGGCTGTTCGACCACATCCGGGAGCTCTTCTCACGCACCCAGGAGTCCCGGGCCCGCGGGTACAAGCCGGGGCGGTTCTCCTTCAACGTGAAGGGCGGGCGCTGCGAGGTGTGCCGGGGCGACGGCCAGATCAAGATCGAGATGCACTTCCTGCCCGACGTGTACGTGCCGTGCGAGCAGTGTCACGGCAAGCGCTACAACCGCGAGACGCTGGAGGTCCGGTTCAAGGGCCGCACCATCGCCGACGTGCTCGACATGACGGTCGAGGAGGCGCTCGGGTTCTTCACCCACATCCCGAAGATCAGGCGCCGGCTGCAGGCGCTCCACGACGTGGGCCTGGACTACATCCGCCTGGGGCAGCCGGCCACGACTCTGTCCGGCGGCGAGGCCCAGCGGGTGAAGCTGGCCAGCGAGCTCTCCAAGGTGGCCACGGGCCGCACGCTCTACATCCTGGACGAGCCCACCACGGGCCTGCACTTCGCCGACGTGGAGCGGCTGCTGGAGATGCTCGACCGCCTGGTGGACCAGGGCAACACCGTGGTGGTGATCGAGCACAACCTCGACGTGATCAAGACGGCCGACCGCCTGATCGACCTCGGTCCCGAGGGCGGCGACGAGGGCGGGCGCCTGGTGGCCCACGGGACGCCCGAGCAGGTGGCGGCCAACGAGGGCTCCTACACCGGGCAATTCCTGAGCGAGATCGTGGAGCCGGCGCGGCGCAGGCCGCGGCGCGCGAAGGTCGCGGCCGCGGCCTGAGCGCCGGCTCTTACGAGGGGCAGAGGGCCGAGGCGAACACCGCGGCGCCGTCGACCTGAGAGCCGGCGTCGCTGAACACGATCACGGCGAACTGATTCGCGACGGGTGGCGAGACAGGGCGAGGCGCCGCGATGTACGCGCTGGTGCCCCCAGTGGTCGACCCTGCGGACGCCTGCCAGGTGCAGTTGGACACGTCGCGATCGAAGGTCAGCGTGTAGTAGCCGTTCGTCACGCGGGACACGGCCGTCACGCCGCGGCTGCGTGCTTCGAGGAGCGTCGCCCCGGCCGCTGACGTGGTCAGCGTGCCGAACTTGACGTCCGAGGTCTGCAGGTACGCGGACGGGGCGGCGCCCCCGAGTGCGGTCGCGTTCGCCGCGGTGGTGGCGTTTGTCGCGCTGGCCGCCTGGGCAGCGCTCGGCACCTGTCCGAGGCTCGACTCCTGGACGTCCGTGCCGGTCACTCCGTTGTTTTTCAGGTCCGACCCGGACACGGATCCGGTCTTGATGTCCTTGCCGGTGACGCTGCTGTTCTTGATGTCCTTGCCCTGAACGGCGTTGTTCTTGATCTGCGAGCTGCCGATGGTTGCCGCGGCGTAGCCAACGCCGCTGAGGGAGACGAACAGAGCAACGCAGGAGATCACCGTGGCGGGAGAAAGCCGCCGAGGATGAAAGCGGTCCATGGGATGCCTTTCTTCGAGGGACAACGGGCCGGGGGCGATGCTCCTCGCCCGGCGGCAACCTGTCAAAGGCGGTGGACGGATGTCCATCGGCCCGTCAGCGGCGCGCTCTGGCAAGCTGCCGCCGGTGAGCACCACCAAGCTCTGGGCGCAGAAGTGGCTCTGGTACGAGCGCAATTCGCTGCCCTGGAACCGCGCGCGGATCCACCGCGAGTTCGCGCGCCGCGGCGCCTTCGCCCGCTGGCCGCTTCACGGCAACGTGCTGGAGGCCTTCCGCGACGGGCGGCTGGAGGTGGGCGAGCAGGTGCTGCTCGAGCCGCACGTCTGGCTCACGGCGCCGGAGGGAGCGCGGATCCGGATCGGTGCGGGCAGCTTCCTCAACATCGCCGTGATGGTGGCCGCGGTGGACCTGGTCGAGATCGGCGAGCACTGCATGTTCGCCAACGGCTGCTTCATCACCGACGGCAACCACCGCTTCGACGATCCGGACAAGCCCGTGCCGTGGCAGGGCTTCTCCAGCAAGGGGCCCACGCGCGTGGGCGACAACGTGTGGTGCGGGGCCAACGTGGTGGTGGCCAGCGGCGTGACGATCGGAGAGCGCTGCGTGATCGGGGCCAACAGCGTGGTGACCGAGGACATTCCCGCGTTCTCGATCGCGGCCGGGGCGCCCGCCCGGGTGATCAGAAAGGTGGAGTACGAGCGGGACCGGGGATCGCCCTAGGCGACCCCCGGTCGGGCTGTTGTTCAGCAGCTGACGATCAGATGGAACGGCCGGTCGCCGGCGTTGCCCCCGGCCCCGTAGGTCCGAACGGCCACGCCGTTCACGTTCGCGGCCAGTGACGCGGTGGTCACCTGGGCGCCGGTGGCCAGCGGCGAGGCGCTGGTGTCGCCGACGGTGGCGAAGTAGGCACAGCCACGGACGTCACCGTTGAAGATCACCTGGTAGCGACCCTCCGCAGTGCGCGCCACCGAGGTGGTGCTGCGGCCGCGAGCGAGGATTCCGCCGGCGGAGACCACGGCGAAGCGGGCGCTGCCGAAGCTGATCCCGGCCGACGGCACCGTGCCCAGGGCCGACTCCTTGATGGAGACGCCGCCAAGCGAATCGGGCTTCACGTCCTTGGTCCGGAGGGTTCCGTTGCGGATGTCCTTCGTCGTGATGGTGTTGTTTCGGATGCTCTTGCCGGTGATCACCAGCGCCGCGTAGGCGGAGCCACCGAGCGCGAGGAACAGTGCGGTCAGGGCTACGACCATCGCGGGGGACGGCACCAGCCGGCGGAAATATCGCGTCATCAGGCCTCCAAGTCTCTGGGATGGCCCAGGACGCTATTGGTAAAAGGCCTGGAAAGCTGGGAGATTTAGCCCACGACGTGCACCAGCACGGTGCGTTGCCGCGGCCGATCGTCGAAATCCACCAGCACCAGCTGCTGCCAGGTGCCCAGTTCGAGCCGCCCGTCGCGGACCGGGATCGTCTCCGAAGGTCCGACGATCGCGGCCTTGATGTGGGCGTGGGAGTTGGTGTCCCCGTTCAGCCGATTGTGCTCGTACGGGCCCTCGCTCGGCACCAGGCGGGCCAGCGCCTCGCGCAGGTCGTGAACGCCGCCCGGCTCGTACTCCATGGCGGTGACCGCGGCCGTGGCGCCGGGAACGAACACGGACACCAGGCCCGCACTGATCCCGGTCGAGGCCACGACGCTCTCCACCCCCGCGGTGATGTCCACCACGTCCCCGTCGCCCTGGGTGGAGAAGCGCAGCTGGCCGCCGCTCAGAGGGTGAGACCTCCGGTGAAGGGCTCGCCGGTGCCCTCGGAGAGGAGGCTGTGGAGCCGCTCCACCTCGTCCGGGGCCATCGAGTAGCCGTGATCGGGCTCGGGATAGCGGCGCTCGCGCACGTCGGCGGTGAAGGCGGCCACCCCCTTCACCATCTGCTCGCGGATGTCCGCGTAGCGCTTCACGAAGCGCGCGGCGTGTCCGTCGTAGATCCCGAGGAGGTCGTGGAACACGAGCACCTGGCCGTCGGTGGCCGGGCCCGCGCCGATGCCGATGACGGGGATGTCCATGCGCGGCATCACGATCTCGGTGAGCGCGCTGGGGATCGCCTCGAACACCACGGCGAAGCACCCCGCGTCCTGGAGGCCGATGGCATCCCGCATGACCTCGAGACCGCGCTCGGCGGTCCGGCCCTGCGAGCGGTAGCCGCCGAGGGCGATCGCCGTCTGCGGCGTGAGGCCCACGTGGCCCATCACGGGTATCCCCGCTCCCACGATGGCCCGCGCGCGCTCCACCGAGGTGCCGCCGCGCTCGAGCTTCACGGCGTCGCAGCCGGCCTCCTTCACGAAGCGCTGAGCAGAGCGGATGGCCTGCTCGTTCGACACCTCGTAGGAGCCGAAGGGGAGGTCGCCCACGAGCAGGGGCGTGGAGAGGCCGCGGCGCACGGCGGCGGCCAGCATCAGCAGCTCGTCGATCGTGACCGGCACCGTGGAGGGGTAGCCGAGCACGGTCATGGCGCCGGAGTCCCCGACCAGGACCACGTCCACGCCGGCCTCCTCGGCCACCTGGGCGCTGGGATAGTCGTAGGCCGTGATCATCGCGATCGGCTCGCCCAGCGCCTTCTTGCCGGCGAGGGTGGAGAGGGTCACGGAGGGACGCTTGCGCTCCGGGGCGTTGGCTCCCGGGCCGGCACTCATGACCGGGCCTCGGAATGACAGGGGTGCGTGTGGATGCTCATGCCGCTCCTCTGAGAATGGTGTTGTCGATTAGCCGGGCTCGGCCCACGCGGGCCGCCACGGCGAGAAGGGTCGAGCCGTTCACCCGCTCGACCGGGGAAAGATCCTTTGCGGAGCGGAGCTCCATGTACTCGGGCTCCACACCGGCGGCCCGAAGCTCGGAGCGCGCCGCGTCCAGCACCTCGCCGGCGGCGGTGGCGCCCTCGGCCACGCGGGCCTCGGCGGCGCGGAGCGCCCGCGACAGGGCCAGGGCACGGGAGCGCTCACCGTTGTTCAGGTAGGCGTTGCGCGAGCTGAGCGCCAGGCCGTCCTCGTCCCGCACCGTGGGGCACACCTCGACGCGGACGGGGATGTCCAGGTCCCGCACCAGGCGGTTCACCATCAGGGCCTGCTGGGCGTCCTTCTGGCCGAAGTAGGCCACGTCGGGCTGGGCCATGTTGAAGAGCTTGGTGACCACCGTGGCCACACCGGTGAAGTGCCCGGGGCCGCGCCGCTCGGTGTCGCCGCACAGCACCTCGGTGAGCCCGCTCACGGAGACGCTGGTGGCGAAGCCCTCGGGGTAGACCTCCTCGCGGGCGGGAGCGAAGAGCAGGTCCACGCCCTCGCGCTCGGCCAGCGCGCGGTCGCGGTCCTCGTCGGCGGGGTAGGCCGCCAGATCCTCGGCCGGGCCGAACTGGGCCGGGTTCACGAACAGGGAGACCACCACGAGATCGCACTGCTCGCGCGCGCGGCGCATGAGGGACAGGTGCCCCTCGTGGAAGCTGCCCATCGTGGGCACCAGGCCGATGGAGCGGCCGGCCCGGCGCTCCGGGGACAGTGCCGCGCGCAGGTCGGCCACCGTGCGCACCACGTTCACGCCGGCACCCCCTGACGCCGCCAGCGCGCGGGTGGAGGCGACCATCTCGTCGAAGAGCGCCAGCAACTCGGGTGCGGTGTCGGCCACGGCGGCGCGCTGCGCCTCCACGGTGGCCTCGTCTCCGCGGGCCACGGGGCCGGTCAGCGCCTCCTCCGGGCCGAGCGCGCCCCAGTTCTCCACCGTGCGGCGCACCAGCGGGAGCAGGAGGGCGCGGGCCTCGCGCGGCTCCAGGCCCGCCCCGGCGGCCACCCGCTCGGCGGCGGCCTCGAGGGTGACCAGGAAGTTCGAGGCCATCGATGCGGCGGCGTGGTAGGCCGCACGGCCGTCGTCGGAGATCACGAAGGGGCGCATGCCCAACCGGCCGGCCAGATACTCCGCCACCTCGAGCGCGGCGGGGCTGGAGCCGGCCACGGCCGCGCCCACACCCGCCAGGTCCGGCACGCCGGCTGATCCGGCGAACGTCTGGAGCGGATGGAGCCCGAAGGTCTCCGCACCGGCCCGGGCGGCCGGAGCGAGCGCGGAGAGGGGGGTGGCGCCGCTGGTGTGGCCCACGAAGGGCGCGGCGCCGGCCACCGCCGCGGCGGCGGCTTCGATCTCGGCATCCGGCACACAGAGCAGGATCGCGAGGCATTCGGCGGGCACCTCGCCCCGGGCCGCCGGGCCCGCGACCGGCACACCGGCGTGTGTCAGCGCCGCGGCCAGCGCGCTGCCGGCGCGTCCGCGCCCGACCACGCCGAGGCGTGCGCCTTCGAGTCTGTTGGGATGGGCTGTCATGGCCTGCCGGTCCACTCCGCGGCGCGGTAGCGGCCGACCTCCAAAGGATACCCCGGAAACAGCGTCCGGGCGCAGCCGGCCACGCCGGCTGCTCGGCACCGACGTCCGGATCCGTCGCGCCGCGGGTTAAGGTCCGGGAATGCACGGTCGTCCCGCCGCCGAGCGCCGCGAGGCGCTGGTCGAGCTCTACCGCGAGGCATCGGGCTGCGTGAAGTGCCCGCTGTCCCAGACCCGCACGAACGTGGTGTTCGGTGCCGGAAACGCCGACGCCGACCTGATGTTCGTGGGCGAGGCGCCGGGGCAGCAGGAGGACCTTCAGGGGCTGCCCTTCGTGGGGCGTGCGGGTCAGCTGCTGGACGAGCTGCTGGTGGAGGTGGGCCTCAGGCGGGAGGACACATTCGTGGCCAACGTCCTGAAGTGCCGGCCACCGGGCAACCGCGACCCCGAGCCCGCCGAGATCGAGACCTGCCGGCCCTATCTGGAGCGGCAGATAGCCCTGATCGAGCCGAGCGTGATCTGCACGCTCGGAAACTTCGCCACCAAGCTCCTCACGCGCTCGCCCCGCGGGATCACCCAGGTCCGCGGGAAGCCTCAGGTGCACGAGCTGGGCGGCCGCACGGTGCGGGTCTACCCGATCTTCCACCCGGCGGCGGCGCTGCGCACGCCGCGGGTGAAGGAGGAGCTGCGCTCCGACTTCGCCGGGCTGCCGGCCCTGCTGGCCGAGCCGGCGCCGGTTCCGCTCGGGGCGGTGGGCCCGGTGGCTCCGCGCTCGGGGCCGCCCGCCCCGAGGCCCCAGATGGACCTGTTCGGGTAGGCGAGTGGTCACCGAGTCCGACGGTCCGGCGTCCACCGAGGCGGCCGGGGCCGCCCTGGCCGCCCGCCTGGGGCCCGGTGACGTGGTCCTGGTCGAGCGGAGAGCTGGGCGCGGGCAAGACCACGTTCGTGCGCGGGGCGTGCCGGGCGCTGGGGGTGAGCGAGGTGGTGGCCAGCCCGACCTTCACGATCGGCACCCTCCATGCGGGCGCCGCGGTGGAGGTGGCGCACCTCGACCTGTACCGCCTGGGCTCGATGGCCGGCGAGGATCCGGCGCTGCTGGACGACTACCTCACGCCCGAACGGGTGGCCTTCATCGAATGGCCGGAGGTGGCCGGCGAGCGCCCGCAGGGCGTGGCCGCCCGGGTCCGGCTCGAGCACATGGGCGGCGATCTCCGGCGGATCACCGTCGAGTGACCCTGCTGGGGTTCGACACCAGCACCTCGGCCACCAGCGCGTGCGTGCTGCGTGGGGACGGCGAGGCCTTCGAGAGCCTGCCCGCCCCGGAGCGGCTGCTGGAGCGGCCCGGCCACGCGGCCGAGCTGATGCCGGCGGTGGCCGCGGTGATGGACCGCGCCGGCGTCGGCTTCGGCGATCTCGGAGGCCATCGCCGTGGGGGTGGGCCCGGGCACCTTCACCGGGCTGCGAATCGGCATCGCCACCGCCCGGGCGCTGGCCGGCACCGCCGGGCTCCAGGTGCGCCCGGTGTCCTCGCTGGCCGCGCTGGCCGCCGGAATCGACGACCGCCTGGCCCTCGCCCTGATCGACGCCCGCCGGGGCGAGCTGTTCGCGGCGCTGCACGAGGACGGGCACGAGCTCTGGCCGCCGTTCGCCGCCACTCCCGGGGACGTGGCCCGGCGGGTGCGGGCGGCGGGCATCTCACCGCTGGCAGCCGGGGACGGCTCGGTACGATTCAGGGAGGAGCTAGAGGCGTCGGGCGTCAGGGTGGCCCCTCCGCAATCGCGCTCCCACGCGGTCAGCGCTCTCCACGTCTGCCGGCTGGCGACCGGGGTGGCGGGGGTCACTCCCGAGGCCGTGTTCCCGAACTATCTGCGATCACCGGACGCCAAGCCCAGATGAACCACCTCGCCCAGATGCAAGAGCTCGACATCAGGCGGCTCACCTACGCGGACCTGCCTCAGGTGATCGCGATCGAGCGCCGGGCCTTTCCCACGCCCTGGTCGCTGGCCATGTTCGTGCTCGAGCTGTCGAAGCCGTCGGGGATCTGCCTTGCCGCGATGTCCGAGGACCGGCTGGTGGGCTACCTGGTGTGCTCCCGGTACGACACCGTCTGGCACGTGATGAACGTCGCCGTGGACGACCGCCTGCGGCGGAGGGGCATCGCCCGGTCGCTCCTCAGCCGCCTGTTCGAGCTGGCCGATCGCCCCAGCGCGCAGTACACGCTGGAGGTCCGCACCTCGAACGACGGGGCCATCAGCCTCTACGAGGCATTCGGGTTCCGCGCCGCGGGGCGCCGGCGCGCCTACTACCACGACAACCGGGAGGACGCGCTCATCATGTGGCGCACCGCCCCGGAGCGCGCCACCGCCTGATCCCGGCACGCCGGGCCGCGGACACCCATCGATGAGCGACGTGGCGGCAGCGGGCGGGCGCACGGCCTGGGTGCGCAACCTCGCGTCGCCGGTACGCGACTTCCTCAACAACGAGACCGGCGGGGCGATGGTGATGCTCGCCGCCGCCGTGCTCGGCCTCCTGTGGGCGAACTCGCCGTGGCCCGACAGCTACGAGTCGTTCTGGACCACCGACATCTCGGTCCGTGTCGGCGACTCCGGCATCTCGCTGGATCTGCGCCATCTGGTGAACCAGGGCCTGATGACCCTGTTCTTCCTGGTCGTCGGGCTGGAGGCCAAGCGCGAGCTCGACAAGGGGGAGCTGCGGGAGCGCCGGCGGATCACGATCCCCGCGATCGCCGCCGCCGGCGGGATGGCGCTGCCGGTGGCGATCTACCTGCTGATCAACGCCGGGGGCCCGGGGGCCCACGGCTGGGGAGCGGCGATGTCCACCGACACCGCGTTCGCGCTGGGGGTCCTGGCCTTGCTGGCCCCCGGGGGCACCCGCCTGCGCGTCGCGCTCCTGACCTTCGCCGTGGTGGACGACCTTGCGGCGCTGCTGGTGATCGCCACCGTGTACACCGACCACGTGGAGGTGGTGCCGCTCCTGGTGGCGCTGGGACTGTTCGGCGTGCTGCTCGCACTTCGCTTCGCGCCGCTGGACTGGCGCAGGCAGGCGGCTCTCGTTGTCGGGGTCGCGATATGGGTGGCCCTGCTCGAGTCGGGCGTGGACCCGGTGATCACGGGCCTGGCGGTGGGGCTCGTGACCACCGCATATCCACCGGGGCGGGTCGATCTGGAGCGGGTCACCGCACTCGCCCGGTCCTTCCGCGAGCAGCCCACGCCGGAGCTGGCACGCTCGACCCGGCTCGGCGTGGACTCCGCCGTGTCCGCCAATGACAGGCTCCAATACCGCCTGCACCCGTGGACGAGCTTCGTGATCGTCCCGATCTTCGCGCTCGCCAATGTGGGCGTCCACCTCGACGGGGACCTCCTCCGCGACGCGGTCACATCGCCGATCACGCTCGGGATAGCGGTCGGATACGTGGTGGGCAAGCCGGTCGGCATCCTCACGGCGGCCTGGATCGGCTCTCGCCTGACGGGTATACGGCCGGCGGTGACCTGGCCGGTGCTGGCCGCGGGCAGCACGGTCACCGGAATCGGCTTCACCGTGTCCCTTCTGGTGGCGAGCCTCGCGTTCACCGGCCAGGAGCTCGACGAGGCGAAGCTCGGGGTGCTGGCCGCGGCGGTGCTCGCGTCGGCCGCCGGCGCCGTGGCCTTCCGGCTGATCCGCCGGTTGCCGCAGGAGGTGCGGGCCCGCCAGGTGGCCGCCACACGCGACGACATCCTCGATCTGGTGGATGACATCGACCCGGAGCGCGACCACGTGCGCGGCTCGGACGATGCCCTGGTGACGCTCGTGGAGTACGGCGACTACGAGTGCCCCTACTGCGGCCAGGCCGAGGTGGTGATCCGCGAGCTGCTGGCCTCGTTCAGCAACGACCTGCGATACGTGTGGCGGCACCTGCCGCTGAACGACGTCCACGCGCGCGCGGAACTGGCGGCGGAGGCGGCAGAGGCGGCCGCCGACCAGGGCGCGTTCTGGGAGATGCACGACAAGATGCTGAGCCACCAGGACGATCTGGAGCCCCGCGACCTGGTTCGCTATGCGCGTGAGCTCGGGCTCGATGCGGACCGCTTCTGGCAGTCGATGCGCGACCGCGAGAGCTCGGAGCGGATCGAGGCGGACGTGGCCACCGCGGACGCGAGCGGCGTGACGGGCACGCCGGCCTTCTTCATCAACGGCCGGCGACACGATGGTGGCTACGACATCGAACACCTGAGCAGCGCGGTGAGGGCGGCCCGCTGGCGGGCGGAAATGCTCCAGGCGGCGCCCGCGGCGGACTGATGGTGGCGGCCGCGGACCTGATCCTGGCGATCGAGACCAGCTGCGACGACACCTGTGCCGCCGTGGTGACCGGCGAGGGGGACGTGCTCTCGAACGTGATCGCCTCGCAGGGACTGCTGCACGAGCGCTATGGCGGGGTGGTGCCCGAGCTGGCCGCCCGGCGGCATCTGGAGCTCACGGACGCCGTGACCGCCGACGCCCTCGAGCGGGCGGGAGCGCGCCCGGCCGACCTGGCGGGGGTCGCGGTGACCCACGGGCCCGGGTTGATCGGCGCGCTGCTGGTGGGCCTCTCGTCGGCCAAGGCGCTGGCCGCCGTGCACCGGCTTCCGCTCACTCCCGTGGACCACCTGCACGGTCACGTGGTGGCGCCCACTCTCCGCCCCGACCCGATCGAGCCCCCGTACCTGTGCCTGGTGGCCAGCGGCGGGCACACGTTCATCGCCCGGGTGGACGAGCCGTCGACCTACCGGATCCTGGGCCAGAGCCTCGACGACGCCGCGGGCGAGGCATTCGACAAGGGGGCGCGGCTCCTGGGCCTGGGTTACCCCGGCGGTCCCGAGGTCGATCGCCTGGCCCGCGAGGGCGACCCGGACGCATTCGAATTCCCACGCAGTGCTCCCGGGGAGCTCGACTTCAGCTTCAGCGGCCTGAAGACCTCGCTCCTGTACCGGGTCCGCGAGCTGGGCGAGGAGAGCACCGCACGCCATCGCGCCGACCTCGCCGCGTCGTACCAGCGGGCGATCGTGGACGCGCTCGTGGCCCGGGTCGGCCATGCGCTCGAGCGCGAGCGCGTGGACCGGCTGGCGATCGGCGGCGGGGTGGCCGCGAACTCGGGACTGCGGCGGGCCGTGGAGGGCGCTGGGCGTGCCCACCTGGGTCCCGCCGATGGAGCTGTGCACCGACAACGCCGCGATGATCGCCGCCGCGGCGCGCTTCCTGGAGCCGCTGCCCTACCCGTCCTATCTGGCCCTCGACGCGGCGGCCCGGCTCGTCTGATGGCCCGGGTCACGCTCTACGGAAAGCCGGGCTGCCACCTCTGTGACGAAGCGCGCGCCGCGGTGCACGAGGTGAGGGCCGACCGCGGATTCGACCTCGAGGAGGTGGACGTGTCCCTCGACGCGGCGCTGAACCGGCGCTACGGGGAGCGGATTCCCGTGGTGATCCTGGACGGTGAGGAGCTGTTCGAGTACTTCGTCGACCCCGTCGTGCTCAGGGAACGGCTCGATAGAGTGGACGCGTGAGGTACGACCAGCCCATCGGGGGCGTCGGCCTGCAGCCGGCGAGGCCGGAGGCCGAGTCGGACGGCTCCGACAGGCTCTCGCTGGGTGTGGCGGCCAGGCTCTCCCGCTACCTGCAGGTCCTGATCCAGGCCAAGAAGATGGGCCGGGAGACCATCTCCTCCCAGGAGCTGGCGGACTACACGCACGTCAACTCCACCCAGATCCGGCGGGACCTGTCGGGATTCGGGAAGTTCGGCAAGCGCGGCGTGGGCTACAACGTGGACTCGCTGGTCTCGCAGATCCGCAAGATCCTGCGCACCACCGGCAAGCACAACATCGCGCTGTTCGGCGCCGGGCAACCTCGGGCAGGCGATCGCCGGCTCCAACATCTTCGCCGACCACGGTTTCCGGGTGGTCGCGCTGTTCGACACCGACGCCGACAAGGTCGGCCAGGCGGTGAACGAGAACCTCACCGTCCGTCCCTACGACGACCTCGGGCGCGTGGTGCGCGAGGAGGACGTGGTGGTGGGCGTGCTCGCCGTGCCCACCGACGCCGCCCAGAAGGTGGCGAACGACCTGGTGGAGGCGGGCGTGAAGGTGATCTTCAACTATTCGGAGGCCCTGCTCCAGGTGCCGCCGGAGGTCACCGTTCACACCTCCAGCCCGGCCGTGGACCTCCTGTACGCGCTCTACTTCTATTTGACCTAGCTGTGGAGTCACGCGTGCTGGACACCGAGACCATGCGGGAGGCGTTCGACTCCTCCACGGACTTCACGGTGGGCATCGAGGAGGAGTTCGCGATCCTCGATCCCGCCACGTACGCGCTGGACCAGCGCTTCCAGGAGCTCAGCGCCGCCGCGGCCTCGGACGAGGTGCTGGCCGAGTCGGTGGCCGGCGAGCTGATCCAGTCCGAGATCGAGATCCGCTCGGGACGGGGCGAGGACCTGGCGGACGCCATGTCCCGCCAGCGCGAGGCCCGGGCGCGGCTCCTGCGCCTGGCCGCCGATCAGGGCGCCCTGCTGGGCGCGACGGGGACCCATCCCTGGAGCCCCTGGCAGGACCAGCGGATCATCGACACCGATCACTACCGCCGTGTGGAGCGCGACCTCCAGTACGTCGCGTGGAGGAACAACACCTTCAGCGCCCACGTGCACGTGGGGGTGCGCGGCGCGGACCGCGCGGTGGCCGTGTGCGACCGCATGCGTGCTCTGCTGCCCGAGCTGCTGGCGCTGTCGGCGAACTCGCCCTTCCTGGACGGGCGCGATTCCGGCCTCCACTCGGCGCGCAGCCAGATATTCACCAAGAGCTTCCCCCGCTGTGGGATACCGGAGCCCTTCGGCAGCTTCCGCGCCTACGCCGACTACGTGGACTTCCTGGTGCGGACGAACTCGATCGTGGAGCACACCCAGCTCTGGTGGAGCGTCCGGCCCCACCACGCCTTCGGGACCGTGGAGGTGCGCATCTGCGACGCCCAGACCACCGCCGAGGCGTCCACGCGCGCTGGTGGGCCTGATCGCCGCCGCGGTGGCCCAGGCGGCCATCGACTACGACGAGCGGGTGCCCTACGAGGCGCCGGCCGGGCGGCTGGTGGAGGAGAACTTCTGGCGGGCGATCCGCCACGGGCTGGACGGGAAGCTGATCGACCTCGACCGGCAGGAGGAGTATCCGGCCGCCGCGATCGGCGACCGCCTGATGGCCTGGACCGCGCCCGCGCGGAGCGCGCTCGGGATGGACGTGGCGCTTCCGGCGGAGAGCGGCGCTCAGCGCCAGCGCCGGGCGCTGCAGGAGGGGGCCTCGATCGAGGAGGTCTACCGCGCCGAGGTGGCCGACACCCAGCGCACCTACGCCGGGGAGAGGGCGGTCCGGTGAGCGACCAGCCGCCCCCCAGCCAGCCTCCCAGCGAGGAGGAGCTGCGCGAGGCGCTCGCCCAGCTCCGCGTGGAGGACGTGGTCCTCCACACCGCGGTGACGCTGGTGAACCTCGCCGGACGGCGCCTGACCGTGCCGGAGGAAAAGGACCTCGACCAGGCCCGGAGGGGCATCGAGGCCGTTCGCGCCCTCCTCCCGCTCTGCCCGGAGGAGGAGGCCGCGCCCATCCGGGAAGCGCTCTCCCAGCTCCAGATGATCTACGTGCGGGAGACCGGACCGCCGTCTCCCGGCGCCCCGGAGCCCGAGGCGGCACCGCCGAAGCCCGGGGATGCCGATAAGTCCGCCGAGGCCGAGGAGAGGGCCAAGGCCCGCGCCAAGATCTGGACGCCGCCGGGCACCTCCTCGTGAGCTCCGAGCCAGGGGCGGAGCCGGTCGGGATCTTCGGCGGCTCCGGTTTGTACCGCCTCCTCGACGACGTGGAGGAGGTGGCGGTGGACACCCCCTACGGCCCGCCGTCGGCCCGCATCCGGCTGGGCGAGGTGGAGGGCCGCGCGGTGGCCTTCATGCCCCGGCACGGCGACGAGCACACCCTCCCGCCGCACCGGATCAACTACCGGGCCAACGTGTGGGCCATGCGCAGCGTGGGCGTGCGCCGGATCATCGGGCCCTCGGCCTGCGGGGCGCTCCGTGCCGAGCCTGCCGCCGGGCACGTTCGTGATCTGCGATCAGTTCGTGGACCGCACCCGGGGCCGGGAGGACTCGTTCTACGACGGCCCCCAGGCCACGCACGTCTCCGCCGCCGACCCCTACTGCGGCGATCTGGGGCGGATACTCATGGAGGCCGCCCGGGCGGAGGGAATCCGGGCCGTGGCCGGGGGCACGGTGGTGGTGATCCAGGGCCCGAGGTTCTCCACCCGCGCCGAATCGCGCTGGTTCGCGGACGCGGGATGGGACGTGGTGAACATGACGCAGTACCCGGAATGCTGGCTCGCCCGGGAGCTCGGGCTCTGCTACGCCAACGTGTCGCTCGTGACCGACTACGACGTGGGCGTGGCGGACCGGCCGGACGTGCCTCCGGTCACCACGGAGATGGCGTTCGAGGTCTTCCGCCGGAACCTCGATAGACTGCGCGCGCTCTTGTTTCGGGCGGTGCCGACGATCGGTCCACAGCCTGACGATGCCTGCGCCACGGCGCTCGGCAACGCGATCGTCCACCACTAACGGCACTGCCTCGACTGAATTAACGGAGGACACTTCTCTTGGATTTCCTGACTGACTGGGGCGTGGTTATCGCGCTCGTTTGCTCCGGCGCCGCGGTGGCGTACGGAGTGCTCACGTCCCGCTGGCTCCTGGCCCTGTCGCCCGGCAACGACGAGATGCAGCGCATCTCGCGGGCCGTGCAGGAGGGCGCGTCGGCCTACCTGCGCCGGCAGTACACGATCATCGGCGGCGTGGCCGTGGTGCTCGCCGTGGTCCTGGCGGTGGCACTCGAGGCCCAGGGATCCGAGGGCGTTCTGGTGGCCGTCGGGTTCCTGATCGGCGGCAGCTTCTCGGCCGCGGCCGGGTTCATCGGCATGAACGTGTCGGTGCGGGCCAACGCCCGCGTGGCCGAGTCGGCGCGCAGCGGCGTGTCGAGAGCGCTGGAGGTGGCCTTCAAGGGCGGCGCGGTGACCGGCCTGCTCGTGGCCGGCCTGGCCCTCCTCGGGGTTGCCGGCTACTACGGGATCCTGATCGCCGCCGGTACCGATGAGCGCGACGCCATCGACGCCCTCGTGGGGCTCGGCTTCGGCGGCTCGCTGATCTCCGTGTTCGCCCGGCTGGGCGGCGGCATCTTCACCAAGGCGGCCGACGTGGGCGCCGACCTGGTGGGCAAGATCGAGGCCGGCATCCCGGAGGACGACCCGCGCAACCCCGCGGTGATCGCCGACAACGTGGGCGACAACGTGGGCGACTGCGCCGGCATGGCCGCGGACCTCTTCGAGACCTACGCGGTCACCGCGGTGGCCGTGATGCTCCTCGGCGTCCTCACCTTCAACGAGATCGGCACCGTGGCCGTGTACCCGCTGATCCTCGGCGGCGTGTCCCTGCTCGCCTCGATCGTCGGCACCTTCGCCGTGCGCAGCGCGGCCGGCAACGTGGAGCGCGCCCTCTACCAGGGGCTGCTCGTGTCCGGCGGCCTGGCCGCCCTCGCGTTCCTGCCGATCACGCTCGTCCTGATGGACGACATCAGCTACCAGAACGACGTGTCCGACCTCCTGCGGGCGGGCGCCGCGGCCCCGAGCGGCCTCGACCTCTGGTTCTGCACGCTCGTGGGCGTGGGCATCACCGCCGGCCTGTTCGTGATCACCGACTACTACACGTCCACCCGCTTCCGTCCGGTGCGCACCACGGCGAAGGCGTCGCAGACGGGTCACGCCACCAACATCATCCAGGGCCTGGCCCAGGGCTTCCAGTCCACCGCCGCGCCCGCGATCCTGCTGGCCCTCGGCATCCTCGTGGCCAACGAGCTGGCGGGGATCTACGGCATCGGCGTCGCGGTGATGGCGCAGCTGTCGCTCACCGGCCTCATCGTCGCCCTCGACGCGTTCGGCCCGATCACCGACAACGCGGGCGGCATCGCCGAGATGGCGGACCTGCCCGAGGACGTGCGCAACGTGACCGACCCGCTGGACGCGGTGGGCAACACCACCAAGGCCGTGACCAAGGGTTACGCCATCGGCTCGGCCGTGCTGGCCGCCCTTGTTCTGTTCGCCGCGTTCATCGAGGAGCTCCGCGAGGAGGCGGCGGCCGACGGCAAGGTGCTGAAGGGCTTCGACATCTCGCAGCCCGAGGTGCTGATCGGCCTGCTGATCGGCGGCATGATGGTCTACCTGTTCGCCGCGCTGGCCATCGAGGCCGTGGGACGCGCCGCGGGCGGCGTCGTGGAGGAGGTGCGCCGGCAGTTCAAGGAGAAGCCGGGCATCATGGACGGCACCGAGAAGCCGGACTACGCGCGGGCGGTGGACATCGTCACCCAGTCGGCCCAGCGCGAGATGATCGTTCCGGCGCTGATCCCGATCGTCATCCCGGTGGTCGTGGGCATGCTGTCCTACCAGGCGCTCGGCGGCCTGCTCATCGGCGTGATCGTCGTGGGCTTCTTCGCCGCGGTATCCATGACCTCCGGCGGAGGCGCGTGGGACAACGCCAAGAAGCTGATCGAGGACGGCGAGTACGGCGGAAAGGGCTCCGAGGCCCATGCGGCGTCGGTGACGGGCGACACCGTCGGCGACCCCTACAAGGACACCGCCGGCCCCGCCATCAACCCCATGATCAAGGTCGCCAACATCGTGGCGCTCCTGATCGTGCCGTTCCTGGTCTAGGACCTCGCTTGAAGCGAAAGCCGGCAGGGTGCTGCCCCGCCAGCACCGTCGCCGCAGTGAGCCGCGGCGCTCCTCGAGCGGGTGGCGACGTTGCGAGTTCCCGGCGATGACCGTTCCAGGTCAGCGGCGGGGACGCGCGACGGAGACAGGACCCGCGCGCCACAGCCGCAGCCGGCCCGGGAGTAGCTTTCCGAGCCGCGGATGGCCGAGTTCAGACCCAAGAACCAGGGGCTCGAGCGGGTGCTCGGCACGGGCGCCCTCTTCGCCACCGCCTACGGCAACGTCGGCAGCTCCATCTACTACGCGCTGGGGCTGGTGGCCATCTACGCGGCCGGCATGACGCCGGTCGTGTTCGTGATCGCCGGGCTGATCTTCGCGGCCACCGCGGCCACCTACGCCGAGGCCACCACGATGTTCCCCGAGGCCGGCGGCTCCTCGAGCTTCGCCCGCCGCGCCTTCAACGAGTTCTGGTCCTTCTTCGCGGCGTGGAGCCAGATGCTCACCTACATCATCACCATCGCCATCTCGGCGTTCTTCGTCCCGCACTACCTGGGTGTCTTCTGGGACCCGCTCAGCCGCGCGCCGGGAGACGTGATCGCCGGGATCGTGGTGGTGGCGGTGCTCGGGTGCGGTGAACGTCTTCGGCGTCAAGGAGTCGGCGGGGGTGAACATCGGCTTCGCGATCACCGACTTCATGACCCAGGTGCTGCTCGTGATCGTGGGCTGCGTGCTGGTGCTCGACCCGGACCTGCTGGTCCGGCAGATCGACTTCGGCACGACGCCCACCGTGGGCAACTTCCTGATCGCGATCCCGGTGGCGATGGTGGCCTACACCGGCATCGAGACGATCTCGAACATGGCCGAGGAGGCCCGGGACTACGGCAAGACGATCCCGCGTGGCATCGGGCTCGTGGTGGGAGCCGTGGCCGTGATCTACGCCTTCCTGCCCGCGGTGGCCCTCTCGGCCATGCCCGTGCGCGACGGAACGACGCTTCTCGCGCTCCCCAAGGAGGAGGGCGGGTACGCCGACGACCCGGTGCTCGGCGTGGTGGAGAACATGAACCTCGGCGGGCTGCAGCACGCGGCCGAGATCTACGTGGGGCTGCTGGCGGCCACGATCCTCTTCATCGCCACGAACGCGGGGATCCTCGGGCGTGTCCCGCCTGAGCTACTCGATGGGGCAGCACCGCCAGCTCCCCGAGCTTCTGCGGGTGCTCCACCCGCGCTTCCGCACGCCCTACATCGCGATCACGATCTTCGGGCTGATCGCGTGCGTGGCCATCATTCCCGGCCAGGCCGACTTCCTCGGGGTGATCTATGCCTTCGGGGCGATGCTCTCGTTCACGATCGCCCACGTCTCGGTGATCAAGCTGAGGCTCACCCGCCCCGACGCGGAGCGGCCCTACCGCTCGCCGCTCACCGTTCGCGTTCGCGGCCGGGAGGTGCCGCTGCTCGCCGTGTTCGGGGGTCTCGGGCACCGGGCTCGCCCTGATCGTGGCCACCGTGCTGGACCTGCGCGTGCTGGTCTCGGGGCTCGCCTGGCTCGCGCTCGGGATAACGCTGTACGTCGTCTACCGGCGCCGGCAGGGCCTCTCGCTCACCGAGACCCACAAGATCGTGACGCCCAAGCCGGTGGTGGAGCACGAGGTGGAGTACGAGTCGATCCTGGTGGCCTTCGAGGACGGCGACTACTCGGGCGAGGCGGTGGACACGGCGGTGCGGCTGGCGGCATCGCGGCGGCGGGGCATCCACGTGCTGGTGACCATCACGGTGCCCCCGAACGCGCCGATCGGGGCGAGCCTGCCCGAACAGGAGGCGCGCGCGGCGTCGCTGGTCGACTCCGCCCGCGTCCGCGGCGGGCGGCGCGTGACCGGCCACTGGGAGAAGGTCCGCCCGGGCCAGGCCGGGCGCAGGATCGTGGAGGAGGCCCGGGAGATCCGGGCCCGCGCGCTGGTGATGACGCTGCCGCCGCGCCGCACCGGAACGTCGCTCTTCGGCCGCACCCTGGAGACGGTGCTGGCCGAGCGCCCGTGCCGGGTGATCATCGAATCCACCAAGGGCGCGAGGCCGGGGCAGGAAGCCGCCTGAGCCCGGGAGGAGCGGAGCCCGGGGCGGTGGCCCGGGTGAGCACCGCGACCACGGTCTCCTACGATGGGCGGGTGCAGCGCGCGTACGCCGCATCGACCCGGGTCCTCGGTGGCCTGATCCTGGTGCTGGGCGTGGCCATGGTGGCCTCGACCCTCGCGCGCGGCGGCGGGGCCACGGCGCTCGGCGTGGTGCTCGGTGTGATGCTCGCGCTGATCGGCTGCGGCCGCCTCTGGCTGCGCAGCGCGCAGCGCACACGCACGGCGAGGGGCGGTGAGCGGCGAGGACGGAGAGCGGCGTCGGACCTGAGCGCACCGGGCGCGTGACGGACTGCGGAAGGGCACCGGCCGTGCCGGTGCGCGGATCGCGCGGGGCACGGGGCGGGCGGAGGCACGGATCGCCCGCGGCCTGGGCGAGCCCGCCCTGTTCGCCATCATGCTCAGCGCGATCGTCTCGGCGATCCTCTACTCGCTCGGGCGTGGTGGCCGACGACGCGCTCGGGCTCACCCCGGTCGTGTTCCTGCTGGCGGGCGGCTTCTTCGTCATCACCATGGCCACCTACGTGGAGGGCAACTCCCTCCACCCGGAGCGGGGCGGCGCCTCCACCTTCGCCCGCTACGCCTTCGACGAGTTCTGGAGCTTCGTGGCCGGCTGGGCCATCCTGCTCGACTACGTGATCGTCATGGCGCTCGCCGCCGTGGCGATCTCCGACTACCTGTCGGCGTTCTGGGGCGAGTTCCAGGGCGGGGCGGAGGAGGTGCTGATCTCCGCCGCCGCCGTGGTCTTCGTGGTCGGGGCGCAACGTGCGCGGGCTGTCGGCGGACCGCCTGCGCACGGTTCTGAGGCTGTCGCTCGCCGGCATCGTGCTCCTGGTGGCCGCCTCGGTGGCGGTGTACATCCAGTTCTTCGACCTCGGGTCCGTGTTCGACACCGTGGAGCTGGGGCAGCAGCCCGACCTGGGAGGACGCGGTGTTCGCCACCGTGCTCGCCACCGGCGCGCTGATAGGCATCGAGGCCGCCTCGGGGCTGGCCGGAGAGGTGCGGGTCGGGCGGCGCGGGCTCCGCAGGGTCGTGATCGTGGTCTCCAGCGCCGCCCTGCTGCTCATGACCGGGGTGTCGGCCGCGGCGCTGATGGCCCTGCCCGTGCAGAACGGGGCCACCGAGCTCGGCGGGCGCTTCGTGGAGGCCCCGGTGCTGGGGATGGTGTCCACGCTCGACCCGCAGTGGCTGAGGGACGCCTTCCGCTACTCGGTGGGCGCGCTGGCCGGCGGCCATCCTCCTCACCGCGATGAACGGCCAGATGCTCGGCGTGGCCCGGCTGTCCTACTCGCTGGCCACGAACCGCCAGATCCCGAGCGCCGTGGGGCGGCTTCATCCGAAGCTCGGCACGCCCTACGTGGCCATCACCATCGCCGGCGTTCTGGCCTTCGCGCTGGCGCTCCCGCACGACGTGAACTTCCTCGCCGGGATCTTCGCCTTCGGGGCCATGATCACGTTCGCGATCGCGCACGTGTCGGTGATCGCCCTGCGCTTCCGCGAGGCGGAACGGCCGAGCGCGTTCCGGGTCCCGCTCTCGGTGCGAGTTCCGCGGGGGCAGCATTCCCCTGCCGGCCGCGCTCGGCGCCCTGTTCTCCGCCGGCGCCTGGGTGAGCGTGGTGGTCCTGCACGAGGGCGCGCGCGTGGTGGGCGGGCTGTGGATGGTCTTCGGGCTCGCGCTGTACGTGATCTACCGCCGCAGCCAGGGCAAGTCGCTGCGCAAGCGCTTCACCATCCCCGCCACCGCCCTCCAGGAGACGAGCGAGACCGAGTACGGGAGCATCCTCGTGCCCGTGTTCGGCGAGTCGCTGGACGACGACATCGTGGGCACCGCGGGACGGCTCGCGGCCGAGCACTCGGACGACGGGGAGGGCGCGGTGCTCGAGGCGCTGTACGTGTTCGAGATCCCGATGTCGCTGCCCATCGACGCGCGCGTGCCGCCGGAGCGGGTGGCCGAGGCGAAGCGGGTGCTGGCGCGGGCCAAGGAGGTGGGGGAGGAGTACGAGGGCGTGGAGGTGGCCACGGCCATGGTGCGCGGGCGCACGGTCGGGCAGGCGATCGTGTCCGAGGCCCGCCGCCGCGGTGTGGAGGCCATCGTGCTCGCGGCCGAGGAGCCCACGCGGGTCAAGGGCGGGGCCATTCTCGGAGGCCGCGGACGGGCGCGCGACCGCTTCGTGGGGGAGACCACGCGCTACGTGGTGGAGAAGGCCGAGTGCACCGTGATCCTCACCGCGGCGCCCGAGGGCCGGGACGCCGTTCGTGAAGGCGTTCTGCCGTAGTGCTGGTCTGTCGGCAATTGCTTTGTAGAGTGGCCCTCAATGTTCGTGTTGATCGTCGGATGCGGACGGGTGGGATCGGCAATCGCCCACTCGATGCTCGCGGAGGGAAACGAGGTCTCGGTCCTCGACGAGGACCCGGAGGCGATCGCGCTGCTCGACCGCGGCCAGCCCGAGGGCTGGGAGGAGCGGGGCGGCCGTTTCACCGTGGGCACGGCGCTCGAGATCGACGCGCTGCTCGCCGCCGGGGTGGAGCAGGCGGACGCCTTCGTGGCCTCCACCGACGGCGACAACACGAATCTCGTGGTGGCCCAGATCGCCAAGCGCCGCTTCGAGATCGACCGTGTGGTGGTGCGGGTGCTCGATCCCCATCGCGCGCGCTGGTACGCCCAGCAGGGCCTTCAGACGGTCTGTCCCACCCAGACCGCGATCGAGCTGCTGGAGGCCGCGGTGCGCGGCCAGATCCGCTTCGAGGGTGTGTCCGGCTGATGTACGTGCTGATCGTGGGGGCGGGAAAGGTCGGCTGGAACCTGGCTCGTGAGCTGATCGCCAAGGGCCACGAGGTCACCGT
Source organism: uncultured Thermoleophilaceae bacterium (assembly GCA_963752455.1). Classification (GTDB taxonomy): domain Bacteria; phylum Actinomycetota; class Thermoleophilia; order Solirubrobacterales; family Thermoleophilaceae; genus JACVRW01. The sequence continues at coordinate 186,240 of CAVVYE010000008.1, forward strand.
CATCGAGACGGACCCCACCCGCTACGCGGTGGTGGAGGAGGAGCTCGAGCACAGCGTCCAGTACGGCGACGGCTCCGAGCTCTGGGTGCTGGAGCGCGCGGGCATCGAGCGCGCCGATCTGGTGATCGCCGTGACCGGGGACGACGAGGACAACATCCTCATCTCCCAGGTGGCCCGCGAGAAGTACGGGGTGGAGCGCGTGGTGGCCCGCTGCAACAACCCCCGCAACCTGCACCACTTCGAGCTGCTCGGCGTGAAGCCGGCCATCTCGGCCACGGACCTGATCCTGCGCCTGATCGAGCACGAGGTGCCCAAGTACGGACTGGTGCACCTGCTCGACCTGCCCGAGGAGCGGCTCGAGATCATCGAGCTCGAGGTGGCCGAGGACTCCGAGGCGGCGGGCAAGCAGGTGAAGGACCTCGGTCTTCCCGAGGGCTCGCTCGTGATCTCCATCCTGCGAGACGACGGCGGCTTCGTGCCCACCGGCGACTCGGTGGTCCACCCGGGCGACGAGGTCCTGGTGGTGCTCGACGTGGGCATCGAGGACCGCGTCACCGAGCGCTTCACCGGCAGCGTCGCGCCCACCGCCTGACGGTGGCCGACCGGCACGTCGACCACCTGATCGTCGGAGGCGGCCTGGCCGCCGCGAGCTGCGCGCGCTGGCTGCGGGAGGAGGGGGCCGAGGGCTCGATCCTCCTCGTCGGCCGGGAGTTCGACCCGCCCTACAACCGCCCGCCGCTGACCAAGGAGTACCTGCGGGGGGAGGAGAGCCGCGAGGACGTGCTGTACCGCCCGGAGGAGTGGTGGGCGGAGCAGGCGATCGAGATGCTCACCCGCACCAGCGTCATGAAGCTGGACACCTCGGAGCGTGTGGCCACGCTGTCCACGAAGGAGACGCGTGGGCTTCGACACCGCGCTGATCGCCACCGGGGCGAACGTGCGCCGGCTGCGCGCCGACGGCTCGGAGCTCGACGGGATCCACTACATCCGGGCCCTGGCCAACTCCGATTCCCTGAGGGAGGACGCCGCGGGGGCGGAGCACGTGGTGCTGATCGGGGGCAGCTACATCGCCTGCGAGGTGGCCGCATCGCTCACCGCTTCGATGGGGGTGAGGTGCTCGTCTGGTGATGATGGAGAACGAGCCGCTGGAGCGGCACTTCGGGGCCGAGGCGGGGCGCTTCTTCCGGCGCGTCCTCGAGGAGCACGGCGTGGAGATCCACGGCGGCGACGAGCTGGCGCGCTTCGAGGGCGACGGCGAGCGGGTGCGGAGGGTGGTGACCGCCGCGGGCCTCGAGCTCGACTGCGACTGCGTGGTGATCGGTGCCGGGGTGATGCCCGACGTGATGCTGGCCCGCTCGGCCGGCCTCGAGCTGGGCGAGACCGGGGGCCTGCGCTGCTCGTCGGGCCTCGAGACCTCGGTGCCGGGGGTCTACGCGGCCGGCGACAACTGCGAGTACGACAGCCCGGTGCACGGGCGCCGGCTGCGGGTGGAGCACTGGGACGTGGCCGCGAACCAGGGCAAGACCGTGGCGCTGAACATGCTCGGGCGCGGGGTGGAGCACACCGTGGTGCCGTACTTCTTCTCGGACCTCGCCGACTGGGCGTCGCTCGAGTACGTGGGTCCCGGAAGCGGCGAGCCCGTGGTGCGCGGCTCGATGGACGGAGGCGAATTCACGGTCTTCTATCTCGACGGCAACCGGGTGACGGCGGCGCTTGGCGGTGGGCGGGCGCTCCGACGACCTCGAGCACGCCCGCCGCTTCATCACCCACAGGTCGGAGACCTCGCGCGAGGCGCTCGCCGACGAGGGCGCCGACCTGTCCGCCCTCTGAGCCCCGGCGCTGCCGGCTCAGGCGGAGGCGGCCACGTAGGCCAGCATCCGGTTCGTGACCGAGGTGGCCCGCGCGACGCCGTCCGCGTTCGCGGCCGGCGGCCTGGACAGGCGCTCGGGGACGCGGGCGTCGAGGTCCGGCATGTGCGAGCGGGCGAGGTCCAGGCCGAGGTGCACGGCGTCCCGCACCACGTCCGGGTCCACCGACCAGAGCATCTCGAACACCCGCTCGCCGGTGGTCTGGCGCTCACGCCCGGCCAGGCACGCCGCGAACCCGGGCGCGTCGCAGACGATCGCCCATTCGTTGGCCAGCGGGTGGTCACGGGCCACCGGGTACCTCCACCGGCCCGTCGGGCGGCGCGCCGAGCTCGCTGAAGTCGGCCAGTGCCAGCGCGACCTCGGCGGTGCGGGCGAACTCCCGCCAGCGCGGCTCGGCCTGCCGGTAGAACTTCTCGCGCTGGAAGGAGCCGAGCAGCACGGCCCGCTCGCCCCAGGCGGCGCACTCGTCCTCGATGGCGTGCGAGACCGCCACCAGCAGGCGCTTGGGGATGGGGTAGGGCTGGAGCTCGGGCCGGCGGCGGCGGAGGCCTCCGAAGATCGAGGCCTCGGGCACCGGCTCCGTCTCGCTCATACGCTCGATGGCCGCCGCCAGCGACAGCCCGCCGTCGCGGGCGCGCACCACCTCGAGCACGCGCTCGATCTCCTCGCGGGGGTAGCGGCGATGCCCGCTGGGCAGGCGCTCGGCGCGGGGGAATCCGTGGCGCACCTCCCACATGCGAAGGGTGCCCGTCTGAACGCCGGTGGCGTCGGCGAGTTGTCCAATCGTGAGTTCGGTCAAGAGTTACACAAGTTGTTCGTCATATTGATACAGTCTGTTTAGCTTTGTATCCACGAGGTAACGGGAGAAACATGAAAGCCCTCGCCGCTCCCACTGAGTTCAGCACCGCCTACCGGGCCCACTGGCCCCGAGCATTCTCCAGCGCCTTTCGCGTCCTCGGTGACGCCGCCGCCGCGGAGGACGTCGTGCAGGACGTGTTCCTCACGCTGTGGAGGAATCCCGGCCTCTTCGACCCGGCGCGCGGGAACCTCGGGGGCTACGTGGCGATGATGGCGCGCAGCCGCGCCGTGGACCGCGTCCGCTCGATCACCGCGGGGCGCGCGGCCGTGGAGCGTCTCGGGGTGCGTGACGAGGCCCGTCCCGGTGACGACGACGGTCCCAGCGCCACCGCCATCCGGCGCGACGAGCGCGGGCAGATCCTGGCCGCGGTCAAGGACCTGCCGCCCCACCAGCGCGACGCGGTGCTCATGGCCTTCGGCCAGGGCCTGTCCGCGGCGGAGATCGCCGAGGCGTCGAACACGCCGCTCGGCACGGCCAAGAGCCGGCTGCGCCTGGGGCTCGAGAAGACGCGCGAGAAGCTCGACGCCGCCGCCTGAGGCGGAGTGAGCGTGCATCAGCGGCGCTCCAGGGCATCGGCGCGGTGGGCGGCTCGCTTGCCGGTGCTGTCGCTCTCCACCACGTAGCGGGGATCATCCTCGGAGCCCTTGACGGTCTGGCCGCGCTGCCCCTCGTTGGCGACGGTGCGCTCTTCCGTCACCCGCTCGACCACCCGGCCGGTGGTCCGGCCCTGCGGTGTGTTCCAGGCGACCCTGTCGCCCTTCTTGAATTTCCGTTGCGCCACGTGCCCTCCCTTCCTGGTTACCGCGAATACGGCCCGGGCGCGTGGAGTGGTCATCTTTGGCGTGCGCCGCTCCGTACGCTCAGAGGATGGACGGATACTTCACCGACCGGTCGATGCTGCGCGTGGTGCACCGCGAGCGGGCCATCGCCCTGTCGGGTCCGCGCGCACTGCTGATGCAGGCCGCCCATCCGCTGGCGGTGTCGGGACTGCTGGCCCACACCACCGCGCTGGACGAGCCCTACGACCGCCTCGCCCGCACCGCGGAGGTGATGGGCACGATCGGGTTCGGCAGCCGGGCCGACGCCGACCGCGTGACCCGCCGGGTGCGCGCGATGCACCGGAAGGTCAGCGGCCGCCTGGCCCAGCCCGCCGGCCCGTTCCCCAAGGGCACCCCCTATCGCGCCGACGACGCCGAGCTGCTCCTGTGGGTCCTGTTCACGCTCGTGGACTCCGGTCATCGTCGTGTACCGCAACTACGTCGGCCGCCTCACGCGCGAGCAGGAGGCGGCCTACTGGGACGACTACCGCGTGGTGGGGAGGCTCTTCGGCCTGCGCCAGAGCGACATGCCGCGCACCCTGGCCGACCTCGACGACTACCGCCGGGGGATGCTCGAGGGCGACCGCCTCCACATCACCCCGTGGGCGCGCGAACGGGCTCGGTCGATCGTCCTGGAACCGCCGGTGCCGATGTTCGCCCAGCCGCTGGTGGAGACGGTCAACTTCATAACGATCGCCCTGCTCCCCGATCGCATCCGGGCGGAGTACGGCTTCTCGGCGCTGCCGCCGGCATTCGTGCGCAAGGCGCTGGTCCGCGCGGGCGCCGAGTACGTGAAGCGCGGCGTGGTGCCGTTCCTGCCGGAGCGGCTCCGGCTGGTGCCCGCCGCGCGCGCGGCCTAGCCGCGGTCGGTAGCTGCGGGGCAGGGACTCGAACCCCGATAACCAGCTCCAGAGGCTGGCGTCTTGCCATTAGACGACCCCGCAAGGGCAGCGATCAGGATACCCAGCCCCCGTCGACCGCGCGCCCAAGGGAGGAGCGCAGCCCGATCGGTGATCGGGCGAGCACCGGACCATGTTCTGCCTACGCCACGGCCTGGTCGGCCCAGTCGCGGTACAGGCGCGCGTAGGCGCCGTCCGCGGCCAGCAGCTCGTCGTGCGTGCCCTGCTCCGAGATCCGGCCGCCGTCCAGCACCACGATGCGGCCGGCGCCCCGGATCGTGGACAGCCGGTGGGCGATCACGAGCGCGGTGCGGCCGGCCAGCAGCCGGCGGAGCCCGTGCTCGATCTGGGACTCGGTGTGGACGTCCACGTTCGAGGTCGCCTCGTCCAGGATGAGGATGCGCGGATCGGCCGCCGCCGCGCGGGCGAAGGCCACCAGCTGGCGCTGCCCGGCGGACAGGTGCCCGCCGCGCTCGCCGACCTCGGTGTCGTAGCCCTCGGGCAGGCGCTCGATGAAGGTGTCGGCGCCCACGGCACGGGCCGCCTCGAGCACCTGTTCCTCGGTGGCGTCGGGCCGCCCGAACGCGATGTTGTCGCGGATCGTGCCCGAGAACAGGAAGCTCTCCTGCGGCACGATGCCGAGCTGCGAGCGGAGCGAGTGCTCGGTCACGCCGCGCAGGTCGTGGCCGTCCACCAGCACGCGGCCCCGGTCGGGGTCGTAGAAGCGGGCCACGAGCTTCGCGAGCGTGGACTTGCCGGCGCCGGTGGCGCCCACCAGGGCCACGGTCTGGCCCGGCGGCACGTGGATGGACACGTCGCAGAGCGCCGGCTCGCCCTCGCCGTAGGAGAACGTGACCTCGTCGAACTCGATCTCCCCGCGCAGCCGGGGCAGCTCGAGCGCGCCGGGCCGGTCGCGGATCTCGGGCTCCTCGTCCAGCAGCTCGAAGATCTTGTCGAGCGCCGCCATGCCCGACTGGTAGGTGGTGTAGAGCTGCGACAGCGACTGGATCGGGTCGAAGAAGTTCTGGAGGTAGAACACGAAGGTGACGAGCACGCCGATCGACACCGCGCCGTCCACCACCTGGTTGCCGCCGTAGATCAGGATCGCGGCCGTGGCCACGGCGGACAGGAACTCGACCGCCGGGAAGTAGGCGGCGTTCAGGTACACGGTGCGCATGTTCGCCTCGCGGTGCTCGTCGTTGAGCTCCGCGAAGCGGGTCTTGTGGCGCCGCTCCTGCCCGAAGGCACGCACCACGCGCACCCCGGACAGCGTCTCCTGCAGGTACGCGGTGACCATGGCGATCCGCTCGCGCGTGAGCCGGTAGGCCCCCGCGGAGGCCACGCGGAAGATGATGCTGCCGACGAGCAGGAAGGGGAAGGTGAGGAAGGTGACCAGGGCGAGGGCCGGGTCGAGGATCACGAGGATCACGGCGATCCCGATCAGGGTCAGCGTGGACGAGAACAGCGTCTGCATTCCCTCGGTGACCAGCTGGTCGAGCGCCTGGACGTCGTTGGTGAGGCGCGAGATGAGCACGCCGGCGCGGTTACGGGAGTAGAACCCGATCGACAGGCGCTGGAGGTGGGCGAACACCTGGATGCGGAGATCCTGGAGGGCGCGCTGGCCCACCCAGTTGATCAGGTAGGTCTGCGCGTAGGTGGCCCCCCAGTTCACCAGCGCGGCGGCCACGAACAGGATCAGGATGACGGTGAGCGTGTCCACGTCCTTCTGGACGATCCCGTCGTCCACGGCGCGGCCGGCCAGGTACGGCGGCACCAGCGAGGCGGCCGTGGCTATCAGCAGCGCCAGGAGCGTGAGCAGCACCATTCCCCGGTAGGGGCCGAGAAGGGTCACGAGGTGGCGCAGCTTGCGCGTGCGGTTCTCCTCGCCGCGGAAGATCGTCCAGAGTCGCCTCACAGCCCCGCCACCTCGCGCTCGGCGTCGTCCTGGGTGAGGAACACCTGGTCGGGCAGGCCCTTCTCGGCGATCTCCCGGTAGAGCGGCGAGGTCTCCAGCAGCTCGCGGTGGGTGCCGCGCGCCGAGATCTCGCCGTCCTCGAGCACCACCACCTCGTCGGCCAGGGCGATGGTGGAGAGGCGGTGGGCGATCACGAAGGTGGTTCTTCCCTCCATGACCTCGGAGAGCGCGTTCTTGATGCGGCCCTCGGTGGTGGCGTCCACGCTGGAGGTGGCGTCGTCGAGCACCAGGATGCGGGGCTCGGACAGCAGCGCCCGGGCGATGGCCACGCGCTGGCGCTGGCCACCGGAGAGCGTCAGGCCGCGCTCGCCCACCAGGGTGTCGTAGCCCTCGGGGAGATCGTCGATCAGCTCGGCCAGCCCGGCCCGCGCGGCGGCCCGCTCCACCTCCTCATCGGTGGCGTCGGGGCGGGCGTAGGCGATGTTCTCGCGCAGCGGGGCGGAGAAGAGGAAGGCGTCGTCGGACACCACGGCCACCTCGTGTCGCAGCGAGAGGGGATCCACGTCACGCACGTCCACGCCGTCCACGAGCACCGCGCCCTCCTGGACGTCGTAGAGCCGCGGCACGAGCAGCACGAGCGTCGTCTTGCCCGAGCCGGTGGGTCCGACCAGCGCCACGGTCTTGCCCGCCTCCACCTCGAGGCTCACGTTGCGGAGGATCGGCTCGCCGCCGGCGTAGCCGAAGGTCACGTTGCGCAGCTCCACGCGACCGCCGCCGGCAGGCAGGGCCGGCGCGCCGGGCGCGGAGGTGAGCTGCGGCTCGCGGTCGAGCAGCTCGAACACGCGCGCTCCGGAGGCCACCGCGCGCTGGGCCATCCCGAGGGCCATGCCCAGCATGCGCATCGGGGAGGTGAGCATCAGCACGTAGCCGTAGAAGGCCACGAAGTCGCCGATGTCCAGCGACCCGTTGATGGCCTGACGGCCGCCCACGTAGAGGAGGGCAGCCAGGCCGAGCTGCGGGACGAAGCCGATCAGGGGCGCGTAGAACGCCCGCAGGCGGGTGGAGATCATGGACTGGTCGAAGACCCGCGACACGGAGCGGTTGAATCGGTGCAGCTGGCGCTCCTCCTGGGCGAAGGCCTTGACCACGCGCACGCCGCCCACGTTCTCCTCGGCCGCCGCGGTGAGCTCGGCTATGCGCTGCTGCACCTCCTGGGTGGCCGGGCGGTTGAGCCGCCCGTAGCGGAAGGCGATCCAGATGACGAAGGGCATGGGGGCCAGCGACACGGCCGCCAGCATGGGATCCAGGGCGAACATCACCGTGGCGGCGATCACGATCGTCAGCGCCGACTGGACGATGAAGATGAGCCCGTAGCCGAGGAAGAACCGCACCGCCTGGAGATCCACGGTCGAGCGGGACATGAGCTGGCCCGTCTGCTGGGTGTCGAAGAACGCCAGCTCGAGCGCGTTGAGGTGGGCGTACATGCGGTTGCGCAGGTCGTACTCCACCCCGAGCGACACCTGTCCCGCCACCAGTCGCCGGGTAACGCTGAACAGGAGCCGCAGGACTCCCGCGCCGACCACCGCCAGCGCGAGCGGCCACAGGTCCGTGGCTCCGTCGCGGATGTCGTTCACCGTGCGCCCCACGAGGTAGGGCACGAGCACGCCCGTGCCCATCGCGGCGGCGGCAAGAACGAAGGAGGCGATCACGCCCCTGCGGTAGGGACGCAGGAATCCGAGCAGGCGCCAGAACGTCGTCATGCCCCTAACACTTTACTTTGTGAAGCGCCGAGCGATCTCGCTCTGCCGGTGGTCGAAGATGCGGTGCAGATCGCGAGCGACGAACGGCTCGGTGCGCCACCTCGCCCAGCGCGCCGAGCGGCAGGGCGTACCGCACCCGGTCGCGCACGAGCGTGCCCCCAGGGGCCTCCTCGAAGGTGTGCGTGTGGTGCCAGAGCCGGTACGGGCCGCGGATCTGGGCGTCCACGAAGCTTCGGCCCGGCTGCCATGCCTCGATGCGGGTGAGCCACCTGACGGGCACCCGGTGGAGCGAAAGCCGGTATTCGATCAGCGCCCCCACGCCCATCTCGATCGGTCGCGGGGTGATCACCCGGAAGTTCAGCCAGGGCGGGGTGATGGCCTCGAGGTTGAAGGCGTCGGCGAAGAACGGGAACACGGCCTCGGGCGGTGCCGGGACGAGCTGCGTTCGCTCGAGCAGGTGTTCTCTCATGATCGGGATACGGGCATGGGCTAGATTGCGCGCACGGACTCGCCACGGTGGTTGATCGCAGCTCTTGTACTCGCTCTCGTGGTTGCCGTCGGCTGTGGCGGCGGCTCGGGCGGCGGCGATGACGCCTCCGCGCGCCGCGGTGGCCACCGAGCCGAAGCCGGAGAGCACAAGGGCCGTGAGCGTCGACGAGTGCCTGACGAAGGCCGGGTTCGTGTTCCAGCGCCAGGACGCCTCCACGTGGGGCGCCACCCGCAACGGCCGCAGCTTCACCACGGTCCACAAGTTCGGGTCGGTGGCCGAGGCCACGGCCTACGACGGGCAGCTCGGCACGCCGGTGCACGTGCGGGTCGGCACCCGGGTGGCCAGCGGTGCGAGCGCGCCCGACCTGGACCTCGTCGAATCGTGCCTCCGCGGCGCCGCTCAGAAGTAGGAGCCGAGGTCCTGCATGAGCCAAGCCGCCGAAGAGTCCAACCGCCGCATGCTGCGCGCGCGCGACGCGATGGATCGCGACTACGCGAAACCGCTCGACATCCCCACCCTGGCGCGAATCGCCCACGTGTCCGAGGCGCACTTCATCCGGGTCTTTCGCGCGACCTTCGGGGAGACGCCGCACCGCTATCTGCAGCGCCGGCGCGTGGAGCGGGCGATGTTCCTGCTCCGGGAGACCGAGCGCACCGTCACCGACATCTGCCTCGACATGGGGTTCACGAGCCTCGGCACGTTCAGCCGGACCTTCACGGACATCGTGGGCGAGCCGCCGACGACCTACCGATGGCGGGCCGCCGACCTCAGAGCCGTCCCCGCTTGCTTCATGAAGGCCTGGACGCGACCGAGCAGTTTTGGAGAAGCCAGCGCAGGGCGCGAGGGTTAGCCTCGCTCGCATGCCAAACAAGATCACTCACACACAGGTTTACGTGCTCGATCAGGACGAAGCGCTCGCCTTCTACGTCGACAAGCTCGGCTTCGAGGTGAACACCGACGCCGACCTCGGCTTCATGCGCTGGCTGACGGTGAACTTCCCCGGCCAGCCCGACCGTCAGCTGCTGCTCGAGAAGCCCGGCCCGCCGGCGCACGACGACGCCACGGCGGAGCAGATTCGCGAGCTGGTGACCAAGGGCGCGATGGGAATGGCGGGGATCATCGCGGTGGATGACATCCACCGGACCTACAACGAGCTCAAGGCCCAGGGAGTCGAGTTCACCGAGGAGCCGACCGAGCGCTTCTACGGCACCGACTGCGGGCTGCGGGACCCGTTCGGCAACCACATCCGGATCGGCACGCCCAAGGAGGGCCCGATCGAGATGCCCGATCCGGCCAGCTTCGCCTAGCGGGGATGGGACTGATCCCGAAGTAGCTCCACGCGCCTCCACGCTGGTGGGCGGGGCCTGGCATTGCCGCGCCCCGTCCCACCGGCGGACGTTTGCCTGCAGGCGGTTCCGGTAATGGGGATGGCGACCGACGCAGGGAGACGTGGTGCCGATCGTCGTTCAGTACACGACCAGCGTCAGTGCCGCCGAGTACGACCAGATCATCACCAGGATCCGGTTTCACGATGAGCCCCCGGAAGGGCTTGTGGTGCACACCGCCGCGATCACCCGGGAGGGGCGGATGCGGATCTTCGACGTCTGGGATTCGCTCGAGAGCTACGACCGGTTCTCGGACCATCGCCTCCGGCCGGCCATCGCCGAGGTCGTGGGCCAGGAATATGCCGACAACCACAGCTTCCGGCAGGTCCACGAGCTCCACAGCCTCGTCAGGCCGGGCTGGTAGCCCTGTGCCCGGTTTGGTGTAGACGGAACGGTCTCCGCCAGAAGGCGGATGGCGGCGACCGAACTTCGGACCTATCTTCGGAGCTGACGGTAGGCAGGAGAGCCTCCTCGTCGGCCCTCCCGACCGCGTGGCCCTCGGTAAGCAGCGCAGGGAACAGCTCGCCGAGGGCCACCGGTGGGCCTTGGACAGCGTCCCTCCCGATAAGCGGGATACTCGGCGGGCCATGTCGCAGGAGAACGTGGAGGTGGTGCGGGCGTTGTACGAGGCGTGGAACGGGCCCGACGGCCGCCGCGCGGCTCTGGCGTTCATCGCCGACGACTTCGAGTGGGTGAACCCGGGCTACGCCGTGGAGCCGGGCACCCGGCATGGCCATGAGGGCTGGTCCGCCGCGATGGACAGCCTCGAAGCCGCCTTCCACTTTGGCAGCAACGAGCCGATGGAGTTCCGGGATCTGGGCGATCGGGTGCTTTGCTTCACCACCTTCGTCGCGAGGACGAGCCGCGGACGGAGTGGCCTTCAGGCAGGACGAGCCGCACCTGTGGACGCTGCGAGACGGCAAGGCTGTTCGCCTCGAGTGGTTCCACGATCGGGGCGAGGCCCTGGAAGCCGTGGGCCTGCCGGAACAGCTTCCACCCTCGGACGATCCGGCGCGATAGGCCGTTCCGAATACCGCCGGGACTAGGGGATGTCTTCCTCGTCACGTGGGACTCGACCGACACGTTGAGCTCTGACAGGCAGGGAATACGGCGACGGTAGTCGCGCGGTTGCCGACTGGCGAGCTCCACGATGGACGCCGCTCAGCGCGGTGGCGGCAGCTGCCCGGTCGATGACCGCTCACCGACGGTGACCAGCGCCGGCAGGCCCATGGCCTGGGCCTGTTCGACGGTGACGATGTCGCGCCCGAACGGCAGCAGCGAGACCGGGATCAGCTTGAAGTTCGCCAGGCCGAGGGGGATGCCGATGATCGTCAGGCACATCAGCACGCCGGTGACGATGTGCAGCAGGGCCAGCCACCACCCGAGCAGCACGAACCAGATGACGTTGCCGATCGCCGAGCCGGCTCCCGCCTCTGGCTTGCGCACCACCGTCTTGCCGAACGGCCACAAGGCGAAGATGCCGATCCGTAGCGAGGCGATCCCGAACGGGATGGTGATGATCAGGACGAAGCAGATCAGCGCGGCAAACGCGTAGCCGATCGCCAGCCACAGGCCGCCGAACACGAACCAGATGATGTTCAGCAGGAGGCGCATCTCGGGCGATACTCCCAGCTCGCGAGGCGAAACGTCCAGTAGCTCCGCCTGGATTCGAACCAGGGACCTCACGATTATGAGTCGTGCGCTCTAACCGCTGAGCTACGGAGCCGCGGAGGCGAGGATAGCCGCCCGGGGAACGACGGAGCGGCTTCGAATGCCCGTCGTGCGAGCGGCTTGGCGCCGGCGAATTATCGCGGCGTCGATGAGGTGCACCGGTCGCACGATCGCGATCGACATGGTCGTACGCCAGGGGCCCGAGAACCCCTAGTCGCCCGACGACGGCCCGTAGACGATGAACAGGCCGGCGAGCGCGATCACGCAGCCGACCCCCACGCCGACCATCTGCTTCCAGCCGAAGGTTCCGCCGCCGATCCCGAAGGTCTCGGCCAGGCCGCACACCAGCGCGATCACCACACCGATGCCGATGCAGGCCAGGCCCACCTGCCGGGACGGTCGTCTCGTTTCCTCCATGGGGCTTCCTTTCCGCGGGGCCAGGAGTCCTCACCACCCTAACCCCGCACCGGTGCGAGGGCGAAGGTCCCGGCGCCGCGGCGTTGCTCGCCGGCCGCAGTCCGCGTAGCGTCCTCCGCCCGTGTCCGCCAGCGACCTGCTCATCGCCGTGCCGAACGTCAGCGAGGGGCGCGACCCGCCGTGGTCGAGGCGATCGAGGCGGCGTTCGCGCCCGCGCGCGCTTCCTCGACCTCCACGCGGATCCCGACCACGACCGGGCGGTGTTCACGCTCGCCGGCCGCGCAGGGCGAGCTCGCGCGACGGCGCTCGTGGCGGCGGCGCGCGGCGGCCGTCGAGCGCATCGACCTGAGCGCGCACGAGGGCGTGCACCCGCACGTCGGCGCGCTCGACGTGGTGCCGGTCGTCTACCTCGACGAGGAGAGCGCGGCGCCGCCTGCGCCGAGGCGCTCACCGCGGCCGCGCTGATCGGCGACGAGCTCGGGCTGCCCGTGTTCCTCTACGGCGAGCTGGCCACGCGGCCGCGAGCACGCGAGCGCGCCGATCCGCGCGCGGCGGCCTGGCGGGGCTGGCGCGAGCGGATCGGCTGCGGGCGAGCTGCGGCCGGACTACGGCCCGCCGCGCGCTCCACCCGACCGCGGGCGCCATGCTCGTCGGCGGCGCGGCCGCCGCTCGTGGCGTTCAACGTCGACCTGGAGACGCGACGACGTGGAGCTGGCGAAGCGCGATCGCCGCCGCGCTGCGCGAGGCGGGCGGCGGCCTGCCGGGCGTGCGCGCGCTCGGGCTCTACCTGGCGGAGCGCGGCCGCGCGCAGGTGTCGACCAACGTCCACGACCACCGCGCCGCGCCGCTGCGCGAGATCGTGGAGGCGCGTGCGCGGCGCAGGCCGAGGTGGCCGAGGCCGAGCTGGTGGGCCTGGCCCCGCGCGCCGCGTTCGAGGGCTTCCCCGACGACGTGCCGCTGCGCGGCTTCGCCCCCGAGCGGCACGTGATCGAGGAGGCGCTCGTAGCGCTCGGTAACGCTCGCGCTCACGATGGCCCAGACCAAGCGCAAGCGCACGCGAAAGCACCGCGGCACCGCCGCCGGCACGATCGAGCGCGCGGGCCGCACCGGCCGCGCCGGCGGCACCGCAGCGAGGACGCCAAGCAGATCGCCGCGCCAGCGCCGCGAGGAGCGGCTGACCGAGCCGCCCACCTGGAGGGGCGCGGTCAACCGGGCCGGCGATCGCCGCGGCGCGTGTTCGGCGTGCTCGTGGTGCTGCTCTTCGGGCGGCCGTCGGCCGGGCGTCGGCCCTGGCCGCGTTGATGCTCGTGCTCTACATCCCGCTCGGGCTACTACCACCGACCTGGCGCATCTACAGCTTCCGCCAGCGCAGCAGGCCGCGGCGAAGCAAGTAGCCTCAGGCCCATGGACGTGCGCATGTTCACCGTCGGGCCGGTGCAGGAGAACTGCTACCTGTTCCGCCGCGACGGCTCCGACCGCGCGCTGATCGTCGACCCCGGCGACGAGGCCGACAAGCTGCTCGGCGCGATCGACGCGCTCGGGGTCGAGCTCGACGGCATCCTGCTCACCCACACGCACTTCGACCACGTCGGCGCGGTGGCGCCGGTGGCGCGAGGCCACCGGCGCCGAGGTCTGGGTGCCGCGAGATCGAGAAGCCGTCGTGCTGGCCGACATCAACAGCTTCGTGCCCTGGCCGGGCTTCGGCCCGTTCGAGTCCTGGGACGCCGAGCACACGCTCGAGGGCGGCGAGAGGCTCGAGCTCGCCGGGCTTCGAGATCGACGTGCTGTTCACGCCCGGGCCACAGCCCCGGCCACGTGACCTTCTCGATCCCGGACGAGCAGGTCGTGTTCTCCGGGCGACGTCCTGTTCCAGGGCTCGGTCGGCCGCACCGACCTGCCCGGCGGCGACTGGCCGCACGCTGCTCGAGTCGATCCGCGACGCTGGTGGACGACGCTGCCCGAGGAGACCACCGTCTACCCGGGCCACATGGGCATCACGACGCTCGGCGCCGAGCGCGCCACCAACCCCTTCCTCGCCGAGCTCGCCCGGTCGTGGCGAGCAAGCTCCAGGCCCCGCGGGGGACGTTCGACGTGCTGCCGCGCGGACGGCGCCGGCGCGCGCGAGCTGCTCGCGCGCACGCGGCCGACGTGCTCGGCGCGCGCCGGCTACGAGCTGCTTCGAGACGCCCGGTGTTCGAGGACACCGAGCTGTTCGCGCGCGGCGTGGGCGAGTCGACGGACATCGTCAGAAGGAGATGTTCACCTTCGAGGACAAGGGCGGCCGCTCGCTGACGCTGCGGCCCGGAGGGCACGGCCGGGGTCTGCCGCGCCTACGTCGAGCACGGCATGCACAAGCTCCCGCAGCCGGTGAAGCTCTGGTACTGGGGCCCGTTCTTCCGCCACGAGGCGCCGCAGGCCGGCCGCTTCCGCCAGTTCACGCAGGTCGGGGCCGAGGCGCTCGGGTCCGACGATCCCTCGCTCGACGCCGAGGTCGATCCTGCTGCTCGCGGAGCTGCTCGAGGCGCGCCGGCGCCGCGGACCTGCGGGTGCGGCTCGTCGAGCCTCGGCACGCCGGAGACCCGCGCGCGAGTACCTCGAGGAGCTCGCGCGGCTACCTGCGCGGGCGCGAGGACGAGCTGTCGCGACGAGGTGCGCGAGCGCGCTCGACGCACAACCCGCTGCGCGCGTTCGACTCCGACCACGCGGGCACCCGCGCGGTGATGGAGCGACGCGCCGCGGCTGCTCGACCGGCTCGCGCCCGAGGACGCCGAGCACTTCGCCGAGGTGCGCGGCGCTGCTCGACGACGCCGGGCTCGACGTACGAGGTGGACCCACGCTGGTGCGCGGGCTCGACTACTACACGCGCACGGTGTTCGAGGTCGAGTCGCGCGGCGCGCTGGGCGCGCAGAGCGGCGTCGGGCGGCGGCGGCCGCTACGACCGGCTGGTCGAGCAGCTCGGCGGGCCGCCGCACCCCGGGCGTGGGCTTGGCCGCGGGCGTCGAGCGGATCCTGCTGGCCGCCGGCGAGGACGAGGCGGACGCCGGCGCGGCGGCCGTGTACGTGGCGCGTGGCCGAGCCGGAGCGCCGCGCGCCCGCCTTCGCGCTCGCGCGGCGGCTGCGCGACGACGGGCGTGCGCGGTGGAGCTGGAGCAGGCGGGCCGCTCGATGAAGGGCCAGCTGAAGCAGGCGGACCGGATCGGCGCGCGGGCGACGGTGATCGTCGGGCGACGGCGTCGAGGTGAGGGACATGGACACGGGCGAGCAGACGGCGGCCGCGGATGCCGAGGAAGTGGCGCGGCTCGTGGACGAGGCGCTGGCACGGTGAGCTCGCTGCGCGCCAACCCCTACCGCTCCCGCTGGGCCGGCGAGCTCCGCGCCGGCGACGTGGGCGAGCGCGTGCGCGTGGCCGGCTGGGTGCACCGCCGCCGCGACCACGGCGGCCTGATCTTCATCGACCTGCGCGACACCAGCGGACTGCTTCAGCTCGTGTTCCGGCCCGAGGACGCGCCCGAGGTGCACGCGGCGGCGGGCGGCTTCGCTCCGAGGACGTGATCTCCGCCGAGGGCGAGCTGATCGCGCGCGAGGAGGGCACCGTGAACCCGGCGCTGCCCACCGGCGAGGTGGAGCTGGCCGTGGCCGCGCTGGACGTCCTGGCCGACGCCGAGACCCCGCCGTTCCCGATCGACGAGGACGAGCCGGTGGGCGAGGAGCTGCGGCTCCGCTACCGCTACCTCGACCTGCGCCGGGAGGGGATGCGCCGCAACCTGCGCCTGCGCCACGACGTGGTGCGCACGATCCGCGAGCAGCTGAACGCCGAGGACTTCCTGGAGGTGGAGACGCCGATCCTCACCCGGTCCACGCCCGAGGGAGCGCGCGACTTCCTGGTGCCGAGCCGCCTGAGCCCGGGCTCCTGGTACGCGCTTCCGCAGTCCCCGCAGCTGTTCAAGCAGCTGCTGGTGATGGGCGGCACCGAGCGCTACTACCAGATCGCCCGCTGCTTCCGGGACGAGGACTTCCGCGCGGATCGCCAGCCCGAGTTCACCCAGCTCGACCTGGAGATGGGCGTTCGTGGAGGAGGAGGACGTCTACCACGCGGTGGACCCCGTGCTGAAGGCGGTGCTCGCGCTCGGCGGCATCGAGGTGGACCTGCCGGTGGAGCGGCTCACCTACGACGACGTGATGCTGCGCTACGGCTCGGACCGGCCCGACCGCCGGCTGGGCACCGAGATCTCCGACCTCACCGACGTCTTCCGCGGGTCGGAGTTCAAGGTCTTCTCCGGAGCCATCGCGGCGGGCGGAGTGGTCCGCGCCATCAGCACGGGCGGCGAGTGGCCGCGCAGCCGCTTCGACTCCCTCACCGAGCGGGCGCAGTCCCTCGGCGCCAAGGGTCTGGCATGGGCCGTGGTGGAGGACTCGGGGTGGCGCTCGCCGATCGCCAAGTTCCTGTCCGAGGCCGAGATCGAGCGGGCCACCGCCGCGCTGGGCGCCAAGCCGGGCGACGCGATCCTGATCGTGGCCGACCAGGCGCCGGTGGCCGCGCGAGTGCTCGGCGCGCTGCGGGTGGAGGTGGCGGACGGCGAGCCCGAGGGCCACGACCTCTTCTGGGTCACGGACTTCCCGATGTTCGGCTGGAACGAGCGCCGAGGGACGGTGGGTCGCCGAGCACCATCCCTTCACCTCGCCCAAGGGCGACCTGGACGGCGACCCCGGCACCTGGCTCAGCCGCAGCTACGACGTGGTGCTCGACGGCTGGGAGCTGGGCAGCGGCTCGATCAGGATCAACCGGCCCGAGGTTCAGCAGCAGGTGTTCGACGCCCTCGGCATCGGACCCGAGGAGGCGGAGCAGCGCTTCGGCTTCCTGCTCGAGGCGCTGCGCTTCGGCGCTCCGCCGCACGGCGGGATCGCCCTCGGCATCGACCGCATCGCGGCGCTGCTCGCCGGCCGCGACTCGATCCGCGACGTGATCGCGTTCCCCAAGGCGGCGAGCGGGGTGGACCCGCTCACCGGCGCCCCCGCCCCCGTGGACGAGCGCCAGCTGCGCGAGCTCGGCCTGAAGCTCGACCCCCGGGCCTGACCGAGGTCCGCGGTCTCCGGCCGCCTACATCGCTGGTAGCCTCGCCGCAGGCCCGAACCTGTTCGCCAGCCTGCCGTATACGTTGAGCCGAATAACACCGAGATGGGAGTTCGGCTCGTGGTAGGGCCGTGGCCCGCCACGGAGGACACCCGAGTTTGCTAGGACAGCAGGCCCAACTCTCGGATTTGGCAGCGGCAGGTTGGGGCCACTCTGCACGCCCGCCGTATGCGACGCTAGAGCCGGTGGGCATCTCCGAACATCTGGCGTTCCCCGCGGGAGCGGCGCGCCGGCCGGCCGGCCGCACTCCGGCGCCGCCGGCGGCTCGGCATGCGGGGATCTCGTTCGCATCGCCGTGACGCGTGCGCGGGCGATCGCGTGACCGAGGCGGGCTTCGAGGCCGAGGGTTGTGCCGCGCTTCGCGCGGCGGCCAGCGCGGCCGTGGAGCTCGTGGAGGGGGAGCCCTTCCTCGACGGCGGCCCGGGTCACCCCGGACGCGGTGGCCGACGCCCTGGGCGGGCTCGGTCCGGCCCACCGCCACGCCGCGGTGCTCGTCGCGGACGCGCTGCACCGCGCGCTGGGCGCGGCGGCCCGCGACGGCGTCCCGGCGCTGGCACGCGCACCCGCGGCGGACGCTCGTGGCCATGAGCGGCGGCGTGGACAGCGCCGCCGCCGCGCAGCTGGCGCTGGACGCCGGCGACGACGTGGTGGCGGTGACGCTCGAGCTGTGGGCCCACCCCGCCACCGACGCGGAGCGGAGCTGCTGCTCGCCCCAGGCCGTGCTGGGCGCCCGCGAGCTGGCCCACCGCATGGGGGTGCCCCACGTGACGCTGGACCTGCGCGACCGCTTCCGGGCGGCGGTGGTGGACCGCTTCGTGGAGGGCTACGCCCGCGGTGAGACCCCCAACCCGTGCGTGCGGTGCAACGGCGAGGTGCGCTTCGACGCGATGGTCGATCTGGCCGACTCGCTGGGCGCCGCGCGCCTGGCCACCGGGCACTACGCCCGGATCGCCCGGGACGCCGACGGACCTCTCTTGCGCGAGGGGGCCGACCCACGCAAGGATCAGAGCTACATGCTCGCCCGGCTCGAGCCCGCGCTCCTCGACCGGCTCTCCTTTCCGCTCGGGGGGCTCACCAAGGACGCGGTGCGCACACTGGCCCGGGACGCCGGGCTGCCCGTGGCGGACCGGAGGGAGAGCCAGGACCTCTGCTTCGCGGCCGGCCTCGGCAGCCGCGGCTTCCTGCGCCGGCACGCACCCGGGGGCCTTCGGCACCCCGGCCGGATCGTGGATCGCGCCGGGCGTCAGCTCGGGAGCCACGACGGCCAGCACGAGTTCACCGTCGGGCAGCGCAGGGGAATAGGGATCGCCGCGCCCGAGCCCCTCTACGTGCTCGAGAAGGACGCCGCCACGGCCACCGTGGTGGTGGGTCCGCGCGAGGCCCTTGCCGTGACCCGCGTGGTGCTCGAGTCCCCGCGGCTCCACCGGGGCGCCGCCGCGGTGGAGGCGGTGCGCCTTCGTTACGGCGCGGCGCCGGTCCCGTGTCGCGCGGTGGAGGGCCCGGACGGGCTCGAGCTCGAGCTTCGCGAGCCGGCGCACGCGGTGGCCCCGGGGCAGCTCGCCTGCCTCATGTCCGGCCAGGTCGTGGCCGGGTTCGGGACGATCGTGGGAGCGCATTGACCGCGGACCCCGAGCGCATCGACCTCGATGCGCCGCTGGCCGGAGACTTCCAGCCCGTCGTCCGGCTGATCATCGGCGGGATCGCGGAGCGGGTGGACTTCGCCTTCGAGGAGATCGACGACCTCCAGCTGGCCGTGGAGCGCCTTCTTGCCGAGGCCGGGACCACGGGCACCGTTCATCTCGCCTTCGAGGTCAGCGAGGAGGCCATCCGCACGCGCGTGGGCCCGCTGAACCAGGCGGCGCTGGCGGGCGTGCTCACGCGACGGGGACGGCGACAGTCCGTTCACGCGCCTCACCCTTCATCGGGTCCTGCAGACCGTGGTGGACTCGTTCGGCGTCGAGGACGCGGGCGAGGATCAGGATCGTGGTGAGGCTCGACAAGCGGAAGCGCTGGACGTGAGCTTGACCTCCCGACGGCCCGCTTCCGCCGACCGCGCTCGCCGTGAGGACCGCGAGCTCCTCCAGCGCTACCACGACCAGGGCGACACCGCCGCGCGCCAGGAGCTGATCGAGCGGCATCTCCCGCTGGTGCGCTCACTCGCGCGGCGCTATTCAGGCCGCGGCGAGGCGCTGGAGGACATCGAGCAGGTGGGCGCCATCGGCCTCATCAAGGCCATCGACCGCTTCGAGCTCTCGCGCGACGTGTCGCTCGCCACCTACGCCACGCCCAACGTGGTGGGTGAGATCAAGCGCCACTTCCGCGACAAGGGCTGGGCCATTCGCGTGCCGCGGGCTCTCCAGGAGCTGAACGCGTCGATGTCCGGCGCGATCGAGCGGCTCACGGGGCGCCTGGCACGCTCGCCGAGCATCGCCGAGATCGCGGAGGAGCTGAAGACCACCCCCGAGGAGGTGCTGGAGGCGATGGAGGTGGGCTCCGCCTACTCCACCGTGTCCCTGTCCACCGGCCCGTCGGGGGAGGAGGAGCTCGATCCGCTGGAGACGATCGGCGACGAGGACGAGGGGTTCGAGCGCTCCGAGGACCGCGCCGCCCTCGAGCCCGCGCTCGACCGGCTTCCGGACCGTGAGCGGGAGATCCTGCGGATGCGCTTCCAGGACGGGCTCCCGCAGACACAGATCGCGCAGGCCGTGGGCCTGTCGCAGATGCACGTCTCGCGACTGATCAGGAAGTCCCTGTCGGAGATGCGCGAAGAGCTGCTTCCGGGCGCCCCGGACGACGACCGCTGAGCAGGATCCCCCGGCGGCGGGGCGAAACAGCGAGGAGCGCAGGTCTGATCGGTGATCAGGCCGAGCACCGGAGCAGTCAATCGCGTTAAGGACAGGTTTTCCCTGGGCAGGGTTTGTTCAGGAAGCCCGATGCGCTGGGTACATTGCCGTCCGTGAGCCCTTTCGGGCCACGCAACCGAGACTCGGAGGGAACACGTGGGGAGAACGGGTAGACGCGCTTTGGCGCTTTTGGTCGCAGCGATGTCGATGGCGGTTGTCGTGGGTTGCGGCAGCAGCGACGACGACGCCGGCGACAGCGGCAGCGGCGGTGGCGGGAAGTCAGGCGGGTCGATCACGATCTCCCAGACTTCGAACCCGGACTTCCTGGATCCGGCCCTGGCCTACACGGTCGAGGCCTCCGAGCCCCACTGGATCATCTACACCGGCCTCATGGCGTACAGGCACGCCGAGGGCAAGGAGGGCGCCGAGCTGATCCCGGGAGCGGCCGACGCCGAGCCCGAGGTGTCCGCCGACGGCAAGACCTACAAGTTCACCCTCCGCAAGGGCATGAAGTACTCGGACGGCACGCCCGCCAAGGCATCCGACTTCGAGCACACCATCCAGCGCTCGCTGACCCTGGAGTGGGGCGGCCTGAGCTTCTTCGAGGTCATCGAGGGCGTCGACAAGTACGTGAAGGACAAGAAGGAAGGCGCGGACATCTCGGGCATCACGTCCAACAACGCCACCGGTGAGATCACGATCAAGCTCACCGAGCCGAACGGGCAGTTCCCGTACATCCTCGCGTTCCCGTCCGCCGGCCTGGTGCCGACCAAGACGTCCTACAAGAACCTGAGCAAGGACCCGCCCCCGGGACTGGGCGCGTACCAGTTCGAGAAGGGGTCGATCCAGCCGAACCGGCAGTACGTGCTGGTCAAGAACCCGAACTTCTCCATCCCGGACATCCCCAAGGGGAACGTGGACAAGATCACGGTGAAGCTCGTGAAGAGCCAGGCGCGCCAGGCGGAGGACGTGATCTCCGGCAAGCTCGACTGGATGCTCGACGAGCCGTCCACCGACCTCCTGCCTGAGATCCGGGCCAAGTACACGGGCGACCGGTACGAGGAGAACACCGCGAACTCGACGTACTACATGTTCCTGAACACCAAGGAGAAGCCGTTCGACAAGCTCGAGGTGCGCCAGGCCGTGAACTACGGCTTCGACAAGCGCGCCGCGGTACGCCTGTTCGGCGGGTTGCTCACCCCGGACTGCAACTTCCTGCCGCCCGGGATGATGGGCTACGAGAAGATCGATCCGTGCCCGTGGGGCGACCCGAACGCCGCTCCCGACCTGGAGAAGGCCCGTCAGCTGGTGAAGGACGCCGGCGAGGAGGGCACCAAGGTCACCGTGTGGGGTGACGACGAGGAGCGCTCGAAGAAGATCACCGAGTACTACGCGGACGTCCTGAACAAGATCGGCCTCGAAGGCCGAGCCGCGGATCATCGGCGCGGAGACCTACTTCGCGACGATCGGCGACCGCAAGGTCAACGCGGTCACGGGATTCGACGACTGGTTCCAGGACTTCCCGCACCCGGCGGACTTCTTCTTCCTCGATGGAGAGCGGTTCGATCCAGCCGAGCAACAACCAGAACCACAGCCTCATCGAGGATCCCAAGGTCGACAAGCTCGCCCAGGAGATCAAGGAGGAGACGGCCGAGGACGGCGCCGAGAAGTCGGCGGAGCTCGACAAGTACCTCACCGGCCCCGACGCCGCGTACATCCTGGCGTACGGGCACACGAAGGACACCACGTTCGTATCCGAACGGATGGACTTCAAGAACTGCACGGTGTATCACCCCGTGTATCGCGACGACTGGTCACAGTTCTGCCTCAAGTAGGAACGCTCGTGATCGGACCGCCCCGGCCGCGCGCCGGGGCGGTCCGTCACGGACCCCCCACCGGGTGAATGTCGATTGATCCCGCAACCGAGCTGAGCTTCGAGGCTCCCGGCGTCCCGCCCGCAGCGGGGCGGAAGCGGGTGTCGGCGGGGGTCAGCCCGGGCAGGCTCGCGCTCCGGCGCCTCGGCCGGAACAAGGTGGCCTGCGGCTTCGGCGTGCTGTTCCTCGTGATGGTGGCCGTCTCGCTGGCCGCGCCGCTCTGGGCCGACCACGTGGCCCAGACCACGCGTGTCGGCCAACCACATCACCGACCGGATCACGGTCGACGGCAAGAAGAAGGACGTGGTGTCGCCCCAGGGGGTGCCGATCGGCCCGACCTGGCAGTCCGAGTTCTTCCTCGGCGCCGACACCAACGGCCGCGACATCATGGTGCGGCTGCTCTACGGCGGCAGGAACTCGCTCTGGATCGGGGTGCTCGCCGCCTCGTTCACCGTCGTCTTCTCGGTGGTGGTGGGCCTGGTGGCCGGCTTCTTCCGGGGCTGGACCGACTCGGTGATCGCCCGCGTCCTCGACGTCATCTGGGCGTTCCCGGTGGTGCTGCTGGGCGTGGCCCTCGGCACGGCGCTGGCGCTGGGCGGGCCTGAAGCTCGGGCCCGATAAAGGTGGCAGGGCGACTCGCTCTGGATCCCGATCCTGGTGATCGCCGTGGTGTACATCCCGTACATGGCCCGGCCGATCCGGGGGGAGGTGCTCGCCCTGCGCGAGCGTGAGTTCGTGGAGGCGGCGAGGGCGCAGGGGGCGGGGCCGCTGCGCCTCATGTTCTCCGAGATCCTGCCGAACCTGTCCACCACGATCGTGGTCGTTCTTCCCGCTGATGGTGGCCAACGCCATCCTGCTGGAGGCGGCGCTGTCGTTCCTCGGGGCCGGCGTCCGGGCCCCCGAACCCGTCCTGGGGCACGATGATCAACGACGGCGTGGACCGGATCATCACCGCGCCCCACCTGGCCATCGCCCCGGGCATCATGCTGGTGCTCACCGTCCTGGCCCTGAACGTCTTCGGCGACGGCGTGCGCGACGCGCTCGACCCGCGCGCCAAGGTGCGGCTGGAGCACTAGGCAGGCATGGCTCGCTTCATCGTCCGCCGGCTGATCTCGATGGTGCTCGTGATGTTCGCCATCTCGGTGCTCACCTTCCTGATCTTCAACGTGATCCCGAACGGCGATCCCGCCGTGCGCATCGCGGGCCGGAACTCCACCGAGACGGCGATCCAGGCAATCCGCGAGGAGTGGGGCTTCGACAAGCCGGTGTACGTCCAGTACGCTGACCACGATGAAGAAGGTCTTCACCGGCGACCTGATCTCCTACTACAACGGCCTGAACGTGGGCGAGGAGATCCGCAAGGGCTTCCCGCGCACGCTGGCGCTGGCGGTGGGGGCGGCCCTGCTGTGGATGGCCGTGGCGGTGCTGTTCGGGCTCTGGAGTGCCGTGAGGGCCGGGAAGTTCGCCGACCGCTTCCTCACGATCATCGCCCTGATCGGCATCTCGATGCCGGTGTTCTGGCTGGGGGCGCTGGCCAGCTACTACCTGGGGTTCAAGTGGGGGATCTTCCCCAACGGCGGGTACGTGGAGTTCGGCGACGACCCGGTCCAGTGGGCCTACCACCTGATCCTGCCCTGGACGGTGCTGGCGGTGCTCTTCATCGGGGTCTACTCGCGCATCCTGCGCGGCAACGTGCTCGACACCATGAACGAGGACTTCGTGCGCACCGCCCGGGCCAAGGGGCTCTCGGAGCGCCAGATCATGCTCAGGCACGTGCTGCGCAACTCGCTGATCCCGGTCGTGACCCTGTGGGGCCTCGACTTCGGCGCGGTGATCGGCGGCGGGGCGATCCTCACCGAGTCCGTGTTCGACCTCCAGGGCGTGGGTCAGTACGCGGCCGACTCGATCAACCAGCTCGACGTGCCGCCGGTGCTCGCGGTCACGATGTTCGGCGCGTTCTTCATCGTCCTGCTGAACACGATCGTGGACATCGGCTACGCGTACCTCGATCCGCGCATCCGCCTCCAGTGAGCCGAGCCGCTTCTCCGGGTGGACGACCTCCGCGTCTCCTTCTCCACGGAGGAGGGGAGGGTGGTGGCCGTGGACGGCGTGTCCTTCGACCTCAAGCCGGGCGAGGTGCTGGCCGTGGTGGGCGAGTCGGGCTCGGGCAAGTCGGTGACCGCCATGACGCTGCTCGGGCTCACGCGCTCGCCCAACGCCCACTTCGAGGGCACGGCCACCTACAAGGGCACCGAGCTCGTGAACGCCACCGACGACGAGCTGCGCCGCGTGCGCGGGGCGGAGATCGCGATGATCTTCCAGGACCCGATGACGTCGCTGAACCCGGTGCAGCGGGTGGGCCGGCAGATCATGGAGCAGATCCAGGAGCACGAGGGCCTGCCGGACCAGCAGGCGCGCGAGCGGGCGATCGAGCTGCTGGAGCGCGTGGGCATCCCGCGGGCGCGCGAGCGGGCGGAGTCCTACCCGTTCGAGTTCTCGGGCGGCATGCGCCAGCGCGTGATGATCGCCCTGGCCCTCTCGTGCAACCCCAGCGTGCTGATCGCGGACGAGCCCACCACCGCGCTGGACGTGACGATCCAGGCCCAGATCCTCGAGCGCATCCGCGACCTGCGGGCCGAGACCAACGCCGCCGTGATCCTGGTGACCCACGACCTCGGCGTGGTGGCGGACATCGCCGACCGCATCGCCGTGATGTACGCCGGGCGCATCGTGGAGCACGGCACGCTCGACCAGATCTTCTACGACCCGCAGCACCCCTACACCTGGGGCCTTCTGGGCTCGATCACCAGGGTGGACCGGATCCGCCAGGACCGGCTCCCGGCCATCGCCGGCGTGCCGCCGTCCCTGTCCGACAGGCCCGAGGGATGCCACTTCCGCCCGCGCTGCCCGCACGAGTTCGGCGAGTGCGTGAAGGTCCCGCCGCTCGAGTCGCGCATCTGCCGGCAGCCCGGAGCACCAGGACCGCTGCTGGCTCGGCGCCGAGGAGAAGAAGACCAAGCGCGAGGTGCGCCCCGGGGAGATCGGGCTCGATGCGAAGGGCGGGGTGCCGGCGTGAGCAGCCCCCGCGTCACGGCCACCTACCTGCCGGAGCAACGGCGAGCAGAACGGCGAGACCCCGCTCGTCGAGGTGGACCACCTCAAGCTCTTCTTCCCCATCAAGGAGGGAATCCTCTTCGAGCGCGAGGTGGCCCGCGTCCACGCCGTGAACGACGTGACCTTCTCCATCAAGGAGGGCGAGACGCTCGGGCTGGTGGGGGAGTCCGGCTGCGGGAAGACCACCATGTCCCGCGCGATCATGCGGCTGATCGACTCCACCGAGGGCACGATCAAGTTCCGGGGCGAGGACGTGACCAACGCCGGGCGCAAGCAGATGGAGCCGCTGCGCCGGCAGATGCAGATGGTGTTCCAGGACCCGTTCGCCTCGCTGAACCCGCGCCGGCGCGTGGGCCAGATCATCGGCGCCCCGCTTCGCCTCCACGGCACGCCTCGCGGCGAGGTGGAGCCGAAGGTGAAGGAGCTGCTCGAGCGGGTGGGGCTGCACCCCGAGCACCTCCATCGCTACCCGCACGAGTTCTCGGGCGGCCAGCGCCAGCGGATCGGCGTGGCCCGCGCGCTCGCGCTCGAGCCGCGGCTGATCGTGCTGGACGAGCCGGTGTCCGCGCTGGACGTGTCGGTCCAGGCGCAGATCATCAACCTGCTCGGCGACCTCCAGAAGGACCTGAAGCTCACCTACCTCTTCGTGGCCCACGACCTCTCCGTGGTGCGGCACGTGTCGGACCGGGTGGCCGTGATGTACCTGGGCAAGCTGATGGAGGTCTCGCCCGCGGAGGAGCTCTACACGAAGCCGATCCACCCCTACACGGGCGCGCTGCTCGCGGCGATCCCGATCCCGGACCCGGAGGAGAACCGCCGCCGGGAGAGGGTGGTGGTGTCGGGCGAGCCGCCCAACCCGATCGACCCACCCTCAGGGTGCGTCTTCCATCCCCGCTGCCCGCGTGCCACCGACATCTGCCGCGAGGTGGAGCCGCCGCTGGTGCGCTATCCCAGCGGGCACCTCGCCGCGTGCCATCACCCCATGAACGTGAGCGACGAAGAGATCCGTGCCGCCACCCGGCACGACTCCAGCCCGGCTGGATGCGGCGACGAGATGCCGCAGCCCGCTGGGGCGATCAGCCCCGGCTGATCTCCCGAACCGCGTCCGTACGCAGCCCCGTCGCGGCCGGCCCTCAATCACCTGCTCGCGCGTACGCAGGCCCGGCCAAATGCGCTCCCCAAGCGGGGTCCCGCCGTGTAACCAATCGACCATGCACGGGTTCTTGCACTAGAAGGTGACAAGAGCCGGTGCGTCTGCGATATTGCGCATCGAGCTCGCACAGAGTTCAGGTCAGTACCTATGCAAACCCGACATTATGTCGGGGTCCGTCCCGGGACAGGAAGGAACCCTCCAATGCCCAACAGGCGCTAGTCGTTTCTTAGACAGGGACCGCGCTCCGGCGCGGTCCCTCTCGTTTGTGGGTAGGTAGGGCCGAGATGAGACGAACCATCGACCTTCTTCGCGCGGAGTCTCGCGCCCGGGTCTTCTTCGCGGTCATGACCCAGTCCGCTCTCGGTACGGGAGCGGGCTACGTGGCGCTCCTTCTGATCGCGTACGAGCGCTTCCGCTCGCCGTGGGCCATCAGCCATCGTGCTGATCGCCGACCTGGTGGCGCCGATGATCTTCGGGCCGATGTTCGGGGCCATCGCGGACCGCTGGTCGCGCAGGTCGTGCGCCGTGGTGGCCGACGTGGTGCGTGCCGTGGCCTTCATCGGCGTGGCCCTGGTGGACGGCTTCGCGCCCACGGTGGCCTTCGCGCTCCTGGCCGGCGTGGGCACCGCGCTGTTCACGCCCGCCACGCTGGCCGTCGCTGCCGAGCCTCGTGAACAAGGAGCGGCTGCCCGCGGCCACCTCGCTCTACGGCGCGATCGCCGACGTGGGCCTGGCCGCCGGACCCGCGCTGGCGGCGCTGGTGCTGGTGGCCGGCGGTCCCGAGGAGGTGCTGCTGGCGAACGCGGCGACCTTCGCGATCTCGGGCCTCGGGCTGCTCACCATCGACTTCGGCCGGGCTCCGAACCGCGACGCGGGCGAGGAGCTGTCGCTGTTCGCCGACACCCGGGCGGGAATGCGGGCCACGCGCGGGATCCCCGGGCTGCGCACGCTGCTCCTGGCCACGGGCGGGGCGCTGTTCTTCGGAGGCCTCCTGAACGTGGCCGAGCTGCCCTTCGTGACCGAGCGACCTGGGAGGCAGCGAGGCGGCCTACTCGTTCGTGGTCGCGCTCGCGGGGCTGGGGGTGGCGGCCGGGTCGCTGTCCGGCGGCGCCGGGGGTGCTCCGACCCACCTGAGGGACCGCTTCCTGTTCGGCATGATCGTGATGGCGCGGGGGCTACCTCGCGTCCGGGCTCGCGGGCCGCTGGGAGATCCTGCTGATCACCTTCGTGGTGGCGGGCTTCGGCAACGGCGTGATGCTCGTGCACGAGCGGCTGATGCTCCAGGAGCTCGTGCCCGATCGGCTGGCCGCGCGGGTGTTCGGCATCCGGGACGCCATCACGGCGTGGGCGTACGCCATCTCCTTCACCGCGGCGGGCGGACTGGCGAGCACGTTCGGGTCCCGCGCGGTGATGATCGCCTCGGGTGCGGGGGTGGTTCTGGTCTGGGCCGTGACCGCGTTGCGGATGCGCCGCGAGGTGGCCGACCCCGATCCCGAGCCCGATCCGAGCCCGATCTACCGCGGCCCGCGCGGCCGCAGGCGGACGCCTACGCCGACGGGCGAGGCCGGCGCGCTCACTGGCGGCTAGCCGTGGTGGCCGGGCGGGCGGCATGCCCGCGAGAACCTGGCGCACCGCGTCCGTGCCCTGGAACACCGGGCTGCCGTCGCGCACCACCCGGATCAGGGCCTGCACGATCTTCGGATCGAACTGGGAGCCCGCGTTGTCGCGCAGCTCGCGCAGCGCCTCCTCCATGGGGAGCGCCTTGCGGTAGACGCGGTCGCTCGTCATGGCGTTGTAGGCGTCGCAGCAGAACACGATCCGCGAGGCGAACGGGATCTGGTCGCCCGCCAGGCCGTCGGGGTACCCGCGCCCGTCCCAGCGCTCGTGGCAGGAGCGCACGATCTCGCCGACCCGGCCGAGCAGGCCGCCCACACGGTCGAGCAGGAACTGGCCCTCGATCGTGTGGGTCTTCATGACCTCGAACTCCCGGTCGTCGAGGCTGCTCGGCTTGTTGAGGATCTCCTTGGGGATGGCGATCTTGCCCACGTCGTGGAGCATGGCCGCGAACTCGAGCTCGCGCCTGCTCTGCTCGGGCACGTTCAGCTCGTCCGCCACGGCGTTCACCAGCTCGACGACGGAGCGGGAATGCTCGGCCGTGTAGCTGTCCTCGGACTCCACGACGTCGGAGAGGAGCATCACCGTTCCGCGATAGGCGCGATGGAGCTCCACCGCGTTGGCCCAGCGCTCCTCGCGGTCGCGGGCGAAGCTGTGAAGGAGCCAGGTGAAGGGGGCCACGCTCAGCAGGGCGCCAGGGCTCGTCCACGGCGGCCACCGTGATCAGGAAGGCAAGCGGCAGGAAGATCGCGTCCAGGCGCAGGGTCCCGATGCACTCGGACACCAGCTCGCGCGTGGGAAGGTCGTCGAGCAGCCGGCCGCGGAGCACCGACCATCCGAGGTCGCCGCCGGCCTGGGCCACGAAGGCCAGCGCGTAGAACTGGGCGTCGCCGAGGTCGGGGAGCCCGGGCGAGAACTGCGCGAGCACCAGGACGGGGGGAATGCAGAACCAGCTGTCGGCCAGCGGGCCGACCAGGCGCTGGCGGTGCCAGCGTCCCTTGATCACGTCGGGCACCGTGCCCACGAGCTGGGAGAGGCCGATCAGCAGCGCCACGAACGGCAGCGGGGCCAGGGCGAAGATGGGGACCAGGAGCAGCTGCTCGGCGGTGCCGAAGGAGCCGCCGAACTCGAAGCGCACCAGGCTGATGAAGGCGTATCCGAGGAGCAGGCAGCCCACCAGGAGGTAGTCCACGTTGCGCTCGTTCGGGAGCAGCACGGCCAGGGCCGTGGCCACGGCCAGGAAACAGGCAGCGGAAAGCCCCAGCACGATGCGCTCGCGCGGAGCCATCCGCTCCGTGCGCCGGGTGCGAGCTTGATCGACGAGTTGCTCGGCGAGGAGCATTGTGAGGATCGTCGGCTTAAAACGACCAAAGCTCGCGGAGTGGTCGTCGAATGCACACGTTCTTGCGGGGAACCTGCGCCCCCACGACAGGGTTAGCGCTCACGGGGGATGGAGGTTGGGTCCTAGACTCCGGGCCGTGAGAGCAGCCGAGATCCGTGAGACGTTCCTGCGCTTCTTCGAGGAGCGGGACCACCTGCGCGTGCCCTCGGCCTCGCTGGTGCCGCCCTCCTACGACCCGTCGGTGCTCCTCACCACGGCCGGGATGCAGCCGTTCAAGCCCTACTTCAGCGGCGAGGAGACGCCCCCGGCTCCGCGCCTCACGTCCTGCCAGAAGGTGTTCCGGACCACCGACATCGAGAACGTGGGCTCCACCCACCGCCACCTCACCTTCTTCGAGATGCTCGGGAACTTCTCGGTGGGCGACTACTTCAAGGAGCGCGCGGTGGAGCTGGCCCTCGAGCTGTCCACCGAGGGCCTGGGGCTCGACTTCGAGCACATATGGATCAGCGTCTTCGGAGGCGACGAGGAACTCGGGCTGGGGCCGGACGAGGAGGCCATCGAGTGCTGGCGCGCCGTGGGCGTCCCGGACGAGCGCATCGTGCGCCTCGGGACGGGAGGACAACTTCTGGCAGTCGGGCCCGACCGGTCCCTGCGGCCCGTGCTCGGAGCTCTACCTCGATCGCGGTCCCGAGTTCGGCCCGGACTCGGACCGCCCGGGCGACGACACCGAGCGCTTCCTCGAGTACTGGAACCTCGTCTTCATGCAGTACGACCTGGGCGCGGACGGCTCGCTCACGCCGCTGCCCAGCCGCAACATCGACACCGGGATGGGGCTGGACCGCATGGCCGTGATCCTCCAGGGCGTGGAGTCGGTGTTCGACACCGACCAGCTCCGGCCGCTGGTGGAGCTGGGGGAGGAGCTCTCGGGGAGGCGCTATGGGCAGGACGAGCCCACCACCCGCGCCCTGCGCATCCTGGCCGACCACGGTCGCGGCTCCGCGTTCCTGCTGGCCGACGGGGTGGTGCCCTCCAACGAGGACCGGGGGTACATCCTGCGCCGGATCATGCGCCGGGCCCTGCACCAGGGCCGGGTGCTCGGGATCGCGGAGGGCTTTCTCCCCAAGCTGATGGAGAGGGCCGTGGAGGTGATGGGCGACGCCTACCCGGAGCTGCGCGAGGAGTGGCCCAACATCGAGCGCTGGGCCCGGGCCGAGGAGGAGGGATTCGGGCGCACGCTGGCCCAGGGGGAGCGCCTGCTGGCCGAGCTGGCCGATGCGGCGCGGGCGGAGGGCACGTCGTGGATCTCCGCCGAGGACGCCTTCAAGCTGCACGACACCTACGGCTTCCCCTACGAGATGACCAAGGAGCTCCTGGCGGAGCAGGGCCTGTCGGTGGACGACCAGGGCTTCGAGGAGCTGATGGACCGCGCCCGGGAGGTGTCCCGCGCGGGCGCACGCGGCGAAGGCGAGCCCGGGCCCCACGCCGGCCACGAGGAGGTGGCCCGCTTCACCCGCGGCGCCGGCTTCGCCACCCGCTTCGTGGGATACGAGCAGACCGAGGCCGAGACCGTGCTCGGGGCGGCGGAGCCCGACGGCGGCGGGCGCGTGCTGGCCAAGCTCGAGGAGAGCCCCTTCTATCCGGAGGGCGGCGGCCAGGTGTCGGACACCGGCGTGGTGGAGTCGCCGTCCGGGCGTGCGCGCGTGACGGACGTCTACCGCCTGGGCGACGACCAGGCCCTGGCGCTCGAGCCGATCGAGGGCGAGATCGGCGCGGGCGAGGCGGTCACCGCCCGCGTCGCGCGTGACGTGCGGCTGGCCACCATGCGCAACCACACCGCCACCCACCTGCTCCACGCCGCGCTGCGCGAGCGCCTGGGCCCGCACGTGCGGCAGGCCGGCTCCTACGTGGGCCCGGACAAGCTGCGCTTCGACTTCACCCACGGCGAGCGCCTCAGCCCCGAGGAGCTGGCGGACGTGGAGGCCACGGTCCGCGGATGGATCGCGGGCAGCCACCCCGTCCACGCCATCGAGACCACCCGCGCCGAGGCCGAGGCGCTGGGCGCCATGGCCCTGTTCGGCGAGAAGTACGGCGACTGGGTGCGCATGGTGGAGATCGACGGGGTATCGCGCGAGCTCTGCGGGGGCACGCACGTGCCGAGCACCGGCGAGCTCGGCCTGTTCCACCTCCTCAGCGAGACGTCGAGCGCCTCGAACGTCCGCCGCATCGAGGCGGTGACGGGGGAGGCCGGCGCCGAGCTCTTCCGGACCCGGACCGAGCAGCTGCGGGAACTGGCCGCGCTGCTGCGCGTGCCGGAGCCCGAGGTGGTGCGGGCCGTGGAGCGTCTCTCCCAGCGCGCCAAGGAGCTCCAGAAGGCTCCCGGCCCAGCAGCTCGACCGCGACGCCGCGGAGGGGCTGGCCGGGGGCGCGGAGGAGATTGGCGGGCTGCGGGTCGTGGTGGAGGCCGTGCCCGACACCGACGCCAAGGCCCTGCTCCAGCTCTCGGAGTCGGTCCGCCAGCGGCTCGGCGACTCCGCGGTGGTGCTCGGGTCGGCCGCGGACGGCCGCGTGCACCTGGTGGCCAACTTCGCGCCGGCCGCGGTGGAGCGCGGCCTCAAGGCGGGCGAGGTGGTGAGCGTCGCGGCCCGGGTGGCCGGTGGCGGAGGAGGCGGCCGCGACACCATGGCGCAGGCCGGCGGACGAGACCCCGAGAAGCTTCCCGACGCTCTGGCCGCCGCGCGCCTGGAGATCGAGCGCCGCCTCGGCTGAGCACCGCCACGGCGGCTTGCCTCGATAAGGTCGCCCGCTGATGGGACGCGTCCTCGCACTGGATCACGGAGCCGCCCGCTGCGGCTGCGCGGTGTCCGATCCCTCGGGCACGGTGGTCACCCCGCTCGCCGCGATCGAGCGCCCGGACACCCGCCGCGGGCTCACCGCGGTGGTGCGGCTGGCGGGCGAGCAGGACGCCGAACGCGTGCTGGTGGGGCTCCCGCTCACGCTCGCGGGGGAGGAGGGGGCCCAGGCCGCGGAGGCCCGGGCCTTCGCCGAGCGGCTGGGGCGCCGCCTGCAGGTGCCGGTCGATCTCTACGACGAGCGCCTCACCACGCGGCAGGCGGAGCGCAGCGGAGGGCGCGGGGATCTCGACTCGCGCGCCGCCGCGCATCTCCTGGAGGCCTACCTCGCGCGCACCTCGGCCGGGCTCGCCGAGTGACGGGCGGCCCACCCCCGGTTCCGGGCGGGCGCTCACCCGATGAGCGCGAGGCCGCCCGGCGCGAGCGTGAGGCCCGGCGGGTGGGCGGCGAGCCCGAGCCGCCCACTCCGGCCGCCGCTCCCGACCAGGGACCCGACTGGCTCGACTCGGCCCGGCGGCTCACCGACCGGGGCCCGGCAACGGCGGCGGGGGGCTGCCGGGCAACGGCCGCGACGCTTCGGGCGGAGGTCCCCGCTGGGGCCGCCTGGCGGCGGTGCTGGTGGCCGGCCTGGTGGCGGTCGCCGTGGCCTGGTTCGCCCTCTCCCTGTTCCAGCCGTTCAAGGGCGACGGCGGCGACCCGGTCCGGGTCACGGTGCCGCGCGGCTCGAGTCTCGAGCAGATCGCCAAGCTCCTCGAGCAGAACGAGGTGGTGTCCAGCTCCACCTTCTTCCAGCTGCGCGCCCGGCTCGCGGGCCGCAGCGACGGGCTCAAGCCCGGTCGCTACACGCTGCGGAAGGACATGAGCTTCACCGCCGCGCTGGACGAGCTCGAGAAGGGCACGTCGCCGAACATCGTGGTGCTCACGATCCCCGAGGGGCTCTCGCGGGGCGAGACCGCGAAGATCACGAAGGGCCGCCTGCCCGGCAGCTACGTCGCCGCCACCCGCCGGTCGCGCCTGCTCGATCCCCGCGACTACCGCGCCAAGGGGGCCACGAGCCTCGAGGGATTCCTCTTCCCGGCCACCTACGAGCTGCGGCGGGGGCAGTCGGTCCGGCGCCTGGTGGATCGCCAGCTCAGCACCTTCAAGGAGCGCTTCCGCACCGTGAGCCTGCGCAAGGCGCGCAGCAAGAACCTCACCCCATGGGACGTGCTGATCATCGCCTCGATGGTCGAGCGGGAGGCCCAGATCCCCAGCGAGCGCCGGCTGATCGCCTCGGTGATCTACAACCGCCTCCGGGAGGGCATTCCGCTGGGCATCGACGCCACGCTGCGCTTCGAGACCGGGAACTGGGACCGGCCGCTGCGCGTGTCGCAGCTCCAGGCCGCCACGCCGTACAACACCCGCGTGAACCACGGGTTGCCGCCCGGGCCCGATCGGCAGCCCGGGGCTGGCCTCCATCCGGGCGGCGGCCAATCCCGGCGCGCACCAAGTACCTCTTCTACGTGGTGAAGCCGTGCGGCGAGGGCCGGCACGCCTTCGCGGCCACCGACGCCGAGCACCAGCGCAACGTGGCGGCCTACGACCGGGCCCGCGCGAAGAACGACGGCAACTCGCCCGTCGACTGCTGATGCCCCTCGCGGGGGTCCTCGGCCACCCGGTCGGCCACAGCCGCTCGCCGGCCATGATGAACGCCGCGTTCGCGCGAGCTCGGGCTCGACTGGCGGTACGTGAAGCTGCCGGTGCCCCCCGAGCTCTTCGCCGCCACGGTGAGGGCGCTGCCCGCCTCCGGCTACCGCGGCGCCAACGTGACCATCCCGCACAAGGTGGCCGCCCGGGAGCTGGCCGACGAGGTGAGCGACGCCGTGGCCGCCATCGGCGCGGCCAACACGCTCACGTTCGCGAACGGCGCCATCCGGGCGGACAACACGGACGCCGGCGGCCTGATCGCCGCCATCGGGCGTGCCGGTGGCCGGCATGCGCGCCCTGGTTCTGGGCGCCGGCGGGGCCGGCCGGGCCGCGGTGTGGGCGCTGCGCGGGGAGGGGGCGGAGGTGTCGGTGTGGAATCGCACCCCCGGCCGCGCCGCCGAGCCTGGCCGAGGAGCTCGGCGTGGGCCACGAGGAGCATCCCGCGGGCGGCGGACCTGCTGGTGAACGCCACCTCCGTCGGGCTCGTCCCGGGCCTGCCGGAGGACGAGGCACTCGGGCTGCTCGGGCTGGCGCGGCCTCGACCCGCCCGAGGTGGTGGTGGACCTCGTGTACGGGGAGGAGCCGCACCCCGCTCGTGACGCTGGGCCGAGCGGGGCGGAGGTCACGTGGTGGGCGGGCCTGGAGGTGCTGGTGCGCCAGGGGGCGCTCAGCCTCAGCCTCTGGACCGGCCGCGACGCGCCGCTCGCCGCGATGCGCCGCGCGGCGTCGCGCTGAGCCCGCCTGATAGGAGCGAGCACCGCGCTGATCGGGCGAGCACCGACCACGTCTTCGTTCGGGTCTAAACCCCGCGCGGCACCGCTGCCGATATGCCAACCAATGTCGATCTCTCGTCCAGCCCTCCTCGTGCTCATCGGAGTCGTGCTCCTCGGGAGCCACGGCGTTCGCCGTGACCGGCGCTCGCAACGCCGGCGACGATTCGTCGTCGCACGGTCACGCGGCTCAGACGGGCCAGCAGGGCACGGGCGGTCTCGACGCCAACCAGGCCTTCGCCGCCGCCTTCTCCGGCAGCGGCGCCCTGGACAGCGCGCAAGATCGACGCGCAGGCGAGCTTCAGCAGGCGGGCGGCACAGCCGGAGCATCGGCCTGGCTCGGTGGACGGCGCCTTCCAGGGCCGCGGGCAGGACAAGACACCACTCTTCGACGGTGAAGCGTGAAGGTGAACGGCGCGGGCGCAGAACGCCAGCGCCGGCGCCGTGTCGGTCGGGGACCGTGCCTTCCTGACCCAGGGCGACACCGCCTACCGGGTGCCGGCGGCGCTGTGGAAGCAGCTTCAGGACGCCCGCGACGCAGATCGCCACCTTTGCCGCCAAGGGCGCCGCGGCTCCCACGCCCGGCCTGCTCGGCATCAATCCCACGGCGTGGCTCACCAACGTGAAGGACGAGGGCGACGCCCAGCTGGACGGCGTGACCACCAAGCACGTGTCCGCCTCGGTGGACGCGGCCAAGCTCGTCCGCGACATCGCGCCCCTGGCCCGCCAGGGCGGCGCCAACGTGAACCTGCCCGAGGGCTTCGACGAGCAGATCGCGAAGATCGTGAAGAACGCCGACGTGGACATCTTCGTCGGGCAGGAGGACCGCATCCTGCGCCGCCTCCAGGTGAGCCTCGACCTCGACGTCGTCCTCCGTGGGCGGAAGCCAGGCGGGCCGCGCGCGCATCAACTTCGACCTCCGGCTGAGCGACGTGAACAAGCCGCAGGACATCACCGCCCCCAAGAAGGTCTCCGGCGGGCGCGCCCTCCGGCGGCGGCGCCATCGCCTGCCGGAGTGCTCGGCGTGGGCGTGCTCGCGGTGGACCCGCCGCCCGGCCTGGCCGCCGCCCGCAAGGCCGGCTTCCGGATCGGCGACGTGACCAGCCCCGCTCCGATCACCAACAACCCCCGCAAGGTGGCGGCGGCGGTGCGCAAGAACCAGAAGGTCGTGATCTTCTTCCAGCAACCCGCGAGGCCTCGACGATCAGGCGACCACCGAGGCCGTGCGCGCCCTGCGCGACGCGGACCGGCGCCAAGGTATTCATCGACGACATCCGCAGCGTGGACCGCTTCGGAGCCATCGTCCAGGACGTGGGCGTGGACCAGGCCCCCTCGATCGTGATCATCGACCGTCGCGGCAGGGCCCACCTCACCGAGGGCTACGTCGACGTCGACGGTCCTCGCGCAAGAAGTCGCCGACGTCCGATGACCGAGCCCCCCGGTGGGCCGGCGCCGCTGCGCGCCGTTCCCGCCCCGGGTGCTGACGCCGCCGAGGACTCCGGCACCGCTCGGGCTGACGCTCCCGCAGCGCCGCGGAGGGCTCGCGCTTCATCTCCGACGTGATCGTGGAGATGGGCTTCCTCCCGCGCGAGCGCGTGGAGGCGGCGGTGGCGGAGGGCAAGTCCGCGGGCCGGGCCCCCGAGATCCTGCTCCTGGAGTCCAAGGCGATCACGGCCGACCAGCTCGCCCGCGCCACCGCGCAGCGCTTCGGCCTCCCGCACGTGGACCTGGCCGTGTTCAAGGCGGACGTGGGCGCGCTCAACCTCATCGGTGCGCAGGCGGCGCGCCGGCTCGCCGCCGCGCCGATCGGCTTCGACGAGGCCGGGCACCTGCTCGTGGCCATGGCGGACCCCTCGAACGTGCTCGCGCTCGACGACCTGAAGCTCATGACCGGCCACGAGGTGATGCCGGTGGTGGGCTCGCAGGACGACATCCTCGAGCTCGTCGGCCGCATGAGCCGGCTGGACGACGCCGTGGCGGCGGCGGTGGAGCAGGGCGAGGAGGAGCTGGCCGAGGTCACCGAGATCCGCGAGTCGGCGGACGACGCGCCCGGTGATCAAGCTCGTGAACTCGGTGATCGCCCAGGCCGTGGACGAGGGTGCCTCCGACATCCACTTCGAGCCCGACGACCGGGACATGCGCGTGCGCTTCCGGGTGGACGGCGTGCTGCGCGAGAGCACGCACATCCCGCGCCGGATGGTGCCGGGCACGGTCTCG
Source organism: uncultured Thermoleophilaceae bacterium (assembly GCA_963752455.1). Lineage (GTDB taxonomy): Bacteria > Actinomycetota > Thermoleophilia > Solirubrobacterales > Thermoleophilaceae > JACVRW01. Next base: position 222,915 of record CAVVYE010000008.1, read on the forward strand.
CGGATGAAGATCATGGCCGACCTGGACATCGCCGAGCGCCGCCTGCCACAGGACGGCCGGGTGTCGCTCACGGTGGAGGGCAAGGCGATCGACCTGCGCGTGGTGACCATGCCCCAGGTGGACGGCGAGGCGATGGTGATCCGCATCCTGGACAAGAGCCAGGCGCTGATCGGGCTCGACCAGCTGGGCATGTCGAAGCCCGTCGGCGGAGTTGTTCGAGGACGGCTTCCGGCGCTCCTTCGGGGCGGTGCTGGTCACCGGTCCGACCGGCTCGGGTAAGTCCACCACGCTCTACGGCGCGCTGAACGAGATCAACGAGCCGAAGGTGAACATCATCACCATCGAGGATCCCGTGGAGTACCAGCTGCCGGGGGTGAACCAGCTTCAGGTGCACGTCGAAGGCGGGCCTGACGTTCGCCGTGGGCCTCCGCTCGATGCTCCGCGCGGACCCCGACGTGATCATGGTCGGCGAGATCCGGGACCGCGAGACCGCGAAGATCGCCATCGAGTCGGCGCTCACCGGCCACCTCGTCCTCTCCACGCTCCACACGAACGACGCCCCCTCGGCCATCACGCGGCTCACCGAGATGGGGATCGAGCCCTTCCTCACCGCGTCCGCGGTCTGCACCGTGGTGGCGCAGCGCCTGGTGCGGCAGCTCTGCACCCATTGCAAGCAGCGCACGATGCTCAGCGCGCCGTCGCTCGAGAAGGCCGGCTTCCACGTGGCCTTCGACCTCGAGGCCTACGAGCCCGTGGGCTGCAGCCGCTGCGGCGGCACGCGGATACAAGGGCCGCACCGGCCTGTACGAGGTGATGTCCGTCACCGAAGAGATTCAGGACCTAACGGTTGAGCGGGCCTCTGCCGATGAAATACGCAGAGTCGCGGTGGCCCAGGGGATGCGTCCGCTGAGGGCCGACGGCTTCGAGAAGGTCAAGAACGGAGTCACGTCCATTGCAGAGGTTGCAAGGGTCACGTGACAGCCGGTGTCCGGCCGATAAGGAGCCTCATGGAGTTCGACTTCGCAGACGTGCTTATCCAGGTGATGGAGCGCAATGCCTCCGACCTCCACCTGACCGCCGGCTCTCCGCCGATGATCCGGTACCACGGGCCGCTGCATGCCCTGGACTATCCGGTCCTGACTCCGCAGGCCACTCGCGAGGTCATCTACTCGATCCTCACGAACGAGCAGCGCCAGCGCCTGGAGACGGACTGGCAGATCGACCTCGCCTACTCCATCCCCGGCCGCGCGCGCTTCCGGGTGAACGCCTACTTCCAGCGCGCCTCGCTGAGCGCCGCCTTCCGGCTCATCCCGCAGGAGATGCCGGCGCTGCGCGACCTCGGGCTTGCCGAACACGCTCGAGGAGCTCACCAAGAAGCCGCGTGGGTTCGTGCTCGTGACCGGGCCCACGGGCTCGGGCAAGTCCACGACGCTCGCCGCGATGATCGACCTGATCAACGAGACGCGGTCACGAGCACATCCTCACCATCGAGGACCCGATCGAGTTCCTGCACATGCACAAGAAGTGCATCGTCAACCAGCGTGAGCTGGGAGCCGACGCGCAGAGCTTCGCGGCCGCGCTCAAGGCCGGCCTCCGCCAGGACCCGGACGTGATCCTCGTCGGCGAGATGAGAGACCTCGAGACGATCTCCACGGCGCTCACCGCCGCGGAGACCGGGCACCTCGTGTTCGCCACGCTCCACACCCAGGACACGGCCCAGACCGTGGACCGCATCGTGGACGTGTTCCCGCCGGCGCAGCAGCAGCAGGTTCGCGTGCAGCTGTCGGTGGCCCTCCAGGGCATCGTGACCCAGCAGCTGCTGCCGCTGGCCAGCGGCAACGGGCGCTGCGTGGCCACCGAGGTCCTGGTGCCCACCCCGGCCGTCCGGAACCTGATCCGCGAGGGCAAGACCCACCAGATCTACTCGGCGCTTCAGACCGGCGCCCAGTTCGGAATGCAGACCATGGACACCGCGCTCGCCGAGCTCGTGCGCGCGCAGAAGATCTCGCGCGAGCTGGCCGAGTCGCGCTCGAGCGCTCCCGAGGAGCTCCGGCGACTCATGGGCACCGTGCAGGGTGGCGTAGCCGATGGCCACCTACGCATTCAAGGCCCTCGATCTCGCCGGGGAGCACCACCAAGGGCGAGATGGAGGCGAACGACAAGCAGGCCGTGGCCTCGCAGCTTCGCGGGCGCGGGCTGATCGTCGTGGACATCGAGGAGCAGGCCGCCGCCAGCGCCGGGGACATCCTCGCGCGCTTCAAGAAGGTCAAGGCGGACGACCTCGTGATCGCCACCCGGCAGCTCTCGACGATGGTGCAGTCGGGCATGTCGCTGCTGCGCTGCGCTCTACGTGATCGAGGAGCAGACCGAGTCGGACATGCTCCAGGAGATCCTGGCCGACGTGCGCAAGGACGTGGAGGGCGGCACCGCGCTCTCAGAGGCGCTCAAGAAGCACCCCGACATCTTCAACGACCTCTACGTGGCCATGGTCGAGGCCGGGGAGACCGGCGGAATCCTGGACCAGACGCTCGTGCGCGTGGCCGAGCAGCTCGAGTCCGACGCCGCGCTCCGCCGCCAGGTGAAGGCGGCCATGATCTACCCGATCCTCATCGGCAGCTTCTCGCTGATCGTGCTGGTGGCGCTCGTGGCCTTCCTGGTGCCGGTGTTCGAGAAGATCTTCGCCGACTTCGGCGGCGAGCTGCCGGCCATCACCAAGTTCACGGTGCTGCTCTCCCACCTCGTCACGCGCCAGTGGTACATCGCTGATCGCGGTGGTGTTCGCCGTCGTCTGGACCTTCAAGACCTGGAAGAAGTCCGACCGAGGCCGGACCCAATGGGACAGGCTGAAGCTGAAGTTCCCGATGAAGATCGGCGGACATCGTGCAGAAGGTGGCGCTGGCGCGCTTCTCCCGGACCTTCTCCGGGCTGATCGCCGCCGGCGTGCCGATGCTCGAGGCCATCGACATCACGGGCCGGACCTCCGGCAACCGGGTGATCGAGATGGCGATGGAGGACGTGCGCGAGTCCGTGAAGCGCGGCGGCTCCCTCACCGCTCCGATGATCGCCGTGCCCGAGGCCTTCCCGACGATGGTCACGCAGATGATCGGCGTCGGCGAGGAGACGGGTGCGCTCGAGAACATGCTTTCGAAGGTCGCCGACTTCTACGAGGAGCAGGTCGAGGCCGCCGTCAAGGCCCTCACCTCGATCCTCGAGCCCGTGATGATCATCGTCGTGGGCGGCATCGTCGGGTTCATCGTGATCGCGATGTACCTGCCCATGTTCAAGGTCTACGACCAGATCAAGTAAACGCCTGGTCCGGTGCTCGGCCCGATCACCGATCGGGCCTGCGCTCCTCCCTCGGCCCCTCAGGGCCGAGGTAGCGAGCTACTTGGCCGAGGTATGCACGTCGACGGCCACCAGCTGGCGCTCGCCGTGGCTGCCCTTGTCCGTGGTGCCGGCGGCGCTCAGTGAGTCGCCCACGCGCGGCAGGGGGTTGGGCCGCCTCGAGCTCACCACCTTGATCACGCTCACCCCGGGCGCGGTCACGCTGTCGCCGGAGACGATCACGAAGTGGGCGTCGCCGTCGCCGTCGGGATCGACGTCCTCGGCGTAGATGATGCGCCCCTTCACGGCGCGGCAGCCGGGGAGGCCCTTGGGGCACACCGAATCCTGCACGGATCGTTCGCCGATGCCGGAGATGGCCTTCACCTTCTGACGCGTGCCCTCGTCGCGGGCCAGCGCCACCGTGATGGCCAGGCCGCCCACCACCACGAGGAGGCACAGGGCGGCGAAGACCCGGCGGAAGGTCACGACTTCGGCCGGACGGCCACGAGCGTGCCCACCGGCTCGGGGGTGTCGCCCGCCGCCGGGATGAACTCCACCGGATAGCGGCCCGGGCGGCTCGGGAGCAGGTCGAAGCGCGCGGGGGTGACCTCGTCCGCGTCCGAGCTCTGGCCGAGTCCCCGGATCTGCACCTGCCCCGCGCTCTCCACGTGGACCCGCACGGTGGTGGCCCGGCCGCTCTCGACCCGCCGGGTCCGGGGCCGGCCGACGTTGAAGTCCACGGCGCTCTCGCTCTCCACCGCCCGCGCCTCGGCGGATGCACCGGGCACCGAAGGGGCTCGGCCTTGTCCGAATCCCCGCTGTCGTCACGCGGGTTCGACACCGACGCGGCCACCGCGGCCAGGGCCAGGACGATCGCGAAGAGGAGCAGCGCGCGGCGGACATGCATGCAATCGATCGTAGAGGCGAAGACCGCGTGAGGGGCCGCGCGTCCACGGGTCAAGGATCGTGGAACCCGTGCCGATGACGACGGCGAGTCCCGATGAGGTTCGTCCATCAGATCCGGTGCGTTTTCGCCGTTCTCGCGGCTCTGGGCGCGGTTATGTTCGCCATCCCGGGCGGCGCCATGGCGAAGCCCCAGGACTCGCTCGTGCCCATGTCGATCACGCTCGAGACCCCGGATATCACCCCGGGGGCCTTCAAGCTCTCGGGTCTCGACGCCCTGCGCATCGCCGAGCGCCTTCCGGCCGTGAAGACGGTTGCGCGCCGAGCACGGGCGCGCCCTCAAGCGCTACCTCGGGATCCCCACCTATTACACGAAGCGGCCCATCCGCTACCAGGTGAACTACCGCGTGGGCGACGACGTGCTCCTCGACCTCCACATCGACGGCCGAACGGGCGAGGTGTTCGAGCAGTGGACCGGTCCCCAGGCCGACTTCCCGCTCACGCGCGGCTACTCACCGCACCCGGGCAAGGCGCTGAACCTCTGGTACGTCTGGCTGCCGCTGGTGCTGCTGTTCCTCGCACCCTTCGTGGATCCGAGACGGCCGTTCCGCCTGCTGCACCTGGACCTGCTGGTGCTGCTGTCGTTCGGGATCTCCCAGTACTTCTTCATCAGGGGGAACGTGGCCGTGTCGGTGCCGCTCGTGTACCCGATCATGGGGTATCTGGCGCTTCGCACCGCGCTGGCCGGCTTCCGCCCCCGGGCACGCAGGGAGAAGCTCATGCCCTACGCGCGGACCAGCTGGCTGGTGGTGGGCCTCGTGGCGCTGATGATCTTCCGGGTCGGCCTGAACGTCGTGGACTCGAACGTGATGGACGTGGGCTTCGCGAGCGTCGTGGGCGCGGATCGCATGACCTCCAAGGAGGAGCTGTACGTGGACAACGACATCCACGGCGACACCTACGGCCCCGTGAACTACCTGGCGTACGTGCCCTTCGAGCAGCTCTTCCCGAACGACGGCGACTGGGGCAAGGTGCCCGCGGCCCACGCCGCCGCCCTGGCGTTCGACCTTCTCGCGGTGATCGGCCTGATGATGCTCGGCATCCGGCTGCGGAGCGGGAGGGAGGGCAGGCGCCTCGGCGTGGCCATGGCGTTCGCATGGGCGGCCTATCCGTTCACGCTGCTCGGTCTCCAGGCCAACGTGAACGACGGCCTGGTGGCCGTGCTGCTGATCTTCGCCCTCGTGGCGCTGGCCTCCCCGGCCAAGCGAGGGCTGATGGTGGGCCTGGCCGCCGCGGCCAAGTTCGCGCCGGTGGTGCTGGTGCCGCTGTTCGCCACCGGCACGGGCGAGGAGCGCCGGACGCGCTCGTGGCCGGTGTTCGCGGCCACCTTCGCGGGAATCGTGGTCCTGTCGATCGCGCTCTACCTCCCGCCCGGCGGCCTGCGGGAGTTCTACGACTGCACGATCGGCTACCAGATGAGCCGCACCTCGGCACTGAGCCTGTGGGGGCTTCATCCGTCGCTCGGCTGGCTGCAGGACGTGCTCAAGCTCGGCGGCGTGCTGTTCGCGGTGGCGCTGGCCTTCGTGCCCGGGCGCCGCGACCTGCGGCAGGTGGCCGCGCTGGGCGCGGCCGTGCTGATCGTGGCCCAGATGGGCGCGAACCACTGGTTCTACTTCTACATCCCGTGGTTCGTGCCGTTCGCGCTGGTCACGATGTTCGGCGCCTACCGGGCCACGGAGCCCGGCGCGGACGCCGCGCTCGAGCCGGCGGCGGAGCCGTCGGTCCCCGTCCAAGAGCCCGCCCTCATCTAAAGCCCCATCCGGGCGGGCCCGATACCTCAAAGAGAAGACCACCAGGTGCCTCGGCCTGCCCGCGGTGACTGGCCCAGACCATTTCTTTCTGACAGTCACCTCAAGGAGGGGACACATGCTGCGGAAGCTGAGTGAGCGGATTCACTCTGAGGAGCGGGGCTTCACCCTGATCGAGCTCCTCGTGGTGATCCTGATCATCGGAATCCTGGCGGCCATCGCGCTGCCGGCTTTCCTCGGACAGCGCCAGAAGGGCCAGGACGCGGACGCGAAGTCCGATGCTCGCAACATGGTCTCGGCCCTGGAGTCGTGTTACATGACCTCCCAGAGCTACGCGAGCTGCGCGACCAGCCAGGACGTGACCGAGTCCGGCATTCCCACCGGAACGGGCAACGAGCAGGTGGCTCTCACGCTCGCGGCGGGCACGTACACGATCGCGGCGAAGTCGGCCTCGGGCAACACCTTCACCATCACCAAGGCCGCAACCGGCCCGGTGACGCGTACCTGCACCACCGCCAACAGCGGCGGCTGCAAGACCGGCGGGGTCTGGTAGCCGCACTGAAGTCAGCGGTGCTTTTGGCGGGCGGGCCCAAGGGTCCGCCCGTCGTCGTTTCGGGGCTCACGTCCTCGCGCGCGCGTGGACATTTGCCCGAGAGAGAGGCGGCCACGGATTAAAGGGCTGCCGCGTCGGTGTCGATCTATGGCGGGACAGACCAGGTGCCTCGGCTTACCGCGGCGACTTGGTACCAGACCATTTCAGACCGTCACCTCAAGGAGGAGACATATGCTGCGGAAGCTGAGTGAGCGGATTCACTCTGAGGAGCGGGGCTTCACCCTGATCGAGCTCCTCGTGGTGATCCTGATCATCGGAATCCTGGCGGCCATCGCGCTGCCGGCTTTCCTCGGACAGCGCCAGAAGGGCCAGGACGCGGACGCGAAGTCGAACGCCCGCAACATGGTCTCGGCCCTGGAGTCGTGCTACACGACCTCCCAGAGCTACTCGAGCTGCGCGACCAGCCAGGACGTGACCGAGTCCGGAATCACCACCGGTACCGGTAACGGCCAGGTCGGCCTCACGCTCGCGGCCGGTTCGTACACCGTCGCGGCGAAGTCCGAGTCGGGCAACACCTTCACGATCACCAAGGGCTCGACCGGCCCGGTGTCCCGTACCTGCACCACCGCGAACAGCGGCGGCTGCAAGACCGGCGGCGTCTGGTAGTCGGATTCGAAGTCAGCAGTGCCTTTCGACGGGCGGGCCTCCGGGCCCGCCCGTCGCCTTTCCATGACCCCTCCGATCTCCGAAGAGCCCTCCGGACCCTCGGGTAGCTTGCGCGCCTGATGGCGGTCGAGATCGCGCTGGCGGCCGTCCTCGGGGCGGTGCTCGGGAGCTTCCTCAACGTGGTGATCCACCGCGTGCCGCTGGGCGAGTCCCTGGTGGCGCCGGGGTCGCGCTGCCCTTCGTGCGGGACCGCCGATCGCCCCGTACGACAACGTGCCCGTGGTCTCGTGGCTCGTTCTCCGGGGCCGGTGCCGCCACTGCGGCGCGCCGATCTCGCCGCGCTACCCGATCGTGGAGCTGATCACCGCGGTCGACCTTTGCCGCCGTGGTGGCCGTGCGCGGGTTCGACTCCGGCCTTCTCCTCGAGCTGCCGTTCGTGGCCTGCCTCATCGCGCTCGCGGGGATCGACTTCGATCATCGCCTGCTCCCGAACAAGATCGTCTACCCGATGGCGGTGTGGGGCGTGGTGGCCACGGCCCTCGTCGACTCCGGCGACCTTCCCGAGCACCTGATCGCCGGCGCCGCGGCGTTCACCTTCCTGCTCCTCGCCGTGCTCGCCTATCCGGCCGGCATGGGCATGGGGGACGTGAAGCTGGCCGGCGCCATGGGCCTCTACCTCGGGCGTCTCCATCATCCCCGCGCTGTTCGCGTCGTTCCTCTTCGGGACGCTGGTGGGGCTCGGGATCATGTCGCGCCAGGGCATGAGCGCCCGCAAGCAGGCCGTGCCGTTCGGCGTGTTCCTGGCTCTGGGCGGACTGGTCGGCGTGCTCGCCGGGCCAGAGCTGGTGGACCTCTACCGGGACCATCTGCTGGGCTGAGGCTGCGCGTTCGCGCACGACCGCATTTAGGGGTAAAGGCGCCTCCTGGGTTGGCCGATAGAGCGGGGGAACGCAAATGGCCCTCTCGCTCAGAAAGACCCACGACCGCGGCTCGCTAGGACTGGACATCGACGGTCGCTACCTCGCCGCTGCGCAGGTGGACGGCGGCAAGGTCGTCCGCTGCGCCAGCCATGACCTTCCCGAGGGTGTGGTGAGCGACGGCGAGGTGACCGACACGGACGCCCTCGCCCAGGCCCTCAAGAGCTTCGTCGGTGACTCCGGACTGCCGCGCAACGTGCGCCTCGGGATCGCCAACCAGCAGATCGTCGTTCGCGTGATCGAGCTTCCCCGCATCGAGGACGCCAAGCAGCGCGAGGCCGCGGTTCGCTTCCAGGCGGCCGAGGCGATCGCCATGCCCTTGAACGAGGCCATCCTGGACCACCAGGTGGCCGGCTACGCGGAGGGGCCGGACGGCACCCCGCGCATGCAGGTGGTGCTCGTGGCCGCTCGCCGCACGATGGTGGAGTCGCTGCTCGAGGCCGTGAAGGGCGCGGGACTGAAGGCGGAGGGCGTGGACCTCGACGCCTTCGCCCTGGTTCGCACCCTGGTGAGCGGAGGCGACGGCGCCGACGAGTCGGCGCGCGTGTTCTGCCACCTGGCCGGCGTGACCAACCTCGCCATCGCCGTGGGCCCGGCCTGTTTCTTCACCCGCCCGCTCTCCGCCGTGTGGGACGAGCCGGAGGCCGGCTCGCGCCTTTCCGACGAGATCCGGCTGTCGATCGACTACTACATGACCCAGCCCCAGGCTCAGCCGGTGGGCGAGGTCGTGGTGTCGGGCCCCGGGTCCGGCGACGAGGAGCTCGTGGAGAGCCTCGGCGTGCACCTCGGGATGCCCGTCCGCGTGGCCTACCCGCTCGGCGGGCTCGACATCTCGGCGCTGACCGCCGCGGACGATCCTCACCGCTTCACCGTGGCCGCCGGACTCTCCCTCGGGGCGACGGCATGAAGCCCGTAAATCTTCTTCCGCAGGAAGCGCGACGCGCACAGGCCACGGGCGAGCGCTCGGGCAGCGCCTACGTGATCGTCGGCGTGCTCGGCGCGCTGCTTCTGATGGTCATGGGCTACGTGCTCGTGTCGAACCAGGTGACGTCGAAGAGCAATCAGGCCGCCGCGGCCGACGCGAAGGCCACGCAGCTCGAGCAGCAGGCCGCGCGGAAGGACGCCTTCACCGACTTCGCCACGATCAAGGAGCAGCGCCTGCTGAGCGTGAGCGAGATCGCCGAGACCCGTTTCGACTGGGAGCGCTTCATGCGCGAGCTGGCGCGGATCATGCCCGCCCGCAGCTGGGTCCAGACCGCGGACGCTTCCACCGTCGGCGACGCGACCGGCACCCCGCGATCCGACCGCGGACCCGCCGGCCGCCGCTTCCCCCACGGCCAACCTCGTGGGCTGCGTGCCCGGCCAGGAGGACACCGCGACCATGATGGTCCGCCTGCGCCAGCTCTTCCGCGTGAGCGACGTGGAGCTCAAGGAGTCCGCTCGCGAGGCCACCGCGGGCACCGCCGGCGAGACGACGATCGACAACTGCGGCTCCTTCTACAAGTTCGACATCACGGTCAACTTCAGCCCGACCCCGCCCGCGACCGAGGCCCCGCGTGGAGCCACCCGCGTGCCCGCATCGCTCGGAGGTGGATCGTGAGCAGCATGTCCGACCGCGACCGGAAGATCCTTCTTCTGGCCCTCCCGCTGCTGCTGGTGGTGGCGTACTGGTTCCTTCTCCTGGGGCCGAAGCGCGACGAGGCCACCAAGGCCGAGGCCGACCTCACGGAGCAGCAGGCACGCCTGCAGAGCGCCGAGGCCGCGGCCGACGCCGCGAAGGGCGCTCAGGGCAGCTTCGAGTCCGACTTCACCGAGCTGGTGCGGCTGGGCAAGGCGATCCCGTCCTCCGTGGACATGCCGAGCCTGATCGTGCAGCTGGACCGCGCCGCGGCCGGCACCGGCATTCGCTTCACGCGCATCGCCACCGGCGAGCGCGAGGCCGCGGCCGCACCCGGCGGCCGCGACCAGCAGCACCGCGCACCGGCACCGGCGCCACCCCCGTGGCGGCCGGCGGCGAGACGGCGCAGAGCGGCTCGGGCCAGGCGGTGGAGTCGGCGAACAACGCCGCGACCGCCACCGACCAGAACACGGCCGCGGCCGAGCAGTCGGGCGTGGACGCCACGACCTCGACCTCCACGTCGAGCGGGGCCCTCCCCGTGGGCGGCGGAAGCACCGCGGCCGCGGACGCGGCCACCGGGACGACCACGGCCCCCGTCGGGCTCGAGACCGTGCCGCTGGACCTGGAGTTCGTGGGCGACTTCTTCAACCTGGCCGACTTCTTCCACGACGTGAAGCGGTTCGTCCGCGTGGCGAACAGGAACGTCAGGGTCGGCGGCCGCCTGGTCACGGTGGAGGGCGTTCGCTGGAGCAGCGATCCGGAGCTCTTCCCGAAGCTGAAGGCCGAGATCAAGGCCACGATCTACCTCTCGCCCAAGGCCGAGGGCACGACCGCGGGCGCCACGCCCGCCGGGCCCGGCCACCGACGGCACGACTCCGGCCAGCACGCCGGACGCGAGCGAAGCCGCTCCGGCCCCGGTCCCGACCGCCACCGCGACCCCCTGACCAAGCTATGAACAACGCATTCCTCATCGATCTCTGGAGCGACCTGCGCGCGAAGCGCATGTGGCCTGTGGCCCTGGTCCTGCTGCTGGCCCTGATCGCGGTCCCGCTGGTGCTCTCGAAGCCCAGCAAGGAGCCCGCGGTGGTCACGCCGGCAGCCGCCCCCACCAAGGCGGAGCAGACCGCCGAGGTGAAGGGCCTGGCCGCGCTCACGGTCGCGGAGGACAACTCGGACAAGGGGTCCACGCTCGACGTGTTCGACCCGAGCAACCCCTTCAAGCCGCCGGAGAACATCCTCAAGAACTCCGAGGAGGACGCCGGCGACCGGCCCGACCGACGCCACCACCGCGAGCACCGACACCGGTTCCACCGGCAGCACGGACACGGGCGGGAGCACGGACACCGGCTCCGGCGGCACCGACACGGGCGGGAGCACTCCCACCGACGGCGAGACCAAGACCGTGGTGTACCGCTACGTGGCCGACGTGACCTTCACCGAGGCCGATGGCAAGAAGCGCAAGATCAAGGGCCTCGAGCGGCTGGAGATCCTGCCGAACGAGAGCAACCCCCTCCTGATCTTCCTGGGCGCCGGCAAGAACGGCGGCAACGCGGTGTTCCTCGTGGACTCCACGCTGACGGCCGAGGGCGAGGGCAAGTGCAAGCCCAGCAAGGCCGAGTGCGGGTTCCTGTACCTGGGCCCCGGCTCCGAGGAGGAGTTCGTGGACGAGGCCGGCAACTCCTACACCCTGCGCGTGGACGCCATCCGCAAGGAGAAGTTCACGCCCGGAGAGGGTCGATCGAAGGCCACCACTTCCAAGAGCAAGACCGCGGACGCCGCGGTGGGGGACGACACGGCCGTGCGCCGCTTCGTGCCCCAGCTGTTCGGTGACCTGGTGACTGAGTCCAGCGACGCAAGGCACATCTTCAGACGGCGACCAGACCGGTCGATAGGGGGTACGTGATGTCGCGCAGGTTCTTCAGCGTTTGCATGCTCGCGGTGGCCGCACTGGCCACGCTCGTGGGCGCGCCCGGAGCCTCCGCGGCCAAGTCCAAGGGCCCGTGCCGGTGATCACCAAGGTCACCCCGATGCGGATCAGCGTCGGCGGCACGCTCACGATCCGGGGCCGGCACTTCAAGTCGAAGGCCAAGGGCAACACCGTCGTCTTCCGCGCGTCGAACGGACGCTCCGCGTTCGTCAAGCCGCGCAGGGCCTCGCGCACGAAGCTCGTGCTGAAGGTCACCGCGCCCGTGGCGCGACTCCTCACGCGTGCGCAACAGCTCGCAGCGCCCGACGCGCCTCAAGCTGCGCGTGCTCGCCGGCAAGTTCAGCAAGTTCACCTCGCGGCGCCTCTCGCCGGTGGTGGTCGGCGCTGAGCGCCGGCGGCGGCACGGTGGCGGCGGTGGCGGCGGTCGGCGGCGGCACGGTCGTGCGCCAGACGACTCCGACCACGACAACGACCTGCTGTCCAACTCGCTCGAGAAGAGCCTGGGCACGGATCCCTGCCTGGCGGACACCGACAACGACAGCATGATCGACGGCTGGGAGTACTACGCCGCCAAGGACCTGAACATCAAGGCCGTGCCCTACCCGGGCAAGCGGCCCTTCCCGAACGCGCTCGACCCGTCCGACGGCAAGTCCGGCGAGGCCAGCGCATGGGACTTCGACGGCGACGGCCTCAAGAGCTACGAGGAGTACCGCGCCTGGCGCCGGACCGGCAGCTCGTTCAACGCCGCGGCCGTCGGCGGCTCCGACGCTGCCTCGCCGCTCGGCTACAGCGACGGCACGAAGACCAGCCGCCCCGGCGAGGTGCCCGGAGTGCCGGCCTGGCGCAGCTGCCGTCCTACGGCCTCTCCAACCCGTCCGAGCCCTTCCCGAGCACCTACAAGGTCCATCGCGGACGGCGCCTGGCACGACGACGAGCGCGACGCCGACGCCGACGGTCTCTCCAACTGGCTCGAGGCCAGCCGCGGACCCGGACACGTGTCCTGGTGGGCGTCGCTGCTTCGCCTCCCCGGGGAGCACCGCGGCGGCGTGGCCCGACCGCGTCGAACACGACGCCTCCGTGCAACACGCAGGAGTTCGGAGCGTTCAGCGAGCGGCCCTTCACGGAGCTCGACCTGAGCGACGGCGACGTGGACGGGGACTCGCTGCTGGACGGCGAGGACGACCAGGACTTCGACGACGTGTCGAATATCCGCGAGCTCTACGAGACCCTGAACGGATCTGGACGCCGACGGTCGGCCTGACCTGCGGGACCGAGAGCTACCCGTCACGCGGGGGCCAGGGCGTGAACGCCTTCAACCCCTGCGCGCCGAACCAGCGTCTCGCGCACCTGCGACGACTACAAGCCCTTCTAGGGCCTGTCTCCGACACCGGACACGGCACCCTGCGTAAGTAGGGTGTCGGGCCCATGTCCCTGCGCTTCATAACTGCGGGCGAGTCCCACGGCCCGGGCCTCACGGCCATCGTGGAGGGCCTCCCGGCCGGCCTCGAGCTGCGCCCCGAGGACCTCGACGTGGACATGGCCCGGCGCCAGCTCGGCCACGGCCGCGGCGGGCGCATGAAGATCGAGAAGGACCGCGCCTTCGTGACCTCGGGAGTGCGGCACGGCCGCACGCTCGGGAGCCCGGTGGCGCTGCGGATCGAGAACCGCGACTACGCCAACTGGGAGGAGCGGATGAACCCGTGGCCCGTCGAGGCGGACGTGGCCGAGGTTCACCTGCCGCGCCCCGGCCACGCGGACCTCGCCGGGGTGCAGAAGTACGGCTTCACCGACGTGCGCAACGTGCTCGAGCGCGCCAGCGCCCGGGAGACCGCGGCCCGGGTGGCCGCCGGCGGCCTGGCCCGGGCCTTCCTCGGCGCGCTCGGCGTCACGGTGTTCAGCCACGTGACCCGCATCGGCTCCGTGGTGGCGCCGCAGCCCGAGCATCTCGAGCCGGCCGACTTCGAGGGCGTGGACGAGTCGCCCGTGCGCTGCCTCGACGCCGAGGCCACGAAGGCCATGGTGGCCGAGATCAACACCACCCGGAAGGCCAACGAGTCGCTCGGAGGGGTGTTCGAGGTGCGGGCCTTCGGGCTGGTCCCCGGCCTCGGGTCGCACGTCTCCTGGGAGGAGCGCCTGGACGGCCGCCTTGGCGCAGGCGATCATGTCGATCCAGGCGATGAAGGGCGTGGGCATAGGCGACGGCTTCGACCTGGCGGGCCGCGTGGGGTCGCTGGCCCACGACGAGATCTTCTGGTCCGAGGAGCGGGGCTACTTTCGCGAGACCAACCGCGCCGGCGGCGTGGAGGGCGGCATGACCACCGGCGACCCGGTGATCGTGCGCGGCGCCATGAAGCCGCTGCCCACCCTCACCAAGCCGCTGCGCTCGGTGGACATCGCCACCAAGGAGCCCGCCCAGGCGCTCCGGGAGCGCACCGACTCCTGCACCGTGCCCGCGGCCGGGGTGGTGGGCGAGTCGATGGTGGCGCTGGTGCTGGCCTCGGCCTACCGCGAGAAGTTCGGCGGCGATCACATCGACGACGTTCGCGCCGCGCTCTCGGCCTACGAGGAGCGGATCGGGTGGAGGCGCGGATAGCGGAGGGCCAGGCTCCGCCCGGTCTCGCCGCGGGCGGGGCGATCGTGCTCGTGGGCTTCATGGGCGCGGGCAAGTCCACCGCCGCGCGGACGATCGCGGCCGAGATGGGGGTCGAGCCGCTCGACTCCGACCGCGAGCTCGAGCGCCGGCTGGGCGAGCCGATCGAATCCTTCTTCGACCGCGAGGGCGAGGCCGCCTTCCGCGCGCGTGAGGAGGAGGTGGTGCTGGAGCTGCTGGCCCGGGCCGGCGGGCGCGTGGTGGCGCTCGGAGGCGGCTCGGTGCTCTCCGAGCGCGTCCGCGATGCGCTGGCGGCTCACACGGTGGTGCAGCTCGAGGTGCGCTCCGAGGACGCGTGGCGGCGCTCCTCCGGAAGCGGACGTCCGCTGGCTCGCGACCCGGGCCGCTTCGAGCAGCTCCAGAGCGACCGCGAGCAGCTCTACGCGTCGCTGGCGGACGCGGTGATCCCGCCCGCGCCGCGCGACGCCGTGCGCGCCGCCCTGCCCGCGCTGCGCGCCCTCGGCGAGGCACCCGCAGGGCACGCGCATGGTGTGGGCCCGATCGGAATCCGGCTCCTACCCGGCCTACTTCGCGCCCGGCCTGATCCGCTCGGGGTTCGACCATCCCGCCGACGGACGGCGATTCGTGGTCACGGACTCGAACGTGGCCCGCCACCACCCGGTGGAGGCGCGAGGAGCAACTCGTGGTGGAGCCGGGCGAGGAGCGCAAGACGCTGGCCGCCGCCGAGGAGGTGCTGCGCGGGCTGGCCCGCGCCGGGGCCGAGCGCGGCGATCGCGTGGTGGCCGTGGGCGGCGGGGTGGTGGGGGACCTGGCCGGCTTCTGCGCCGCGGTGTACCAGCGCGGGATGCGCCACGTGCAGGTGCCCACCACGCTGGTGTCGCAGGTGGACTCCGCCTACGGCGGCAAGACCGGGGTGGACCTGCCCGAGGGGAAGAACTACGCCGGCTCCTACCACCAGCCCGTCGGCCGTGCTGTGCGATCCCACGGCGCTCGAGACCCTCCCCGCCGAGGAGCTGGCGGCGGGCTACGCCGAGGTGGTGAAGACCGCGCTGATCGCCGGCGGGCCGCTGTGGGCGCGCGTGCGCCAGGGCGGGCCGGTGGACCTGGACGTGGTGATGGGCTGCGCGCGCACGAAGCTCGCCGTGGTGGCCGAGGACGAGCGCGACGGCGGCCGCCGCCAGATCCTGAACCTGGGCCACACCGTGGGCCACGCCATCGAGTCGGCCACCTCCTATTCCCGCTACCGCCACGGCGAGGCGGTGGCCATCGGGCTGCTGGTGGCGCTGCGGCTCTCCGGGCGCGAGGCGCTCCGCGGCGAGGTGCGCGACCTGCTGGCCTCGCGCGGGCTGCCGCTGACCTTCGAGGGCGCGACGCGTCGACGACGTGGTGGCGCTGGTGGCGCGCGACAAGAAGAGTGTCGGCGGCCGCGTGCCGTTCGTGCTGCTGGAGGCGCCGGGCGAGGTCACCCCCGGGCACGAGGTGGAGCGAGGACGAGCTGCGGGCCGCGGTGGCCGAGGCGAGCGCCGCATGATCGGGCGCATCGAGGTCCTCCACGGCGTGAACCTGGACGTCCTGGGGCGGCGCGATCCCGAGCACTACGGCGGCATCACGCTCACCGAGCTGGAGGTGGAGGTGCAGCAGTTCGCTCGCGACCTCGGCCTGGACGTGGCCTTCTCCCAGACGAACCACGAGGGGGAGTACTGCGAGCTGCTCCACCGGGCGGGCGAGAACGCCGACGGGCTGCTCCTGAACCCGGGCGCGTGGACCCACTACTCGTACGCCATCCGCGACGCGCTCGAGGTGGCCGCGCCTGCCGGCGGTGGAGGTGCACCTGTCGGCGATCGACGAGCGCGAGGAGTGGCGTCGCCTCTCGGTGATCCGCGACCTCTGCCTCGGGAGCGTTCGGGGCAAGGG
Source organism: uncultured Thermoleophilaceae bacterium (assembly GCA_963752455.1). GTDB lineage: Bacteria > Actinomycetota > Thermoleophilia > Solirubrobacterales > Thermoleophilaceae > JACVRW01. The sequence goes on from CAVVYE010000008.1 coordinate 239,216, forward strand.
GGTGGAGGGGTACCGTGAGGCCATGATCCTGCTGAACGACGCGCTCGAGACGTGACCTCCGCACCGGCCGAGACCACCGTGGACGCCCGCGGCGGACAGGCTGGTGGCGCAGCTCGAGGAGCGCGAGCTCGACTCGCCTGCTGGTCACGGACCTGCTGAACGTCCGCTACCTCACCGGCTTCACGGGCACGAACGGCGCCTGCCTGGTCACCCGCGACGAGCGCCTCTTCCTCACCGACTTCCGCTACGTGGAGCAGGCCGAGGCCCAGGTGCGCGGGTACGAGCGGGTGCGGTCGGGCACGGACATGCTGGGCGACCTGGCCGGGCGCCTGCGGGGGCGCGCCGGGTTCGACGACGAGCACCTGTCCGTGGCTCAGTACGGCAAGCTCGACGGAGAAGGCGCCGACCGGGGCCGAGCTGGTGCCGGCGGGCGGCATCGTGGAGAAGCTGCGCGCCGTGAAGGACCGCGGCGAGGTGGACGCCATCGGCGCGGCCACCGAGCTGGCCGACGCCGCCTACCGGGCCATCCAGGAGCGCGGGCTCGGTGGGCCGGACCGAGCGCGAGGTGGCCACGTCGGCCGTGCGGCTGATGGAGGACCTCGGCGCCGAGGGGCCCTCGTTCCCGCCGATCGTGGCCGCCGGCGGGCCACGGCGCGCTGCCGCACGCCGTGCCCCGCGACGTGGAGATCCCGCGCGACACCCTCGTGGTGATCGACATGGGGGCGAGGCTCGACGGCTACTGCTCGGACTGCACCCGGACGTTCGCCACCGGCGCGCTCGGCGCCGATGCGGTCGAGGCCTACGAGCTGGTGCTGCGCGCCCAGGTGGCCGCGCTGGCCGCGGTGCGCGCGGGGGCCGACGTGTCCGCGGTGGACGGCGTGGCGCGGGACATCATCGAGGCGGCGGGCCACGGCGAGCGGTTCGGGCACGGCCTCGGGCACGGGGTGGGGCTGGAGGTGCACGAGGCGCCGCGGCTGGGCAAGACCGCGAGCGGCACGCTGGAGGCCGGCAACGTGGTGACGGTCGAGCCGGGCGTCTACCTGCCCGGTGAGTTCGGAATCCGGATCGAGGACCTCGGTGGCGGTAACCGACGGCGAGCCCGAGGTGCTCACCGGCTTCACCAAGGACCTCGTGACCACCGATTGATCGTCCTCGCCGGGGCCGCGGCACTGCTGGGTGCCCTGGTCCAGTCGGCCACGGGCTTCGGGTTCGCGCTCGTGCTGAGCCCCGCCCTGTTCGCGGTGCTCGACCCCTACGAGGCGATCACCACGATGCTGCTGCTGGGCCCGCCGCTGAACCTGCTGGTGCTGGCCGACTCGGGCGCGGCCAGCGCGCAGTGGCGCGTGCTCGCGCCGATGCTCGCCGCCGCGATGCCCGGCCTGCGCGCTGGGCGTGCTGGCGCTCGAGCTGTTCTCCAAGTCCACGCTCCAGGTGCTGGTGGGGGCGGGGGTGGTGGCGGCCGCGGGCTGGCAGATGCGCCGCCGCAGCACGGCCGCGGCGCCGCGCCGGCCGCCGGGCACGGCGCGCGGGCGCGGGCGTGGCCGGGGTGCTCAGCGGAGTGCTCACCACCTCGATCAGCGTGAGCGGCCCGCCGGTGGTGCTCTGGCTCGAGGCGCTCGGCCTGCGCCCGGCGGAGCTGCGGGCGTCCCTGGCGGCCTCGTTCCTGTTCATGAACGTGGCCGGCGGGATCGTGGTGGTGGTCGCGGGCGGCACCGGGGCGGTGCGGCTGGACGTGCTGCGCGCCGCTCCTGGTGCTCGTGCTCGTGGGCCACGCGCTCGGCCTGCTCGCGTTCCGGCGCATCGCCGGGTCCGCGCTTCTCCCTGGTGGCCCTCGGACTGGTGATCTGCGCGGGGGTGGCGAGCCTCGTGGCGGGGCTGGTGGGGTGGGGCGTCACGCTCGTCACGCTCGCCGTCACCCGCTCCAGGAGTGCGTGGCGCCTTTTGCACCGTATGGATGCATAAGGCGCACACCGCCCGGTGGCCGTGAGGACGCCCGCGAAGGCGCACGTTGTAACCACGCGTAGGGGAGACCGACCCACCCAGCCGCCGTTCGCCGGCGGAGAGACCGCCATGGCGCAAGCGCGCTTGCGCGCCGCCCTCCGCGATGCGAACATGCGTTCGTGTCGATGATCGTCTGCGTCCTCTACCCGCGCTTCGAGCTCCTGGCGGCGCTGGGGGACCGCAGGGCCCTCCTCTCCGAGCCCGCCGCCCTCGCTCCGGAGGCGGGTCGCGAGCAGGTGGTGGGCGAGGTCTCGGCCCCGGCGGAGGCCTTCGGCGTGGTTCGCGGGATGGCCATGGGGGAGGCCCTGTCCCGCTGTCCGGCCCTCAACCTGGTGCCGCCCGACCCCGAGGGCTCGCGCTCCCTGTGGGGCCGCGTGCTCGACCGGCTCGAGGGGATCGGAGCGGCGGTGGAGTCCGATCGCTCCGGGGTGGCCTGCTTCGAGTCGAAGCCGATCGAGGGCATCCACGGCGGCGACCTCGCCGGGGTGCTGGCCGCCTCGCGCCGGGCGCTCGGGGCGGGGGCGAGGCTGGGGGCGGCGCCGAGCCGCTTCGGCGCCCATGCCGCGGCACTGCGCGCCCGCCCGCCGCCGCGGCGCGGCATGGTGCGGTGCTCGGCCCGATCAGCGATCGGGCCTCGCTCCTACCATGGAGCGGTGGTGGTGGAGGAGCGTGCTTCGCGGGAGTTCCTCGCCCCGCTTCCGGTGGCCCTTCTGCGCACCCGGCCCGAGCTCCAGGCGCTGCCCGAGATCCTCGAGCAGCTGGGGATCAGGACCCTGGGCGAGCTCGCCGGCCTGCCCTCGCGGGCGCTGGCGGAGCGCTTCGGGCACCCCGGCCTGCTGGCGCTCGACCTGGCCCGCGGGCGCGACACGCCGCTCGACCCGCGCCGGCCGCCGGAGCCCGTCCTCGAGCGGCTCGACCTGCCCGAGGCCGCCTCGGGCCAGCAGCTCGAGCGGGGCCTCGACCTGCTCGTGGGCCGCGTGCTCGCACGGCGCGAGCGGCGGGGTCGCTCCCTGCGGGGGCTGGCCATGTCCGCCCGCTTCGTGACCGGCGGCACCTGGCGGCTCGCGGTGACCCTCCGCCGGGCCAGCGCCGACCCGGCCCGGATAATGCTGTCGCTCGCCCCGCGGCTGGCCGAGCTGCCCGCGCCGGCGGAGTCGCTGGCGCTCGAGGTCGAGGCCTTCGGCCCGCCGGCGCAGGACCAGGGGCAGCTGCTCGACGAGGAGGGGGCGGTGCGCCGTGCGCGCCTGGGCGAGGCCGTCCGCCAGGCCCGCCAGGCGGCCGGGGCGGACGCCGCGCTGCGGATCCTCGACGTGGATCCCGGCTCGCGAATCCCCGAGCGCCGGGCGATGCTCGCGCCCTTCCCCGACTGGCCGGCACCGTGAACCCGTCCGGCGCGCGCCGCCTCGGCACGCCGCGGCCGGTGTCGATCCGGGCCGACGATCGCGGGGTGCCCACGCGCGGTCGGCGAGATGGGGGTGGAGAGCGTCCGGGAGGAGTGGGTGGTGGAGGACCGCTGGTGGACGTCCCGGCCGCTGCGGCGCCGCTATTTCGAGCTGGTCCTCGCCAACGGGCGCAACACGGTGGTGTACCGCGACCTGGTGGACGGGGGCTGGCTCTCCCAGCGCGCCTAGATCACCGCTCCCGCACCTTCCGCACGCCCGGCTGAACAAACGGCTGCGACCCGCGTCGGCTACAGGGGCGCCTGTGGGAGGCCGATAAACGAGAGACATGACGAGGTCGTCACTCTCGCCATTCGCTTCACCGATCCCGAACGCGCGGCGGGTGGGCCGCCGCATGCGCCGTCGGGGGTGACACCGCCGACGTGGTGAACACCCAATCCCTCACCGTCATCGGGCGCCTCGGCGCGATGTTCGAGCGCACGGCATCCGTGCGCGGCGACGAGGACCTCCAGCACGTCCTCTGGCAGGTGGCGCCGCACGATCAGCGAGGCGCTCGGCTACCGGGCGGTGGTGGTGAACATCTACCGCCCGGCCTTCGACGACATGTTCACCGCGGCCGCCGTGGGGAACGACGACTCGATCCAGACCCTGCTCGGCCAGACCTCCCTGCGCGAGACCTGGATGCCGCTTCTCTCGCCCCGCTTCGAGCGCCGGGGCTGCTACTTCGTGCCCGCCGAGGACTTCGACTGGGACCAGGTCCCCGGGCGCACCTACATCCCCGACATCGAGCCCAGCTCCGACCCGGACGCCTGGCGGGCCGACGACGCGCTCTTCGTGCCCCTCCGCGGCGCGGCGGGCAAGCTCCTCGGCGTGGTGTCCGTGGACGAGCCCGAGACCGGGCGCCGGCCCTCGGACGAGGAGATCGACGCCCTGGTGGCCAGCGCCCGCCACGCCGCGCTGGCCATCCGGATCGCCCAGGACGTGGCCGCCGCCTCGCAGCACCAGCGCATGCTGGAGCACGTGCTCGAGGTGTCCGCCCGCCTGGCCGAGGCCGGCGACGTGGACGCTCTGCTCCAGGCCGTGTGCGACGGCATCCGGGACGCCCTCGCCTTCGACAAGGTGGTGATCGAGCTGGCCAACGAGCCACGCGCCCCGCTCGGTGCCCGTGGCCGCCAGCGGCTGGATGGTGGACGCCCCCGCGGTGAACCCCGGCCTCAGCCTGGAGTCCTTCGCGCCGCTGTTCACACCCGAGTTCGAGGTGGCCGGCTGCTACCTGGTGCCGCACGATGTGGCCGAGGTGCGCCTCGGGCCCCAGCGCGTGGACTACGAGTCGGAGTGGAACGGCCGGGGCCCGCACGCCTGGCACCGCCACTGGCTGCTCGTGCCGCTGTCCGAGCCCGACGGGCGCCGGATCGGCCTGATCTGGGTGGACGACCCGCGCGACCGCCTGCTCCCCTCTCGCGCGCGCATGCAGGCCCTGCGGCTGTTCGCGAACCAGGCCATGTCCGCGCTCCACTCCGCCGACCAGGTGGTGCGGCTGCGCTACGACGCGACGCACGACCCGCTCACCTCGCTGCCCAACCGGCGCGCGCTGCTGGCGCGCCTGCCGCAGGAGGTGGAGGCGGCCGGGCGCTCCGAGGGCACGTTCTCGCTGATCCTCTGCGACATGGACAACCTGAAGCTCGTGAACGACACGCTCGGCCACGAGGCCGGCGACCTGGCCCTGAAGCTGCTGGCCGGAGCGCTGCGAGCCGGGCTGCGGCGCGGCGACGAGGCCTACCGGCTGGGAGGGGACGAGTTCGCGGTGGTGCTCCCGGGCGCCGCGCGGCTCGACGCCGAGCGCGTATCCCGCCGGCTGCGCGAGGCCACCGCGGCCTGCGCGGAGTCGCCGGTGAACAACGTGGAGGCCAGCTTCGGCATCGCCGTGTACGAGCGCGGCGAGGCCCCCGACCGCCTGATCGCGCGCGCCGACGAGGCGCTCTACCGCGACAAGCGCGGCCGGGAATCAGTGGCCTAACGGCCACCTGATGGCATGGTCCGGTGCTCGGCCCGATCACCGATCGGGCCGCGCTCCTCCCTCGGACGTCAGGTGTCGGACCATGTGCGAACATGTGTTCGTGTCATCGTACGTCGAGCTGCACTGCCATTCGGCCTACTCGTTCCTGGACGGGGCGTCGCATCCGGTGGAGCTGGCCGGGGCGGCCGCTGAGCAGGGCCACGAGGCCCTCGCGCTCACCGATCACGACGGTCTTCACGGCGCCATGGAGATGGCGCAGGCGCTGCGGCCGCTCGGGGTGCGGCCGATCACCGGCGCCGAGCTGACGCTGGACGACGGCACCCACCTGACCCTCCTCTGCGAGAGCCGGCGGGGATACACCAACCTGTGCCGGCTGATCACCGCGTCCCACTGGCGCACCCGCCGCTGGGCGCGCGAGGGCTGGACCGAGCCCGCGCCGGGGGTGCGCGACGGGCGGCGGCCCGGCCAGGATCCACTCGACGGCGAGCCCAGCATCTCCCTGGAGGAGATCGAGAGCAGGGCCGAGGGGCTTGTATGCCTGTCCGGCTGCGCGCGCGACGGCGCGGTGGCCGGCCGGATCGAGGCGGGCGACCATCCCGGGGCCGCGGCGGTGGCCCGGCGGCTGCTGCGGGCCTTCGGGCCGGAGCGCTTCCGGGTGGAGCTCCAGCGTCCCTACGCCCGCAACGACCGCCGCCGCAACCGTCTCCTGGCCGAGCTGGCCGGGCGGCTCGGGGTGCCGAGCGTGGCCACCGGCAACGTGCACGCGCATTCGCCGGGCCGGGTGGCGCTCCAGGACGCGATGGTGGCGGTGAGGCTGGGGGCGACCCTGGACGAGTCGGAGCCCCGGCGCCGGGGCAACTCCTCGCACGTGCTGGCCCCGCCGGAGCGGATGGCCGAGCGCTTCCGGGAGCACCCGGACGCCGTGACCGAGACGCTGAGGCTGGCCGAGCGGCTCGAGTTCGACCTCACCGAGGACCTGGGCTACCGCTACCCGGGCGCGGAGGACGAGACCGCGGACCGGCGGCTGGCGGAGCTGTGCCGTTCGCGCATCGACGAGCGCTACGCGGGGCGCCGCACCCGGACCGAGGCCGAGGGCCGGCTCGAGGAGGAGCTGCGCGTGATCCGCCACCTCGGGCTGTCCGGCTTCTTCCTGCTTCACCGGGACCTGCTCGAGCTGGCGCGGGAGGTGGCGGCCGAGGTCCGAGGGCCCGAGTCGGTGCGGCGCCTGCTGCCGCCCGGGCGGGGCCGCGGGTCCAGCGTGTCCTCGATCGTCTGTTATCTCACCGGCCTGTCGCACGTGGACCCGGTGGAGAACGAGCTGTTCCTCGGGCGCTTCCTGAACGAGGAGCTCACCGCCCTTCCCGACATCGACCTCGACTTCCCGCGCGACGTGCGGGACGTGCTGATCCCCCGCGTGCACGACCGCTACGGGCGCGACCGCTGCGCGCTGGTGGCCGCCTTCGCCACCTTCCAGGTGCGCTCGGCGGTGCGGGACTTCGCCAAGACGCTGGGGCTGCCTCCGGGCGAGATCGAGCGGCTGGCCCGCGCGGTCGACCCCTGGAAGACGCGCAACGACATCGAGGACGAGGTGCCGAGCGGCGGCTCCCCCCGCTGGAATGCGCTGGTCCGGCTGGCCCGCGACGCCTGGGGGCTCCCGCGCCACCAGACCCAGCATCCCGGGGGAATGGTCATCTCCACCCAGCCGCTGATCGATCTCTGCCCGGTGCAGCCGGCGTCGATGGAGGGGCGCCAGATGGTCCAGTGGGACAAGGACTCCTGCGGCGACGCCGGCTTCCTCAAGATCGACCTGCTGGGCCTGGGGATGCTCTCGGCGGTGGAGCGCTGCGTGGACGAGATCGCCCGGGTGCGCGGCCGGTCGATCGACCTGTCCCGGATCCCCTACGACGACGGGGAGGTGTACCGGCAGATCCAGGCGGCGGAGACCACGGGCGTCTTCCAGATCGAGAGCCGGGCGCAGATGCAGATGCTGAAGCGCACGCTCCCCGAGAACCTGGACGACCTCACGGTGCAGGTGGCGCTGGTGCGGCCGGGACCGATCCAGGGCGGGGCGGTGCACCCCTACATCGAGCGGCGCAAGCGGCTGCGGGCCGATCCCGCCTACCGGGTGCCCTACGAGCATCCGGCGCTCGAGCCCGTGCTGAAGGACACCCTCGGGGCGATCGTCTTCCAGGACCAGGTGCTGGAGGTGGCCATGGCCTTCGCCGGCTTCCGGGCGGGGGAGGCGGAGGGCCTGCGCCGGGCGATGAGCCGCAAGCGCTCGGAGGCGGCCATCCGCGCCTATGAGGAGAAGTTCGTGACTGGGCGGCATGGCCAACGGCGCCGGCCGGGAGACGGCCGAGCGGGTGTGGTCGCAGATCGTGGGCTTCTCGGGCTTCGGGTTTCCCAAGGCCCATTCGGCCGCGTTCGGGCTCCTGGCCTACCAGTCCACCTGGCTGCGGGTGCACTACGGGCCGGAGTTCCTGTGCGCGCTGCTGAACGAGCAGCCGATGGGGTTCTACCCGCCGGACAACCTGGTGCATGAGGCACAGAGGAGGGGGATCGAGGTGCTGCCCCCCTGCGTGGTTTCCGGTTCTTCCGAGTGCCGGGTTGAGCGTGTTGAGTTCGCGGGTCCTGTCTCCGTCGCGCTCTTCCACCGCTGACCTGGAACGGTCATCGGTGGAAGGTCGCAACGTCGCCACCCGCTCAACCAACGCCGCTGCGGGCGATTTTGGTGAAGCGGGTGGTGGGCTCGGGGTGCGGCTGGGGCTCGGGTATGTGAACGGGGTTCGGGAGGCGGAGGTTCGGGCGCTTGTGGCCGAGCGGGAGCAGGGTGGGGGGTGGCGCTCGCTGGGGGACCTCGCGGGCAGGTCGGGTGCGTTCGCCGAGACGCTCTCGCGCCTCGCCTGGGCGGGGGCGTGCGACGAGCTGGTGGAGGGCCCGGTGGAGTCGCGCCGGCGCCAGGCGCTGTGGGCGCTGGGAGTGGCCGTGCCCGGCATGTCGGTTCCCGAGGGCACCCAGCTGGCGCTGCCGCTGGAGCCGCATGCCGGTCCCGAGCTGCGCACGCTCTCCGCCTGGGAGCGGATGCTGGCCGACTACGGCTCCACCGGCGTGACCCTGCGCGAGCATCCGCTGGAGCTGATGCGCGCGGGCCTGCCGCCGGACCTGCGCACCAGCCGCGACCTGGAGCGGGACCGGCACGGGAGCTCCGTCCGGGTGGCGGGTCTGGTGGTGGCCCGCCAGCGGCCGGCCACGGCCCACGGGATCACCTTCATGCTCCTGGAGGACGAGCACGGCACCCTCAACCTGATCGTGCCGCCGCCGGTGCACGACCGCTTCCGGCTGGCCGTGCGGGCCGAGCCGCTCGTGGTGGCGGCCGGGCGCCTGGAGCGCCGTGAGGGCACGGTGAACGTGCTGGTGGACCGGATCGAGCGCCTGGAGCGACCGGACCTGCCGCGGGCCGAGGTGAAGCACATCGAGCCGCGCCGGATGTGGAGCACGGAGGCGCAGGAGGAGGCGGATCTGCGGGCCGTGGCGCCCGCCGGGCACGCCTTCGGGCGCAGGGGGCGCTAGCCGGCGCGCGACGTGCTGCGCCAGGCCACGCCGAAGAGTGCCGCCGTCACCAGGGCCAGGACCGGGTCGAGAAAGAAGAGGGTGAACGCCACGATCAGCACGATCACCGCCACCGCGGCCGGGTGGGCCACCCGCTCGGGACGAGCCTCGCGCCGGAGCTCGCGGGCGAGGCCGCCCGGAGGGGCGCCCGTGAGAATGCGCCAGATGGCCCGCCCGTCGCTCTCGCCGGGACCGATGCCGCGCCCGTAGCGGACGGGCAGGGCGCTCAGGACGAACTGGCCCAGCGCGATCCCGCCGCCGATGACGAGCGCCCGAGCCGCCAGGGAGGTATCCGGGTCGAGTGCGCCGGCGGACACGGACGCCGCCAGCAGCACGACGGCGGTGAGCAGCGAGGCGGCGGGACCGGCGGCCGCGATCCACGCCTCGGCCTTCGGCGTCCGGATCTCACCGGAGTCGATCCGGCACTCGCCTCCGGGAGCGATGCTCCAGCTCATCCCCAGCTCGAGCCGCCCCGCCTCGAGCACGAGCTGGTCCGCGCGTTCGCCCACCGCCACCCTCACGCGCCCGTCCGTGAGCGCCAGTCCGGCGGCGGCGTGTCCGAGCTCGTGGAGGAGAACCAACGGGATGCTCCATAGGCAGGAGACCACGAACAGCTCAAGCGCCTGTGCCCACACATTCCCTGAATCGGCAGGTTGGTCCTACGAGTACACCCCGTCGAGCCAGGTCTTGAACGCCGCCTCGCGCTCGTCGGCATCGACGCCGTCCACGAACAGGTGCGCGCTCATCCCCACCACGTCGCCGTAGTGGTTGCGCCCGAAGAAGCGGTACAGGCCGTCGGCGGTGCGGACGCCGAGGAACTCGGCGGTGGAGTAGTCGATCACCCCGTCGAGCGTGCCGGCGTCGCCGAGCGTGGCGTGCACCGCGTCGCCCGCGCCCGCGTCGGGGGAGACCCCCAGGGCGGCGCGCAGCGCATCCATCGCGTCGGGCGTTCCGGCGGACTCGGGTCCCTCGATCCCCGACGACGGCTGGCCGACGTAGGTCACCGGGCGGCCGTTGAAGTGCTCGAGGTACTGCCCGAGCGTGTGCAGGTAGAAGTCCGTGTGGCCGCCGATGGCGTCGTACTGGTCCTCCCACCCGTCGGCGAGGATTCCGCTGTGCACGTAGCGCAGGTGCGCCGTGCCGCCCTCGCGGGCCTCGATCGCGTAGTCCAGCGCGTTGAAGGTCCCGTCCGGCGACTCCATGCGGATCACCAGGCGATGCGGCGGGTCCCAGGTGGTGACGGGCGCCCCCTCGGGCGGCTCGGCGCCGGCGGGGATCTCCATCCCCGTGGGGAACTGCCAGGCCGCGGGATCGGCGGTGATCGCGGTCCAGACGTCGTCGGGGGAGGCGGGCAGGTCGATCTCGCGGGTGACTTCGAATTCGCGGCTCATGAGCGGGGCTCCTTCTTCTTGGTGATGGTGGGGTGCAGTGCGACGACGAACCGGTGTGGACGACCGCCGGGGGTGGCCTCGTCGTGGTACTTGGCCACGAGACCGTTCACGGCGTGCGCCAGTTCGGCTGCGAACGCGGCCCGGTCCTTCGCGGACGCGAACCGCACCTCGCTGTCGATCCCGAGGGTGGCCAGCGGCTTGCCGGCGGCGCTCGCTCCGGTGATCAGCTCACCGACCTCGCGCACCAGGCGCCCCGCAACCGCGAGCAGCCAGCGCGCGGAGCGCTGGTCGGGCTCGCGTGACGGATCCGGGGCCACCGCCGAGAGGGCGGAGGGAGAGATCACGTAGGACGCGGCCGTGGCCTGGAGCACGCGCTCGGTGCAGTTGCCCCGGCGGCGCTCCTCGACGAGCTCCACCAGGCCGTGGCGCTCCAGCGCGCGGAGGTGGTAGTTCGCCTTCTGGCGGGTGAGCCCAACACGGCCGGCGAGCGTGCTGGCGGACTCGGGCTCGGCCAGCTCGGCGAGCAGGCGGGCCCGGATCGGATCCAGCGACGCCTCGGCGGCGGCGGGGTCGTCGATGACGGTGACGTCGTGCATGGGTCGCAGCTTCTCACCGACAACTATTATTGTCAAGCACATTTCTTTTGTCGGCGGTGCGCGGAGCTGTCACAGCGCGGTGCGCCATCTCGTCTCATGGGTAAGGACAAGGCGACAGAAGGGAAACGTCATGAAGGTGTTCGTGGCCGGTTCCACAGGAGCACTCGGCAAGCAGCTGGTCCCGCGGCTCGTGCGCGAGGGGCACGACGTGGTGGGAATGACCCGGAGCGAGGACAGGCGCGACCTGGTGCGCAGCCTCGGGGCGACGCCCGTGGTGGCCGACGCGCTCGATCCGGACGAGGTGGGGAGGGCGGTGAGCGCCTCGGAGCCCGACGTGATCGTGCACCAGCTCACGGCGCTGTCCGCGTCGGTCGATCCGCGCCACTTCGAGCGCGACTTCGCCCTCACCAACCGCCTGCGCACGGAGGGCACGGACCATCTGCTCTCCGCGGCCCGTGCCGCCGGCGTCGGTCGCTTCGTGGCCCAGAGCTTCGCCGGCTGGCCGTTCGCTCGCACCGGCGGGCCCGGTGAAGACGGAAGAGGACCCGCTCGATCCCGATCCGCCCGGCGCGTTTCGGGGCATGCTGGAGGCGATCCGCCACCTCGAGGACGCCGTGACCGGCGCTCCGTTCACGGAGGGCATCGTCCTCCGCTACGGGGGCTTCTACGGACCGGGCACGTCGTTCGCCACCGAGCCGGTGGGGGAGAGCGTGGAGATGATCCGCAAGCGCAGGTTCCCGATCGTCGGCGACGGCCGGGGGATGTGGTCCTTCGTGCACATCGCCGACGCGGCGGTGGCCACGGTGGCCGCGGTGGAGCGAGGCGAGCGCGGCGTCTACAACGTGGTGGACGACGAGCCCGCGCCGGTGACCGAGTGGCTGCCCGCGGCCGCCGAGGCCGTGGGGGCTCCGCCGCCGCGGCACGTGCCCCGCTGGCTCGGCCGGATCGCGGCGGGTAGGGAGGCCACGATCATGATGACCGAGACTCGCGGAGCGTCGAACGCGAAGGCCAAGCGCGAGCTGGACTGGCAACCGCGCTACGCGTCATGGCGCCGTGGTTTCGCGGAGGGGCTCGGCTGAGCGTGGCCGACCTGCTCGAGGAGCTGCGGCCACGGGCGTTCGCGATCGCCTACCGCATGCTCGGAAGCGTGAGCGAGGCGGAGGATGTGGTCCAGGAGGGCCTCCTCCGCCTCCACCGCGCCCAGGAGGCCGGCGAGCGGATCGAGTCCCCGCCGGCCTATCTCGCGACGGTGGTCACCCGGCTGGCCATCGACGAGCTGCGCTCCGCGCGAGCGCGGAGGGAGACCTACGTGGGGGAGTGGCTCCCCGAGCCGCTGGTCACCACCGACGAGAACGACCCCGCGCGACAGGCGGAGGTGGCCGATTCCCTCTCGATGGCCTTCCTTCTCCTGCTGGAGAGCCTCTCACCCGAGCAGCGGGCGGTGTTCCTGCTGCGTGAGGTGTTCGACTACCCGTACGACCGCATCGCCGAGATCGTGGGCAAGAGTGAGGCCGGCGCCCGCCAGCTGGCCGTGCGAGCCCGGAGGAAGGTGGACGAGGGAAGGCCCCGCTTCGAGACCTCGCAGGAGGAGCGCGAGCGGCTGGCCGAGCGGTTCTTCGCCGCCACCCGTGAGGGCGATCTGGGCGCGCTGGAGGCCCTGCTCGCCGAGGACGTGCATCTGCACGGCGACGGTGGCGGCAAGGTGCCGGCCCTGGCCCGGGCAATCCGCGGGCGCGTGCGTGTCGCGCGGACGCTGGCGGCCTGGTCGCGCGCGGGCGCCCGCATCGGGAAGATGACCGTGCGCCGAGAGGAGATCAACGGCCAGCCCGGGGCGGTGTTCGTCGACCCCGATGGGAAGGTGATCAGTCTCATGGTGCTCGAGATCGCCGGCGGGCAGGTCGCGGCCGTGCGATCGGTGGTGAACCCGGACAAGCTCCGGCACCTCGGCCCGGTGGCCGACGTGAACGAGGTCCTGCGGCGCCGTTAGCGCGGCCGGCGGGTGCAACCCGTCAACATCCTCCGAATGGCGGGTCGCATTCTGGTGGGCACCTCGAGCTGGGCCGATCCCGGCTTCGTGAAGGAGTGGTATCCGCCGAAGATGTCCGCCAAGGAGCGGCTGCCCTGGTACGCCCAGCATTTCGAGGCGGTGGAGCTGAACTCGAGCTTCTACGCGATTCCCGACCGCAACACCGTTCACGGCTGGGTGGAGGCCACCCCGCCGGGTTTCGTGTTCGACGTGAAGGCCCATCGCGCCCTCTCGCGCCACTCCGCGCCCCTCGACTCCCTGCCCCCGGACATGCGCGACCAGGCGAAGACGAACCAGCGCGGCAGGGTGCTGCTCACGCCCGAGCTGGAGGAGGCGCTGGCCACCCGGCTGGTCGAGGAGACGGCTCCGCTGGCCGAGGCGGGCAAGCTGGGGACCTTCCTCGTGCAGCTCACGCCCGCGTTCTCGCCGGGAAAGCACGAGCTGGAGGAGCTGGATGGGCTGGTGCGCGCGCTGTCGTCGCGCCCGGTGGCCGTGGAGCTGCGCCATCGCGCATGGGTGTCGGAAAAGCGCATCGATCGAACGCTCGGCTGGTTCTCCGAGCGAGGGGCCGCGTTCGTCTGCGTGGACGCGCCCCCGGGAGACCACGTGCCGATCATGCCGCCGATCACCGCCACCACCCGCGACGACCTCGCCTACTTCCGCATCCACGGACGCGACACCGAGGGCTACATGAGCGGCAAGACCGTGGCCGAGCGCTTCGGATGGCGCTATGAGGACGAGGAGCTGGAGGAGATCGGCGAGCGGGTGAGGACGCTCGCCGAGAGCTCCGGCGACGTTCACGTGATGTTCAACAACAACCGTGGGGACGACGCGCCCACCGCCGCTCAGCGGTTTCGGGCCCTGGTGGGTCAGGAGCCGAGAGGCGAGGAGCAGCTTCGACTTGGCTGATGGCGCTCTTGGGGGACTACAGTCCCCCGAACGTACCGTCGATGGTGAGGTTGGGGGACGCAACCTGACCCCGGGGCTCACAACAAGAGGATTTCTACGGCTCGCCGCCGGAACGCTGGCGCTCGCGGCATGCGCGGCGCCCGCGCGTGCCGCCGATCCCGAGCGCGACACGTTCGACGCGGCACCCGAGGCCGCGGCACCCGTCCCGGCCGGGGTCACCGAGGCGCGCGACGACCTGCGCGACGACCTGGGCCGCCAGGGGCTCCTGACGGTGGACAAGGAGACCGGCGCGGTGCGCTTCCTCGCCAGGCTCGATGGCTTCCTCACCACCGCGCCCAGCGACACCCCGGCCACCACGGTGCGGGACTACCTGAGCCGCGAAGCGGAGGCCTTCGGGGTCTCGCGCGCCGACATCGCCGGCCTCGAGCTCTCGGATCGCGACACCGGGGGAGGCATCCAGAGCCTGGAGTTCACCCAGACGGTGGACGGGGTGCCGGTGGTGGACTCCGCGGTGAAGGCCCATCTGGATGACGACGGTCGCCTGATCGCGATCACCGGCGGGCTCGTGCCCGACTCGGATCTCGACACCGACCCGGACATCTCCGCGGACGAGGCCCAGGCCGCGGCCGCGCGCGGTGTGTCCTCCTCGGACGCCACCGGCCCGCCGGCGCTGGTGGCCTACACCTCCGGGGACGACCTGCACCTGGCATGGCGCGTGCTCGTCGGCGCATCGTCCACGGCCCAGTACGACACGCTGGTGGACGCCGGCACCGGCGAGGTGGTGCGCCGCAGCAACCTGGTGAAGTTCGGGTCCGCGCCCAGCGTTCTGAACAACTACCCGGGCGGCCCGAACGACACGCCGGGCACGCACCCCCGACCTCACCCCCTACCAGACGCCGGGCGGGAACCGGCTGACCGGGCCCAACGTCCGCGCGTTCGCCGATCCGGAGGACGAGGTGCCGGGAGAGGACCTGAACAACCCGGTCCTGAGCTCGACGGCGGGGGAGACCCTGCCCTCGTCGGGCACCACCTTCGACTACCCGCTCGTGCCGTGGATCCCCAACCCCGGGGACGACTACGAGCGACAACTGCCAGCCCAGCGATCCCGTGTGCAGCTGGAATCCGAAGGACGCCCTGAGCTGGAGCGACAACAGCAATCAGGCGGCCACCCAGCTCTTCTGGTTCGTCAATCGCTTCCACGACCATCTGGCGGCTCCGCCGATCGGATTCGACGAGGAGTCGGGCAACTTCGAGGCGGGCGGTCCCGGCGGAGACGATCCGGTGATCGCCCAGGCCCAGGACGGCGCCGACACCTCGGGCGGCTTCCCGGACCCCGGCCACTCGAACAACGCGAACATGCTCGTGCTCCCGGACGGCCAGCCCGGGTTCATGCAGATGTACCTCTGGGATCCCGTGAACGACCTGGACCCACTGCGGTCGTACCGGCCCGTCCACGGCGGTGACGATCCCTCGCTCGTCTTCCACGAGTACACCCACGGCCTCACCGAACCGGCTGGTCACGGACGCCCAGGGCTTCGGCGCGCTGAACGGCGCGCAGGCGTCGGCCATCGACGAGGGCACGGCCGACTGGTACGCGCTCGACTACCTGGTGGAGCAGGGCCAGATCCCGGACGACGAGGACGCCCCCGACGTGACCATGGCCCGCTACGGGGTGGTGGGCCCCACCGGCCTGCGCAGCCAGGCCATCGACTGCCCGGTCGGCGCCGCCGACCCGCAGCTGCCCCGACGCGCACGGTGGCGGCGGGCCCGGGGGGATACACCTACGGAGACTTCGCGAAGGTGCTGGGCGGCGCCGAGGAGCACGCCGACGGCGAGATCTGGGCCCAGACCCTGTGGGAGCTGCGCCAGCGGCTCATCCGGTCCGGCACGGGCAGTCCGACGGCCTCACGCGGGTCCGCAGGCTGGTGACGGACGCCCTCCAGATCGTGCCGCCGAACCCGTCGTTCCTCGACCTGCGCAACGCGATCCTGCTCGTGGACACGCAGGGCAACTACGGCGACCGCGTCGATGATCTGGGACGTGTTCAGGCGGCGCGGCATGGGGTACGCCGCGTCCACGCGCGGCACGGACGACGTGGCGCCGGTTCCCGACACCGTGCCTCGGCGCGCCCACGGTCTCCACTCCCGTCGGGAGCATCAGCGGCACGGTGCGGGACGTGGACTCCGGCGCGGCCCTGGCCGGGGTCCTGGTGGCGTTCTCGGGTCACGACAGCGGCCTGGGGGAGGACCTCTCCACCCGCACCGCGGCCAACGGCACCTACCGCATCAACGGCATTCCGGCCCGCACCTGGGACTACGTGGCCGTGGCGCCGCAGGCGGGCTACGACCGCGCCCTGGCGGAGGACATCCCGATCACCGCCGGCCGCGTGTACGGGCGGAACTTCTCCATGCGGCGCAACTGGGCGCTGGCCTCCGGCGGCGCCGGCGGTCAGGTCGTTCACGGGCCAGAGCTACGCGAGCTTCGGGTGCGGCCCCTCCGCGGCCATCGACGGCACCTCGCGCACGGTCTGGAGCACGCGCTCTCCCAGCAACCCCAGCGAGCCGGGCGCCAAGGAGCTGGTGATCACGCTTCCGCAGGCGATCACTCTGGGCGAGGTGCGGATCGATCCGAGCTCCGGCTGCGGCGACCCCTCCGCGGCCGGCCTGGGCGGCTACCAGGTCCAGGTGTCCGCGAACGCGAGCTCCTTCTCCACCGTCGCCCAGGGCACGTTCACCAGCCGCGAACAACGGTCGCCCGAACACGCGTGGCGCTCAGTTCCCAGCCCGCCGGCGTGCGGTACGTGAAGCTCCGCGGGCTCGAGCACCCAGGGCACCTCGCCCTACATAGACGTGGCCGAGCTGCAGGTCTACGCGAAGAGCAAGGTCGCGCCGCCGCCTCCACCGCCGCCGCCTCCACCCCCGCCGCCGACCCCTCCAACGGCCAAGCTGAAGCTCCTCACGCACAAGGGCAAGATCGGCAGGAACCGCGCCTTCGCGTTCAAGGTCAGGGGCCCCAAGGGCGTGCGCGGCAACGCGAGGTTCACGATCGTGATCGGACGCGGCTCGGCCGCGCGCAGGGTCACCTTCGCCACCGCGCGCTTCCGGCTCAGCTCCAAGGGCGGTTACGCCCGCGTGGTGGCCAGGGTGTCAGCACGGACGCTTCGCCGGATCAGGTCCCACCGCATCCGGGTGGCGGTGACCATCCGGGCCGACGGCCAGAAGGTGAGCTCGAAGCTCTCCCTGAAGCGGCCGAAACCGGTGAAGAAGCAGCGGCGCCGGCGCTAGTCGCGGCGCAGCTCGAACCAGACGCGCGTGCCGTCGGTGTCGCGCGCCGTGCCCCAGCGGTCGGCGAGGCGCTCCACGAGGAACAGGCCCCAGCCCGAGCGATCCTCGCGCGGGCGTGCCGGTGGTGGCGGGATCGAAGCCGGGCCCCTCGTCGTGGACCTCGGTTCGCACCGAGGCCGGCCTCACCGTCACCTGAAGGTTCACCGTGTCGGCGTGCGCGTGCCGCACGCTGTTGGCCACCAGCTCCGTGACCAGCAGCCGCAGCGTCTCCATCAGCGGCGGGTCGATGTCCGCGCGCAGCCGCGAGAGTGCCCCTCGCGCGGTGGCCGCGGCGTCGGGGCCTCCGCCGAGCCGAAGGCTCAGCGAGTCGCTGTCCGCCATGCGGGCGCCGTGAGCCCTGCTCATGGCGTCGAAGGCCAATCCACGAAATGTGGCGAAACGCCCCGCGGTGGGGGGACCGAAACTGATACGCGTTCTCCCGTCGTTGCTCGTCGCTTCAGGGTTGCCTGCCTGTCCTGAGTGTTTCGGGTCCCGCACATCCGAAACGTGCGTCAGCCCGAATTCGCCGTCCGCCATCCGCAGCACGAGGACCGCGATGTCGTCGCGGGGCGTGCCGCCCTGGGCGCGGATCGCCTCGTCCTCCACCCGCGCGGCGATGGCGTCGGCGCCCGCCCCCGCGCATTCGCCGAGCAGCAGCGCCAGGCGGCTCCTCCTCCAGGGCTCCGTTGCCCCGGTCCTCGATCACACCGTCGGTGAAGAACAGCAGCGCGTCGCCGGGGTTGAGCTCCAGCGAGCGGTCCACGAAGGTGGGGTCGGACACCACCCCGAGCGAGGGTGCCGGGCGCGCCCACGGTCTCCACGACGCCGTCGCGGCGCAGGAGCAGGGGAAGCGGGTGCCCGCCGCTGGCGAAGCCCACCCGGGCGTGGCCGTTCAGGGACTCGAGATAGGCGTAGGCCACGGTGCAGAAGCGGCGGTCGGCGCGCTGGCGCAGGAGCGCCTCGTTCAGCACGTGGAGGACGCGGCTCGGGAGGCGGTCCCGCATCGCCGCCGCACGGAGCGTGTAGCGGGCCAGGGCCGTGACCGCGGCGGCGTCCGGGCCCTTGCCGCACACGTCGCCCACCACCACCGCCCAGCCCCGCTCGCCGGTGGCGAAGAGGTCGTAGAAGTCGCCGCCCATCTCGTTGCCCTCGCCCGTGGGGCGAAATCGCGCCGCGACCTCGATGCCCGGGAGGTCGGGCAGCTCGGAGGGCAGCAGGCTCTCCTGGAGCGTGCGGGCGATGTAGGCCCGCTCGCGGTAGAGGCGGGCGTTGTCGAGCGCGGTCGCGCACCGGCGGGCCAGCTCCTCGGCCAGCTCGAGGTCACGGGTGTCGAAGCGGCGGCCCGAGCGCCCGGTGACCAGGCTGAGAACGCCCAGGGTGCGCCCGTGAGACAGCATCGGCACGGACATGGCCGACCTCGGCCCGAGCGCCTCGACGGCGCGCAGGTGCTCCTCGTCGCGGGTGTTCGCGCGGATCAGCTCCGGCGTGATCTCCGCGTAGAGCTCGGATTGGCCGGTCCTGATCGCCCTCGAGGTCCCGGTCGGGTCGTTCGGCTCGATCGGGTAGCGGTCGCTCAGCTCCCGCGACCGGGCGAGCATCTCCGGATCGGCGTGCTCGAGCGCCACCCGGGCCACCTCGCCGTCGGGGCGGACCACGTCCACGGTGCACCAGTCGGCCACCTCGGGCACGGCCAGGCGGGCCACGCCCTGGAGCAGCTCATCCACATCGAGGGAGGAGCCGAGCACCCGGCTGCACTCCGAGAGGAAGTGCTCGGCCAGCTCCGCCCGCTTGTGCTCCGTCAGGTCCTCGATCACGTTGATGGCCATGGTCAGGAACCCGTCCCGGTCCTCGACCGGGGTGGACTTCACCGCGCACCAGCGCTCCTCGCCCGTGCCGCGCTCGCGAAAGCGGATGATGGCCTCGCTCTGGCCCTCGCCCATGAGTGCCCGGCGACCGGGCAGGCGCTCGACGGGGAACTCGCCGCCGTGCTCGTCGTAGATCTCGTAGCGGGCCATGATCTCCGCCGGCGGCACGGCGATCAGCTCCTCCAGACTCTGGAATCCCAGCAGCTCCAGCGCGGCGTCGTTGGCGTAGATCAGGCTGCCGTCGGGGGCCTGGCCGGTCACCGCGTCGGCGATTCCGCTCAGCATCGCCTCCATCTCGTCCCGGGCGCGCGTGGCCTCCGTACGCGCGGTCCGCTCGAGGCTCAGGAGGTGCTCGCGCCGGCTCCGCAGGTCGGCCAGGCTCACCGCGAGCGCGGATGCCACGGCCACCGCGAGCATGCCCACCAGGTTGCTCGAGGCTGGTGAACGTGCCGTTCGCCAGTCCGAGCGGCCACCGAGGCGGCGAGCGCGACCGCGCCCACGATGGCCGTCTGCCGGGGGGTGGACCTGGCGGCGGCCACCAGCGGCCCGGCGGCCAGCAGCTCGATGAGCACGGCGTGCGTGCTCAGGAGCGCGTCCAGCACCGTGATCGCGCCAACCAGCAGCAGCGCGGGCACGAAGGTGCTCCGCGCGGCCGGCGAAGACCACCTCGTTACGAACGCATCCAAACCCGTTCCGAGCTTACTCCGGCGACAATGGCCCGGTGGAGGTCTGGGAACGCGATCCCACCGGAGTGGTCAGGGTGCGGGCGAACAACCCGTCGCCGCTCACCCTCGACGGGACGAACACCTACGTCGTCGGCCGCTGGGTGGTGGATCCCGGGCCCGCCGATCCCGCGCACCTGTCCGCGATCCGCGCGGCCGCGGCGGGAGAGGTGGAGGGCGTGGTGCTCACGCACACGCATGCCGATCACGCCGAGGCGGCGGGCGCGTTCGGCGCCCCGGTGCACACGCCGGGCGAGGGGGAGGAGGCCGGCCCGTTCCGGGCGCTCGCCACCCCCGGCCACTCCGCGGACAGCGTGTGCCTGCTCCTGGGACGGGATCTGCTTCACCGGGGACACCGTGCTCGGCAGCGGAAGCGTCTTCATCTCGCCCGGCGAGGGATCTCTGGGGGCGTACCTCGAGTCGCTGCGGCGATTGCGCGAACTGGATCTGGAGGTCCTCTGCCCGGGCCACGGCCCGTACGTGTGGGAGCCGCGGGCGAAGCTCGACGAATACATCGCTCACCGCCTGGACCGCGAGCGGATGCTGGTGGCGGCGCTGGAGGCCGGCGCGCGCTCTCCCGGCGAGCTGCTCGATGCCGCCTGGGCGGATGCCCCGGCGCACCTCCGGCCCGCCGCCGCGCTGTCGATGCAGGCCCACCTGGAGAAGCTCGAGGACGAGGGCCGGCTCCCGGAGGGCGTTTCCGCCTCAGGGATCGGCGGGCTCGCGGTGGAGGGCCACCCCGGCGATGACGAGGGCCACCCCGGCGGCCTCGGCCACTGACGGCACCTGGGCCAGAACCACCACGCCGATGACCGTGGCCGTGGCGGGCAGCAGGGACACCATCAGCGCGTAGGTGGCGCGGGTGAGGCGGGCCATGGCCAGCTGGTCGGAGACGTAGGGGATGACGCTCGAGGACACGCCCACCCCGATCCCGGCGAGGAGCGCGACGGGATCCGACAGGGCGGGGAGCACCTCCCAGCCCCCGAGCGGTGTGACCACCAGCGCGGCGATCAGCATCGACATCCCCAGGCCGTCGATGCCGCTCACGTCGTCGTGCTGCGCCACACGGTGGGCGAGCACGATGTAGAGGGCGAAGAGCACGGCGTTCGCGAAGGCCAGGGCCACCCCCAGCGGCTCGCCCGCGAGCTGCACGTCGGTGAGCAGGTACACGCCCGGCACGGCGATGAGCAGCGCGGCCAGGTTGCGCTTGGTCCGCGCCCCCACGGCGGCCAGCGCGATCACCGGTAGGAACTCGATGGCCGCGACGGTGCCGAGCGGGAGCCGGTCGATGGCCAGGTAGAAGCAGCAGTTCATGAGCGCCAGCACGGCGCCCCACGCGAGCAGCAGTCGCTTGGCGTCGCTCCCGAGCGCCCGCATTGCGCGCCAGGGCCGGCGCCAGAGGGCGAAGACCACGGCGGCGGAGGCGATCCGCAGCCAGGCCACGCCGAGCACGTCCACCCGGGCGAAGAGCAGTACCGCGAACGCCGGTCCCAGGTAGTGGAACACCGCGCTGACCACGAAGTAGAGGTGCGGCGGCACGCGCTGTTGGTCCGGCAGTATCCGCCGCTTCGTGAGCATCCGATACAGGATCGTCGCTTCTCTGGCGTCACGGAAGGCTGCTTCACAGCTATCCTGGCGTGCATGCCTTCGAATCGCAGCTCAAACGGGGCCGGAGCCGATGATCCCGTAAGCAGGGCGATTCTCGCCGAGCTCCAGGCCGACGGCCGCATGACCTTCGCCGAGCTCGGGCGGCGCGTGGGGTTGTCCCCGCCGGCGGTGGCCGAGCGCGTGCAGCGGCTGGAGCGCGACGGGGTGATCGCGGGCTACCGGGCCGAGGTGGACCCGCGCGCGGTGGGCTTCTCGCTCGGCGCGGTGATCAGGATCCGCCCGGCGCCGCGCGAGATGGCCAAGGTGGCCGAGCTGGCGCAGCGGACGCCCGAGGTCACGGAGTGCACGCGGATCACCGGCGAGGACTGCTTCATCATGCGCGCCCACGTGCGCGACGTGGAGCACCTCGAGGAGGTGATCGATCGGTTCGTGCCCTACGGCCAGACCACGACCTCGATCGTCCAGTCGTCCCCGGTGCCCCGCCGCGGCCTGCCGCTGAACGGCCAGGCGTGAACGACTCGAGCCGCCTGGCGCAGGCCGGCCTCCTCGTGGACGCTCTCACCGAGCGGGATGCGCGGACGCTCGAGCTCATGCTCGGCGACGCCGAGTGGGTGATCGCCGAGGAGCATCCGGACGCGCGGACGCTCAGGGACCTCCCGTCCATCGAGGCCTACCTCGACGAGTGGGAGAGCAACTTCGAGGACCTCAACTTCACGGCCGACCGCTACGAGCCCCGCCCGGGCGCCGTGGTGGCCCTGGGCGTGGTGCGAGGCAGGGCGAGGTCGAGCGGGATGGACCTGGAGGTGCCCCTGGCGCTCGTGATCTCCACGACCGACGGCACGATCACCCGCGTGGCCGAGTTCCTGGACCACGAGCAGGCCCTGGCCGCGGCTGCGGGTCCCTAGCCCGGCGCCAGCAGGCGCGCCACCAGCCGCCACACCGCCGGGTCGATCCCCATCCCCAGGTGCGAGCTGCCGACCTCCACGTTCGTGGCCCGCGGATTGACGGTGTCGAGGCAGGCCTGCCAGCTCACGATCCCGTCCCGCTTGCTGTAGATCGCGGTGATCGGGACCGTGATCGGCACCCGGTTGCGTTCGCGCATCGTCGCGTCGATGGCCCCGATCTCGCTCGCCGGGTATCGGCGATGCAGGGCGGTGTAGGCCGGCCCGCCGACCACGGGCGTGCCCAGCGTGAGCACCTGGGCCACGGCTTTCGGTTGGTCGCGGGCCACCTCCCGCGCGATCACGCCGCCCAGGCTCTGCCCGATCAGGTGGACGGGCTCGCCGTCGCGCCTGAACTGCTCGAGCGCGAGCGAGGCCACGCGCGGCACGAGCGCGGCCACGTCGCCCCGGTTGCGGCCGAAGCCCCAGCCCGTGACCGAGTGTCCGAGCCGGCGCAGGAAGGCTCTGAGGAGGAGCGTCGAGGCGTCATCCGCGGCGAACCCCGGCAGGACCAGGACGGTTCGCGCTCCCCGGGGCGCCCGTGCCAATCCCGGGCTGGCGGCCAGCAGCCGGGCGAGCTCGAACCCGGCCAGGGCCTCCCACCCGAGGCGGCCGAGTGGGGGAGGGCGGAGGGACGGAGCCATCGACCCACCGTACGGGCCGGAGGGGCGGACGGCCTAAGGCGCCGCGCGCCAGCGGGCACGCCACTCCGGGGCGTCCCACGGCTCGGTGACGTAGATGGTCTCCCGGGCCACCCTGTCGCCCCGGAACTCGAGGACGTTCACCACGGGCTGCGGGGGGCCGTCGTCGTACCTGATCGTCCCCTCCACGACCCAGAGGTCCCCCTGGCCGCGCATCTCGGCCATCTCCAGCACGACCCCCGCCGGGTACTGGCTGCGCCACTCCTTGAAGTTGGCCACGCCCTCGAAGCGCTCGCCGGATTGGGGGAAGTCGAGCACGGCATCGTCGTGGTAGATCCCGTGGGTGGCCTCCTCATCGCTGCCGGTGTTCTCCCAGTACCGCCGGATCTGGTCCCGCCGCTCGGCCTCGTTCATGTGCGCATTTTGACCGCGCCCTGGGGTCGGCGGCAACCTCCTTCCTGGGAGTCCCGCGGGCCCGCTGAATCAGCCGCCCGGCGGGGTGTAGGCCACCGACTGCTTGGCGGCGGCGTCCACCTCTTCCGGGGTGAGGAGCACGATGGTCTTGGCCTGCACCGCGCCGGTGGCGTTCACCGTGAGCGTCACGGCCGCGGCGGTCACGTTGTCGGGTGCTTCGACGATCACGTAGGCATCGGAGTCGCCGAAGCTGAAGTGGAAGCTCTCGAGCGACCCGCCCGCGCCCTCCAGCGCCTTGGCGACCGCGTCGCGGCGGCTCGAGCCGCCCGCGCTCTGGATGCCGCGTACGCCGTCGGGGTTGTACTTGGCTTCGATCAGGAACTTGGCCATGGAGTTCCTCCTCGCAGTAGTTGGCGGTCGCGACTCTCTCACTCCCGGGGCCGTCAGGGCAACCCTCGAAGATCACCCGCTTGGGGCGATGTACGCGACGCACCGCCGAACGTAGCGTCGATCCTGTGCTGCGGGTGCGCCCTTGATCGGCCATTCACTGGCCGTCGCGCACCGGCCGTTCGCCAGGGCCGCCTGGGATCGCTGGATCGCAGTGGGCTTCGCGGTCGGGTCGCTGTGCTTCTTCATCGGTCCGTTCCCGGACTTCGTGCAGCTGGTCGGGCCGGGGGCCGACGGAGTTGTCTTCTTCGCCGGCTCGATCTTCTTCACTCTGGCGGCGGGCCTCGAGGTTCGGGAGGCCACCCTGAGGCGGGGGCGCCGTTGGGGGGCGGATGCGTCGTGGTGGAGCGCGGCGGTCCAGTTCGTAGGAACGCTGCTGTTCAACATCAGCACCTTCAACGCCATGCAGGACGGCCTCTCCACGCACGCCGAGAATCGCCTGGTCTGGGCCCCGGACGTGTTCGGATCGACGGCGTTTCTCATCTCCGGCGTGCTTGCCTACGGCGTCGTCACCGGACCGCACCTGCGCCCGGCGCGCCGCGACCACGAGTGGAGGGCGGCCGCCGTCAACCTGGCCGGCTGCGTGTTCTTCGCCATCTCCGCCGTCGCGTCGTACGTGGTGCCATCGAGTGGCTCGATCCTCGACCTCGCCGCCGCCAACTGGACCACCGTGCTCGGCTCGGCCTGCTTCTTCGCCGGCGCGTTGATGCTGTTCCCACGGACCGGCCGCTGAGCGCGAGTAGCCATCACCAAAGACCCGTGACTACCCTTTCTCGCCGTGGTCAGCACCAACCAATTCAAGAACGGCATGCACGTGGAGGTGGACGGCACGATCTTCAAGATCGTGGAGTTCCAGCACGTCAAGCCGGGCAAGGGCGGCGCGTTCGTCCGGACCAAGCTCAAGCGGTCCGCCGACGGCGCCGTGATCGACCGCACGTTCCGCGCGGGCGAGAAGTTCCGGCAGGTGCGCACCGAGTCCCGCGCGATGCAGTTCCTCTACGCGGACGGGAC
Source organism: uncultured Thermoleophilaceae bacterium (assembly GCA_963752455.1). GTDB lineage: Bacteria > Actinomycetota > Thermoleophilia > Solirubrobacterales > Thermoleophilaceae > JACVRW01. The sequence continues at coordinate 264,137 of CAVVYE010000008.1, forward strand.
CGACGCCCACCTGATGGACACCGAGAGCTACGACCAGATCGCGGTGCCCGAGGACCAGCTGCGCGAGTCGCTCAAGTGGGTGCTGCCCAACGAGGCGGTGGACGTGCTCTACATCGACGACGAGCCTCAGGACATACAGCTCCCGAGCGCGGTGGAGATGAACGTGACCGAGACCGAGCCCGGACTTCGCGGGGACACGGCCTCGGGCGGCGGCGACAAGCCGGCCACGCTCGAGTCCGGGGTGGTGGTCCGGGTCCCGCTGTTCGTGAACGTGGGCGACCGCGTCCGGGTGGACACCCGCTCGGGCGAGTACGTGTCGCGGGCCTAGATGACCTCGGGCCCGCCCACCTGATGCGCCGCACCGACCAGCGGCGCGCGGCCATGGTGGCCCTCTACCAGTCGGATGTGACCGATCGTCCCGCCGAGGCCCTGCTCGAACGTGCCGCGTCCGACTTCACGCGCGAGCTGGTGGAGGCCGTGGACCGCGACCGCCCCGAGCTGGACGCCCTCATCGAGCGCCATGCCACCGGATGGTCGCTCGACCGCATCGCCCCGCTGGAGCGCAACATCCTGCGTGTGGCCCTCGAGGAGATCCTCCACCGCCCCGACGTTCCGGCCGAGGTGGCCATCGACGAGGCCGTGGAGGCGGCCAAGGCGCTGTGCTCGGCGGAGGCTCCCGGCTTCGTAAACGGCATACTCGCGGCCGTGCACCGTGAGAGCGTGGCCTCGGCGTGACGGATCCCGACTCCCTCGACGGGCTCGCCGACGAGCTCACCGCGGTGGCCGGGCAGCTCCGCGCCGGCAATCTGGAGCCGGCCCAGGCCGCCGACCTGGTCCAGCGCTGTGCCGAGCTGGCCGCTCGCCTGGGGTCCGAGCTGGACGTGCGCAACCGCGCCGCCAACCAGCTCGAGGGCCAGGAGCGCCTCCTCTGACGGTGGGCGCCCCGGCCTATCCGGCCGAGCTTCAGCAGACGGTGGACGGCTACCTCGAGGGCCTCCGCTTCGGGGACGACCCGGGCACCGCCCGTCTCGAGGAGGCAATGCGGTACTCGCTGCTCGCCGGGGGCAAGCGCATCCGCCCGGTCCTGGCGCTCGCCACGGCCGAGGCGCTCGGCCGCGACCCCGCGGAGGTGCTGCCCATGGCGGCGGCGATCGAGATGGTCCACACCTACTCGCTGATCCACGACGACCTTCCGGCGATGGACGACGACGCTCTCCGCCGCGGCAAGCCGACCTGTCACGTGGCCTTCGGCGAGGACGTGGCCATCCTCGCCGGCGACGGCCTGTTCGCCGAAGCGCTCCGTCTCGCGCTCACCGAGCAGGACGGGGAGCCCGCGGCGGTGCTGGCCGCCGTACGGGAGCTGGTGGGCGCCGCGGCGGTCGCCGGCATGGTCGGCGGGCAGTTCCTCGACGTGGCCGGCCGTGGAGCACCCCGACCTTCGTCGCCTCCACGAACTGAAGACGGGAGCGCTGATCGCCGCGTCCGTGGGGTCGATCCTGGCGCTCGAGGGACTGGACGGACCTGCCACAATCCCGTACCGGCGCTTCGCGGCCGAGCTCGGTGTGGTGTTCCAGATCGTCGACGACATTCTCGACGTGACGGGGGACGAGGCCGAGCTGGGAAAGCCGCAGGGCTCCGATGAACGCCATGGAAAGGCGACCTACGTGAGCGTGTTCGGACTCGGACGGGCCCGGGAACTGGCCAGGGAGTCGCACGCCGAGGCACGCGCCGCGCTGGCGGAGGCCGACGGGGACACCCGCCGGCTGGGCCAGATCGCCGACTACATACTCACCCGCACCACATGACCAAGCTCCTGGATCAGATCGACGGCCCGGACGACCTCAAGGAGCTGGACGACGCCCAGCTCCAGCAGGTGGCCCAGGAGGTCCGCGCGCTGATCATCGACACGATCGGCGAGATCGGCGGCCACTTCGGGGCGAATCTCGGCGCGTGCGAGATCGCCGTGGCGATCCACTCCCTGCTCGACTCCCCGCGCGACAAGGTGCTCTGGGACGTGGGCCATCAGGCCTATCCGCACAAGGTCCTCACCGGGCGCCGCGACAGCCTCCAGACCATCCGCACCTACGGCGGCCTCGCCCCGTTCTGCTCCATCGACGAGTCCGAGCACGACGCCATGGGCGCCGGCCACGCCTCCACGTCGGTGTCCTACGCGGTGGGAATCAAGGAGGCGATGCGGCGCGGCGTGGGCGACGACGGCCGCGTGGTGGCCGTGATCGGCGACGGCGCCCTCACCGGCGGGGTGGCCTTCGAGGCCCTGCTGAACGCCGGCGGGCTCGACATGCCCATGGTCATCGTGGTGAACGACAACGGGATGTCGATCGCTCCGAACGTCGGATCGCTGTCGCGGTACTTCAACCGCATGCGCCTGAATCCCAAGCTGTACCACGCTCGCGAGGACGCCGAGGTGGCGCTCACGAGGCTGCCGGCCGGGATCGGCAGGCGGATCGAGCGGCTGGGACCGATCCTGAAGGAGTCGCTGAAGGCCTATTGGGCTCCGGGGCTCTTCTTCGAGGAGCTCGACCTGGCCTACGTCGGCGTGATCGACGGCCACGACGTGAAGGCGCTTCGCGAGGCCATCGGCGAGGCGCTCGCCGCCGATCGCCCGGTGGTCGTGCACTGCAAGACCGTGAAGGGAAAGGGCTTCGCTCCCGCCGAGGACGGCGGACTCGAGGGCATGGAGGCCTGGCACGCGGCCAAGCCGGGCTCGATCGTGAACGGCGAGGCGGCGCCCGGGCGGCTGTTCAAGCCCAAGCCGAAGAAGCCGGCGCCACCCCAGTACACGACGGTGTTCGGAGACGCGCTGGTGCGCGAGTGCCGGCGCGACGAGCGGGTGGTGGGCATCACCGCCGCGATGAACTCGGGCACCGGCCTCAACATCCTGCAGAAGGAGATGCCGGACCGCTACTACGACGTGGGCATCGCCGAGCAGCACGCCGTGCTCTTCGCGGCCGGGCTGGCGCTCCAGGGGGCCAAGCCGGTGGCCGCGATCTACTCCACCTTCCTGCAGCGGGGCTACGACCAGATCGTCCACGACGTGTGCCTCCAGCGCCTCAACGTGGTGTTCGCCATGGACCGCGCCGGCCTGGTGGGCGACGACGGCCCCACCCATCACGGCGCCTTCGACATCTCCTATCTGCGCTGCCTCCCGCACATGACGCTGATGGCTCCGCGCGACGAGGCCCTGCTGGCCGACATGCTCCACACCGCGCTCGCCTACGACGACGGCCCGGTGGGGATCCGCTACCCGCGCGGCGAGGCCGAGGGCGTTGTGATGCCGGACGCCCCGCGCACGCTCGAGATGGGCACCGGCGAGGTGCTCCGCGAGGGCGAGCGCGTGGCGCTCCTCGGCTACGGATTCGGCGTGTCGGTGGCGCTCGGCGCCGCCGACCTGCTGGCCGCCGAGCACGGCCTGGAGCCCACCGTGGCCGACGCCCGCTTCGCCAAGCCCCTCGACGCCGACCTGATCGAGCGGCTGGTCTCCGACCATGACGTGCTCGTCACGGTGGAGGAGAACGTGCTGGCCGGGGGCTTCGGCTCCGCCGTGCTGGAGGAGCTGGCCGACCGCGACCTGGCCGGCCGCGCGCGGGTGATCCGCCTCGGCCTGCCCGATCGCTACGTGACTCACGGCAAGCCGGCCCTCCTGCGCGAAGAGGTGGGTCTCACGCCCGCGGCGGTGGCCGAGCGCGTGGCCGAGGCCGTGCTCGAGCCGAGCGGCGCCCTGGCCTAGGTAAACGTCGCGGCGCAGCCGGCCGAGCCGGCCGCTTGCGCTAGGCCAGGGACCAGAAGCCGTCGAAGCCCACGTGCTGCTCGGTGGCCACCCGGCCGAGCTGCTCGCGCGCCCGCTCCGGCGCGATGTCGCACACCACGGCCACCTCCCGGGTGGCCAGCGGGGTGGAGGCCCAGCGCAGCACCTCCTCCACCGACTCCGGCGGATCCCGACGGTCCACGCGGGGCACGAGGTTCGCCGTGGCCACGTCGTAGACGGGAAGGGCTGGAAGCCGGGGACGGCGATGCGCACCCCGTCGGACAGGCGCGTGATCTCGTAGGAGGGGCAGGTGTAGCGGCGCCCGCCCGACCAGTTGGCCAGCTTGTGGTCGAGCACCTGGGCCGCGGGCATCGGCCGGCGGGCGAACTCCATGTCCTCGCGCAGCTCGGCCTCGGTCTCCGGCTCGCGCCATCCACGACTCCAGCTCCGCGGGGTCGAGACCGGCGTCGCGGGCGGCGTCGCGGATGGTGTCCGGTTCGTCCAGCAGCTGACCGGAGAAGTGGCGAACCCGAAGCCGGCGCAGCAGGGCGCGCATCCGGTCGGGAGCGTGTCGCCGCGCGGCCACCACCGCCCGGCAGGCGGGACCGTCGCGGCCATCCGCGGGCGCTCGCGCGTGTCGATCGGCATTCCGTGGTGCTCGGCGATCGTCGCGAAGGCCTCGGCCTGGCGCCCGGTGTCGAAGCCCTTGCTCTCGTATTCCTCGGGGGACTCGGCGAGGCCGACCATGCACACCCGCCACTCGATCATGTCGCCGTAGAGCCACTCGAGCCGGCGGCGGGAGGGCTCGGCGCTGTAGGCCCACGGGCAGCCCGGATCCGTGAACTCCCTGAGCAGGACCTCGCTCACTCGCGCTCCTCGCTCGATGCGAGGCTCGATCGAGATCGCCGAGTTCAGGCTGTTGGCGATGTAGCAGTGCTCGTGGGCGGTGGCGAGGAGCTTGCGCACCCGATCCTCGCCGGTGTCGGACGCGATCACGATGCGGGGACGAAGGGTGATCTCGGTGACCCGGGTGGGCTCCCGGTCCACCGGCATCACGCCCTCGGCGTCGTCCTCGTACTCCACCACGTCCACGCGCGCCTTGGCCGCCAGGTGCAGGAACCAGAGCATCTGGCAGGAGGAGGCGGCCATCACCAGCAGCTGCTCGGGGTTGAGCACGCTGGGATCGCCGTGGGCCTCCCCGGTGGTCAGGCCCACCTCCTGGCGCCGCGGGCGGCGCGACGGCCACGTGCTCACGCGCGTAGGAGTCCCAGCCGGCGCCGGTGGAACCGCTCCAGCGGAGCGCGGCGCGATAGCGGTGCGGGTCGGGCATGGCCGCGAGTCTAGGCCGGGCGGTCACAATGCCCGGCATGTCCGACGCGCTGCAGATATTCGGGGCAATTCTCATCCTGGTGGCCTTCGCGGCCAACCAGCGCGGCGCGATGGGAGCTCATGCCCGCCCGTACCTCGTCCTGAACCTCCTGGGCTCGGCCGTGCTGGCCTGGGTGGCCCTCGACGGGCGCGACTGGGGATTCCTGCTGCTGGAGGGCGTATGGGCCGTGGTATCGGCCTGGAGCCTCGTGCAGGTGCTGCGCGGCCGCCTGCCCGCCCCGGCTCAGTGAACCGAATCGGCGCATCCGGCCCCCGAGAAATGGAAACGACCCCGCAAGCGGGGCCGTTTCCTGAGGGAGGAGTGATGCGATATGTATCGGTGAGAGGAAGTTTTTCCTTAAGCGGCGCGCGCGCTGTAGCTGGTGATGGAGGTCACGAGCAGTGCGACGAGGCCCAGGACGCCGAAGAGCATCGCGGCGCCCGGCTCTTCCGCAATCGCGAAGATCGCGGCGGAGAGGATGAGTCCCACGCCGATCGCCCGGTCGTAGACCGCGTGAGCGGCCAGCGGGATCGTGCCGCGGCCCTCGGTGTCGGTGCCCGCGAGGGCGAGGGCGACGCACACGGCGCCCACGAGCACGCCGGTCACGAGGGCGGCCGTCCCCGAGCCCGAAGGCGAAGGGGGCGGCAATCAGCCCGAAGCCCACCAGCATCAGCAGGAAGGACCGCGCTGCCGGGGATATGAGTCTCACCAAGGTCACGCATTCGAGGCTACGCCGATGGGACTCGATGAGTGTGATGTGGATCACACTCACCCCCGGGGGGTACCCTGCCGCGACGTGCCGAAGCGCCGGCTGGACACCCTGCTCGCCGAGCGCGGGCTGTACGAGACGCGATCGCGGGCGGCCGCGGCGGTGATGGCCGGCGACGTGAGAATCGGCGACCGGCCGGCGGCCAAGCCCGGGCAGATGGTGGCGGACGACGCGCCGGTCACGGTGGCCGAGCCGCCGCGCCACGTCTCGCGCGGCGGCATCAAGCTCGAGAACGCGCTGGACGGGTTCGGGATCGATCCCGGCGGGAGGGCATGCCTGGACGTGGGTGCATCCACGGGCGGATTCACCGATTGCCTGCTCCAGCGCGGTGCCCGCTCGGTGATCGCGCTGGACGTGGCCTACGGCGAGCTGCACTGGCGGATCCGCCAGGACCCCCGTGTGACCGTGATCGAGCGCCGCAATGCCCGCGATCTGGCGGCGGACGAGCTTCCCTACGCGCCCGACCTGGTGGTGGTGGACGTGTCCTTCATCTCGCTGGCGAAGGTGCTCCCCGCCGTCGTGGCGGCCGCCGCGCCCGTGCACGACGTGCTCGCCCTGGTCAAGCCCCAGTTCGAGGCCGGGCGCGAGGCCGTGGGCCGTGGCGGGGTGGTGCGCTCGGCGGACGAGCGGCGAAGGGCCCTGGTGGAGGCGGGCCGCGGCGCTCGCGACCTTCTCGGCGCCTCGGTGCTCGGATACGTCTCCTCCGGCCTTCCCGGCCCCGCCGGAAACCGCGAGAGCTTCGTGTGGCTGGCCGAGGCCGGCCGCGAGGACGCGGTGTCCGACCTCGAGGCCGCGGCCCGGAGGGCGGAGCCCTGAGCGACCGTCCCGAGTCGATCACGCTGTTCACCCACAGCCGCACCGACCAGACCTCGGGCGCGGTCGAGCGGGTGCTCGCCGTGGCCCAGGAGGAGGGGGTGGAGGTCCGGATCCCGAGCACGGAGGTGGACAAGCACTCGCTCGCAGCGCAGGACGGGGTGGTGCTCGGCGCCGATCCCGGCGGCCTCACCGACCTGGCCGTGGTGCTCGGGGGCGACGGCACCATCCTGTCCACCCTGAGGCTGTTCGCCGGCCGGGACGTGCCCGTGTTCGCCGTGAACTACGGCGCGATCGGCTTCCTGTCCACGGTGGAGCCCAGCGATCTCGAGGACGGCATCCGGCGCGCTCTGGCCGGGCAGTTCGACCTGATCAAGCTGCCCGTGCTGGTGGCCCACACCTCGGCGGGCGACCGCATCGCCGTGAACGACGTGTCCGTGCACCGGCGCCAGAACGGGCGGGTGGCCGAGCTGGCCTACACGGTCCACGGACAGGATCTCGGCGAGGTTCGCTGCGATGGGCTCGTGGTGTCCACCCCCGCCGGATCCACCGGCTACAACCTGGCCAACGGCGGTCCCGTGCTCGCGTGGGGAGTGGAGGGCTTCGTGGTGTCGTTCATCGCGCCGCACACGCTCACCGCCCGCTCGCTGGTGGTGGGCCCGGGCGACCTGCTCGAGCTCACCAACCGCTCCTCCACGGAGGAGGTTGAGCTCACCACCGACGGCCGGCCGGAGGCCGTGGTGGCGCCGGGCGAGAGCGTCACCGTGAGCCTGCGCCGTGACAGCGTGCTGCTCGCCCAGAGGCCCGGAACGACCTTCTACGGGCGCCTGCGCGAAAAGTTCGGTGCCGCCTGATCGCCGATGGGCTGCGCTCCTCCCTGGGTCCGGCGCTACCGCTCCGTCGGGTTGCGTTGGTACACCTGACCCGGTGCTTCTCGAACTGCGGATCCAGAATCTCCTCCTGATCGAGAGCGCCGAGCTGCGGCCCGGGCCGGGCCTGGCGGTGATCACGGGCGAGACGGGGGCGGGCAAGACCATCCTGGCCCACGCCCTCGACCTCCTGCTCGGCGGCAAGCCACGGTCCGGCATCGTTCGCCCGGGGGCGAAGGAGGCATACGTGGAGGGCGTGTTCGCGGCGCCGCGCGGATCTCCTCGAGGGCGCCGACCTGGGCGATCTGCGCGAGCGCATCGGGGAGGAGGTCGAGGAGATCGTCCTGGCCCGGCGCGTGGGGGAGGACGGCCGCACCCGGGCGTTCGTGCAGGGGCGCACGGCCTCGGCCGCGGACCTGAAGGCGCTGGGCGGGCGGCTCGTGGCCTTCTTCGGGCAGCACGAGCACCGCCGGCTCACCCTGGCCTCGGCGCAGCTGGACCTGCTCGACGGCTTCGGGGGCGAGCGCCACGGCGACCTGCGCAGCCGGGTGGGGGAGGCGCACGGGCGCGTTCGCGAGCTGGAGCGCCGCCTGGAGGAGCTCCACGAGCGCGCGGGAACCCGCGACCGGGACCTGGACCTGCTCCGCTTCGAGATCGAGGAGATCGAGGCGGTGGACCCGTCCGAGGGAGACCGCGAGGAGCTGAACGCGCGGCGGGAGCGGCTGCGCGGGCTGGATGCGCTCGTGGCCGCGGCCGGCGGCGGGGCGGAGGCCATCGCCCCGGAGAGCGGGGAGTCGGGTGTGGCCGGCCTGCTCGCGGAGGCCGAGAGCATCGTGGGCTCGGTTCCGGGGGTGGACGCGGAGCTCGACGCCCTGGCCGCCCGCGTGGCCTCGCTGCGTATCGAGGCCGACGACGTGGGCGGGGAGCTGCGCCGTTACCTGGAGGGGCTCGAGGGCGACCCGGGCCAGCTCGAGCAGGTGGAGGGCCGGCTCGAGCTCTACGACCGGCTGGAGCGCAAGCACGGCGGCAACGTGGCCGCGGTGCTCGCCCACGCCGAGCGCTGCCGCGAGCGCCGCGACGCCCTGGAACGGGCCGAGGTGGAGCTCGAGGAGTCGCAGGTGGGGCTCGAGCGCCGCGCTCGCCGAGCTGTCGCGCCTCGCGGAAGAGCTCACCGCCGCCCGGCGGGATGCCGCCCCGCGCCTGGCCGAGCAGGTGAGGGCCGAGCTCCAGAACCTGGCCATGGAGGGCGCGGAGTTCCAGGTCGAGCTGGAGCCGCGACCGGAGATCTCCGCCAACGGAGCCGAGCGGGTGGAGCTGATGCTGGCGCCCAACCCCGGCGTGCCGGCGGCGCCGCTGCGCGAATCGGCGTCCGGGGGCGAGCTCTCCCGGGTAATGCTCGCCCTGATGACCGTGGCCGGCGGGGGCGAGTCGCGGACGCTGGTGTTCGACGAGGTGGATGCCGGCGTGGGCGGCCAGACCGCGCGCGCCGTGGGGGAGAGGCTGCGCGCCCTGGGCGAGGCCCACCAGGTCCTCTGCATCACGCACCTGCCCCAGGTCGCGGCCCAGGCCGGCGCCCACTTCCGGATCGAGAAGACGATCGGGCGGGATCCCGCGCTCACCACGGTGGATTCGCTCGAGGGCGACGCCGTGGTGGAGGAGCTGTGCCGCATGCTCGGCGCCGAGTCCTCCGACGACGCGGCCCGCAAGCACGCCCGCGAGCTGCTGGCGGCCGCATGAGGCTCAGTGGAGCCGGTCCGGCTTCCACCCGTCCGGCCAAGTAGACTGGCGTTCCCAGAGCTTGATGCCGCCGAGTAGTCCAGAGACACGCTTCATCTTCGTCACCGGCGGGGTCGTCTCGGCCCTCGGAAAGGGCATCGCCGCGGCATCGCTCGGGCGCCTGCTCGTGGCCCGCGGCCTCTCGGTCACGATCCAGAAGTTCGATCCGTACATCAACGTGGATCCGGGCACGATGAGCCCCTTCCAGCACGGAGAGGTCTTCGTCACCGAGGACGGCGCCGAGACGGACCTCGACCTGGGGCACTACGAGCGCTTCACCGGCACCAACACCTCGCGCTCCTCCAACGCCACCGCGGGCGCGATCTACAACTCCGTGATCCGGCGCGAGCGCCGCGGCGACTACCTCGGCGGCACCGTCCAGGTGATCCCGCACATCACCGACGAGATCAAGAACCGCATCCGGCTGGTGGCCGAGTCGGCCGACGTGGACGTGGTGATCACCGAGATCGGCGGCACGGTGGGCGACATCGAGTCGCTGCCGTTCCTCGAGGCGCTGCGCCAGTTCCACTCCGACCTGGGGCGCGACCGGTGCATGTTCATCCACCTCACGCTCGTGCCCTTCCTCGGACACGCCGGGGAGCTCAAGACCAAGCCCACCCAGCACTCCGTTCAGGAGCTCAGGCGCATCGGCATCCAGCCGGACATGGTCATGTGCCGCAGCGAGGAGCCGCTCGGACGCGAGATCCGGGAGAAGATCGCCCTGTTCGCCAACCTGCCCGTGCGCTCGGTGGTGTCGGCGCAGGACGTGGACTCGATCTACAAGGTGCCGCTCGAGTTCGAGGCCGAGGGGGTGGCCGACAGCGTTCTGGCCCACTTCGGCATGGAGGCCCCCGCGCCGGACCTGTCGGACTGGGAGTCGCTCGTGCAGCGCACGGAGGCGGCCTCCGACCCGATTCGGATCGGGCTCGTGGGCAAGTACAACCAACTGGCCGACGCCTACATGTCGGTGATCGAGGCCCTCAACCACGCCGGCGCCCATCACGGCGGCCGGGTCGAGGTCACCTGGGTGGACTCGGAGCGGCTCACCGACGAGGAGGCCGAGCGCGAGCTCGAGGCCTGTGACGGCATCCTCGTGCCCGGCGGCTTCGGCGTGCGCGGCATCGAGGGGAAGATCCACGCCGCCCGCTTCGCCCGCGAGCACGACGTGCCCTACCTGGGCATCTGCCTCGGGATGCAGATCGCCGTGGCCGAGTTCGCTCGCAACGTCGCGGGCATGGAGGGCGCGAACTCCACCGAGTTCGACCCCGAGACCCCCTATCCGGTGATCGACCTTCTGCCGGAGCAGAAGGAGGTCCGGGACATGGGCGGCACGATGCGCCTCGGCGCGGATCCGGTGAAGCTCCACGAGGGCACGCGCGCCCGGGAGATCTACGGCGAGGCCGTGATCTACGAGCGCCACCGCCACCGCTACGAGGTGAACAACCACCTGCGCAAGCGGTTGGAGCACGCCGGCCTCGTCTTCAGCGGCACGTCGCCGGACGATCGCCTGGTCGAGGTCATCGAGCTTCCCGACCATCCGTTCTTCGTGGCGTCGCAGTACCACCCGGAGTTCAAGTCCCGGCCCCTGCGCGCCCAGCCTCTGTTCCGCGACTTCGTGGGCGCCGCCCTCGAGCGCGGCGGCCGGCGGGCTCCCGAGGTGGAGCCCGAGATCCGCGCCGAGTCGCGCGCCTGACCACCGCCATGCGCACCGCGGCCCCGCCTGAGCGCGAACGGCTCGTGGCCGACTTCATCCGGCTCTGCGAGATCGAGAGCCCGTCGGGCCGAGAGCGGGCGATGGCCGACGCGGTGAGCGCCGAGCTGCGCTCGCTCGGGCTGGAGGTGGAGGAGGACGGCACGGCCGCCGAGACCGGCTCGGATGCCGGCAACGTGCTCACCCGCATCCCGGGTCCCGAGGGTGCGCGCACGATCCTGCTCTGCGCCCACATCGACACGGTGCCGCTGGCCGGTCCGGTGGAGGTGGTGCGTGAGGATGGGCTCCTCCGAAACCGCCACGAGGCCATCCTCGGCGCCGACAACAAGGCCGCGGTGGCCACCATCCTGGCCACGGCGCGGCGCCTGGTGGAGCAGGGGTCTCCCGTGGGCGTGGAGATCCTCTTCACCACCTCCGAGGAGCTCGCCCTGCGCGGCGCCAAGGCGTTCGCGGCGGACACCCTGCGCTCCGAGTTCGGGTACGTCTTCGACCACGCGTCGCCGATCGGCGAGGTGGTGCTGGCCTCGCCCACCTACTACCGGCTCGAGGCCCGCTTCCTGGGCCGCGCCGCGCACGCCGGCATCCGGCCGGAGGACGGCCACAACGCGATCGCCGCCGCCGCGCAGCGCCATCGCGGCGATGACGATCGGCCGTCTGGATCCCGAGACCACCGCGAACGTCGGGCGCATCGAGGGGGGCACATCGGCGAATGTCGTGGCCGAGCGCTGCACGGTCGAGCTCGAGGCCCGCAGCCTGGACGAGGCCCGCGCGGCCGAGGTGATCGGCACCATGGTGGATGCGGCCACGGACGCGGCGAGCGCGGGCGAGTGCGACGTGGAGACCCACGTGGAGCGGCTCTTCCGGGGATTTCGCCTGGCCCGCACCGCGCCGGCGGTGGAGGTGGCCTCAGCCGCGCTCACGGCCTGCGGGTTCGAGCCCAGCTACATCTCCACCGGCGGCGGGAGCGACGCCAACGCCCTGGTGGCCGGCGGGCCTGCCCGTGGTGAACCTGGCCAACGGCACGGAGCGCAACCACCAGCCCGACGAGAGCGTGACCGTCGAGGCGCTCGAGCAGATGCTGGACGTGACGCTCGCGCTGGTCGCGGCGGCCGCGGGGAACCCGCGATGACCGCTTTCGAGCGAATCGGCGGCAGGGTGGTGTTCGAGGGCAAGCTGGCCACCGTGCGCATCGACAGCTACCGCTACGAGGACGGCGCCGAGGCGGAGCGCGAGATGGTGGTGCACCCCGGCGCGGTGGCCGTGGTGGCGCTGGACGCGGACGCCTTCTACATGGTGCGCCAGCCGCGCGAGGCCGTGGGCGAGGAGGCGGCTGCTCGAGCTTCCTGCGGGCAAGCTCGACCCGGGCGAGGATCCGCTCACCACGGGGAAGCGCGAGCTGGCGGAGGAGATCGGGCGGGGCGCCCGGGAGTGGCGGCACCTCACGAGCTTCTACACCTCGCCCGGCTTCACGGACGAGGAGTGCCACGTCTATCTGGCCGAGGACCTGTACGAGGAGCAGGCCGACTCCGGCGAGGACGAGCGCATCGAGATCGAGCGCATCCCACTCGACAGGCTCGAAGAGATCATCAGGGCCTGTCGCGACTCCAAGAGCCTCGTCGGGCTCCTCTGGCTGCACGCCCGCCTCACCTGACTCCCACGTTGCAGGTCAAGGGATGGGGGCCGCCCGGCCGAACCCGTCCTCCGATGGCCACGATCGAGAACCGGCTGGGCTCGGATGCCCCGACTGAACGCTTCGAGCGGCTGGTGCTCGACTTCCTCGCCTATCTCGAGTTCGAGCGCGGCCTGTCGCGCAACACGCTCGAGGCCTACCGCTCGCGATCTCTTCCAGTACGGCCGCTTCCTGGCCGGCCGCCGGGTGTCCGCCCTCGAGGCCGAGAGTGCCGACGTGGCCGACTTCCTCACCGCGCTGGCCTCCGGGGCGGCGGCGCCCCGGCCCGCTTCGCCGGCCACCATCCACCGCAAGACCGCCTGCCTGCGCTCCTTCTACCGCCACCTGCGCCGGGACGGCCTGCGCGAATCCGATCCCACGTCGGCCCTCAGCGCCCCCCGCCGGAGCCGCAAGCTGCCCGCCGTGCTCACGCGGGGCGAGGTGGAGCGCCTGCTGGCCCAGCCCCGCGGACCCGCGCCCGCCGCCCTGCGCGACCGCGCCCTGCTCGAGCTGATGTACGCCTGCGGGCTGCGCGCCTCGGAGGCGATCGGGCTCGAGGTGGGGGACGTGGACCTCGAGGACCGCGTCCTGCGGGCCCGGGGCAAGGGCTCGAAGGAGCGCGTGGTGCCCGTCGGACACGCCGCCGTCAAGGCGGTGGCCGCCTATCTCCAGCGGGGGCGCCCGATGCTGGTGAAGGGACGTCCCGAGCCGCACCTGTTCGTGAACTTCCGCGGCGCGTCGCTCACCCGCCAGGGCCTGTACAAGATCGTTCGCCGGCACGCGCTCACCGCCGGCCTGGCCGACCGCATGAGCCCGCACACGCTGCGCCACAGCTTCGCCACCCACCTGCTCGCCGGCGGATGCGACCTCCGCTCCGTCCAGGAGATGCTCGGCCACGCCGACGTGTCCACCACCCAGCTCTACACCCACCTCTCCTCGGAGCGCCTCAAGGACGTGTACTTCCGCGCTCACCCGCGGGCCACCCTCGTCTGAGGGCCGCGAGCCCGCCTGCTAGAACCGGTCGGGCATGCCCGAGCTGCCCGAGGTCGAGACGATTCGCCGCCAGCTGGCCCCCGCCGTCGAGGGCCGGCGCATCGACGCGATCCGAGGTGCTGGACGCGCGCTGGTGCGAGCCGGCGCCGCCCTCGTCGGTGGAGGACGCCGTGCGCGGCCGGGTGGTGGAGTCGCTCGGCCGCCGGGGGAAGTACCTGATCGCCTCGCTGGAGGACGAGGTGCACCTGGTGATGCACCTGCGCATGACCGGGAACCTGCTCCTGATCCCCGAGGGCGGCGAGGAGCCCGCCCATCTGCGGGTCCGCGATCACGCTCGATTCGGGGGAGCGCCTCCTCTTCGCCGACGTGCGCCGCTTCGGCACCGGGGTGGTGCTGCTCGGAACGGATGCGCTGGGCGAGTACTTCGACGCCCGGCTCGGCGTGGAGCCCCTGAGCCCCGACTTCACGGCCGAGGCGCTGCGTGCCCAGGCCCGCGGCCGGCGCGCGCCCGTCAAGGCCTTCCTCCTCTCACAGGAGCGGATCGCCGGCGTGGGGAACATCTACGCCGACGAGGCTCTGTTCCGGGCCCGAATCCACCCGCTGCGCCCCGTGGGCACCCTAAGCGGAGCCAGATCGAGGCGCTCCGGGCGGCCGTGGTGGCCACGCTCGAGGAGGGGATCGACGCCAAGGGGGCCACCATCGACGACTTCCGCAACGCGGACGGTGCCTACGGATCGTTCCAGGACCGCTTCCTGGTGCACACGCGCGAGGGCGAGCCGTGTCCGCGCTGCGGCGGCCCGATCCGGAAGCTCCGCGCCGCGGGCCGCGGCACCTACGTGTGCGAGCGCTGCCAGCCGCGCCCGCGCGTCAGGCGTACCTGACCGCTCGCTCAGTGACTCGCTTCCTGGGTGGCCCGCTCCATGTGGCGCCCGGCGCGCTCTGACGCCTCCTCCGTGCTGATCCCCTGGTCGCGCGCCACGATGTAGGCGGCGTACCACCGCGACCAGTGGTGGGGCGGAGCGGTGGCCTCGTAGGCCCCGTGGTGCTCCTCTGCCTCTCGCAGAAGCTCCGTCAGCGTCTCGACGTCCATGGCTTGTGTCTCCTCTCAGTGGTTCCGGTCAACGTCCGGGCAGCCGGGTCTTGATTTCCTGGAGCAGCCAGCTGTTGCCGTCGGGGTCGCTGAACGACGAGCCGTAGTCGGCGTGCTCCGGAGCGGGCCGGGCGCCCGCCTCGTCCGGCGTGATGGAAGACGCCGCCCTCGTCGTGGAAGATCCTCCGGCGTCGATGCCGCGGCCCACGAGATCGGCCCGCGCCTCGTCGATGTCGAACACGGTGAGCTGCAGAGCCTCGAGGGAGCCGGGCGCGGCGGAGGTGAGCCCGGTGCCGAAGATGATCGAGCACGCCGAGCCGGTGGGTGTCATCTGCACCACCCGGAAGTCCTCGCCGGTCACGAAGTCGGCGTCCAGCCGCCATCCCAGCTGCTGGTAGAAGCTCTTGGCCCGGTCGACGTCGGACACCGGCACGAGCACCACCTCGAGCTTCATGTCCACGGTCCCGGCCTGCGGTCTCGGTCATGCGCCGACCCTATGCGCGCCGCCCGGAGGCTGGCAACGCTGTTCCCGCGTTTGGGGGAGGTCAGGCTCGCCGGCGCCGTTGGCGCCCGGCTCGAGCAGGTGCTCGAGCACCCCGGCGCGGTCGGCCTCCAGCAGCTCGCGAAAGCCGCCCACGGCCCGCTCCCCGACCAGGATCTGGGGGAAGGTCATCTGCCCCGTGAGGGCCACCAGCTCGGCCCGGCCGGCCGGGTCCTTGACCAGGTTCACCTCGACGTACTCCACTCCGCGCGCCGTGAGAAGGGCCTTGGCCTGGCGGCAGAAGCCGCACGGCTCGGTGGTGTAGACGGTGACCTGGGTCGTGTCCGGCATGCGGTTCAAAGTCTAGGAAGTGCCCGGCACCTACAAGACAGAGGGTGTCGTGCTGCGCTCCATCCGCTACGGAGAGGCGGATCGGGTGCTCCATCTCTATACGGCCGACAGGGGTCGGGTGGGTGCGGTGGCCAAGGGGGTCAGGCGGGTGCGGTCGCGCCTCGGCGGGCGCCTGGAGCCGCTCAGCCGGGTGAACCTCGTGCTCTACGAGGGCCGGGGAGAGCTGTCCACCGTCAGCCAGGTGGACACCGTGCACGCCCATTCGGCCCTGCGCGAGCGGCGCTCCTCGCTCGAGCGCGGAAGCCAGGCCTGCGAGGCGGTGCTGCGCCTCATGGACTCCTCGGAGCCCAACCGCCCGGCGTACAACCTGCTGTGCAACGAGCTGGCGCTGCTGGACGCCCATCCCACGGCGGCCACTCGGGCACAGGCCCTGGCCTTCCGGGCGAAGCTGCTGCTGGCCGCGGGCTTCGCTCCCGAGCTGTCCGCCTGCGCGGCCTGCGGCGAGAGCGAGCATCTGGGCGCGTTCTCCCCAAGTGCCGGGGGAGTGGTCTGCGCCGGCTGCGAGGCCGGGTCCTTCCCGCTCTCAGAGGGGGCGCACGCCTTCCTGGTGGAGGCGGTGGGGCGTCCCCTGGCCGAGGCGCCCGAGGCGGCCGACCGCGACCTGGCGCAGGCCGACCGCGCCCTGGCCGAGACGCTCGAGCATCACGCGCACGTGCGCCTGAGGCGGGTGCCCACGGGCTGAACAGCCGCCGGCGCGTGTCCGCACCGGGCAGGGCATCTAGGATCACGCCGTGGCTGTCGCCACCACAAAGCTCGTATACACGTTCGCCGAAGGCTCTCGGGAGATGCGGGAATTGCTGGGCGGCAAGGGCGCGAACGTGGCCGAGATGACGCGTGTGCTCGGCGCGGAGAGGGTGCCCGCGGGCTTCACGATCACCACCGAGGCGTGCGTGGCCTACATGCGCGCCGAGAGGGAGGGGCCGCCAGGGCTCGAGGCACAGGTGGACGAGGCGCTCGCAGGCCTCGAGGAGGCAGACCGGCAAGCGCCTTGGCGACGCGAGCGATCCCCTGCTCGTGTCCGTCCGCTCGGGCGCGCGCGAGTCGATGCCCGGGATGCTCGACTCGGTGCTCAACCTCGGCCTCTCGGACGAATCGGTGGAGGGCCTCGCGCGGATGACAGGCAACGAGCGCTTCGCCTGGGACTCCTACCGACGCTTCGTCCAGATGTTCGGGAACGTTTGTCGCGGGGTGCCCGGGGCGTTGATCGAGCACGAGATCACCGCGCTAAAGCTGGAGGCCGAGGTGAAGCTCGACACGGAGCTCTCGGTGGACCATCTGAAGACGCTCACCGACCGGTTCAAGGAGCTCTACCACGACCAGACGGGTGAAGACTTCCCGCAGGAGCCGCGTGAGCAGCTGCGGCAGGCGATCGTCGCGGTCTTCGACTCCTGGCTGGGAGCCCGGGCCGTGGACTACCGGCGGATCAACAGCATTCCGGACGAGTGGGGCACCGCCGTGAACGTGCAGCAGATGGTGTTCGGCAACAAGGGCGACACGTCCTGCTCGGGCGTGGCCTTCTCACGCGACGAGATGACGGGCGCGCCGCAGCCGAGCGGCGACTTCCTCTCGAACGCGCAGGGCGAGGACATCGTGTCCGGAGTGCGGACGCCGCGGGACCTGCAGGAGCTGGAGGGCGTCCTCCCCGACTCGTACGCGGAGCTGCTGGACATCCTCCGCACTCTCGAGAACCACTACGGCGACATGCAGGACACGGAGTTCACGGTGGAGGAGGGGCGGCTCTACATGCTCCAGACGCGCAGCGCCAAGCGGCCGGCTCAGGCCGCGGTGCGCTTCGCGGTGGATGCGGTCGAGCGAGGGGCTGCTCGACAAGGCCGGAGCGCTGCGCACGATTGACGCTGCGCGTCTCGACTCTCTCCTCCATCCCACGATCGCCGCCGACGCCGACTTCGAGGTGATGGCCGAGGGCGTGGCCGCATCGCCCGGAGCGGCCAAGGGCGCCATCGTGTTCACGGCCGATGAGGCGGTGGCGGCTGCCGCGGAGGGTCGTGACGTGATCCTCGTTCGGGCCTTCACCGAGGCGGACGACGTGGCGGGCTTCCATGCGGCCAAGGGCATCCTCACCTCCGAGGGGGGCAAGGCCAGCCATGCGGCGCTCGTGGCCCGCGGCATGGGCAAGCCATGCGTATCGGGCGCGGCGAGTCTCGATATCGATGTCTGCCGCCAAGACGGTGCGGGCGAACGGCACGCAGCTCTCGGAGGGCGACTCGATCGTGATCGACGGGAGTGCCGGCCTCGTGACCACGGACGACGTACCGCTGACCGAGCCGCAGGTGAGCCCCGAGTTCCAGGCCGTTCTCGGCCTGGGCCGACGAGCTCCGCACCCTCGGCGTGCGCACCAACGCCGACACCCCGGAGGACGCCGCCCGGGCGCGGGAGTTCGGGGCCGAGGGGGTGGGCCTGTGCCGGACCGAGCACATGTTCATGGCCTCGGATCGCCAGCCGAAGATGCGCGCCATGATCATGGCCGAGACCGTGGACGAGCGCCGGGCCGCGCTCGCCAAGCTCGTGCCGCTTCAGCAGGAGGACTTCGAGGGGCTCTTCGAGGAGATGCGTGGGCTGCCGGTCACGATCCGCCTCCTCGACCCGCCGCTCCACGAGTTCCTGCCTCACGTGGATGACGTGGAACGCGAGACCGAGCGCGCGCGGATCGAGCAGTCGGACGACCTCCAGGCGCTCGAGCACACGCTCCGGCGAGTGCATGAGCTGGTGGAGACCAACCCGATGCTCGGCACCCGCGGAGTGCGCCTCGGGGTGCTGCACCCGGAGATCTACGAGATGCAGGCCCGGGCGATCATGCGGGCCGCGAAGGCGGTGGCGGGCCGCTCCGGCGAGGCCCCGCAGCTCGAGATCATGATCCCCCTGGTGGCGTACGAGAAGGAGCTCGAGATGATGCGCGAGCTGGTGCTCGCGGGTGGTGGAGCGAGGAGGGCGGCGACGCGCTCGACGTGACCATCGGCACGATGATCGAGCTGCCCCGGGCCTGTTTCGTGGCCGACCGGATCGCCTCCCACGCCGACTTCTTCTCGTTCGGCACCAACGACCTGACCCAGACCGCGCTCGGGTTCTCGCGCGACGACGTGGAGTCCAGCTTCCTCCCCGAGTACGTGAAGAAGCGGATCGTGGACCGCAGCCCGTTCGAGACCATCGACCGCCCCGGAGTCGGCTGGCTCGTGCGGCTGGCGGCGTGGACGGGCCGCGAGGCGAAGCCCGACCTCAAGCTCGGCGTATGCGGCGAGCACGGGGGAGACCCCGACTCGATCCGCTTCTTCCAGCTCGCCGGGCTGGACTACGTGAGCTGCTCGCCGTACCGCGTGCCCATCGCCCGTGTGGCCGCCGCACAGGCGGCCATCGACCCGGAGTGACGGAGTAGACTGGCGCGGCGAGTGAGGCGAACGGGAGGCAGATTGAGGAACTGGCGTGGTCGTGTGGCGGCCGTCTTCGTTGTCGCCCTCGCGGTGGCGGTCACCGTGTCGCAGGCCTGGGCCCACGTGGAGCGCGCCTCCTACTGGCCCGACCCGCGGCCCGACAAGTCGGTCACCCCGGCCACCGGCGGGAAGGTCCCCAAGGCCCGGAGCCTCTACACGGCGCTGGACGCCAAGCGGGTCGGCGACACGCGCGTGGTGTGCCAGAGCAACTCGATCGCCCGCGTTCGCAAGGCCATCGGCAAGGCGCGGACGAAGGGCTACAAGCTGCGCCCCTCCGAGCGCGCGCGTCACATCAGCGCGAAGCAGGGTCGCAAGCTCCTCGCCTTCAACAAGCGGCTGAAGGCGCGCTGCAAGTTCAGCTCGATCCAGGACGCGGTCACGGCCTCCGGCAACAACGACCGCGTGGTGATCATGCCCGGGGTCTACACCGAGCCGAAGTCCCGGGCCCAGCCGACCGATGACCCGAAGTGCGCGAGCCTCAAGGAGGTCAACGACCGGCAGGACGGCAACGGCGAATACCAGACCGGCGCCGTGTCCTACGCCTACCAGCTCGAGTGCCCCAACGATCAGAACCTGATCGCGGTGATGGGCCGTGCGCTCGGGACGGGAACGAACCCGCAGCCGCCGCTCGAGAACCGGCACGGGATCCCCAACCTCGGGCCGTGCATTCGCTGCAACTTCCAGATCGAGGGGTCGGGAGTCGGCTCGGACGATGTGGTGATCGACGCCGGCCGGGTGGCCTCGGGCAACAAGGGTCCCGCCGAGGGAGCCAAGGACGTGGGCATCCGGGCCGACCGGGCCGACGGGTTCGTGCTCCGAAACATGACCGTGCGGCACGTGAACGAGCACGCCATCTACGTCCTCGAGGCCGACGGCTATCTGCTGGACCGGTTCAAGACCTTCTACGCACGCGGAATACGGGGTGCTCACGTTCGTGGAGGACCACGGTCGGATGCAGAACTGCGAGGCCGCCGGCAGCGGCGACTGCCGGCCTCTATCCCGGCGCCGGCGCCGAGGGCGGGGACCAGCGGGTGTCGGGTCCGCGGCGCTACACGCAGGAGATTCGCTTCTGCGACATGCACCACAACACCGGCGGCTACTCGGGCACCAGCGGCAACTCCGTCTGGGTGCACCACAACAACTTCTACGGCAACGCGCTCGGCTTCACCACCGACGTGTTCACCGCGGCGGGGCACCCGGGATTCCCGCAGGACTCGGACCTGATCGAGCACAACAAGTTCTACTCGAACAACTTCAATCCCTACGCGAAGAACTCCGACGTGGAGCCGACCATCCCGGTGCCCGTGGGCACGGCGCTGTGGATCGCGGGCGGAAACCACAACATCTTCCGCAAGAACCGCGTGTGGAACAACTGGCGGCGGGGCGTGATGCTCTTCGCGGTCCCGGACGCTCTGGTCTGCGGTCCGCCGGAGCACCAGGCCGGCTGCGACCCGGCCAAGGTCTCCACGTCGCACCGCAACCGGTTCTACGGCAACATCATGGGCCGCAGCCCCTCCGGGAAGCGCGATCCGAACGGCACCGACTTCTGGTGGGACAACTGGGTCGACAACCGCGGCAACTGCTGGCGCGACAACATCGGCAAGAACGGCACCAGGCGCAGCGTCACCACCTCGCCCCCGGGCGGCCTTCCCTCCAACTGCGCGAAGAGCCGGGGACGGGCACGGACGAGCGCGAGGGCGAGCTCCTCACCTGCGTGGCGGCTCCCGAGGGCGATACCAGCACCGGCTGTCCCTGGTTTGCGCGCCCGCCCGAGCCGAAGTAGCGCGCCGCGGCTCGGCTGGTGTTGATGGCGGGCCGTTGCGCCGCGGTTCTGGCCGCGTCGGTGGTGCTGACGGGCTGCCTGGGCTCCGATTCCAACAGTCCGCCCGCGGCCGGCGGAGGGGCCACCATCGGCACCCCGGTCCGGCTCACCGACTGCTCTGACTGGAACGCCGCCGGACCCGCGCAGCGCTCGGCCATCATCGAGGCCGTGCGCACGGTGAGCGGCGGCCCGACCGGTTCCCCGGGCGGGAGGGGCGCGGTGCTCCCCGACGACAAGGCCTACAACCTCTTCGAGGCGCAGTGCCGGCCGGACTTCTCGAAGCGCTTCCGGCTGTACAAGCTCTACGAGCGCGCGGCCGCCTTCGAGGGGCGATAAGCACGGCCTGAGAGAATCAACGGCGTGATGAGCCGTACCTCCCTAAGCGCGTCCGCTCCGTTCCGTGAGCGTGTGGAGCATCTGGAGGACACCTACCGCTCGCCGCTGGCCACGCGCTCCTATCCCGCGCTCCGCGAGCGCGAGGAGCCGGACTCCGATCACCGCACGCCGTTCCAGCGCGACCGCGACCGGATCGTGCACTCCAAGGCCTTCCGGCAGGCTCAAGCACAAGACCCAGGTGTTCATCGCTCCGGAGGGCGACCACTACCGCACCCGTCTCACCCACACGCTGGAGGCGTGCGGGATCGCCCGCAACGTCTCACGCGCCCTGGGGCTGAACGAGGACCTCACCGAGGCCATCGGACTGGGGCACGACCTCGGGCACCCGCCGTTCGGGCACATCGGCGAGCAGGTGCTCGACGCCTGCGTGAGGGAGCGCTGGGGCCGGTCCTTCCGCCACAACGAGCATTCGCTGCGGGTGGTGGAGCGGATCGAGGCGCTGAACCTCACCGAGCAGGTGCGCCAGGGGATCCTCCGCCACACCGGCGACCTCCCGCCGAGCACCCTGGAGGGCAGGATCGTCCGCCTGGTGGACCGCATCGCCTACATCAACCACGACATCGACGATGCCCTGCGCGCCGGGATCCTGCGCTTCGAGGACCTGCCGCGGGCCGAGATCGAGCTGCTCGGGGCCACCGGGCCGGACCGGATCGAGACGCTGGTGCAGGATCTCCTGGAGCGCTCCGGCGACGCCGAGGACATCGTGCAGGGCGAGGAGGTGGGGGGAGCGATGCTCCGCCTCCGGACGTTCATGTTCGACTCCGTGTACCTCGAGCGCCGGGGCGCAGCAGGAGAAGCCGCGGATCGAGCGCATGCTCCGCACGCTGTTCGAGCACTACGCCGACGAGCCGCCCCCGGCGCTCACCGAGGATGCCGGCCCGGAGCAGCGCGTGATCGACTGGCTGGCCGGGATGACCGACCGCTTTGCGGTGCGCACGTTCGCCGACCTCTCCCTGCCGCGAGGATTCTGAGCGTGGCCCTGTTCACCAAGGACTCGATCGACCGCGTCCGCGAGGCGGTGGACATGGTCGGGCTCGTGGGCACGAAGACCGACCTCCGGCGCGTGGGCACGCGCTGGCACGGGCTCTGCCCGTTCCACGACGAGCGCACCCCGTCCTTCTCCGTCGACCCCGAGCGCAAGCTCTACCACTGCTTCGGCTGCCAGAAGGGCGGCGACGCGATCGGTTTCCTCCAGGAGGTCGAGGGGCTCGACTTCCCGGAGTCGGTGGAGGCGCTGGCCGAGCGCTACAACGTGCGCCTCGAGCGCGAGGACGACGATCCGGAGGCCGAGAAGAAGAGGCAACAGCGGGATCGGCTGCTCAGCCTGCTCGACCGCACCGCGCGGTTCTACGCCGCCTATCTCGACACCTCGGCCGAGGCGGCGAAGGCGCGCGAGTACCTCGCCGGGCGCGGCCTGTCCGCCGAGGTCCTGAAGGAGTTCCGCGTGGGCTACGCCCCGAGCGCGTGGGACCGGGTGCTGGTGAGCGCCCAGCGTGACGGGTACAGCCCCCAGGAGCTGCTCGACGCCGGCCTGGCTCAGCGCAACCAGACCGGCAACCTCTACGACCGCTTCCGCGGACGGATCATGTTCCCGCTCGCCGACGCCCGCGGGCGGGTGCTCGGGCTTCGGAGCCCGGGCCATGTCGGAGGGACGCGGCCCGAAGTACCTGAACAGCTCCGAGAGCAGGATCTACCGCAAGGGGCATCAGCTGTTCGGCATCGACGTCGCCCGGGCGCACGCCACGAAGTCCGGGCGCGTGGTGGTGGTGGAGGGGTACACCGACGTGCTGGCGATGCACCAGGCCGGAATCCCGGAGACGGTGGCCATCATGGGCACCGCGCTCACCGAGGACCAGGTGAGAGAGCTCGCCAAGGTGGCCAAGCGGGTGATCCTGGCGCTCGACGCCGACCGGGCGGGCCAGGAGGCCATGCTCCGGGCCGCGCGCCTGGCCGAGGACAGGGAGCTCGAGCTGGCGGCCGTGGAGATGCCCGCGGGCGCCGATCCCGCCGATCTGCTGGCCACGCGCGGGGCGGACGAGATGAGCGCCCTGCTGGACCGTGCGAGCGGGATGATCGAGTTTCAGGTCCGCCGGGTACTTGCCGATGCAGAGCTAGATACGCCAGCCGGCAGGGATCGCGCCCTCGACTCCGCGAGGCGCCTTATTGCCGGCGTACCCGAGAGCTCCGCATTGCGACACGAACTGGTCCGCACAGTGGCCGACCGCCTAGACCTTCCAACCACCCTCGTTACGGCCGAGGTCCCCCGTTCGAGGGACACTGAGCGCCGGTTTTCCCCTGCGCCGCCGGCCCGGTCGCCGGGCGCCATCGCCCTCGCTCCGGAGGAGGCCTTCCTGGCCACCTGCCTGGCCAGCGGGGAGGCGGGTCGCGCACAGCTCTCGGAGATCTCCCCGGAGCTCTTCTCCTCGGCAGCTGATGCAGCAGGCGCGTGAGCACCTGGTCACCAACTTCCACGATCCGCTGGCCGGGCTCAGCGAGGGCGAGGCCGAGCTCGGCCGCCTCGTCGCCGGGGTGGTGGCGCGCGCCGAGACGCAGGGTCCGGCGTCGGCCCCCAACCTCCGGATGGGCGTCCTTCAGCTCGAACTGCGTAGGATCGACAGGGAGCTGCGCCGGGCGGCCGAGATGGCCGACCGCGCGCGACAAGACGAATTGGCGGGGGCGCGTCAGGATGTTCGGCGCGAGATGGATGCCGTGATGGGACAAACTGCATGAACGACCATGCCTATGAGCTGGCGGGCGACGGCGAGCCCAAGGAGCTCGACGGCGCAACGCCCGAGCCGGCCGACCTCTATGACGAGGGCGGTGTGGTCACGGCCGGGATTCCCGGTTGCTCCGCCCGAGCAGGGTGCCGAGGACGCGGTCCGGCTCTACCTTCGCTCGATAGGGCGAGTCCCGCTGCTCACGCGGGAGGACGAGGTCCGGCTGGCCAAGCGCATCGAGGCCAACGACATGTCGGCCAAGAACGCGCTGATCGAGGCGAACCTGCGCCTCGTGGTGTCGATCGCCAAGCGCTACACCGGACGCGGGCTGACCCTGCTGGATCTCATTCAGGAGGGCAACCTCGGGCTCATCCGCGCGGTCGAGAAGTTCGACTGGCGCCGCGGCTTCAAGTTCTCCACCTACGCCACGTGGTGGATCCGCCAGGCGATCACTCGCGCACTGGCCGACCAGTCCCGCACGATCCGCATCCCCGTGCACATGGTGGAGCGCATGAACCGCGTGGCCCGGGCCAAGCGCATGCTGATCCAGCGCAACAACCGGGAGCCCTCGCCGGAGGAGATCGGCGAGCTGGTGGACATGCCGGCCAAGAAGGTCGAGGAGATCCTCAAGCTGGGACAGGAGCCGGTGTCACTCGAGGCGCCGGTGGGCGGCGACGACGGGGACGCCTCGCTGGGCGACTTCATCGAGGACGACGCCGGCGACCGCCCGCTCGAGATCGTGGCCAACCAGATCCGCGACAAGGACCTGATGACCGTGCTCGACGCCCTTCCCTGGCGAGAGCGCCGCGTGATCGAGCTGCGCTACGGCCTCGGGGACGAGGGTCCGCTCACGCTGGAGGACATCGGCCACCAGGTGGGCGTCACCCGCGAGCGGGTCCGCCAGATCGAGTCGAAGACACTCGCGATGCTGAAGAGCTCGGGAACCGCCGAGCGCCTCGCGGGCACCGCCGACGAAGCCTGAGCTTCCCGGCGCTATGCTCGCGGGTCGGGCTGGAGCCCGAAGTACAGCCAGGCGAGGAGCGCAGCCCGATCGGTCGATCGGGTGAGCACCACAGCCAGGTTTTCCTTCCCCGGTGATGTAACGGCAACATGACTGACTGTTAATCAGTTCTTGGTGGTTCGAATCCACCCCGGGGAGCTTCTACAGCGTCGCCGCCCGCGCGACCAGCGCCTCCACCTCATCCGCGGCCGCTGACCGGCCCCGGGTGGGCCTCGTACCAGTCGCGCAGCTCGCCCGCCCGGCGGGTGTGCTCCGGCTCATCCAGCAGTCGCCGCACGGCGAGCCTGACGCCGCGCGGGGTGTGGAAGCGGCGGGGAAGCGACACGCCCACGCCGGCCCAGCGGACCCGGGCGCCGTTCTCCGCCTGGTCGCCGGCGTGGGGGCACACGATCACCGGCACGCCCGAGGCCAGCGACCTCGCCACGGTGCCGTGGCCGCCGTGGCAGATCACCGCCGCGCAGCGGGGCACGGTCCGCGCGTAGGAGACCCATTCCACGAGCCGCGAGTTGGGCGGCTCGGGAAGCGGTCGCGCCGGGGGGCGGCGGTTCCAGGTGGCGAGCACGCGCACCGGCTGGTCGGCCAGTCCCTCGAGCGCGGCGCGCAGCAGCCTGTGCTCGGGGTCCTGGGAGGTGCTCGGGGCCACGAGAATCAGCGGATCGTCGCCGGGCGGGAGCTCCACCTCGCCGAAGGGCCGCTCCCACAGCAGCGGGCCGGTGACCTTCGCTCCGGGCAGCGGCACGCGGCGCTCGTACTCGAGCTGGGGAAAGGTGGCCACGAGCGCCAGCCGGCGCGAGATGCCGCCGTGCGTGTGGTCCAGCGGGGGCAGCCCCACCCGTACCCGCGCGCCGTTCAGCTCCCGGCGGCCGAGCTGCTCGCCGCCCTGGAGCACGGGACGAAGCGTGGACCAGAGCTTCGCCCCGACTCCGGTCCGGGGCCGGATGGCGCCCACGGAATAGGGGGGCATCCCGGCCTCGCCCACCGGCAGCATGTGCGGTACGAGCGTGGCCCATGGCCGCTCCTCGGACTGCGCGGCCAGCGACGCGGCCACGGTCAGGATGTCCACCACCACCGCGTGGGGGTCCACCTCCTGGATCAGCGCGCGGGTCACCGGCGCGGCCCTCACGGCCGCGGTGTACGCCGGAAGGGCGGCCTCACCGTTCCCGAACACGCGGTACTCGGGCGCGGGCGCGAAGCCCATGCCCTCCCGCTCCACGTCCTCGCGCCAGGCCTCCCAGGTCTCGAGCCACACATCGTGGCCGCGACGAACGAGCTCTCGGCCCAGCGAGATGGCCGGGAATGCGTGCCCCGGGTCGCCGAAGGCGGCGAGCAGGAACCGGCTCAGAGCATCTCCGCGAGCTCGCGAACCATCCTCGCGCGGTCCTCCGGCTGGAAGGCCATCGGCGCCACGATCAGCGTGCCCACGCCGGCGTCGCGATACACGGCCAGCCGCTCCGCCACCTTCTCGCGCGGTCCCACCAGGCACACCTTGTCGATCAGCTCCGGCGGGAGAGCGGCGGCCGCCTCGTCCTTCTTCCCCTCCAGGTAGAGGTCCTGCACGGTCTGGGCGGCGTCCTCGAAGCCATAACGGCGCACCAGGTCGTTGTAGAAGTTCTTCTTGCGGGAGCCCATGCCGCCCACGTAGAGCGCGAGCACGTGACGCATGGCGTCGCGGGCGCGGTCCACGTCGTCGTCGATGCACACGTTCACGGAGGGCGCGATGTCGAAGCTCGTCGAGACTGCGGCCCGAGCGGGCGGCGCCCTCCTCGAGCAGGGCCCGGGCGTCGCCCACGTTCTCGGGCGAGAAGAAGATCGGCAGCCAGCCGTCGGCGATCTCACCGGTGAGCTGCGTGTTCTTCGGCCCGATGGCGGCGATGTAGATCGGGATCCGCTCCTGGACGGGACCGATGGTGAGCTTCAGCGCCTTGCCCGGGCCGTCGGGCAGCGGCAGCTCGTATTCCTCGCCCTGGTATTCGAGCCGCTCCCGGCTGAGCGCCAGGCGGATGATCTCCACGTACTCGCGGGTCCGCTGGAGCTGGTGGGCGAATCGCTGCCCGTGCCAGCCCTCGGCCACCTGCGGGCCCGACGTGCCGATCCCGAGCAGCACCCGGCCGTCGGAGAGGTGGTCGAGCGTGGCCGCGGTCATCGCGGTCATCGCCGGGGAGCGGGCGGGCATCTGGAAGATCGCGGAGCCCACCTTGATGCGGTCGGTCTGGGCCGCGAGCCATGCGAGCACCGTGGCCACATCCGATCCGTAGGCCTCGGCCGCCCACACCGAGTCGAAGCCGGCGTCCTCCGCCGTGCTGCACCAGCTCGAGCTGGTCCCCGGCGGTCAGACCCAGGCCCCAGTAGCCGAGATTCAGCCCCAACCGCATGCATCTCCCCTTTCGCCGCTTGTGCGAGCCGGCGCGCGTCTTAATAATGCTGGCCCCGCGCCGATACTCGAAGCAACGGCGAATGCGCATCCTATGTCAGCCCGACAGGTGAATCTCCCTTGACACGCCGGCGGCCCGCCCGCGACCTGCGCCGCGCCGTGGACTGCATGCCGCCGCGAACCCGCCGGGCGATGCTCGAGGCGCTGGCCGCCAACCAGATCATCGTGGGCGCCTACACGGACCGCAGGGGCGGCGTCTGCCCGATGCTGGCCGCCCACCGCAACGGCGGGCGCACCGACCTGTCGAGCTTCGCCCGCGCCTGGGACCGCTACACCGGCGCCCGGGGCCGCCCGCGCGCGGCCACCGAGCGAGAGCTGAACACCCTGCGCGCGATGCTCGAGGCGAGCCTCGCCATCGAGGAGGTGCCGGAGCTTCCCCGCCGGGCGCCCGCGCGCGTGCCCGCGCCGGACACGGGCGAGCGCGACCGCACCGCGCGAGCTGCGCGGCCGGCGCGGGCTGGGCCTGGATGCGGCCCTTCCGGCGCCTCGACGAGTACGAGCGCGCGCTGGACGACCTGGCCCGGGCCGAGCGTCACGCGGCGGAGACGCGCGAGCGAGAGCTGGTCTAGCGCGTCGGTCAGGGCTGGTCGCCGGGCCGGATGAACTGGATCTCCGGCACCATGCAGGCGGCCGAGGTCCGCAGCAGGAAGCGCACCGCCTCGGCGATGTCCTCGGGCTGGATCATCTCCTCGCGGCTCACGCCCTCCACCCAGTCGGTCATCGCCGTGTCCACGAACCCGGGGCAGAAGGCCGTGACCTGCATGCCCTCGTTGCTCAGCTCCCGGTGGAGCGCCTGGCTCAGGCCCACCACGCCGAACTTGGTGGCCGAGTAGGCGGCCAGCCAGCCCTGCCCGTACTTCCCCGCGATCGAGGCCGTGTTCACCATCAGCGCCTTGCCGTGGTCGGCGCCCGCCTCCTTCAGCAGCGGGATCGCCTCCCGGGCGGTGAGGTACACCGCGCGCAGGTTCACGTCCAGCTGGAGGTCGAGCTTCTTGGTCTCGGTGTCCGCCACCGCGGCTCCGATGCCGATGCCGGCGTTGTTCACGAGCACGTCGAGGCGACCGAAGCGCTCCCTGTGGGCGGCCACCACGCCCTTGATGCCGTCCTCGTCGGTCACGTTGGCGGGCACGGCCAGCACGTCGATCCCGGCGTCCGAGAGCTCCTTGGCGGCGGCCTCGAGCTTGTCCGGGCGGCGCGCGGAGAGCGTCACGCCGTGTCCGTCTTCGCCGAGCGCTCTCGCGATGGCCAGGCCGATTCCGCTGGATCCCCCGGTTACTAGTGCGGCGCGTGCGGACAAAGAGCTCCTCCCGGTTGGTCCTGACGACGGCGCGGAGGCTATTTGAAATTGCGTTAAGGAACCCCTTCAGGCGGCGTCGCCGACTGCCGCGATTCCCTACGCTTCGCTCCGCCTTGAGGTCCCGCCACGTCCTGATCGCTCTGGCGCTGCTCGCTCTTGGGTTGTTCGCCGGTTGCGGTGAGCGACTCCGGGGACGACACGGCCAAGCAGCCCCCGGAGGCGAACCTCCAGGACTTCCCGAAGGCGAACGGCAAGACGCTGGCCGACCTGCTGGGCAAGCTCGGCCAGGGCGGGCCGGTCCTCGCTCAATCGGTGTCCGACCTCCAGCCCGGGCGCGCCCGCTTCGGGTTCGCCCTCTTCGACCGCTCCCGCAAGCAGATCAGCGACGCGCCCACCGTCGTGTACATCGCGAAGACCGGCGGGGGCAGGGCGATGGGGCCGTTCAGGGCTCGCTACGAGTCGCTGGCGGTCAAGCCGCAGTTCCAGAGCCAGACCGTGGCCTCCGACCCCGACTCCGCCCAGACGATGTACGTGGCCGACATTCCCTTCCCACGGCCGGGCAAGTACGACGTGATCGGCATGGCCCGGCTCGACGGCCGCCTGGTGGCGGCCACGCCCGCGGCCGGCCCGGTCCAGGTGACGAAGCAGATCCGGTGCCGGGCGTGGGGGACCCCGCGCCGCTGATCCACACGCCGGTCCCGTCCGACGTGGGCGGCGACCTCTCGCAGATCGACACGCGCCAGCCGCCGGCCGAGGACCTCCACAAGGCGGACTTCGCCGACGTGGTGGGGAAGAAGCCGATCGTGCTGCTCTTCGCCACCCCGCTCCTGTGCCAGAGCCGCGTGTGCGGACCGGTGGTGGACATTGCGCAGGAGGTCAAGTCCGAGCGCAAGGACGACGTCGAGTTCATCCACATGGAGATCTACAACAACAACTCCATCGATCAGGGCTTCCGCCCGCAGGTGCTCCAGTGGAAGCTGCCCACCGAGCCGTGGGTCTTCACGATCGACAGGACCGGCAAGATCGCCGCGCGGATCGAGGGCGCCTACAGCGCCGACGAGCTGCGGGCGGCGATCGACAAGGCCGTGAAGGGTAGGCTCGAGGTCCGCCGCGGCTCTACGGGCGCCGAGCCGATGCGAATGAGGTCGATGGCCCGGCGGTAGATGGCCGAGCCGTCCTTGCCGCTCTCGCAGCGCATCCGGGCCGATGACGATCCAGTCGCCCGCGCCCACCTTGGACCGGCGCGGGACGTACCTGAACAAGAAGCGCCCGTTGTCCTTCACGCGGACGGTGCCGATCGAGAACTGCTGCTGAGAGGTGCGCAGGCTCATGCGCACCCTGCGGCTGCAGAACTCGATCACCGGCCATCCGCTGCCTCTGACGGTGAGCGTCTTGCCGAAGGCCACGATCGGCGGCGTGGCCACGATCTGCTGCCTCGCCTCCGCGACCGCGGGCACGGCGGCGGCGATCACCAGGGCGGTGATGCAGGCGAGGCGGCGCACGGCGAGATCGTACTGCCGCGTACCCCGCGCACTAGCGGCCACAGCGCTTCGTGGATGGATGCTTGATGCATCCGGCCAGCCGCGTAGCCACCTTGCGCAGGGCGAAGTACGCGGGCTTGGCTCTGATGGCCGATCCCTCGAGGCGCCGCACGCCGGCCCAGTCGAAGCCGTACAAGGGGTTCCGGTCGTAGCTCATCCACGTGTACCAGAACACCTGCCGGATCCCCAGCCGGGTCCGCTCCCTCGCCAGGGTGACGAGGGCCTCGCGCAGCTTGCTCGCCTGACCCTGCTCGGTCTGCTCGAAGCCGAACGGCCTGACCAGGTGACGTTTCCCCGACGGCCAGGAGGTTTCGGTGAGGAGGATGGGCTTGCGGGCGTCCCCGTTCCGTGCCATGACCGCGCGCGCACGTCTCACGATGCGGACGACACCGGGCACCTCGGCGGAGAACGAGTTGAGGGCCACCGCGTCCACGTTGTGCCGTATCCCCAGCCTGTACAGCTGGCTGAGCGACCCCCACGATCGATCCGTGAGCCCGGCGAGCACCACGTCGGCTCTCGGGTCGGCGCGCTTGATCGCCGTGTGAGCGACCTGCAGGAGCTGGGCGTAGCGGGGGAGCGCGGGCTGGACCATCCAGAAGAGCGGGCCGTTCGGCTCGTTCCAGACCTGCCAGGCGTGGATGGGTCTGCGCAGCGAGCGCGGACGCTGCGCCCAGAGCGTTCCCCCTTCTTGTACCGGCGTACGAGGGCGTCGAGGTAAGTCGCGTAACGGAAGTGGGCGCCGACTGCCGGCGCTGACCAGTGGAGGGCCGGGTTCTCCCGTGCCCACGGCGGAGCGAGAAGCACGACGGGAAGGACGGAGAGATGGCGGCGCGCCGCCTGCGCCACGATGCGGTCGGTCTCGGCGAAGCTGGTGGGCACACCGCCGACGTCGACATACCCGGGCGGCGACGGTGTTCCGGGAGGGTACGGCTGAGCGTGATTCCAGTAGAAACCGACGCGGATCGCCTCCACCCTTGAGGAGGCCATCAGGTCCACCTCCTTGCCGAGCCGCACGTTGGGAGAGAAAAGCGCCCCGTCGGCCATCACTCCGACAAAGCCTCTCGGCACCGCTGCCACGCTTTCGGCGGCGACGGGAAACAGAACGGCCCCCACGATCCCTGCCAGTACCGCGAGTTTCATCGCGCGTGAACGCTATGCCACCCCAGGGCCTTCTGCGGCACTAGCATCGCGTCTCCGGGCCGGTAGCTCAGGGGTTAGAGCAGCGGACTCATAATCCGTCGGTCGAAGGTTCGATTCCTTCCCGGCCCACCTAAGAACCTGCAAACAACAGCGCTTGCAGATCGGGGCTTGTTCACGGGCTAGGCTACGCTGCGCACGCGGTGGAGGGACTCGCCGCCGGTCTTAGGGTGCCTGGCAGGGGCAGCTGTCCCGGACGACCTTCCCTCAGCACCCGCTGAACGGTTCGTCCCCCGGACAAGGAGTTCGACGTGCGCAGAGCTGCCGCTTACATGAAGCAGAACGCAGTCGCCTTCCTGGCCCTGTTCGTGGCCCTCGGAGGGACGGGCGCGTATGCGGCGAACACGATCGGCTCGAGCGACATCATCGACAACGAGATTCGCACGGGCGACGTCCGCAACGACACTTCGTCGGGCGGTGGCCTCGGGTCGATCGACATCGGGAATGGCGAGATGACTACCAACGAGATTCGCGACGACACTCAGCCCTTCGGCGGACTGTTCGCCCAAGACCTCGCCGCAGGCTCGGTGGAAGCTCAGAGGTCGCCAACGGCAGCCTCCGAGGCGACGAGTTCAGGAAGAGCATCACGAACTTCTCGGTCAACTTCGGCCAGACGGGTCCTACCAACAGCACGGGTATAGGTGCGTATGACTGCCTCCCCGTATACCCCTCGGCTCTCCAAGGCGTCAGAAACGCCGGCGACCACGTGCTGCTGTCTCCGCAGGGAGGCCAAAACGACAAGCTCATCTTTAGTGCAGTGTCAGCGCAATACGTCACTGACGTGGCAATCCAGGTATGTAATCCCACAGCGACGCCTAGAGTCATCGCCCCGACCTTCGGCAACAACGTTGCGTATTTCAGCGCACTGGTAGTCGGCTCGTAACGCTCTGCAGCGGCCCCGTCCCGGGACAGTTGGGGATTGTGGGAACGAGCCGAGCGCCTTACGATCGACGCCTCTCGGGCGGCACGGAGGCCGACCTCACTCCACACGCGGCTCCGGGTCGCGGAAGGGAAGGTCCTCCATGCTTCGCAGGCTCACCCGCCGGCTGACGTACGCAAACGTCATGTCCACCATCGCCGTGTTCGGTGTGCTGGCCGGCGGCACCGCGTATGCGGCCAACACCATCCGCTCCGGCGACATCATCGACGGCGAGATCACCACCACCGACGTCCGCGACGACACCCAGGGATCGGCGGACTGTTCGCCCAAGACCTTGCCGCGGGGTCGGTGGGAACCTCTGAGCTCATCGAGCGCTCGGTGAAGAACTTCAACATCGCCGATGAAACCGTCGATGGCCTCAACGTCCAGAACGGGACCCTTAACGACGTAGACGTGGGCAAGGGCACCTTCAACAACTACGACGCCACGGTGGGTACGGTGCCCGCCCAGTCGTGTCGGGTCTTCGACATCACCGGGGTCAACGACTGGGAGACCACCTGCTGCTCGAGGCCAACGCGAACACCGCGAGCCCAGGGCTGAGCTACACCGTCGAATACCGGAACGACAACAGCAACGCCAAGCTCAAGGTCTGCAACCCCACCACCCTCGCCATCAACGACGGCAACACCAGGTTCAACCTGCTCGTCTTCGACGCCACCTAACCAACCACCAGGCGGGTGCCCCACCACCGCAGGGGTACGCGCACGGTCCCGTCCAGACTGACAAGCCGAATCGCGACGCGAGGGAGGCGCTAGCGCTCGACCCGGCTGATCGCGACCCGCCAGGCCTCGCGGCTCTCTTGGATCCGCCGGGCGCGCTCCCCCCGCTCGGCGGGGGTGAGCTTCCCGACCGGGTCGAGCAACGAGCACCAGAGCCTGAAGCGCGCGGTCTCGGCCGGGGTGAGCGTGGGCACCGGGGCGGTGAGCGCGGTGGCGCGCGCCCGCCGAGGGGGCTTGCAGTGCACACGCGCTGTGCACCGCGCCACCACCCTGATCGCCGGGGGCTGGGTGGGGCCGTTTGGCCAGTCGATCCTGATGAGCGCCGAGGCCACGTCGTTCTTGAAGTTCCGCTCGCGGATCCGGCGGTCCGCATTCACCTGGTGGACGAGCGAGTAACGCCCGGCGGGCACGCCGGTGATGTCGTTGTACTGGCCCTCGAGCTGCGGCCCGTAGTCGTCGCGATAGCCCGACGTCAGGCCCTCGAGCACCTTCAGCGCCTGCGGGTTGCCACGCGCGCACTCTCCGGTCCTCGGGCCGTAGAGGGCCCGCGGGTGACGCCGCGGCTGGCCCGTCTCGTCGCGATCGCCGAGGCAGAAGCCCGTCTTTTGATCGGGCCGCACCTCCCGACCGGTGCGCGGGTCTCGCAGCGAGTAACGGTCGAAGCGGAGAACGTGAAAGTGATTGTGGGTCTCGGCGTACGCGTAGCGCATGGGGATCACGCCTGTGAATCGCCCGTCTCCGCCCATCGGACGACTCACGATCTGCTCCGCCCGCATCGGTTCGCTCGTGTTCGAGCGCCGCCCCCGGATGATCAGAGGTCCCTTCCCAATGTTCCGAACCGCCGACTGGAACCCCAGCCGGAACTCCGGGCCCGCCGCGCCGTTCACCTGCAGCACCGACACCTTGGCCGGCACATCCTGCGCCAGGTCGGGGAGCAGCGGTACGGGTCGCTCACGCTTCGGCGGCATGGCGCTGGTCGGCAGGGCCGCACCGAGCAGTGCCAGGCCCGCGATCAAGAGCAGGAGCAGCGTGGGACGACGTGGCGGCATGGAACGGTGTGTGGATCTCGAGGGTGAGGCGTCCTGCCCCCTCCCGAGCCCGGCACAGCTGCCGGGACGCGGGAGCCTAGCTGGACCTCGTCAAGCCCGACTTCTGCGACACGTCCGCCGAGTATCCCGTCGGGCATCAAGTGAAACATTGATGCAGATTCATGTCCCACTTTGGGGGCGTTGTGCCGGGTCGCGGTTGGATCGCCGAAAGCTGGGAACGGGACACCGAACGACGGCTCGCGATAGCGGGATCAAGGAGGACTCATGGCGGAACCAGTTCCCTCAGGAAGCGACGTTTCGGCGGGTACCTACGAGTGCACCGAGTGCGGCAACGAACTCTCGGTCGAGTCGACGCAGAGCCTGCCGCCGTGCCCCGAGTGCGGGAACGGCTCGTGGAACACAGTGAGCGGTGGAGACAGCGCGGCTGATCCCTATCCCGATCAATAGCCGCTTGACGGGAGACCACGCGCGATGACTCAGCAAGACACGAACGGTAAGGCGGTGGGGGAGCTGGTCCAGGATCTCTCCCGCCAGACCGCCGCCCTCGTACGCCAGGAGCTGCAACTGGCTCAGCTCGAGATGAAGGAGAAGGGAAAACGCGCCGGCGTCGGGGCGGGGCTCTTCGGCGGGGCCGGAGGGCTCGCCTTCTACGGGCTCGGGGTGCTGATCGCGGCGAGCGTTCTGTTGCTGGCCACCGCGCTGGAGCCGTGGATCGCGGCGGCGATCGTGGCCGTGGCGCTGTTCGCGGTCGCGGGCATCCTGGCGATCACCGGCAAGAAGCAGGTCGAGCAGGCCACCCCGGCGGCGCCCGAGCAGGCGATCGAGAGCACGAAGAAGGACATCGACGAGGTCAAGGAAAGAGCGGGTAGCCGATGAGTCCCGAGCAAGACGAGCAGAACCCGACGCTCCCCGGGGCCGTCGCAGCCGACGGTGACGTGCAGGCGGCACCCGAAAGCGCGGACCGCCCCACCGACCCGGAGGTGTTGCGAGCCCAGATCGACGAGACGCGTGCCGAGCTGGGCGACACGGTCGAGGCGCTGGCAGGAAAGGCCGACGTCAAGGGCCAGATCAAGGAGACCGTCGAGGACAAGAAGGAGCAGGTTCGCGAACGCCAGGACCAGGCGTCAGCCGAGATCAAGAAAGTGGGCGAGCGAGCCAAGGACAATCCCGCCCCGTTCGCAGCCGCAGGGGCGGTGGCGCTGCTCGTGATCGTGTTGCTTAGGCGGAGAGGCCGACGGTGAAGGCGCTGTACACGCCCTTCGGGATCGCATTCGGGGTCATCGGCGGCTTGATCGGCGGGCAGATCTTCAAGCAGGTTTGGAAGCTCGTGGCTGACGAGGACGACGCTCCCGGCGCACGCCAGAGCGAGTACGGGTGGAAGGAGATCCTGCCCGCAGCGGCCCTTCAGGGCGCGATCTTCGCGGTCGTCAAGGCCACCCTGGATCGAAAGGGAGCCCAGGGCTTCCAAAAACTGACCGGCGTCTGGCCGGGCGACTGACACCACCGCTCTCCCCGCCGAGCAAAGTCCCTAGCGGTTGCTCACCCGCCGAGTCTCGCCACGACGAACGACACCACCACGACCCCGCCCACAAGCGCGACGAGCACCCAGACCGTGCGACCCCACTGCTCCAGGATCGAGGCCGCCCACGCCGTGAGGAGCAGAGCGATGACCACGAAGTAGATCCAGTCAGCGTCCAGAACGGCCCGGAGGACCAGCGCAACCGCAGCGAGCACGACCGCACCCACCGCCACCAGGAGGTAGGGAACCCGTCCGCTCACGTTGCGGGTAGGCGGCGCTCACGCACAACGGCTACGAGCCACCACACGAGCGCGAGAGTGAAGGCGGCCGACAGGACCACGTGCAGCGCCGTCCATGCCCAGCCCTCGGGAGCGAGTCCGAACACTCCAAGTGCGTTCGACAGGATGGCCAGGCCCCAAGCCGCAAGGAGAACCTGCCCGCGCTCGCGGCGCTCCTGCCGAGCGTCGTCGCGTCTCATGGTGTCAGCCTGCCCGGGTACCTATCCCGGTCGCCCTCGGCTCGACAGCCCGACGGCTTCGAGGCCGCGATCGCGGTCCCAGTAGGCAATGAGCTTGGTCACCTTCCCGTCACGGATGTGAAAGAGGTTGGCGCTTCGAGTCCGAAGCTCGCCGAGATCGAACCCGCTGGTCTTCCCTCGTCCGGTGTTGGTGGTCAGCACCAGTACACGTTCGTGGTCGATCGGGATGTATTCGTCCACGTCCATCTCGAAGCGGTCGAACGCCCCAAGAGCCTCTCGCCACGCGGCGCCCATGGCGGCAATACCCGTCCAGTTGCCGGGTACGGGACCGTCTGCGAATCCAAACTCGATTTGAGGATGGGCCCATTCGGCAGAGCGAAAGTCGCCGCGTTGCCACGGAGCACAGATCGCCTTCACCAGGTCCAGGTTCTCATGCGACATCGGCTACTCCGTCAGTCCCACGGCGGAGAGGGCTTCGCGTGGGTCCAGGTACGCACGCGCCCTCCGCGCCAAGCCTTCGTCGAACTCGAACACGTAGGCCACCGTCCGCTCGAGATCGATGCCACTGGCGTCCCCGCGCGTCCGAATGCGGCCGAGGGCCAGAACGACGTCGCCCAGGTCGCGGATCTCCGAGACCTCGATCGTCACATCCCAGAGCGAGTGCCAGTCGTCCCAGTACCGGCGCAGCTCATCGTGCCCGCGGTAGACCGCCTCGGCGCCCTCGATCCGCGTCACGTCTCCGAGGTCCACTCGACCTCCGCGTGGGCCACTCGCAACCAGGCATCGACGTCGCCGCGATTCCAGCCGTCGAAGCTCCCGCGGACCATCTCCACGTTCTCCTGCGACATCGCCCGATGAGTATCCCCCAGGGGGTCGGCGCCGGGCTTACCGGCTGGGATGCGACGCCGCCCAGCTCACGATCTCGCCGCTGCCCTGGATGTGCGTCCCGTCATCCAGGAGCAGGACCGGGACGTCCTCCGAGCCGGTCATCTCCACTATCTCGTCTCGCCGGCCACGCCGGCTGAGGGGGATGTTCTTGAAGCCTCCGACCACCTTCATCTCGTACCGGTGGCCGGCGTCGTCGAGCGCTTTCGCGGCGACCCCACAGGGGTGCTTCACGACCGGCGCGCCGGCGCCGTGCTTGCCCGCCGGGCAGGTGTAGAGCCTCATGGCGGGCATGCTAGCCGCGCCGTGTGCACGGCCTGCCTCGCGGTGCTTACCGGTACTCGCGCTCGCGGACGACTTCGGACTCGACCGGCCTGCGGCGCCGGTCGGCCAAGACGGTGAGCTGCAGGAGGGAGACGATCAGGCCGATCACGCCCACCACCATCAGGATCACGCCGGCCGTCTGGATGTCGATTCCGGCCACCGTTGCGGTAACGGCCCAGGCAAGAACCGCGCCGACGCCGATGAGGAAGATTGAGGTTCCGATGTACATGTGGTCCAACCGGTCGGCACGCTGAGGCAGATTCCGCTGCCCGAGCCCACTCAGTCGGCAGATGTATCAGCTCGCTGCCGGCCGATCCAGTCGTCGAGCACCTGCCAGCGCTCGTACAGCCAGGCGATCCGCTCCGGGCTCGCCGGCGGGCACCTCCGCCGCGGGAGAGCGCCAGAAGCGCACGCGCACGGTGGTGCCGACGAGGCCGCCGGCCCAGATGTCGCTGATGTACTCGAAGCCGTCGAGACCCGACGTGCCCGCACACCACCACGTCGGCCCCGCGGCTCTCGTCGAGCAGCGCCAGCGGCCCGCCGAGGCGCGGCGGGAGCACATTGCGCAGGCGGTTGGCCAGCGGCGCGATCTCCGGCTGGCGCTCGGCGATGACTCCTGCGCGCGGGCGAGCTTCTCGGCGGTGTGGCGCGTGCCCTCCGGGTAGATGAGGATGCCCTCGCCCTCGCCGAGGTCGTGCGCGAGGCGGCGCAGGCGAGCCACCTCTCCGGCCGGGTCGGTCGGAGGCGCGGCGCACGAAGTTCGTGGGCACCCAGCGCCCGCCGATGTCGATCGTCGGGATCATCTCCAGCTCGCGCTTGATCACGAAGCGCAGGCCGAGCCCGTGCGCGTGGCCGATCACGGCGTCGGGGAGCGCGTTGTCGATGATGCTCGCGTGCCGGATGAGGATGAGCACCGGCCCGGGTCCGGCCTGCTCGAGGCCCTCGATCTCGAACGTCAGGCCGAACAGCACGCGCACGCCCGCCAGGTGGCTGCGCGCCCAGTGGATGCGCAGGTCGTAGACCAGCCGCCGGCGCCGGAGCGAGCCGGCGGCCGAGCGGTCCGCCGGTGACCAGGTAGATCGCCGCCAGGCCGGCGATCCCGCGCAGCTCGCCGAACAGGAACCACCACGCCATGCGGCCAGGCGCACCGCCATCCACGGCTTGCGCCGAACCAGCCAGAGCACGAGGTCCACCAGCGCGGCGGCCGGGAGCACCAGGGGAAAGGCGACGGTGAGCACGACGAACGCCACCGCCTCGGTCGCGATCCCCTTCGCCCGGCGCACCAGCCGGGGCCCGCGAGGTCCGTCGTCCGGGAACAGCGGGCCCGGAGTCACCCGCCTCACGCGCATGCCCGCGAGCCTATCCGGCAGGCCTTATCCTGGCGCGGAGCCAGCCATGCCGATCACGAACAGCACAGAGTTCTCCCGGGAGGAGGTCGGGCTTGCGCTTCGCAACCCGGGCATGCCGCTCGAGGCGTTGCAGCGGGCGATCACGCCGATCGGGATGCACTACGTGCTCGTGCACTTCGACATCCCGGACGTGGACCCCGCGACCTATGAGCTGGTGGTCGACGGGCTGGTGGGCAAGCCGGCGGCGCTGACGCTCGACGGACCTCCGCGCGCGCCCGGCGGTCTCGATGCCGGTGATGATGGAGTGCGCCGGAAGCGGCCGGGCGCACCTCGCGCCGCGTCCCGTCTCCGCGCCCTGGCACGACGAGGCCATGGGTTGCGCCGAATGGACGGGAACGCCCCTGCGCGGGGTGCTCGAGGAGGCCGGGCCTGCTGGACGATGCCGTGGAGGTGCTGTTCACGGCCTGGGACCGCGGCATCGACCAGGGTGTCGAGCAGGACTATCAGCGCAGCCTGACGGTGGAGGAGGCGATGCGCGAGGACGTCCTGTTGGCCTACGCGATGAACGGGCAGCCGCTGCCGCCGGCCCACGGCTTCCCGGTTCGGCTGATCGTTCCCGACTGGTACGGCATGGCCTCGGTGAAGTGGCTGCGGTCGATCACGGCGATCGCGGAGCCGTTCGAGGGCGTGCAGCAGTCGCTGCTCTACCGCTACCGCGGATCGGAGGAGGATCCGGGCACACCGGTCACGCACAAGAAGCCGCGCGCGCTGATGGCGCCGCCCGGGAATACCGGAGTTCTTCTCGCGGAGCCGGCAGGTGCACGCCGGCCGCACCCTGGTCGAGGGCCGGGCGTGGTCCGGACCCGATGCCGTGTCCCGCGTGCAGTTCAGCGCCGACGGCGGGCGAGACCTGGGAGGACGCCCGCCTCGAAGCGCCGAACGGCCGGCACGGGTGGTCCGCCTGGTCCTATGAGTGGGACGTCCAGGAGCCGGGCGACTACGAGCTGTGCGTTCGCGCCACCGACGCGGCCGGAAACGCGCAGCCGCTGGACAGCACCGAGACCTGGAATCAGGGCGGGTACGGCGTGAACGCCGTCCAGCGCGTGGCCGTCCGCGTGGTCTAGCTAGCGCACGCCGACGAGGTCCACCACGAACACGAGCGTCTCGTCGGGCCCGATGACGCCGCCGGCGCCGCGCTTGCCGTAGCCCAGCATCGGCGGGATCGTGATGCGCCGGCGGCCGCCCACCTTCATCCCGGCCACGCCCTGGTCCCAGCCCTGGATCACCTGGCCCTTGCCGAGGCCGAACTTGAACGTGTCGCCGCGGTCCCAGGAGGCGTCGAACTGCTCGCCGGTGGACCAGGAGACGCCCACGTAGTGCACCTCCACGACCCGTCCGGCCACCGCCTCCTCGCCGTCCCCGACCACCAGGTCATCGGTCTCGAGCTGGTAGGAGGGCGCCTGGCCCTCGGGGACGTCGACCTGTGGCTTCTCTTGGCTGGACACGACCGGCACGCTACCTAGTCGGAGGCGCCGCTCTCCGCGCGCCGCGCTCCTCCGCCTCGGACTCCGGGGTGGCCACGCCCTCGGGGAGGTTCCAGCGCCGGCGCGACGGACTCTCGGTCCTCGTCCGGCCACGCGCCGTGCTCGGTGAAGTACTCGCGCGCCTCGTTCTCGCGGTCCCGGTCCGCGTCGCCGCTCACGCCGATCCGGTACAGCAGGTTCAGCAGGAGCACCGACACCCCGGATCCCACGAACAGGGCAAAGCCCTCGTTGCGCGAGCTCTCGGGCGCCACCGCGTAGCACACGAACCCGGCCACGATGAGCACCGCGGGGATGCCGTAGCGCACGAACAGCACGCCCTTCGAGGTGGGCTCGGCGGTGAGTGGGTCGTCCATCCCCGTCATGATGCCCAGCCCTGCAAGCTTGCCGTCGCCGGCAGGTCGCGCGCGCGGCCCAGCGAAACGGCCAGCCATGGACGAGCTCGCCTGCGAGCACTGCGGGGCCCACCTGCCGGTGCCGTTCTGGAGATGGAACCGCCGCCTGCCCGACGACGGGGGAGCGAGCGGCACCGTGCGCTGCGGCGTGTGCGGCTGGCGATACGAGCTCAACCGGGAGTCGCGCGAGTGGCGGGTGGTGGGGGAGCAGCCCCCGGCGCACGCGCCCGGGCGGCCGCGCCTCGACCTGGGTTAAAGAAACGCCCTGAGCGGCCGAAGGGATTACTTGGACCGTCGATGGACGGCGTGTCCGTGATCCCATGCGCACCCGCTTCCTGACCCTCGAGCAACTCGACCAGAGCGCCGAGAGCGCCTGGCGTGGGCTGGCCGCGCGCAGCGCGGAGACCAACCCGTTCTTCGAGCCCGAGTTCGTGCTGCCCGCGGCGCGCCATCTCGGGCTGCGTGGGGGAGGCCTGCTCGTGGCCGAGGAGGGCTCCGACTGGGCGGCGTGCATCCCGGTGAGCCAGCGCGTCACCAAGCTCCAGGTGCCGGTCCTCGCCGGCTGGCGGACCCCCTATTCGTTTCTCGGCACGCCCCTCGTGGCCGAGGGGGCCGAGCGCGTGCTTCCCAAGCTCGTGGCCGAGGCTCAGCGCGGGCGTCTCTCCGGCGTGACGATGCTCGATCAGATGTCGCGCGAGAGCGCGGCCTGGCAGGCCATGGAGGACAGCGTGGGCCGGGGCGACCTGGTGGCGGTGGCGCGGCGCGACTTCGACCGTGCGGCCTTCGCGCCCGCGGGCAATTCGAACCGAGCTTCCGCTGAGCTCCAGCCGGCGCGCCGACCTTCGGCGCACCCGCCGGCGGCTCGAGGAGCGCCTCGGGGGCGAGGTGGAGATGGTGTCCCTGGACCCGGCCGGCGACGCGGTGAGCCAGTTCCTCGCGCTCGAGGCGTCGGGATGGAAGGGCGAGGCCGGCACGGCCTTCGCCGCCGACGCGTCGCACGCTCGTTTCTTCACCGAGATGTGCCGCGGCTTCGCCCGACAGGGCCGGGTGGAGCTCATGGCCCTCCGCTGCGCGGGCCGGACGCTCGCCATGGCCACCATGCTCGTGGCGCGCGAGTCGCGCTACGCCTTCAAGATCGCCTTCGACGAGGAGTTCCGCAAGCAGTCACCGGGCACGCAGCTGATCGTGGAGCTCACCGAGAACCCGCCCGACGGCCAGGCCCACTACCTGGACTCGTGCGCCGACTCGGACAACGAGCTCATGAACAGCCTGTGGCCCGACCGGCGCTCGCTCGTGTCCGTGGCGCTGGCCCGGCCCGGGGTGCGGGCCGGGGTCCTGAAGCGTGCGCTCCGGATTGCCGGGCAGGCGCCGGCCGACGCTATCGCGCCGCGGCCGGCTGCTGGAAGTGGCGACGCGCTGAACTGGAACGCGCTGCGCCGCCTGGGCGCTGCGCGCCGGCCCGTTGGTCTTGCCCGGAGCCTCGAAGTAGATCGTGCGGAAGGAGTTCAGCTTGTTGAACGGCGTCGAGCCGCGGGTCGGTGTTCGGGATCGTGGCCGCGCTGCTCCACGGTCCGCTCGCGCCGATCGCCTGGTTGTCGCCCGTGCACTGCGTCTCCGGACCGGTCGCGGCCGGCGTGCTGTCGTCCAGGTAGTACGAGGTGGTGGCGAGCCCGGCGATGTCGGTGTCCAGCGTGTGCGCCATCGAGAGGCCGCCCTGCGGACCGTCCACGCTCTCCCAGGTGAGCGGTCCGGCCGTCACCGAGTCGGGCGTGCCGTTGATGGTGACGCCGCCGGTGTTGTTCGTGTTCTTGTAGGTCATCCCGCTGGCGGCGGCGGAGTAGTCGAAGTAGTCGAGCGGCCCCGGCACCGCGTGCACGCGGAGGAACGTGCGCACGTCCTCGCGGCGCTCGTAGAACACGTGCTCGCGCTGGGTGACCGGGCCGCTGTTGGCGCCGATGTAGGAGCGGATGGCGCGCACCGGCCCGCTCTTGTTGGCGATGAACGCGCCCTCGCCGGCGTTGAAGGTGTCCTCGCTGCGCCCGCAGTTGCCGGGCGCGAGACGGGCCTTGGCCCGGTCGAGGATGTCCACGCCGGTGGCGTTCCCCGCCTTGACCTTCAGCTCGTCGCGCAGCCAGCGGTCGGAGAAGTGGGTCGAGTAGTACGGCGTGGTGATGCGTGGAGTTCTCGGGGTTGGGCCCGGCGGCGAGCTTGTAGGTGGTCTTGTAGTCGCCCGACGTCAGGTTGAAGGTGTAGTCCACGTACTTCTGGCCGGCGCCGGGGCTGATCGCGCCGCTGCGCTTGAAGAGGTAGACCCAGCCGTCCTTGGTGCCGCCCAGGGTGGTGCGCACGCGGAGCTTCACGCCGCTGCCGGCCACCACGTTCGCGGGAACGCCGGCGTCGCCCGGTGCCTCGAGGCCGGTGTCCCGGGCCATGAAGGCGATCTCGTCGTCCGCGTCCACGTTCGGATTCGTGTCCGCGCCCGTGAAGGTGCCGGCGTCGGCGTACACCGTCGTGGTGAAGTTCGCGGACTGGGCGTTGTTGTAGACCTGCGTGAAGTTCACCTGCTTGCGCTCGTCCACCTGGACGGGAAGCTGCGTCCAGCCGTTCACCCAGCGGAAGGCCACCACGTCGCCGGCGGCGACGCTCGAGAGCGTGGGCACGTTCGCGCCCGTGAGCACCACCGGGTCGTCGGGCCGGTCGAGCGTGCATCCGGCGAAGGTGAGGGCGAGGCCCACGGCGGTGAGGGGCAGAAGTCTCTTGGTTGGCATCGGTCGGCGACCCTAACCCTCTTTGGGCAAGCGGGTCAAGCGAGAGGCGTACGCGGGGGCTGAAGGAACTTCGCGGCGGCGGGCGAATCAGTCGCCCGTGAGCCGCTCCGCAACCACCGCACTCAGCCTCTCCGACGAGATCCGCCAGCGCTTCGATGAGTTCTCTCGCTCTCAGAAGGACGTCGGCCAGTACATCGTCGATCACCTCGAGGAGGCGGCGTTCCACACCGCGGAGGAGCTGGCTCGCCGAGCGAACACCTCGAGCTCGACCGTCGTGCGCTTCGCGCAGGCACTCGGCTTCGACGGCTTTCCCGAGCTTCAGTCCTCGGCGCGCGACGAGTACCGGCGCGCCCGCGAGTCGGGTGAGGGGCAGGTGGAGATATCGGCTCCGCCGCTGTTCCCGATCGACCAGACCGAGTTCGAGGCGGCCCTGGCCGCCGACCACACGAACGTGGCCGAGACGGCGCGGCGGATCGACCGCGACGAGGTGGCCGCGGCCGTGGACCTGGTCTCACGCGCGGAGCGGATCGTGCTCTGCGGCACCGACCAGATGGCCTTCTTCGCGAGCTACCTGCGACACCTGCTGATGCTGCTCGACCTGCGCGCCGAGGTGGTGGCCAGCCCGAGTCAGGAGGGCCTGGCCAAGCTCGGCCGCGTGGACGAGAACACGGTGATGGTGGGCTTCTCCGCCGGTCGCCCGCATCCGCTGGTCGTGCG
Organism: uncultured Thermoleophilaceae bacterium; assembly: GCA_963752455.1. Lineage (GTDB taxonomy): Bacteria > Actinomycetota > Thermoleophilia > Solirubrobacterales > Thermoleophilaceae > JACVRW01. The sequence goes on from CAVVYE010000008.1 coordinate 308,406, forward strand.
CGCCATGAAGCTGGCACGCAACCGCCGGGCGGCCACGATCGCCATCGCCGACGCCACGCTCTCCGAGGTGGCCAAGCTGGCCGACCACCGGCTCTACTACTCGTCGAACAGCCCGGCCTACGTGCGCTCTCACTCCGCGCTCCTCGGCCTGATCCAGGCACTGGCCTACGGGGTCTACGCGCTGGACGAGTCCGCCTACGCGGACCGCATCAAGGCCTTCCGCCTCAAGTAGCTCACGGCACCCGCGCGATGGGTTAGGCTCGCCGCCCCGTGAGGAGGGGAGTGGCGACAATCGCGCTGTTGGTGGCCTGCCTGTGCGCGGCCGCGCCCGCGATCGGCCCACCCCCGCCACGTCGTGCCCGCGCCCGTGGTGGCGCCGGGCTGCGACCCGCTCGGTGGCCCGGCGTGTCTCTTCCCCTGGCCCAACGACTACTTCACGCGGCCGGCGCACACCAGCACGGGGCGCCAGCTCAACCTCAAGGCCTCGATGATGCCGCGCAACAGCTCGGGCGTGCCCGTCGAGCCGGCGGACTACAACCGCTCGGACGGCTTCAGCCCGGGCCAGGCCATCGTGCTGAAGGTCCCCGGCCTTGACACTCCGGCCGCCATCGCCCGCACGGGCGCCGTACCGGTCACCGACCTGGCACGGGCCTATGACCCGAAGGCGCCGATCGTGGTCATCAACGCCCGCACCGGGCACCGGCAGCTGATCTGGGCGGAGCTCGACTCGAACGCCACCTCGCCGGCCGGCACGGCGCTGACCATTCACCCGGGCAAGAACTTCCGCGAGGGCGAGCGCTACATCGTGGCGCTGCGAAAGCTGCGCGGCGCCGACGGCAAGAAGCTCGAGGCGGGGCGCGCGTTCAGGCTCTATCGAGACGGGGTGAGGACCGACTCCTGGGCCTTCGAGAAGCGCCGGTGGCACATGGAGTCGATCTTCAGGTCGCTTCGGCGCGCGGGCATCGACCGCCGGGACCTCTATCTGGCATGGGACTTCACCGTGTCCAGCGAGCGCTCGCTGTCGGAGCGGATGCTGTCCATCCGCGACCGCGCGTTCGCGGAGCTCGGCGACCGCAACCTGAAGAACCTCCGCGTGGAGGGCGTGTCGCCGAAGTACACGATCGACAGGGTGATCGACTACACGCCCGCGCAGCAGCCGAACGTGGCCCGCCGCGTGGAGGGCCACGTGACCGTGCCCTGCTTCCTGAATCAGGCCGGCTGCCCGCCGGGCTCGCGCTACCAGCTCGGTCCCGACGGCCTCCCGCAGCGCATTCCGGGCAACACCTACGAGGCCACGTTCATCTGCAACATCCCGCGCTCGGCCACGCCCGACGCTCCGGCGCGCCCGTCCCTCTACGGCCATGGCCTCTTCGGCGACGCCGGCGAGGTGGGGGCCGACAACGTGGAGCAGCTGGGCAACGAGAACAACGTCCTCGTGTGCGGCGCGGACTTCATCGGGATGTCGGAGAACGACGTGCCGAACGCCGTGGGCATCCTGCAGAACCTGTCCGGGTTCCCGAGCCTGGCCGACCGCCTCCAGCAGGGCTTCCTCGACTTCCTGTTCATCGGGCGGACGCTGATCCACCCCGGCGGCTTCGCCGCCAACCCCGCCTTCCAGCGGGACGGCAGGCCGCTGATCGACACGCGGCGCCTCTTCTACTACGGGAACAGCCAGGGCGGGATCGCGGGCGGCGGGCTCACCGCCGTGTCCCCTGACCTGAACCGCTCCGTCCTCTACGTGGGCGCGATGAACTACAGCCTGCTGCTCACCCGCAGCGTGGACTTCGACGTGTACGCGTCGATTCTGTATCCCTCCTACACGAACGAGCTGGAGCGGCCGCTGCTGCTCTCGCTGATCCAGATCCTCTGGGACCGGGGCGAGCCCAACGGCTACGCGTGGCACATGACGGACGACCCGCCGCCGAACACCCCGCCGCACAAGGTGCTCCAGCTGCTCTCGTTCGGGGACCACCAGGTGTCCAACCTGGCCACGGAGATCCAGGCGCGCACCATCGGCTCCCACATCCGCCTCCCGGCGGTGGACCCCGGGCGCCACACGGACCGCGAGCCCTACTTCGGCATCCCGCGCATCAACCGCTTCCCCTACGACGGCGACGCGTCGCTCGTGGTGTGGGACATCGGCCCGCTGCGGCCCGCCGGGTGCGGCGCCGCGGGCGCGCCCGAGTGCCTCGGCACCCCGGCGCCGCCGATCACCAACACGCCGCCGCGGATCGGGGTGGACCCCCACGACCTGGTGATCGAGTCCGAGGCGGCGATCCGCCGCCAGATCTCGGAGTTCCTGCGCATCGACGGGCAGTTGGTGAACGTTTGCGGGGCTTTCCCGTGCCACGCGGCCGGATGGACGGGACCCTGACCCGGTCCCTCACCCGCGCCTTGTAATACATAGGCAGCGCCCGCCCGCTGGGTACCATTGTCGCCGTGGAGACCGGAACCTTCAGAGTCAAGGCCGGCCTCGCCGAGATGCTCAAGGGCGGGGTCATCATGGACGTGGTCAACGCCGAGCAGGCGAAGCTGGCCGAGGAGGTGGGCGCCGCGGCCGTCATGGCGCTGGAGCGCGTCCCCGCCGACATCCGGTCCGCGGGCGGTGTGGCCCGCATGTCCAACCCGGCGATGATCGAGGAGATCAAGGCCGCGGTCACCGTCCCGGTCATGGCCAAGGCGCGCATCGGCCACTTCGCCGAGGCCCAGGTCCTCGAGGCGCTCGAGGTGGACTACATCGACGAGTCCGAGGTGCTCACGCCCGCCGACGAGGCGCACCACATCGACAAGCACGCCTTCAGGATCCCGTTCGTGTGCGGCGCCACCAACCTGGGCGAGGCCCTCCGGCGAATCGCCGAGGGCGCCGCCATGATCCGCTCGAAGGGTGAGGCGGGCACCGGAAACGTGGTGGAGGCCGTTCGCCACATCCGGCTGATCACCGGCGAGCTCCGCCGGCTGGCCACCCTCGACGCGATGGAGCTTCCCACCGCGGCCAAGGAGCTCCAGGCGCCGCTCGAGCTGGTGCGCGAGGTGGCCGCGAAGGGCCGCCTGCCCGTGGTGCTGTTCTGCGCCGGCGGCATCGCCACCCCGGCCGACGCCGCGCTGATGATGCAGCTGGGCGCGGAGGGCAACTTCGTGGGCTCGGGCATCTTCAAGTCCGCCGATCCGGAGCGCACCGGGCGGGCGATCGTGGAGGCCACCACCCACTTCCAGGACCCGGAGCGCGTGGCCGCCGCGTCGCGCGACCTGGGCGAGCCGATGGCCGGGCTCGAGATCGGGACGCTCGACGCGCCCGGCGGCGGCGGCCTGCTCCAGAACCGCGGCTGGTGAGCCCGGTCGGCGGAAGCAGCCGGCTCGGCCGGCTGCGCACCGACCCCATCGTCGGGGTCCTCGCCCTGCAGGGCGACTTCGAGGCGCACATGGACGTACTGCGCGAGCTCGGCGCCGAGCCGCGGGCGGTGCGCACCCGCGAGGAGCTCGAGGGGCTCGACGGCCTGGTGATCCCCGGGGGCGAGTCCACGACCATGACGATCGGCGTGGAGCGCGAGGGGCTGGCCGAGCCGCTCAGGGCGTTCGCCGGGAGCGGCAAGCCCGTGCTCGGCACCTGCGCCGGGATGATCCTGCTGGACCGCGACCACCTCGGCGTGCTGGACGTGACGGCCGAGCGCAACGCCTTCGGGCGCCAGCTCCACTCCTTCGAGGCCGACCTCGAGGTGGAGGGGATAGGACCCCTGCGAGCGGTGTTCATCCGGGCCCCCTGGGTAAAGTCGCACGGCGAGGGCGTGGAGGTCCTGGCGGCGCTCGACGGCCACCCGGTGGCGGTGCGCCAGTCGAACATCCTCGCCGTGGCGTTCCACCCCGAGCTCACCGACGATCTCAGCGTGCATCGCTGGCTCATCCCGACCAACGGAGGCCCCCCCGAATGAGAGACCAGCGCGCCGAGGCGCTTGCGCAGATCCTCGTCCGCTACTCGACCCGGGTGCAGAAGGGCGACGTGTGCGTGATCCAGTCCACCACCGCCGCCGAGGTCCTGGTGCAGGCGGTGTACGAGGAGGTGCTCCGGGCCGGCGGGTACCCGATCATCCAGCTCTCCACGACCGGCGCTCAGGCCGCCTTCTTCCAGCTGGCCTCGGACGATCAGCTCGACTGGGTGGCGCCCCCCGCGAAGTGGGTCGCCGAGGAGTCGGACGTACGGATCGTGATCATGGCCGACGTGAACCCGCGCGAGCTCCAGCACGCGGATCCGGCGAGTCAGGCGCGGGCCCAGAAGGCCCGCAAGCCGCTGATGGACGCGAGCATGAAGCGCGCCGCCGAGGGCACGCACCGCTGGTCGCTCACGCTCTTCCCCAACGAGGCCTACGCCGCCGAGGCGGGCATGTCCCTGCGCGAGTACGAGGACTTCTTCTACTCCGCGTGCCTGGTCAGCGACGGCGACCCGGTCACGGCGTGGGAGCGCCAGTCGAACGACGTGCGGCGGCTGGCCGAGTGGATCAACGGCCGCAGCGAGGTGCACATCAAGGCACCGGGCACCGACCTCACGCTCGGCGTCGAGGGCCGGCTGTGGATCCCGTGCGCGGGCGAGCACAACATGCCCGACGGGGAGTTCTTCACCGGGCCCATCGAGGACTCGGTGAACGGCACCGTGTCCTTCTCGTTCCCCGCCGGGTACGGCGGCCGCGAGGTCGAGGGCGTGCGCTTCGAGTTCAAGGACGGCAAGGTGGTGGACGCCTCCGCCGCCCGCGGCGAGGAGTTCCTGATCGAGATGCTGAACACCGACGACGGCGCCCGGCGCCTGGGCGAGATCGGGATCGGCACCAACTTCGGCATCGCCACCGGAACGCGCGAGATCCTGCTGGACGAGAAGATCGGCGGCACGGTGCACCTGGCCATCGGGATGTCGTATCCCGAGACCGGCGGCGAGAACAGCTCGGCCGTGCACTGGGACATGGTGTGCGACCTGCGCGAGGGCGGATCCCTGACCGTTGACGGCGAGGAGCTGCAGCGCGACGGGAAGTTCCTGGTCCTGTAGGGCGGCGGCCCGTCGAGGGCTACACGGTAGGAGCTGCAGCGACGATCGGTGATCGCGTCCAAGCACCGGACATGCTCACCGCCGACGATCGGCCCATGTTCGTGATGGCCCACCTGCGGATAGTCTCTTGGCCAATATGGCGGGTCATTCCAAGTGGGCATCGATCAAGCACAAGAAGAAGGCCGTGGACGCCAAGCGCGGCCAGCTCTTCACGAAGCTCACGCGCGCGATCACGGTCGCCGCGCGCGAGGGCGGGGGGGACCCTGAGGGGAATCCTTCGCTGTCGCTCGCGATTCAGAAGGCGCGCGACGCGAGCATGCCCAAGGACAACATCGAACGGGCCATCGCCAAGGGCACGGGCGCCGATTCCGAGGGCGAGACCTTCGAGAGCATCCTCTACGAGGGCTACGGCCCGGGCGGGGTGGCCATTCTGGTCGAGGCCCTCACGGACAACCGCAACCGCACGGGCTCCGAGGTGCGGAACATGTTCACCAAGGCCGGTGGCAGCCTGGGTGAGCCGGGCTCGGTGGCCTGGATCTTCGAGAAGAAGGGCGAGGTCGTGGTGGACGGGCTGCGCTACGGCGAGGAGGACCTGCTCGCCGCCATCGACGCCGGTGCCGAGGACCTGAGCCTGGACGGCGACGTATGGGAGATCGTGACCGGACCCGCCGAGCTGGCCGCGGTGCGCGCGGCGCTCGAGGCCGCCGGGGTGGAGCTCGAGTCCGCCGAGCTGTCGATGCGCCCCACCACCCGCACCCCGGTCGAGGAGGATCGGGTCGGCTCCCTGATGCGCCTGATCGAATCGCTCGAGGATCACGACGACGTGCATGCCGTCCACGCGAACTTCGACGTGGACGCGGCAGTGCTCGAACGCCTCGCGACGGCGTAAGGCGCGGCCGAGGGAGGAGCGGAGCGCGATCGGTGATCGCGCGAGCACCGGACCATGCCATCTGAAGGCGTCCGCACCCGGGCGCAGAATCAGTCGGATGGTGGTCGTCCTCGGCATCGATCCGGGCAGCGCGAATACGGGCTACGGCGTGGTGCTCTCCCACGGGCGCACGCTGGCCGCGCTCGACGGCGGAGTGATCGAGACGTCCTCGCACACGCCCATGGAGCTTCGCCTGACCCATATCCACGAGCGCGTGTGCGAGCTCATCGCCGAGCACCGACCCGCGGCCCTCGCCGTGGAGGAGCTCTACTTCGGGCGCAACGTGCGCACCGCGTTCGCGGTCGGGCAGGCCCGGGGAGTGGTGCTGCTGGCCGCCGGGACGGCCGGGATCCCATGCTTCTCGTACACCCCGCAGTCGGTGAAGCAGGCGGTGTGCGGCAGCGGCGGCGCCGAGAAGGCCCAGGTCCAGCGCATGGTGGGCACGCTCCTGTCCCTCTCCGAGCCGCCGGAGCCGGATCACGCGGCGGATGCCCTGGCGGTGGCCATCTGCCACGCCAACGGGGCCCCGCTGGCGGAGGCGCTGGCGTGATCGCGTCCGTGTCCGGCACCGTGATCTCCCGGCGCCCCGGCGAGCTCGTGATCGAGGCCGCCGGGGTGGGCTACCGGCTGGCCGTGTCCGCCGAGACCTTCAGCGGATCCCCGGGCGTGGGCGAGCCGGGCACGCTCCATGCCCATCTGGTGCTCCGCGACGACGCGATGCAGCTCTACGGCTTTGCCACCGAGTCCGAGCGCGAGCTGTTCCTGATGCTCATCGGAGTCCAGGGGGTGGGTCCGAAGGTGGCTCTGGCCGTGCTCTCCGGGGGCCGGCCGAGGGAGCTGCTGAACGCGCTGGCCGCCGGTGATGCCGCGCGCTTCCAGGCCGTGCCCGGCATCGGCAAGCGCACGGCCGAGCGGATCATCGTGGAGCTGCGGGAGAAGGTGGCCGGCCGCGTGAGCGAGGAGATCGTGGTGCGCCGCGGCACGGACGACGACCCGCGCACGCTCGCCCGTGATGGCCTGATGGGCCTCGGGTTCTCGCCGCAGGAGGTGGACAGCCTTCTTCTGGAGGCCGAGGGCGCCACGCCCGAGGACCTCATCGCCGCCGCGCTCAGGGGTGCCCGGTGAGCGGCATCCGCACCCCCGGGGTGGAGCGCCTCCAGGATCCGGCGCCGCTCGCCGCCGAGGATGACCTCGACCGCTCGCTGCGGCCGAAGCGCCTCGAGGACTTCGTCGGACAGGACCGGGTCAAGGACCAGCTGGCCGTGTTCATCGAGGCGGCCAAGGCGCGCGGCGAGGCGCTCGACCACGTGCTCCTGGCCGGTCCGCCCGGATTGGGCAAGACCTCGCTCGCGCAGATCGTGGCCTCGGAGCTCGGTGCGGAGTTCGTGGGCACGGCCGGGCCGGCCCTCGAGCGCAAGGGCGACGTGGCCAGCTACCTCACCGCGCTGGAGCCCCGCAGCGTCTTCTTCGTGGACGAGATCCACCGGCTCCCGCGCGCTCTGGAGGAGACGTTCTATCCCGCGATGGAGGACCGCAAGCTGCCGATCACCGTGGGCCAGGGCGCGGGCGCCCGGGTGGTCACCCTCGACCTTCCCCACTTCACGATGATCGGCGCCACCACGCGCGCGGGCCTTCTGAGCACGCCGCTGCGCGACCGCTTCGGCGTCACGCACCGCCTCGGCCTCTACGAGCCGAGCGAGCTGGCCGAGATCGTCCGGCGCTCGGCCGGCATCCTCGGCGTGGAGATCGACGACGAGGGGGCCGAGGCGATCGCCTCGCGGTCCCGCGGCACGCCGCGGGTGGCCAACCGGCTGCTCAAGCGCGCCCGCGACTTCGCCGAGGTCCGGGGCACCGGGCGGATCGACGCCGGCGTGGCGCGGGAGGCCCTCGACCTGCTCGAGGTGGACGCGGCGGGACTCGACCGGCTCGACCGCGAGATCCTCCACGCCATCTGCGCGAAGTTCGGCGGCGGCCCGGTGGGGCTGTCCACGCTCGCGGTGGCCGTGGGCGAGGAGCCCGACACGATCGAGGACGTGTACGAGCCCTATCTGCTCCAGCAGGGCTTCATAATGCGCACACCGCGGGGGAGGGTGGCCACCGACGCCGCGTACGACCACGTGGGGGTCGAGCGGCCGGCCGGTGCGGCGCGGCGGCTCTTCTAGACCATGAATAACCTGAGATTTAGGTCACCGCCTACCCTAAAGCCTTCATGCCGATTTTCATCTGCCCGAACTGCGGAGATCGTTCCGTCTCCACGGAACGGACGGCCGGCTTTCAGAGCCGGGCACGAGCATGCTCGAAGTGTGGCTTCGGCTTCCTCTTCGAGCTGCTCGACGACTACTACCCCGCTCCCAACGCCGCCTTCTTCCTGCTCGACCAGCAGGCGAGGCTGATCGGCACCGGGCGGGGCGCGCGGGAGCTGACCGGGCTCGGTGACCTCGACGTGATCGGCAGGCCGGTGGAGGAGGTCCTCGGACTCCAGTTCTCCAGCGGCGACGATCACATCCACACCGCCCTCGAGTGGGGCGTGCGCGTGCTCGACAAGCCGGTGACCGTGCACGCGGAGGGCGACCGTGCCGAGTCGGCCACCGCGGACATCTTCCCCGCGTACGACGACGACGGCGGGCTGCTCCTGGTGCTGACGCCCAGATGACCAACCGCAACCGCAACGTGGCGATCCTCGGGATCGTTCTGGCGCTGCTCGTCGCGTCGGCCGTGGTGATCGCCACCAAGCCCACGAAGCTCGGTCTCGACCTCAAGGGCGGGATCGAGCTCGTGTACCAGGGACGTCCCACGCCGCAGGTGCCGAAGGTCACGCCGGCCGCCGTGGACGACGCGATCAACACGATCCGCAAGCGCACCGACGCGCTCGGCGTGTCCGAGCCCGAGATCCAGCGCTCCGGGTCGGATCAGATCTCCGTCGGCCTCCCCGACGTGCAGAACGCGGAGCGCGCCATCCAGCAGGTGGGCACCACCGCCCAGCTCCAGTTCTACGACTGGGAGCCGAACGTGCTCGGCCGCGGGGCGGACGCGCCCTACGCGGGGAGCAAGGCGCTGTACTCCGCCGCCGAGGCGGCATCCAAGGAGAAGCCGAAGGCGGAGGCCACCGACGTGCCGCCGGGCTCGGACCTCACCCCCGCCGAGGCCGACCGTCAGAACGACTCCACCACCACGCCGCGCTACTACCTCTTCGGTCCCGACCAGCTCCCGATCGGGCCGGACAAGCAGCCGGTGCGCACCGGCGACTACGACCCGGGCACCTCGTGCAAGGAGACGCTCTCCGACTACGAGCCCGCCGCCGGCAAGGCGCCCGAGTACGCCAAGGGCACGGCGTGCGAGGAGGAGCTGAAGGCGCTCGGCTCGGGCGGGCCGCCCGCCGGGCTCCCGGATCATCGAGGTGCCGCGCGGCATCACGATCGTCGAGGCCGAGCGGGTGCCCAACCAGCCCGCTCAGATCAAGCGGTTCTTCGTGCTGGAGGACGACTCGGAGCTGAACGGCACCGAGATCAAGAACCCGAAGGCGCAGAGCGACCCGACGACGAACGCGCCGGTGGTGACGATGGAGTTCACCGACAGGGGCCGCGAGGCCTTTGCCCGGGTGACCGCGCGGATCGCCGACCGCGGGTCCAAGATCATTCCCCAGGCCGGCACGCCGCGCGACCAGACCTTCCAGCGCTTCGCGATCACGCTGGACAACAAGATCGTCTCGCTGGCCACGATCGACTACGTGCAGAACCCGGAGGGCATCGACGGCCGCACCGGGGCGCAGATCGAGAACATCGGCGACATCGGCCAGACCAACGACCTGGCCGAGAGCCTCCGCATCGGCGCCCTGCCGATCGAGCTGAAGCTGATCTCGAACACGCAGGTCTCGGCGACGCTCGGTAAGCAGGCGCTCAACCAGGGCCTCCTGGCGGGGTTCGCCGGGCTTCTGCTCACGGTCGCCTTCCTGATCGTCTTCTACCGGGTGCTCGGCCTGGTGGCCACGGCCGCGCTCGGGATCTACGGCGTGCTCCTGTTCGCCGTGATCAAGCTGCTGCCGATCACGCTCACGCTCCCCGGCATCGCGGGCATGGTGCTCACGCTGGCCGTGGCGGCCGACGCGAACATCGTCATGTTCGAGCGCATCAAGGAGGAGGTGCGGGCGGGCAAGTCGATACCCGCGGCCATCTCCACCGGCTATACGAAGGCGCTGCGGACGATCATCGACGCCAACGTGGTGACGATCGGGGTGGCCTTCATCCTGTTCACGCTCGCCACCGCGGGCATCAAGGGCTTCGCCCTCACGCTGCTGATCGGCACCCTGCTGTCGCTGTTCACCGCCGTGCTCGCCACCTCGGCGATCCTCGGGTCGATGGCGCGCACGCCGCATCCTGCGGCGGCCGAGCGCGCTCGGCGTGAAGGAGGACGCGGGCCCCCGCTGGCGCTTCGACTTCATGGGCAAGTCGCGCTGGTTCTTCTCCTTCTCGGGAGTGATCCTGGCCGCGGGCGCCATCGCGATCTCCACCCTGGGGATCAACTTCGGCATCGACTTCGAGTCGGGCACCCGCATCACCACTCCGCTGGAGCGCCAGGCGAGCGCCGACGACGTGCGCAAGGCGCTCGAACCGCTGGGCTACGCGGACGCGAAGATCCAGGAGGTCGACGACCCCGAGCTCGGCGACAACGTGATCCAGATCGCGGTGAAGCAGCTCGACCCGGGTCAGGTGCAGCGGGTGGAGCAGGCCCTCGACAAGGACTTCGGCGTCACGCAACAGGACTTCTCGGCCACCTCGGTGGGGCCGACCTTCGGCGAGCAGATCGCCCGCACGGCGATCATCGCCGTGTTCGCGTCACTGCTGCTGATCTCGCTCTACATCGGGTTCCGGTTCGAGTTCAAGTTCGCGGTGCCGGTCCTGATCGCGCTCGCGCACGACATCCTGATCACGGCGGGCGTGTACGCCCTCACCGACCGGGAGGTGACGACGTCGACGGTCGCGGCGCTGCTCACCATCCTTGGTTACTCGCTCTACGACACGGTCATCGTGTTCGACCGGATCCGCGAGAACGTGCCGCGAATGCCGCGGGCCACGTTCTCCCAGATCGCGAACCGCTCGATGTCGGAGGTCTTCACGCGGTCCCTGGCCACGAGCTTCGTGGTGCTGATGCCGGTGGGGTCGCTGATGCTGTTCGGCGGCGAGACCCTGCGGGACTTCGCGTTCGCGCTCCTCGTGGGCGTTGCGTCCGGCGCGTATTCGTCGATCTTCATCGCCACCCCGGTCCTGGTGGAGTGGAAGGAACGCGAGCGCGTGTACATGCGCAGGCGCAAGCTCGTGATGGAGGACCACGGCGGCGAGGTGCCGGCGTTCGCCACCTCGAGCCTCGGAGACGAGGAGGAAGAGGAGACCGGCGGCGCTCCCGTCACGCCTCGCGCCCGGCGCACCGCCCGGCGCGCACGCCGCACCGGCGCGGGCGGGGCACCTCCGCCGCGGAGCGGGAGCCGACCGGAGCCGGAGCCGCGGTGGCCACGCCGCCGCGCCCCGAGCCCGAGGAGCCGCAGGATGAGCCGGCGGTGGACGAGGCGCCGGCGGAGCAGCCGCCGGCAACCCCGGAGCCGCCGCCCGCGCCCGCCCCTCAGCGGGTGGCCCGCGCGGAGGAGCCGCCGGAGCAGGACGAGCCGGACGAGCAGGCCGAGGCCGCCGGACGAAGCCGCCCGTGGACGGCGCCGGGAACGGCGACCCCGGTCCGCGGCGGTCCTCGGTGACCAGCACTGCCGGCGCGGGAGCGCCCAAGTCCAAGCAGCCGAAGCGCGGCAACCGCCGCAAGAAGCACGGAAGGCGGTAGCGGTGGGACTCGTGGTCTGGGTGATGATGGGGATCGCCGTCTGGCACTTCACGGTGTTCCTGCCCGATCGCTTCTGGGGCGGGATCGTGGGGGCCTTCTTCGCGGCCATCATCGGCGCGACGCTGTTCGGGTTCATCGTGAACGGAGCGCACGTTCCCGGTCGCGACGACACGCACCTGATCCAGGCTCTCATCGCCATCCCCGGCTCGATGATCGGGCTCGCCGTCTCGTACTTCTGGGGCGCCCGCGTGGACCAGGCCGCCGGCGTGGACCACGGGTTCACGCGCGCCGGCTCACACCTCTAGTACCGGCAGCCAGAGCGCCGGGCCGCGCCCGTTCCGTCGGGGGGCGGCCCCACAATGGCGCCGATGGACACGTGTACGTCGCGGTGGTCGAGCGCACCCTATGAGGTGGCCGGCGCGCTGCGACTCGAGCGGGCGCTCGGAGTGTCCCCCACGGTGGCGGCCGTCCTGGCCCGCCGCGGGCTGGGAGACCCCGAGGAGGCGCAGCGGTTCCTGGACGCGGAGGAGCGGCACGACCCGATGAGCCTGCCCGGGCTGTCCGAGGCCTGCGGGGTGATCCTCGGCCACCTGGAGCGCGGGTCGCGCATCGCCGTGCACGGCGACTACGACGTGGACGGCGTGTGCTCCACGGCCATCCTGGTGGGTGCCCTGCGGGCGCTGGGCGGAAGCCCGACCTGGGAGATCCCCAGCCGCTTCGACGACGGCTACGGCCTGTCGGGGGCCACGGTGGAGCGCCTGGCCGGCTCCGGCGTGGGCCTGCTGATCACCGTGGACTGCGGGATCACCGCGGTGGCCGAGGTGGCCGCGGCGCGGGCCGCGGGCCTCGACGTGGTGGTCACCGACCACCACCGTCCCGGCGCCGAGCTTCCGGACTGCACCGTCGTGCATCCCGCCCTGGGCGGATACGGGTGCCCCGAGCTGTGCGCGGCCGGCGTGGCGCTGAAGCTCTCCGAGGGCCTCCGGTCGGCGGCCGGCAGGGATCCGGCGGAGGCGGCGAGAGGACCTCGACCTGGCCGCCCTCGCCACCGTCTGCGACCTCGTGCCGCTGCGCGGCGAGAACCGCCGCATCGTCAGGGAGGGCCTGGCGGTGCTCGCCCGCGCCCGCCGCCCCGGCGTGCGTGCGCTCATGGAGGTGGCCGCGGTGGACCCCGGGGACGTCTCCGAGCACACGCTCGGGTTCCGGCTGGGCCCCCGGATCAACGCCGCCGGGCGCATGCAGCGGGCCGACGCCGCGCTCGAGCTGCTGCTCACCGAGGACGAGGCCCGCGCCGCCGAGGTGGCCCGCGAGCTCGACCTGCTCAACCTCGACCGCCGCGAGGCCGAGACCCGGATCCTCTTCGCCGCCGAGGGCGCGTGCGCACCGCAGGCGCACGCCGCCGCGATCGTCGTGGCGGGGGAGGGGTGGCACCCGGGCGTGGTGGGGATCGTGGCGTCCCGGCTGGTGGAGCGCTGGCGCCGGCCGTGCGTGGTCATCTCCATGGAGGACGGCTCGGGACGGGGCTCCGGGCGCAGCATCTCCGCCTACGACCTTCACGCCGGACTCGATGCGTGTGCCACGCACCTCACCCGCTTCGGCGGCCACCGGATGGCCGCCGGGGTGGAGCTCGATGCGGACTCGCTCGACCCCTTCCGGCGGGCGCTCGCCGCCCACGCGGGAGGCGAGCTGTGCCCGGAGGACCTGATCCCCTGCGACCGCGTGGACGCCGTGGTGGCCGGCGGCGCCCTCGGGCTCGAGCTGGCCGAGGAGCTGGAGCGCATGCGGCCGTTCGGCGCCGGGAACCCGCAGCCCAACCTGCTCGTGCCCGGCGCCCGGCTCGAGGGCGTGTCCGGCATGGGCGAGGAGCGCCAGCACGCGCGGTTCAACCTGGTCACCGCCGGAGGCTCGCGCTCCCGGGGCGTGGCCTTCGGATCGTCGCCGGCGTCGCTCGGCGTGGCCGCCACCGAGCCCCACGACCTGGTGGTCCGCCTGGAGCGCAACCGCTGGAACGGCGTGGTGGAGCCGCGGCTGGTCATGCGGGCGCTGTGCGCCAGCCGGCCCGGGCGGCTGCGGGCGCTGGGCGAGGACGAGGAGTTCTGGCCTCACCTCGTGACGCCTGATGGAAGCCCGGAGCAGCCCAGCGAGGAGCGGAGCCCGATCGGTGATCGGGCGAGCACCGGAGCATGCCATCGATCGGAGGGGGTGCGGCTTCGCCGGGGTCGTGGGCGAGCTGATCACGAGTGGCGAGCGGGTGCTGGTGGGTGTGGCCGACGTTCCACGCCGCCGGAGCTCGCTGGAGGCGCTGGTGGCCGGTCTCGATCCGGACGGCCTGGCCGTGGTCTCGTGGGCCGCGCTGGCCGAGCGCCCCGCGCTGGCGGAGGGGTTCGATCACCTGGTGGCGCTGGACCCGCCCCCGGGCGGGCGCGGCCGATCCGCTTCTGGGCAGCGCGCCCACGGCGCACCTCGCCTGGGGTGCGCCCGAGGCGGAGTTCGCCCTGGCGGTTTGGCGGGCTGAGCTCGAGCTGCGCCCCGCCCTCACGGAATGCTTCCGCGCGCCTGCGGGCGCTCGGCCCGGAGGCCACGCCGGAGGCGCTCGAGGGGGCGCTGCGGGGCGAGGGTCGCTATCCGCGCACCGCGGCGCACTGCGCCCGCCTGCTGCGCGTGCTCGACGAGCTGGAGCTGGTGGAGCTGTCGCTCGACCCACCGGCCTGCCTGGTGCTGGACACCCCCCGGGTGGATCTGGAGCTCTCGGCCGAGTTCCGCGCGGCGCGCGACCGTCTGGCGGAGATCACCCGCGCGTCCTCGGCGGCGCGCGGCGCGCCGTCGCCGCGCCCGCAGCCGCGTGGCCGTCGCTTCCTGCCGTGCCGAGCGCCCGACGCCGCTCCGCTGACGGGGTGAATCGGCCGATACGGCTTTAGAATCGGAACGATGGCGGGCACCCCAGCCAAGAAGCGGACGCCGCGGCGCAAGACACGCGCCGGCAACGGGCGGTCGTCCACGCGCGACATCGATCGCGCTCGGGTGGACGAGCACGGCGGCGCCGTGGCCGTGACCACCGCCAAGCAGCTCACCGAGGACCAGCGCGTCCTGCTGGCGGACCTGTTCGCCGTGGTGGAGGAGCACGCCGGCGAGTCGGTCGAGCCGGTGGACCGAGACCTCGTCGAGAGGGCGTTCGTGTTCGCCTGCGAGCGCCACGCGGACCAGCGCAGGGCGAGCGGCGAGGACTTCATCGTCCATCCCGTGGGCGTGGCCAAGATCTGCGCCGGGATGCGCCTCGACACCGAGACGCTCTGCGCCGCCCTCCTGCACGACACGGTGGAGGACACCAGCGCGTCGCTCGACGAGGTGGTGACCGACTTCGGCGAGGAGGTGGGGGCGCTCGTGGACGGCGTCACCAAGCTCTCGGGAGTCACCTTCCAGAGCCGCGACGACCGCCAGGCCGAGAACTACCGCAAGATGATGGTGGCCATGGCCCGGGACATCCGGGTCATCCTGATCAAGCTCGCCGACCGCCTCCACAACATGCGCACGCTGGGCTCCATGCCCAAGCAGAAGCAGCGCGAGAAGGCCAAGGAGACGCTGGAGATCTTCGCCCCGCTGGCGCACCGGCTCGGCATCCACGCCATCAAGTGGGAGCTGGAGGACCTCGCGTTCAACACCCTCCACCCGCGCAAGTTCAACGAGATCAAGCAGCTGGTGAGCCAGCAGCGCACCGAGCGCGAGGCCTACGTGGGCCGGGCGGGCAACTACCTGGAGAAGGAGCTGCACGGCGGTGGGGATCACCGCGGAGATCTCCGGCCGGGCCAAGCACTTCTACTCGATCTACTCGAAGATGACCAAGAAGGGCCGCGAGTTCAACGAGATCTACGACCTCACGGCCATGCGGGTGATCGTCGAGTCGGTGAAGGACTGCTACGGCGCGATCGGGGTCATCCACTCGCTCTGGAAGCCGCTGCCCGGGCGCTTCAAGGACTGGGTCGCGATGCCCAAGTTCAACATGTACCAGGCCCTCCACACCACGGTGATCGGGCCCGAGGGCAGGCCGCTCGAGATCCAGATCCGCACCGAGGAGATGCACCGCACCGCCGAGTTCGGCGTGGCCGCGCACTGGATCTACAAGGCGGACGGCACCGCGCCCGCCCGAGGAGAAGGTGGAGTGGCTGCGCCAGCTCCTCGACTGGCAGCACGAGACCAAGGACCCGCAGGAGTTCGCCGAGACGCTGAAGGCGGACCTCTTCGAGGACGAGGTGTTCGTGTTCACGCCCAAGGGCGAGGTCAAGTCGCTGGCCTCCGGGGCCACGCCGCTCGACTTCGCCTACGCGGTGCACACCGACGTGGGCCACCGCTGCGTGGGCGCGAAGGTGAACGGCAAGATCGTGCCGCTCCACTACGAGCTGAGCTCCGGCGACATCTGCGAGGTACTCACCTCCAAGAAGGAGCGCGGCCCGTCGCGCGACTGGCTCTCGCTGGCCAAGACCACACGCGCGCAGTCGAAGATCCGCGCCTGGTTCAAGCGCGAGCGCCGCGAGGACTCCGAGCGCGGCGGCCGCGAGATCCTGCACGAGAACCTGAAGCGCGCCGGCCTCCCGTCGCAGAAGATCGTGGGCTCGCCGCTCCTGGCGGACGTGATCCGCGAGATGGGCTTCCAGAAGGGCGAGGACTTCTACATCGCCCTCGGCCAGTCGAAGATCTCGGCCAAGACCGTCACCTCCAAGCTGATGAACCGGCTGAAGGAGGGCGAGTCGGCGGTGGAGCCGGCCTCGGCGGCCACCGAGCTGCTGGAGCGCAAGGAGACGCCGAAGAAGACGGCCGCCTCGTCCACCTACGGCATCAAGGTCGACGGCGTGACCGACGTGATGCTCCGGCTGGCCAAGTGCTGCCGGCCCGGTGCCCGGGGACCCGATCGTGGGCTACATCTCGCTCGGCAAGGGCATCACGATCCACCACGAGGCGCTGCCCCAACGCCCAGGCGCTGATGAAGAGCCCGGAGCGCTTCACCAAGGTGGAGTGGGAGGGGGACACCACGAGCTCCTTCCGGGTGGAGATCCAGATCGACGCCTGGGACCGCCACCGGCTGCTGGAGGACCTGTCCCGCGCCTTCTCCGAGACCGGCATCAACATCCTCGAGGCACGCTGCACCGTGGTGCACCCGATGGTCAAGAACCGGTTCGTGGTGGAGGTGGGGGACACCGCGGCGCTGAAGACCTGCGTCACCCGCCTGCGGAACATCGACTCGGTGTTCGACGCGTACCGCATCACACCCACGACGTAGTTCGTGGTCCGGTGCTCGCCCGGCCGGCGCCCGGGCTGCGCTCCTCCCTGGCCCCTACGAGACGGCCATCAGCGCGCGCGGCACCGAGCGGTACTCCGCCGACTCGTGCTCGCCGATGAAGTCGCCGTCCACCTGCACCGGGAACGGGGTCGCCGTCGGTGGACTCGACCCGAGCCGTGTCGAGGAAGGGCAGGCTCACCACCTGGCGGTGGCGGGCCACGGCGCCGTCCTTGCCCGACAGCAGCCGCGGGATCAGGGTGGGCAGCTCGAACGGGGTGGCCTTTCGCAGCACGGCCAGCGAGAGCGACCCGTTCTGCAGTCCCGCGCCCTCGGCCACCCGGATGGGGCGGCGGCGGAAGTAGGTGAACGGATCGGAGTTCTGGACGATCACGGTCACGCCCTCCAGCTCCTGGCCGCCGGCGAGCACCCTCACGCGCGGGGGCCGGATCAGGTAGCGGCGGTTGAAGATCCCCACCGCGGCGTAGCTGTAGTACCAGGCGCCGAAACGGGCCTTGCGGCGTGGGTGGGCGTCCACGCGCTCCACCACGCTGGCGTCCAGGCCGATGCCCGAGGAGAACACGAAGTGGCGGCCGTTCACCTGCCCGAGGTCCACGGCGCGGGGATGGAAGTCGTCGGCCATGCGCAGAAGGTGCTCGGTGGCGTCCACCACGTCGTTGGGGATCCCGAGCGTGCGCGCCCACACGTTCGTGGACCCGCCCGGCAGGGCCGTGAGCGGCGTCTCGGTGCCGGCCAGGCCGTTCGCGGCCTCGTTCACCGTGCCGTCGCCGCCGAAGGCCACCACCACGTCGTAGCCCTCGCTGGCGGCCTCGCGGCAGATGCGCGTGGCGTGGTCGCGCTTCTCGGTGTCGATCGCCTCCACGGCGTAGCGGGACTGGAGCGCGTAGACCACCAGGTTCTTCAGCCGGTCGGACACCGTGGTGGCGTACGGATTGACGATCACCAGCATCCGGCGCTTCGGGGAGCGGTCGGGGAGGAGCCGTGCGGCCAGGTCCTCGGCGCGCTCGAGGGCGGTTTCCGGAGCCACGGTCGCCTGCGTACCCCGGCAGGGGTCGCCGGTTACGCCGCGAAGCACGCACTTGCGCTCAGCCGGAGCGGCCTTAGGCTGGACGCGGGACGTCACCTCCCCTCGGGTACGCGGCCGGCGGATCGCCGCGCGCGGTGTCCCGACAGTCATTTTGGAAGCGCGAGCCAAGACCGAACGGCCCCACGAGGCACCTGCCGCCGACGGCGCGCTATTCGAGCGCGAGCCGGTGATCGCGCTCGTCACCGGCGGCGCTCGACGGCCTGGCCGCCGGGCGCGGGCGCCGTGGTCGCCGTGGAGGGCCCGCACGGATCGGGCAAGTCCGCGGTGCTCGACGTCGTGTCCCGGGAGGCCCGCAAGCGCGGGGCTGCAACTGCTGGTGGCGAGCGGCCGGGACCTCGAGCAGAAGCTCGAGCTGGGGGTGGCGCTTCAGCTCTTCGAGTCCCGCGTCCTCGTCAGCCGGCGAGGACGAGCGGGAGCGGCTGCTTCTCGCGGTCCGGCGGCCACCGCCCTGCCTCTGTTCGAGACCGGTCCCGGGGCGGCCACCGACTCCGGCGACGCCGCCGCGCTGGTGCACGGCGTGTACCGCCTGGCCGTGAACATGGCCGCCGCCGGGCCGCTGGTGCTCGCCATCGACGACGCCGACGCGGCCGACGCCACCACGCTGCGCTTCCTGCTCTACCTGGCGGGCCGCGATCTCCGGACTGCCCGTGGCCATGTTCGTGGCCGCCGGGATCGGCGGTGGACTGCGTGGATCCGGATGCGCTGGGCGAGCTTCTGGGCCGGCCCGGCAACGCTCAGGTGCCGCCTGGAGCCGCTGGGCGTCGAGGCCACCGCCGCCTGGCTGCGCGCCTCGTTCTTCCCCGACGCCCACGACGTCTTCTGCGCCGCGGTTCACGAGGCCAGCGGCGGCAATCCCTGGCTGATCGGCGAGCTTGCGCGCGACCTGGCCGCGCGCGGGGTGGAGCCCAGGCGCCGCGGCGGCCGCCACCGTGCATGCCGCCGCCCCGGAGTCGGTGGCCGGGACCGTGATGCGCCGTGCCCGCGCGCTCGCCCCCGAGGCGGCCGATCTGCTCGAGGCCGCGGCGGTGCTCGGTCCGGGCAGCGAGCCGCGGCACGCCGCGGCGCTGGCCGGGCCTCGACCGGGCGCAGGCCGCGCGGATGGGCGACCGGCTGGCCGCGGCCGGCGTGCTCGCCGAGCGAGGACGGGCTCACCTTCGTGCACCCGGCCGTCCAGGCCGCCGTGCGGTCCTCGCTCCCCGCGGGCGTGCTCGCCGAGGCGCACCTGCGGGCCGCCCGCGTGCTGGCGGAGGAGGACGCTCACCCGGAGGCCGTGGCTCGCGCACCTGCTCCAGGCGAGCCGCGGCGGCGGCGACTGGGTGATCGCGGTGCTGCGCCGCACCGCGCCGCGCGCGCTCTGGCGCAGGGCGACGCCGCTCGCGCCGTGGAGCTGCTCGAGCGGGCCCGGCAGGAGCCGTCGTCGCCGGAGGAGCGGGCGCACGTGCTGCTGGAGCTCGGGACGGGCGGAGGCGATCACCGGCTCCGCCGAGGCGGCCGGCCGCCTGACGGACGCGATCGCGCGCCTGCCCGAGGCGGACGAGCGCGCGCGGGCGGCGCTGGACGCGGGCCGGACCCTGCTCGCGCTGGGCCGCCTCTCGGACGCGGCGGCCGCCTTCGAGCTGGGGGTGCGCGACGCCGCCGAGGAGTCCGACCTGGGCGGGCTGCTGCGTGCCGGCCGCGCCACCGTGCTGCGCATGCTCCGCGGCAGGGCGGGCGTGGTGGCGGAGGCCGCGCGAGGCGCCCGCCGAGGGCCGGGACGGCCACCGACCGCGCCCTGCTCGCCGAGCTGGCCATCGACGCCGC
Organism: uncultured Thermoleophilaceae bacterium; assembly: GCA_963752455.1. GTDB lineage: Bacteria > Actinomycetota > Thermoleophilia > Solirubrobacterales > Thermoleophilaceae > JACVRW01. Next base: position 328,363 of record CAVVYE010000008.1, read on the forward strand.
TCTTCGCGGCGAGCCGCGCGAGCGCACGCTCGAGCTGGCCAGCGGCGCCCTGGCCCGTGGCGCCCTGCTCGACGACGACACCGCGGACGGCATCGCCTACTACCTCGCCGCGGCCGCGCTCACCATCTCCGAGCACCTCCAGATGGCCGAGGCGGCGCTGGCCGCCGCGGTGGACGACGCCCGCTCGCGCGAGGTCGGCCCTGGGTCTGGCCACCGCCTCGCACTTCAGCGCCTACGCGATCATGCGCCGAGGCCGCGTGGCGGCCGCGGCCGCCGCGGCGCGCGACGCTCTCGCCGGACAGCGGCATGGGTGGGGCCTCGCGGTGGCCTCCGCCCGGGCGCTCCTGGCCGAATGTTTGATCGAGGGCGGTGACCTCGAGGGGCGCCGAGCAGCAGATCGAGCTGGCCGGCGAGCTCCACGCGCGAGGACGCGCTCTCCCGGCTCTCGTACCTCGCCGGGCGCGGCCGGGTGCACCTCCTGGGCAGCGCCCCGACGAGGCGCTGGCCGACTTCATGGCCTGCGGCGAGATCCTCGGCGCGGCCGGCGCTCCGAACCCGTCCGTGCTGCCGTGGCGCTCCGGGGCCGCGCGGGCCCTCTGGGTCGCTCGGCGACCACGACGAGGCGCGGCTGCTGGCCGAGGAGGAGCTCTCGCTCGCGCGCGACTTCGGCGCTCCCGGGCCGGTCGGCCGGGCCCTGCGCACGCTGGCCGGGATGGAGGAGGGCGCGCGTGCGGTCGAGCTGCTCGAGGAGGCCGTGGCGCTGCCTGGAGGACTCGCCCACCGCGCTGGAGCGGGCCCGGGCACTGGTGGAGCTCGGCTCGGCGCTGACGGCGCGTGCGGCGCCCGCGCGATGCCCGCGAGCCGCTGCGCCGCGGCCTCGACCTCGCCCAGCGCTGCGGCGCGGCGGAGCTGGCCCGCCGTGCGATGCGCGAGGTGACCGCCGCGGGCGCCCGCCCGCGGCGCACCGCGCTCCACGGGCTCGAGGCCCTGACCCCCAGGGAGCTCCAGACGGCCGGCCTGGCCGCCGAGGGCATGTCGAACCGGGAGATCGCGGACGCTCTGTACGTGACCCTGAAGACCGTGGAGTGGCACCTGAAGCACACCTACGGCAAGCTCGGGATCTCCTCGCGAGCCGAGCTGGCGCAGGCGCTCGCCGCGCCCGCTTCCGCCGCCCGGCGACCCGGACTGAGCCGCCGCCGGCGGCCCCCGGGTAACGTTTCGGGGCCGCCCGGCCGGGGCAAAACACGCGGACGATGCGGGGTGAGACGGAAGAGACTCAAGAGCCCAGTCCGTTTCCGTCGATATACCCCGGAGGTGCGCAGCTTCGCTCGCACCCTCGTCTATGAGACGCAGTCTCACACTCGCGCTGGACGATTTCGGCCAGGCCACGCTCCAGGTGGAGGCCGGGCGGCTTTCCGTGTCCACGGCCGAGCTGGTGGGCCAGGCCACCGTGTACTACCTGGAGGACCGTCCCTCGGGGCGTCCCGCACTCCGCGTTCCGCGCTTCGCTCGCGAGGCTTCGGCCAAGACGATCGAGCTCGAGCTGGAGCTGGACCCCCACACGTGGGACGAGGTCGACGTCGAGGCCAAGCGCCAGCGCGTGACCGTCGAGCGGCTCGTGGAGCACGCCGCTCTCTACCTCATGGCCGACCTGGACTCGGGCCGCGTGGCCACGCGCATCCCCACGGATGAGCACACGCCGGCGCCCGACCACGAAGAACGCTGAGATCCTGGCTGTGGGTGCTCAGCCTGATCACCGATCAGGCTGCGCACCGCGCCTAGGCCGTAACGGGTGCGGCGTCCAGATCGCGCAGCGCGATCTGGAGAGCTCCGCGGCCGCGGTGGTGCAGGCCGTGGATCGAGCCCTCGGACTTGCCCAGGCGGAGGGCGATCTCGCCCGGGGACAGCCCGGCGATGTGCCGCAGGATCAGCACCTGGCGCTGCTCCTCGGGAAGACCCGACAGCGCCTCGCGCAGGCACTGCGAGCGCTCGAAGCCCGACCTGCTCGTGGCCCTCGTCGCTCGTGCGGACCTCCTCGACCGGGATCTGCCGGCGGGCGCGCACGTGATCGAGGGCCACGTTGCGGGACACCGTGAGGATCCAGGCGGCGAAGGGCACCTCGCGCTCCTCGTAGCGGCGGATCGCCGTCATCAGCTTGGCGAACACGTTCTGGGTCACGTCCTCGGCCTCGTGAGGGTCGCGGACGATGCCGCGCACGTAGTTGCACACGTCGTCGGCGAAGCGGACGTAGAGGAAGTGAAGTGCGGAGACGTCGCCCTCCTTGGCGCGGGCCACAGCCCGGCGAACGAGATCCGGCTCGTCGGCGCGGCGCGAGAAACGTCCAGGTGCGGCATACGATGCGGCGTCCACATCGAGCCTTCCACTCATACCCACGAGTCCCCCACGGATCGGTACGGATACGTCTCGCAGCCCATCCCTGAGCTCACGAATGACCAGAAGAGCGACCCTACGCCCGGTGGGTTAGCGCTGCACTAGGGTGGTCGCCCTAGTATTTAGATGACGTACACAGCCGCGTATCGCGTCACGACGCGGGTTAGGCGATTGATACCTCGGCGCCGTCGCCCACGGTAACGCGCAGCGCACGCGGAAGCCGGAATTCGCGGAAAACCCGGGAGCCGGCGCCTATGACGCTCGCCTCGAGCCGGCCGGACAGATGCTGGACCCGCGCTCCGGGAAACAGGATGGAGTGCTCCACCTCGGCTCCCTCGACCACCACGTTCGGGCCGATCGACGTGTAGGGGCCCACGTAGGCGTGGGTTATCCGCGCCCCGGGGCCGATGATCACCGGGCCCCGGATCACGCTCGAGTCGATCTCGGCGGTGGGGTGGGCGATCACGGGGCCCTGAACGCTCGATCGGGTCATCGCGCAGTCGGCGTGGTCCGAGCGGATGCCCTCGAGCGCGAAGCGGTTGCCCTCGAGAAGGGCATCGGCGTCGTGGCCGAAGCGCCACCACTCGCCCACGCGCCGGGTGCGAACCTGGCCGCCGCCGCGGAGCAGGCAGTCGGCAAGGTGCTCGAGCTCGTGTCCCGGCGCGGGATCGGCGCCGGCCGCGGCCTCCACCACCCCGGGCCCCAGGACGGCGACCCCGGCGGGCGCGCAGTGATCGGCGAAGGGGGAGGCGGACCGGCGCGACCGCAGGTCCACGACGCCGCCGCCGTGAGCTGCGGTCTGCTGGACGAAGAGCACGGCCTCGCCGTCGCCGGCCTCCTCGTCGCGCATGAGCGCGGGCAGGCTCTGGCGGGAGAGGCTGTCGGCCAGGTGGAGCACGAAGGGCTCGCCGTCCAGGTACTCCTCGAGCCCGGCCAGCGAGGCGCCCATCCCGTCACCGGCCGAGCGCTCGAGCCAGGTGAGGTCGAAGCGCCAGCCCGCACGGGCCACCGCTCCGCTGCTCCGCGTGGACTGCCCGTTGGGCGCCAGCACGGCCACCTCCCGGACACCGCCCGCCTCGAGCCATTCGAGCGCGTGCTCCAGGAGGGGCCGGTTGGCCACGGGGAGGAGGGGCGGTGGGGCCAGCTCGCCCCGGACGAGGGAGCCGGAACCGGGAGCGGAATGCGGGCGAGGCGGCTGGGCGAGAATCACCGCCTTGGTGGGCTTCACGATTGAGTAACGCACCGAGACCGCTCGTTCTCCTTCGCCCTTGCCCGATTCGGGCTGAGATTTGGCCCATGCCGCAGCTCGCCGAGCCGCTGGACCCCTCCCTCGGCGGCCCGTTCCTGAACGTTGGACCAGTGACGTGCGAGGAGCGCGGAGCTAGCTTCGAGAGGGTAAGTAGGCGGCTTCGGTCGCACGATCGGAAGGCAGCCGTTCATTGGATGAGGTGACGCCCGCCACGTGTGGGTCTTTCCCTGGCGAGATCGTCCGTCGTGCGGCAGTCACGAACCCGTCGCCATAGGCCCGGAACCGGGCGCGGGCGAGCGAGCGGAAGCCTCTTCTTCAGGTGACCCTCGCTCCGCCCGCGCCCGCGGGGCCCCCTCCGGGGGAGCGGGCCGGACCGCCGCTCGCGAGAACCCGCAAGTTCCGTGAAAGGACAGGCCTTCGAGCGCCCGTTGGTTCCTACGATGGCCGCTCCTGAACTAGGCCGGCGCCCGGCGCATGCCGGAGACGCCGCAACAGACGCTGCTCTCGCGGTCGTGGCCGCGGACCAGCTCGCCTCCCGTCGCATCGCCGCGACGCTGGGGGACGCCGGCCTGCCCGCGTCCGTGATCAGCCGGACGGTCGACGAGCTGCTCGCCGACCCCGCGGCCTCCAGCGCTCGACGCCGTGGTGCTGGCCATCGACCCGTCGCGGCCCGAGGGGCTCGCCGCCGTTCGCAAGCTCGTCAAGGCGCTCGGCAACTCGCGCGTGGTGGTGGTGTCCGTGGCGGTGCTCGGAGCCGGGGTCAGGTCGGCCCTCAGCGCCGGGGCCTCCGCCTTCGTCGCCGAGGTACGGCTCGAGAGCACGCTCGCCGTGGCCACCAGGTCGGCGCTGGCCGGCCAGGTCTCACTTCCCCGCGAGCTTCACCGCTGCGCGGTTCGTCCCGCCTTCTCCCATCGCGAGAAGCAGGTGCTCGCGCTGGTCGTCCGCGGCCTCGGCAACCGGCAGATCGCCGCGCGCCTCTTCCTCTCCGAGAGCACGGTGAAGAGCCACCTGGCCTCCGCCTTCCAGAAGCTGGGCGTGCGCTCGCGCAAGGAGGCCGCCACCGTGCTGCTCGACCCCGACGAGGGTCTCGGCGCAAGCATTCTCTCCGTACACCTGGATCAGGCCGGATGAAGCTCACCGGGGATAGCGCGGCCGGGAGACGCTGAACATGTCTGAGATCCGCCCAAGCGAAGCCGCCCGCTTGGCGATCGCCGCCGAACAGGCTCCGGCCGGTTCACCGCCGCTCACGGTGGTGGACGGCCCGGCTCGTCGGGGGCGGCGTCGGACGCGCCGGAACCGGAACCGACCGCGAGCGGACGCTCCCGCGCGGCCGCACGTCGATTCTCATAGCCGCCGACGCCGCGGCGCTCACGCTGGCCACCGCCCTCACCTACGCCGTGGCCGAGATGGTGGCGGCGCCGTCGATCATCGCCCCGCTCTGGCTGATCGTGACGCTCGCCGTGGTGGCCCTTCCCGTGTGGGTGGCGATCTTCACCGTCTACAACCTCTACGAGCGCCAGAACCGCAGCATCTCGCTCGCCACCTTCGACGAGGTCGGCGAGCTGTTCCACGCCCTTCTGGCCGGGTCGCTGCTGTTCCTCATTCTCAGCCAGGTGCTGCGCCGCATCATGGACGCCGAGGTGTTCTTCCCCGTGGAGGCCGCCATGTTCCTGGCCGCGGCGCTCCCGCTCGTGCTCCTCTTCCGCGGCGCGCTGCGCAGCTGGGTGCTCCCGAAGATCATGGCTCCGCAGGCGCACGCTGATCGTGGGCACCGGGCACGTGGCCGAGGTGGTGGAGCGGAAGATCAGCTCGCACCCCGAGTACCGGCTGGAGCTGGTGGGCTTCGTGGACGAGGAGCGCCACGGCACGGGCTCGGCCCCGCTGGTGGGACGCCCGTCCGATCTCGCCCGGCTGGTGGACGAGCTCGAGATCGACTGGGTGATCCTCGCGTTCTCGCGGTCCTCGTACGAGGAGACGCTCGATCTGCTGCGCGCCGCGCGCCGGCCTGACGTGCACCTGTCGATCGTGCCGCGCTTCTTCGAGGTCTTCGCCTCCAACGCGACGATCCAGGAGCTGGAGGGCATGCCGGTGGTGAACCTCCCGCCGATGCGGCTCTCCCGCGGCGTGCGCTTCACCAAGCGCGCCGTGGACGTGGCCCTCGCCGCCCTCGGGCTGCTCGTGCTCTCGCCGCTCCTGGCCGCCCTGGCGGTGGCCGTGAAGCTCGACAGCCGCGGGCCCGTGTTCTTCCGCCAGGAGCGCCACGGCCGTGGCGGGTCCATCTTCCGCATGGTCAAGTTCCGCACGATGCGGGTGGGGGCCGAGGCCGAGCGCCTCGCGCTCGCTCCGCTCAACGAGGTGGGGGGCGCCCTCTTCAAGATCAAGGACGACCCCCGGATCACGCGCGTGGGCGGCGCCCTGCGGCGCCGCAGCCTCGACGAGCTGCCGCAGCTGTGGAACGTGCTTCGCGGCGAGATGAGCCTCGTGGGCCCGCGTCCCTTCGTGGTGCACGAGTCCAGCCGGATCACCGGCTGGGCCAGCCGCCGGCTCGACATCACCCCGGGCATCACCGGCCTCTGGCAGGTGTCGGGGCGCAACGACCTTCCCTTCGACGAGATGGTGAAGCTCGACTACATCTACGTGACCAACTGGTCCCTGTGGTGGGACCTCAAGATCCTGGCCCAGACGATCCCCGTCGTCCTCTCCAGGCGGGGGGCCTACTGATGAACCTGTTCGTGGTGCCGGCGTACGACGAGGAGGCCAACCTCCCGCGCCTGCTCGCCGATCTCGAGTCCCGCCCCGAGCTGTGGGCCGGCGGCCGCGTGATCATCGTGGACGACGGCTCGAGCGACTCGAGTGCCGACGTGGCCGAGGCCCACGGAGGAAACCTTCCCGTCGAGGTCCTGCGCCAGGGCACCAACCAGGGACCGGGACGCGCGTTCGACCGCGGCTTCCGGCGCGCTCTCGAGCTCGCGCGGCCCGACTCGATGATCATCACCCTGGAGGCCGACACCACCAGCGACCTCGACGCCGTGAGCCGGATGCTCGTGGCCGCCCACTCCGGCGCCGACGTGGTGCTGGCGTCACACCACGCCGAGGGCGAGCTCGTGAACGTGAGCGCGCACCGCCGCTTCTTCTCGAGCGCCGCCGCCCACGCCATCCGCCGCACGTCGGGCCTCGACGTGCAGACGGTGTCGTCCTTCTTCCGCGTGTACCGCGCGAGCGTGCTCCACGACGCGTACGACCGGTACGGCGACGACTTCATCCGCGAGGGCGGCTTCGCCTGCAAGGCGGAGATCCTGATCAAGCTCGACCGCATGCGGGCCCAGGTGCAGGAGGTGCCCGTGGCCCTCGACTGGTCGCGGCGCGAGGGCGAGAGCAAGCTCCGGGTGCTGCCCACGGTACGCGGCTACGCGCGGCTGATGATGCGCCAGGTGGCCGCCAAGGAGCGCGTGTGAGCGCCGCGACGGTGCGTGCGCTGCCCGGCCCCGGCGTGGGCATCGTGGGCGGTGGCCTGCTCGGACTCACCGTGGGCTACCGGCTGGCCTCGCGCGGCGTGCCCGTCACCGTGTACGAGGCATCGGGCCAGCTGGGCGGACTCGCGGGCACCACCGATCTCGGCGGCTACGAGGTGGACCGCTACTACCACGCGCTCACCCTCACCGACTCCCGTGTGATCGACACCGCCCGGGAGCTCGGGCTCGAGGACGAGATTCGCTGGCGGAGGCTGGGCGTGGGCTTCTTCCACGACGGCCGCCTGGCCTCGATGTCCACTCCCAAGGAGCTGCTCTCGTTCCCGGGCCTGCGTGCGCGTGACCGGGCTCGCCTGGGTGTCTTCGCCGCCCGCTGCCGGATGATCTCGGACCAGGACCGGCTGGACGCCCAGCCGATCGAGGAATGGGTGCGCAAGACCGCGAGCGACGCGCTCTGGGAGCGACTGTGGCGCCCCCTGCTCGACTCCAAGTTCGACGGCCGCTACGACGACCTGCCGGCCACCTTCCTCTGGTCGCGCACCCGTCGCTCGGCCGCCACCCGGGACAAGGGTGGTCACGAGGTGATGGGGTGGATCCGGGGCGGCCACCAGCGCCTCGTGGACGCGCTCGGCGCGGCGATCCGCGAGCGCGGGGGAGAGGTGCTCCTGAACACCCCGGTGCGCCACGTGCCCTCGGCCGACGGCCGGGCGCAGGGCGTGGTGCTCGACACCGGCTTCCGGCCACACGACTGGGTGGTCACCACCCTGCTGCGCCCGCACATGCGCAACCTTCTGTCCGCCGAGCTCGAGTCGGCCCTGCCCCCCGACCCCAACCGCTACCTCGGGGTGGTGTGCCTGGTGGCGCGCGTGCGCCGCAGCGTGAGCCCCTACTACGCGCTCAACATCACCGACCGGTCGATCCCGCTCACCAGCGTGGTGGAGACCACGCACGTGGTGGACCCCGAGCACGTGGGCGGCCACCTGATCTACGTGCCGCGCTACGTGCGGCCCGAGTCGGAGGACCTCGAGCGGCCCACTGACGAGATCAAGCGGGAGTACCTCGCCGAGGTGCGCCGGATGTTCCCCGACTTCCTCCCGCGCGACGTGATCGCCTCCCAGGTGGCCCGCGCGCGCTACGCCGAGCCCGTGCACAGGGTGGGCGTCCACAGCCGCGTGCCCGAGCTGGTGCCGGCCCCCGGCCTCGTGGTCGCGTCGTCCGCGCACGTGTACCCGGAGGTGGTGCACGCGCACTCGATCATGGGGGTGGCCGAGCGTGCCACCGACGCCGTGCTCGAGCGTCTCGCCGACACCGGGCCTCAGCAGGTGGCCGCATGAGCATCGACAGCACCTCCACCGCGCTCCGCACGCCCGCGCCGGCGGCTGCTCGTACGCGCAGCAGCGCGCTCGAGATCGCCCGCGCCGTGGCGTGGCCCGCCGCGGCGGCCCTCGCCTTCGCGGTGCTCGTGGCCGTGACCTGGGGCACCTGGGGCGATCTCGCCCACGACACCGGGTACGACTTCGTGGCCGCCCAGCGCATCGCCGACGGGCAGCTGGCCTACCAGGACTTCCCCTACATCTACGGCCCACTCGGCCTCGCGGTGCTGGCGGGCGCGTTCAATTACCTGAGCATCTCGATCGACACGGCGATCGGCGTGGGCCTCGTCATGGCCACGGCCGCCACCGCGCTCACCTACGCCCTCGCGCGGCAGCTCACGGGCCCGCCCGGCTCGGCGCTGGCGGCCACGCTGGCCGGCACGGCGGCACTGGGCACGGGGAACATCGGCCTCGTGATCCCGCACTCCGCCTCGGCCTCGATGGCCGTGGTGGCTTCGCTCGGCGCCCTCCTGGCCGCCGCGGTCTACACGCGGAGCGCGAATCGCGCGCACCTCGCCCTCGCCGGCGTGGCCGCGGGGGCGGTGCTCCTCACCCGTCCCGAGTTCGCGGCCGCCATCGCGATCGCGCTGGGCGCGTGGCTGGGCGGGCGCATCCTGCTGGCCGAGGGACCGGCACGCCGGCGTGCGCTCGAGGATGCCGCCCTGTGCGCGGGCATCGCCCTCGGGGTGGCCGGGGCGGCCTACGCGATGATCCTGAGCAAGGTCTCGTTCGACTCGCTCATTCACGAGAACCTCTTCCCCCGCGAGCAGCTGGACGCCGGCGGCGACGCCGTGCTCCGCGGGTCCGCGCCGATGACGGCCGGGAGCTTTGTCGAGCTCGCCGGGAGCCTGTTGCTCTACGCCGGCGGCGCGGCCGCGCTGCTCGTGCTCGCCTCGTTCGTGCGCCGTGGGTCGCGGGCGGCGATGGCCGTCGCGGCCGGCGCCGTGTGCCTGGCGCTGATCGCGCTGGTGGTGCGCCCCGAGTTCGTGCGCAGCCACCTGGACCTGGCCTACGCCTGGATCCCCGCCGGGAGCGGCCGTGGCCGCGGTGGCCCTGGCCTGGCGGGCTCACCGCAGCCGTGGTGCCTGGACGGCCGCGGACCAGATCGCCCTCCTCTGCGCGAGCTTCCTCGCCGTGCTCGCCGCCAAGACCTATGCGGCCTTCGAGCCGCAGCCCAACCCGGCGTTCGCGCAGTTCGCCAGCTACGCGCTGCCCTTCGCCGCCGTGTTCCTCGTATGGCTGCACGCCGAGGTGCTCCCGCGCGGAGACCGCACCGTTGCGACGGCGGGGCTCGTGTGGGTCGCGGTGCTGGCCGTGGCGGGATGGGCCCTGGTGGCCCACGACGCCCGCGACGAGAGCTTCACGGTGAGCGGGCCGGGCGGCTCCATGACCGCCTCCGCCGCCGCGGGTCCGGCCTACCAGGAGGCGATCGACCGCATCCTGGCCGCCAGCCGTCCGGGCGATCCGATCCTCCTCGCGCCGCAGATGAGCGCGCTCTACACCCTCACCGGCCGCACCGACCCGGTGTCCGACATCTCCCTGCTTCCCGGGATGGTGGCCACGGCCGATGAGGAGAGGGACGCCATCGCCGCCATGCGCGACGTGCGCATCGCCGTGACCGATCGCCGGCCGCTGACCGAATACGGGCGCGGGGCCTTCGGAACCGACTTCAACCGGCGCATCGGCGCCTGGCTGCGGAGTGACTTCCGCCGCGTGACAACTCTTCGGGGGGCCATGGACGGTGCTCCGACACTCGACGTCTGGCAAAGGAGCACACAATGAAGCTACCCTCGACCATCGGCATCACCGGCGTGGCCGGGTTCGTCGGTGCGAACCTCAGCGAGCGCCTGCTGGCCGAGGGCTGCGCCGTCGTCGGAGTGGACGACATGTCCGCCGGCAGCATGTACAACCTCGCGCCCTTCCTGGACCACTCCGGGTTCCAGATGCACGAGTTCGACTGCCGGGACGTGAAGCGTCTCCGGCGCGAGTTCGCCGAGTGCGACGCGATCGTCCATCTCGCCGCCATGAAGATCCCCCGCTACGGGGGCGCGCTGAGAACGCTGGAGGTGAACGTCGACGGCACACACGCCGTGTTCGACGTGGCCATGAGCACCGGAGCCCATGTGGTGATGGCGTCCACCTCGGACGTGTACGGCAACGCCGTGCCGCCGTTCGCCGAGGAGGACCCGATCGTCCTCGGGCCGCCCACCAGCGTGCGTTGGTCGTACGCCACCTCGAAGCTGTTCGACGAGCACCTGGCGCTACGGCTGTCCGAGGAGCGCGATCTCAAGGTCACGATCCTGCGCCTGTTCAACGCCTACGGGCCCCGCAACCACCCCACGTGGTGGGGCGGGCCGCTGTCGCTCTTCTTCGAGGAGATGATGGACGGCAAGACGATCGAGCTGCACGGCGACGGACGCCAGGTGCGGAGCTTCACCTACGTGAGTGACACGGTGGAGGGCTTCGTGAGGTCGCTGGAGCGTCCGGAGACCTCGGGCGAGATCATCAACATCGGCGCCGAGGAGCCGATCTCGATCGTGAAGCTGGCGGAGCGGGTCCAGGAGTCGCTCGGCATCGCCGGGCCGCTTCGGGCCACGCTGCTCCCGTTCGAGCGGATGCCGGGCAAGTACCAGGACGTGCGCGTGCGCATCCCGGACACCACGAAGGCGCGGCAGATGCTCGGCTTCGAGGCGCAGGTGCCGCTCGAGGAGGGCCTGAGGCGCACGGTGGAGTGGGTGCGCGAGCGCCGCGCCGCGGAGGGCGCGGCTCAGGCCGAGGTGGCCTAGGGCGGTTGCTCGTGTGGGCGGGCGCCGGGTGTCCGGCGTCCTCTGCTGGGTGGGGTGGGCCCTGGGGGCCCGCTCCGCCCTAGGTCGCATCCTGGGCCCGCGTCACGCAGGCCTGGGCTCGGCGACGAGCGTTACCGGGGCGGCCACGGCGGCGGGCCACTCGCTCGACGCCAGTGACGTTGACCACCGTATGGGGGGTCAACGTAACGACCGTTCGGCGGCGCGCCGCGACACGGCAGACGCGACGCGGCCGCTGCCGCCCGGGGGGCCGGGGAGGGGCCAGGTCGGGTGGCCCGGGGCCTAGGCCCCGACGACGCCGGCGGCTTCCCGCTCGCTGCGGGCCACCAGCAGGTCCATCAGGGCGTCGGCCGTGCGCTCGCCCGCGTGGCCGTCCCACAGTGGGATGACGCAGGGGGTGGGGGGGAGCGAGGAGGGCCGCACGTCCGCGATCAGGGTCGGGTCGTCGCCGAGCAGCACGTTGGTCCCGCGCTCGATGGTCACGGGCCGCTCCGTGTTGGTGCGGAACGTGTAGCACGACACGCCCGAGGGCGGCCGCCTCCTCCTGCACGCCGCCGGAATCGGTGACGATCGCGCCGGCGGCCTCCTGCAGCGAGAGGAACTCGACGTAGCCCGCCGGGTCGATGCAGCTGACGCCGGCGGCCTCGAGGCGCTCCAGGCCGGCGCCCTCGGCCAGCCGGGCGCGGGTCCGCGGGTGGATGGGGAACACCACCCGGGTGGCGCCGCCCAGTGCGATGAGGGCGTCGACGATCGCGGCCAGGCGGGACGGGTCGTCCACGTTCGACGGGCCGGTGCAGCGTGACCAGCACGTACTCGCGCGGGGTGACCCCGAGATCGCGCCAGGCGGCCCGGTCACGAGCCTTACCCTCAAGGCGACGTAGAGAGTCGATCATGGTGTTTCCGACGAAGCGGATGCGCCCGGCGTCGATGCCCTCGGAGATCAGGTTCTCGGCCGCCTCGGGGCTGTGGGTGAGGAGCAGGTCCGACAGGCGGTCGGTGAGCACCCGGTTGATCTCCTCGGGCATCGACCAGTCCTCGGAGCGCAGGCCGGACTCCACGTGAGCCACCGGGATGCCCATCTTCGAAGCGGCAAGGGCGCAGGCGAGCGTGGAGTTCACGTCGCCGGCAACCACCACCAGCTCCGGCGAGTGCTCGAGGAGGACCTGCTCGAACGCGATCAGCACCCGCCCGGTCTGGTCGCCGTGGGTGCCCGAGCCCACGCCCAGGGACACGTCGGGCTCCGGGAAGTCCAGGTCGGCCAGCACGTCGCCGGACAGCCGCGCGTCGTAGTGCTGGCCGGTGTGCACCACCAGCTCGCGGGCCGGGGTGAGATGGCGCATGGCCTGGATGACCGGCGCCATCTTCACGAAGTTCGGGCGCGCCCCCACCACGTAGGCGATCGGGGCCGGACCGCGCATGCCGGCGGCCTTTCGGGGGAACCGCCGACGCGACCGGGCGCGGAGGTCCGTGGTGTTCTCACGTGACTTCACCAGAGCTCTCGGCGAGCCTAAGTCGGGGGCCTCGAAGCCACACCAGACCATCGTCTAGGGCCGGGCGAATAGACCGTTTTTGGACCTTCCCCGGACGGCCGTTCGCGTCTACGGTCGACGGACCCCACACGGAGGAGGTTCCGGGCGCTTGAAGCGTTTCGTCGGCGTGCTGCTTGCAGGCGCCATATTGGGCACGATGCCCGCTGTTGCACAGGCCGCCCCTCCCGAGGGGGTGACCGGCATGGCCCTGGACGGGCGCGCCGAGATCTCCTGGCAGCCCGTGGCCGGCGCCACTGCGTACAACGTGTACCGCGGCACCACCGCCGCGTCCGTGAACACGCCCGTGAGCCTCACCGGCGTGCCGCCTCCTCCGCTGTCCGCGCCCGCCAGCTTCACCGACAACACGGCGGCCAACAACACGACCTACTTCTACGGCGTACGCGCCGTGGTGGGCGGCGTGGAGTCCGGCAACTCGCGCCTCGTTCAGGTCACTCCCCAGGGGCGCGTGTGCTCGGGCGGGAACGTGATCACGCAGGAGAACTGCTTCCCCGGCCAGTTCAGCTGGAAGGTGCCGAGCGACTCCACCGGGGTGATGGGCTTCGCCACCAAGCAGAGCATCGACAGGGGTGAGTCGATCGACTTCAAGATCAAGGCCGACACCCCCACGGTCAGCATCGAGATCTTCCGCAACGGCTTCTACGGGGGCGCCGGCGCGCGCCTCTATACGCAGATGGACAACGTGCCCGTGGCCAGCCAGCCGGCGTGCAACACCAACGCCTCCACCGGCCTCTACGACTGCGCGAACTGGTCCGTCACCCAGACGGTCACCACCACCGCCAACTGGCCCTCGGGCGTGTACCTGGCGCGGATCACGCGGCCGGACACCTTCAAGGCCTCCCACATCCTCTTCGTGGTGCGCGACGACGAGCGCGACGCCGACGTTCTCTTCGGCCTGCCGTTCACCACCTACCAGGCCTACAACTCCTACGGCGGCAAGTCGCTCTACGAGCACAACTCCACCGGCGCGGACACCGTGGCCGGGGACGCCGCGCGCGGTGAAGGTCTCGTTCGACCGGCCCTACCAGAACCAGTTCGAGGGGGCGACCCACGACTGGTACACCCGCACCGACTACGTCACGGTCAAGTGGATGGAGAGCGCCGGGTACGACATCTCGTACGACTCCGTGGGCGACTTCGAGACGGGCGGCGCGCGTATACGCGACCACCGGGCCTACATATCGGGCGCCCACGACGAGTACCAGTCGGCCGCCATGCGCGGCGCGGTGGAGACCGCGCGCGACGCCGGCACGGACCTCCTCTTCACCGGTGCCAACGAGATGTTCTGGAAGGTCCGCTTCGAGTCCAGCCCGGTCTCGAGCGTCCAGAACCGCGTGCTCGTCTGTTACAAGACGAGCCAGAGCGGCGGACCGGACCCGAGTGGCATCCACACCGGCACGTGGCGTGACCCCGCGGGCGCCAACTCGCCCGAGAACGCCCTCACCGGCGTGCAGTTCATCGGCCAGAAGCCGTTCGGGTACTTCCCGCTGCGCGTGAGCGCGGCGCAGGGCCAGGACCGCGTCTGGCGCAACACCGGCCTCGACACCCAGCCGGTGGGAGGCTCGACGAACGTCGGCAACAGCCTGGTGGGCTGGGAGTGGGACGCGCGGGTGCCCAACGGCGCCGAGCCACCGGGCGTGGTCACGCTGGCCGCGTCACCGGTGGACGGGGACATCCTTCAGGACGCGGGCGGCATCTACGCGCCCGGCACCGCCGTTGCCCACATGGTGAAGAAGCAGTGGCCGAGCGGCTCGCTCGTGGTGGACACGGGCACGAACCAGTGGAACCTCGGCCTGGGGATCAACGCCGAGGGCGTGGGCGAGCCCGACCGGAGGATCCAGCAGGCCACCACGAACATCCTCCTGGACATGGGCGCGACGCCCGAGTGGCCGGCGTCGGACATCGTGCTCGACGACAGCAGCTCTCCGCCCACGGTGACCCAGAAGACCCCGGCGAGCGCCGCCACCGGCGTGGACCCGGCCACCACCGTGCGGGCCACCTTCTCGCGGGCGATGGACCCCGCCACGATCAACTCCTCGAGCTTCACCCTCAAGCGGCCCGACGGCTCGACCGTGCCCGCCACGGTGAGCTACGACAGCCTGAGCTTCACGGCCACGCTGACGCCGACCCTGCCCCTGGCCCTCCAGACCGTCCTACACGGCCCGGCTCGAGCCCACGATCAAGGCGGCCAACAACGTGGCGCTCGGCACCGCCCAGAGCTGGAGCTTCACCACGCGGGCGCCCGACTCCATCCCGCCGGTGGTGTCGATCACCGCCCCGAGCAACGGGGACACCGTGGGCGGCACCGTGAACATCACGGCGAACGCCACCGACAACAGCGCCGTGGCCGGCGTGCAGATGAAGGTCGACGGCAACAACGCGGGCAGCGAGGACACCACGGCGCCGTACTCGGTGGCGTGGGACGCCCGCACCGTGTCCGCCGGCAGCCATCAGCTCCGCGCCGTGGCACGCGACACCTCCGGCAACACCACCACGTCGGCGGCGATCACCGTGAACGTGGACAACACCGGCCTGGTGGCCGCGTACGGGTTCGAGGAGCCCACGGGCACCACCGCCACGGACACGTCGGGCCAGGCGAACACCGGCACGATCAACGGCCCCACCCGCACCTCCGGCGGCCGCTTCGGCGCGGCCCTCTCCTTCGACGGCAGCAACGACCAGGTCGTGGTCCCGGACTCGGCGTCCCTCGATCTGACCACGGCCATGACGCTCGAGGCCTGGGTGCGGCCCTCGACCGGCGTCCGACTGGCGGACCGCGGTGATGAAGGAGACCTCGAACGGGCTCTCCTACGGCCTCTACACGAGCAGCGACACCGGCCGCCCGAGCGCCCACGTGAACACCTCGCGGGAGTTCGACACCCGCGGGCCGGCGGCGCTGCCCACCGGAACCTGGACCCACCTGGCCGCCACCTACGACGGGGCGAACCTGCGGCTGTACGTGAACGGGGCCCTGGCCAACTCGATGGCCGTCACCGGGTCCATGGCCACGTCCACGAACCCGCTGCGCCTCGGCGGCAACGCCATCTGGGGCGAGTACTTCGGCGGCCTCATCGACGAGGTGCGCGTGTACCGGCGCACGCTCAGCGCATCCGAGATCACCACCGACATGAACACCGCCGTGGCCGGCGGCGCCGCGCCGCCCGGCCCGGACACGCTCGGGCAGTTCACCGCTCCGATCGAATGGCCGCTCGTGCCGGTGCACATCGCCAGCCTCTCCAACGGCAAGGTGGCGGTCTGGGACGGCTTCGACGCCGCGGTGAACTCCGAGCGCGTCTGGGATCCGGCCACCGGCAACTTCGACCCGGTCCCGACCGGCCGCAACCTCTTCTGCGCCGGGCCACGTGACCCTGCCCGACGGGCGCCTGTTCGTGGCCGGCGGCCACATCGAGGCCTACGAGGGCACGAAGGACACCAACATCTTCAATCCCACCACGCGCACCTGGTTCCGCGCCGCGGACATGACGCGGGCGCGCTGGTACCCGACGGTCACCACGCTGCCCGACGGCCGCATCCTCACCCTCTCGGGCGACAACGTGACGCTCAACGAGACGGGCCAGCCGGTGCCGCTCACGAACGGCTCGGAGACGCTGCCCGAGATCTACAACGTGAGCACGAACAGCTGGAGCTCGCTGCTGCCGCGCACAGCGCCGCATGCCGCTCTACCCGTTCATGTTCGTGCTGCCCGACGGGCGCGTGTTCGACGCCGGCCCGGACACCACCACCCGCACGCTGAACACCACCACCGGCCAGTGGACGACCGTGGGCACCTCGCCCATCGACGGCCACAGCGCGGTGATGTACCGGCCGGGCAAGATCCTCAAGTCGGGCACCTGGGGCGATCCCGACTTCCCGAACCGCGTGGTGAGCAACCGGGCGGCGAAGATCGACATGACGGCGGCCAACCCCTCCTGGCAGGAGGCGGCCCCGATGCGCTTCCCGCGCTCGTACCACACGCTCACGTCGCTTCCCGACGGCACGGTGCTGGCCTCCGGCGGCGGCACCTCCACGGACGGCATCACGCAGTCCTCGGGCGTCCTCGCCACGGAGATCTGGGATCCGGACACCGACACGTGGAAGGAGACGGCCGCCGCCCAGCGCCCGCGCCTCTACCACTCGTCCTCGCTGCTGCTGCCCGACGGGCGCGTGCTGCTCGCGGGCGGCGGCGCCTTCGGCACCGCGCTGAACCAGTCGAACGCCGAGATCTTCTCGCCGCCCTACCTGTTCAAGGGGGCGCGGCCCACGATCACGAACGCGCCCGGCGTGCTGTCGCACAACCAGACCTTCAGCGTCTCGACCCCCGACGCGGCGAACATCGACTCGGTGGCCCTCATGCGGATGGGCTCGGTCACGCACAACTTCGACATGGACCAGCGCTACATCCCGCTCACGTTCCGCCAGGGCGGCACGCGGGAACCCTGAGCGTGGACGCGCCGGCCAACCCGAACGTGGCTCCCCCGGGGCGCTACATGCTCTTCGTCCTGAAGGCCAACGGCGTGCCCAGCGTGGCCTCTCTGCTCACCGTGAGCGCGGCGGGAGCGGACACCTCGCCGCCCAGCCAGCCCGGCGGGCCCACGGCGACGGTGAACAGCGACAACGTGGCTCTGAGCTGGAACGCGTCCACCGACGACCGCGGCGTCACCGAGTACCGCATCCACCGCTCCACCACGGCCGGCTTCACGCCGTCGGCGGCCAACCGCATCGCCACCGTGAGCTCCGGCACCACCTACACGGACGCCGGCGTGGCACCGGGCACCTACCGCTACGTGGTCGTGGCCGCCGACGCGGCCGGGAACGCCAGCCCGGCCTCGATCGAGGGGGCGGCCACCGTGGCCGCCGACACCACCGCTCCGAGCGTCTCGCTCACGGCGCCCGCCACCGGCGCCACGCTCTCCGGCACGGTGAGCGTCACCGCCAACGCCTCCGACAACCGCAGCGTGACCTCGGTGCAGTTCCGCCTGGACGGCGCCGACCTGGGCACGGCGGACACCACGTCGCCCTACTCCGCGAGCTGGAACACCACCACGGCCGTCGAACGGGACGCACACGCTCACGGCCATCGCGAGGGACGCGGCCGGCAACTCCACCACCGCGACGAACGTGACGGTCACGGTGAACAACGTGAGCAACCCGAACGGGCTCGTGGCCGCCTACGGCTTCGAGGAGGCCTCCGGCGCCAACACCGTGGACGAGTCGGGCACCGGCAACACGGGCACGATCTCCGGGGCCACGCGCACCGCCACGGGCAAGTTCGGCAGCGCGCTCTCGTTCGACGGGGTGAACGACTGGGTCACCGTCCCCGACGCCAACTCGCTCGACCTGACCGCGAGCATGACCGCTCGAGGCCTGGGTGCGGCCCACCGCGCTGAACGACTGGCAGACCGTGGTCATGAAGGAGCAGCTCGAGCGGGCTCACCTACGGGCTCTACTCGAACACCGACACCAACCGCCCGAGCGCGCACGCCTTCACCACGCGCGAGTTCGACGCCCGCGGGACGAACGCGCTGGCCGTGAACACGTGGACACACCTGGCCGCCACCTACGACGGGTCGGCGCTGCGCATCTTCGTGAACGGCGTGCAGGCGTCGAGCCTGAACCTGACCGGGCCGATGGTCACGTCCACCGGTGCCCTCCGGATCGGCGGCAACAGCCTGCCCTCGGAGTGGTTCGCGGGCCTGATCGACGAGGTGCGGGTGTACTCGAAGGCGCTGACCGCGGCGCAGATCCAGCAGGACATGAACGCGCCGGTCAAGCCCGTGCCCACCGACACCCAGGCGCCCACCGCTCCCGGCACGCTCACGGCCACCGGCGGCCTCGGCCAGGCCCAGCTGGCCTGGACGGCGGCCACGGACAACGTGGGCGTGGCCCGCTACAACGTCCATCGCGGCACCACCACCGGGCTTCACGCCCGCGGCGGCCAACCGCGTGGCTCAGGTCACGGGCACGAGCTACACCGACGCCGGCCGTCCCGCGGGCACCTACTACTACCGCGTCACCGCGGAGGACGCCGCGGGCAACGTGGGCCCGGTCTCGCCGCAGGCCTCCGCCGTGGTCACGGCCGACGCGACCGCGCCCAACGTGTCCATCTCCGCGCCGGCCAACGGCGCGACCGTGAGCGGCACGATCAACGTGAACGCCACGGCCAGCGACAACGTGGGCGGTGGCGGGAGTCCAGTTCAAGCTCGACGGGACCAACCTGGGCGCCGAGGACACCGACTCGCCCTACACGCAGGCGTGGAGCACCACCGGGGTGGCCAACGGCAGTCATGCGCTCACCGCCGTGGCGCGGGACGCCAGCGGCAACACCAGGACGTCCACCACGGTCACGGTCACCGTGAACAACACCGCTTCCACGGGGCTCGTGGGCGCGTACGGCTTCGAGGAGGCCTCCGGCACCTCCGCGGTGGACAGCTCGCCCGCGGGCAACGCCGGAACCATCACCGGCCCGACCCGGTCGGCCACCGGGCAGGTTCGGCAGTGCCCTGTCGTTCGACGGCGTGAACGACCTGGTCACCGTGCCCGACGCGAACTCGCTCGATCTCACCACCGGGGTGACCCTGGAGGCCTGGGTGCGGCCGTCGACCGTCACCGGCTGGCGCACCGCGCTGCTGAAGGAGCAGACCAACGGGCTGGTGTACGCGATCTACGCGAACACCGACGCCAACCGCCCGAGCGGACACCTCTTCACCACCGTCGGAGTTCGACACCCTGGGCACGGCGCAGCTGGCCGCGAACACCTGGACGCCACCTGGCGGTGACCTACGACGGGGTGACCCTCAAGCTCTACGTGAACGGCACCCTGGCCTCGAGCAAGGCCGTGACCGGATCGCTGTTCACGTCCACCGGCGCGCTGCGCATCGGCGGGAACAACGTGTGGCCGGAATGGTTCGCCGGCCTGATCGACGAGGTGCGGGTCTACCAGCGCGCTCTGACCGCGGCCGAGGTGACCACCGACATGAACCGCGCCGTCCTGCCCTAGACCTGGGGCCCTGACCGAACGGGTAGCGGCGGGCTGGCCCCCCGTTCATGGCTCCTGCACGCCTTCCGGCCTACGCTCGATGCGATGACCAGTGACGCCGTCCCGGGGCGGCAGAACATGGGTCACCGCGTCACGCGGGGCCTCGCCTGGGTCGGTGCGTCCCAGGTCATGCTGCAACTCACGCGGTTCGTCGTGGCGATCGTCATCGCCCGCCTGCTCACGCCGGGCGAGTACGGCCTCGCGGCGGCCGCGCTCGTGTTCGCGAGCCTGGTGCTGGTCTTCTCCGACCTCGCCTTCGGCGCCGCCCTGGTACAGCGCAAGACGCTGAGCGAGGACGACCGCTGCACCGCCTTCTGGCTCACCGTGGGCAGCGGGGTGGTGTTCACGGTGGTGGGCCTCCTCCTGGCGCCGTCGGTGGCCAGGCTCTACGGAGAGCCCGAGGTGGGTCCGCTCATGTCCGCTCTGTCGTTCAGCTTCGTGCTCACGGCCATCGGGGCCACGCAGCAGTCGCTGCTGCTGCGGGAGATGAACTTCCGACGGCTGGAGCTGATGACGATGGCCGGCTCGCTGGCCGGCGGCGCCGCGGCGGTGGCGGTGGCCATGCTCGACCAGGGCGCCTGGGCCATCATCGCGCAGGCCCTCGTGACCGCCGCCCTCTCGAGCGCGCTCTACTGGAAGGCGTCCAGCTGGCGCCCGCACTTCGCCTTCTCCCGGGCCAGCCTCAAGGACCTCTGGAGCTTCAGCGGGTACCTCATGGGGCACCGGCTCCTCTACTACCTGCACCAGAACGCCGACCGCTTCCTGATCGGCCGCTACATCGGCCCGGCGGCGTTGGGCGCGTACGCCGTGGCGTACAACGTGATGCTCACCCCCGCGGCTCGCATCGGCGGGCCGCTCCAACGCGTGCTGGCCCCGGCCTTCTCCCGGATGCAGGACGAGCCGGCACGGATCGCCGAGGCGTGGGCGCGGGTCACGCGCCTTATCGGCGCCATCGCCATCCCCAGCCTGGTGGCAGTGGTGATCGTGGCCCCCGATTTCGTGCCCGTCGTGCTGGGCTCACAGTGGGACGCCGCCGTGCCCGTGATCCAGATCGTGGCCTGGGTGGGGATCCTCCAGGCCCTCCAGAGCATCAACGTGGACATCCTGATGGCCCGGGACCGCACGCGCACGCTGTTCCGGTACGCGGTCTTCTTCTGCAGCGCGCACGTGCTGGCCTTCGTCATCGGGCTGCACTGGGGCATCACGGGCGTGGCCGCGGCGTACGCGATCTCCAGCACCTTCGTGGAGCCCGTGCTCACGGTGCTCACCGCGCGCGCGCTCGGCGTCTCGCCCTGGGTGCCCGTACGCAGCATCGCCGGGGTGGTCCAGGCGGCGGCGATCATGGCCGTGGCCATGCTGGCCACGCGGGTCTTCCTGGTGTCGGCGGGCGTCCCGGCGGGCGCGCGCCTGCTCCTGGCGTCGCTGGTGGGCGCGATCGTCTACGGCGCGGCCTGCCTGTGGCGCGAGCCGGAGCTGAAGCGCGAGCTGCGCACCGTCGTCGCACGCTTCAAGACCCCGATCGCGGTGCCCGGGCCGGAGCCGGCAGCCTCATGAGCGGACTTCCCTCCGTCTCGGTCGTCGTGGCCACCCACAACCGCGCGGAGCGCCTCGCCGCCCTGCTGGCCGGCCTGCGCCGCCAGACGCTGCCCCGTGACCGCTTCGAGGTGATCGTGGTGGACGACGGCTCGGCCGACGAGACCCCCGACGTGCTGGCCGCCGAGCAGGCGCGCCGGGAGCTTCCGCTGGCCTTCGTGCGCCACCACGAGGGCCGCGGCCCGGCCACCGCGCGAAACCGCGGCTGGCGCCTGGCCGCCGCTCCCCTCATCGCCTTCACCGACGACGACTGCGTGCCGACCCCGGGCTGGCTCGACGCGCTCCTGCGCGCCGCCGGCGGCCGCGACGAGGCCGTCGTCCAGGGCCGGACGCTGCCCGATCCCGCCGAGGCGGAGCGCCGCGGGCCCTTCGCCAAGACGATGGAGATCACCGAGCCGGGCCCGCACTTCGAGACCTGCAACATCGCCTACTCGCGCGCCCTCCTCGAACGGCTCGGCGGCTTCGACGAGAGCTTCCCGAGCCCCACGGGCGAGGACTCGGACCTCGGGGCCCGCGCGGTCGCGGGCGGCGCCGAGCCCAGCTTCGAGCCGGAGGCCCTCGTCCATCACGCCGTGTTCGAGCGCCGTCCGTGGGAGGCGCTGCGCGACGCGCTCCTGGCCACCGACGACCTGCGCGCCTACAGGCTCAACCCGGAGCTGCGCACCCATCTGCGCATGGGCGTCTTCTACGACCGCTCCCATCCGCTGCTCATGCAGGCCGCCGCCGCGGCGCTCCTGTCCCGCCGCCGCCCCACCAACGTGCTGTTCTGCGCCCCGTACGCGGCCAACGTGCTCGGGCGCTGCCGGGCCAGCGGAGCCCCGCCCTGGCACGCGCCCTACTTCGTGGCCTTCGACGCCCTCCAGATGGCGGCCACGGCCCGCGGCGCCGTGCGGGAACGGGTGATGGTGATCTGATGCGCGACTCGTCCTTTTTTGGTCCTTCGGGCTCGACCTCTGACGGTGTACGCAGGAATGCTGCGTAACTACGCTCGATCGTGATGCGCGTTCACCGCCAACGCGCGGCGCTGCCTCTCCGTGCGCTGCTCCTCGTCGCCGTCCTCACGCCGGTCCTGGCCGGCTGTACGCCCACTCCCACGGACCCGCCGGCGACCCCGGAGGGGCTCACCGCCATCGCCCTCGACGGGAAGGTCGGGCTGGCCTGGAAGGCGGCCGAGCGGCGCGTCCTCGTACGCGGTCTACCGCGGCACCACGCGCTCCGGGATCACGGAGAAGGTGAGCCCGGACGGCCTGAGCGCCACCAGGTTCGTGGACACCACCGCTCAGAACGGCAGCGACTACTACTACGCGGTGAAGGCCACGAACTCGGCCGGGACCTCGGACGCCGGCCAGGTGGCGTCGGGCACGCCGCGCGCCCGCTCGTGCTCCACCGGGAACCGCATCGTGGTGGAGAACTGCTTCCCCGGCACCACGGACTGGCGCGTGAGCAACGCCGCCGGCACCTTCAACAGCGGGATCGAGGGGTACGCAACGGCCTCGAGCGTGAACGCCGGGGACAGCGTGGAGATCCGCACCGCCACCGACCACGGCGTGCCGTACCACATCGAGATCTACCGGACGGGCTACTACGGCGGCTCCCAGGGACGGCTCGTCTCCGTCATTCCGGGCCTGGAGGGCGTGCGCCCGCCCGGCTGCATACGCGAGCCCGGAACCACCGGCCTCGTGGACTGCGGCCAGTGGGGGAACGCGGCCACGGTGACCACCACCAGCGACTGGGCCTCGGGCACCTACTTCCTGAAGCTCGTCCGCGAGGACAATGGGAGCCACGGGCGCGATCCCGCTGGTGGTGCGCAACGACGGCAGCAGCTCCGACGTGCTCTACGGCGTGCCCACGTCCACCTACCAGGCCTATGGCCGCTTCGGAGGCAAGTCCCTCTACACCTACCTGAGCGACCCGCCGGCCACGGCGAGCGGCGCGAATCGCGCGATCCAGGTGTCGTTCGACCGCCCCTACTCGCAGCCCACCGAGGGCGCCTTCGCCCACGACTGGTACGGGCGCACCGACGTGGCCACCGTGAGCTGGCTCGAGCACCAGGGCTACGACGTGACCTACGTCGCCTCCGAGGACATCCACACGAACGGCGCGCAGCTGAAGAACCACAGGGTCTTCGTCTCCGGCGGGCACGACGAGTACTGGTCGTCGGAGATGTTCAACGCGGCCATCGCGGCACGCAACTCCGGAACCTCGCTGTTCTTCACCGGGGCCAACGCGGCCTACTGGCGCGTGCGCTTCGCGGACGGCCCGCAGTCGGGCAAGCCGAACCGCCTGATGATCGCCTACAAGACCGTGGAGAGCGGCCCCGAGGACCCGAGCGGCACCTCCACGTCCACCTGGCGCGACCCGGCCGGGCCGAACCGGCCCGAGAACGAGCTGATCGGCCAGATGTACGTGGGCGACAACGCCAACACCTTCTTCCCGCTGCGCGTGTCCGCGGAGCAGGGCCAGAGCCGAGTGTGGCGTCACACCTCGCTGGCGTCGCTGCCCGCCGGCACCTCGGCCGACGTCGGTACCGACCTCGTGGGCTGGGAGTGGGACGCGCGCGTGGACAACGGCGCCGAGCCCCCCGGTGTGACCGCGGTGGCCGCGTCGCCCGTGAACGGAGGCCTGGTTCAGGAGAACGGCCGCTTCACCGTGCAGGGCAACGCCACGGCCACGGCCACGATCTACCGGGCGTCCAGCGGCGCCTACGTCTTCTCGAGCGGCACCAACCACTGGTGGCGCGGGCTGGCCCGGAACCAGCACGACCAGGGCGACCCCGACGTGCGCATCCAGCAGGCGACGGTGAACGTCCTGACCGACATGGGCGCCACGCCCACCACTCCCGCCGCGAACATCCAGCTGGACACCGGCGGCGCCCCGGAGGTGAGCGCAACGAAGCCCCTCAACGGCGCCGCGGCGGTGAAGGGCGACGACCCGCTGGAGGTGAGCTTCGACCGTCAGCTCGATCCCGCGACCGTCCACGCCGATGACTTCAGCGTCGTGGGCCCCGGCGGCGACACCGTCCCGGTCGACAGCGCCAGGGTGGACAACGCGGCGAAGAAGGTGACCCTCACGCTCGGCCGCGCGCTCGAGCCGATGACCGCGTACACGGCCCGGGTGGGCACCGACGTGAGGAGCTGGACGGGGCACCCTCTGCCCGCGCCCACCACCTGGACCTTCACCACCGGGGACGGCACCACGCCCCACGTGAGCTCCAGAACTCCCGCCTCGGGTGCCACCGGGGTGGCCACCGACACCACGGTGCGGGTGACCTTCGACCGTGCCCTTTCGCCCGCGACGGTGACCGGCGAGACCGTTGAGCTCCGCCCGGTGGGCGGAGGCGGCCCGATCGACGCCGACGTGGAGTACCTGTCCGCCACCCGCAGCGTGCTGCTCACGCCCGCCGCTCCGCTCGCGCAGTCCACCGCATACCGGGTCACGCTCACCCCCGGTCTGCGCGCCACCGACGGCACGCCGGCAGTCGGCCAGAACTGGACGTTCACCACCGGCCAGAACCTGGCCATCACCTCGCATGATCCCGCGGCCGGAGCCATCGGCGTTGCCGCGGACGGGGACGTGCGCGCCACCTTCTCACGGCCCGCCAATCCGGCCACGGTGACCGCCGCCGCCTTCCGGCTCACCCGCGGGGCGGCCACCGCGGTCCCCGCGGCGGTGAGCTACGACCCGGCGTCGCAGACGGCCACCCTGAACCCGTCGGCGGGGCTCGCGCCCGCGACCTACACGGCCCACCTGAGCGGGGTGCGCGCGGCCGACGGCGGAATCCTCCCCGACTCGACGTGGAGCTTCACCGTCGCCGGAGCGGCGCCGGAGGCACCCGAGGTCACGGGCACCACGCCCGCGAACGGAGCCACGCACGTGGCGCCCACCGCAGGGGTGTCCGCGATCTTCGACGAGCCACTCGACGGCCGTCTCGGTGACCGGCCAGACCTTCACGCTCACCCCCGATGCCGGGAGCCCCGTGGAGGCCACGGTGAGCTACGACTCGGGCGCTCAGCGCGCGTTGCTCACGCCGCGGTCGCCGCTGGCCCCGGGCGCGCGCTACACCGCCGCGCTCAGCACCGGCATCCGCTCCGAGGCCGGGCTGTCGCCGGCGTCGAACATCTCCTGGTGGTTCACCGTCGTGGACTGCCCCTGCCCGCTGATGGTCGCCGACCTGCCCACGGTCACGAACCAGCCGGTCCAGGACTTCAGGCCGGGCCCGGGCCCGTTCTCCTACGAGCTGGGCACGAAGGTCCGCGTGACCGCTCCCGCCCAGCTCACCGCGCTGCGGTTCTACAAGGCGCCGGGCGAGACGGGCACGCACATCGGCCGCGTGTGGTCGGAGGACGGCGAGCAGCTCGCCCAGACGACCTACGAGGACGAGAGCGCGGCGGGCTGGCAGCGCCAGGCGCTGGGAACGCCGCTGGCGCTCGTGCCGGGTGAGACCTACGTGCTCTCCGTCGGCGTCCGCGACCTCTACGTGAAGACTCCCGGCGGGCTGGCCACGCCCCTCGCCTACGGCCCGCTCAGGACGGTGGACGACGGCGCCAACGGCGTCTATGCCGCCACCGCGGGCGATTTCCCGGCGGAGACCTTCCAGTCCACGAACTACTTCGTGGACGGCGTGGCCCGGGCCACCGGGTCGCCCTAGGACCCAGCCGTCAGGCCGCGGCCGGTTCCGGCAGCGGGAAGAGGCCCAGGAACCGGGCCACCGCCGACTCGTCCCCCTCGATCCTGACGTCGCCGGACGCGTGCGCCTCGGCCAGCTCCCGCCGGCCGCGGATCAGGTCCAGGAAGGTGGGGGGGTCGGTGTCCACCACGGCGTCGGGAGCGCGCAGCTCGCCGCGCACCACCTCCAGCCGGCCGTCCGCGAGCTCGGCCCGGAAGCGCTGGTCGCCGAGCCGCAGCTCCAGGCTGGTGCGGAAGTCGCCGGCCAGCGAGGGATCGAACAGGGTGCGGAGGGACATGACGTGGGAGTCGAGGCTCATGCCCACGCCGTCCGCGGGGGGTGGGGCGTTGGCCCCGCCCCAGCGTCCCAGGGCGATCACCACCGGCTCGAGCGCCAGGCCCGCGCCCGTGAGCTCATACACCTGGGAGCCCGCGGGAGGGGGGAGCCTGCGGTGGCGCAGGATGCCGCTCTGCTCGAGCTCCCTGAGGCGCTGTGCGAGCACGTCCGGGCTCACGTGGGGCAGGCCCGCCCTCAGGTCGGTGAAGCGCTTCGGGCCCAGCAGGAGCTCGCGCACGACCATCAGGGCCCAGCGTTCCCCGACGACGTCCAGGGCACGGGCGATTCCGCAGGCGTCGCCGTAGGTGCGCTTGCTCTTCATGCGGCGATTCTAGCTCCCTGGTCCGGAAGCACGTACAAGTGGTTGGTGTTTCCAACCAACCACAGGTCCGGCTATCGCCGCAGCGAGCGCAGGACCCAGCGCAGCGCGCCGGCGGCCGCGAGCGCACCCATCGCCGCACCGCCGCCCGAGCGGTGGCGCGAGGGCGGCGGGCCTCGGTACAACGCGGGCCCGGGACCTGAGCGGCGTGGTCTCCGAAGGAGGAGCGGGCTCGGGCGCGCGGCCCGTGGCCGAGGGCGTGGCCGGCCGGGAGGACGGCCGATTCAGGCTCGGTGTCGGCAGAGGTGGCCGCGTACGGCGGGGCGCCGGCACCAGGGAGTCCGTGATGTGGCGGTCGCTGCTCAGGGCAAGCGCTCCCATGGGCGTGCCGACGGCGCTGGCTCCGCCGGTGGGCGACGAGCTCGAGGAGGTGACCCAGCTGGCCGCGGCGCTCCTCATCCGCAGGGCCACCGCGGTGACGAGCGGGCCCGGGGGCTCCTCCCGCGGAGGGTCGTCGGGGCCGTGGTGGGGGCCGAGCCGCAGGGCCACCGCGGCCAGGCCGAGGAAGATGAACGACATGAAGGTCACCTGGATGAAGGCGAAGGCGTCGAAGGTGAACATCGACACGGCGAAGGCGGCGATCGCCGCCGCCAGGCCCGTCATCAGCCAGCCGTGGTCGCTGTCGTCGCGCCTGGCCACCGCGCCGAGCCGCCGGATCGTGCGCCCGTAGAGCCAGAGCAGCGCGAGCACGCCCAGCGCGCCGATCTCGATCAGCAGCCCGAGCCACTCGTTGTCGAGGATGCGCGCGTTGACCTTCGGGTCCTGCTCGCTGGTCAGGCGCGTGCCGAAGCCGGTGCCGAAGTAGGGCTTGCGGGAGAACTCCTTGAGGCCCGGAGCCAGGTCGGCCACCCGGCCGCTGCCCGAGTCGCCGCCGCCCTGCTGCTCGGCGATCAGGCCCTGCTCCGGGAAGATCGCCGACTTGAAGGTGCCGATCGTGCCCGGCATCACGATCTGGCACGCCACGAGCAGCGGCACCAGGAGCGGCAGCAGGCGCACGGTCTCGGCCCGCTTCATCCAGAGGAAGGCCAGCAGCTCGGTGATGAGCATCAGGATGGCCGTGCGCGAGCCGGTGGCCAGGGCGCCCATCGTGAGCAGCGCGGCGGCGGCCATCCAGATCGCACGGTGCTGGCGCCGGTAGAGGTAGATCGCCATCGGCAGCAGCAGGACGAGCGCCGCGGCCAGTGCGATCGGATGCTGCGCCGAGGCGAACGCCCGCACCCGGAACCCGCGGTCCCCGGGCCCCTGCAGGCTGTCGGGGTCGAGGTGGAAGATCGGCACCACGTTCTCGATGTGGTTGAAGAGGTTGTAGCTCGTTCGCCACTCGATCAGCGCCGAGAGGGCGAGCACGGTGCCGCCGCCCACCAGCAGCACGATCAGCCGGTCCAGCTGGCGCCGGGTCACGATCACGCTGCTCACGAAGTACATGACGAGCAGGAAGCTGGCCAGGAAGGAGAGCTGCTTGATCGCGGGAGCGGCGAGGTCGCTCGACACGATGTGGTGCAGGTTCAGGCCGATGGACATGGCCACCACGAACAGGAGGGCCAGCACGGGCCCCTCCACCTTCATCCGCCGCCAGCGCGTGGCCGGATCGACCAGCACCGCCAGGAGCCAGCCGAAGAGCACCACCGCGATCAGCAGGCGGTAGGGCTCGATCTGGAACGGCAGGCCGCCACCCACCGTGTAGCGCCGGATGGGCACGAAGAGGATGACCGCGATCACGTAGCCCAGCACCACGGGCCAGGCGAGCAGGTGGCGCTGGAAGGCGACGATCACCAGCCCGATCGCCATCAGCCCGAGGATCGGGTTGGCCTGGGACCGGGTCGCGGCGGTGGCCAGGGCGATGGCCAGCATCGCCAGGAGCACCCACTGAAGGGCGCGTGCGTCGCTCCGGCCGTCGCTCATCGCCCGGTCGCCATGACCGGCCGGCGCGACGACGGGCGGAGGGGTCACCCCGTGGCCCGGCGGCTGCTTGAGGCGGAGGAGAGGCCGGGCTGCTGCGTCGTGGGATTGATCACGTGCTCACGAGTGCCGTGACCGTTGGCGGCCCCACGGGCGTGGACGCCGTTGGGGCCTGCCGCGGCGGCGGCCGGCACACCGTCGGGCTCCCGCGCGGGACGCACGGTCATCCCGTCGAGGCGGAGGGACATGCCCTCCAGGAGATGGATGAGGGAGAAGGCGCCGATGACGCAGAGGACGAAGGCGAGGACCGACGAGGTGATCGAGCGGCCCTCCACCAGCAGCGGGGTTGGTGGGGCGATCGAGCACGTTCAGCTCGATGCGCTCGTCCGGCGCGATGCCGGCCTTGGCCTGCTCGGAGGCCAGCAGCTCCTTGAAGGCGTCGGCGGCCGCCTGGTTCAGCTGCGGTGGCCGCGGCCGCGCTGGCCGCGGTGGTGCTGAGCTCGATGATGGGAAGGAAGGTGGTGCGGTTGCCGGTGGCGTCGAGGGCCACGGCGCGGATCTGCCCCGGCTTCACCGGTCCGGGGACCTTGGTGCGCACCTGGTCGCTGCGGGCGATCACCGAGTAGAGGAGCGCCAGGCTCGAGAGCCGGGTCGGGTCGGCGAACTGCTGGCCGTCTCCGCGTCGGCGCCGCCGGTGATGGGGCCCGTGGTCTGACCGGTGGAGCTCTCGCCGTCGGCCGGCTGCTCGGGCAGCGTGACCCGGCCCTCGGGGAAGCCCTTCTGGGTGACCAGGATGTTCGACACGCCGCGCCAGGTCTCGGTGCCACGGCGCTCGAGTCCCGGGAAGCTGAACGCGGCCAGGAAGGCCAGCACGAGGCCCATGAGCACGCCGACCGCCATGACGGTGCGGTGCTTCCAAACGATCCGTGCGTGCTGGTTCAGGTTCATGGGGAGAGAAGTCGGAAGGAGGCGCCCCTGACTGCGCGTCAACGGACGCCTCGGCGCCACTATAGGTCCGAAAAAAGGGCCATCCGCGGCTTCGGGCCGAGGTCACGGCCAACGGACAGTGCGGTACTGGACTAACGTCGGGGAACCGGCTCCCCAAGGGCCCTCGGAGCCCGTCGGGGCCGTCAGTCCAGGGCCAGGGCGATCAGCTCGTCGTGGCGCCGTTTCCAGGAGTTCTGCGCGAGGAATGCGCGGCGCTCGTCCTCCGGGGCCGGGCCCAGCTCGAGCGCCCGCGCCACCGCTGCCGGGTAGTCGCCGTCCTCGTCCACGAGCGTCACGCGCGGGCCGACTCCGCGCATCGGCGGGAGGTCCACGGCGGCCACCGGCCGGCCCGCGGCCACGTACTCGTAGAGCTTGAGCGGGCTCATCGCCATGGTCTGCCGCGAGCGCACGTGCGGGACCAGGCAGGCGTCGGCCGCGGCGATCAGCGAGGCGATCTCGGCGCGGGGCACCGCCGGGTGCAGGTGGACGTTCGGGAGGGCGCGAAGCGGATCGAGGTGAGCGGGGTCGGGCATCGCGCCCACCAGCACCACCGAGCCCTCGGGGAAGCGGCGGGCGGTGGCCGCCACCAGGTCCAGCGTCGATGCGCGCGTCCAGCGTGCCGGCGTAGAGCAGGCGAGGCCCGGGCAGGGCGGAGAACCAGGCCGGGGCGGGGGAGGGCGTCGCCCCATTCGCCGGGGTCGATCCCGTTCGGCACGAGCAGCGTGGGCCCGGACGGGCGCGTCCGGTCGAGGATCTCCTGGGAGACGGCGCACACGCGCAGGCCGCGCTCCCGCACGCGGTCGTAGCTCTCACGGAACGCCGGCCACCAGCGCCGGTAGCCCGGCTGGGCGGCCCAGTCGTCCCACACGTAGTAGGTCACATCGGAGGCCCAGCGCAGCGGGGCGAAGCCGGCCACGAACGGATTGGTGGTGATGACCGCGGGACGCTCGAGTCCCGCTCGGCGCGCCTCGCGCTCGACGCGGGCGTCCCAGCCCCCGTACAGCCGCTCGAGATCCTCGACCGGCGCGGGATCCAGGACCCCGCGCGTACGCACCGGCCTCAGGTGGCGCACCCGCGCCGGGTCCTCGGTCCGGGCGGGCTCGAGCCGGCGCCCCAGCGCGCCCTTCACGTAGGTGCGCAGCCGGTCCCGGTAGGGGTCCACCACGAGGAGGCGCCGCGTGCGCGGGTGCGCCAGCAGGGCCTCGATCAGGCGGTCGGGCGGGAAGTGCATGCCCCGCCGGTGGCCGTCCTCCCAGGTGACGAAGCAGAGGGACAGCACGACGTCGCGCGCCTCGGCGGCCGGGGCCTCTGCCGGGGGTGCGGTGGGTTGGGACATCCACGTCCAGCGTACGCCCGAAACCGGGGGTCGGCCGGCGCTCTCCTGAGCCTTCGGCTAGGGCTGGGGCGAACGAAAAGCGCTGCACGGTCCCGCCCGGCGCCTTCCGCCGATGTCCCCCGTATGGGTAACCTTCCTCGCCGCGGAGCGGCCGATGGGGCCGCCGGCTTGGCGTCTGCGCGACACGGATCGTCTCGCAGCTGCCGCCTGATCCGCGCGAAAACAGCGACGAGAGGTGCTCCAAGCGAGCGATGGCTCATCTGCGGTTGCGTACGGCCCTGGCCGGGCTCGCGGTGCTGACTGGCCGGCCTGGCCTTTCCCACGGCGGGGTGGGCGGGCTCGCGGTTCGTCTCCGTCTCCGGCTCGGACGCCGGGGCGCTGTGGGTCGGCGTCCGCGCCCTGCCGGACGCCGGGGTACGCCTATCGCCAGGCGCAGCCCGGGGACGTGGTGGAGCTCGGGTCCGGGTCCTACGGGGCGCAGGCGATCGGGGCGGTGGCCGGCCGGACCGGGCCGCAGGTGGAGTTCCGTCCCGCGGCCGGCGGCGCGCGTCTCCTTCTCGTCGCTGGACATCAGGGCGAGCTTCGTGACGGTGCGGGATTTCGACGACGGGCTCGCTCACGGTGGACGACGGCGGGGCGGCGGTGCGCGGGGTGCGGGTGGTCCGGCCCGTGGCCAAGACGCTGTGGATCAACAACGCCCACGACACCCAGTTCCTGGGCGGGAGCTTCGGCGGGAACTTCGACGACGCGACGGTGAAGATCTCGGGGGCCACGGCGTCGACGGGGCTGGTGTTCGACGGGGTGGTGTTCCACGACGCGCTGGCCACGAACGACGTGGTGCACATGGAGTGCATGTGGGCGGCCGGCGTGCGCGACTTCGTGGTGCGCAACAGCATCTTCCGCAACTGCACCTACTTCGACATCTTCTTCACGACCTTCCAGGGGCCCGACCCGCGCGACGTGCTGCTGGAGAACAACGTGTTCGAGGAGACGCGGCTGTGGAACGGAGCCGAGGGCTACTACTCGGTGATGGCCGCGAATTGGCTCTCGAAGGTGGAGAACTTCACGTTCCGCAACAACACGTTCGGGTCGTCGGTGATCTTCCAGCCGTCGGCGGTGTCGAACGTGCGGATGCTGAACAACCTGGGTGAGCAGGTGGCCTGGGAGTGCAAGTCCGGGGTGGCGTATTCGCACAACGTGTGGCGGACGGGCAAGTGCGGCGCCACCGACGTGGTGTCGTCCGGCCTGGAGGGCAAGTTCGTCGATCTGGGCGGCCATGACTGGCGGCTGAAGGCGGGCGCGGCGGCGATCAACGCGGCCGACCCGGCCACCGCCCCGGCCACCGACCGCGACGGCCTCCTCCGCAACGGCCGCCCGACGCCGGCGCCCACGAGTTCGGCGGCCGCCGCCCGGCGCCGGGCACCGGGAACCCGGGCGCGCCTGGAGGTCCATCCGGCGGCCGGCCCGGGGACCCGGCGAGCGGCCCGCGTGCTCGTCTCCTGAAGGCGCACCTCCTCCGGTCGCGCGTGTGCCACCGCGCACGCCGCGGATGCCCACGGGCGGTGCGCCTGCGCCTCACCGTCCGCAGGCGGGCCACCGTCACGATCCGCCTGAGCCGGCGCACGGCCCACGGCTGGAAGACCGCCAGGAGGCTTCACCGCCGGGCCAAGCCGGGGGTCAACACCATCGCGATCAGGGCGCGCGGCCTGCGGCCCGGGCCGCTACCGCCTGGTGGTGGGAGCGCGGGCCGTGGAAGCGCCACCGCGGCCAGGCGCACGCTCAGGCTGACCGTACGCCGGTGAGTCGAGCCGGCTAGGAGGCCGGGGCGCCGCGGCGGAAGGTCTCGCGCAGCCGCTGGCGGTCGCGCAGGGCCCGGACCACGGTGCGGTCCTGGTAGCGCGGCTCGCGCCTGACCGCGGCCGACGCGTAGCCGTAGACCATGGCCAGCGCGGCAGGCTCGGTACGAGCCCGCCAGATCGCCCGCAGGGCGAGGTAGCTGGGGCGGTAGCCCATGTACCACGAGGCCCGGCCCAGGGCCTCGCCGTGATGCAGGGAGGTGAGCTCGCGGCCGCCCTCGGCGCGGTGGTGGCGGAAGGGAAGGTCCACGAAGGTCTGCGTGCGCATTCCGCGCAGCTGCACGCGCAGCTCGTCGAGCCCGTCCCAGCCCATGCGCGGCTCCAGCGCCATCACGTCCGGGAGGCACACCGAGCGGTACGCGCGGGTGGCGCCCCACACCGTGGTGCCGTTCTTCGAGCGGCGCACCCAGCGGCCGTTCTCCGACTCGTAACAGGTGCCGCTCGCGATGCCCAGCAGCGGGTCCGCGGCGAAGCGCCCGGTGAGCTCCTCGAAGAAGCGGGCGTCGAAGTCCACGTCGGCGTCCACCTTCACGAACACGTCGGTTCCCCGCGGCAGGGCGGCCAGCCCGGCCCGGAACCCGTCGAGGTCGCGGCCCTCGCGGCGGCCGTTGGCCAGCCCGAGGCCCTCGGAGGAGGCGCGGTCCAGGTGGCGCACCCAGGCGTTCTCGGCGGCCAGCTCGGCGAGGATCGCGGGGGTGGCGTCCGTGGACCCGTCGTCCACCACGATCCATGCGCGCGGGGAGTGGGTCTGCGCGGCCAGGGCCGCGGCCAGGCGGGGGAGGTTCTCGGCCTCGTTGCGCGCCGGGGTGATCACGGCGTAGCTGAGCGGGTGAGTCACGCCGCGGACCTCACGGGCGAGCGCGCCGCGGCGAAGGCGCGCGGCAGGTAGCGGCTCAGCCAGAGCTCGAGCGTGATCAGCGACAGCAGCAGCGGACCGCGGCGCAGGCGGCCGGCCCTCCAGTCGCTCACCGCCTGCTCCACCACGGAGCGGTCGAGCACGGCCTCGTAGGCCGCGTCGGGGGCGAGCAGGACGCTGTCCACCACGGCGCCGCCGTCGGCCCCGAGCCAGGCGTCCACCGCGTCGTTGAAGAACCCGCGCTTGCGCTTCTCGAGCACGAAGTCCGGCACCTGGCCCTTCGCGGCCAGCCGGAGCACGTGCTTGCCCTGCAGCCGCCGCACCTTGTGCTCGGCGGGCACGCGTGCGCACAGCTCCACCAGCTCGTGGTCGAGGAACGGCACCCGCACCTCCAGCGAGTGGGCCATGGACGCACGGTCGAAGTAGGTGAGCATGTCGTCCACCAGGCCGAGCTTGGCGTCCAGGTACAGCGCGGCCTCCAGCGGGGTGGAGCGCGCGGCGCCGTTCAGGCTGTCGGTGACGATCGCCTCGGCGGCGCCGGAGTGCTCGGCCAGCGCGCCGCTGAAGATGCCGGCGCGGAGGTCGGGGTGCACGAGCCCGCTCGAGGCCAGCAGGCGCGCCACGGGGTCGGGCGACTGGAGCGCCTCGGCGAGCTGGCCGGCCGCACCCGGACCGTGGCGCAGCGCCGCGCCGCCGGCGGCGCGCAGCACGGCGGGCAGCTTCTCCCAGTGCCCGGCCAGCGAGGCCACGCGGTGCTTGCGGTATCCGCCCAGCAGCTCGTCCGCGCCCTGGCCGGACAGGGCCACGGTCACGTGCTCCGCGGCCAGCTCAGAGAGCGCGAGGAAGCCGAGCGAGGAAAGGTCGGCCAGCGGCTCGTCCAGGTGCCAGACGAGCTCCTCCATGTAGGCGGGATCGCTGGTGAGGGACACCTCGAGCTGATGGTGCTCCGCGCCGCAGTACTGGGCCACGCGCCGGGCGTCGGGAAGCTCCGAGTCGGTGCCCGCGAAGCCCACGGCGAAGGTCTTGACCGGCTGGTCCATCTGCCGGGCCATCATCGAGACGATCAGGCTCGAGTCCAGGCCGCCGCTGAGCATCGCGCCGAGCGGAACGTCGCTCATGAGGCGCATCCGCACGGCCTCGTCCAGCTTGCCGCCGATGATCTCGGCCCATTCCGCCGAGCTGCGCTCCACCGGGTCGGGGTCGGGTGCCGGATAGCTCCACCAGCGCTCCAGGCGGTGGGTGCCGTTCTCCACCACCAGGCGCTCGCCGGGATGCAGCTTGCGCACCTGGGCCAGCGGCGTCATCGGGCTCGGCACGTAGCCGAGGGTGAGGTAGGCGGCGATGGCCTCGTGATCCAGCTCGTCGCTCACCAGGCCGCTGGCGATCACGGCCTTCAGCTCGGAGCCGAACACCACCACGTTGCCCACCACCGCGTAATAGAGCGGCTTGATCCCCACGCGGTCCCGGATCAGCACGCCGCGGCGGTTCACGCGGTCCCACACCGCCACGGCGAACATTCCGCGCAGGCGGTGGGCCAGGTCGGGGCCGTGCTCCTCGTAGAGGTGGGGGAGCACCTCGGTGTCGCAGCGGCTGCGCAGCAGGTGGCCGCCCGCCTCCAGCTCACCGCGCAGGGCCTCGTGGTTGTAGATCTCGCCGTTCTGGGCGGCCCACACCCGCTGCCACTCGTCGGAGAACGGCTGGTGGCCGCCCTCGACGTCGATGATCGACAGCCGGCGGGCGCCCAGCGAGCACCCGTCGCCGCACATGAACCCGGCGTCGTCGGGGCCGCGATGCGCGATCTGATCGGTCATCCGGTGCAGCACCGCCTGCGAGAGCGGCGGCGCCATGCCACCGTCGGTCCGGAAGGCTCCGGCGATCCCGCACACGGCTATGCGGCCCTTCGCTCGCCGCCGGGCCACACGGCCGCGGACAGGGCGTGGAGATGGCCGCGCCGGCGCTGCGGGCTCGACAGCGCCGCCAGCGCGTGGGTGCCGTGCCCCAGCGCGACGCCGAAGGCCTCGAGGCCCACGGTGGACGGCCGCGGCGTGTGCTTGCGCGCGTAGAGCACCCGGTTGTGGGCGTGGAGGGCGAGCAGCCGCTCCCGGGGGGCGGAGGCGCCGCCCTCGTGCCGGGCCACCGCCCCGGGCTCGTACCGAATCGAGTGGCCGGCGTCGCGCAGCCGCGCGCAGAGATCGGTGTCCTCGCAGTAGAGGAAGAAGTCCTCGTCCAGTCCGCCCAGGTCCCTCAGCGCGCTGCGGCGCACGAGCATGCAGGCGCCGGACACCCAGTCGGGCCAGGCGGGCCGGGAGTAGGCGGCGGGGTCGCGCACCAGCTCGTCGGTCCAGTCGGCCAGCGGCCAGGCCCGGTGGAGGAACAGGGCCTGTGCGTAGGTGGACCGAAGCCGCGGGAACCGGCGCTGGCTGAAGGCGAGGCTGCCGTCGGACTCCTCGATGCGCGGGCCGACCAGTGCGGTGCGCGGCTCGGCGTCGAGCACGCCGGCCAGCACGTCGACGTCGTGCGCGCCCAGCCGGGCATCCGGATTGAGGAGGAGAACGTGGGCCGCGCTCCCGCCCGCGGCGCCCGCATTGCAGCCCGCGGCGAACCCGCGGTTCTCGGCCATGCGGATCACATCCACCGGCAGGTCGGCGATCGTGGCCCGGGAGTCGTCGCTGGAGGCGTTGTCCACCACGGTCACGGTCACGCCCGGAAGCCCGGCCAGGGGCTCAACGCAGCCGCGCAGCGTGCGGGCGCTGTTGTAGGCCACCACCACCACATCCACCGAGCGGGCATTCACGCGGCGACCAGGCCCTCGAGGTACTTGCGCAGGTCTCCCGTCAGCAGGCGCGCCCCCTGCTCGTCGTCGCCGAGCGCGGCCACCTCCCGGTCGTCGGCCGTGCGAATGGCCTCGGGCAGAAGCTCAACCTCCTCGACCAGCGTGACGATTCCGTTCGCATGGAGCCTGCGGGCAATCGGAAGCTGGTGGTCGTCCACGGCCTCGCCCAGGTGGAGGCGGCGGGGAACCACGATCGGGCGCTTCCCGCAGCGACGCGCCAGCATGATCGAGCCCACGCCGGCATGGCAGATCACCACGCGGGCCTCGCGCACCCGGTCGGAGAGCTCGTCGAAGGGGATGAAGTCCACCCACTCGCCGCGGCCGTGCGGCTCGCGCGAGGAGCCGTACTGGACCAGCAGGGGCTCGTCGCCCTCCAGGCGGGACGCTGCGCGGATCAGCCGGTCGAAGGGCTGCTCGTTGGTTCCGATGGTGACGAGGATCATCTGGCTCGATCCTACTTGAGAAAGAGGTTTCCGGCGAAGCGGGGACGGGACGCGTCGTTCTCGAGCTCCGGCCACTGGACGTAGAGGCGGCTGATCACGGGCGAGATCAGGCGGGCGGTGAGGGACAGCTCGTCGATGCGCGTGAAGCTCTCGACGTAGACGCTCGGGATGCCGTGCAGCTTTCCCACCCAGGCGAAGGGCACGGCGATGCCGGCGCCGGTGGAGAGGATGGCCGCGGGACGCTCGGCGCGGATCACGCGCTGAGCCAGGCGGAGGTTGCGAAGGAGGTTCGGCACGTTCCGGTTGGTGGGACCGTGGGCGTGCACCACCCGCTCGCCGCGGAGCAGGGAGGTGGTGTCGGACTTGTCGAACGTGACCCACACACGGGGGAACTGATCCCAGGCGTCACGCAGCGCAAGAAGCTGGAGAAGATGGCCCCCGCTGGAGCAGACGAGCAAAACGGGACGGGTTCGCCGCCCCACCGAGTTGGCCATGACCTGATCCTGGGGTCGCCGGCCCATGCGCGTAACGGCCCTTCGGAGAGCCCATACCTGGCCGAATGGGGGGCTCGTGCCGCGGTGGGTCCCCGAATGGAATTTCAGCCCTGGTCGAATGGCGGTCGCAGGGGCCGAGGTCCGGTGCCAGCCTGGGGATGTCACCGCCGGGCGTTCGTGACGAAGCCGCCCGGATCTCATCCAAAGCCTCTCACCCGTGTACCAGGTACAAGACTCCACGGCGCTCCTTCAGGGGTCGCGCCGCCTGCTCTCGCGCGGCCGCAAGGCCAAGCGCGGTCAGCCGCACCGTGCTGCTGCTCGGCATGGTGAGCCTGCTCACCGACATCTCCTCGGAGATGGTGTCCACGGTCCTGCCGCTGTACCTCGTGTACACGCTCGGGTTCACACCGCTCCAGTACGGCGTGGTGGACGGCATCTACCAGGGGGCCTCGGCGCTGGTGCGCCTGGTCAGCGGCTTCGCGGGGGACCGCTTCGGGCGCCACAAGGAGGTGGCCGGGATCGGCTACGGCCTCTCGGCGGTGTGCAAGCTCGGCCTGCTGGTGGTGGGCAGCGCCTTCTCGGCCATCGGCGCGCTGGTCCTGATCGACCGCACGGGCAAGGGCATCCGCACCGCCCCGCGCGACGCGATGATCTCGCTCAGCAGCACCCCCGACGGCATGGCCACGTCCTTCGGAGTGCACCGCGCCCTGGACACGACGGGGGCCATGATCGGCCCGCTCGTGGCCTTCGGCCTGCTGGCCATCGCGCCCCTGGCCTTCGACTCGATCTTCCTTGTCAGCTTCTGCTTCGCCGTGGTGGGCCTCGCGGTGCTGGTGCTCTTCGTGCACAACCAGAAGGCTCCGGCGGCCGTGACCGAGAAGGAGCCCCCGGTATCGCTCCGCGAGGCGGGCCGGCTGCTGCGCATCCCGGGCTTCTCGCGGCTGATGGTGGTGGGTGCGGCCCTGGGTCTGGCCACGCTCAGCGACGGCTTCATCTACCTGGCCCTCGAGAAGCGCGTGGACTTCGAGGCCACCGTGTTCCCGGTGCTCTACGTGGGCACCGCGCTGGTGTACATGCTGCTCGCGGTGCCCGCGGGGCGCCTGGCCGACCGCGTCGGCCGCGGGCGGGTGTTCGTGGGCGGGTACGCGCTGCTGGCCGGCGTCTACTGCGTGCTGCTGCTCCCCTCGGCCGGCTGGTGGGCCATACCGCTGGCACTCACTCTGCTGGGCATGTACTACGCGGCCACGGACGGCGTGCTGATGGCGATCGGCAGCACGATGTCGCCGCCCGGGATGCGGGGCACCTCGCTGGCCATGCTCGGCACCGCCACCAGCATCGCCCGGCTCTTCGCCTCGATCCTCTTCGGCGCCCTCTGGGTGACCGTGGGCATGGAGACGGCGATTCTCATCTTCGGCCTCGCACTGGTGGCCGCCCTGTTCGTGGGCGGCGTGGCCCTCGTGCGGCCCCGGGAGGCCACGGAAGGTGCCTGAGGCGACCGTGACCAGCGACCGGCGCAAGTGGACGTTCGTGGCCATCGTGGCCGCGTGCGTGGCGGCCGCCGTGGTGTCGGTCGTGGTGGGCGGCGGCTCGGACGCCGCCACCGACCTGAAGGACGGCAAGGGCGCGGCCACCCGCGTGCCGGCCACGGGCGCGGTGGTGTTCCGCACCCTCGACCGCAGCACATCCCGAACCGCTACGGGCGCATCGCCTGGGCCAGCGCTGCGGATCCCGCGAAGGCCGACTCTCGGAGCGCCGGCCTGCGAGCGCGTGTACTTCGCCGCCGGCCGCGGCCTCTGCCTGTCCAAGTCCGGCGCGCTCGGCGCGTCGGTGAGGGTCCGCATCCTGGGCGACGACCTGAAGCCGCGCCGCGAGCTCAAGGTGAACGGAGTGCCCAGCCGGGCCCGGATCTCGCCGGACGGGCGCTACGGCACCGTCACCTCCTTCGTCACCGGTCATTCCTACGCCGACCCCGGCAAGTTCTCCACCAAGACCACCATCTTCGAGATGGCCACCGGGAAGAAGGTGGCCGACGTGGAGGACTTCCACGTGACCCGGGACGGCGAGGACTTCAGGTCGATCGACTTCAACTTCTGGGGCGTGACCTTCGCCAAGGACGACCGCACCTTCTACGCCACGCTCGGAACCGGGGGCGACACCTACCTGGTGCGCGGCGACATCCGCGATCGCACGGTGAAGACGATGCGCCAGAACGCCGAGTGCCCCTCGCTCTCCCCGGACGGCACGCGGGTGGTCTACAAGAAGCGCGTCGGGCAGCCCGTCCGTGTGGCGCTACCACGTGCTCGACCTGGCCAGCGGTCGCGAGACGCCGCTGGCCGAGACGCGTCCCATCGACGACCAGGCCGAGTGGCTGGACGATGACCACGTGCTCTACCGCGTGGGCGAGGAGATCTGGCAGGTCCCCGCCGACGGCACCGGCAGGGCGCAGCGGTACATGGCCCGTAGCGACTCCCCGGCCGTGGTGCGAGCGAACTAGACCTATCGGCTGGTCCGTCACCCGCTCGGGGGACGTACGGTCGAAGCATGAGGAGCGCTGAGCAATGAAGGTCGGCATTGTGGGTCTGGGGTACGTGGGGCTTCCGCTCGCCGTGGCGTTCGGCGAGGCCGGCCACGACGTGGTGGGCCTCGACCTCGACCCCCGCAAGGTGAACGCGCTCCGGGCGGGGGAGAGCTACATCGAGGACGTGCCCGCCGAGCGCCTCGCCGCCCTCGGCAACCGCCTCTGCGCCACCGGGCGCTACGCGGACCTCTCCCGCTGCGACGCGGTGGTGATCGCCGTGCCCACGCCGCTCACCCGCAACCGCGAGCCCGACCTGGCGCCGCTCGTGTCCTCGGTCACCTCGGTGGCACGGGTGCTCCAGCGCGGTCAGCTGGTGGTGCTCGAGTCCACCACCTATCCGGGCACGACCCGCGAGCGAGTGGCCCCGCTCCTCGAGGAGTCGGGGCTGGCCGCCGGCACCGACTTCAACCTGGCCTTCTCACCCGAGCGCATCGATCCCGGCCGCACCGATCACACCATGCGCACCACGCCGAAGGTGGTGGGCGGCCTCACCGACGACTGCCTGCGCCGGGCCGTGGAGCTCTACAGCGAGGTCTGCGACGAGGTGGTGGAGGTCACCACCCCCGAGGCGGCCGAGCTCACCAAGCTGCTGGAGAACGTCTTCCGGTCGGTGAACATCGCCCTTGTGAACGAGCTGGCCATGCTGTGCGACCGCATGGGCATCGACATCTGGGAGGTCGTGGACGCGGCGGCCACCAAGCCCTACGGCTTCATGCGCTTCGATCCGGGCCCCGGAATGGGCGGCCATTGCCTGCCGGTGGACCCGTTCTACCTGGCCTGGCGGGCACGCGAGTTCGGCTGCCCCACGGACTTCATCGAGCTGGCCGGCGAGGTGAACCAGGCCATGCCGCGGTTCTGCGCCGACAAGGTCAGCCGGGCGCTGAACGAGCACGCCAAGCCGGTGCGCGGATCGCGCGTGGCCATCGTGGGCGTCTCGTACAAGGCCGGAGTGGGGGACCTGCGCGAGTCGCCGTCCCTGAAGATCATGAAGCTGCTGGCCGACCAGGGCGCGGAGCTCTGCTACCACGACGACTTCGTGCCCGCCCTGCCCGAGTTCGGCCTCAGCACGATCCCGCTCGCCGACGCCCTGGAGGGCTGCGACGCCGCGGTGATCGTCACCGCCCACCCGGGCCTCGACGTGGATGAGGTCCTGGCCACCGCGCCGCTCGTGGTGGACTTCCGCGGCGTCACGGCCCGGCGTCACGCGCCGAACCTCGTCCGCCTCTAGCGGCGCTCGCAACGGTAGCCTCGGCGGGGTGTTCGACCACGTCGGCATCGCCGTCTCGGACCTGGCCGCGTCCGAGCGCTTCTACCGCACCGTGCTCTCCGTGCTGGGGGTCGAGCCCACCCACGCGGACGCCGAGCTCGTCGAGTGGGAGGACTGGGACATCGCGCCCGCGGACCGCGAGCACGGGGTGACCCGCGGCCTGCACGTCGGCTTCCTCGCGCCTACCCGCGAGGCCGTGGACGCCTTCTGGCAGGCGGGGATCGACGCGGGCTTCCGCGACGACGGCGCGCCCGGGCCGCGCGCGATCTACAGACCCGACTACTACGGTGGCTTCCTGCTCGACCCTGACGGCAACAGCGTCGAGGCCGTGCACCTCGACCAGCCGAACCCCGTGCCGCCCGGCTGCGTCGACCACCTCTGGATCCGCGTGGCCGACCTCGAGGCGTCCAAGCGCTTCTACGCGACGATCGCGCCGCACGCGGGGATCCGCCTTGGCGCCGACGAGCCCGGGCGGGTGCAGTTCACCGGCGGCGACCACAGCTTCTCGCTGATCGACGACGAGCGGCCGGTCACCGAGCACGTCCACCTCGCCTTCTCCGCCCGGGACGACGCCACGGTGCGGGCCTTCCACGCCGCCGCGCTGGCCGCCGGATACGAGGACCACGGCGGGCCCGGCGAGCGCCTCGTGTACCACCCGGGCTACTACGGCGCGTTCGTCCTCGACCCCGACGGGCACAACGTCGAGGTCGTCAACCACAACCGCTGAGCCAAGAAAGGCGAAGGGGCGGGCGCCTATGCACGCCCGCCCCTTCAAAGCCGCGGTCCCGGGAGATCCGCGACTCGACAGTCGGCGCCTAGGCGGCGCCGGCCGCTTCCACCGGGCGCAGCTCGCTCACTGACGCGAGCTTCGCCTCGGCCGCATCGCCTGCCGCACGCGCGGTCCCGCGGCGCAACATGCCGTGGGTGAACGCGTAGCGGCTCGCCTCGGTCCGGTTGGACACGGCGAGCTTGCGGTAGATGTTGGACAGGTGGAACTTCACCGTCTGCTCGGTGACCCACAGCTCCCGCCCGATCCGGGCGTTCGTGAGGCCGTCGGCCACCAGGCCGAGGATCTCGCGCTCCCGGGCGGTCAGGTCGTCGTTGCCCGACATGGCCAGCCTGCCGTCGCTCATGCTGGCGGGCAGGGCCGTGACGATGTTCCGGGCCACGATCTCGCGGATCAGGGTGCCGAGGCTCGGCAGATGGGCGGACTTGGAGAGACAGGCGTCGGCACCGGCGTTGATGGCCTGGCCGATCCAGTCGTCCTCCATGCGCATCGTGAGCAGGAGGATCACGCTCGACGGGCGCCTCCTCGCGGCACTCGCGGATGCGCTCGAGCGCATGCTCGGAGCTCTGCATCTCGTCCACGAGGACGATGTCGGGCTGGGACTCGGCGATGGGCCGGCGCACGCCAATGCGGCCGTCCACCTTGCCGATGACCTTCAGGCCGGCGGCGCTCCGCAGAGCGAGCCGGATGGTTTCGATAACGAACGAGCTGTCAGCGACGATCACCATCTTCTTCATGGTGTTTCTCCCTTGGATGAGGTGTGAATGCGCCGCGATCAGAACGTCGGCGCCCTCTACTAACGGGCGGTACTCCCGATTTCTTCCTCACCGATTGGCGGGGCATCCCGGGCGGGGCTCCTTGCACGCGCAAGTTCCGCACCGGGGCTGCGTTTTCTCCACATGGCCTGCCGCCACGACGGACTCCGCGATATACGCAGCACGTACGACTCGGCCGCCGGCCTGCTCATCTACCACTGGATCTGCGAGCAGTGCTCGGCGATCCTCGATGAGGCCGGCCGCGCGCCCTACCGCCCTTCGTTCAAGCCGGGCGGGAACGACCCGTATCTCCCGCCCGGACGACGAGCGCCTCGCCGGCTGACGTACGTCAGGCCACGGACTCGAACACGCTCACGCCGTCGCGGTCGTGCTCCCGCACACGGCCCTCGGCCAGCAGCAGGTCCATGTGCCCGAGCACCTCGGAGAGGGTGAGGAAGGCCTGGGTCACGGCGATGTTGCCCCAGAGCGACTGCGCCACCTCGTGGGCGGTGCGCGGCCGCTCGGCCACGAGGCGATGGATCTTGTCCGCCCGGCGGCGGTGCATGGCGAAGCGCTGTTCGATCAGCGCGGCGTGGTCGGTCACCGGGTCTCCGTGCCCGGGCAGCACCAGGTCCACGTCCATCGCCTGCGTCAGCCGCAGCGAGTCCAGGTAGGCCACCAGGGCGCGGGTGCGCTCTCCGGGCCGTTCCCGGTCCCGGGTTATCAGGGGGTTGGACGAGATGTGGCCCAGCAGGTGGTCTCCGGCCACCAGCTGACGCCGCTCCCGGTCGAGGAACACCGTGTCGCTCGGGCTGTGGCCAGGGCGGAAGGCCACCTCGAAGGTGCGGTCCCGCATCTCCACCCGGTCGCCGTCGCGCAGCACGCGGGTCACGTCCACGCGCGCGCCCCACGCGCGGAAGGCCCGCGAGACCGACTGGAGCGCCGCGGTCACGTCCTCCGACATCCCGTGCCGAAGCATCACGTCCTTGGCGAAGTCGTCGTCGGCCTGCGACTCGATCGAGAAGTTCTCCACGAACGGCACCGCGGCCTCGATGGCCGCCACCTCGGCGCCGGAGTGCGCGGCCACCAGCGACACGAGCCCGAGATGGTCGATGTGCTGGTGGGTGAGGAGGATCAGCTCCAGGTCCTCCAGCGAGTGGCCCAGCGCCGGCGATCCCGCGCTGGAGCTCGTCGAACGACGTGCCTGAGTTGGGCCCCGCGTCCACCAGCGTCAGCGGCGAGTCCTCGATCAGGTACACGTTCACCCGGCCGACGGCGAACGGAGTGGGAATGGCGATCCGGTGGACGCCCGCCGCGGCGGCGGGCGCGTACGGATCGTCCATCTAGGAG
Organism: uncultured Thermoleophilaceae bacterium; assembly: GCA_963752455.1. Lineage (GTDB taxonomy): Bacteria > Actinomycetota > Thermoleophilia > Solirubrobacterales > Thermoleophilaceae > JACVRW01. The sequence goes on from CAVVYE010000008.1 coordinate 372,648, forward strand.
CGGATGAGGCCGAGTACCTCGTCGCGGCGCTCGGCCATGTGCTCAGGCCGAGACCACCGATTCGAGGTTCAGGCGCAGCAGCGGCTCGGTGTTGGAGGGCCGGACGTTGAAGTGCCAGTCGTCGTAGTCCACGGACACGCCGTCGAGCGATCCCACCTCCCCGTCGCTGTAGCGCTCCGCGATCTCCCGCATCTTCCCGTCCTGGTCCTCCACCTCGGTGTTGATCTCGCCGGAGATGAAGTAGCGGTCACGCAGCGGCTGCAGCAGCTCGGTGATCGACTTGCCCGTGACGCCGAGCAGCTCGAGGATCAGCAGGGCGGGAAGGGTGCCCGAGTCGGCGCAGTAGAAGTCGCGGAAGTAGTAGTGGCCCGGAGACCTCGCCGCCGAAGACGGCGCCCGTCTCGCGCATCCGGGTCTTGAAGAAGGCGTGACCCACGCGGTTCACGAGCGCGGTGCCGCCGGCGGCCTCCACGATGTCCCGCACGGCGCGCGAGGCGCGCACGTCGTAGAGCACGGTGGCGCCGGGCTCCTTCTTCACGAGCGACTCGCCCAGCAGCGCGGTGAGGAAGTCGCCGTCCACGAACGCGCCGGCTGTCGTCGATGAAGAAGCAGCGGTCGGCGTCGCCGTCCCAGGCGATGCCGAGGTCCGCGCCCTCGCTGCGCACCTTGTCGATGATGAACTGCCGGTTCGCCTCGAGCAGCGGATTGGGCTCGTGGTCGGGGAACTCGCCGTCGGGCGTCCAGTAGGTCTGCACCTGCTCGAGCGGGAAGGAGTCGAGCAGCGGGCCCACCATCGGCCCGGCCATGCCGTTCCCGCCGTCCACCACCACCTTGAGCTTCCCGATCAGGGAGGGGTCCACGTACTCGAGCGCCGCGGCCCGGAAGGGCTCGCTCACGTCCTCGGTGTGTCAGCGCGCCGGGCGAGTCGACGGGGGGCCCGGGCTCACCGGCGGCCACGAGGTCGCGGAGCTCTCCTATTCCGGAGTCGCCGGAGAGCGCCAGGGCGCCGCTGCGCACCAGCTTCGCCCCGGTGTAGGCCTTCGGGTTGTGGGAGGCGGTGCACATGAGCCCGCCGTCCAGTCCCGCGCGAGCCCACGGTCCAGTAGACCATCTCGGTTCCGGCCATCCCCACGTCCAGCACGTCCACGCCCTCATCGGTCAGGCCCTGGGCGTAGCGGGCGGCCATGGCCGGGGCGGAGAGGCGCATGTCGCGCCCGATCGCCACCCGCAGGTCGGCCACCGGCTTGTCCTCCAGCTGGGAGAGCACCTGGGCGAAGGCCCGGCCCACCCGGTAGGCCACCTCCTCGTCCATCTGGTCCGGATAGGTGCCTCGGACGTCGTACGCCTTGAAGATCGAGGGGTCGACCACGCCCGACGTTCTACCAGAGCGTCAGAGCCAGCCGCGCCGCCGGAAGAAGGTGATCATGCCGCCGAGCAGCATCACGATGGCGAGGATCACGATCCAGAAGACCGTCGTGGACGAGCTCGCCGGGTCCCCGCCGCCCGGGAGCCCCACGTTCATGCCCCAGATGCTGGCGATCAGCGTGGCCGGCAGGAACACGATGCTGAACACCGTGAGGATCCGGAGGACGTCGTTGAACCGGTGCGCGATCACCGACTCGTTGGTGTCCTCGAGCGCCTCCACCACCTCCTTGTAGTTCTCGAGCATGTCCCAGATGCGCTCGGAGGCGTCGTTGATGTCGTCGAAGTAGATCTCGAGGTCGTCGGCGAGGTAGCGCTGCTTGGTGCGCTCGAGGTCACGCAGCACCGCGCGCTGCGGGCGGATGATCTTGCGGAAGTTGATGATCTCCTGCTTCACGTTGGAGATGTCGCGCACCACCTCCTCGGAGCGGCCCTCGAAGATCTCCTCCTCGATCCGCTCGAGCTTGTTGCCCACCTTCCGGAGCATCGGGAAGCAGTAGTCGAAGGCGTTGTCCACGATCTTGTAGAGCAGGTAGCCGGCGCCCTTGGACAGCAGGGCCTCGCGCACCTCCTCCGAGGAGCGGCAGCGCTCGAACAGGTACTCCACGGGCGGAATCGGCTGGTTGGGCAGCGTGATCAGGTAGTCCGGCCCGATGAAGATGTCCAGCTCGCCCGCGTTCAGGCGCCCGACCTTCTTGTCGAACACCGGGAAGTACAGGACGATGAACAGGTAGTCGTCGTACTCGTCGATCTTCGGGCGCTGGTTGCGCGAGGCCACGTCCTCGTAGTCGAGGGCGTGGAACTCGAAATGCTCCTCCAGCCAGGCGCGATCGACGGGTGACGGCCGCTCGATGTTGATCCAACGAAGGCCGCCGAACTCGACGGTCTCTACGTTGGGCTCAGTCGAGACGGGAGCGAGGGCCGCATCGGCCCGCGCACGCGCCGAGCGCCTGAGACGGGGCTTCGGAAGGCTCGGCATCGCGTTTCAGCGGGTCTTCGGTTGCGGGCACCACGGAGATGATTCTACCCGCGGAGTGCTGTATCCTGCCCGAGCAGACATAGCCGTTGCATCAAGAGGGGTGGAGGGATATGGCCCAGTGAAACCCCGGCAACCGTCCTCAACGACCGCTCAGGCAGTCGTCTAGGGAAAGGTGCCAAGTCCATCGGACTCAGTCCGGCAGATGTGGCAAAGGGGCGCTTGTGAAGGCCTTCGTCACAGCAGCGGCGGAGGTTTTTTCATAGGCGAAAGGAAGCCATGCCGGTTCAAGCGCTCCAGTGCAAGGAATGTGCTCAGACGTACCCGCTCGACGCCCGTTACGTGTGCGAGCAGTGCTTCGGTCCCCTCGAGGTCGCGTACGACCTGTCGGGGCTGGACGCCGATTCCACCCGCCGCCGTATCCAGGCCGGCCCGCAGTCGATCTGGCGATACGCGGACTTCCTGCCCTTCGAGACCCCGCCCCGGCCGGGTCTCCCGGTGGGGCTGACCCCGCTCCAGCGCGCTCCGCGGCTGGCCGAGCGGCTGGGCCTCGGCGAGGTCTGGGTCAAGAACGACACCGCCAACCCCACCCACTCCTTCAAGGACCGCGTGGTGGCCGTGGCGCTGGCCAAGGCTCAGGAGCTCGGCTACGAGGTGGTGGCCTGCGCCTCCACCGGCAACCTGGCCAACGCGGTGGCGGCTCACGCCGCCGCGGCGGGGCTCGAGTCGTACGTGTTCATCCCGTCGGACCTGGAGGAGCAGAAGGTGCTCGCCACCGGGGTCTACGGCACTCACCTGGTGGCCGTGCGCGGCACCTACGACGACGTGAACCGGCTCTGCACCGAGCTCTCGGCCGACCGCGACTGGGCGTTCGTGAACGTGAACGTCCGGCCGTACTACGCGGAGGGGTCGAAGACGCTGGCCTTCGAGATCGCCGAGCAGCTCGGCTTCGAGCTGCCCGACCGGGTGGTGGCCCCCGTGGCCTCCGGCTCGCTGTTCACCAAGATCGCCCGCGGATTCGAGGAGTGGCTCGAGGTCGGGCCTCGTGGACGGCGAGCTCCCCACGTTCAACGGCGCCCAGGCCTAGGGCTGCTCGCCCGTGGCCACGGCCTACGAGGCCGGGCTCGACTTCTGCCGGCCGGTCAAGCCGCGCACGATCGCCAAGTCGCTCGCCATCGGCAATCCCGCCGACGGTCCCTACGCGCTCGACCTGGCGCGCCGCTCGGGCGGCTCGGTGGAGGCGGTCAGCGACGACGAGATCCGGGAGGGCATCCGGCTGCTGGCCGAGACCACCGGGATCTTCACCGAGACGGCGGGAGGCGTCACCACCGCGGTGCTGCGCAAGCTCGCGCTCAGCGGCGCCATCGGCCCGGAGGAGCGGGTGGTGGCGGTGATCACCGGCGACGGCCTGAAGACCCTGGACGCGGTGCGCGACACGTTCGCGATCCACGAGATCGACGCGTCGGTGGCCTCGTTCGAGGCGCTCGGTGCCGAGCGCGCCATCGGCGCGCTGTAATCTGACGGCCCGCAAATGGCGGTGACGGTGAAGATCCCCACGCAGCTGCGCAGCGTCACCGGCGGAGACGCCGAGACGGCGGTGGACGGCGCGGGCACGGTCGGTGAGGTCCTCGACGGTCTCTACGACCGTTACGACGGCCTGCGCGACCGGATCGCCGAGGACGGCGACCTCCGCCGGTTCGTGAACGTCTACGTCGGCGGGGAGGACATCCGCTTCCTCGACGGGCTCGACACGTCCGTCGAGGACGGCGACGAGGTCACGATCCTGCCCGCCGTCGCCGGCGGCTGAGCAAGAGGTCAGGTGCTCGCCCGATCGCTGATCGGGCTGCGCACCTGCCTCAGGGAGGTGGACGACGATCTCGTCCAGCTTCGCGCTCCACTTGCGCGTGCCGGAGTCGCACACGACCTTCTCGCCGGTGCCGGTCTGGTGCCGGAAGACCATGCGCACGGTGCCCGAGGCCCTGCTGTTCTTCAGCTTCCCGGTCACGCGCGTGCCGGCCTGGGCGGGATAGGGCCCCGTCGCGGTGACCTTCATCGTGAAGCGGCCCTTGTGAATCGGGAGGGAGCGCTTCTCGACCGTCCCGGGCAGGTTGATCGAGCCCACCATGTCGTTCGAGCAGCGGACGCGCTGGCTGTCGATGTCCAGCTTCTTGATCCGCTTCTTGGTGACGGTGAACTCCACCGGCGGCTTGCCCTTGACGGCGACGCTGCCGACGAAGTCGCCGGTCTCGAACGTGGGCTTGGCCGCGGCGAGCGCGGCGGGCGGGGCGAGCAGCAGCAGCACTAGGCCGCCGATTCGCAGCGAGCGGTTCAGGGGAGGGTCCTTTCCTTCGTGGAGGACCGGAGGTTAGAACGCGTTGCGGCGCGTGCGTCTCTCAGCGCGCCAGAAGGAGCGCGCCCTCGACGGCCACGGCGGCCCACACGATGGCGTTGGCGATCACCAGGCCCAGCTTTGCCCCAAATCGGGCGGAGTACCCCTCCACGGGTGCTGCATCGGTATTGCGCGGGGGAGCTTGAGGGGTCTGGGCGGCGTCATTCAGCCCGCGGGAGCGGGCTCCGGCAGCGGAAACAGGTCCACGAGGCGGCCCACGGCGCCCAGGTCTCCCTCGACGGTCAACTCGCCACCGTCGATGGCGTCATCCAGTGGGCGGCCGAGCCAGAGGACCGCGGCGAGCGTGGCCGGGTCCGTGGAGATCGTCGCGTCGGCGCGGTCGGGCACGCCCCGCTCGATCTCGAACCGTGAGCCGGAGACGCGTGCGCGGAAGTCCACGTCATCCAGGCGCAGGCCGTAGGTGGCGTCGAATCCGGCGCGGGCCGGGTCGAACATGGTGCGCATGGCGAGGACGTGGGAGTCGAGGCTCATGGGCGTGCCGTGCGGCATGGCGGGTGAGCGGGCACCCCAGCGGCCGAGCGCGGTGACCACCGGCTCGAGCTCCAGGCCCCAGTCGGTGAGCTCGTAGACCCTCGACGCCGCGGGAGGGGGGAGGGTGCGCCGGCGCACGATGCCGGCCTGCTCGAGCTCCCGGAGGCGCTGGGCCAATACGTTGGGACTGCCGTGCGCGATGCCCGCGCGCAGGTCGGTGAAGCGCTTGGGCCCCAGGAGCAGCTCGCGCACCAGGAGGAGCGCCCAGCGCTCTCCCACCAGGTCGAGGGCGTGGGCGGCGGCACAGCCCTCCCCGTACGTGCGCGTGCGCGCGGTGGTCACGTCAGGGATCTTAACGCCGGAGTTGTAACTCCGGTGCTGTTAGTCCTGTTTCAGGATCAAGCGCGGCCGGCGAACAGCCGGGTGCAGGCCGAGGGCGGCCGGTCGCCGCCGTCTTCCCGCATGATGCCGGCGGCGGAGTGCTTCAGCCCGGCCTGGTGTCCGCGCTCGTGCACGATGGTCCAGCAGTAGTCGATGGCGCCCGCCCGCCCGCGCCACTCGAGGCGCGGGTTGACTCGGATCACGCAGTAGGCGGCGGCCAGGTTCGGGCCGATGAAGGAGTCGGCGGAGGCGCGCTGGGCCAGGGGCGTGTACTCGATGCGCGGGCTCGCGCAGGCCGTGAGGCCCTCGCTGCTGCCAGTAGGCGTTGGCCACCTGGAGGGCCACGCGCTCGGTGCGGGCGGAGGCGTGTGTCTCGGGCTGCACACGCGCAGTCGCCGCGGCGGGGAGCAGAAGGCTGCCGGCCAGGAGGGTGATCAGTACGCGGCGGGTCATGACTCGACCGTACGTTCGATCGTCGAATCCCGCCCGGGCCCAGTCGCTGCTCCGGAGGTTCCTCCCCGGAACGTGGGAGCCAACCGCGCACCCCCCTCCGCAATGGGGAAAACCGTGGTATTCAGGTTTCGTCTAGGTGGTTTGGCGGAGAGTCTATCCGCCGGGCGGTCGATGACATCGATCACGGCGAAGGTGTCGGCGCGAGGGTAGGTGCCGATCTCGAACGGGCACGCCCCGGTACCGGTGAGCAGCGTGAGGCCGAAGCGGTCGCGGGTGCCGTGATCAACCGCCCGGAGGCAGAGAAAGTCGATCCCGGCATTGGTCTGGTCGACCCGCACGCGTATGTCGGCGACCTTGCGGTCAACGGCGAGGAAGTCGACCGTGCCCTCGGCAAACAGGGCGTTCTCCTCGCCGAACTGAATCCGGGCGGTGCCCGCCGGATCCTCAAAGTTCGGGCCGCTCGTGGCGTTGAAGTAGAACCACAGGTTGCGCCCGTCGGGCTCGTGGGGAAACCCGATGACCCCGTACCCGACTGCGCGATCCCCCGTGGGGGCCTGGGCGAGGGCTGGAGCGGCGAGCGCGACCGCGAGCAGGCCAACGACGAGCACGGCGACAGCGAGGCCGGGCTTCATGGGGGGATGCTAGCCCGGCGCGGTTTGTGTGGCAACAGGACGAGCGGGAGCGGCTGCTCGTCGAGTTCCTGAGCCACCGACGCGTCCAGTGCCCGGGACTCTCGCTCATGGCCGAGACCCAGCCTGCCGATGCAGGATGGACACCAGAGCAGATTCCTCTCGACTCAGGCACCCTCGCCGCAAGGCGAGTCCGCAAAGCCACGGGACTCCACCGGAGTTCGCCGGGCTACCGAACGACTGCCATCAGGATCGCTCGCGGCCGTTCGCCCCAGCGCTCAATGGCAGCAAGGAACGTCGGCAGAGGCTGCTCGCCATAAGGGAGGACTCATGTCCAACCCCATCCATCTTCGACGCAGCGGGCCTGTCGCTGCAGCCCTGGCAGTGGCCGGTGCTCTTGTCGTACTACCGGCCGCCGCGCAGGCCGCGCCGGTGAACCTGGCCACGGTCTCGCCCTTCGTCGTGCTCGGCGGAGCGGCCGTCACCAACACCGGCCCGTCGGTGCTCAACGGCGATCTCGGGGTCTCACCCGGCACCTCGCTCGTGGGCTTCGGCCTTCCCGCCGTCGTCAACGGCGCCACTCACAGCAACGACGCCGTGGCCGCCAACGCCAAGGACGACCTCACCACGGCCTACAACGTCGCGGCCGGACAGCCTGTCTCGGGTGCCAACAACCTGACCGGCACCAACCTCGGCAACCGGACGCTCACCGCCGGCGCCTACCGCTACAGCTCGAGCGCCGGACTCACGGGCCAGCTCACCCTCGACGCCCAGGGCGATCCCACCGCGCAGTTCGTGTTCGAGATCGGCTCGACTCTCACCACCGCCGGGGCAAGCTCGGTGGTTCTCGTGAACGGAGCCTCACCCTGCAACGTGTACTGGCAGGTCGGCAGCTCGGCCACGCTCGGTACCACCACGGCCTTCCAGGGCAACCTGATGGCCCTCACGAGCATCTCCCTGAACAACGGGGCCTCGGTGGTCGGGCGGGTGCTCGCCCGCAACGGCTCGATCAGCCTGATCAACAACGTTCTCAGCAGGCCCAACTGCGCCGCTTCCACCACGCCCGGCGGTACCGGTGGTACCGGCGGCACGGGTGGCACCGGCGGGACCGGCAACGGCGGAGACGGTGGTGGCACCGGCAACAACGGCGGCACCCCGAACGGCGACCGGCCTCTCACCAGGGCGCAGAGGCGTGCCCGAAACGGCACGGCGACGATTCGCCGTTCGCCGCGTGCCGCATGCACGGCCGGATTCCGCGCGACGGTCCGCGGTCGCCTGATCCAGCGGGTGGTATTCCGGCTGGATGGAAAGCGCATCGCCAGCCGAGGCAACTCGCCCTTCCGGGTGACCGTGCACGCCGGAGCCGGCGTGCACAGGGTCAGGGCGCACATCACGTTCAGGGACGCCACCCGCGCCAAGAACGCCACGCTCCGCTACCGCGCCTGTTCGGCGGCGCAGCTCCAGCCACGGCAGGGACCGTCGTCGTTCACCGGTTGATTCGGACCCGCCACGCAGTCCCGAGACCTCCCGGCGTTCGCCGGGGGGTCTCGTTGCTCGTCGTTGCGCTGCTCACGGCCTTCGGCTGCGTGCTGGTCACTCCCGCTCGCGCCGCCGCGCCGCGGGTGCCCACCAGCCGGCCGCTCGTGGTGCTGATGCACGATCGAGTGGCCCGAGCCCACCCGAATGCTCACGCACGCTGGATCGAGTCGGTGCCCGCTCGGCGACCGCTCACCGGCGTGCGCACGGTTCTCCCCGTGCTGCGGCCGAAAGGGCCGGTCATGGGTGCATGTCCGTTTGCCAGGGCGGCCCAACCAGCACACCGGCTGGATCCGCACCCGCCAGACCATCCGGACATCGACCCCGTGGCGGATCGCCGTGGACGTCTCGGCGCGCCGGGTCACCGTCTATCACCACGGCCGCATCAAGCGCCGGTTCTCGGCGGTGGTGGGCAAGCCCTCCACGCCGACCCCACATGGCCGCTACTTCGTCGAGGAGGCACTGGCGCTGTCCGCCGCGGCCCCCGGCAACCCGTTCGCGCTGGCCACCAGCGCGCGATCGAACGTTCTTCAGGAATTCGAGGGCGGCCCGGGCCAGATTGCTCTGCACGGGACGAACGGCCTCGCCGACGCCCTGGGTACGGCGGCCTCGCACGGCTGCGTGCGGCTGAGCACGGGCGCCATCACGTGGCTGGCCCGGCGCATCGGCAGCGGAGTGCCGCTCACCATCAGGAGCTAGGCGTCAGGGGCGGGGCGACCAGGCGGGCTGGAAGCTGTAGGTCGTGGTGTCCGTCAGGCGGGTCGGATCGGTGCCGTCGGGATTCATCACGTAGATCTCTGAGCTGCCGGTTCGGCTTGACGAGAACGAGATCCTGGCGCCGTCGGGCGACCACCCCGGCCACTCGTCGTGGGTGGTGTCGTCCGTCAGCCGGATCTGATCGCTGCCGTCGGCGTCCATCACGTAGATCTCGCTCTCGCCGTGGCGGTAGCTGGTGAAGGCGATCCGGCGTCCGTCGGGCGACCATGCCGGCGTCTCATCGAAGGTCCCGTCGGCGGTCAACGGGGCCTTGTTCCCTCCGTCGGGATCCATGACGTGGATCCTGTAATCGGAATCGAAGGCGATTCTGGTTCCGTCGGGCGACCACCTCGGGTTGCGGTCCAGCCCGGGGTCGTCGGTGAGGCGGGTCTGGTCGCTGCCGTCGGCGTCCATCACGTAGATCTCGTCGTTGTCGTCGCGATCCGAGACGAAGGCGAGCTTGCTGCCGTCGGGCGACCACGAGGGGCGCCGCTCCGTGGCCGGACTGTCGGTGATGCGGGTGGGGTTGCCGCCGTCCGCATCCATCACGTAGATCTCGTGGTTCGCGCGGTTCAGGAGGTTGGTGAAGGCGATCTTCGTGCCGTCGGGCGACCAGGCGGGATCCCCCGAGGGCGTGTCGGTCAGGCGGACGACGTTGCCGCCGTCGGAATCCATCCCGTAGACGGCCTCTTCCATGAAGGAGCTGAACGCGAAGCCGGACCTGCCGGTGCCGGTGGGACCGGTGGTGAAGGTCCGGTCCTGGTCGATGCACCCTCGGGATCCCGGCTCGGCTCCGGGGGAGCTGCACACCTGGAAGTGGTAGGTCGTGTTCGGCTCGAGTCCACCGATGGGCTCGGACACCTTGGTCGGCGGATCCTCCGCCCGATGGCCGGCCGGGAACTGCAGGGTCCGGTCCGGCGTCACCTCGCCGTAGTCGGCGGTGGTGCCGTAGCGGAACCAGTACAGAACCTCGCCGCCCTGGTTGGACGACACCTCGGCGTTCAGCGTGGCGCCCACGTCCGAGACGTAGGTGGCCGGCCTGGGCTGGGCGAGCGAGCAGCCAGCCAGGGCGAGGACGGGTAGGGCCAGCAGCAGCAGACGCTTCACGTGGCTCCAGACGTATTTACGCCGCCAACCCCTGCCGGCGACCGAAGGGCGAATGGTGTGACCGTCGCACAGGTCGCCGTGGAACCGCAAACTGCGCGTCGTGATGCGTTCCGCCTACTCCGACAGCCCCACGGCCTCAAGGGCCTCCGCGTGGTCGAAGAAGAAGTCCATTCTTCGCATCCTGCCGTTCTCGACGAGGTAGACGCACGACATCTCCATGTTGGAGGGCGGGCCGTGGCCGAGGCCCTTCCAGGCGAAGCGTGAGACGACGTGGGCGCCGACATCGATGAACTCGCTGACCGGCTCGGCACGGTCGAAGTCGAAGGCTTCGCGAATGTTCACGAACTGGCGCATGGCGGCATCGCGCCCGACCATCGGGCTCCCCTCCGGCCAGTCCTTCGGCCCGTACATGACGAAGTCCGGGTCGAGCAACTCCCGGTACGCGTCCATGTCGCCCGCGGTCCAGATACCGAAGCTGGTCCGCACGAACTCAACGTTCTCCTGGGACATCGCCCCGGCGAGTATCACGGGTGACGCGCCCGGCAGGATTCGAACCTGCGACTTCTGCCTCCGGAGGGCAGCGCTCTATCCACTGAGCTACGGGCGCTCGACGGCGATTCTAGGCCCTGGCCGCCCCAGGCCCTCCCGCGGCGTCATGCTCCACCCATGGTCATCGCCGTGATCTCCGACACTCACCTGCCGCGGGAGCGCGGCGGCTCCCCGACGCCTGCGTCGAGCGCATCACCGGCGCGGACCTGCTTCTCCACGCCGGCGACATCAGCAGCGTCGAGACGCTGCGGGAGCTCGAGACGATCGGGCCGCCGCTCGCCGCGGTGCACGGGAACGTGGACAGTGCCGACGTGCGGCGCGCGCTTCCGGCCGAGCGGATCGTGGAGGCCGGAGGGGCCCGGATCGCCATCGTCCACGACGCCGGCCCGGCCAGCGGGCGGTTCGAGCGCCTGCGGCGCGCCTACGGCGAGCGCGCCGACGCGGTGGTGTTCGGGCACTCCCACCTGCCCCTCCACGAGGAGCGCGACGGGCTTCCAGATCCTCAACCCGGGGAGCCCCACCGAGCGCCGCCGCGCGCCGCGTCACACGATGGCGATGGCCACCGTCGAGGACGGCGCGCTGAGCTTCGAGCTCGTGCACCTCGACTGACCCGCCGCCCGGGCGGAGGTCAAGATAGGAGCGCAATGGATCTCGACGTCGTCTTCCTGGGCACCGCCGGCTCGGCGCCCACCGCCCGCCGCGGCCTCGCGAGCACGCTCGTGCGCCGCGGGGGCGACCGCCTGCTCTTCGACTGCGGCGAGGGCACGCAGCGCCAGCTGGTCCGGTCCGTCGGGCTGATCGAGCTCGAGGACGTGTTCCTCACCCACTTCCACGCCGATCACGTGCTCGGGCTGCCGGGGATGCTCAAGACCTTCGGCCTGCGCCAGCGCGAGCGCCCGCTCACCGTGTACGGGCCGGCCGGGCCTGCGGCGGCTGTTCGGGGTGCTCGCCCCGCTCGTGGGCAACCTGCCCTTCGAGGTGTCGCTGGTGGAGCTCGAACCCAACGACGAGCTGGACCGCGACGGCTACCGGATCGCCGCCTACGAGGTGGACCACGGGCCGCGCGCGCTCGGGTACGCGCTGGTGGAGGACCCGCGGCCGGGCCACTTCGACCCGGAGCGGGCGGCCGGGCTGGGCGTGACCCCGGGACCCGACTTCGGCCGCCTCCAGCGCGGCGAGACCGTGAACGGGGTGGCGCCCGAGCAGGTGATGGGGGAGACCCGGCGCGGGCGCAAGGTGGTGCTCGCCGGCGACACGCGTCCCTGCGAGATGACCCGCCTGGTGGCCTTCGGCGCCGACCTGCTCGTCCACGAGGCCACGTTCCTCCAGGACGAGGCCGCCCGGGCGGCCGAGACCGGCCACTCCACGGCCCGCGGAGCCGCCGAGCTGGCCGCCGAGGCGGAGGTCACGATGCTCGCCCTCACTCACCTGTCCATGCGCTACGGCGGCGGCGAGGTGCGCGACGAGGCCCGCGAGGCCTTCGAGCGCGTGATCGTGCCGCGCGACTTCGACTCGGTGGAGATCCCGTTCCCCGAGCGCGGGGAGCCGGTGCACGTCCGCGCCGACGACGCGCGCGGCGTCCCGGCGGGCTGATAGCCTCGCCGAGGTTCCTTTAACCAGGTCCAGAGAGGCCAAGAAGGGGCAGTGGCTTGATCGAGAAGACGGTCCTAGACCGCGATGACGTGCGGCGCACCCTGGTGCGCATCGCTCACGAGATCGTGGAGAAGACGGGCGGCGAGGAAGTCGCGGTCGTGGGGATCCACCGTCGTGGCGCCGTGCTGGCCGCACGCGTCCGGGACCTCGTTGCCGAGCTGGTCGGAGAGCCCGTCCCGCTCGGGGACGTGGACATCTCCTTCTACCGCGACGACATCCGGCTGCGCTCGCCCGATTCGCAGCCGGTGGTGCACGCCTCGCACATCGACTTCCCCGTCGAGAGGACCACGATCGTCCTGGTGGACGACGTGCTCTACACCGGCCGCACGGTCAGGGCGGCGATCGACGCCCTCTTCGACTACGGGCGCCCGCGCCAGGTGCAGCTGGCGGTGCTCGCCGACCGCGGACACCGCGAGCTTCCGATCAGGCCCGACTACGTCGGGAAGAACCTGCCCACCTCCACCTTCGAGCGCGTGAACGTCCGCGTCGAGGAGATAGACGGCACCGACGAGGTGGCCATCGCCACCGCCGACCTCGAGGGGAGCACCACATGAGACGCCACCTGCTGTCGGTGGACGACGTCACGCGCGAGGACATCGAGCGCATCCTGAGCCGGGCCGAGAGCTTCGCCGAGGTCTCGGGCCGCGAGATCAAGAAGGTGCCCACCCTGCGCGGGCGCACGGTGATCAACCTCTTCTACGAGGCCTCCACCCGCACCAGCTCCTCGTTCGAGCTCGCGGCCAAGCGCCTCTCCGCCGACCTCGTGAGCGTCAAGTCGAGCGGCTCGTCGGTGGACAAGGGCGAGTCGCTCAAGGACACGGTGCAGACGCTCTCCGCCTACGACCCGGCGGCCATCGTCATCCGCTCCCCGCACGTGGGCGCCGCCGACCTCGTGGCCCGCTGGACGCGCCGCCTCGGTGGTGAACGCCGGCGACGGCAAGCACGAGCACCCCACGCAGGCGCTCCTCGACCTCTACACGCTGCGCCGCAGGGTGGGGGCGCTCGAGGGGCTGCGGGTCTGGATCGTGGGCGACGTGCTGCACAGCCGGGTGGCCCGGTCGGGCATCCTGGCCTTCACGCGCATGGGCTGCCAGGTCACGGTCTGCGGGCCGCCCACGCTCATCCCGCGCGGCATCGAGGCGCTCGGGTGCGAGGTGCGCCACACGCTCGACGGGCTGGGCGAGGCGGACGTGGTGTACGCGCTGCGCATGCAGCACGAGCGCATGCAGGGGAACTTCGTGCCCTCGCTGCGCGAGTACGCGGCCCAGTACCAGATCGACGGCCGCCGCCTGGGCCCCGCGCAGCTGCTGATGCACCCCGGCCCGGTGAACCGCGGGGTGGAGCTGGCGGCCGAGGTGATCGACTCGCCGCAGGCGCTGATCGCCGACCAGGTGGAGTCGGGAGTGGTGGTGCGGATGGCCGTGCTCTACGAGCTGCTCACCGGCGCCGGTGCCCCGGCGGACGCCCGCATTCCAGGCGACCCCGACCCCGCAGCCCGCGTGAGCGAGCTCGTGCTCGACCGGGCGCCCGCGCCGCCGGCCACGCTGCTCGTGCGGGGCGCGCGTGCTCTTCGACCCCGCGCGCGGGCCTCGACCGGGTCGCGGACCTGCTCGTGCGCGACGGTGAGGTGGCCGAGGTGGGCGACGGTCTCGAGGCCCCGCCCGACGCCGAGGTGGTGGACGCCGAGGGCCTCCACGCGCTGCCCGCCTTCGTGGACCCGCACGTGCACCTCCGCACGCCGGGCCGGGAGGACGAGGAGGACGTGGACTCCGGCAGCCGCGCGGCCGCGGCCGGGGGCTACTGCGCGATCCTCGCCATGCCCAACACCGATCCGGTGGTGGACTCGGCCTCGGTCCTGCGCTCGCTGCGCGACCGGGCCCGCACCCAGGCCCGGATCCCCACCGGCTTCCTCGCCTCGATCACCCGCGGCCAGCTGGGCGAGGAGCTCACCGAGATGGCCGAGCTGTCCGAGGCGGGCGCGGCGGGCTTCTCCGACGACGGGCTGCCGGTGCGCTCCGCCGGGGTGCTGCGGCAGGCCCTTCAGTACCAGCGCCTCGCCGGCCGCACGCTGGCCCTCCACGAGGAGGACCCGAGCCTGTCCGGTCCCGGCGTGATGCACGAGGGCGAGGTCTCGGCCCTGCTCGGGCTGGCGGGCATCCCCTCGGTCTCCGAGTCCACGATGGTGGCGCGCGACTGCGAGCTCGCCGCCTACGAGGACGGCCGGATCCACATCCAGCACGTGTCCGCGCGCGAGACCGTGGTGGCCCTCGAGCGGGCCCGGCAGGCGGGCATCTCCGTGACCTCCGAGGCCACGCCCCACCATCTGCTCCTGAACCACGAGGCCGTGCGCTCGCTCGACACCAACGCCAAGATGAACCCGCCGCTGCGCGCGGAGGAGGACCGGCTGGCCCTGATCGACGCGCTGCGGTCGGGCACGATCAACTGCGTGGCCACCGACCATGCCCCGCACGCCCGCGAGGAGAAGGAGCAGCCGTTCGAGCTGGCGCCGATGGGCGTGACCGGGCTGGAGACCGCGTTCGCCGCGCTCCACTCGGGCCTGGTGGTGCCCGGCGTCCTGGATCTCGGCACACTGGTGGCGCGCATGACCGCCGGAGGAGAGCCATTCGGGATCGCCACGACCTCGCTCGCGCCGGGCTCGGCGGCCAACATCTGCCTGGTGGACCTGGCCGCGGAGTGGGAGGTGGGGGAGGCGGGCTACGAGAGCCGCTCATCCAACTGCGCCTTCGCGGGCCGGCGGCTGACGGGACGGGTGCGGATGACGGTGGCCGGCGGAAGCGTGGCCTACCGGGAGCGGAGCTTCGCGCTGGGGGCGGTGGCTTGAGCCACGGCTACCTCCTCCTCGAGGACGGGAGCCGCTTCGAGGGGAGCCTCGGCGGTCGCCCGTCGCCGGGACTAGGCATCGGCCTGGGGGAGGTGGTCTTCAACACCTCCATGTCGGGCTACCAGGAGGCGGTCACCGACCCCTCGTACGCCGGCCAGGTGATCGTCTTCACCTACCCGCTGATCGGGAACTACGGCGTCTCGCAGGACTGCATGGAGTCCGACCGCATCCACGCGCGGGCCGTGATCATGCGCGAGGGGATCGACCGCGAGGACGCGGCCCACGCCGAGGGCGGCTGGCTCACCTGGCTCACCGACTGCGGGATTCCCGTGGATCACCGGCGTGGACACGCGCTCGCTGGTGCGCCACATCCGCGACCGCGGGGCCATGCGCGGCGGCGTGTTCCCCGAGTCCACCCCGGAGTCCGAGGCCATGGAGCGCGTGCGGGCCGAGCCGGAGATGGCGGGACGCGACCTGGCCCGCGAGGTCAGCCCGGCCGAGCCGCTGATCATCGACCCCGATGCGGCCGGGCCGCTGGTGGTGGGGATCGACACCGGCATCAAGAACTCGATCGTCCGCAACCTGCGCGAGCGCGGCGTGCGGCTCGAGCTCTACCCGTGCGCGACCTCCGCGGAGGAGCTGCTGGCCCGCTCGCCCGACGCGGTGTTCCTGGCCAACGGACCCGGCGACCCGGCGGCGCTCGGATACGTGGTGGACACGGTGCGCGACCTGGTGGGGAAGGTGCCCGTGTGGGGCATCTGCCTCGGGCACCAGCTGCTGTGCCGGGCGGTGGGGCTCGAGACGTTCAAGCTGCCCTTCGGCCACCGCGGCGCGAACCACCCGGTCAAGGACCTCGAGACCGGGCGCATCGAGATCACCTCGCAGAACCACGGGTTCGCCGTGCTCGGCCCGGGCGGCGAGCGGCGGATGGACACCGACGCCCCGGTGCGCTGGGAGACCGACTTCGGCGCGGCCGAGCTGCAGCAGCTCAGCCTCTACGACCGCACGGTCGAGGGCCTCGTCCTGCGCGACGTGCCCGGCTCCACCGTGCAGTACCACCCGGAGGCCGGGCCCGGCCCGCACGACGCGCGGCACCTCTTCGACCGCTTCCTCGAGCGGCTGGCCACCCCCGCCTGATGCCGCGCCGCGACGACATCAAGAAGATCATGGTGATCGGCTCGGGCCCGATCGTGATCGGCCAGGCGGCGGAGTTCGACTACTCGGGCGCCCAGGCCTGCAAGGTGCTGCTGGAGGAGGGCTACGAGGTGGTGCTCGTGAACTCCAACCCGGCCACGATCATGACCGACCCGGAGTACGCCACGGCCACCTACATCGAGCCGCTGCTCCCGGCCTCGGTGACGAAGGTGATCGAGCGCGAGCGGCCCGACGCCCTGCTGCCCACGCTCGGCGGCGGCACCGCGCTGAACCTCGCCCGGCAGCTCACCGACGACGGCACGCTCGCGCGCTACCGCGTGGAGCTGATCGGCGCGGACTACGACGTGATCCGGCGGGCCGAGGACCGCGACCTGTTCCGGGCCACCATGGAGCGCGCCGGGCTGCGGGTCCCCCGGAGCGCCGCCGTGAAGTCGATGCGCGAGGCCGACCGCGCGCTCGCCGAGGTGGGGCTCCCGGCGATCCTGCGACCCGGGTTCACCATGGGCGGCCAGGGCGGCGGCATCGCCTGCGACGGACACCGAGTACCGGCAGATCGTGGCCGAGGGCCTGGCCGCGAGCCCGATCGGGCAGGTGCTGGTGGAGGAGTCGGTGATCGGCTGGGGCGAGTTCGAGCTCGAGCTGATGCGCGACCACGCGGACAACGTGGTGATCGTCTGCTCGATCGAGAACGTGGACCCGATGGGCGTGCACACCGGCGACTCGGTGACCGTCGCGCCCCAGCAGACGCTCTCCGACGTGCTCTACCAGGAGCTCCGCGACCAGGCCCTCACGGTGATCCGCGCGGTGGGGGTGGAGACGGGCGGCTCGAACATCCAGTTCGCGGTGAACCCGGCCACCGGGGAGATCGTGGTGATCGAGATGAACCCGCGCGTCTCGCGCAGCTCGGCGCTGGCGTCGAAGGCCACCGGCTTCCCGATCGCCAAGATCGCCGCCCGGCTGGCCGTGGGCTACAGCGCTGGACGAGATCGACAACGACATCACCAAGGTCACTCCCGCGAGCTTCGAGCCCACGCTCGACTACGTGGTGGTGAAGTGGCCCCGCTTCGCCTTCGAGAAGTTCCCCGGCGCCGACGGCGCGCTCCACACCTCCATGCAGTCGGTGGGGGAGGCCATGGCCATCGGGCGCACCTTCAAGCAGGCGTTCGTGAAGGCGATGCGCTCCCGCGAGCTGGACGTGGCCGGCGACATCTCGGGCGACCTGCTCGAGCGGCTCGGCACGCCGACGCACGAGCGCTACGAGGTGCTCTTCGAGGCGGTGCGCCAGGGGGCGAGCGAGGAGGACATCTGCCGGCGCACGGGCATCGATCCCTGGTTCGTGGCCGAGCTGGCCGAGCTGGCCCGCGGCCACGATCCGGAGGCCGGACTCGAGCGCTCCTTCAAGGCCGTGGACACCTGCGCGGCCGAGTTCGCGGCCGAGACGCCCTACTACTACTCCGGCTGGGAGCGCACGGCGACCCACGAGGTGCGGCGCGGGGACAGGCCCGCGGTGGCCATCCTCGGCTCCGGGCCCAACCGCATCGGCCAGGGCATCGAGTTCGACTACTGCTGCGTGCACGCCGCCATGACCGTGCGCGAGTCCGGCCGGGACGCGGTGATGATCAACTGCAATCCGGAGACGGTCTCCACCGACTACGACACCTCCGACAGGCTCTACTTCGAGCCGCTGACGCTCGACGACGTGCTCGGAGTGCTGGAGCTGGAGCGCCCGGAGGGGGTGATCGTGCAGTTCGGAGGCCAGACGCCGCTGAAGCTGGCCCGCGGACTGGCCGATGCCGGCGTGCCGCTGCTGGGCACCCCGGTCGACTCGATCCACCTGGCCGAGGACCGCCCGAGCTTCAGCGCGCTGCTCGACGAGCTCGGGCTGCGCAGCCCGCCGTACGCCACCGCCGGCCACGACTCCGTGCTGGAGGCGGCGAAGAAGGTGGGCTACCCGCTGCTGGTCCGCCCGTCCTACGTGCTCGGCGGCAGGGCCATGGAGATCTGTTACTCGTCCGACGCGCTCGAGGACTACGTGCGGCGGGTGGGCGCGTCGCTGCCCGCGGACAGCGAGATCTTCCTGGACCGCTTCCTCGAGAACGCGATCGAGATCGACGTGGACGCGCTGTGCGACGGCCAGGAGGTGCGGATCGGGGCGGTCATGCAGCACGTGGAGGAGGCCGGCGTGCACTCCGGCGACTCCGCCTGCGTGATCCCCACGATGTCGCTCGGCCCGAGCATGCTCGAGCAGGTGGAGCGCGCCACCGAGGCGATCGCGCTGCGGCTCGGGGTGATCGGCCTGATCAACATCCAGTTCGCCGTCTTCGGCGACGAGGAGCTCTACGTGATCGAGGCCAACCCGCGGGCCTCGCGCACCGTGCCGTTCGTCTCGAAGGCCACCGGCCAGCCGCTGGCCAAGCTGGCCTGCCGGCTGATGCTGGGCGAGCGCCTGCGCGAGATGGACCTGCCGCCCTCGCGCCCGCCCCGGCACGTGTCGGTCAAGGAGGCGGTGCTGCCCTTCCAGCGCTTCCTGCGCTCGGACTCGCTGCTGGGACCGGAGATGAAGTCCACCGGCGAGGTGATGGGGGTGGCCGCCGACTATCCCGCCGCGTTCGGGAAGGCGCAGGCCGCGGCCGGCTCCGAGCTGCCCACCGCGGGCACGGTGTTCATCTCCGTCACCGACGGCGACAAGCCGGCCGCCACCCAGCTGGCGGCCGGGTTCCACGACCTGGGCTTCAACGTCCTGGCCACCGGCGGCACCGCGCAGGCCATCCGCCGCATGGGCGTGCCCGTCGAGCGGATCAAGAAGGTCTTCGAGGGCTCGCCCAACGTGGTGGACCGGATCGAGGTCGGGCGAGGTGGACCTGGTGGTGAACACCCCGACGGGCTCCGGCGCCCGCGCCGACGGCTACGAGATCCGCCGCGCCGCGGTGGGCCGGGGCATCCCCTGCATCACCACGATGTCCGGAGCCAGCGCCGCCCAGCGCGCCATCGGCGCCCTGCGCACCGAGGGGGCCGAGGTGATCTCGCTTCAGGAGCTGCACGGTGGCGCGCTCGGGCGCTTCGGCCACGCCCAGCAGGCGCCCAGGGCGGTCGAAGAGGCCCGGTGAGCCACGCGGCGGGCGTGGCCGAGCCGCGCACCCTGGCGCCGCCCGAGCGCCGCGCCGCCGCGGTGTCGGGGGTGGAGGCGCTCGGCGCCTATGCGCTGATCCGGGCCGTGGACTCCGGTCCGGCGCCCGCGCCGCGGCCCGGGCAGTTCTACATGCTCTCCACGCCCTCCGGCTGGGGCGGCGGGGACGGGGAGCGGCCCTACCTGCCGCGCGCCTTCTCCTACGCGCGCGCCCGCGCCGTGACCGGAGGCATCGAGCTCTCGTTCCTGCTCGAGGACGTGGGTCCGGGCACGCCCGGCTGGCCGCCCTCCGCGAGGGTGAGGCGCTCGCGCTGGTGGGCCCGCTCGGGGATCGGCTGGCGGCCCGCCGCCCCGTCCACCCGCCCGGTGCTGGTGGGCGGAGGGATCGGCACCGCGCCGCTGCTGTGCCTGGAGGACGAGCTGCCGCAGCCCGCGCCGGTGCTGCTCGGTTTTCGCTCCGCGGCCCACGCCGAGGCGGCGGGGCTCTTCGCCGGGGAGGTGGGCCTCACCACCGACGACGGCTCCGCGGGCCGGGCCGGGCTGGTCACCGACCTGCTGCGGGAGGAGCTCGACCGCGAACCGGCGGCCACCGTGTTCGCCTGCGGCCCGCCGGCGATGCTGGAGGCGGTGCGGGCGCTGTGCGCCGAGCGCGGCGTGGCCGCCCAGCTGGCGCTCGAGTCGGGCATGGCCTGCGGCTTCGGCGCGTGTTACGGCTGCGTCGTGCCCACGCGGGACGGCTACCTGCGCCTGTGCGTGGACGGCCCGGTGCTCGATGCCGCGCGGCTGGAGTCCGCGCTCTTCCCGGGGGCCGGGCACTGATGGACCTCTGCGGCGTGGAGCTCGGGGGGCCGATCCTGAACGGCTCCGGCACCTTCGACGCGATCGCGGCGCGCCGGGCCTTCGGCGACGCGCTGCTGGAGCGCTTCCCCTTCCACGCCTTCGTGTCCAAGACGATCACCCTCGAGCCGCGTCAGGGCAACCCGCCGCCGCGGCTGTGGGAGACCCCCGCGGGGATGATCAACTCGATCGGGCTGCCCAACCGCGGCCTGGACGGGCTTCCTGGCCCACGACCTGCCCGTGCTCGCCGAGCTGCCGGTGCCGCTCGTGGTGTCGGTGATGGGGTTCAGCCGGGACGAGCTGGCCACGCTGGTCGAGCGCGTGGGCGCACGCGACGAGGTGGCCATGATCGAGCTGAACGTGTCCTGCCCCAACGTGGAGAGCGGGCTGATCATGGGAGCCGATCCGGCCGAGACCGCGCTCGCCGTGGAGCGGGTGCGCCCGCTCACCGAGCGTCCGCTGATCGTGAAGCTCACCCCGAACGCCACCGATCCCGCCTCGGTGGGCGCCGCCGCCGAGGCGGCCGGGGCGGACGCGCTCTCGCTCATCAACACGCTCAAGGGCATGGCGCTCGACCCTCGCGGCGGAGGCCCGTGGCTCGGAGGCGGCACCGGCGGGGTGTCGGGGCCCGCCGTGCGGGCGATCGCGCTCGAACAGGTGAGCTCGGTGGCCCGGAGGGTCGCGATTCCCGTGATCGGGATGGGCGGGATCGCCTCGGGACGCGATGCGGCCGACTTCCTGGCCGCCGGGGCGCGATGCGTGGCCGTGGGCACCGAGAGCTTCCGCGATCCGGCCGCCGGGAGGCGCATCGGCGCCGAGTTGGACGGACTGGCGCCTCCGCCTCGCCACGTCGCCCTACCCATCGGGACGAGCCCGGCCCCAATCCGGGTGAGGCGACCGCGGCCGTTTTTCCGTAACTAGCGGGATCATCGAGCGTCATTCGATCGCGCTACGGCATTTGTCCGGTGAAAACTCCTGCAAAGAACCCTAAAACGCTCAAGCAGCCGCAACTGTACTTCAAGCTCAGGTTGAGGTGAAGGGAAATTCGCCGGATTTTCGCCACTGCGGGCTCGACGGTCGGCGGTAAGCGTGTACTATCGCCGCCCATGCCGGCCGCCCCGCAGTCGCCCGCCAAGCCGCATCCAGCGGGCCTCGCACCCGAGCGTTCGCTCACGCAGCGAATGGACGCCCTCCGGCGTGCGAACGAGATTCGCACCCGCCGCGCCCGGCTGAAGCGGGACCTCAAGGCCGGGCGGGTCCAGATCCACGGTCTTCTCCTCGACCCCCCGGATTACCTGCTCACCGCCAAGGTTTTCGACCTGCTTCTGGCCGTGCCGAAGTACGGACGCGTGAAGGTGAATCGGATCCTCACGCACTGCCGGATTTCGCCGAGCAAGACGATCGGCGGCCTGTCCGAGCGGCAGCGCAACGAGCTCGTGTCCTTCCTCCGGCGATAGCGCCGATCCTCGTCATCACCGGGCCCTCCGGCGTCGGCAAGGGCACGCTCATCAAGGGCCTCCTCGACCGCGTGGAAGGGCTCTCGCTCGCCGTATCCGCCACCACGCGACCCCCCCGGGCGGGGGAGGTGGACGGCCGCGACTACCACTTCCTGAGCGCCGAGGACTTCGACGCGCGCGTACGCAGCGGCGACTTCGTCGAACACGCCGAATACGCCGGTCACCGCTACGGCACGCTGCGCTCCGAGCTCGACCGCCCCGGAGCGCGGTGTGGTGCTCGAAATCGACGTCCAGGGAGCCCGCCAGGTGCGCGACAGCCTGCCCGACGCCGTGCGGGTGTTCGTCGAGCCCCCATCCACCGACGACCTCAGGCTGCGCCTGGCCGGGCGCGGGTCGGACACCCCGGAGCAGATAGCCCGCCGCCTGGAGGTCGCGGTGGACGAGCTGGCCGCCCGCGACGAGTTCCCGCACCGCATCGTGAACGACGACCTCGAACGGGCCACCCGTGAGCTCTCGGAGCTGGCCGCTAAGGTATGCGGACGTGATCAAGCCCCGCCTAGACAATCTGCTCGAGCAGGTCGACTCCCACTACGCCGTCGTGCTCGTCGCAGCCAAGCGCGCGCGCCAGATCAATTCGTACTACCACAACCTCGGCGAGGGAACGTTCGACGAGTACCCGCCGCCGATGGTGGACACCGGCTCCAAGAACTACCTCAAGATCGCTCTTGAGGAGATCGCCGCCGGGAAGATCAAGTACCGCTACCGGTAGCGTCCGGCGCGCTGCACCGCCTCGTCGCCACCGGTGTGCGCGCTGCCAATCCGCGCTGCGCATCTGCGGTCCTCGACGTTCTCGCCTCTTGACGGCACACTGAGGGCATGGCTCGGGTTCTCCTTGGGGTGACCGGCGGGATTGCTGCGTACAAGGCGGTGGAGGTCGTGCGGCTGGCCACCGCGGCCGGGCATTCGGTGCGGGTGGTGCAGACGCCGACCTCGCTCCAGTTCGTGGGGCGGGCCACCTTTCAGGCCGTGACCGGCGCTCCGGTGCTCGTGGACGAGTTCGAGCCGGATCCGGCGCGCGGCGCGTTTCCCGGGCGATCCGGAGCCGCGACATGCCGCCATCTCGCATCTCGAGCTGGTCCGGCGGGCCGACGTGTTCTGCGTCGCTCCGGCCTCGGCCAACACCCTGGCCAAGCTCGCGGGTGGGGCCGCGGACAACCTGCTCACCAGCGCCGCGCTGGCGTCCACCGCCCCGCTGGTGCTCGCCCCGGCCATGAACGACCGCATGTGGGAGCACCCGGCCACGCGGGCGAATCTCGAGCTGCTTGTGCTCGCGCGGCGCGCGGGTCGTGCCTCCGGGCACCGGCCGGCTGGCGTCGCAGGGGGAGTGGGGCACCGGCCGGCTGGCCGAGCCCGCGGACATCCTCGCCGCCATCGAGGAGGCCCTCGGGCCCGCGCCCTTCGCGCCGCGCTCGCTCGACGGCCTGCGCGTGCTGGTCACCGCGGGCGGCACCCGCGAGGCCATCGACTCCGTCCGCTACGTGGGCAACCGCTCCTCCGGCCGGATGGGCCTCGCCCTGGCCGGCGAGGCGGCCCGCCGCGGCGCCGAGGTCACGCTGCTCGCCGCCAACGTCTCGCTCGCCCCGCCCGCCGGGGTGCGCGTGGTGGAGGTGGAGAGCGCCGCCCAGCTCGAGGCCGCCGCCCGCGCGGAGTTCCCGGCCGCCGACGTCCTCCTCATGGCCGCGGCGGTGGCCGACTTCCGCCCGCGCAGCCCCGAGGAGTCGAAGATCGTGAAGACCGGGCGCGACGGGCTCTCGATCGACCTCGAGCCCACCACCGACGTGCTGGCCGCGCTCTCGCCGCTCCGCCGCCCGGGCCAGACGCTCGTGGGCTTCGCCGCCGAGCACGGCGAGGGCGGGGTGGAGCGCGGCCGCGGCAAGCTCGAGCGCAAGGGCCTCGACGCCGTCGTGGTCAACGACATCGCCCGGCCGGACATCGGCTTCGACACCACCGAGAACGAGGTCACGATCGTCACCGCGGCCGGCGAGCAGCCGGTGCCGCTGGGTCCCAAGGAGGTCGTGGCCGCGGCCATCCTCGACGCCGTCGAGCGCCTGCGAGCGGGAACGGGGGTGTCTTCTACCGTTGAGGAAGAACGGTGAGTGAGAACGTCTACGAGCTCTTCAAGCGGGGCAGCGAGCTGCTCGAGGCAGGCGACTTCAATGGCCGCCTCCATCCCGCTGGAGCGCGCCCGCAGCCTCGACCCCGAGAAGGGGTCGATCCGCGAGGCGCTCGGCCGCGCCTACTTCCGCTCCGGGCGCTTCGACGAGGCCGCCCGCGAGTTCGCCGCCCTGGTGGAGCGCTATCCGGTGAACGACTATGCGCACTTCTGCCTCGGGCGCTCGCTCGAGAAGACGGGCCGCCACCTCGAGGCGCGCCGCCACGCGGTGCTCGCCGCCGGGATGCGCCCCGACCGCGCCGACTACCGCGCGCTGCGCGACCGGCTCAGGGCCGCCTGAGGCCCCGCACCGCCAGCGCGCCCTCCACCACCAGGCCCGAGCAGGCGGTCCACGGCGCGCTCGTCCACCGCGGCCACGGGCAGGTCGGCGTGCACCCAGATGTCGCGCCCGCGCGTGCACGCGAAGCGCACGAAGCGGGTCTGGCGGTTCCACCAGAGCAGCATCCAGGGGTCCACGCTCGTGGGCTCCCGCGAGCACCATGGCCTGTGCTCGCACCAGCCCGTCGGCCACCCGGATGCCCACGTCGAGCCCGTCCGCCTCCAGCACCTCGCCGGGCACCGTCAGGCCCCACTCGCCCGGCGCCAGGCGCCGCGCCCGGAGGTCGGGCTCTCCGGCCAGGTACTCGTCGATCGCGTCCACGGCGGCCATCGCGTCAGAGTACGTGCCGGTGCGCGCGCTGGTGCAAAGGGTGAGCGAGGCGTCCGTGGCCGTGGGCGGGGAGGAGGTGTCCCGGATCGGCCCGGGGCTCCTCGTGCTGCTCGGGGTTCGCCGCGGCGACGGTCCCGAGCAGGCGGAGCGCCTCGCCCGCAAGCTGCTGGCCCTCAGGATCTTCGAAGACGACGAGGGGCGCATGAACCGCTCGGTGGCCGACGCGGGCGGCGAGGTCCTCTGCGTCAGCCAGTTCACCCTCTACGGCGACGCGGCGCAGGGGCAACAGGCCGAGCTTCGTGGACGCGGCGCCCGCCGAGGAGGCCGAGCCGCTCTACGAGCAGGTGCGCTCGGCGCTGAATGCCGCGGGCGGGGTTTTCGGCGCCCGCATGGCGGTGGCGCTCGTGAACGACGGTCCGGTGACGCTGCTGCTGGAGGCGTGAGACACTTGGCCGCGGTGCCGATCGGGCGACCGGAGGGCGGAAGATGAGCCTGAGCATGGAGAGACGGGCCGTGCTGGAGGCGGTCTGCGACACGGTGGTTCCGGCGCTGGAGCGCCCGGACGACCCGGAGGGCTTCTGGGCCCGCAGCGCCGGTGACGTGGGCGCGCCCGCGGCCGTGGAGGCCCTGCTGGAGCTCCGCCCGCCGGAGGAGCAGATGGGCATCGACGAGCTGCTGGACGGGCTGGCCGAGTCCGGGTTCCTGGTCTCCTCGCGCCGCTCCCGCGAGCAGATCCTTCGCAACGTGGCCTCGCTCACCCCGGCCGCCGCGGCCGGCATCCAGGCGCTCACCGGCCTCACCCTCTTCCTCACCTACGGCGCGCCCGACCCGGCCACCGGGGGCAACCCGTTCTGGAGCGTCTTCGCCTACCCGGGCGCCGGCGTGGTGCCCGCGCCCGAGGCGCCCCGCGCCATCACGCCGCTGGTGCCCGAGGGCGACGAGCTGGCGCTCGAGGCCGACGCCGTGGTGGTGGGCTCGGGAGCCGGGGGAGGGGTGATCGCCGCCTCGCTGGCCGAGGCCGGGCTCGAGGTCGTGGTGCTGGAGGCGGCGGGCTACTACGACGAGTCGCAGTTCACCGGCTACGAGCTCTGGGCCTACCAGAACATGTACTGGCGCGGAGGCCCTCAGCCCACCGCCGACCTGAACATGACGCTCCAGTCCGGGGCCACGCTCGGCGGCGGCACCACCATCAACTGGACGAACTGCCTGCGCACCCGTCCCTGGGTCCGGGAGCAGTGGGCGAGCGAGCACGGGCTCGCGGACGTGGCCGGGCCCGACTTCGACGCTCATCTCGACGCGGTGTTCGAGCGCCTGTCGGTGAACGACCGCTGCTCCGACCTGAACGGCACCCAGCAGCGGATGAAGGAGGGCGCCGAGGCGCTCGGCTGGTCCTTCCGCACCATCCTGCGCAACATCGACGAGAGCCTCTACGACCCGGCCACCGCCGGCTACATCGGCTTCGGGGACCGCTCGGGGGCCAAGCAGACCACCACCAAGACCTACCTCGCGGACGCCGCCGCGCGCGGGACCGAGTTCGTGGTGCACTGCTTCGCCGATCGCATCACCACCGAGCGCGGCCGGGCCACGGGCGTGGAGGCCACCTACGTCGATCCCGCCACCGGCGCGGCGCTCCCGGGTCACGGTACGCGCGCCCCGCGTGGTGGTGGCCGCGGGCTCGCTCGAGTCCCCCGCCCTGCTGCTGCGCTCCGGCCTCGGCGGCCCGGCGGTCGGGGAGAACCTCCACCTGCATCCCTGCACCGCGGTGTTCGGGAGCTACGGCGAGGATCAGCGCGCCTGGTGGGGCGCGCCACAGGCCGGCCTCGTGGACGAGTTCGCCGCGGTGGAGGACGGCCACGGCTTCCTGCTCGAGGCCACCCAGTACGCGCTGGGCATCGGCGCCTCCGCCGTGCCCTTCGTGAGCGGGGAGGAGCACAAGGAGCTGATGCACCGCTACCGCTACGGAGCGACCTTCATCGGTCTGGTGCGCGACCGCGGGGCGGGACGGGTCACGGTGGACGCCGACGGCCAGGCGGTGCCCTGGTACTCGCTCACCGACGAGCTCGACGTGCGCAACTCCAGAGCGCGCGATCGAGGCGCAGATCCGCCTGCACCACGCCGGCGGACGCGCGCGAGATCATGCCGCTGGCCGTGGGCATGCCCCGGCTGGCGCCCCGGCGACGACCTCGAGCGGTTCATCGAGCGCTGCCAGCGCATACCGCTCCGGGCCGGCGGCTACCGCCTCTTCTCGGCCCACCAGATGGGCACCTGCCGGATGGGCACGGACCCCGCCACAGCGTGGCCGGCCCCGAGGGCGAGCTCCACGACACCCCCGGCGTGTGGGTGGGCGACGCGAGCGCCTTCCCCACGAGCTCGGGAACCAATCCGATGATCACGATCATGGCCCTCGCCCGGAGAACCGGCGAGGCGATACTGGCGTCCAGCCCGGCCACGGCCGCGACGGCGCCCTCCTGAGGAGGAACTGAATGGCTACGGCAACCGAAGCACTGGTACGCGACCGCCTGTTCATCGGCGGCGAGTGGGTTGAGCCCGCGGGCGACGGCACCATCGACGTGATCAACCCCTCGACCGAGGAGGTCGTGGGCCGCGTGCCGGAGGGAACGCCCGAGGACGCCGCTCGTGCCGTCAAGGCCGCGCGCGACGCCTTCGACTCCTGGTCCACCACCAAGCCCCACGAGCGCGCCGAGCTGCTCACCGCCGTGTCGGCGCAGCTCGCCGAGCGGGGCGACGAGATCGCCGCCCTGATCGCCACCGAGCAGGGCATGCCGGTGAAGCTCGCGCGGATCATCCAGGCCGGCCTTCCCACCGGCACCTTCGCCTCCATGGCCCAGCTCGTGGAGCAGGTCCAGTGGGAGGAGACGGTCGGCAACTCGCTGATCGTGCGCGAGCCCGTGGGCGTCGTGGCGGCGATCACCC
This sequence comes from uncultured Thermoleophilaceae bacterium, assembly GCA_963752455.1. GTDB lineage: Bacteria > Actinomycetota > Thermoleophilia > Solirubrobacterales > Thermoleophilaceae > JACVRW01. The sequence goes on from CAVVYE010000008.1 coordinate 400,225, forward strand.
CGTGGAACTACCCGCTCCACCAGATCGCGCTGAAGGTGGCCCCGGCGCTGGCCGCGGGCTGCACCGTGGCGCTGAAGCCGAGCGAGGTGGCTCCCCTGAACGCCTTCGTGCTCGCCGAGATCATGGAGGCCGTGGGCCTGCCCGCCGGCGTCTTCAACCTCGTGACCGGCACCGGTCCGGTGGTGGGCGAGGCGCTGGTGTCCGATCCGGGCACCGACGCCGTGTCGTTCACCGGCTCGACGCGTGCCGGCCGGCGCGTGTCCGAGCTGGCGGCCGCGAACGTGAAGCCCGTGGCGCTGGAGCTCGGCGGCAAGTCGCCGAACGTGATCCTGGACGACGCCGACCTCGAGCGCGCGGTGCCGGACGGCGTGGCCAAGGCGTTCCTCAACTCGGGGCAGACGTGCAGCGCGCTCACGCGCATGCTCGTGCCGCGGGACAGGCTGGCCGAGGTGGAGAAGATCGCGGCCGCCGCGGCCGAGCAGTTCACCCCGGGCGACTCCGTTCGGGGAGACCACCCGGATCGGGCCGCTCGTGTCCGACACCCAGCTCGACCGGGTGCGCGGGTACATCAAGAAGGGCGAGGAGGAGGGCGCCCGGCTCGTGACCGGCGGGGCCGACCCCGTGGAGGGCCTCGAGACCGGCTACTTCGTGAGCCCGACCGTGTTCTCCGACGTGAGCACCGAGATGACGATCGCCCAGGAGGAGATCTTCGGCCCGGTGCTGTCGATCATGCCCTACGACGACGAGGAGGAGGCCGTCCGGATCGCCAACGACACGGTGTACGGCCTGGCCGGCGGCGTGTGGTCGGGCGACGAGGAGCGGGCCAAGCGCGTGGCCGGCCGGATCCGCACCGGCCAGGTGGAGATCAACGGCGGCGCCTTCAACCCGCTCGCGCCCTTCGGCGGCTACAAGCAGTCGGGGCACGGGAGGGAGGCTGGGCGCTACGGCCTGGAGGAGTTCCTGGTCGCCAAGTCGCTGCAGCTCTGAGGCGCTCTGCGGGCGGCGCGAGAGTGCCCGGCCGGGTCTCCCGAGGCCGGTCTATACTCACACGTCGCTAGGACTTTCAGTCGTACGCGGCCCGCCCGGGTCGCGCCTGGAGGTGGGCTTCGCAGCCCACCTCTTTTTTCGACCGGACACAGACGCAGATGAACATCACAGAACTTCACACCGAGATCGAGCAGCGCCTCGCGGCCGCCGAGCCGGAGGTCGAGCTGATCGCGATCGAGCCCGCGGGCGCCGAGCGCCTGCGGCTCGTGATCGACCACCCCGACGGGGTGACCCTCGCGATGTGCGAGCGGGTCACGAAGCACCTCACCGACCTGCTCGTGGACTACGGCCTCGAGGTTTCCTCGCCCGGCCCGCGGCGCCCGCTCACGAAGCCCGACCACTACCGGCGCTTCCTCGGCCGTCGCGCGCAGCTGCGCCTGCGCAACCCGCGCGACGGGCACGACAAGCTCACCGGTGAGCTGGTGGGCGCCTCGGACGCCGAGGTCACGGTCGCGGCGGACGAGGGCGTCGTGTCGATCCCCTACTCGGACATCAACAAGAGCAACCTGCTGGAGGGACGATGACGAAGGAGATCGTCGAGGCGGTGGGCGTCCTCGAGCGCGAGAAGGGCATCTCGGCGGACAAGCTGATGGAGGCCCTGGAGGACGCGCTCCTCTCCGCCTACAAGAAGACCCCCGAATCGGCCAAGTACGCGCGCGTCGAGGTGGACCGGGACACCGGCGACTTCCGCGTCTTCGAGCTGATCCTCCCGCCCGAGCTCGAGGAGCAGCTGCTCGACGAGGTGGAGGAGGAGCTGGGCGAGGCCGAGGTGGATCCCGAGACGGGCGAGCTGAAGGAGCCCGAGCCGCCGGAGATCGACCAGGAGCGGCTGGCCCAGTACAAGGACCAGATCGACGAGCGCGACGTGACGCCGCACGACTTCGGGCGCATCGCCGCGCAGACGGCCAAGCAGGTGATCCTCCAGCGGATCCGCGAGGCCGAGCGGGACATGATGTACCACGAGTACCAGGACCGCGTGGGCGAGCTGATCACCGGCATCGTCCAGCAGTCCGACTCGCGCTACACCCTCGTGCAGCTGCGCGAGCGCGTGGAGGCCCTGCTGCCGCGCGGCGAGCAGGTCCACGGCGAGCGCTACGACCACGGGCAGCGCGTCAAGGCCATCATCACCGACGTCTCGAACCAGTCGAAGGGGCCGAGCATCATCGTCTCGCGCCGCTCGCCGGAGCTCATCCGCGCGCTGTTCGAGCTCGAGGTCCCGGAGATCGCCGACGGCCTGGTGGAGATCCAGAACGTGGCCCGCGAGCCCGGGTACCGCTCGAAGATCGCCGTCGATGTCGCACGCCTCCGGGGTGGACCCGGTGGGCGCGTGCGTCGGGCCGCGCGGCTCGCGCGTGCGCATGGTCGTGTCCGAGCTGCGCGGCGAGAAGATCGACATCATCCCCTTCAACGAGGAGCCGGCCCGCTTCGTGGCCAAGGCGCTCTCGCCCGCCCGCGTGCGCGAGGTGCTGGTGGACGACGAGGGCAAGCAGGCCGTGGTGATCGTGCCGGACGACCAGCTCTCGCTGGCCATCGGCAAGGACGGCCTGAACGCCCGCCTCGCGGCCCGCCTGACCGGCTGGCGCGTGGACATCCGCTCGGAGACGGAGTTCGCCGAGGAAGAGGCGGAGATGGGCTACGACGACGAGGAGGTGGCGGGCCGCTGTGCGGCGATCCTCGCCAACGGCAAGCGCTGCCCGAACGCCTCGCTTCCCGGGTCCCGCTACTGCGGCCTTCCCGCGCACCAGGCGCTCACCGACCAGGAGGGCGACCTCGTGGCGCCCGCCGGCCGACGGTGCCCGGCCGATGAGGCCGTGGCGCGAGGAGGCCGTGGTCGAGGAGGCCTGCCGCAGGAGCCGGTGCTGGAGGACGGCGCCCGAGGCACCTCCGGAGAGCGCGATCCGCCGAGGCGGCGCCGTGGCCGAGGCCGAGGAGACCGGCGAGGTCGAGGAGGCGGAGCGGCCGTAGAGCCGCACCGCACCTGCGTCGCCTGCCGGCGTTCACTGCCGCAGGGACAGCTGCTTAGACTCGTACGTGAGCCCGATGGCCGCGTGCGCAGTCGATGAGGAGGGCCGCGCGGCCGGGCGCGGCGCATACGTATGCCCGCGAGATGAGTGCGCCGACCGGGCGGCCACCGCAGGCCCACTGGCCCGGTCGTTCCGGGCGCCCGTGACAGTCCAACAGGAGACCATAGACTTAGTTCGCCGATGGCAAAGAAGCGTGTTCACGAGATAGCGAAGGAGAAGGGGATCCCCTCGAAGGAGGTGATCGCCGTGCTCCAGAAGGCCGGCCTCAACGTGAAGGCGGCTGCCTCCAGCGTCGACGAGGCCGACATCGCCCGCGCCTTCTCCGACGGCTCCGGACCGCCCGCCGAGCCCGCCGCCCCGCCGCACCCAAGCCGGAGGCCCCGCGGCGCCCGGGCACCACTCCGCGTCCCGCGGGCAGCACGCCGAGTCCCTCGCAGCCCGCGGGCGACGGCAACGGCGCCGCGCCAGCCGGGCGACTCGTCCGCCGCCGCGGGCGCGGGCGGCGGCCCACCCGCGGCGCTCGCGGAGGCGAGGCCGGAGGCGGTGGCGGCGGAGGACGCCGGCGCCGCGTGGTGATCGACTCGCAGGCGGCCCGGCGCGACCGGCAGCCGCCGCCCCCGCAGCAGCCCGCCCGCCGCGGACGCGGCCGGCGCAGGCGCCCGCAGTGGGTGGAGCCCGATCTGGAGGCACTGGCCGCCGCGCGCGACGCGCCCAAGGAGGTGCCCACGGTTCCGGTGCGCTCCGGGTCGACCGTGAAGGAGGTGGCGGAGTCGCTCCAGCTCTCCTCGCCCGAGGTGATCAAGAAGCTGATGGAGCTCGGCGAGATGGCCACGCTCACCCAGACGCTCTCCGACGAGGCGATCGAGGTGCTGGCCGACGCCTTCGAGAAGCCCATCGAGATAACGCACGCCGCCGACGAGGTGGAGGAGGAGCCGACCTTCGACGACACCGACGAGGAGCTGGTGTACCGCCCGCCGGTGATCACCGTGATGGGCCACGTCGACCACGGCAAGACCTCGCTGCTCGACGCCATCCGGGAGACCGAGGTGGCGGCCGGTGAGGCCGGCGGCATCACCCAGCACATCGGCGCCTACCAGGTGCACCACGCCGACCACACGATCACCTTCCTCGACACCCCGGGCCACGAGGCCTTCACCGCCATGCGCGCCCGCGGCGCCAAGGTCACGGACATCGCCGTGATCGTGGTGGCGGCGGACGACGGCGTGATGCCGCAGACGGTGGAGGCGATCGACCACGCCCAGGCGGCCGAGGTGCCGCTGATGGTGGCGGTCAACAAGATCGACAAGGAGGGCGCGGACCCGAACCGCGTTCGCGGCGAGCTGGCCCAGCGCGGGCTGACCCCGGCGGACTGGGGTGGCGACACCGAGTTCGTGGACGTCTCGGCCAAGACGCACGAGAACATCGACAGCCTGCTCGAGACGCTCGTCACCCTGGCCGAGATCCAGGAGCTGCGCGCCAACCCGGACACCGCCGCCTCCGGCTTCGTGATCGAGTCGCGGCTCGACCCGGGACGCGGCCCCGTGGTCACCCTGCTGGTGAACCGCGGCCGGCTCAAGGTGAGCGACGCGATCGTGGCCGGCCAGCACTGGGGCCGCGTGCGCGCCATGCACGACTACCTCGGCCAGAAGGTGGACGAGGCCACACCCGGCCAGCCGGTGGTGATCCTCGGCTTCGACGGCGTGCCCGACGCCGGCGAGTACTTCCACGTGGTGGACAACGAGCGCGAGGCGCGCCGCCTGGCCCAGGAGCGCTCGATCCGGGTCAAGCAGGAGGCGCTCGCCCGCCAGGCCGGCCGCCGTGTGTCCCTCGAGGACGTGCTGGCCCGCGCCGAGCGCGGCGAGAAGGAGCTGAACCTGGTGGTGAAGGCCGACGTGGCCGGATCGCTGGAGGCGCTGGCCGACGAGGTGGCGCGGCTCCCGCAGGAGCAGGTCCAGGTGGACGTGATCCGCGACGGAGTGGGCGGCATCAGCGAGTCCGACGTGATGCTGGCCGCCGCCTCCGACGCCGTGGTGATCGGCTTCAACGTCCGCCCGGTGGGCAACGCCGCCCAGGTCGCGGACCGCGAGGGCGTGGAGATCCGCAACTACTCCGTGATCTACAACATCGTCCAGGACCTGCGCGACGCCATGGAGGGACTGCTCGAGCCGGAGGAGGTCGAGGAGGCCGTCGGCACCGTGGAGGTGCGGGCCACCTTCAAGGCCTCCCGCGTGGGCACCATCGCCGGCTCGTACGTGACCGAGGGCGTGGTGCGCCGCGGCGCCCAGTGCCGCCTGGTCCGCGACGGGACCGTGGTCTACGACGGCCGGATCGGCTCGCTTCGCCGGTTCAAGGAGGATGTCCGCGAGGTCGCCCAGGGCGCCGAGTGCGGCATCGTCCTCGAGAACTACCCCGACGTGAAGGAGGGCGATGTGATCGAGGTCTACGAGGTGAAGCAGGTCGAGCAGACACTGGCTTGAGCTTCTTCGTCTGTCTCGTGCAGATCGAGCTGCACCTCCCGCAGAACCGCAGCCTGAAGGAGAAGCGCAAGGACCTGAAGTCGCTCAAGGACCGGGTGCGGAAACGCTTCGGCGCGTCCGTGGCCGAGACCGACCACCACGATCTCTGGCAGCGCGCATCGCTCACCGCCGCCCTCGTGGGCAGGGATGCCGGCCCGCTGAGAGAACAGGGCTGGAGCATCGGCCGATTTGCCGAGTCGATGTTTCCCGATGGCACTCGCGTGGAATGCCATGTGGTGTCCGCAAGAGATCTGCTCCCGGACCAGCCATGACCGTCGACCGCATGAGAAGGGTCAACGAGTCGGTCCGGGAGGTGCTCTCGACCCGGATAGCGGAGGGGTTCAGCGACCCGCGCATAGGATTCGTAACCGTGACCGCTGTGAATACAACCCCCGACCTGCGCCAGGCCCGCGTGTACGTGAGCGTGCTGGGGGACGACGCCGAGCGCGCCCGCACCCTCGAGGGACTCGAGGCGGCGCACGGTCTGCTTCAGCAGTCACTGGCTCGCGAGCTGCGCATGAAGCGCACTCCCACGCTCAGCTTTGCCTATGACGAGTCGATAGATAGGGGAATGCGCATCACGGAGCTTCTCGACGAATGACCGTCGCCACGAAGAGAGACGTGGTGGACGCTCTGCGCCACGCCGACCGCCTCCTGCTCACCACGCACGAGAACCCCGACGGCGACGCGCTCGGGTCGCTGCTGGCCATGCACGGCATCCTCGAGCAGCTCGGCAAGGACGTGCTCATGTACATGTCCCCGGACGAGTTCCCGCTGCCCTGGGAGTACCGCCACTGGACCTTCGACGGTCTGGTGGGCGCGCCGCCGGACGACCTGGCCGAGCGCACGATCGTGTTCCTCGACTGCGGCAACATCGACCGCATGCCGGTGGACTTCCTCCAGCAGGAGGGCCTCCACATCCTGAACATCGATCACCACCACGACAACACCCGCTTCGGCACCGTGAACTTCGTGGTGCCCGAGGCGTCGAGCACGGCGGAGATCGTGTGGCGCCTCTCCAAGGAGCTCGAGGCGGAGATCACCCCGGAGATCGGCGACGCGCTCTACACCGGACTCGTCACCGACACCGGCCGCTTCATGTACCAGAACACGAGCGCCGAGTCGCACCGCATGGCGGCGGACCTGATCGACGCCGGGGTGGAGCCGCACAAGGTGTACCGGCGCCTCTACGAGGACCTGCCGGTCAGCCGGCTCCAGCTCCTCCAGCGCGCCCTCGCCACCCTCGAGCGCCGCGACCACGGCGCGCTCACGCTCGCTCACCTGGTCAAGGGGGACTACGAGGACACCGGGGCGCTCGAGACGGACTCCGAGGGCGTGATCGACCACCTGCGCGCCGTTCAGGGCACGGCCGTGGCGGTGCTCGTCCGCGAGCTGCTCGGCGACGACCGGGTCGGCATGCGCAAGGTGAGCCTCCGGGCCACCGACGGACGCGTCGACGTGTCACTGATCGCCCGCTCCTACGGCGGCGGCGGACACCCGCAGGCCGCCGGCTTCTCCACCGACATGAGCTACCGCGAGTTGGTGGAGCGGCTCCGCGGACAGGTGCACGAGCAGCTCGACGGCTAGTGGCCGCGGCGGGGGTCCTGCTCTACCCCAAGCCCGCCGGCGTGACCTCGCACGACGTGGTGGCCCGGGTGCGCCGCGACCTGGAACGCGGAGTCAAGGTGGGCCATGCGGGCACGCTCGATCCGTTCGCCACCGGCCTTCTGCTCGTGCTCGTGGGCCGCGCCACGCGGGCCCAGCGCTTTCTCATGGGGCTGCCCAAGACCTACCGCGTCGTCGCGCGGCTCGGCTGGCGCTCGGACACCGGCGACCGTGACGGTGAGCTCGAGCACACCGGGCGCATGCCCGAGCGGCTGGAGCTGCCCACCGGAGAGCTCATGCAGCGCCCTCCCGCCTACTCCGCCGTGCACGTGGGCGGGGAGCGCTCGCACCGGCTGGCGCGCCGCGGCGAGGCCGTGGAGCTCCCCGAGCGCCCGGTCACGGTGCACCGGGCCGAGCTCCTCGAGCACGACGCCGAGCGGGCGCGCTTCGAGATCGAGTGCTCGGCCGGAACCTATGTGCGCACCCTCATCGAGGATCTGGGGGACGCCTACTGCGAGGAGCTCGAGCGCACGGCCATCGGGCCCTTCCGGCTGGCCGACGCGGATCCCGGCCACCTGGTGGGCATGGCCGAGGCACTCTCCTTCCTCCCCGGCCGCGAGCTGGCCGCGGACGAGGCCGAGGCCATCGGCCACGGCCGCAGGCTGGACGCCGGCGAGTCCACGGCGGGCCCCGTGCGGCTCACCCGGGGCGACGAGCTGGTGGCCATCGCCGAGCCCCGCGATGGCGAGCTCCAGCCCGTCGTAGTGTTCGCGCCGGCATGAAGGTCACCCGCCTCCCCGACATCGTTCCCGGAGACCGCTCCCGCTCGGTTGCCATCGGCACATTCGATGGCGTCCACCTGGGGCACCGGGCGGTGATCGGCGACAGCGACACCGTGCTCACCTTCGAGCCCCACCCCATGTCCGTGATCCGCCCGGAGGCCACGCCGAGGCTCGTGACCCCGTTCGAGGTGAAGCGCGACCTGATCGCCGGGCTCGGGGTGGAGGAGCTCGTGATCATCCCCTTCGACAGGGAGTTCGCCGGACGCGGCGCCCGCGAGTTCGTGGAGGACGTGCTCATCCACCGCCTCGGCGCCCGCGCGGTCTCGGTGGGGGAGAACTTCCGCTTCGGCCACGGCGCGGAGGGCGATCCCGAGCTGCTGCGCTCGCGCGCCGAGTTCGAGACGAGGGTGGTGCCGCTCGTGGAGGTGCGCGGCGAGACCGTGTCCTCGAGCCACATCCGCGGACTGGTGGCCGCCGGTGAGGTGAGACAGGCCGGCGAGTTCCTCGGCGGCCCGTTCCTGTTCGAGGGCGAGGTGGTGAGCGGCGACCGGCGAGGGCGCGAGCTCGGAATGCCCACGGCCAACCTGGTCCCCGACGACCGGCTGGTGTGTCCCGGGCACGGCGTCTACGCGGCCTGGGCGCACGGCCATCCCGCGGCGGTGAACGTGGGGGTGCGACCCACCTTCGAGACCGGCCGCGGCCTGCTGGTGGAGGCGCACCTGATCGACTTCGAGGGCGACCTCTACGGCCAGACGCTGCGCATCGCCTTCCTGGAGCGATTGCGCGGCGAGAAGCGCTTCGAGTCGGTGGATGCGCTCGTCGACCAGATGCACCGGGACGTGGCCGAGGCCAGCCAGATCGCCGCCGCGGCGAGCCCGCCCTCCGCCTGACCGCAGCAGCCCCCTGCTAAGTTTCCGCGCCGATGACGCTCACTGCCGATGCCAAGCGAGACATCGTTGCCCAGTACGGAAAGGGCAACGAGGACACCGGATCCACCGAGGTCCAGGTCGCGCTGCTCACCGCGCGGATCAACGAGCTCACCGAGCACCTGCGCGAGCACCGCAAGGATCATCACTCGCGCCGCGGCCTGCTCATGCTGGTGGGCAAGCGCCGCCGGCTGCTCAAGTACCTCCAGGGCTCCGATATCGATCGTTACCGGACGCTCATCCAGCAACTCGGCCTGCGTAGGTGATCGAGGCCGGGAAACCGGCGCCCGACTTCACGCTGGCCGACCAGGACGGGAACGACGTGTCCCTGTCCGACTTCCGCGGGCGCACCGTGGTCCTCGTCTTCTACCCGATGGACTTCAGCGACGTGTGCACCGACCAGCTGAACGTCTACCAGGAGGTTCTGGAGGAGCTGGAGGAGCGGGCGCCACGCTGGTGGGCATCTCCGTGGACAACCCGTTCGCCCACAAGGCCTTCCGGGACCACCTCGGGGTGACCTTCCCGCTGCTGTCCGACTTCCACCCCAAGGGCGAGGTGGCGAAGAGCTACGGCGCCTTCATCGAGGAGCGCGGCCACAACACCCGCGCCCTGGTGATGGTGGACCCGGAGGGCAGCGTCTCCTGGGCCCACAGGTCGCCCAGCCCGCTCGAGATCCCCGGCGCGAACCTCATCTTTGACGCGCTGGACCAGCAGCGCACCGCCTGACCCGGGGGCGGACGATCACACTCGCGGCGGCGGCCCGGTGGTGCTCGAGTACGCCGACCTCGAGTGTCCGCACTGCGCCCGTGCCCACCTGATCCTCCGGGAGCTCCCGGTGCTCAGGGTCTTCCGCCACTTCCCGGTGGTGTCCAAGCACCCGCGCGCCCGCGTCCTCGCCGCCGCCGCCGAGGCCGCCGGGCTCCAGGGCCGCTTCTGGGAGATGCACGACTCGCTGCTCGAGGACCAGGGCCACCTCGACCTGCCCCACCTCTGGGAGCGCGCGAGAACCCTCGGCCTCGACCTCGATCGCTTCGAGGCCGACCGTCGCTCCGCGGCCGTGGAGGAGAGGGTGGAGCGGGACTTCCGCTCAGGCATCCGCGCGGGAGTGGTCACCACGCCCACGCAGTTCGTGGCCGGCGAGCCTCACCCCGGAGTGCCCGGAGAGGAGCTCATCAGAAGCCTCCGCGCGCCGGGCGGAGACTGACTCCGCTGCTAGCATCGACCGCGTTCTCAAAAGGAATAAATAGCCATGCTGCCAACCGGAGGCAGCTGAAAGGACCAAGTATGAGTGATGGTGTAAGCCGGGTCTCCCTCGAGATCGGCGGTACCGAGATCGCCTTCGAGACCGGCAGGCTCGCCAGGCAGGCGAGCGGTTCCGTGGTGGTGACGGCAGGGGACACGATGGTGCTCTCCACGGCCACGGCGGGAAATGAGCGCGACGTCGACTTCCTCCCGCTGACGGTGGACGTCGAGGAGCGCATGTACGCCGTGGGCAAGATCCCCGGAAGCTTCTTCAAGCGCGAGGGCAGGGCGGGCGAGAAGGCCACGCTCACCGCGCGCATGATCGACCGTCCGCTGCGCCCCCTCTTCCCCAAGGGCTGGAGGCGTGAGACGCAGCTCGTGTCGATCCCCATGTCGGTGGATCACGACCACCCCTACGACATCCTCGCGATGAACGGCGCCAGCGCCGCGCTGATGGTGTCCGACATCCCCTTCCCGGAGCCCGTGGGCGCCGTTCGCATCGCGCAGGACCTCGAGGGCAACTTCGTGGTCAACCCCGACGAGGAGTGGCTGCTGGAGAGCCCCCTCGACCTGATCGTCGCCGGCACCGAGAGCGCCATCCTGATGGTGGAGGCCGGGGCCAACGAGATCACCGAGGCCGAGATCCTCGACGCGCTGGACATCGCGCACTCCGAGATCAAGCGCCTCTGCCAGGCGCAGCACGACCTCCGCAAGGAGGCCGGCAAGGAGAAGGTGGATATCACTCCGCCGCAGGTGGACGAGGCCATCCTCTCCGAGCTGAAGAGCCGTTTCGGCGACGCCCTCGACGCCGCCACCCAGGTGGTGGACAAGCTCGAGCGCCAGGACGCCACCAAGAAGGTGGAGGAGGAGGTCCTCGAGGCGCTCGGAGGCGACCCCGAGACCGAGCCCGAGAAGCGCGCAGCCGTCCAGCTCGCGTTCGACAAGTCCGAGAAGGAGATCATCCGCCGCCGCATCGCCGTGGACAAGAAGCGTCCCGACGGCCGCGGAACGGACGAGATCCGGGACATCTGGATCGAGGTGGGGGTGGCGCCGCGCACGCACGGCTCCACGATCTTCACCCGCGGCCAGACTCAGGCCTTCACGGTGGCTGCCCTCGGCACCACGCGTGACGAGATGCGTCTCGACACGCTCGGGCTCCAGACCGAGAAGCACTACTTCCACCACTACAACTTCCCGCCGTTCTCGGTGGGAGAGGCCGGGTTCATGCGTGGGCCCAAGCGCCGCGACATCGGTCACGGCGCGCTCGCCGAGCGTGCCCTGGTGGCCGTGGTCCCCAAGGTGGAGGACTTCCCGTACACGATCCGCGTGGTCTCGGACATCTTCGAGTCCAACGGCTCGTCCTCGATGGCCTCGGTCTGCGGATCGACGCTTGCCCTGATGGACGCCGGTGTGCCGATCAAGGCCCCCGTGGCCGGGATCGCCATGGGCCTCATCAAGGAGGGCGACGACTACGTGGTCCTGACGGACATCGCGGGCGTGGAGGACCACCTCGGCGACATGGACTTCAAGGTCGCCGGCACCTCCGAGGGCATCACCGCCCTGCAGATGGACATCAAGATCACCGGCGTGACGTTCGACATCCTGCGTGACGCGCTCACCCAGGCCAAGGACGCCCGCCTGGCCATCCTCGGGAAGATGAAGGATGCGATCTCGGAGCCGCGCGAGGAGCTCTCGAAGTTCGCTCCGCGGATCTCCCAGATCCAGATCCCGACCGAGAAGATCGGCGCGGTCATCGGCAAGGGCGGCGAGACGATCCGGGCGCTGTCGGAGGAGTTCGATGCGCAGATCGACATCGACGACGACGGCACGATCCGCATCTACGCCAGCACCGGCGACCAGGGCGACGCGCTCACCGACCGCATCCGCGGGATGACCAAGGAGGTCGAGGTCGGCGACGAGTTCAAGGGCAAGGTGGTGAAGACCACCACGTTCGGTGCCTTCATCGAATTGGCCAAGGGCACGGACGGCCTGCTGCACATCTCCAACGTCTCGCCCGGCGAGCGGGTCAACGCCGTGGAGGACGTGCTGAACCGCGGCGACGAGCTGGACGTGAAGGTGGTCGAGGTGGACCGCGAGCGCGGCCGCATCGGCCTGCGCCTGGCCGGCGACCCGGACGTTGCGGGCAAGTCGGCCGATGAGCTCGCCTCGGTGGGCACCGGGGACAAGGGTCCTCGGGGCGGCGGTGACCGCGGGAACGGCGGCCGGCGACGCGAGGGTGGCGGCGGCCGCGGACGGGGTGGCGACCGCGATCGCGACCGTCACCGCCGGGACGACCGCTGACTGAACAGGCCGCCCGAGGAGCGGAGGGTCATCGGTGATGGCCCGAGCACCGCAGGCTGAACTAACGACGCTCCCGTCGGGCGTCAGGGTGGTCACGGAGGCCATGCCCTCGGTGCGCTCGATCGCGCTCGGATTCTGGATCCGGGCGGGATCGCGCGACGAGGGTGAGGCCCAGGCCGGCATCTCGCACTTCCTCGAGCACCTGCTGTTCAAGGGCACCGACCGCTTCTCGTCGTTCGAGATCGACGAGGCGTTCGATGCCATGGGTGCCGAGGTGAACGCCGGGCACGGGCAAGGAGACCACCTCGGTCTACTCCCGTTTCCTGGACGGCCACCTGGACCGCGCCTTCGACGTGCTCCAGGACATGGTCCTCCGGCCCTCGTACCCGGACATCGACTCCGAGCGCCAGGTGGTGATCGAGGAGATCGCCATGTACGAGGACGAGCCGCAGGACAAGGTCCACGACGTGCTGGCCGGGGCGATGTTCGGCGATCACCCGCTGGGGCGGCCGATCATCGGCCGCGCCGACGTGGTGTCCTCGGTACCGGTGCCGAAGATCTCGGAGTGGCACGACGCGCGTTACGTGCCCGGCAACATCGTGGTGGCCGGAGCCGGCAACGTGGACCACGACGCGATCGTGAAGCTGGTGGAGGGTGCCTTCGCCGGCGCGCCCACGGGAGTCGTGCCCGCGGATGTCTCGTCGCCGAACGGCGCCGGGCGCCGGCTCAGCTTCCACCGCAAGGACACCGAGCAGTACCACCTCTGCCTGGGGGCGCCCGGCATACCGCGCGGTGACGACAGGCGCTTCGCCCTACGGATTCTGGACACGATCCTCGGCGGCTCCACCTCGTCGCGCCTCTTCCAGGAGGTGCGCGAGAAGCGTGGCCTGGCCTACTCGGTCTACTCCTACTCGAGCCAGTACGCGGACTCCGGCCAGGTCGCCGTGTACGTGGGCACGCGCCCGGACAACGTGGCCGAGGCGCTGACCGTGATCGGGGATGAGCTCCGACACCTGATCGCGGACGGTGTGACCGCCGAGGAGCTGGAGCGGGCCCGCGAGAACGTGAAGGGCCGCACGGTGCTCTCCATGGAGTCCACCTCGATGCGCATGAACCGGCTGGGCAGCTCCGTGCTGATGGGCATCCCGCTTCTCACCCTGGACGAGCTGCTGGCGGCGTACGACGCCGTGGACGCTCGACGAGGTGAACGGCCTGGCGCAGGAGCTGTGGCTGCCGGAGTCGCTGGCCGCCGCGGGCGTGGGGTCCGACGAGGACACCTTCCGCTCCGCGATCGAGGCCGTGAGCCCCCAGCTCGCGGCGTGATCGCCGTAGCCGTCTCGGGCGCGGCCGGCCGCATGGGCCAGGCGGTGTGCGCGGCGGTGGAGGGGGCGGAGGACATGACCCTGTCCGGGCGCGCCGACCCTGCGCTGGGCATCGCGCTGGCCGACGTGCTCGGCGACGCCGACGTGGTGGTGGACTTCAGCCGCCCCGACACCGCGCTGGCCAACGCCCGGGCCTGCCTGGAGGCGGGCGTGCACTGCGTGATGGGCACCACCGGGGCGGACTTCGACGAGCTACGCGGCGTGGGCTCGGCCAACCTGTTCGTGGCCCCGAACTTCGCCATCGGGGCGGTTCTGCTGATGGAGTTCGCGCAGCGGGCGGCCGAGCACATGCCGGAGTGCGAGATCGTTGAGCTGCACCACGACGCCAAGCTCGACGCTCCGTCGGGCACGGCCAAGCGCACGGCCGAGCTGATCGCAGCCGCCGGCGGACACGTGCACGAGCCGATCCACTCCGTGCGGCTCCCCGGACTGGTGGCGCATCAGGAGGTGCTCTTCGGCGGTGAGGGCCAGACGCTCACCATCCGCCATGACTCGATCGCGCGGGAGTCGTTCATGCCCGGCGTGCTGCTCGCCGTACGGCGGGTGGGCGAGCTGGACGACTCGCCCGTCGTCGGGCTCGAGCGCCTCCTCTAGACCCGCGTCAGGACCGCAGGAGCAGGGCGGTGGCGCGCTCGGCCGAGAGCGGCCGGGAGAGGAAGAATCCCTGGGCCAGGCGGCATCCCTGCTGGGTGAGGAAGTCGCGCTGCTCGTGGTTCTCCACGCCCTCGGCCACCACCTCGCGCCCGAGTGCCTGGGCCAGCCGGATGATCGCCGTCACCACCGCGCAGGCGGCGGCGCTGCGGGGCACGTCACGCATGAACGAGCGGTCGATCTTGATCTGCTCCACGGGCATCTTGCGAAGCCGGCTGAGCGAGGAGAAGCCCTCACCGAAGTCGTCGATGGCCAGCCCGACGCCGAGGGCGTGCAGCCGGTCGAGCGGGCCGCGGGCCGCGGCCTCGTCCATCGCCGCGGACTCGGTGATCTCCACCACGATCCGGGACGGCTCGATCGAATGGCGCTCCAGCGCCCGCGCCAGCGTGTCCACGTACTCGGGGCGCCGCAGCTCGCGCGGCGCCGCGTTGAGGCTCAGGCGAGGGGTGAGCCCGAGGTCGCGCCACTCGGCGGCCTGGCGGCACAGCTCGTCCGCCACCCACTCGCCGATCCGCTCGATGAAGCCGCTGTGCTCGGCGGCGGGGATGAAGGCGGCGGGCGGGACGCGCCCGCGTGTGGGGTCGTTCCAGCGCAGGAGAGCCTCCACCGCCACCGGCGTGCCCGTGGCGAGCGAGAAGATCGGCTGGTAGTGGAGCTCCAGCTCGTCCCGGTCGATGGAGCGGCGCAGGCGGGCGGTGAGCGACAGCCGGTCGAGCGGGTGCTGCTCCTCGGGGGTATAGACCGCGTGTCCCGAGCGTCCGGCGCGCTTGGCCTGGTACATGGCGGTGTCCGCCTGGCGCAGCAGCTCGTCCCCGCCCGCGGCCAGGTAGGGCGCCACGCTCACGCCCACGCTCGCGCTCACGTGGAGCTCGGCACCGGCCACATCGAACGGCTCGGTGAGGCTGGCGGCCAGGCGCTTGGCGGCGGTCACCGCGGGCTCGAGGCCGTCGGTGGGCAGATCCATCAGCAGCATGAAGAACTCGTCACCGCCCGCGTGGGCGAGAAGGTCGCCGTGGCGCTTCACCGACTCCAGGCGCTGCGCCACCGACACGAGCAGCTCGTCGCCCACGGCGTGGCCGAGGCTGTCGTTCACCAGCTTGAAGTCGTCCACGTCGAGGCAGAGGAGGCCCACGGAAAGTCCCACGCCCACGGCACGGTCGAGGACGTCGGCCAGCGTCTCGGCCAGGTGCGCCCGGTTGGGCAGGCCGGTGAGCTGGTCGTGGTAGGCGAGGAAGGCCACGCGCTGCTCGGCCCGGCGGCGCTCGGTGATGTCCTCACCCGATCCGAGCGCTCCGGTGACGTGGCCCTCGTCGTCGTAGAGCACGGTGTTGTGCCAGGCCACGAGCCGCACGTCGCCCGACGCGGTGACCACCGAGATCTCGAACCCGTCCACGGGCTCGACCTCGCCTCTGATCACGCGGTCGAACCCCGCCCGAGCCGCTTCGCGCTCGTCCTCCGGCACGGCCAGGTCGAACCAGTTGTGGCTCACCATCTCTTCCTCGGTGCGGCCGAGGACCTCGCACGCCCGCCGGTTGGCCAGGCTCACGGTGCCGTCGGCGCCCAGCACGAGCATCATCGTCGCGGCGATGTCCAGGTAGCCCTGCGCCCGGTCGCGCTCGTCGCGAACCTGCGCCTCGGTCTCCTGAAGCGCGTGCTGGGTGCGCTTCAGCTCGGTCACGTCCATCAGCACGCCCTGGGTGGCCACGGGCCGGCCGAGGTCGTCGCGGATCACGGCATCGCGCTCCCAGACCCAGACCACGCGGCCGTCGGCGGCGATCATGCGGAACTCGCCCTCGTAGGGCGCGGCGTCGGCGAATGTCTGTCTCTCGGCGGCCAGCACGCGCTCGCGATCGGCGGGGTGGATGCGCTCCGCCCACAGGTCCGGCAGCTCGAGCCAGTCCGCGGCGGGAATTCCCAGAAGCCGCTCGATCTGCGGGCTCACATAGATGAACGGCGCGTCGGCGCTGAACTCGGCGATGTAGGTCACCGCCGGGATGTGCTCCACGAGCGTGCGGTACGGCACGTCGAACGAGGTCCGGCGATCGATGTCGTCCAGCAACTCGGTTGGTAGGGCTCGGCCTGGCTGCATGGATGGTCCGTGGGCCCGTACCGCGACGAGGCCTACAGGCTCTAGATCGGGCGTTTGGGGGAGTAGCTTGAGCGAGGACATGGTCCGGTGCTCGCCCGATCACCGATCGGGCTGCGCTCCTCCCGATCGGGCGGCGGAGGGCTAGGCGGCGGTGCGGGCGCCGGTCTTTCGCAGCGCGCGCGGTACGACGAAGCGGATGCCGGAGCGCTCGTCGTCGATGGAGCAGGTCTTGTTGTCGATCAGGCCCAGCGTCTTGGCGTGGGGGACGAGCTTCATCTGGTTCACATAATTCTCGTGGCCCCGCTTGCGGGTGATGATCCAGAGGTAGCCGGTGTCACGGATCCGGGCCCGGTAGGCGCTGAGCGTCTCCACGGCCTCGTCCATCGACTCCACGAGCACGATCGCGCCGTCGAGGTCTCCGGAGCGGACGAGCCCGCGGCCGAGCGCATCCTTCACGTCCCGGCGCAGGCCGGATCCCACGTCGCCGGTCACCTCGACCCGCTCAGCGGGCTTCAATCCGAGCTTCTGAACGGCCGTCCTGTGGCTGTAGTCGCGTTCCCGATCCATGGAAGACGCGAATTGTCTCATTAGCAGGGGCTGTTTCGGAAGGGATGACAGCGCGCTATCGTGCCGCGGGGTCAATCGGAAGGGGTTCCCATGGGGTTCATGGACCGAGCCAAGAAGCTGGCCGAGCAGGCGCAGGAGAAGCTGGACGAGGCTCAGCAGCAGTTCAACCAGAGCCAGTCCTCCACCGCGAAGACCGATCCGGCGGCCCCTCGCTTCGACGATCACGGCCGCCCCGTGCCGGATGCCGGCTCCCCGGCGCCGATGCCGGCACCACCGAGCATGGAGAGCGTGCCCGCTCCTCCGGTGGGCAGCCCGCCGGAGCCCGAGGAGGAGCCCGCCAACTCGTCGCCGGACCCGTTCAGGCCCATCCAATGAACACGCCGGGCGGCATCCTCACGGCGATGGTCACCCCGTTCGACGCGAACGGGGAGGTGGACGAGGACGCCACCGTGCGGCTCATCCACGATCTGCTGGCGAGCGGCTCCGACGGCCTGGTCGTGGCCGGCAGCACGGGGGAGGGGGCCACCCTCACCGACGAGGAGAAGGTCCGCCTCTGGAAGCTGGCGGTGGGAGAGGCCGGAGGCGCCCCGGTGATCGCGGGCACGGGCACCTACGACACGCGCCACAGCGCCGAGCTCACCGAGCTGGCCACCGAGGCGGGCGTGGACGCCGTCCTCGTGGTCACGCCGTACTACAACAAGCCGAACCGGCGGGGCCTCAAGGCCCACTACGAGGCCGTGGCCGCCGCCACGCACCTCCCGGTGATCCTCTACAACATCCCCTCCCGCTGCGTGGTGGACATGCCCAACGACCTGCTGGCCGAGCTGGCGCAGATCGAGAACGTGACCGCCGTGAAGCAGGCGCGCTACGAGGATCTGGCTCCGATCGACGGCCTGGACCTGCTCGCCGGCAACGACGACGTGCTGGCCGAGGTCCTGGACATGGGCGGCACCGGTGGCATCCTCGTGGCGTCTCACCTCGTGGGGCGCGAGATGCGGCGTATGATCGACGAGCCCGAAAACCGGGCGGGAATCCAGCGGTCCCTGCAGGGCTTCTACGAGGCCCTCACGGTCACCACCAACCCGATTCCCATCAAGGCTGCACTGAACATGGCCGGACACGAGGTCGGCGGGCTCCGGCTCCCGCTCGTTACGGCCTCTGAAGAGGAGAGCGCCGTGATTCGCACCGCACTCGAGCGGCAGGGCCTGCTCGCCCAGGTTTGAGCCGCGACGGCTCGCTCCGCGTCCTGCCGCTGGGCGGGCTGGGCGAGATCGGGAAGAACATGACCGTCGTCGAGTTCGGCGGCCGCATCGTGGTGGTGGACACGGGCCTGATGTTCCCCCAGCCCGATCAGCTGGGGATCGACCTCGTGCTGCCCGACTTCGCCTACCTGCGCGACCGGGCCGACGACATCGAGGCCATCGTCCTCACCCACGGGCACGAGGACCATGTGGGCGCGCTGCCCTTCGTCCTGCGCCAGCTCGACGACCCGCCGCCCATCTACGGCGGTCCGCTCACCGCGGCGATGGTGCGATCCAAGCTCGACGAGCACCGCCTGAAGGGCGTGGCGGTGGAGGACGTGCTGGCCGGAGCGACCTTCGACGCCGGGCCGTTCTCGGTGGAGATGGTGAAGATGGCCCACTCCATCCCGGACATGCTGGCCGTGGCCCTGACCTGCGACCTCGGCACGATCCTGATCACGGGCGACTACAAGTTCGACCAGACGCCCGTGGACGGAGTGCCGGCGGACATCTCCCGGCTGGCCGAGCTGGGCCGCGAGGGCCTGCTGCTTCTGTGCGGCGACTCCACCAACGCCGACCGTCCCGGCTGGTCGCTCTCCGAGTCCAGCGTCGGGCCGCGCCTGAACGAGGTGTTCGCCCGCTGCGACGGACGCATCGTGGTCACCTGCTTCGCCTCGAACATCCACCGGGTCCAGCAGGTGGTGGACGCCGCCGCCGAGCAGGAGCGCAAGGTGGCGCTGGTCGGCCGTTCGATGCGCAAGAACGTGAACATCGGCCGGATGCTCGGGCACATCGACATCCCCGAGGGGATTCTCGTGGGGCCCAGCGAGATCGAGGACTTCCCGGACCACAAGGTGGTGGTGCTCTCCACCGGAAGCCAGGGCGAGCCTCTGTCCGCACTCCGCCGGATGGCCCACGACGACCACCCGCACGTGGCGCTGCACTCGGGCGACACGGTGATCTTCTCGGCCACGCCGATTCCGGGCAACGAGCGCGCGGTGAACGAGACGATCGACCGGATCTACCGCCTTGGGGCCAAGGCGATCACGCCGCGCGATGTGCCCGTGCACGCCTCAGGCCACGGCTATCAGGAGGAGCTGAAGCTGATGCTCAACCTCACCCAGCCTCAGTACGTGATGCCCATGCACGGCGACCACAAGCGGCTGCGCCTGCACGGCGAGCTGGCCGAGGCGGTGGGGATCGACGAGGACGCCATCTTCACCGGAGAGAACGGTCGCCCCCTCGAGCTGGACGGGCGCGGCGCCCGCTTCGGCGAGCGCGAGCAGGCGGGCATGATCTTCGTGGACGGCATGGAGGTGGGGGACATCGAGGACGTGGCCCTGCGTGACCGCCGCATGCTCTCCGCGGACGGGATCTTCATCGTCGTGGCCACCGTCTCCGAGCAGGACGGGCGCTCGGTGGTGCCCCCGGAGATCATGTTCCGGGGCGTGCCCTTCCTGGACGAGAGCGACGGCTTCGTGGCCGACCTGCGCGACGCGGTGGACGCCTCGCTCGGCCGCTCGGCCAAGGAGCAGATCACCGAGATCGACCTCCTCCAGGACCACCTGCACGACGACGTGGCCGAGTTCGTCTACAACCAGCTGCGCCGCCGGCCGATGATCCTGCCCGTGGTCGTCGAGGTCTAGGGCGTCGGCGCCGGGCCGCCGCTCACCGCGGCGTGGCCCTGGAACCGGCACGACCCGCCGCCCGCGCCGTCGGCGATCAGCGACACCACGCCGCTGAGGGAGGCGGCTGCTCCGGACGCGACGATGGGCGAGGACTCGATCGCCCGCGGCCCGGTGGAGGCCACCGCGGCCACGGTCTGAGCGCCGGCTCCGAGGACCCCGAAGGACGCCTCCTCGCCGTCCGCGCTCGAGCCGGCCTCGCTGGACTGCACTCGCACCTCGGCGCGCGGGCCTCCCATGTCCGCCGGGCAGGCCCCGGTGACGGTGAGGGGCCCGTACTGGACCAGCGTCACCGGCGCGCCGCCCTGGGCCACGACCTTGGTCGGTGATCACTCGCAGCGAGTCCACCGAGCCGGAGGCTGCCGGCCCGGGCGGCCCGTGCCGCGTTCGGCACCTCGCTGAGCGTCGACTCCCTCACGTCCTGGCCCGTGACCGTGGCGAGCGCGATGTCCCGGCCCTGGACCGTGCTGTTGCGGATGTCGATCCCCCGGATCTCGTTGTTGCGGAGATCCTTGGTGCGGATGTCGTTGTTGCGGATGTCGCCGGACGCCACCGTGTTGTTCCTGATCTCGCGGCTGTCGATGTAGCCGGTGGCCACCCCGTAGGACACTCCGCCCAGGGAGACGAACAGGGCGATCAGGGCGACGACGAGAGCGGGGGAGGGCCGCAGGCGGGACAGGTGCTTCAAGGGAACCGAGCTCCTTGATTTCGGGTTCGGGCTTCGAAAGGGAACACGCCGCGGGCAGGAACGGTGCGCCGCGGCTCGTGCACTAGACCAGGTCGGCGGCGGTGGGTGGCTCGGCCGCCTCGGGCGTGGACGCTTCTCCGCCGAGCGGCAGCGTCACCACGAAGCGGGCCCCGCCGCCGGGCGCGTCCAGCACCTCGACCCGGCCGCCGTGCGCCTCGGCCACGGCCCTGACGATGGCCAGGCCCAGGCCACTGCCGCCTCCCGCGCGGTCGCCGCCGCCGCGGGCGAAGCGCTCGAAGATCCGCTGTCGCATGGCCTCCGGGATGCCCGGCCCCCGGTCCTCCACCACGAGCACCGCGGCCGCCGTCGATCGCTCGGACGGACACCGTGACCGGCGTTCCGGGCGCGGTGTGGATCAGCGCGTTCTCGATCAGGTTGGCCATCAGCCGGTGCAGGTCGTCCGCCACGCCGCGCCACCGGCACGGGCTCGGGGGCGTCGAGGGTGAGGGAGTGCCCGGCGGCGAGCGGATCGGCCTCGATCGTGGCCTCGGCGGCCACCACCGAGAGGTCGAGCGGGAGGCGCGGCGAGCGCCGGCCGGCGTCGGCGCGGGCCAGGAGCAGGAGGTCGGCCACCAGGCGCCGCATCCGGCGCGAGGAGCGCAGGGCGGAGCCGGCCATGTCACGGCTCTCGCCCTCCAGCTCGGGCTCCAGCAGCTCGAGGTTGGCCAGGATGCTGGTGAGCGGGGTGCGGAGCTCGTGCGAGGCGTCGGCCACGAAGTCCCGCTGGCGCTCGAGCGCGGCCTCGCTCTCGCCGCGGGCGGCACTCAGCTCGCTGAGCATGTCCTCCAGCGTGTGGGCCAGGTCCGACACCTCGTCGTTCGCCCGCGGCTTGGGCAGGGACACGTCGGGATCGCGGGTGCGGGCCACCTCGCGCGCCGCCCGGGTGAGGCCGGCGATCGGGCGCATGGCCCGCCGGGCCACGTAGAGCCCGCCGAGGAAGGCGAGCATCGTGCCGCCGAGCACGCCGAAGGCGAGGAAGACCCTCACCTTGTTCACCGTGAGCTCCACGCTGTTCTCGGGCTTTGCGTACTGCACGTAGGCCACCGGCTCGGCCACCGGCTGGAGGCTGCGGTCGAAGCTCCCGCGCGGCTCGAGCGCGGGGGCCACCAGCTGGCGGGACACGACCCGGAGGTCGCCCACGTGTGCGATGCCGTCGCCCGCGGCGCCGAGCGGGGCCGCGCCGGGCGGATACTCCACCCCGCCGTTCAGGTTCACGATCCGTACCACGGCGCCGCCGGACGCGTAGGCGTTCAGAACCTCCACGTCGTTCTGGTCGAGCCCCTGGTGCGCCGCTCGAGTCCGGCTCGATGCTGAGAGCGTCCTGGAGGTCGGCGGCGGTGGCCCGCAGGTCGTCGTCGAAGCCGCTCGCGGATGCGCTCCTCCGCCACGGCGCCGATCACGATGGCGAACAGGCAGAGGATGGCGAAGGTCAGCGCCGCCGTGAACACGGCGACCTTGAGCCGCACGGGCAGGCGGGCCCTCATGCGTCCCTCAGGACGTAGCCCGCGCCGCGCACGGTGTGGAGCAGACGCGGCTCGCCGCCGGCCTCGAGCTTTCGCCGGAGGTTCGAGATGAACACGTCCACCGTGTTGGTCTCGGCGAACGGGTGGTAGCCCCAGACCTCGTCCAGCAGGGCCTGGCGGGAGACCACGATGCGCTCGTTGCGCATGAGGTGCTCGAGCAGCTCGAACTCGCGGGCCGTGAGGTCGAGCGCGCGCTCGCCCCTGAACACCTCGTGGGTGTCGGGGTTCAGGCGTATGTCCCCGGCCACCAGGAAGGCGCTGCCGCGGGGCGGGCGGCGGCGCAGCAGCGCGCGCACGCGCGCGAGCAGCTCCTCTCGCTCGAAGGGCTTCACCAGGTAGTCGTCGGCGCCGGAGTCGAGGCCCTCCACGCGCGCATCCACGGCGTCACGGGCGGTGAGCATCAGGATCGGCACGTCGCCGTCCTCGCGCAGGCGCCGGCACACCTCCACGCCGTCCAGCAGGGGCAGTCCGAGGTCCAGCACCACCGCGTCGGGCTCGAAGAGGCCGGATTCGCTCAGGGCGGCCTCGCCGTCCCCGGCCACCCTCACCTCGTACCCCTCGCGGTCGAGCGAGCGTCGGAGCACGCCGGCGATGTCGGCGTCGTCCTCCACCACGAGCACCCTCGGCCTCCCGGTCATGCGGCCAATGGTAGGGAGGGAGGGAGGTTGCTCCGTCGAATGGCGATTAATGGCCAGCCGCCGAACCAAGGGACGTGCCCGCCGCAAGACCAGACGGCGGATGCCGCCGGGTCTCAGGCTGCCCCAGCTCGACCAGGGACAGATGGATCTGATCGGCCTCGGGCTGGTGTCCTTCGCCGCGTTCTTCGCCTGCGTCTTCTACCTCGGCTGGGCCGGGGGCGAGGTGGGCGAGGCGATGGCGGACGGGATCCTCGTGCTCTTCGGCGGCGCCGGCTATCTCGCGCCGGTCGCGCTGCTGGCCGCGGGCGCGGTGGTGATGCTGCGGCCGATGCTCCCCGCCGTGCACCCGTGGGGGCTGGGCGCGCTCTGCCTCTTCGCCGCGCTCACGCTGGGCCTGGCCGCCGGGCTCGCTCGGCCTCGGGCCCGGCGACACCGCTCGCGACGGCTTCCTCGACGCCGAATACCTGCGCCACCACGGCGGTCTCGCGGGCGAGTCCCTTCTCTGGGTGTCCAGCCACCTCTTCTCCCACGTCGGCGCGCACATCCTGTTCGTCTTCCTCCTGCTGGCCGCCGTGCTGCTCCTGACCGGCGCGTCGGTGGCGGGCGTGGTGAGCGCCACCCAGCAGGGCGTGGCCACCACCACACAGCGCGTGCGCGTGTCCAAGCAGGACCTGGCCCAGGCCCTCTCCGGCCTCACCTCGGCGCCCTCGCGCGACCACTCGGACGAGCCGCTCGGCCCGCCCGAGCCCGAGGACTCCGAGCCCGTGGTGCGCGCCACGCATGTGGAGGCGCCCGCGCTGGACGGCGCCGAGCGCTATCCCGACCTGTTCGGCGACGACGACTACCCGGAGGAGGAAGAGGAAGAGGAGCAGGTCGAGGAGCCCGGAGGACGTGGAGGTCGAGCCGCTTCCGCCCGAGCCGGAGCCCCTGCCGCTCGCCGGTGGCCGCGGAGACCGACGAGGAGGAGCCCGCCCTCACGCCCACAGGGCCACCGGCGGTCGGCGGTCACCGAGTCGGAGAACATCGACTACCGGATGCCGGGCACGAGCTTCCTGAAGCGCTCGAACAGCGCGCAGAAGGTGGACACCAAGGGGATCGAGCGCGCCGGCGTCCGCCTGGTGGAGGCGCTCAGCCACTTCAACGTGGACGCGCGCGTGATGGGCACGGTCACCGGACCCCACGTGACCCGCTACGAGCTGCGCCTGGCGCCCGGGATCAAGATGTCCAAGGTCGCCACGCTGAAGGACGACCTGGCCTACGCCCTCGCCGCGGAGCAGGTCCGGATCCTCGCGCCGATTCCCGGCAAGCAGGCGGTGGGAGTCGAGGTCCCGAACCGGGTGCGCAAGATGGTGCACCTGGGCGACGTCTTCCAGGAGGCGCCCAAGGGCTGGTCCCCGCTGTCGGTGTGGCTGGGCAAGGACATCGCGGGCAAGGCCATCGGCACCGACCTGGCCAAGCAGCCGCACATCCTCATCGCGGGCACCACCGGCTCCGGTAAGTCGGGTTGCGTGAACGCGATGCTCTCCTCGGTGCTGCTGCACTCCTCGCCCAACGAGGTCCGGCTCGTGCTCGTGGACCCGAAGCGCGTGGAGCTGAACCACTACGAGGGCATTCCCCACCTGCTCACCCCGGTGGTCACGAGCCCGCGGCTGGCCGCCAACGTGCTCGGCAACCTCATCAAGGAGATGGAGGAGCGCTACGGGGTGATGAGCAAGGTGAAGACCCGCAACCTCACCGAGCTGAACCGGGTGCGCATCAAGCAGGGCGAGGCGCCGCTGCCCTACATCCTCTGCGTGATCGACGAGCTGGCCGACCTGATGATGGTGGCCCCGGCCGACGTGGAGGACTCGATCATCCGCCTGGCCCAGAAGTCGCGGGCGGTGGGCATCCACCTCGTGCTGGCCACGCAGCGGCCGAGCGCCGACGTGATCACCGGCATGATCAAGGCCAACGTGCCCGCCCGGATCGCGTTCGCGGTCTCCTCCCAGACCGACTCCCGCGTGATCCTCGACCAGAACGGCGCCGAGTCGCTGCTGGGCCAGGGCGACATGCTCTTCCGTCCCTCCGGTGAGTCGCGCTCGGCGCGCATCCAGGGTGCCTTCATCGCCGAGGAGGAGATCGAGCGGCTGACCGAGCACTGGCGCCGTCAGGGCGAGCCGGAGCTGAAGGAGGAGCTGCTCGAGGCCGTGGAGCCCGACGAGCCCGAGGAGGGTTCGGGCGACTTCGATCCGGACCAGGACGACATGCTCGCCGACGCGATCGCCACGGTCGTCCAGATGGGCACCGCGTCCACGTCGATGCTCCAGCGTCGGCTGCGCGTGGGCTACACCCGCGCGGGGCGCCTCGTGGACATGATGGAGCGCCGGGGCGTGATCTCGGGCTACGAGGGATCCAAGGCCCGCCAGGTGCTGATCACGGAGGCCGACCTCCCGCGCGTGCTCGAATCGCTCGCGGACGCCGCCGTGGGCGCTTCCGCCGAGGACTGACCCGGTCGCGGGCCCACCCGCGCGAGGGCGGCCGAGGGCCGCCAGGGTGAAGTCGCCAGAATAGGCGCCGCATGCCCACCATCGGGGACACCCTGCGCGAGGGACGGATGCGCCGGCGGCTCGACATCGCGGACGTCGAGCAGCAGACCAAGATCCGCGCGAAGTACCTGCGCGCGCTCGAGAACGAGGAGTTCTCGATGCTGCCCGGGCCCACCTTCGTCAAGACGTTCCTCCGCACCTATGCGGAGCTCCTGGGGCTGGATCCGCACGCCCTGCTCGAGGAATACAGGGCCAACTACGAGCCGCGCGACGAGCTGGAGACGCTCAAGCCGATCGGCCCGCCCGGGCCCGCGGGGCGGGAGCGCAACCGCGGAGGCGGGCCGAGGCCCTGGATGGTGGCTCGCCCTGGTCGGGAGTGGCCGTGGTGGTGGGCCTGATCGCGCTGGGGCTGAGCACGGAGGACGACGACCAGAAGGACTCTGCCGCGGCCACGGAGGCGCACGACACCAGGCGCAGACGAAGACGCAGACCGAGCGCGCCGGGGCCGAGAAGCAGCCCGAGCAGCCGGCGGCGCCGACCCGGGTGGTGCTGCGGATCGCGCCCGAGCTTCCCACCTATGCGTGCCTGGACCGGGGCACGGGAACCGATGTGATCTTCGAGGGCACCCTCGACGCGGCGCGCACCTTCCGCGGCTCCCGCCTGCGCGTGAACCTGGGCAAGACCGCCGTGGACGTGCGGGCCAACGGCAAGCCCGTGACCATCCCGCCGGGGCCGGATCCGGTGGGATACGAGTTCACGCCGGGCTCGAATCGACCGATCCCGCTCGGAGAGCGTCCCTGCGCCTGATGCCCGCTTGAGCGTGCGCGCCGGCATCGTGGTGACCGGCACCGAGGTGCTGACCGGCCGGATCTCGGACCGCAACGGCCCCTGGCTCGCCGATCGCCTCCTGGAGATGGGGATCGAGCTCGCCCACATCACCATCTGCGGCGACCGGCCGGAGGACATCCAGGCGCAGCTGCGCTTCATGGCCGACAACGGCGTGGACCTGATCGTGACCAGCGGTGGTCTCGGTCCCACCGCCGACGACATGACCGTGGAGATGGTGTCCCGCTTCACGGGCCGCCCGCTGGTCCTCGACGAGCCGCTCGAGAGCCGTATCGCCGACATCCTGCGCGGGCTGATGCGGCGGTTCGGCAACCGCAGCTTCGAGGCGGTGCGGGCGGCGAACCGCAAGCAGGCCCTGGTCCCCGAGGGCTCCCACATCATCTATCCGGTGGGCACGGCGCCGGGCGTGGTGGTGCCGGGCAAGCCCACGGTGGTGGTGCTTCCCGGGCCGCCGCGCGAGCTTCAGCCGATGTGGGCGGAGGCGGTGGAGACCGACGCCTTCCGGGAGGCCACGGCGGGCCGGGGCTCCTACGTGCAGGAGATGATGCGCCTGTTCGGGCTGCCGGAGTCGAGCATGGCCGAGACGCTCCGCGCCGCTGAGGACGAGATCGAGGGCTTCGACCGCCTCGAGATCACCACCTGCCTGCGGCGCGCCGAGGTGGAGGTGGTTACCCGCTACGAGCCCGAGGACGCCGGAACCTACGCCGCGCTGGTGGATCTGATCGCGGCGCGCCACCCGCGCGAGCTGTTCTCCACCGACGGGTCGCTCGTGGACGACCAGGTGGCCGCCCTGCTCTCCGGGCGCCGGATCGCCACCGCGGAGTCGTGCACGGCCGGCCTGGTGGCGGCGCGGCTGACCGAGCGGCCCGGGTCGTCCGACTACTTCCCCGGCGGGGTCGTGGCCTACGCGAACGACGTCAAGGAGGGCCTGCTGGACGTGGATCCCGCTCTGATCGAGCGTCATGGCGCGGTGTCCCCCGAGGTGGCGTCGGCGATGGCGGAGGGGGCCCTGTCGCGGTTCGGCGCCGACCTGGCGGTGTCGGTCACCGGGGTGGCCGGGCCCGGGGGCGGTACCGAGGAGAAGCCCGTGGGCACCGTCTGCTTCTGCGTGCGCGCGGCCGACGGGTCGTCCATGGCCCGCGAGGTGCTCCTGCCCGGGAGGGCGGGCGGACATCCGCGAGCGCTCGACCACGGTGGTGATGCACATGCTGCGCCGTTTCCTGCGCGGCGAGGGGGAGAGCGACGCCTGAGGCCGCGCGGGCACGCCTGTTCGTCGCGCTCGACCTCCCCGAGGAGGAGCGGGGCGCGCTCGCCGGCTGGCGGGACGCGCTCGTCGCGGGCCGGGACGACCTGCGGCCGGTGGTGGCCGCCCAGCTTCACGTGACGCTCGCCTTCCTCGGATGGCAGGACGCGGCGCGAGACGGAGCGGATCGGCCGGGTGTCGCTCGGCGCTACCGAGGGGGTGGCGGCGCCCCTGCTGGCTCCCGGCGCGGTGCGCGGGCGTGCCGCCCCGCGACCCGCGGCTGTTCGCCCTCGACCTGGAGGACCGGGGCGGGCGCGGCCGGTGAGATCGCCGGGCGCGTGGGGGAGGCGCTCGAGCGGGAGGGCCTCTACCGCCGCGAGGAGCGGCCCTTCTGGCCGCACCTGACGCTCGCGCGCGTGAGAAAGAGCCGGCGGCGCGCGCCCGCTCTGCCCGCCCGCGAGGCGCCGGCAGGAGAGTTTCCGGCGCCCTCGGTCACGCTGTACCGGTCCACCCTGAGGCCGGAGGGGGCGCTCTATGAGCCGCTCGCCCGCCGGGAGCTCGAGGGCTGAGGTGACCCGCGTGCACCCGCTCGCCTCCCAGGGTTTCGCCCGCTCCGCCGGGGCCTACGAGCGCGGGCGCCCCGGGTACCCACCGGAGGCGCTCCGGGACCTCGCCGAGGATCTGCGGCTCGGGCCCGGCCGTACCGTCGTCGACCTGGCCGCGGGCACGGGCAAGCTCACGCGTGAGCTCGTGCTCACCGGCGCCGACGTGGTGGCCGTGGAGCCCCTGGCCGAGATGCGGGCGGAGCTTCCGCCGCAGGCCACGGCACTCGAGGGCACGGCGGAGGGGATCCCGCTTGACGATGCCAGCGCCGACGCCGTGACCGTGGCGCAGGCCTTCCACTGGTTCGACGGTGAGCGCGCGCTGGCCGAGATCCACCGCGTTCTGCGGCCCGGCGGGGCGCTGGCCCTGGTCTGGAACGAGCGCCACGAGGACGATCCGGTGAACCGGGCCATCGACGCGCTGGTGGACCCGGTCCGGAACGAGAGCAACGCCCCCCAGTACGGCGACGGGACGTGGCGGGAGGCGTTTGAGCGCTCACGGCTGTTCGGACCGGCCCGTGAGCGGCGCCATCACAACGAGCAGACCCTCGACGCGGGCGGACTGGCCGACCGCGTGGGCTCGGTGAGCTTCGTGAGCGCGCTTGGAACCCGCCCGGAGGGAGGCCCTCCTGTCGCGCGTGCGCGCGCTTGCGGACGACGGGCCGGTGGTCGTTCCCTACACAACGCTCGTGCAGGTCCACCCGCGTCTGGCGTAGGGTCGGGGCCATGGAGACTCGCCTCACCTGGTCACGCTCGGAGTGAGCGACCTCGCCCGCGCGAGGGCCTTCTACGAGACTCTCGGATGGCGCAACCGGGCCTCGGAGGGCGCGGGCGTCGTCTTCTTCCAGTCCGGCGGGATGGTGCTGGGCCTGTGGGACCGCGGCCTCCTTGCCGAGGACAGCTGCGTACAGGACGACGGCGGCTGGGGCGGGGTCACGCTCGCCCACAACGTGCGCTCGCCCGGCCGAGGTGGATGCGGTGCTGGAGGAGGCGCGCGCCGCCGGGGCCTCGGTGCGCCGAGAGGGCGCCCCCACCGACTGGGGCGGCTACTCGGGCCTGTTCGTCGACCCGGACGGCCACCCCTGGGAGGTGGCCCACAACCCCGGGTGGGAGCTCACCGAGGACGGCTCCGTCGTTTTGCCCTGAGGGCATGGCTGCGGTGCTCGCCCGACCACCGATCGGGCTGCGCTCCTCGCCCAGAGGGGGCGAACGTCTGTCCGGTCCGACTCCTAGCGTGTGCCCACCAGAGCTTTAGAGGAGACGCGCCAAATGGAGAAGGAACAGGAGAAGGCCGCGAAGGCCCGGGAGTCGGCGCTGAAGGGCGCGCTCACTCAGATAGAGCGGCAGTTCGGAGCCGGCTCGATCATGAAGATGGGCGACGACGCCTTCGCCGTCCAGGTCGAGGCCGTTCCCACGGGCGCGATCTCGCTCGATCTCGCGCTCGGAGTCGGCGGACTGCCTCGCGGGCGGATCGTCGAGATCTTCGGGCCGGAGTCCTCCGGTAAGACCACGCTCCTCTACCACGTGCTCGCCAACGCCCAGAAGCTGGGCGGGATCTGTGCGTTCATCGACGCCGAGCACGCCATGGACCCGGTCTACGCCAAGCGCATCGGCGTGGACACGGATGAGCTGCTCGTGTCGCAGCCCGACCACGGCGAGCAGGCGCTCGAGATCGCCGATCTCCTGATCCGCTCCGGCGCGGTGGACGTCGTGGCCATCGACTCGGTGGCGGCGCTCACCCCCAAGGTCGAGCTCGAGGGTGCCATGGGGGACCAGACGGTCGGCCTCCAGGCCCGGATGATGAGCCAGGCGATGCGAAAGCTCGCCGGCAACCTGAACCGCGCCAACACGCTCTGCGTGTTCACCAACCAGATCCGCGAGAAGGTCGGCGTGATGTTCGGATCGCCCGAGACCCAGCCGGGCGGGCGCGCGCTCAAGTTCTATTCCTCGGCGCGGCTCGACATCCGCCGCATCGAGACCCTCAAGGAGGGCACCGAGGCGGTGGGGAACCGGGTTCGCGTGAAGGTCGTGAAGAACAAGGTCGCGGCGCCCTTCCGCCAGGCCGAGTTCGACATCGAGTACGGCCAGGGCATCAGCTCGGAGGGATGCATCCTCGACCTCGGGATCGAGCACGGGATCGTCCAGAAGTCGGGCTCGTTCTTCTCCTACGGGGACGAGCGGCTCGGACAGGGACGCAACAACGCGAAGAGCTATCTGCGCGAGCGCCCGGACATCGCCCAGGCGATCGAGGTGAAGATCTACGAGGCCCTCGGGGCCGCGCCCGGCGGCGTGCCACTCGCTGCCGTCGAGCCCGAGGATGCCGAGGAGGGCGCCCCGGTGGCTCCCGCGCCGTCCGAGACGCCGCAGGAACAGGCCGCCTAGCCGCACCGCCGACGGGTCGTGGACGACTCCTCGCCTGCCGAGCAGGTCACGCTGGACCGCGCGCTCGGGCACGCCTACCGCGAGCTGGGACAGCGCCTACGCAGCGTCAGGGAGATGCGCGAGCTGCTCGGCCGCAGGCGCGTTGACGAGGAGACGATCGACGAGGCGATCGAGGAGCTGCTCCGGGCGGGCGCGCTGGACGACGCGGACCTCGCTCGCCGCTACGTCACTGACAAGCGCGAGCTCGACCACTGGGGGTCGGAGCGCATTGCGGGGGAGCTGCGGCGGCGTGGGGTGGACGCCGCCGAGATCGAGGCGGCGCTGTCGGAGCGCGGTCGCGAGGACGAGCTCGACACCGCCCTCCTGCTGCTGGGCCGCCGGGTCCCGCACCCGCCTGAGGACGATCGGGAACGCGACCGCGCCTGGCGTCTGCTCGTGCGGCGCGGGTACGCGCCCGAGCTTGCGTACGAGGCACTGCGCGAGCACGAGCGGCGGGTGGCCTGAGCGGAAGGCCGGACGGGTTGCCAGCGGCCCGGTGCGTGGTTACCCTCATATGAAAGCGGCCGGCAAGGCCGCCGTGAGACCGAACGACAAGCTAATCACCCACTTTTTCAAGATACGACCGGCGGGTTGGACCCCGCGACAACTGACTCCGCGAACCCCTGCCGGGGCTTGGCGAGCCCGGGGGAGCATTCGGGAAGGTTCATAAGGGCCAGCACGTCCGGCGCGCCACTCGGCGCGCAGGTCGCAAACGCTTTGTCCGACGTCTCGCGGCGCTGAGCCGCACCGCTCGACCATTCGAGACCGGCGCCCCACGCGCCGGACAGAGGAGACGCGGAGATGGAGATCGTGTTGACAGCGCTGGTGGCGGCGGCTGTCGCGGTGGGCGTGGTGCTCCTCGTCCAGCGCCCTCGCGCCCTCGCGACCCTGACGCTCGTCCGCGGCCCCGGAGCGCACGGAGCTGCCCGAGCCCGCCGTGGCCGCGTCTCAGCGCGGCGACGTCGAGGACGAGCTCGCGGCCCGGCGCTCCGAGCTGGCCCGCCTGGAGGAGCGCCTACGGGCCAAGGAGACCTCCGTGGATCTGAGGGCCGCGGAGCTCGCCGACCTCGAGCGCTCGCTGGACGACCGCCGGCGCAACCTCGACGTCGGGCGCGATCAGCTGAAGGAGGCCAAGCGCGACCAGATCCGTGAGCTCGAGCGGGTGGCGGGACTCTCCACCGGGCAGGCCAAGCAGATCCTCCTGAAGGAGCTGGAGGACGAGCTGCGCCACGAGAGCGCCCGTCTGATCCGCCAGGTGGAGGAGGAGGCCCGCACGGACGCCGACCGGCGCGCCCGCAGCATCCTCTCGACCGTGATGCAGCGGATGGCGTCCAGCCACTCCGTGGAGACCACGGTGTCCGTGGTGGAGCTCAAGTCGGACGAGCTCAAGGGGCGCATCATCGGCCGCGAGGGCCGCAACATACGCACGCTCGAAACCCTCACCGGCATCGACTTCATCATCGACGACACCCCGGGGGCGGTGCTGCTCTCGGGCTTCGACGGCGTGCGCCGCGAGATCGCCCGCCTCACGCTGGAGCGGCTGCTCCAGGACGGGCGCATCCACCCGGCCCGGATCGAGGAGTCGTACCACCACGCCAAGTCGGAGATCGACAAGCACGTGGTGGAGATCGGGGAGCAGGCGGTGTTCGAGGCCAACGTGGGCTCGATCCATCCCGAGCTCACCAAGCTGCTCGGGCGCCTGCGCTTCCGCACCAGCTACAGCCAGAACGTCCTGCACCACTCCATCGAGTGCTCCCGCCTCGCGTCGATGCTGGCGGCCGAGCTGGGCGCGGACGCTCGCATCGCCGCCCGCGCGGCGCTCCTGCACGACATCGGCAAGGCGGTGTCCCACGAGACCGACGGTCCGCACGCCCTCGTGGGCGGGGAGCTGGCACGCAGGTGGAAGGAGAGCGAGGCCGTGGCCCACGCCATGGAGGCGCACCACAACGAGGTGAATCCCCAGACCGTGGAGGCGGTGATCGTGCAGGTGGTGGACGCGCTGTCCGGCGCCCGGCCGGGCGCCCGCGGCGAGTCGCTCGAGCACTACGTGAAGCGCCTGCACGAGCTGGAGTCGATCGCCGGCCGCCACGAGGGCGTGGACAAGGTCTACGCCATGCACGCGGGCCGGGAGATCCGCGTGATCGTGGAGCCGGGACAGATCGACGACGACGCGGCGGCCCTGCTCTCGCACCAGATCGCCCGCGACGTGGAGAAGGAGCTCGAGTACCCCGGGCAGATCAAGGTCACGGTGATCCGGGAGAGCCGCACCACCGACTACGCCCGGTGAGCGGCCGCTGTCGACGCGGGTCCTCGTCTGGCGCGGCCTGGACTCCTGGCGGGCCGAGTACGCGGACGTGTCCGTGGAGGGGAGCGGCTCACGGCCTCGGGCGTGCAGCTGGGCGTGGATCCGCGCCCCTACCGGCTCAGCTACGACCTGGACACGGTGGCGGGCTTCGTCACCGCGCGCCTGGCGGTGAACGCCCAGGGAGACGGTTGGTCGCGCCGGCTGGACCTCAGGCGTGCCCCAGACGGCTCCTGGACGCTCGAGACGGCCGCCGAGGGCGCGGACGACCTCGGGGACCCCGGGGGTGATGCGGAGGCCCTCGAGGGCGCCACCGACTGCGACCTCGGGTTCTCGCCCGCTCACGAACACCATGCCGATCCTGCGTGACGGGGGCGGCCCGGCGGATTACGTCATGGCCTGGGTCTCGGTGCCGGACCTCGGCGTCCACCGGCTGGACCAGCGCTACGAGCCGCTCGACGACGGCCGCATCCGCTATTCCGACGAGGACTTCGTGCGCGACCTGAGCGTGGGCCCGGACGGCTTCGTGACCCACTATCCGGATCTCGGCGAGCTGGTGTAGGACATGGTCCGGTGCTCGCCCGATCACACGATGGCTGCGGTGCTCGCCCGATCAACGATCGGGCTCCGCTCCTAGCCACCGATCGGGCTGCGCTCCTCCCTCGGGGCTATTCTGATCCCGCCGTGGCAGCGCAGCGCTCCTACCACCTCACCACCTTCGGGTGCCAGATGAACGAGCACGACTCGGAGCGCATGAAGGGCATGCTGGAGGCGCTCGGCTACGCGGAGGCGCCCACGCGCGAGGACGCCGGGCTGATCCTCTTCAACACCTGCTCGATCCGCGAGACCGCGGACAGCCGCTTCATGGGCCACCTCGGCGAGGCCAAGCGCCTGAAGCGCGAGGATCCGGCCCGCGTCGTGGGGGTGGGCGGATG
This sequence comes from uncultured Thermoleophilaceae bacterium, assembly GCA_963752455.1. Classification (GTDB taxonomy): domain Bacteria; phylum Actinomycetota; class Thermoleophilia; order Solirubrobacterales; family Thermoleophilaceae; genus JACVRW01. The sequence continues at coordinate 434,066 of CAVVYE010000008.1, forward strand.
CTGGTCCCAGTCGATGAAGGAGCGCATCTTCGAGATGTTCCCCTTCGTGGACGTGGCCTTCGGGCCGGGCCAGGTGCACCGGCTCGCCGAGTTCCTGGCCAGCGACAGCCTCACCGCGCAGGGCTACTTCGAGTTCGAGGGCTTCACGGGGCACCTGCCCACGAAGCGCGAGCGGCCCTTCCAGGCCTGGGTGCAGATCTCGGTGGGATGCAACTGCGCGTGCTCCTACTGCATCGTGCCCTCGACGCGCGGGCGCGAGGTGTCCCGGCCCGCCGCGGAGCTGGTGGCCGAGGTGGCCCGCCAGGCCGCGGAGGGCGTCCGGGAGGTGACCCTGCTCGGCCAGAACGTGTGCTCCTACGGCCGCGACCTGCCCAAGGGGGAGAAGACCACCTTCGCGGAGCTGCTGGGCTCGCTCGACGCGATCGAGGGGATCGACCGCATCCGCTACACGAGCCCGCACCCGAAGGACATCCGCGAGGACGTGATCGCCGCCCACACCGAGCTGGCCTCGGTGTGCGAGCACATCCATCTCCCGCTCCAGGCGGGCTCCAGCCGGATCCTCAAGGCCATGCGCCGCACCTACACCCGCGAGCGCTACCTCGACCGGGTGGCGATGATCCGCGAGCGCGCTCCCGACGTGTCCCTCAGCACCGACATCATCGCCGGCTTCCCGGGCGAGACCGACGCGGACTTCGAGGAGACGATGGAGGTGGTGGAGGCCGTTCGCTTCGACTCGGCCTTCACGTTCATCTTCTCCCCGCGGCGGGGCACGGAGGCGGCGACGCTCGACGGGCAGCTGCCCCACGAGGTCAAGCGCGAGCGCATGGAGCGCCTGGTGGAGGCCGTGCAGCGGCACGCCACCGAGCGCGCGCAGCGCTTCGTGGGCCGCACCATGGAGGTGCTGGTGGAGGGCCCGTCGCGCACCGACCCGTCGCGCCTGCGCGGCCGCACGCGGCACAACAAGACCGTGCACTTCTCCGGCCTGGCCGCGCCGGGCGAGCTCGCCTATGTGCAGATCGAGTCCGCCACCAGCACCACGCTGGCCGGCGAGGAGCTCCTTCTCGCCCGCGCGGGCTAGGGCGCCTGAGACCGGCCGAGCGCCCGGCTGAGCTCCGCCACCGCCGCGCGGGCGGCCAGCACGCCGTCACCCTCCCACCAGAGGGCGTCGTCCACGCGCACCGGGCGCAGCGCGCGCCATGCCGGATCCTGCGCCAGCGCCGCGGCGGTGGCCCGGCCGTCGGGGGCCACCGAGTAGAGCACCCGGCCACCCGCCAGTGAGTCGAGCCGATCCGTTTCCACCCGGGTGAATGGCTTCTCCGCCGGGTCGCGCGACACGCCGGCGTCGTCCAGGATCCGGCCGGCGAACGAGTAGCGGCCCGCCACCCGGAGCGCGCCCGGCACCACCCGCACCACGGTCACGCCCGGCGCACCCTCGAGCGCCGTCCTCGCGCTCGCGGCGCTGCGGTCCCATCCGATGAGCAGCCGCTCGGCCGCGTTGGTCCGACCGAGGGCCTCGCCGAACAGGCGGATGTCCATCTGCCAGTCGCCGCCCGCGCCGGCCTCGCTCACCACGAACGGGGCGATCTCCCGCAGGGCGTTGTACAGCGGGCGCCCGAGCTGTTCGCGGGAGCCGATGATCACGTCCGGCCCGAAGGACTCCACCGAGCTCACGTCCGACACGGTGGGCCGCTTCACGGGCTCGGTTCGCCCGGTCCGCGCGAGGTACGCGGGTATGCGCCCGTCCGGCAGAGCGGCGCCCACCTTCGGAAGATCGAGGGCCAGGGCGGTGTCCAGCGCGCCCGGGCTCAGTGCCAGCGGCCGCTCGGCCTCGCCGGGGACCTTCGACTCGCCCAGGGCGTGGGCCACCTTCAGCGGCTTTGCGTTCTCCTTGCCCTGGTCGAAGCCCGTCCCGCAGCCGCCGGCGAGCACGGCCAGGACCAGGAGGAGCGCGGGGGCGGGGCGTCGCATCGCCCCGTATTGGTAGCGGGTCGGCCCGCGGCCATACTGGTCGCGTGCGCGTGATCGCCCTCTTCGGGCCCACGGGAGTGGGAAAGACCGCGGTGGCCATCGCCCTCGCGGAGCGCCTGCGCGCCCGCGGGCGAGGATCCGCTGGCCGTCTCGGCGGACGCGCTCCAGGTGTACCGCGGGCTGGAGATCCTCACCGGCGCCGCCACGCCGGACGAGCGCGCCCGGCTCGAGCACCGGCTGCTCTCGTTCGTGCCCCTGGAGGAGACCTTCAGCGCCGGCGCCTTCGCCGAGCGGGCCCGGGCCGAGATCGACGATGCGCTGCGCGACGGGCGGCGCCCGATCGTGGTGGGGGGCACCGGGCTGTACCTCCAGACCGCCCTCAGCGACCTGGAGCTCCGCCCGCCCGCCGATCCGGCCGTCCGCGCTCGCCTGGAGGCCGAGGTGGCCGCGCGCGGTAGCGCGGACCTCCACGCCGAGCTGGCGGCCCACGACGCGGACGTGGCCGCGGCGATCTCGCCCGGGGACCGCAGCCGGGTGGTGCGCGCGCTCGAGCTGCTGGAGATGGGCCGCCGGCCCGCGCCCACCGGGGAGGCGTCGAGGCTCTGGACGGCGCGGCTGCGACATCCGACGCTCCTGTGCGGGCTGGTGCTGGACCGCGAGGAGCTGTACCGCCGGATCGACGAGCGGGCGGAGCGGATGGTGGCGGCGGGAGCGGAGGACGAGGTTCGCCGGGCCGACGCCGCCGGAGCCTCACGCACCGCACGCGCGGCCCTCGGCTTCGAGGAGCTCCTGCGCGGCGACCTGGACACCATGAAGCGGCGCACCCGCAGCTACGCCAAGCGGCAGCTCACCTGGATGCGCAAGCTCGCCGGGGCGCACCTGATCGACCTCACCGGCCGCACCGCGGAGGACGCGGCGGCCGAGGTCGACCTGCTCGCCCGGGGATAGAGTGCCGCGCCGTGCGCTTCGAGAAATGGCAGGCGCTCGGCAATGACTACGCGATCGTCGAGGAGAGGGAGCTTCCCTTCCGGCTCACGCCGGAGCGCGTGCGCATGCTCTGCGCGCCGCACACGGGCATCGGATCCGACGGCGTGCTGCTGCTCTCCGAGACCGACGAGCGCGGCTTCGTGGCCGAGGTGCGGATCTTCAACCCGGACGGCTCCGAGGCGGAGCTGTCCGGCAACGGCGTGCGCGAGGCCGTGCTCTACCTGCGCCGCAACGGCTGGGTGGAGCACGACAGCTTCTCCGTGCGCACCGCGGCCGGGGAGATCCGGCCGCGCATCACGGGGCCGGACACCTGCACGATGGACATGGGCCGGGCGCGGCTGCGCTCCGAGCACGACTATCCCTCGGGCGGCGACGACGGCACCGGCACGATCGAGGCCGGGGGCCGCGAGTTCGGGTTCCAGTTCGTGCAGGTGGGAAACCCGCAGTGCGCCATCGAGGTGGACGCGGGTCTCGAGGAGCTCGACCTTCCCCGCTTCGGCGGCCCCGTGGAGGGCGACGCGCGCTTCCCGCGCCGCACGAACGTGTCCTTCTGGCAGCGCACCGGCGAGCGTGAGATCCGGGCGCGGATCTTCGAGCGCGGGGTGGGGGAGACCATGTAGTCGGGCACCGGCGCGACGGGAGCGGCGGTGGCGGCGGTGCTGCGCGGCATGGAGAGCCCGGTGACGGTGCGCCTGGACGGCGGCGATCTCGAGGTGGAGGTGGGCGAGGACATGCACGTGGACCTGACCGGCTGGGCGCGGCCCGTGTACCGGGGCGAGCTCAGCGACGAGATGGTGGAGGACCTTCGTGCGAGCGAGTAGCCGCCTCGAGCGCCTCCCGCCGTACCTGTTCGCCGAGCTCGAGCGGAAGATCTCCGCCAAGAAGGCGGCCGGGGTGGACGTGATCAGCCTGGGCATCGGGGATCCGGACACGCCCACCGCCCCCGCCGTGGTGGAGGCGCTGGCCCGCGCGGCGGCCGACCCGGGCACCCATCAGTACCCGTCGAACCGCGGGCGGCCGGAGCTGCGCCGCGCGCTCGCCGGCTTCTACGCCCGGCGCTTCGGGGTGGAGCTCGACCCCGACACCGAGATCGTGCCCGCGCTCGGGGCCAAGGAGGCGGTGTTCAACCTGAACCTGGCCTTTCTCGACCCGGGCGACGCCGCCCTGGCCGCCGACCCGGGCTACCCCGTTTACACCGGTGGCCCGCTGGTGGCCGGAGGAGAGGCGGTGGTGATGCCGCTGCTCCCCGAGCGCGGCTTCGCACCCGACCTCGACGCGATCTCGCGCCGAGGACCGCGGGCGCGCGCGGCTGATGTTCCTCAACTACCCGAACAACCCGACCGGCGCCGTGGTGCCCGAGGGCCTGTTCGAGGCGGCGGTGGAGTTCGCCCGCGAGAACGACGTGCTCGTGGTGCACGACGCCTCCTACACCGAGACCACCTTCGACGGCTACGTGGCCCCGAGCTTCCTGGAGACGCCCGGGGCGAGGGACGTGGGCATCGAGGTGTTCTCGCTCTCCAAGGGCTGGAACATGACCGGCTGGCGCACCGCCGCGGTGGTGGGCAACGCCGAGGCGGTGCAGGCGTACTGGCAGCTCAAGACCAACATCGACTCCGGGATGTTCGAGGCGGTGCAGCTGGCCGCCGCCGAGGCACTCGACGCCGGGCCCCCGGCGGAGATGCCCGAGATCTACGCGCGGCGGCGCGACCTGGTGTGCACCGCACTGGCCGAGATCGGCGTGGACGTGACCCCGCCGCGCGGCACGATCTACGTCTGGGCCCCGGTGCCGGAGGGCCACGACTCCGCCTCCTTCTGCGAGCTGGTGCTGGAGGAGTCGGGCGTGGTGGTGTCGCCCGGTGGCGCCTACGGGCCGAACGGCGAGGGCTTCTTCCGCATCTCGCTCACCGTGCCGGACGAGCGCCTCTCCGAGGCCGTGGAGCGGCTGCGCACGAGCATGGGGGGCTGAGGTGCACTACTGCGGCATCGTGCCCATGGGGGACGCGCTTCAGCTCGGCGTGCTGGAGGAGGTGCGCACCACGGAGCCGCCCATCCGCATGAGCGCGCTGTTCTTCGAGCCCGGGGGGGCCGATCAGGTGGCCGCCGAGCTGCGTGCCCTGGGCGACGTGGTGGTGGCGCTCGGGGCGCCCCTGTCCGCGCCCGCCGACGGGGAGCGCGCCCGGGTGTGCGACGAGGAGCTGGCCCGGCTCGGGGTGGCGCCCCGGCCGCCGTCGCGGGAGGCGCTGCGGCTGGCCGGCCTGCTCGACGGCCTGGCCGCCTACCGGGCCGAGGACGGGGGCCGCGAGGGGGCGGTGGAGGAGGGCGCCTACCGCCGCTCGCCGCTGTTCGAGACCAACCCCGACGGCGTGTTCTGCGCCCTCCAGGGCCGGCGGCTGCCCGCCCGCCGCCATCCGCTCGGGATGCAGCTGCGAATCGAGGAGCTGGCCGGGGACCACGTGACCGACGACGGAGGGGAGCTCTGGTGGCGCCGCATCGAGGAGCTCGAGGCCGCGGCCTGCGCCCTCTGTGCGCACCGCTACGCCGTGGGCCACGCCTCCTGGCTGGGCGATCCCGGCCAGGCCGTGGTGGTCCTTCCCGGATCCTCGCTCCCGCGCGAATTCGCGAGCCAGGGCGTGCTGCCGCCGGTGGAGCGCCTGCAGCTCCCGCCCGTCACCGCCGCCTAGACTGGAAGAGGTGGATAGAGGCCGCAACGGCAGGAACAGCGAGACGCGCTACGGCGAGGGCATCCGTAACGCCCGGGCGCGACAGCGCGCCTTCGTGATCGCGGTGAGTCCCGGCGAGCCCGACCTGGCCGAGCTCCGCGAGCTGCTCCGCACGGCCGGCGTGGCCGTGGCCGGCGAGATGACCCAGCGCCGCGATCGCCCGGAGCCCGACCGCTACATGGGCAAGGGAAAGCTCGCCGAGCTGAAGACCGCGATCGCGGAGTCGGACGCCAACCTGGTGGCGGTGGACGACGAGCTCCTGCCGCGCCAGGAGCGCAACCTGGAGCAGGCACTCGACGTGCCCGTGATCGACCGCACCGCGGTGATCCTCGACATCTTCGCCGACCACGCCAACTCGGCCGAGGGCAAGCTCCAGGTGGAGCTGGCCCAGCTCGAGTACAACCTCGCCCGCATGCGCGGGCTGTGGACGCACCTCGAGCGCCTCGGAGCCGGCATCGGCACGCGAGGCCCGGGCGAGTCCCAGATCGAGACGGACCGCCGCCTGGCGCGCGACCGCATCGCCGCGCTGCGGCGCCGCCTGCGCCACACCAAGGCCACCCGCAGCACGATGCGCGCCGAGCGCGAGCGGGCCGGGCTCCCCAGCGTGGCCCTGGCCGGCTACACGAACGCCGGCAAGTCCACTCTGCTGAACGCGCTCACCGGCGCCGACGTGGGGGTGAGGGAGCGGCTCTTCCACACCCTGGACCCGGCCACCCGCTCGTTCGAGATCAACGGCCGCAGCTACCTGCTCACCGACACCGTCGGCTTCATCCGGAAGCTGCCCGCACCAGCTGGTGGAGGCCTTCTCGGCCACGCTGGAGGAGGCACTGGGCGCCGACCTGATCGTGCACGTGGCCGACGCCTCGGTGCCCGAGGACGAGCTCCACGAGATGCTCGCCGCCGTGGACGGCGTGCTCTCGGAGACCGGGGCAGGCGAACGGCCGCGCCTGCTGTGCCTCAACAAGATCGACCTCCTGGACGACGAGCGCAGGCGGGAGCTGTCCTTCCGGTTCCCCGGCGCGGTTCAGGTGTCCGGGGACACGGGGGAGGGCCTCGACGACCTGCGCGAGGCGGTGGAGGGGCGTTTCCTCGCCACCCTGCAGTCCATGGAGCTGCTGCTGCCCTACTCGGAGGGCGGGAGCCTGTCGGAGCTGCACGAGGTGGCGGGCGAGATCGAGCGCGAGGACACCCCCGCCGGCGTGGTGGTCCGGGCCCGCGTCCCCGCCATCGCCGTTCCCCGCTTCGAGCGCTTCGCGGTCAACGGCCGCCCGGCGTGACGCTGCGCTTCCGGCGCCTCTCGGCCGGATGCCGTCCCGCCCGCCCGGGCTCACTTCGACGATGCCGGGTTCGACCTGCACGCGTCCGAGGCGGCCACCATCGAGCCCGGCGCCCGGGCGAGCGTGGGCACCGGCATCGCCGCTGGCCATCCCGGCCGGCCACGCCGGCCTCGTGGTCCCGCGGTCGGGGCTCGCCGCGCGCCACGGCATCGCGCTGGTGAACGCTCCGGGGCTGATCGACGCCGGATACCGGGGCGAGGTGCGGGTCCTGCTCTGGAACGGAGACCGGCACGAGTCCTTCTCCGTTTCCGTCGGAGACCGGATCGCCCAGCTGGTGGTGGTGCGCGTGGAGGGACTCGCGCTGGAGGAGGTGGCCGAATTGGACGCCACCGCCCGCGGCGAGGGCGGATTCGGCTCCACCGGCCGCTGAGGCGCGCCAAACGTCCGAATTTGCCGCAATTCCCTTCCCTGCGGGCGTTCAGGACGCTGGACGTATTGCCGATACGGAATCCATGAGTGACGTCCAGACCGCCTCCGCGGGCGCGTTCCCCGTGCCCGGGCTGACGCCCCCGGCCGAGCGCACGGGCGCGAAGCGCCGCATCGGAGACGTGATCGTCGCAGCTGGGATACACCGACCGGGAGACCGTCGAGGCCTCCGTCGGGCGCGCGCGCGAGAAGGGACAGCCCCTGGGCCAGGCCCTGATCGCGGACGGCGTGGTGAACTCCCATCAGCTTGCCCGCGCCCTCGCGGAGCGCAACGGGCTCGACTACGTGGACCTGAACGAGTTCGAGGTGGACAAGGGCGCGGCCCACCTGCTCGACCCGAGCAAGGCCCGCCGCTACCGCACGATCCCGATCGCCTTCATGGGCGAGCGCACCCTGCTGGTGGCCACCGCCGACCCGGCCAACGTGCTCGCTCTGGACGACATCACGATGGCCACGGGCTACGAGGTCCGCCGCGCGGTGGCCTCCTCCGAGGACATCGAGGCCCTGGTGGGCACGCTCTCCAAGCTCGACGAGTCGGTGCAGGAGCTGGACCTCGAGGACGAGGAGCCGGCACAGGTCATCGAGCTTCGCGAGTCGGCGGACGACGCCCCGGTGGTGAAGCTGGTGCACACCGTGATCGCCGACGCCGTGGCCCGCGGCGCCTCCGACATCCACTTCGAGCCCCGCCAGGGCGACATGCGGGTTCGCTTCCGCATCGACGGCGTGGTGTCCGACTCCACCACGGTGCCGCGGCACCTCGTGGCCGGCCTCGTGTCCCGGGTCAAGATCATGTCCGACCTCGACATCGCCGAGCGCAGGGCGCCGCAGGACGGGCGCGTCGGCCTCACCGTGGACGGCCGCCGGGTGGATCTCCGCGTGGCCACCCTGCCGGTGGTGCGCGGCGAGTCCGTGGTCATGCGAATCCTGGACGCCGGCCAGTCGCTCACCACCATCGACGACCTCGGCATGGGCGCCGACGAGCGCTCCCGCTTCGAGCACTCGCTCCTCGGGCGCACCCACGGCGCCATCCTCGTGACCGGCCCCACCGGCTCGGGCAAGACCACCACGCTTTACGCGGGCCTGGCTGCGCTCAACACCCCGGAGAAGACGATCGTGACGATCGAGGACCCGGTGGAGTACGAGATGGAGGGCATCAAGCAGGTGCAGGTGAACGTCAAGGCGCGTCTCACCTTCGCCGCCGGCCTGCGGTCGATGGTCAGGGCCGACCCGGACGTGATCATGGTCGGCGAGATCCGGGACCTCGAGACCGCGCAGATCGCCATCGAGTCGGCCCTCACCGGCCACCTGGTGCTCAGCACCCTGCACACCAACGACGCCCCGATGGCCGCGGCGCGCCTGATCGAGATGGGCATCGAGCCCTTCCTCGTGGCCTCGGGCGTCGAGTGCGTGGTGGCCCAGCGGCTCGCCCGCCGGCTGTGCGAATGCAAGACGGAGGTGGAGCTGAGCGAGGAGGTGCTGGTCAGCAACGGCTTCGACCCGAGCTTCGCCCCGCTCAAGGCCTTCGAGCCGAACGGATGCGTGCGCTGCGGGGGCACGGGCTACCGCGGCCGGATCGGCATCTACCAGGTGCTCCAGGTGAACGACGAGGTGCGCAGCCTGATCCTCCGCAAGGGCTCGGCCGACGACATCACCGCGATCGCGCGCGAGCACGGCATGGGCACGCTGCGCGACGACGGCTTCCGCAAGGTTCGCGACGGCGTGACCTCCGTCGCCGAAGTGCTGCGCGCCGCCGGCGCCGCCGACCTTTAGGGAGGGCGCACGACGATCCGGCCGGCCGCTCGCAGGCGCGGCGCCCGCGTGGGCGGCGTCCTCCAGCGCTGTCGTCGGGCAGCGGATCCAGGCGCACGTCCAGCGCGAGCTCGATCAGGCGGTCGGCCAGCCAGGCGTTCTTGGGCAAGCAGCGGCCCGTGCAGGTAGGTGCCGATCACGTTCCCCCGGTGCACGCCCTCGAAGCCGTCGGACCCGTTGTTGCCGTGCCCGGCCAGCACCCGGCCGAGCGGCCGCTCGCCCTCGCCCAGGTAGGTGCGCCCGCCGTGGTTCTCGAAGCCGGCGATCACGCGCGGGCCGTCGCCGAGGTCCGCCTCGATGGCGCAGTTGCCGATCAGGCGCGCCCCCGGTTCGCGCACGGTGCGCAGGTCCACGAGGCCGACGCCGGGCAGCTCCTCGTTCCCCAGCTGGTAGGAGTGGCCGAGGAGCTGATAGCCGCCGCACACCGCGAGCACCACGGCGCCACGGTCCGCCGCGGCGTGGAGCGCATCCCGCTTGGTGGCCACCATGTCGCCGGCCACCGCCACCTGGTCACGGTCCTGCCCGCCGCCCAGGTAGAAGAGGTCGTGGGCGCCCGGGTCCACCGGCTCGTCCGAGCGAGGCCGAGGCGACCTCGAAGCCGATTCCCCGCCATTCGCAGCGCGCCCGCAGCACGGCGATGTTGCCCCGGTCGGCGTAGATGTTCATGAGCTCCGGGTAGAGCGCGCACACGCGCAGCACGCCGCTCACAGGGGCGTCTCCACGATCACCACGGTGCTTCCCACGTACTCCGGGGTGGCGGGCACCTGGCGGCGGCAGGCGGGAATCAGGCCGGCTCGCCGCTCGCCTCGTCCTCGAGCTCCTCCGGGGTCACCGACTCGAGCACGATCGTGTGGAGCTCCTCGGTCAGGTCGCCGGTGGGCGACACGAGCTGGCGCAGCCGGTGCACGGCCACGCCGCCCGGCTCGGCGCGCACGTCCACCGGCCGGCTGGAGAGCACCCAGCCCTCCACCTCGGCCACGTCGGGCAGGGGCGGCAGGGAGTGCTCGGGAGGCACCGCCTCGAACGGGTCGGCCAGCGCGGCGGCGAAGCGGCCCCCGGGCTCCAGGTGCTCGCGCACCCGCGCGAAGAGGGCTCGGCGGCCCTCCGTACCGCCCAGCAGCTGCACCACCTGCATGGCGGCGAAGGCGAAGCCCGAAGCGGCGTCCCAGGTCGAGCGTGCGGGCGTCCGCCGGTACGGAGTCCACGCGCAGGCCGCGCTCGCGGGCCCGCCGGGCCAGCTCGGCCACGAGCTCCGCGTCGGAGTCCACCGCGGTCACCGTCGTGGCCGCGACCGGCCAGGTCCAGCGCCACCCGTCCCGTTCCGGCGCCCAGGTCGAGCACGGGCGCGGGGGCGGCCGCGAGGGCCAGCTCGCGCCACAGCTCGAGGTCGGCGGCGTAGGAGGCGCACTCCACGTCGTGCCAGGCGGCGGTGGCCCCCCTCAAGCGGACCACCGCTCGGCCAGCCCGCGGCGGGCCAGCAGGTCGCGTAGGTCGAGAAGCGCCGTGTACGTGGGGAGGGCGAACAGCCGCGTGCCTCCGGCGCCCTCCACCGCGGCGTCCAGCGAGCGCTCCAGGTCACGGTCCACGGCGATCTCGCCTCCGAGCTCCGCGTACTTCAGCCGCACGGCCATGTCCTCGGCCCGCGTGCCGGAGCACACGGCTCGCCGCACCCGCCCGCGAAGCAGCTCGAAGTCCGCGTCCCAGATCCAGGACACGTCGCGCCCGTCGGCGATCCGGTCGTTCAGGGCCAGCCAGAGGTCGAGCGGCCCGTCCTCGAGCACGAGCGTGCGCAGCACCTCGTTCGCCCCGGCCGGGTTCTTCACCAGCAGGATCGACAGCTCGCGCCCGGCCACGGGGATCGTCTCCACCCGGCCGAAGGCGCCTCCGAAGCCCTCGAGCGCCGCCACCACGTCGCCCGGCGCCACACCGAGCTCGAGAGCGGTGGCCGCGGCGGCCACGGCGTTGTAGACGTTGTAGAGGCCGGGGAGGGGGAGGCGAATCGCCAGCTCCCCCCGCGGGGTGCGCATCTCCACGTCCGACCCGGCCATGCCGTCGAGCCCACCCGGGTGGCGGCCACCTGCGGCGTGGGGCGCTCGCGGCCGCAGTTCGGGCAGCGGTAGCGGCCCATGTGGCCGAGGTACACGGCGTCGTAGTGGTACGCGGCGCCGCAGTTGCGGCAGTGCTTGGAGTCGGCGGCGTGCTGAAGCTCGGGCAGCGCCTGCGAGTCGTCCTCGACTCCGAAGTAGGTGACGCGGTCCCGCCCGCGGCCCAGGTCGGCCACCAGCGGATCGTCGGCGTTCAGGACCAGGGCCGGCCCGTCCGGGCGGGACGTGAGCTCGGCCCAGCGGTCGGCCAGCGAGCTCGAGCTCGCCGTAGCGGTCGAGCTGGTCGCGGAAGAGGTTGGCCAGCAGCACGATCCGCGGCTCCAGGTCGGCCGCCACGCTGGGGAGCCACGCCTCGTCCACCTCGAAGAGGCCGAGCTGCCCCGGATCGGCGGCCGGCGTCGAGCAGGGCGGTGGCCACGCCCCAGGTCATGTTCGATCCCGCCCGGTTGTGCACCAGCGGGCGCCCGGCCCGGTCGAGGATGGCGGCCAGCATGGCCGCCGTGGTGGTCTTGCCGTTGGTGGCCGACACCAGCACCGAGCCGTCGTCCAGGCGCCGGCCCATGGTCCGGATCGCTCCGGGGCTCATGCGCAGCAGCATCCGGCCCGGCGCGGTGGTGCCTCCGCTGCGCCCGAGCCCGCGGCTCGTGGCCCGCAGCAGCCGGGCCAGTGCCTCGAGCGGGAGCCGGCATCAGGAGGCGGGGCCGGCGGGGACCACGATGCGCAGGCAGCGACTCTCGACGGTCATCGTCGCGGGCGTGGTGGCGATCGGGTCGCCGTCCGCGTAGATGGCGAAGGGGCGGTCCGAGCTCACCTCCACCACCCGCCCGCGGAACACGTGCGCGTACGGGGAGTTCAGGTGCGTGCCCTTGAACACCTTCGGCATGTCGCTCAGGAACCGGAGCTTGCGGTGCCGCTCGGAGATCAGCACGTCGAGCATGCCGTCGTCGAGCTCGGCGTGGGGGAGGAGGAACATGCCGCCGCCGTACGCCCCGGAGTTGCCCACGGCCACGGAGTAGCCCTCCACCTCGATGGCGCTCGCCGTCCACCGTCACCGTGAAACCGGCGGGCTTCCAGGACACCAGCGCGCGCAGGGCCGCGTAGGCGTACACCGCGTTGCCCTTGATCAGCTTCGTCTCGTTGGCGATGCGGTTGGCGTCGGAGTCGAAGCCGAAGCTGGCGATGCCCATGTAGGGCGTGCCGTCCACCTCGGCCACGTCCACCAGGCGCTCCCGGCCGGTCACGGCCACCTCGGCGGCCTCCGTGGCGTCGCTCGGCACGCCGAGCACGCGAGCCAGGTCGTTCCCGCGCCCGCACGGCACCAGCGCCAGCGCCGTGTCGCGGTGGCGCAGGGCACGGACCAGCGGGCGGAGCAGGCCGTCCCCTCCGAGCGCCGCCACGGTCTCCCCGCGCTCGGAGGCCAGGCGCGCCTCCTCCTCGGCGTGATCGAGGCTGCGGGTGGTGACCGTGCGGTGCTCGGCTCCGTGGCGATCCATCACCGCGATCACTTCCGGAAGCGCGGCGAGCGCGCGCCCGCCCGCCGATGCCGGGTTCACGAGCAGCGCGAAGCGGCCGATTGGGTGGTCCGGTGCTCGCCCGCTCACGGTCGGGCTCCGCTCCTCCCCGCTCACTCGGCAGCGGCCGTTCTGGCGGCCCGCTCCGCCGCCATCGCCCCGCGTTCCTCGCCGCGCAGGTGGGCCCCGCCGTCGAGGCGCTGCACGTCGGCGCGCGCCACCGCGGCGTCACCCACCAGGCGCTCGGCGTGAGGCTCCTCCGGGTCGTCCGGGTCGAGCACCAGGAGCACGTCCTCGGCCACGGAGTGCCAGGGCTCGGAGTCCAGGCACTCGGAGGCCACGAGCAGCCTGCCGGGTGCGGCGCGCCAGTGCAGCTCGAAGATGCCCAGCTTGTAGGCGTAGAGCCGCTCGCCGTCGGAGAAGAGGAAGTTGAGGCCGGAGAAGGCGGAGCGCTCGATCGTGGCGGCCACGGCGTGGCGGAACGACTCGACGGGCGCCCCGGGGTCGTAGTCGCGGATCAGGAAGTTGAAGAAGTGCTCGGAGTCGGTGTCACCCGACGGCGCGGCCACGCCCGGATCCAGCAGGCGCGGGTAGCTGAGGATCGTGCCGTTGTGGCAGTAGGAGTAGTTGCCGAGCGTGAACGGGTGCGTGTTCTCGAGGGACAGGCCGCCCATCGTGGCCCGCCGCACGTGCACGTTGAAGATCCGCCCGCGTGTGCTGGTGGCGGCCAGGAACTCCTCGTCCGTGTGCGCCGCCTTGGGAAAGCGGACGAGGCGCGGCGACGCGCCGTCGGTGCGCTCGTAGGCGGCCATGCCCCAGCCGGAGTCGTGGTCCTCCGACTGCCTGATCATCGGGTTCTCGGCTTCGAGCAGCTCGTGCCGGATGGAGACGGGCTCGGCGGAGACGCAGCCGAAGACGCGGCACATGCGCGGAGATCCTACCGGGGGTCCGGTGCTCGCCGGGAGCGCTCCGGTGCTCGCCCGATCACTGTGCGGTGCTCGCCGAGCCGGCCCCGGCTCCGCTCCTCCCTGGGGGCGAACCTCGGCCACCCGGCACTTCCCCTGGAAACGGAAGGGGAGTGACCGTGCAGGAGCCGAAGCGCATCTGGTGGGCGCGCCCGCGCAAGCTGTGCGCGCTGGAGCGACCGGGGGGAGGGGGGCGGACACATCGCCCGGATCGCCGCGAGGCGGAGACGGATTACCTGAAGGCGAGCGGCGTGCGGCTGGTGGTGTCGGTCATGCGCACGCGCCACAACCTCGCCGCCTACGACGCGGCGGGTCTCGCGTGGCATCACGCCCCGGTGGCCACGCCGTCCGACGCTCCGGCGGTGCTGGAGGCGCTGCTGCCGCTGCTGCGCCGAGAGCTCCGCCGGCGCGGGGCCGTGGCCGTGCACGGGGACCTGCGCACCGGCTTCGCGGCCGCGCTGTGCGCGGCGCACCTCCACGAGGCCAGGGGCGAGGACCCGGCGGACGCGCTCGCCGCCGCGGCCGCGGCCGGTCTCGACGCCGGGCCCGAGGCGTGCGCGCTCCTGGGCGTGGACCCAGGGGCGCTCGAGCGGCGGGTCAGCGCAGGATGAGCGCGCTCAGGGAGTCGGCCACCGCCACCGGCTGCGGCTCCACGCCGTCCAGGTCGGCCCGGGTCATCCCGCCGGTCATCACCAGCGCCGAGTCGAGGCCCGCGGAGGCGGCGGCGGCCAGGTCGGAGTCCACGCGGTCGCCCACCACCAGCGTCGTGCCCTCGCCCAGCCGGTCGAGCGCCGTGAGGAGCAGCTGCGGCTGGGGCTTGCCCACGATCTCCGCCCTGCGCTCGCTGGCCGTCTCCACGGCGGCCAGGATGGCGCCGGTGCCCGGCCACATGCCCTCGGGCTGGGGGTAGGTGGGATCGCGGCCGCTGGCCAGGAAGTCCGCGCCCCGCCGCACGGCCAGCGCGGCGTTGCGGAGGTCGTCGTACACGAAGTCCTCGGTGCCGGCCACGACCACCACCTCGGCCCGCGAGGCCAGGTCGGTGCCGTTCAGCACGCGCAGGCCGGCGTCGGACACGTGGCGGTGCATCGCGGGGGTGCCCACCACGAACGCGGTGCGCCCGGAGCGGGTGTCGGCCAGCAGATGCTGCATGGCCCCGCCGACGGTCACCACGTCGCGCACCGAGGCCTTGACGCCGATGCCCCACAGGCGGGTCACGTAGTCCTCCGTGGGCCCGCGCGGATCGTTGGTGGCGAAGGCCACCCGCCGGCCCGCCTCGCGCAGCGCCTCGATCGCCTCCGGCGCGCCCGGGCGTGGGCTCGCTGCCGACCCACACGCAGCCGTCGAGATCGAGGATGAACTGCTCGTAACGACCCGCGAGGGGGCTCAACGGCACGTCGCTAGCCTACGGCTCGATGCTCCGCCCGCTTCTCCTGGCGCTCTGCGCAGTGGCACTCGATGGCGTCCGCGTGCGGCGACGACGACGGCGACGGCGGCTCGTCCGACGAAGGCCGCCGAAGGCCGCGTCCACGGAGGCCTCCGCCGGGTGCCGGAGGTGAAGGCGCCGGCACCGCGCAGCGACGGCGGGGCCAAGAAGCCGACTGCCGATCTGCCCAAGGACCGCCGGTACACCGTGACGCTCGACACCAGCTGCGGCGACGATCGAGATCCGGCTGAACCAGCGCTCCGCCCCGCACGCGTCCGCCTCGTTCGCCTCGCTTGCCCGCAAGGGCTTCTTCGACCGCACCGTGTTCCACCGGATCGTGCCCGGATTCGTCATTCAGGGCGGCGATCCCACCGCCAGCGGCACGGGCGGCCCGGGGTACTCCACCGTCGACACGCCGCCCGCGGGGACCACCTACACCCGGGGGACGGTGGCCATGGCCAAGGCCGGGAACGAGGCGCCCGGCACGGCCGGCAGCCAGTTCTACATCGTGACGGCGCCCGATGCCGGCCTGCCGCCCGACTACGCGGTGATCGGCAAGGTCGTGTCGGGAGACGACGTGGTGGAGAAGATCGGAAAGCTCGGGGACCCGGCCAGCGGCGAGGCCGGCACGCCGGTGAAGCCCGTGGTGATCAAGGAGGCGACTGTCAGTGAGCGTTGAGGCCCCCATCTACGACGTCGACGAGGCGAGCTTCGAGCAGCGCGTGGTCGAGCGGTCCCGGGAGATCCCCGTGGTCGTGGACTTCTGGGCCGAGTGGTGCGGGCCCTGCCGCCAGCTCACGCCGGCGCTCGAGCGCGCCGCCCAGGCGCGCGCCGGGAAGGTCGAGCTGGCCAAGGTGGACACCGACGCCAACCAGCGCC
Organism: uncultured Thermoleophilaceae bacterium; assembly: GCA_963752455.1. Taxonomy (GTDB): domain Bacteria; phylum Actinomycetota; class Thermoleophilia; order Solirubrobacterales; family Thermoleophilaceae; genus JACVRW01. The sequence continues at coordinate 450,196 of CAVVYE010000008.1, forward strand.
TCGCGGCCGCGTTCCAGATCCAGGGCATTCCCGCGGTCAAGGCCTTCCGGGACGGCCAGCGTGGCCGCCGAGTTCACCGGGGCGCTCCCGCCGGCCGAGGTGGAGCGCTTCTTCGACGCGCTCGTGCCCTCGGAGGCGGACGAGCTCGCCGTGGGCGGCGACGAGGAGTCGCTGCGCCGCGCGCTCGAGGTCGACCCGCGCCACCAGGTGGCCCGGCGCGAGCTGGCCCGGCTGCTGATCCAGCGCGGCGACGCCGACGAGGCGCTGGAGCTGCTGAAGGACGTGACCGGCGACTTCATGGCCGACGGGCTCGTGGCCCGCGCCCGGCTGGCGGGCGACGAGGACCTGAAGCCCGCCTTCGAGGCCTGGGACAGCGGGCGACTACGAGGGCGCCCTGAACCGGCTGCTCAGCGCCCTCGGACGACCTCGAGCGCCGCGACGACATCCGCCGCCTGATGGTGGCCATCTTCACCGAGCTCGGACCCGAGCACGCGCTGGCCCGGGACTACCGCCGCAAGCTCGGCGCGGCGCTCAACTAGCATGGTGCGGTGCTCGCCCGATCGCTGATCGGGCGCGCTCCTGCCTAGCCTCGGCGCGCGCGGCGCTGGCCTTGTCCTGGCGTCTTCGCCCGAGGAGCACCAGGACGCCCACGGCGATCACCACCAGCAGGAAGCCGAAGAACACGGCGCTTGCCGTGCCGATACCGCCGAACGGCAGCGCGACCAGCTTCACGATCCCGATGCCGAGGGCGAGGATGAGGATCACGAACGCGAGCAGCAGCAGGATGCCGCGCACGCGCGGGCAGGATCCCGGCGCTGGAGGGAGGGGCGATCAGGCCCATCAGCCGGAGCAGGAAGAGCTGGCGCGAGGAGGGGGCCTCCTGGCCGAGCTTCTCCATCGCGTCCTTGAGGTCGTCCGGCCGCCGCTCGGCCAGCGCGAGCGAGGCCTTCATCATCTGGCGCAGGGCGGGCCGCTCCTGGGGGTGGCAGCCGGCCAGGGCCTCGTTGAAGTAGGCGCGGGCGGCCTTGGCGTCGTAGCGCTCGGCGGCCCGGGCGCCCAGGATGGCCTTGGCCGCCACCTTGTGCTTGGACTCGCTCATGAGCTGCTCGTCGGTGCGCGACTCGAGCTGCGGGATCGCCCCGAGCGCGCCCACCGTCGTCTGCATCCTCATCTGCTTCTGCTTGGCCACGGCCGATCAGTCTGTCAGACGGACAAGCTGCCTCAAGGACATGGTCCCGGTCCGGTCAGTCCGGCTTTACCTCCGAGTCGGCCTCGCCGTGCTCGGCCGTCTCGGCGTCCGACTCGGCCTCCGCCGGGAAGGCGGCGCGGGTGGGGCTCGGGCCGCCATCGCCGTGCTCGGCCTGCTCGATCAGGTCCTCCTCGGCCAGCTCGAAGCCCTCGGACTCGCCGCCTCCGGCCTCGCTCACCGGGCGCTCGGCGGGGTCCTCGTCCTCCGGGGCCCGGCCGCCGATCGACCCGGCCTCGGCCGCGGCGGCCTCCGCCTCGCGCTCGGCGTCCACGTCTACGGGATCTCGTTCGCTCATGCCGCTTCCCGTACCCCGGTTTTCAGAGCGGCCAAACCGGGGTAGTGGACGGCCATGACAATCGGAATCATCATCGCCGTGTGCGTGATCCTCCTCGTGCTGGGCTTCCTGGTGCCGCGCCTCTCGCGGCATCCACAGCGCGGTGTGGACAAGACGCTGGGAGTGGGGCAGAGCGCCGGCAGCAGGGCTCCCGGACCGATCGGCCGCCTGCTCTCCAAGACCTTCGGCACCTCGCGCAAGGCCACGAACAAGAGTGCGTCGTCGGGCCGGAAGGCCCGCGGCAAGCTGCCGCTCTAGGCATGGTCGGTGCTCGCCCGATCGGCGATCGGGCTGCGCTCCTCCCTACTCTGCGCCGCGACGGTGCGGGCTGGGGTGATTCGACGCTTCGAGTGGAGTGGGGGGAGCGGCACGGTCTGGGCGTCTCCCGGCGCCGTTTCCGCCGTGGCCGGCAGCGCGGCCGCCACGGCCTCGGGAATCTTCAGCCGCTCGGCCGCCTCGTCGGCCGTGGCCAGGACCTCGTCGGCCAGCCGGCGCACGTCTTCGATCAGCTGGTTGCGCTCCTCCCAGAGGCGGCGGATCTCCACCGCCACCTGCTCGGCGTACTGGTCCGCCTCGGTCTTCGCGAGCTCCGCCTCGCGCTCGGCCCGCTGCAGGCGGCCCTCGGCCTGTGCCCGCGATCGCGCGGAGAGCTCGTCCGCCGTCTCGTGAGCCTGCTGGAGGATTCCGGCGGTCTGCTCGCCCACCTCGTCCAGCGCGCGCTGCACCACCTTCTCGCGCAGCTGCCGGCCCTCGAGCTCGTCCACAAGCTCGGTGAGCTCCGCCACGTACTCGTCCACCACCCGGCGGTCGTACCCGCGCATGGCCACGGGGAAGTTCGCGTCACGGACCCGCTCCGAGGCAGAGGGAGTGCGTGGTCCGGTGCTCGCCCGATCATCGATCGGGCTGCGCTCCTCCCCGTCCGGATGCTGGATCCCGTTCTCGTTTTCGGCTGAGGCTCCGGTCATGCACCTGAGTATGCCCGGTGGGGCTGATGGCTCAACTGAGCGCAACGAGACCTGCGCGCCGTGGGAGGATTCGGCCCATGACCATCAGACGGGCCATACCCAATCTGCTCTCCCGGGACCTGGACGCCTCGCGCGATTTCTACGAGGGGTTTCTCGGCTTCCGCGTGGCCATGGACGAGGAGGGCTTCATGATGTTCGCCTCGCGGGAGAACTCCGCCGTGCAGCTCACCGTGGCCTCACCGGACGGCGGCCTGGACCGGGGGGTGGCGGAGGCCCGGGTGTCGATCGACGTGGGCGATGTGGACGCCGCGCACGCCGAGGCGGTGAGGCGGAATCTCGAGATCGTGTACCCGCTCACGGACGAGCCCTGGGGCATCCGCCGCTTCTTCGTGAAGGACCCCTCCGGCGTCGTGATCAACGTGGCGTGCCACATCGATCACGGCCGGCGGGGAGGGTCAGGCGGCCTCGGAGTAGGCGGGCTCCCCGGCCTCTTCCCGCGGGCCGCCGGCGGCCCGCTCCTCCGCGCGCTCCGTGGGCTCCAGGACGGCGATGGCGATGATGATCGCCAGCGCCACGAGGGCCGCGCCGATCAGGAAGGCGAGGTGATAGCCGCTGGTGAGCGCGGATGCCGTGGACTCGCCGCGGTCGATCAGGGTGTCGCTCCGCGTGGAGGACACGGTGGCGAGCACCGCCAGGCCCAGCGCTCCGCCCACCTGCGCGGTGGTGTTGATGAGCCCGGAGGCCAGGCCCGCGTCCTCGCGGGTGGCGCCCGACATGGCCAGCGTCATGAGCGCGGGGAACGAGCTGCCCACGCCGATGCCCAGCAGGAGCGTGACCGGCAGGACGTGCTGCAGGTAGTTGCCGTCCACCGGGGCGAGCGCGAACAGGGCGAGGCCCACGGCGATCAGCGCCAGGCCGGGGGGCAGGAGGTTCTGCGCGCCGAAGCGCGTGATCAGCGGCTCGGTGAGGCGGAGGGACATGAACCCCATCACCACGGTGCAGGGCAGGAACGCCAGGCCGATCTGAAGCGCGTCGTAGCCCAGCACCCGCTGCAGGTAGAGCGAGCCGAGGAAGAACATCCCGAACATCCCGGCCACGGTCAGCGCCTGGAGCACGTTGGCTCCGGACACGTTGCGCGAGCGGAAGATCCGCAGCGGGATGAGCGGATTCGCGGCCCTGCTCTCGCGGAACACGAAGGCGGCGAGCAGCACGAGCGAGAGGGCGCCGAGCCCGAGCGCCTCGCCCGAGCCCCAGCCGTCCTCGGCCGCGGGGCTCACGATGGTGTACACGGCGAGCATCAGGGAGGTGGTGATCAGCAGCGCGCCCGGGATGTCGGCGCCCGCGCGGAGGCCGAGGCCCTTGTCTCGCTCCAGGAGCCGCCAGGCCAGCACGCCGGTGGCGATGCCGATGGGGACGTTCACGAAGAAGATCCAGTGCCAGCTGATCGACTGGGTGAGCACGCCGCCCACCAGGAGGCCGATCGACCCGCCCGCGGAGGCCACGAAGCCGTACACGCCGATCGCCTTGGCCTGTTCCCGCGGCTCGGGGAACATGGTGACGATCATGCCGAGGACCACCGCGGAGGTCATCGCTCCGGCCACGCCCTGGACGAACCGGGCGGTCACGAGCATCCCCTGGCTCTGCGAGAGGCCGCACAGCGAGCGAGGCGACCACGAAGAGCACCAGACCGGCCATGAAGACGCTCTTGCGGCCGATCAGGTCGCCGAAGCGGCCGGCCAGGAGCAGCAGGCCGCCGAACGAGATCAGGTAGGCGTTCACGACCCACGCGAGGTTCGAGGACGAGAAGCCGAGGTCGTCCTGGATCGACGGGAGGGCGACGTTCACCACCGTTACGTCGAGGACGATCATCAACATCCCCGTGCAGAGGACGTACAGAGCCAGCCAGCGGTCTCGGTCGGTCATCGGTTCGGTGCCACCCCTTCGAACGGCTCGGATTCAGCGCGGCAGGCTATCACATACTTGGAGAAACCAACCACCAGTACCTAACTCAGGACTGTTCTACCCACGGTGCCCACATTCCACGCTTCCGCGTCCGAATGCTGCCGCAGGGCCAGGTCGGCTTCACTGGGGCTTCCCGGCCAAGGAGAGGTGCGGATAACCGAACCCCCGTGGCCCCCGGAGGCACGCCGGCCGTATCCGCGGGGAAGGAGGGGCGTCGCGTTCCGGGCCACATCCGCAAACGCAATGCTCGATAACGGAGGTTATGGAAACTTCTATGGAAACGACTGACGCCGGGTGAGCGTAAGAAACGACGATCGGCCGCTCGACGCCGGGGATCTGGCCCCCGACCCGGTCGAGCAGTTCTCGCGCTGGTACCAGGACGCTCAGCGAGGCGGGCGTCCCGCAGCCCGAGGCCATGGGCCTGGCCACGGCCACGCCCGGCGGGGCTCCGTCCCTGCGCATGGTGCTGCTGAAGGCGCACGGGCCGCGCGGATTCGACTTCTTCACCAACCTCGGGAGCCGCAAGGGCCACGAGCTGGCGGCCAACCCGAACGCCGCCCTCCTCTTCTTCTGGCAGCCCGCTGGGCCGCCAGGTGCGCATCGAGGGCTCTGTAACGCCGGTAAACCGCGACGAGGTGGAGAGCTACGCGCGCTCACGGTCACCCGACAGCCGGCTGAGCGCGCTCGCGTCGCCCCAGAGCCGTCCGGTGGAGAGCCGCGAGTGGCTGGAGGACCGGGTGGAGGCGCTGAGACGCGAGCACGGCGAGGACATCCCGGTGGGCGACGACTGGGGCGGCTACCGGCTGATGCCGGAGGCCTTCGAGTTCTGGCAGAACCGCTCGCACCGCCTGCACGACCGCTTCCGCTACCTGCCCGAGGGCGGCGGCTGGCGGATCGAGCGCCTGGGCCCTTAGGCCCGCAGGCTTGTTCAGCCGTCCGGGAAGGGCTGCACGGTCACGCCGTGGTCCGTCTCGCGTATGCCCAGCTCGTACGCGGCCGCGCCGCGAACCTCGAACGCCTTCACCGGGCGCTCCTTGGCGTCGACGCGCACGCGCATGTCGGCCACCGAGCAGTTGATGGAGTGGTGCTCGCCGCCGGCGGGGTCGGCGTAGACCCAGGCCACGCAGTCCTCGAGCGCCGCCGACACGTCCCCGGACAGCACGAGCCGGCGGGTGGTGAGGTGGAACTCGCAGAGACCGGGCTGGGCCTTGATATCCGCCCCGGCGCCGAGCCCTCCCAGCGAGAACCGTTCGCCCTCGATACTCACGGCGCCATTGGCGATCCACGGCGTGGTCTTCGACCCCACCGTCACCCGGCCGATGGCCGCGTCGAGCCAGTCCCCGTCGTCGGTGATGGCGTGCAGCCAGATCCAGCGCTCGGCATGCTCGGCGCCCCAGTTGTGACCCACCATCCCGCGCCAGCCGTCGAGTGACATCTGGCGCTCCCCGATGCCCAGGCGCCCGCCGAAGACGGCGAACGGCGACGGGCTGCAGAGCTTCGTCTTCGGGAGCTTCGAGCGGTACATCAGCGAGTTCGGCAGATGGAACAGCGGGGGCTCGTACGGCTCGAACGAAAGCTCCCACCAGGCCTCCCCGGCCCAGCCGTACGCCCTCCCGTCGCCCATGCCCGCGGCCTCCCCCACGCGGATCCAGTCGCGCTCTCCCGCCACCGGGTCGGGCACCGTGGTCTTGGCGGCGATCGGCCCGCCGGCGCCCGCCTCGAAGAAGGTGAACCAGACGGATCCCTTGGGCGGCTCGCCCGGGGGCTTGTGCACCGTGTAGCGGATCCACACCCCGATCGGCTCCTCCGGGTGGCAGGCCTTCAGGTAGTAGCTCTCGTAGTGCCCGGCCGACTCTCGGACGTCCGGGAATCGTGCGCTGGTGGCTTTGGCTCCGGCCAAGGTTTCGGCAGACTACCCGCGTCAGTTGCTAGAACCTCCGCCATGGCGGACGAACCGGTCATGGTCATCACGGGCGCCAGCAGCGGCATCGGCGCCGCCACCGCCCGCAGGGCCGCCGAGTTCGGGTACCGGCTGGTGCTGGCCGCGCGCTCCGAGGACAAGCTCCAGGCGCTCGCGGCAGAGATCGGCGACGGCGCACTGGCCGTGCGATGCGACGTGACCAGCTGGGAGGACCAGCAGGCCCTGGTGTCCACGGCCCTCGAGCACTTCGGGCGGATGGACGTGTTCTTCGCCAACGCGGGATTCGGGGCCAAGCGCGGCTTCCTCGAGGAGACGCCCGAGTTCTGGAAGTCGATGATCGACACCAACGTCTACGGCGCCGCGCTGTCCATCCGCGCCGCGCTGGGCGCACTTTCGCGAGGAGAACCAAGGGCACATGCTGCTCACGAGCTCGGTGGCCGGCCGCCGGGCGCTGCCGGGCTCGCTCTACTCGGCCACGAAGTGGGCGGTGTGCGCGATGGGCGAGTCGCTGCGCCAGGAGGTGGCCGACTCCGCCGATCAAGGTCACGCTCATCGAGCCGGGGATGGTGGACACCCCGTTCTTCGACAACCCGGTACAGGGGGCCCTCGAGCCGGACGACATCGCCCGCGCGGTGATGTTCGCCCTCACCCAGCCCCCGCACGTGGACGTGAACGAGGTGCTGGTCCGCCCCATCAACCAGCCGCTCTGAGCATGGGCGGCCACCGGATGGGTTACCGTCGCGCCATGCGACCGCGCTCCATCGCCGGGCTCGTCACGGCGCTGGCGGTGGTTCTCTTCAGCGGGTGCTACGGCTCCACCGGCTTCGTGAGCGAGCTTGGCGCCACCTCGGCCACGCTCAATGGGCGGGGCACGACGAACAACGGACCGGCCGACGTGTCGTTCGAGTACTGGAAGACCGCGACGCCGGGAGCAAAGCAGTCCACCCCGGCCAAGCGAATCCCCGGTGACGTGACCGGGCCCTTCTCCGTCCGCGTCGCCGGGTTGGACCGGGACACCTCCTACTCCTACCGGCTCTGCGGTAAGGACGTCGGCGGTGCCACGGTGTGCGCCCAGACGGAGACGTTCGTGACGGGTCGCTCGTCGGTACGCGCGAGCGGCAACGCGTACGTTCCCTACGGCGAGACCGGGTTCTACGACATCGGCATCGTCGCCTTCGCCGCTCCGGCCCCGGAGACGCCGGGCGGGCGAGGCAGAGCCACGGTCTACAACCAGGAGGCCGGGCCGCCCGGGGGAATCACCTTCCCGATCGGGTCATCCGAGCGGCCCAACATCACCTGCGTGGTGATCAGCGGCAATCGCGCGGTCGTCGGCTTCCGGCAGGACCCCCCCTTCTCGGACAGCATCCCGGTGAACGATCAGGCATACGCGTTCCTTCTCGACGGCGGTCCCGGCCTCAGCGGCGATCGCTTCAGCCTCAACATCTACACCGGCTCCTTTGTCCCGCCGGCGGACTGTCCGGCCTTCCCGGATCCCGCCACCCTTAAGGCGCTGACCGGCGGCGACATCGACATCCGGGACCTGAGCGCCGCGCCCTCAGCACGGTAGGACATGGTCCGGTGCTCGCCCGATCACCGATCGGGCTGCGCTCCTCGGTGGACATGGTCCGGTGCTCGCCCGATCACCGATCGGGCTGCGCTCCTCCCTAAGCCGGTCTGCTCCGACAGGCTCGGGGGCTACGGTGAGGTGGTGTCCGACGAGACCCCGGCTCGCGTCATCGCCCACGTGGACATGGACGCCTTCTACGTCGGGGTCGAGCTGCAGCGCCGCCCCGACCTGCGCGGCCTCCCGGTGGTGGTGGCGGGCAGCGGTCCGCGTGCGGTGGTGACCACCGCCAGCTACGAGGCGCGCCGCTTCGGGATCTTCTCCGCCACTCCGGCCGAGCGGGCGCGGCGACTGTGCCCGGACGCCGTGTTCCTCACGCCCGACTTCGAGCTCTATCGCTCCCGCTCGCGCGACGTGATGGCGGTACTGCGCCGCCACGTGGAGATCCTCGAGGTGGTGGGCCTGGACGAGGCCTACATGGACCTCACGGGACTGTCGCGGCACCGCGCGGCGGCCAGGCGCATCAAGGCAGCGGTGCACGAGGACACGGGCCTGCGCTGCTCGATCGGGATCGGGCCCAACAAGCTGGTGGCCAAGGTGGCCTCGGACGCCGACAAGCCGGACGGCTTCCTCGAGCTCACCGCGGCCGAGGCCCGGGAGCGCTTCGGCGGACACTCCCCCGGCCTGATCCCCGGCATCGGCCCCAAGACCGTGGCGCGGCTCGAGGCTCAGGGCATCACCACCCTCGCAGTCGCTCGCGGCGCAGCCGGACGAGCGCCTGCGGGAGTGGTTCGGCGGGCGGCTCGGCCCGCACCTGGGACGCCTCGCCCGCTTCGAGGACGAGCGCGTGCTGGAGACGAGCAGGGTGGCCAAGTCCGAGTCGCGGGAGACCACCTTCGACCGCGACCTGCATGGCCTGGAGCAGCTCGAGCCGGTGCTCGAGCGGCTCACGGGCGAGCTCTGCGACGACGCTCGGGAAGCAGGAGCAGCGCGGGCGGACGATCGGGATCAAGGTCCGCTTCGCGAACTTCTCCACGGTCACGCGGGCGCGCTCCCTCGAGGCGCCCACGGCCGAGCGCGACACCGTCTGGTCGGTGGCGCTCGACCTGCTGCGCCGCCTGGAGCCGGCGATGCCGGTGAGGCTCCTGGGCGTGCGCGTGGCCGGGCTGGACGAGGGGCGGCGGGATGACCCCGCCGCCCCCGATGACCAGCTCAGCCTGTCGCTGTAGCCCGGCCGCTGGGAGGAACGCAGCCCGATCGCTGATCGGGCGAGTACCGGACCATGCTAGTGCGACACCCAGACGGTGCCGGTGCTGCCGAAGCCGAGCCTGGTCTTCGTGGCCCCGGTGAGATCCCACTCGCGGCCGCCGACGTACGGGCCGCGGTCGATCACGGGCACGGTCACGGACCGGCCGTGATAGCGCAGCGTGACCTTGGTGCCGCACGGGAGGTACTTGTGGGCCACGCCCAGCGTGCCGTAGCCGAGCACGCCGCCGCACGAGGTGTGGTTGCCGTAGAAGCCGGGGCCGTACCAGGACGCGTAGCTCGGGCGGTACACGTTGACCCGTCCGGAGAGCGGGCGGCTGACGGCGGGGTTGCGGCCGTCACCCGCGAACTTCACGCGCAGGCGGTAGCGCCCCGCGCCGGAGGCCCGCCAGGAGGCGTGGTAGCGCCCGCCGCGGCCCGTGCGGGTGCGGTCCACGGTCCTCCAGCCGTGTCCGGTGGCGAGCTGGAGGCGCACCTTCCGGCCGGCGAAGCCGGGCACGAGACGCCCTCTCACCTTCACGGGCGAGCCGGCGTGCACGTGGTGATGGGCCCGTCCTCCGAGGCGCGCCAGCACGGTGACCACGCGGGCGGCCGAGATGCCCTCGGCGGAGACGGCGCGGAACGAGCCCGAGCGCTGGGGCCTCAGGGAGAACCGGTAGGTCCCCCCCGCCCCGGCCCGGGTCTCGGACAGGCGCCGCCAGGCGCCGCCGCGGGGGGCGTAGTCCAGCCGCACGGAGCCGCCGGCGGTGCCGGAGGCCACGCGGCCGTTCAGGTTGAGGCGCTCGCCGTAATGAACCCTGGCCTTGGTGCCCAGGGCGGCGAGGCTCAGCGCGGGACCGGCGGTCGGGGCCTCCGCGGCCTCGGCCTCGGTGGGGGCGATTTCCATGATCGTTATCAAGAGCGCGCAGGCCAACAGGACTGCCACAGGCAGCCGCAGCGAGCGTGCGCGAGCACGCGTATTCACTTCGGGACTCCTCTCTCGGCGCTGCCTGCGGGGTTAGCTGACGGGCTCGGGCGTACGAACGCCCTAAGAGCGGATCACCGCTCCATTCGCCCCTGCCGAGCCTGCGAGGGCCCGGCTGTGGTTCCCCCGTCCGCCGTCACGGGACGACGGCGGTTCGGCCACGCCGAATCGAACAACCGTTCGGACCCTAGGCACATAACTGCGCCCTTGTGTGATCCTCGTCACGGTTCGGCCACGGCCTCTGGCCGCCGCCTCGGCCCTGCGGTACCGTGCTTCTCGTGCCGTCGTCGCCGAAGGAGGAGCCGTGGTAGGAGACCGTCTGAGCGGGCTCGATGCGTCGTTCCTGCACATCGAGAACTCGTCGGCGCACATGCACGTGGCGTCGGTGATGCTGTTCGAGGGGCCCCCTCCCCCCTACGACGACCTCCTGGAGGCCATCGAGCGCCGGCTGGGGCTCGTCCCGCGCTACCGCCAGCGCCTGGCCTTCGTCCCGTTCGGCCAGGGCCGCCCGCGCTGGGTGGACGATCCGCACCTGAACCTCCGCTACCACGTCCGCGCCACCGCCCTGCCCGCCCCGGGCTCGGAGCGCCAGCTCATGGACCTGGCCGGCCGCGTCTTCTCCCAGCAGCTCGACCGGGACAAGCCGCTCTGGGAGATCTGGATCGTCGAGGGGCTGGAGGACGACCGTTTCGCCCTTCTGGCCAAGACCCACCACGCGCTCGTGGACGGCGTGTCGGGCATCGACATCGTCTCCGTGCTCTTCGACGCGTCGCCCGCAGCCCTCCGCCCCGCCGGACGGGGGCCAGCGCTGGCTGCCCCGCCCGCTCCCGAGCGGCACCCAGCTGCTCGGCGAGGCGCTGCTCGAGCGCGCCACCGCGCCCGCCGAGGTGGCCCGCACCGTGCGGGCCGTGTTCCGGGGCCCGCGCCGGGTCCTGAACGGGATCCGCGACGCCGCCGTCGGCGTGGGCGCGATGGCCTGGGCGGGTCTCAACCCGGCGCCCTCCAGTCCCTACAACGCCCCGATCGGGCCCCACCGCCGCTTCACCTTCGTTCGGGCCGAGCTGCGCGACATCAAGGCCATCAAGGACTCGCTCGGGGGCACGATCAACGACGTGGTCCTGGCCACCGTGGCCGGCGCCCTGGGCCGCCATCTCCGCCGCCGCGGCCAGATCACGGACGGCGCTGGAGCTGAAGGCCATGATCCCGGTCAGCGTGCGCTCGGACGTGGAGCGCGGCGACCTCGGGAACCGCGTGGCGGCCATGATGGCCCCGCTCCCGGTGTGGTGCCAGGAGCCGCTGGCCCGCCTCGACATCGTGCGGGAGGAGCTGAGCGGGCTGAAGCAGGGCGGCCAGGCCGTGGGCGCGCAGGTGCTCACCGAGCTGTCCGGGTTCGCCCCGCCGACGATCATGGACCAGGCGGCCCGCCTGATGGCGCGCCAGCGCTTCTTCAACCTGGTGGTGACGAACGTCCCCGGCCCGCAGTTCCCGCTCTACCTGGCCGGCCGCCGGATGCTCGAGACCTTCCCGATGGTGCCGCTGGCCGCCGGGCAGGCCCTGGGCGTGGCCCTGCTGTCCTACGACGGCAAGATCAACTTCGGCCTCGTGGGCGACTTCGACCTGATCTGGGATCTCGACGAGCTGGCGGAGGACGTGCGCGCCTCACTCGCGGAGCTGGCCGACGTGGCCGGCGTGCGCCTCACCGCGCCGCGGTCCGGCTTCTCGGCCCCCGTGGAGGCATGAGAGACAGCGTGGCCAGCAGTGCGCAGTCGCTCGGCCTCGTGATGGAGGTCAAGCGGCTGGAGGCGTCCACGCGCACGGTGAGCGACGCCGCTCTGGCGGTGGGCTGCCAGGAGGCCGAGATCGCGAAGTCGATCGTCTTCATAGCCGACGGCGACCCGGTGGTGTGCGTGGCCTCGGGGCGCCATCGCATCGACCCCGAGAAGCTGGCCGACGCCCTCGATGTGGCCGAGGTGCGCCAGGCCACCGCCGAGGAGGTGCGGGCGGCCACCGGGTTCGCCATCGGCGGCGTGCCTCCGTTCGGTCACGACCTGCCGGTGATCCTCGACGAGGAGCTCCTGCAGCACGCCCGGGTCTGGGCGGCGGCCGGGCGATCCGCACAGCCTCTTCTCGGTCGATCCGCGCGAGCTGGCGCGGTGCACCAGCGCCCGCGTGGCCGCCGTGGGCGAGGACGGGCTGAGCTCAGGGCACCGGCGCGCGCGCGAGCGCGAGCCGCAGGAGCTTCAGTCCTGCGGCCAGGGCGGTGGCCGAGCAGCGTCCACACGGGCCAGAAGTAGCCCGCGCCGGCGGCGAGCCCAGACACCCACCAGCAGCAGGTCCAGGATCGCCAGCACGCCGATCGCGAGCCGGCGCCCGCTTGCGAGGCCCGATCGGAACTGACAGGTCCGACTCTCGCGGGTCGGATTGCCGAGCGTGAGCCAGGCGTTGAGCGCGGCCAGGGCGGCCAGCCCGAGCAGCGGCCACACGATCCATGCGGAGCCCGCGCTCGTGAGCAGCCAGATCACCACCAGCAGGGAGGCCAGCCCGGCGATCACGGCCAGCCGGTGGCGGAGCCGGCGCCCCCGGCGCTCGTCCCGTGCCCGGGCCTCGGCGTCCGGCAGCGTCCGCGGGCCGGCGAAGGAGAGTCCCTCCGGCGGTAGCGGCTCCAGCGGGATCTCGGCCCGGAGCACCGTGCCCGCCCCGCTGGGGCTGTGGATCTCGAGCGTCCCGTCCAGCGCCTCCACGCGGTCCTCCAGCCCGGTGAGTCCCGAGCCGGAGCCCACCGCCGCCCCGCCGCTGCCGTCGTCGCGGACCTCCACCCGGAGCGTGCCGTTGACCGCCGTGGCGCTCACCCAGGCCGCCGAGGCACCGGCGTGCTTGGCCGCGTTGGTGAGGCTCTCGGAGACGATGAAGTAGGCGGCCGCCTCCACCTGGTCGGGGAGGCGGCGGTCGGGCACGGCCACGATCTCCACCGGCAGGCCCGATCGCGAGCCCAGGTCCTCCAGCGCGCTGCCCAGGCCGCGGTTGGTGAGAATCGCCGGATGGATGCCGCGCGCGAGGTCGCGCAGCTCCTCGATGGCGAGCCGCGCCTCGTCCCCGGCGCGGCGCACCATCTCCTCGCCCTCCGCGTCGCCCCGCCCGGCGGCCTGGCGCTCGGCCAGGCGCAGCGTCAGGGCAAGCGACACCAGGCGCTGCTGCGCGCCGTCGTGGAGGTCGCGCTCCAGCCGCCGGCGCTCGGCGTCGGCCGCCTCGATCACGCGCGCCCGGGCGCCGCGCAGCTCGTGGACCTCGGCGTTCAGGGCCGGGTCGAGGTTCGAGCCGAGGAGCAGCTCGGCGTACTGCCCGTAGAGGTCGGCGCCCCGGTTGATCGCGCGAACGCCCAGGAAGGTGGCCACCACGCCGACGGGTACGAGCAGCAGGGCCTCGGGGAGCGTGTCGGCGTCGAAGAGCCCCAGCTCGTAGCCGCCCGGAACGGCCCAGAACGCGAGGGCGCCGTGAGGCCGCCCACCGCGACGCTCACGATCGCGATGGTCACGGTGAAGCTCACGATCCCGATCGGGAGCTGGAGAAGGAGGAAGACCAGGTCCTTCCAGGTGGCGGGGTCGGAGAGCCGGCTGCGCAGCCGGTCCCACCAGGAGCCCTCGGCGTCGGGGCGGTAGGGCGGCGCGATCGGCGTGCCCAGGAGCGAGCCGATCAGCCGGCGCTCCACCCCCGCGGTCCAGCGCCATGCGATCAGGCAGCCCACGAGGATCGGAATCCCCACGATGACCACGGCCAGGGAGATCCCGGTGGAGAGCCCCGTGACCAGGAACGTGAACTCCGCGATGCCCAGGGGCAGCGCGAGCAGCAGATACGCGATGCGCCCGTACAGGCGGGGGTCGAGGATCTGGCGACGGTGCCCATTCGCTGCGCCCAGGCTACGCCGGGCCCGGGGGCGCGGCCATGCGGACAGCCCGCGTGGCCCCGGTGCGGGTAGCCGCACCACGGAGCGGGGCGACCTGCGCGGCTGCGAGCATGCCGGCATGCACCGGGCGGCGTCTCCCTCGCTCGGGGCGGCCACGACACTGGCCCTGCTCGTGCTCGTGTCGGCCACCGGCGGCCCCTTCGGCGATCGCCTCGGCGAGCGCGCCGTCGATGGGCGGCCCCACGCCCAGCCCGCGCGGGCGCCGGCGTTCCCGCCCCGGAGCGCTGTGGCGCAGGCCCGGCGCTACCTGGCTCACCGGGGCGGCTCGGTGTCGTTCGCGCTGATCGACTCCCGGGGCCGGCTGTACGGCTACGCCCCCAGGCGGCGCTACGTGTCGGCGAGCGTGACCAAGGCGATGATGCTCGTGGCCTACCTGCGCGCGATCGGGCGACCGCCACCCGAGCGCCGCGGAGAGAGCCGAGCTCGGGCCGATGATCACGCGCTCCGACAACGCCCGCGCCGACACCGTGTACCGCTGGGTCGGGGATGCACGGCTGCGCAGCCTGGCCGCGCGTGCGGGCATGAGGTCGTTCTCGGTGTCCGGCTACTGGGGCTACGCGCAGATCACCGCCGAGGACCAGGCCCGCTTCTTCCGGCGCATCGACCTGCTGGTGCCGCGGGCGCAACCGGGCCTACGCGCGCCGGCTCCTCTCCTCGATCGTGCCCTGGCAGCGGTGGGGGTTCTCCCGCGCCGCGCGCCGGGCGGGCTTCAGGATCTTCCTGAAGGGCGGGTGGCGCAGCACCGCCGCCGGCCGGCTGGTGCACGAGGCCGCGCTGTTCCGGCGCGGGTCCGTCCGCTTCTCGATGGCGGTGATGACCGACGGCGAATCCCACCCACGATTACGGCACGGCAACGCTGCGCGGCGTGGCACGCAGGATCTTCCGCCACGCACGCCTCACGCCGGGCTCGGCCGCCGCCAGGCCGCAGGCGCTGCGCCGGGCCGGCCTGCGAGGACGTGAGCGACCCTCGCTCCCGGGGTGCGCGTGGATCTGGCGTACGGCGGCCGCTCGAATCTCACCGGGCGGCGCCTGCCCGGGTACTGCCGGCCCTGGGCCTACCTGCTGCGTCCCGGGGCCGCGGATCTCGCGCGCGTGCAGAGGCACCTGCGGCGCCGCGGGCTCGGCCTGCTGGTGCTGGACGCCTACCGCCCCGCGCGCGCCCAGGCGGCCCTGGTGCAGCTGGGCGCGCCGATCGGGCCGCGGGGACCTCGTGGGGCGCTACATCGCGCTCCGGAGCCGCCACAGCGCCGGCGGAGCGGTGGATCTCACCCTCGTGCGCCGCCAACGGCCGGCGGCTCGACATGGGCTCGGGCTACGACAGCCTCGGCCCCGCCGCGCACACCCTCGCGGCCCGGGGCCGGGCGCTCCGGCACCGGCTGATCCTCAAACGGGCGATGGAGCGCTTCGGCTTCACCGGCTACTGGCGGGAGTGGTGGCACTTCGAGCACCGGGTGCAGGCCGAGCGACAGCTCGATCTCACGCTCGGCTGCCCACGCGAGAACCCGCGATAATCGAGCCATGAGCGAATTGCTCCGAGTGGCCCTCGCGCAGATCAACCCCACCGTGGGGGACATCCGCGGCAACGCGCGCAAGATCGCCGACTACACGGCCCGCGCACGCGAGCACGAGGCCGCGATGGTCGTGTTCCCGGAGCTCACCCTCACCGGATACCCGCCCGAGGACCTGCTGCTGAAGACGAGCTTCCTGGACGCCGCCTCCGCGGCGCTGGAGGAGCTTGCGGCCCAGACGCACGGGATCGTGGCCGTGGTGGGGTTCCCGGAGCGGGCCGACGACGTGTACAACGCCGCGGCGGTGCTGGCCGACGGGCCGGGTGGCCGCCGTGTACCGGAAGATGTACCTGCCCAACTACGGCGTCTTCGACGAGCACCGCTACTTCCAGAGCGGATCCGAGGCCGTGACGTTCGAGCTGAACGGCGTATCCGTGGGCCTCTCGGTCTGCGAGGACATCTGGGAGCCGGGGCCGCCGGCGATGTCCGAGGCGCTGGCCGGCGCTCAGGTGCTGGTGAACATCTCCGCCTCCCCCTACCGCCGCGGATACGGGCGCCACCGCGAGCGGATGATCGTCCAGCGCGCGGTGGACTACCTGGCCGCGGTGGTGTTCGTGAACACGGTGGGTGGCCAGGACGAGCTGGTGTTCGACGGCCACAGCGTGGCCGTGGGCCCCGACGGCGCGGTGCTGGCCCGCTGCCCGCAGTTCGAGGAGAACCTGGCGCTGGCCACCATCGATCCGCGCGAGGTGGTGGCCGCCCGCCTGCGCGACACCCGGCACCGGGTGAACGTGCGCGCGCCACCGGGCGGCGCCGGATCGCAGCCCGAGGTGCCGGTGGTGAGCCAGGCGAGCCTGGCCGTGAACTCGCCGGCCGACCGGGTCGGAGGCGAGCTGGCGCCGATCATGGAGGACCACGACGAGGTGTACGCGGCCCTGCGCACGCGGGCTCGCCGACTACGTCGGGAAGAACGGCTTCGAGCGGGTGGTGCTGGCGCTCTCCGGCGGGATCGACTCCGCCCTCGTCGCGATGATCGCCGCCGACGCGCTGGGTCCGGAGAGGGTCACCTGCGTCTCCATGCCGTCTCCCTACTCGAGCGAGGGCACCCGGGCGGATGCCCGCGCGATCGCGGAGAACCTGGGCACCGCGTTCATGGAGCTGCCGATCGACGACGGCCATGGAGAGCTACGCGGAGATGCTCGCCGAGCCCTTCGCGGGCTCCGAGCCCGACCTGACCGAGGAGAACATCCAGGCCCGCATCAGGGGCAACACGGTGATGGCCCTGTCGAACAAGTTCGGATGGCTCGTGCTCACCACCGGGAACAAGTCGGAGCTCTCGGTGGGCTACGCCACGCTCTACGGCGACATGGCCGGCGGCCTCGCGGTCCTGAAGGACGTGTACAAGGGCCTGGTGTACGACCTCGTGCGCTGGCGCAACCAGCGGGCGGGCCGCGAGCTCGTGCCGGGCTCGGTGCTGGAGCGCCCGCCGTCGGCCGAGCTCCGCCACGACCAGCGCGACGACGAGTCGCTTCCGCCCTACGAGGTGCTGGACGCGATCCTCGAGGGCTACATCGAGGAGGACCTCGATGCCGCCGAGCTCGTGGCCCGCTCGCTCCCCGCCGAGGACGTGGAGCGCGTGATCGCCATGGTGGACCGAGCCGAGTACAAGCGCCGCCAGGCCCCGCCCGGCATCAAGATCTCCACGCGCGCCTTCGGGCGCGATCGCCGGCTCCCGATCACCAACGGCTACCGGAGCAAGGCCGCCCCGGTGCCCGAGCGCCACCTCCGCGCCCTGAAGTAGGCAGCCTGAGCTGTCGTAGAGGCTGCGTTCTGCGCACGGCCAGCGTCACGCGCGACGTGGCGCACAGGCGGCCCTCGTCGTCGGTGAAGTCCACGTCCCAGACCCATGTGGTGCGGCCGCGGTGCAGCGGCCGGCCCGCCACGTGCACCGTGCCCTCGGTGACCGGGCGCAGGAAGGTGGTGCTGTTCGACTGGCCCACCGCGATGTTGCCGTCCTCGGACACCACCATGTGCGTGGTGGCCGATGCGATCGACTCCGCCATGGCCGCGTAGGCCCCGCCGTGCACCAGGCCGAAGGGCTGGCAGACACGGGGTTCCACGGCGAAGCGCCCGCGCGCCCCGTCGGTGCCCGCCTCGAGGATCTCGAAGCCCAGCACGTCGTCGAGAGAGCCCGCGAATGGGAACGTGCGTACCTCCCGGTCGGTCACGCCGCGCAGGCTATCGTTCGGCCCCTCGTGGCCACCTTCGACCAGCTCTCCGCGGAGCAACGCGCAATCGTCGAGCTGGTGCTCCAGCGCGGCAAGGACTACGACGAGCTGTCGGACATGCTCGCCATGCCCGAGACCCGCGTGCGCGAGCTGGCCCGCGACGCCCTGGTGGACCTTGCGCCCGTGAGCGCCAAGCGCGTGGAGGAGGACTGGCGCGGCCAGCTCGCCGACTACGTGCTGGGCCAGCAGACCGGCCCCGAGGCCACGGCCACCCGCGGCCACCTGCGCCGCTCCGAGCCCGCCCGCACGTGGGCGCGCTCGCTGCTCGACTCGCTCGACCAGCTCTACGACAACGGCTCAATGCCGGCGATCCCCGAGGGTGAGCGCCCCGCGCGCGGCCCGCCGCGAGCCGGGAGCGGCCGGAGGCGTGCCCGGCTGCCGAGATCCTCCGCCGGCGCCGCGGGCGTGGCCGCCGCCGGCGCTCTGGCTCGCGGTGGCGCTGGTGGCGCTCCTGCTGTGGCCGGTGGGACTGCTCACGGGCGACGACGACGGCGACGGTGGGGGCTCGGACCAGGCCGCGGCCCCGGCCGCCACAGGCTCGGGCACGCCCGCCGGGGCGGCCGTGGTGCTCGGCCAGGGCAAGCAGCGGGCGGTGCAGGTGCAGGCCACCGGCCTCCCGCCCAGCACCCAGCAGTTCGCCTACCAGTTCTGGCTGTACGACAGCAAGGGCAACGCCCGGTCGCTGGGCGCGCAGGTCACGGACAAGAACGGCACGCTCCAGGCCGTGGGCAACCTCCCCGACGGCTTCGAGAAGTACCGCTACTTCGATCTCTCGCAGGAGCCCATCGGCGGCCCCAAGGGGCACTCGGGCCAGTCCGTGCTTCGCGGCCGCATCCCGCCGCTCGTCGAAGCCGGGCGCGTCCAACAAGGTCACCCGCCTCGGGCAGGTCGTGCTGAGCCCGCCGGTCCCTCAGAGCTAGGGAGGAGCGGAGCTCGATCGGTGATCGGGCGAGCACCGGACCATGCCTTCAGGCCGGCGGCAGCAGCTTCCCGGGGTTCATCACCCCGGCGGGATCGAGCCGCTCCTTGGCGGCGCGCAGCAGGTCCACCCCCAGCGTTCCCACCTCGGCCTCCAGCCAGGGCCGGTGGTCGCGTCCCGACGGCGTGGTGGTGGGTGATCGTGCCCGCCGCCGGCCACGATCGCGTCCGAGGCCGCCGCCTTCGCCGCCTGCCACTGCGCGATCGGCTCGTCCGCGTCCTGGCGGGCCAGGAAGGTGAAGTAGAGCGAGGCTCCCGACGGGTAGAGGTGGGATACGTGGCACAGCACCACCGGAGGGGTGCCGCCGCCTGACGAGCGCGCGAATCAGGGCCTCGCGCACCGCGTCGTGGAGGGCATGCACGTTGCTCCAGCGGGTGGCCGTCTCCAGGGTCTCCACCAGCACCCCGCGCCCGAGGAGGTCGTCGCGCAGGTAGGGACCGTGGTAGCGGCCGCGCGACCAGGCCTCGCCCGGCCGCGTGCCCAGGGCCAGCGCGCCGCCCGCCCGCATCAGCGAGCCGGCCCGCACCCGGCGGCGCTCCACGTCGTCGGCCCCGCCCTCGAAGCCCAGGATCGCGATGCACCCGCCCTCGTGCCCGCGGGCGCGCAGGTAGGCCTTGCCCAGCCGCTCCGTGCGGCTCCCGGAGGAGGCGAGGGCCATGGACATCCGGGTCTCCTCCTCGTCCGAGAGGCGGGCGATGTCCGGCGCCGCCCCGGCCTGCTCCATCACGCGGAACGCGTCCACCCCCTCGGCGAAGGAGCGGAAGGACCAGCCCTCGTAGCGGCGCTGCTCCGGCGCCGGGCGCACCCGCAGCGTGACCTCGCCGATCACGCCCAGCACGCCCTCGGAGCCCACCACGAGCTCCTCCAGGTCGGGCCCCGCGGCGGAGGCCGGGAACGACCGGGTGGCGAGCACCCCGGCGGGAGCGATGAGGCTCACACCCTCCACCAGCTCGTCGATCCGCCCGTAGCCCGTGGACGCCTGGCCGGCCGAGCGGGTGGCCACCCAGCCCCCGACGGTGGAGTACTCGAAGGATTGGGGGAAGTGGCCGAGGGTGAGCCCCTGAGCACCGAGCTCGGCCTCGAGGCGCGGGCCGAACATGCCCGCCTCGAAGGTGGCCAGCCGAGAGACCGGATCCACGTCCAGGAGGCGGTCGAGCGAGCGCAGGTCGAGCGAGACCACGGCGGCGAAGCCCTCGCGCACCGGCTCCACCCCGCCCACCACGCTGGTGCCCCCGCCGAACGGGACCACGGCCACCCGCTCGCGGGCACAGACCTCGAGCACGGCCCGCACCTCGTCGGCGGAGCCGGGCTGCGCCACCGCGTCCGGGGCGCCCAGTGCGTCGCCCGCACGCAGCCGGACCAGGTCGGGATAGCCGCGCCCGGCCGCATGCTCCACGCGGGCGGCGTGATCGTCGCGCAGCCCGCCCTCGCCGAGGACGGACGCCAGCGCGGCGCGGGCGCTCGCGGGCAGCGCCGGATCGCGCATCCGGACCTCCTCCAGCGCGACCGGCCCGCTCGGGGTCCCGGGCTCCACTCCCAGCTCGTCCCGCAGGAGGGCCACCGCCGCGTCGGGAAGCGGGGCGTCGTGCCCGTCCTCCCCCCAGCCCCACCAGCGCACGGCTAGAGCGCCCTCTCCCCCGGCCCGCCGGCGCCGAGCACGCTGCCCAGGCCGTCCAGGGCGCCCTGCACCTGCCGGCGGGCGGCGCCCCGGAACTGGAACGGGCTGAAACGGGCCCAGCCGCGCGGGCGCTGGCGCAGCGCGAGCTCCACGCGGGTTCCCTGCTCGTCGGGATGGAGCACGATCTCCGTGGCCGACTCGGCCAGGATGCGCTCGAAGGGGGTCTCCTCGAGCTCCTGGCGCCACACCAGCCGGCTCTCCGCCTCCGCCTCGGTGCGCGTGTAGTCGGCCCGCACCGCCCGGCCCTTGGCCGAGGTGAGCACCACGGTCCAGGCATCCGGGGTGGCGTCCTCCACCCGGGTCACCCCGGGCCACCACTCCGGCAGGCGGGCCGGGTTGCACACCAGCCTCCACACCTCCGCGGGCGCGGCGTTCAGGTGCCTCTCCCGCCGGATGGTCACTCCTCGCCGTAGACCACGAGGCTGTGCACCTCGCGCGGGCTTAGGCGCCGGCGGCCCGAGAGGAAGGCGAGCTCGATCACGAACGCGCATCCTGCCACGACTCCGCCCGCGCCCTCCACCAGGTCGCACAGAGCGGCCGCGGTGCCGCCCGTGGCCAGCAGGTCGTCGTGGACGAGCACGCGGGCCCCGCCGCGCACGGCGTCGCTGTGCACCTCGAGCGCGTCCACCCCGTACTCGAGCTGGTACTCCACAGAATCGGTGGCTCGCGGCAGCTTTCCCGGCTTGCGGGCGAGGATGAAGCCCGCCCCGGCGGCGGCGGCCACCGCGCCGCCCAGAACGAAGCCGCGCGCTTCGGCCGACACCACGTAGTCCACCTCCCGGTCGCGCGCGTACGCGGCCAGGGAGTCGATGGTGGCCCGCAGCGCCTCGGCGTGCAGGAACAGCGGCGTGATGTCCCGGAACACGATCCCCGGCCTCGGGAAGTCGGGGATGTCCCTGATGTGGTCCTGCAGGCGCACCGCCGGGGCGCTCAGCGCGCGAGCTTGCGCAGATCCCGGATCAGCAGCAGGTGCTTGAGATGCGAAGCGATGGCGGCGAGGTTCTCCAGCGCCTCCACCGCCTCCTTGCGGCGCTCGGGATTGCGGGAGCGCAGCGCAGGAGCCAGGATCTGCTCCAGCAGCGCCGCCTCGCGATCGGCCGAGGTGCGGAACACGCGCAGGTTCCGCCCGCCGACCCCGAAGCGCTTGAGCTCGGTGACGGCGCGCACGATCTCGCGCTCGGTGTCGTCGTAGAGCACCTCGCCGTCACGGCGCTCGCCCTTGATCACGCCGAAGTCCTCGAGCTCCTTCACGAGGCCGCGGTCGGCGCCCGTCTCCTCCAGCACGTCGTCCAGCCGGTAGAGCGATCCGGGGCTGCGCAGCCCCACCGGCGTGCGCTTGCTCGAGCGCGGGTCGGGCGCGGCGGTCTTGGCCACCTCGTCGTCGGCGCGGCCCGCGGCCAGCTCCTGGCGGATCACCCGCAGGGGCAGGAACTCGTCGCGCTGGAGGCGCAGGATGGTGCGCAGCCGGGCCACGTCGCCCGGGCTGTAGAGCCGGTAGCCGCCGGGCGTGCGCCGCGGCGTGAGCAGCTTCTGATCCTCCAGGTAGCGGATCTTCGAGATCGAGATGTCCGGGAACTCGCGCTCCAGCTGCTTGCAGACGGCGCCGATGGTCAGCGCCTTCTCCTTGCGAGGCGGCGAATCGGCTACCCACGTCGACGCTCATCGCCCGCTCCCGCTCATCGTTCGAGGTAGGTCAGCTTGTACTTGCCGACCTGAAGTTCGTCCGCCGTCCTGCAGACGGTGCGACTCGATCCTGCGCCGGTTCACGTAGGTGCCGTTCAGCGAGCCGAGATCGTCGATGTAGAGACCGTCGCGGCGGCGCACCAGCAGCGCGTGATTGCGCGAGACCGTCACGTCGTCGAGGAACACCTCGGCCTCCGGGCTGCGGCCGATCGTCATGCGCTGTCCCGACACCGCGAACGCCTCGCCGGAGCGGCCGCCGCCCGAGCGGATGACCAGCGTGGCGCCGTCGCCCGTGACCTCCTCGAGGTCCACCGGCTTGAGCTCCCCGGCCTCCCCCACCTGGTAGACCTCGGTGGTGTCGCCCTCCTTCTCCACGCGATCGGGAAGGAACGCTCCGCACTTCTGGCAGTAGTTCGCGCCCTCGGCGTTGACGAAGCCGCACTCGGGACAGTGCAAGGAGTCCCCCTAGGAGGCTTCCGGGTCGTCCGGGATGGCCTTGCCGGAGAGGATGTCCGTGAGCTGCTGCACGTCGGCGCCGCTGATCACGGACTCGCCCTCGGCGTGCTTCTTGCGCAGCCGGTTCACCAGCTCGGCGCGAAGGATGTCGATCTTGCCGTGGAGGATGCGGCGGCGGTACGACACCTCCTGCTCCTCCTCCGTGAGCTCTTGGATGAGGTCCTTCAGCTCCTCGTCCGAGAGGGCGCCGAGGTCCGGGAAGGTTTCCATCATGTGGCGGATCAGTTCCTTTCGCGAGTCGTGGGGCTGGCGAGTATAGCCCGGATTCTCAAGTTGAGGTTGAGGGTGAATGGTCCTCATCACCGCGCATCCAGCGCAGTCCGGCCTGCACGTACTGGATCGTGGCGCCCAGCGTCATCACCAGCCCGAGGTACAGCAGGGCGTCGGAGACCCACGTCTCGGTGATGAAGGAGAGCGCCAGCGCGGACATCACCGGCCACACCGCCCAGCGCGCCCAGCATGTTGATCTCGAGGTCGAAGCCGCGCTTCAGCGCGATCCGGGTGAGCACCAGCATGAACGCCTCGCGGACGGCCAGCGCGGCCAGGGCCCAGCGCGGGCAGCAGCTCGAACTTCCAGGCCACCACCGCGCCGGCGAGCACCAGCAGGCGGTCGGTGAGCGGGTCGAGCAGGGCGCCGAGGCGGCTGTACTGCCCGGTGATGCGGGCCGCCATGCCGTCGGCGTAGTCGCTCCAGGCGATCACCGCGAAGAGGATCGTGGCCGTGGTGTCGCGCCCGTCGCCCGAGTTCAGCGCCAGCACGAGGAACACCGGCAGCAGGGCGATGCGCACGAAGCCGATGGCGTTCGGGATCGTCCACGGGTTGAGCGGCTGCTGGCGCCGCGTCTCAGGGGGCGGGCCGCCGGAGCGGTCGAGGCCCAGCAGCCGGCGCGTGGTCAGGGGAGGAGGCGCCACAGCTCCGCCACCGCGGCGGCGGCACCCTCGAGCGGCACGCCGCGCTTCTCGCGCCCGCGCCTCACCTGCACCTCGAGCTCGCCGGACTCCACGGTGCGCTTGCCCACGGTGAGCCGCAGCGGGGCGCCCAGCAGCTCGGCGTCGGCGAACTTCTCCCCCGCGCTCGCGCTGCGGTCGTCGTAGAGCACGTCGAGGCCGGCCTCGCCGAAGCTCCTCGTACAGGCGGTCGGCCACGGTGCGGGCCTCCTCGCCCTCCTTGCCCAGCGTCACGAGCTCCACGTCGAACGGAGCCACGCTGCGCGGCCACGAGATCCCGTGCTCGTCGGCGCCCTGCTCGATCGCCGCGGCCACCACGCGGGCGGGGCCGATCCCGTAGGACCCCATCCAGATCAGCTGCTCGCTGCCCGTCCTCGTCCAGGTAGCGGGCGCCCAGGGGCTCGGAGAAGCGGGTGCCGAGCTTGAAGATGTTCCCCACCTCGATGGCCGGCTCGATGTGGATCGTGCCGCCGTCGGGGGCCCGGTCCCCGGGCTCGACCCGCCGCACGTCGGCCCAGGTGGGCTCGAAGTCGCGGCCGGGCTCCACGCCGCGCAGGTGGGCATCGGGCTCGTTGGCGCCGGCCACCAGGCCGCGCAGGCCGCGGAGGGCCTCGTCGGCCAGCACCTCGGCGCCGGCCCTGCACGGGGCCGATGAAGCCCGGGCGGGGCCGCGAACAGGCTCTCCAGCTCCTCCGGCTGGGCCGGGCGGAAGGGCGCGCCCAGGGCGTTCTGGAGCTTGATCTCGTTCACGCGGTGGTCGCCGCGCACCACCACCAGCACGGGGCCGCGGTCCTCCACCACCACGGGGAAGGCCTTGATGAGCGCCCCCGGTGGCACGCCGAGCTGTCCCGCCACCTGCTCGATCGTGGTGGCTCCCGGGGTGTCCACCCGCTCGGGCGCATCCAGGGGCTCCGGGAGCCCCTCCACCGGCTGCGCCTCCGCGCTCGCCACCTCCACGTTGGCGGCGTAGCCGCTGCCCGAGAGCGCCACGTCGTTCTCGCCGGCCGCGCACAGGGGCCATGTACTCGTGGGCGCCGAAGCCGCCCATCATCCCCACGTCGGACTCCACCCGGTACCACTCCAGGCCGGTGCGGTCGAAGATGCGGTCGTAGGCCTGCGACGTGCAGCTCGTAGGAGGCGTCGAGGGCCTCGCGGTCGCGGTCGAAGGTGTAGGCGTCCTTCATGATGAACTCGCGCGTGCGCAGCACGCCGGCGCGCGGCCGCGCCTCGTCGCGCCCCTTGGTCTGGAAGTGGTAGAGAAGCTTCGGGAGCTCGCGGTACGAGCGCACGTCGCGCGCGATGTGGAAGGTCAGGTTCTCCTCGTGCGTCAGGGCCAGCACGAGCTCGGCGCCGCGGCGGTCCTGCAGCTTGAACACCTCGTCGATGTCGTAGCGGCCGCTGGCGCTTCCAGAGCTCGGCCGGCTGGAGCACGGGCATCAGCATCTCCGCCGAGCCGATCGCATCCATCTCCTCGCGGATGATCTGCTCCACCCTGCGGTGCGCGCGCCAGCCGGCGGGCAGCCATGTCCAGAGCCCGGCGGCCACCTGCCGGGCCAGCCCCGCTCGCACCACCAGCTGGTGCGATACGGCCTCGGCGTCCGCCGGGACCTCCTTCAGCGTGGGCAGGAAATAGCGCGAGAGGCGGGTCACGCGGGCGAGTCTATTTGGGCGCCCTTCGCAACCCTGCGACGGGCGGCGTGTTCACAGCATCGTGGCCCCCCTCCTGGTCGCCGCCGCGGTGTCCGCCTTCACCTGGGCCTTCTCGGGCGGCGGAACCGGCAGCGACGACGCCGACGGCGTCGGCGTGGACCCACAGGGCCGTGTCGTGATCTCCGGCGGCTTCACGCGCACCAGCTCGTTCGACTCCACACACGCCGTGACGAGCGCCGGGGGCACGGACATCTTCGCCGCCGGATACGGCCGCCGCGGGCGCGTCCGGTGGGTGCGCCGATACGGCGGGCCGGCCGCCGACCAGGCGTACGACAACGACGTGGACTCGCGCGGGGACGCGCTGATCACCGGAAGCTTCAACCAGCGTGTGGACTTCGGTGGCACGACGCTCACCAGTCGCGGGGGCACGCGCCCGACCTACGGGGACGCCTTCCTGCTGAAGCTCGGCCACGGAGGCCGCACCAAGTGGGTCCGTCAGATCGGCGGGGCGGGCTCGGACGGCGGCGACGAGGTGGCGGCGGGTCCGCACGACAGCGTCTTCCTGATCGGCGACAGCGATGGCGAGACGCGCTTCACGCCCGGAGTCACGCTTCCGCCCACCGGCGGCCGCGACGCGTGGGCGGCGCGCTACCAGCGCGACGGCGACCTCCTCTGGACGCGGCGCCTCGGCGGACCGGGCGAGCAGCAGAGCCACGGAATCAGCTCCGACCGCGAGGGCCACGCGCTCGTGACCGGGGAGTTCCAGGGCACGGCGCTGTTCGGCTCGCGGCGGCTGGACAGCGCAGGGCCGAGGCCCGACGTCTTCCTGGCCAAGCTCGACCGCCGCGGACGCGTGCGCTGGGCGCAGCGCTTCGGCGGCACCGGCGAGGACCTGGGACGCGGGGTCGACGCCGACGCGAAGGGCCACGTCTACTTCACGGGCGAGTACTCGGGCACCCTGCGGCTGGGCTCGAAGACGCTCACCAGCTCCGGCGGCGCGCGACCTCTTCCTGGCCAAGGCCACCAGGGCCGGCGGGTGCTGTGGGCGATCTCGATGGGTGGACCGGGAATCGACAGCGGCCCGGAGCTGGAGGTGGACTCGAGGGGCTTCAGCTACCTCGCCGGGCAGTACTCCGGCTCGTTCCGCCTCGGGCGCTTCCAGCTGACGACGTCCGGAGCGAGGGGCGCCTTCGTGGCGAAGGTGTCTCCGCGCGGCCGCGTGATCTGGGTGGCCGGGTCCCAGGACAGCCCGTTCGCGACCCTCGGAGAGCTCGCGCTCGGCCCCCGGTCCGTCACCGTGCTGGGGCGCTTCGTCTCCACCGTGACGCTGGGCCGCTTCCCGCTCACCGGAGCCGGGGCCACCGACTTCTTCCTGGCCCGGCTCCCTGCGGGATAGCCCGGCCCCGCGCCAGGCCTCAATTCCGGGCCCGAACCCGCCGATAGACCACTCGTGGAGGCAAATCTGCGGCGTTCCCCTGCTCTATGGGCCTTCTGGGCCGTGGCCGCTGCGGGCTGCGCGCTGCTCCTGCTCTACTGCGGCGCCGGTGTGGGCCCGGACTGGATGTTCACCTGGCTCTACGTGGGCCTGATGGTGATGGCGGCCGTGTCGTGCCTCTGGCGCGCGGCCACGGTGCGGGCGGAGCGGGTGGCCTGGACCGTCATGGGCGCCGGCCTGCTCTCGTGGACGTTCGGCGAGCTCTGCTGGACACTCGCGTTCAACAACTACGACACCGTGCCCGTGCCGTCCGTGGCCGACGCCGGCTATCTCCTCTACTACCCGGCCGCCTTCGTGACCCTGGTTCTGCTCTTCCGCGAGCGGGTGCGGGAGTTCCGCTCGAGCCACTGGCTGGACGGCGCCATCGCGGCGCTGGCGGTGGGGTCGCTGGCCTCGGCCATCGCCTTCCGCCCGATCGTGGAGGCCACCACGGGAGACGCGGTGGCCATCGCGGTGAACCTCGCCTACCCGCTCGGCGACCTGGTGCTGCTGAGCATCGTGGTGGCCATCTTCGGGCTGTCGGGCTGGCGTCCCGGCCGGGCCTGGCTCTTCCTCGGGGCCGGCCTGGCGCTGAGCGCCGCGGCGGACGGCGTGTACCTGCTCCAGTCGGCCACCGGGTGCCTACGTGGAGGGCGGAATGCTCGACGCCGCCTGGCCGATCGCCACCCTGCTGGTGGGACTGGCGGCCTGGCAGCCGCTCGCCCCGCGGCGCG
Organism: uncultured Thermoleophilaceae bacterium; assembly: GCA_963752455.1. Classification (GTDB taxonomy): domain Bacteria; phylum Actinomycetota; class Thermoleophilia; order Solirubrobacterales; family Thermoleophilaceae; genus JACVRW01. The sequence continues at coordinate 477,840 of CAVVYE010000008.1, forward strand.
AAGGTCCGCATGGAGGGCGGGCGCGTGGTGGTCGTGCCCTTCGTCTGCGGGCTGATCGCCATCGGGCTCGAGTCGTGGGACCACTTCGAGCGCGTGAACGACGCCGCCCTCATGCTGGCCACGTGCACGCTGGTGGCCGTGGTGATCCGCATGGCGCTCGTGTTCTCGGAGAACCAGGCGATGATCACCCACAGCCGCGACGAGGCCCGCACGGACGCGCTCACCGGACTGCGCAACCGGCGCAGCCTGATGGGCGACCTCGAGGCCGAGATGGAGCGGGCCACGCTGGAGGCGCCCGCGGCGCTGATCCTCTTCGACCTCGACGGCTTCAAGGAGTACAACGACGCCTTCGGCCACCCGGCCGGTGACGGGCTCCTGGCCCGCCTGGGCGAGCGCCTCGAGGACGCCGTTCGCGGCTGCGGGCGGGCCTACCGCCTCGGGGGCGACGAGTTCTGCGTGCTGGCCCATCCCGGCGCGGCCGGCGCCGAGGCCGTGGTGGCCGCGTCCCTCGTCCGCCCTGAGCGACAAGGGCGAGGGCTTCGAGATCACCGCCTCGCACGGGGTGGCGATGATCCCGCAGGACGCGGAGACCGCCGAGGACTCGCTCCAGCTCGCCGACAGGCGCATGTACGCCCGCAAGGGCGGCCGCCGCATGTCCGCCGGGCGTCAGACCCGCGACGTGCTGCTCAGCACCCTCTCCGAGCGCCAGCCCGACCTCTACGAGCACCTGCGCGACGTGGCCGGCCTGGCCATCGTGCGTGGCGCGCGAGCTGGACGTGAGTCCGGAGGAGCTGGACGAGGTGGCCCGGGCCGCGGAGCTCCACGACATCGGCAAGATCGCCATCCCCGACGTGATCCTCAACAAGCCCTCGGCCCTGACCCCCGAGGAGTGGGGCTTCATGCGCCGCCACACGATCATCGGCGAGCGGATCCTCATGGCCGCCCCCGCCCTGCGGCCCGTGGCCCGGCTCGTGCGCTCGAGCCACGAGCGCTGGGACGGCGCCGGCTATCCGGACGGCCTGGCGGGCGAGGAGATCCCGCTCGGCTCCCGGGTGGTGGCGGTGTGCGACGCCTTCGACGCCATGATCACCGACCGCTCCTACCGGCCGGCGGTGACGGCCGACGAGGCTCGCGAGGAGCTGCCGCAGGTGCGCGGGCACGCAGTTCGACCCGCGCGTGGTGGAGGCGTTCTGCCGCGCCACCGCGCTCGAGGAGGAGGGCTCGCCTACGCCCGTGTGAAGCGGCGCCCGTCGGTGGGCGACTCGTCCTCGCCGAGCACCTTCCGGGTCTTGCCGTTCCCGCCGGCCATCGGCAGCTCGGTGCCGCCGGAGAGCGCCTCGCCCGCGGCCGCGGCGGCCTCCATCGCGGCCAGCCGCTCCGGCGTGAGCTCGCCGGCGTTCTCCTCCTCGATCTTCTCGAGCCACTCGGCGCCCTCGGCGGCCTTCTGCTCGTCCACCACCACGGCCCCGGCGGCGAGCGACTTGTCGATCTCGGCGAAGAGGGCGTCCACCAGCAGGTCCTGAGGCACCTTCCGCAGCGGCTTCCCGTGGGCGAAGATCAGGCCCTCGTTCTTGGCGCCGGTGATGCCGAAGTCCGCGTGCGACGCCTCGCCGATGCCGTTCACGGCGCAGCCGAGCACGGCCACCTCGATCGGATCGTCGTAGGCCCGCAGGCGCTCCTCGATCTCCACCACCACGGTGTCCATGTCGAACTGGAGGCGCCCGCAGGTGGGGCAGGCGATGAGCACCGGGCCGCGCTCGCGCAGCTTCAGCGCCTTCAGCACCTCCCAGGCCACCTTCACCTCCTCCTCCGCGTGGAAGGTGGAGAGGGAGATGCGGATCGTGTCCCCGATGTCGTCGGCCAGCAGCGTGCCCAGGCCCACGGCCGACTTGAGCGAGCCCGGTCCACTTGGTGCCCGCCTCGGTGATGCCGAGGTGGAGCGGGTAGTCGATGCGCTGGGAGAGCAGGCGGTTGGCGGCGATCGTGTTCGGCACGCTGGTGGACTTGATCGACACCTTGAAGTCCTCGAAGTCGAGGCGCTCCATCAGCTCCACGTACTCCTCGGCGGCCGAGACGAGCGCCTCCACCGGCTCGGAGCGCTCGAGCTCGTGCAGGTGCTTGGGCAGCGATCCGGAGTTCACGCCCACCCGCAGGGGCACCTTGGCGGCACGCGCCCGGTCCACCACCTCGCGGGTCTTCTCGTGGCCGCCGATGTTGCCCGGGTTGATGCGCACGCAGTGCGCACCGGCGTCGATGGCCTTGAGGGCGAGCGTGTGGTTGAAGTGGATGTCGGCGATCACCGGGATCGGCGACTCGCGCACGATCCTCCGCAGCGCCTCGATGTCCTGGTCGCGCGGAACCGCGCAGCGCACCAGGTCCGCGCCCGCGTCCGCGATGGCGTGGATCTGCTTCATGGTGGCGTCGTAGTCCGCGGTCTCGGTCTTCGTCATCGACTGGACCGCGACCGGGGCGCCGCCGCCGATCTTCACCCCGCCCACGTCGATCTGGCGCTTGGAAGCCACGCCCTAAGGGTATCTGCGCGTGCGGCCGCCCGGCCCGATCACCGATCGGGCCTGCGCTCCTCCGGTGGCGCCTACTTCTCGTAGAGGGCGTCGATCTCCGCCGCGTACTTGGCGGAGATCGGCTTGCGCTTCAGCTTCATGGTGGGCGTCAGCTCCTCGCCGCCCGGCTCCCATTCCACCGGCAGCACCTGGAACTTCTTGATCTGCTCGACGCGGGCCATGTTCTCGTTGGCCGCGTCGATCCCGCGCTGGATCTCGGCCAGCACCGCCTCCTCGGCGGCCAGGCTCGCCATCGAGGTGTCCTCGATGCCGTGCTGCTGGGCGAAGGCCGGGGCCACGTCGGGATCGAGGGTGATCAGGGCCACGTTGAAGGGGCGCATGTCGCCCATGGCGATGGCCTGCCCGATCAGCGGGCTCGAGGCCTTCACCTTGGCCTCGATGTTGGCCGGCGACATGTTCTTGCCGGCCGCGTTGATGATCAGCTCCTTCTTGCGGTCGACGATCTTCAGGTAGCCGTCCTCGTCGAACTCGCCGATGTCGCCGGTGTGGAGGAAGCCGCTCCGAGTCGATGGCCTCGCTGGTCTTGTCGGGCTGGTTGCGGTAGCCGGCCATCACCACCGGACCGCGCATCAGCACCTCGCCGTCCTCGGCCAGCTTGATCTCCGCGCCCGGGCGCGGGCGGGCCCACCGTGCCGATCTTGATCTTGTCCGGCGGGTTGCAGCAGCCGTAGCCGCAGGTCTCCGACATTCCCCACAGCTCGGCCAGCGGAACGCCGATGGCGTGGAAGAACTCGATCACCTCGCGCGGCGTGGGCGCGGCGCCCACGTTCACCGACTCCACCTGGTCGAGGCCGAGGGCCGCCCGGATCTTGGACAGCACGAGCTCGTCCGCCTTCGCGTGCTCCTCCAGCAGCTCGGCGGGTACCTCCTCCCCGGCCTGCTCGAGCTTGACCTTGCGCAGCCCGACTCCGAGCGCCCACTCCGTGGCCTGCTTGCGCGCCGCATCCTGCTCGGCCGCGATCCCGGCCTCGATGGCCGCCTTCAGCTTCTCCCAGATGCGCGGCACGGCGAAGAACCAGCTCGGCCTGACGGCGGGGAGGTAGGCCACCACCTGGCGCGGATCGGCGCAGCAGGTGGTGGTGAAGCCCAGCACCATCGGGAGGTAGTGGCTGCACGCGCGCTCGGCGATGTGCGCCATCGGGAGCCAGGAGATGACCCGCCCGTCGTCGGGGAACTCGATCACCTCGTCGTAGCCGCGCACGGCCGACAGGAGGTTCTCGTGGGTGAGCTGCACGCCCTTGGGCGGTCCGGTGGTGCCCGAGGTGTAGATGAGCGTGAGCAGGTCGTCCGGCCCCACCGCCCGCCAGGCGGCCTCGAAGTCGAAGTCCGGCGGGCGCCGCGGCCTCCACGTCGGCGATCGTGAGCGAGCCGTCCTCACCCTCGCCGTCGATCACCACGAGGTGCTCCACGCCCTCCAGGCCGCCCACCTGGTCGAGGAAGGCCTTCTCGGTGACGACGATGCGCGTCTCCGCGTCCTTCACCTGGTACTGGATCTGCTCGCGGGCGTAGGTGTTGTAGATCGAGAAGGGCGTGGCGCCGGCGTGCAGCGCGGCGGAGTCGAACCAGTGGAACTCCGGCCGGTTGGTGAGCATCAGCCCCAGCGTGGAGCCCGGCTTCAGCCCGAGCCCGGACAGCCCGGCGGTGAGCGCCTGGACCCGGTCGCCGTACTCGCGCCAGGTCATGGTCACCTCGTCGTCCTTCAGGCGCAGGGCGGGCCGGTCGGGGTGCGACTTGACCGTGAGCTGGAAGGCCTCCGCCATCGTGGAGGCGTCGAGACCGGCCGGACGTCCGGTCCGCCGTTCGGCAGTGATGCTCATGCTGTCCTCCCTCGGTGACTGAAACTTCGCCCGCGCGCCCTACGGGCGCCAGCCTACCTGACCTGGAAGCCCTCGCCGGAGAGCCGTCCGAGGTCGTTCGAGAGCCCGACCAGGAAGATCAGGATCACGAGCATGAAGCCCACCACGCCGGCGCGCTCCATGACGCTGAAGGGAACCGGCTTGCGGCTCACCTTCTCCACGATCGCCCAGAAGATGTGCCCGCCGTCCAGCGGCAGGAACGGGAACAGGTTCACGATCGCCAGGGACAGCGAGATGATGGCCAGGATCCCGATCACGTCGGCGAGGTTGTTCAGGATCGTCTGGCGGGTGTACTCGTAGGAGCCGACGACGCCCGAGATCTCCTTGCGCTGCTCGGGGTTGACCAGGCGCGCCGGGAGCTCGAAGGTGGCCTTGGTGATGAACCAGAACTGGTCCACGGTGAGGTCCGCGGCACTGCCGAAGGAGAGGTCCTCGCGTGGCCCCTCCGCGTAGGCGAACCCCACCCGCGTGCGCTTCGCCGCCGGGTCGTACTTCGGCCGGATCCGGATGGTCTGCTCACGCCCGTCGCGCTTGATCACCAGCGTGGCCGGATCCGTGGCGAGGCAGCCCTTGGTGGGCGGGTCCTGGGCGCACTTGTGCGTGGCGAGCTGCGTCGAGAGCGCCTGGCTGTCGCCGCGCTTGCCGTCGACCGAGATCAGCCGGTCCCCCTGCTGGAGCACTCCGGCGGCGGGCATGTTCTTCTCGACCACCCCCACGTCCTGGGTGGGCGTGGTGCGCCCGATGAGGAAGAAGAAGACGAACAGCAGGACGAACGCCAGCACCACGTTCACGGCCGGGCCCGCGGCGATCACCACGATCCGCTTCCACACCGGCTGCGAGTAGTAGGCCCGGGTGCGGACCTCGTCGGGGAGGTCCTCGTCCGGGTTCATCCCGCTGATCTTCACGTAGCCGCCGAGGGGCACGGATCCGAGCGCGTACTCGGTCTCCCCGATCTTCTTCTTCATGATCAGCGGCGGGAAGAAGAGCGAGAAGCGCTCCACGCGCATGCCCACGGCCTTGGCGGCGGTGAAGTGGCCGAGCTCGTGGAGGATGATGAGCAGGGCAAAGCCCACGAAGGCGAGGAACCAGCTCATGCGCGCACCGAGTCCGCCAGGCGCCGGGTGACCTCGCGGGCCTCGGCGTCGGCCTCGTAGAGGTCGGAGAAGTGGCGCACCGGGCGCGCCGGCAGCTCCTCGAGCGCGCCCTCGATCAGCCGGGCGATGTCGAGGAACCCGATCTCCCCCGACAGGAAGGCGTGCACCGCCACCTCGTTGGAGGCGTTCAGGACGCAGGGCGCGGTGCCGCCGGCCACCGCCGCCTCGCGGGCCAGGCGCAGGCAGGCGAACGTGTCGGTGTCGGGCGCCTCGAACGTGAGCGAGCCCAGCTCCACCAGGTCGAGCGAGGGCACGGGCACGTCGGCGCGGTCCGGATGGTTGAGCGCGTAGGAGATCGGCACGCGCATGTCCGGATAGCCCAGGTGAGCCAGCGACGCGCCGTCGTTCAGATGGACCATGGCGTGGACGATGGACTGAGGATGCACCACAACCTCAATGCGTTCATAAGGAACGCCGAACAGGTGGTGCGCCTCGATCAGCTCGAGGCCCTTGTTCATGAGCGTGGCGCTGTCGATCGTGATCTTGCCGCCCATCTCCCAGGTCGGGTGGGCCAGCGCCTGCTCGCGGGTCACCTCGCCGAGCTCCGCGGCGGTCATGCCCCGGAAGGGGCCGCCGCTGGCGGTGAGCACCAGCCGGTCGACCGTGCCCACGCGCTCCGAGGCGATCAGCTGATGGAGCGCCGAATGCTCCGAGTCCACGGGGATCAGGTGGGCGCCCGTGGCCTCGGCCAGCGCGGTCACCAGCTCGCCGCCCACCACGAGGCTCTCCTTGTTGGCCAGGGCCAGGTCCAGGCCCTCGCCCAGCGTGGCGATCGTCGGCCCCAGCCCGGCGGAGCCCACGAGCGCGTTCAGCACCAGGTCGCAGTCCCCGCCCGTGATCAGCTCCACGAGCCCCTCCGCGCCGGCCAGCACCTGTCCCCCGGTCCAGGCCTCGGAGGCCCGGGCGGCGGCGTCGGCGTCGGCCAGGGCGATGCGGTCCACGCCGTGGGCCTCGGCCTGGCGGATCAGGGGCTCCCAGCTGGACGACGCGGCCAGGCCCACCACCTCCAGCGCGGGACTCCGCTCCACCACGTCGAGAGCCTGGGTCCCGATCGACCCGGTGGACCCGACTATCGCTATCCGGCGCACCCGCCTGAGTCTAGGAGGGGCGGCCCCGGTGTCCCGTGGTCTCGGGCGCGCCCCGGTTTGTCGCCGATTACTACCGGCAGTCGGACGTAAAAGCGACGCTACGCGTAACCCAGCGCCTGCGCCACGAAATACGCCATGGGGATGCTGAAGATCGCCGCGTCCAGGCGGTCCAGCACCCCGCCGTGAGGACCGAACAGGCTGCCGGTGTCCTTCACCTGCGAGGTCCCGCTTGATCAGCGACTCGAAGAGGTCGCCCACGGGAGCCGCCACGGCCACGCAGAATCCGAGCAGGAGGGCGTGCGGCCCGGTGAGCCAGTCCTGGTAGAGCCCGGCCAGCCAGAACACGAGCGTGCCCCCGATCACTCCGGCCACGAGGCCCTCCACGGTCTTGTTGGGCGAGATCGAGGGGGCCAGCGGCGTGCGGCCGTACATGCGCCCGCCGAAGTAGGCCGCCGTGTCGCCCAGGAAGGTGGCCACGAGCACGTCCACCAGCAGCCCGTCGCCGTGCGGGGTCTCCCGCAGCAGCACCGCGTAGACCATCGCGAGGCCCACCCAGAGCACGCCGAAGTAGGTGGCCGCCAGCGCCCACGACACGTGCGGGCGGCGGGGCCGGAAGAACGACAGCAGCGAAGGTGAGCGGAAACGACGCCGTGAGCACGAACAGCACGTGCCGCGGCTCCCCGTAGAGCGCGGCGAAGATCATCCCGCCCAGCGTGAGGAACCCGGCCAGGTTCACCGGCTGCACCCGCTTCATCAGCGTGTACAGCTCCACCAGGGCCACCACGCCCAGCGCCGAAGATCCCGATGGCGAAGACGAGCCCGCCCTCCCCCACGATCAGGATCGCGAACAGCACGGCGGGGATGGCGAACCCCACCCTCGCCAGCAGGTCGGAGCGGGGCGCGGCCCGCTCGCGGCGTGCGGCCACCGCTCAGCGCGCCCCGAATCGCCGCTTGCGGCGGGCGAACTCCTCCAGCGACTGCTCGAACGCCTCGCGCGAGAAGTCGGGCCACAGCTCGTCGCGGAAGACGAGCTCCGAGTACGCGCACTGCCAGAGCAGGTAGTTGGAGATGCGCTGCTCGCCGCTGGTGCGGATGAGGAGGTCGGGATCGTGCATGTCGGGGGCGTAGAGGAGACGCCTGAAGTCGTCCTCGGTGCCTGTGGAGAAGTTTCGCGCCGCGTGCACGATCTCCGCCCTGCCGCCGTAGTCGAAGGCCACGAACAGGGTGATCCGCGAGTTCCCCGCGGTCAGCCCCTCGGCCCACTCCATGCGCCCCAGGAGCTCGCCGCCCAGGCGGTCGCGGCGGCCGATGAAGCGCATCCGCACGCCCTCCTCGTGGAGCTCCGGCGTCTCGCGGTCGATGCGCTCGGCGAACATCGCCATCAGCCCCTCCACCTCGGCCGCGGGCCGCGACCAGTTCTCGGTGGAGAACGAGTACACGGTGAGCTCCTGCACGCCAAGCTCCACCGCGTCGCGCAGCCGGGCCTTCACCACGTCGGCGCCGGCGCGGTGGCCCTCGATGACGGGCAGGCCGCGGCCCTCGGCCCAGCGGCCGTTCCCGTCGGTGATGATCGCGACGTGCCGCGCCTTCGAGGCGCTCACGGCGTGCGCGAGGGGCGGGCTCGGCCCGGACCGGAGCGATGTCCTCAGACCTCAAGGATCTCCTGCTCCTTCGAGGCGAGGGCGGAGTCGATCTCGGAGATGCGGGCGTCGGTGAGCTTCTGCAGCTCGGACTCCGCCCGGTGCTCGTCGTCCGATCCCACCTCGCCCTCCGCCTTCAGCTCACGGAGGTCGTGCATCACGTCGCGACGCACGTTGCGCACGGAGATCCGGCCCTGCTCGGCGATCCCGTGCACCACCTTCACGAGGTCCTTGCGCCGCTCCTCGGTGAGCTCGGGGATCTGGAGCCGGATGAGCTGGCCGTCGTTCGAGGGCGTGAGACCCACGTCGGACTCGAGGATCGCCTTCTCGATGGCCTTGATCGAGCTCTTGTCGTAGGGGGTCACGGTGAGCAGCCGGGCCTCCGTGGCGGAGATCTGCGCGAGCTGCCTGAGCGGCGTGACCGCCCCGTAGTAGTCCACGTCCACCCGGTCCAGCAGGTGGGGCGAGGCGCGGCCCGTGCGCACCGTGGAGAACTCCCCGCGCGTGGCCTCCACCGACTTCGCCATCCGCGCGGTGGCCTCGTCGAGGAAGTCCTTTAGTACGCCGTCGGTCAAGAGGTCACCACCGTCCCCACGCGCTCGCCGCACACTATCCGGTCGATGTTGCGCTCGTCATCCATGTTGAAGACGTGGATCGGGAGGTTGTTGTCCATGCACAGCGACAGCGCCGTGGAGTCCATCACGGCCAGCCGCTGCTCGATCGCCGCCCGGTGCGTGATGGTGTCGATGAACTTCGCGTCCGGGTCCTTGCGCGGGTCGGCCGTGTACACGCCCTCCACCCCGTTCTTGGCCATCAGGATCGCCTCCGCGTGGATCTCGAGCGCCCGCAGGGCGGCCGCGGTGTCCGTGGTGAAGAACGGGTTGCCGGTGCCGGCGGCGAAGATCACCACCCGGCCGTGCTCGAGGTGGCGCATCGCGCGCCGGCGGATGTAGGGCTCGGCCACCTCGGAGATCTGGATGGCGGACTGCACGCGCGTCACGGCGCCGGTCTTCTCCAGGGCGTCCTGCAGGGCCAGGGCGTTCAGCACCGTGGCCAGCATCCCCATGTAGTCGCCGGTCGCGCGGTCCATGCCCGCGGCCGCGGCGGACAGCCCGCGGTAGATGTTCCCCCCGCCCACCACGATCGCCGTCTCGACGCCGCGGTCCACCACGGTCTTGACCTGCGTGGCGATCTGGGCGATCCGCTCGGGATCCGCGCCGTAGGGGAGGTCGCCCATGAGCGCCTCGCCCGACAGCTTGAGCAGGATGCGCCCGAAGCTCGGGTTCACTCCTCCCCGATCTGGAAACGCGCGAAGCGCCGGACCACGATGTTCTCCCCGGTGCCCGAGGCGAGCTCGGCCCGCAGCGACTCGATCGACTTGCCTCCGTGCTTGTCCTCGTTCACGTGCGTCTGGTGGAGCAGGACGATGTCCTCCAGCCACTTGTTGAGGCGGCCCTCCACGATCTTCTCCTGCACGTTCTCGGGCTTGCCCTCGCCGGCGGCCTGCTCTCGCAGCACGCGCAGCTCGGCCTCCCGGACGTCCGCGGGCACGTCCTCGTCGGACACGTACTGGGGGTTGGTGGCCGCGATGTGCAGGGCCACCTCGCGGGCGAACTCCTGGAACGCGTCGGTGCGGGCCACGAAGTCCGTCTCGCAGTCCACCTCCACGAGCACGCCGATCTTGCCGTTGGCGTGCACGTAGGACGAGACCACGCCCTCGGCCGCGGCCCTGGTGCCGCGCTTGGCGGCCGAGGCCTGGCCCTTGACGCGCAGGATCTCCACGGCCTTGTCGAGGTCTCCCCCGGCCTCCTGAAGCGCCGCCTTGCAGTCCATCATGCCCGCGCCGGTGCGCTCCCGGAGCGCCTTCACGTCCTGTGCGGAAATGGTGATGCTCATCGTCAGCTGCCCTCATCCGGGTCGAAGGTCCGGCGCTCGCGCGGTGCGGCCGCCGCGGGTGTTGGGGTGGCGGGCTCGTCGGGCGGGAAGCCGGCCTCCTCGGCCTCGCGGCGGGCACGCTCCTCGGCGTCCCGGCGCTCCTGCTCCTCCGCCTCGCGACGGGCCTGGGCCTCGGCCTCGAGGCGCTCCTGCTCCTCACGCTCCTTGCGCGCCCGCTCCTCCTCGTCCCGGAACTGGGTCGCGCGGGCGGATGCCACCCCGGCGATGGCCTCGATGATCACCTTGCACGAGCGGATCGCGTCGTCGTTGCCCGGAATGACCATGTCCACGGGATCCGGGTCGCAGTTGGTGTCCACCAGCCCGATGATCGGGATCTTGAGGCGGATGGCCTCGCGCACGCCGATCACCTCGGACTTCAGGTCCACCACGAACATGGCGTCCGGGGGGCGCTGCATGTCGGCCACGCCGCCGAGGTTCGTCTCGAGCTTGTCGCGCTCGGACATGGCCGCGATGCGCTCGCGCACGGGCAGCAGCTCCATCGTGCCGCTCTCGGTCCAGTTGCGCAGCTCGTGCAGGCGCGTGATGCGCTTGGAGATGGTCTGGAAGTTGGTGAGCAGTCCGCCCAGCCAGCGCTGGTCCACGTAGGGCATGCCGCAGGAGTTGGCGGCCTCCTTGATGGTGTCGCGGGCCTGCTTCTTGGTGCCCACGAACAGGATGGTGCCCCCGCGCCCGGCGAGGTCGCCGGCGAACTCCTGCGCCTTGTGGAGCAGGCGCTCGGTCTTCTGGAGGTCGATGATGTGGATCCCGCCGCGCTCGCCGAAGATGAAGCGGCGCATCTTGGGATTCCAGCGGCGCGTCTGGTGGCCGAAGTGGACCCCGGCTTCCAGCAGCTCCTTGATGCCTACGTCAGTGGCTACGTCGGTGGCCAATGAGAACTCCCTTTTGAATTAGGTGTGGCTCTCGCCGGACGGTGCGCGGACCCGGGCATTCCCGGGCAGGGCCGCGACCGGTTACCCGGCGGGGTAGTTGGTCCTTGAGTGCGACTCACGAGGATACCCGACCCCAGAAAAGGAGCGGGGCGGCTTTTCAGCCGCCCCGCGGTCCCATCCTTCGGCTCTCGTCTGGCCCTCCGAGAGCCGGCTCCCGCCGGGCCTTGTCGATGATCCGACACAGCTCGGCGGGTGGTTTGGACTCGCACCGCATTGCTTCCCGCGTGATCGGATGCTTAAACATGAGTAGCTGCGCGTGGAGAAACTGGCGCGTGAGCCCAAGCCGCGAGCCGCAGGCGGAGCCCCCGTAGCGGCTGTCCCCGCACACCGGATGGCCGATCGCGGAGAGGTGTGCGCGGATCTGGTGGGTCCGCCCCGTCTCGAGCCGAACGTCCAGCAGGGCGGTGCGCGGCAGCAGCTCGCGGACCGTGAAGTGCGTCACCGCCTCGCGGCCCCGCGCGGTCCGGGTGGACTGCACCGACCTGCGGGCCGTGTCGCGGCCCAGGGGCGCGTCGATGGTGCCGCTGGCGGCGTCGGGGTGGCCCGCCACGAGGGCCAGGTAATGGCGCTCCACCTCGTGGGCGGCGATCATCCGCCGCAGCTCCTCGTAGGCGGGCTCGGACCTCGCCACCAGGAGCAGCCCCGACGTGTCGCGGTCGAGGCGGTGCACGATCCCCGCGCGCGCCGGGTCCTCGCCGCCCGCGGCTCGCCCGGCCAGCGCCTCCGCCAGGGTGGTGCCACGGTGGCCGGGAGCGGGATGGGTCACGAGGCCGGCGGGCTTGTCCACCACCAGCAGGTGCTCGTCCTCGAACACGATCCCGAAGTCGGCGTCCCCGGTGTGCTCGGGCGTCTCGGCCGGGCCGGCGACCGACCACCACCTCGCCGGCGGCGAGCCGGTGGCTCTTGGGCCGCGCCTCGCCGTCCACGGTCACCGCGCCCTCGTCGATCAGGCGCTGCGCCGCCGCGCGCGAGTCCAGCCGCCGGGCCAGGAACGCGTCCAGGCGGGTGCCGGCGTCCGCCGGCCCCGCGGTCAGGTCGTTCTCGTCCGCCGTGCGCTCATCTCCACCGTGAAGAGGAGTAGGAAGACCCCCACGACGATGCAGCTGTCGGCCACGTTGAAGGCGGGCCAGCCGGCGGGATCGATGAAGTCCACCACCGCCCCGGCCCGCGCCCGGTCGGCCAGGTTCCCGAGCGCGCCGCCCACCAGCATGCCCACGGGCAGCCACAGCCACGGGACGTCGCGGTTGGCCACGAAGTAGCCGATCAGGAGGGTCAGGGAGAGGCCGATCAGGACGGCCACGGCCAGACCGGCGCCCTCCAGCGCCCCGAAGGCCACGCCCGTGTTGCGCACGTTGCTCAGGCCCAGGCCCGGGATCAGGTCCACGTGGCCGCCGGGCGCGATGCGGTCCACCACCAGGGCCTTCGTCACCTGGTCGAGGGCCACGACCACGCCCGCCGTGGCCAGCGCGCCGGCGGCCGGGCGCATGCCCGTCAGCCGCGCACGAGGCCGACGATGATCTGCCCGACCACGATCAGCACGATGATGCCCACCGTCGGACTGAGGTCGAGCGCGCCCGGGCCGATCCGCACCGGCGGGATGATGCGCCGGAAGATGTTCAGGTAGGGATCGGTCACGTCGTTGATGAAGCTCAGCACCGCGTTCAGGACGCGGTTGTAGGGGATGCGCGGGATCCAGGTGAGCAGGATGCGCACGAAGATCAGAACGATGTAGACGTAGAGCAGCGTCTCGAGGTAGTCCGCGACGTCCACGCGTGTGATGGCCAGCAGGGTCATGCGCGCGTGCCCGCCACCACGGCATCCACGGCGGCCCGGCACACCCGCGCGAGGCCCTCGGACTCCAGCTCCCGCAGGCCGCGCTCGGTGGCCCCTCCGGGGGTGGCCACCCGCGTGCGGAGCCCCTCCAGGTCATCGTCGTGCGCCGCCAGCCAGTCGCCCGTGCCGCCCATGGTCCGGACGGACATGCGGCGGGCGTCGGCGCGCTCCAGGCCGTGAGCCGCGCCCGCGTCGGCGAATGCCTCGGCCACGAGCGAGTAGAACGCCGGGCCGCAGCTCATGATCGCCATGGCGGGCTCGATCAGCGGCTCGTCAAGGCGGATGATCTCTCCGGCGCGCCCGAAGAGCTCGAGCAGCTCGCGCTCGGGACCCTCGGAGGCCCGTGAGCCGGGCGAGTAGCAGAGCACGCCCCGGCCCACCTCCGCCGGGATGTTCGGGATGAACCGGTACACCGGCACCTGCCCGTAGGCCGCCTCGATGCGGCCGGTGGGGGTGGCGGCCAGGATCGACGCCACCACCGAGGCGCGGCCGCCCACCTGCTCGGCCACCTCCTCGAGCTGCCCGGGCTTGTGGCACAGGACGAGAACGTCGGAGCGCTCGGCCAGCTCGGCGTTCGACCCCACGGCCTCGCCGCCGAGCTCGGAGGCCAGCGCCTCGGCGCGAGAGGCGTCCACGTCGTGAACGAGGACGGGCTCACCCACGCCCCGAGCGAGCGCGGTTGCCATGTTGCCGGCGCCGATCAGCCCGAGCCTCATCGGCGCGCAGCTTACTCGGACCTCCCGGAGCGCTCGTGGACCGCGCCCCGTCAGGACTGGTTGAAGAAGCCCTTCTCGATCAGCCGGGCCCGCTCCTCGGCCGACACCTCGACGTTGCGAGGGGTGAGCAGGAACACCTTGTCGGCGATCCGCTGCATGCCGCCGTCGAGCGCGTAGGTGAGCCCGGAGGCGAAGTCGATCAGGCGCTTGGAGAGATCCGTGTCCGCGCCCTGGAGGTTGAGGATCACCGGGATCGCGTCCTTGAACTGATCGGCGATCTGCTGGGCGTCGTTGAAGTTCTTGGGGATGACCAGATGCACCTGGATGTCGCTGGGCACCCCACCGCCGGCGCGGCCGTTCCCGCCCACGGGGCGCAGGACACGTGTCTCGCGGCCACCGCCCGGCTCCTCGGCGAAGATGTCGTCGATCTCGTCGCGGCGGCGGCGCTGGAGCCGCCTCACGTTGGGACGCTCGCGGTAGCGGTCCTCGAGCTCCACCTCGGGCTCGGAGTCGTCGATGGCGTCGAAGCGGGGGTCCTCCTCCTCTGCGAGGCCGAAATAGACCAGCGTTCGATGCCAGGTGTCGCGGAGCGCCATGCTGCGGGTTTTCGCGCGTAAGCGGGAAACTCCTCCGCCGGGGACGGTATCAGCGCACCCGATTTCCCAGGCGGATTCCCGCCCCGGCCCCCGCTACCGCGTGTAGACCATGCTCTCGGGCCCCTGGCCGGGAGTCGGCCGGCATCTCCCCTGGACGCCGGCGCCGGCGGCCCAGGCGAGCGACAGGCAGCGGCCGACGGCCTTCTGAGCGTAGAAGTTCGGATGCAGGGTCTCCTGGATCTCACCCTGGACGAGGTTGAGCGTCAGAAAGCGCGCCCACTCCATCGTGGCCCCGGTCGGCGGCTGGCTCAGCGACGCCTGCGCCGCGCCGGTCGCGCACACCTCGCGGCCCTGCAGCTCGTCGCGCAGGTCGAGCACCTCGACACCCTCCGAGACGCCGACGAAGAGCACCCCGTCGGCGATCTGCTTGACCAGCGAGGTGCGCGCCCAGTCCAGGTCGGCGTCGTAGAAGGGGCATCCGCCGATGACGCCGCGGTCCGTAATATTGACCTCCGGGTAGCGGGCCTCGCTCGCGCGCGGGACCGGCGATCCGTAGCTCTGGAGGATGAAGCGGTAGTCGGACCGGGCGTAGCCGGACTCCGTCATCACCGCGCGTACCTCGCGGATCGCCTTGGCCAGCCCGTTGAAGGCCGCCTGCTTGCGAGAATCCACCACGGCCTGTTGCTCGACATTGCACGGGCCCGTCATGGTCGCGTAGGCCTGTGCGCACGCGCGGATGATGTCGGCGAAGCCGAGGTCGTTGCCGACGATCGACAGCACCACAAGCTTCACGTTCTGCACCTGGGCCACGTACCTGAGCTTCAGGGCCTGCGTCGGCTCCCCGTTCTGCCCCTGGCCTCCCTGCGACGCACGGAAGATGTTCGCCGTGACGGCACCGGAGCAGGCGAGGTTCCCCTTCTCGTCCACGGGGATGGTGTTGCTGACCGCCTCGGCCACGTCGGAGCGGTGGCATCCGCTCGCGTCGGTGGAGCCATAGATGCGACTCGCGTCGTAGCCGGTCCCGGTCCAGGCACGGTCCGTGCCCGCGCGGTCGGTTGTCGTGACCGACGAGTTGCCCTGCCAGCGGCCGGCCTCGCCGGAGATGAACGAATCGCCGAGGGTCACCAGCGCCGTTCTGGGGCTCTGGGGGGTGCCGAGCGCGGCGGGCACCAGGGCGAACGACCACACACATACCGCGCCCCAGATCAAGATGGCCCTTCGGGTCACTGACTCCCCCTCGCTCGACGGTAACTGACGCAACGTACTCGGTTGCGGCAAAGCCCGTGCCACAGTGTCGGGCCGTGGAGGCTTCTGCGTTCGAGGTGGTGCGCCCCCTGCCGGGCGGCCGGACCCTCACCCTCTCCGGTGAGGAGTCGGGCTCGGGGCCGCCCGTGGTCCTGATGCACGGTCTCTCGGCCACCCGCCGGAACGTGGTGCAGGGCTCGAAGCTGCTGCCGCGCGAGGGACACCGGGTGGTGTCCTACGACGCCCGCGGACACGGCGCGTCCTCCCCCGCCCCCGGCGACTACGCGTATTCGAGCCTGGTGGACGACCTCTGGGCGGTGATGGACGACCGCGGGATCGATCGTGCCGCCCTGGTGGGCAGCTCGATGGGGGCGGCCACCGCCGTGGCCGCGGCGCTGGAGCGCCCGGAGCGGGTGGCCGCGCTTGTGCTGATCACGCCCGCATACGGGGGCGCTCCGGGCGACGAGGGCCGCTGGGACCGGCTGGGAGACGCGCTCGAGTCCGGCGGGGTGGATGCCTTCGTGGAGGCCAATGACCCGGATGCCCTGCCCGAGCGCTGGCGCGAGCCGGTGCGCCTGGCCGTGACCCAGCGGATGGAGCGCCACGAACACCCGGAGGCGGTGGCGGAGGCGCTGCGCACGGTGCCGCGCTCGCCCGCCTGGGACGGAATGGACGCCCTTGGGCGAATCGAGGCGCCCACCCTGATCGTGGCCTCCCGCGACGATGCCGATCCCACCCACTCCCGCGCGCTGGCCGAGGAGTACGCGCGGCGGATCCCCAACGCGGAGCTGGTGGTGGAGGACGAGGGACAGGCTCCGCTGGCCTGGCAGGGCGCGCGGCTCTCGAAGGCGGTGGCCGCCTTCCTCGAGCGCGCCGGCTACTCGTAGAGGACGCTGCCGAGCCTCACGATCGTGGCGCCCTCCTCCACGGCCACCACGTAGTCCTGCGACGTGCCCATCGACAGGCGCTCCAGGCCGTGCTCGCCCGCCAGCTCGGCCAGCCGCGCGAAATGCGGGCGGCTCTGCTCGGGATCCTCGGCGAACGGGGGCATGGTCATGAGGCCGGTGACGGGCACGGGGCAGCGGGCGATGAAGTCCCCCAGGCCGGCGGGCAGGATGCCCTCCTTGCCCTCCTCGCCGGCCACGTTCACCTCCACCAGCACCTCATGCGCCGGGGTCTGCTCGAGGCGCCGCAGCGCCGAGTCGGAGGCCAGCGAGTGGATCAGGCGCACGTTCGGGGCCACGTCCTTGACCTTGCGGCTCTGGAGCGCGCCGATGAAGTCCCAGGTGAAGAGATCGCGATGAGCCTCCTGCTTCTCGAGCAGCGCCTGGGCCCGGTTCTCCCCCACCAGCTCGATTCCGGCCTCGGCCAGGACGGGAAGGTCCTCGGTGGCCACGTACTTCACGGCGGCGAGAACCTCCACGGCCGGCGGCACCCGCTCCCGCACGCGCTCCAGGTTCTGCCGCACGCGGGCGGCGTCAAGCATCGAGCGTCACCAGTCCCCCCTGCCGGCCCGTGACTCCGGCGTCGCGGCGGTGGGAGAAGTAGAGGTCCTCACGGCAGCTCGTGCAGTGCTCCAGGTGCTCGACGCTCGCGACGCCCGCTCGCTCGAGCTTCAGGGAGATGGCCGCCCGCAGGTCGAGCATGCGGCCGCGGGCCACGCCGTCGAGGCCGGCGAAGGCGTCCAGGACCTCGGGCCCGACCTCGTAGCAACAGGCCCCGATCCCGGGACCCACCGCCGCGGCCGCGCCCGGTCCGAGGGCGGCCACCCCGCGCTCGATGATGCCGCCGGCCACGCCACGCCAGCCGCAGTGCAGCATGGCCACGCGCGCCCCGTCGGAGAGCGCGACGGGGTAGCAGTCGGCGGCCAGCACGAGCAGGCCGAGGCCGGGCACGCCCGTCACGTGCCCGTCCACCTCGTGGAGAACGCCGTCCGGCGGCACGTCCCACTCGTGGAGGTCCACTCCGTGCACCTGGCGGCCCATGGCCACCCGTTCCGGGCGCAGGCCGGCGGCGGCGGCCAGGCGCGATCGGTTCTCGGTCACGTTCACCGGATCGTCGTCGGTGAGAACGCCCAGGTTGAGTGAGGCGTACGGACCCTCGCTCACCCCTCCGAGCCGGTTCGAGAAGGTCACGTGCGCGCCGGGAAGGGGGATTTCGGTCACGCCGGTCCCTCCGCCAGCTGGAGCGCGGTGCGCAGCTCCTCGTCGCGCCCCGACACGAGGCCGTCCAGCTTGCGCCGGAGCGTCTCCTCCAGCGCCCTGCCCGAGCGCCGGGCCCTCCGGCACCCCGGCGGCCAGCAGGTCCTCGCCGGTGATCTCCAGGCGCACGTGGGCCATGCCCGACACCCAGCGCAGGATCGGGGGCGCGGGCGCGCCGAACGCCAGGGCCAGGGCCAGCAGCTCCCGGGGCTCGCCGGCGAGCAGGCCGCGGAGCTCGGAGGGCATCGGGTCGTCGGCGCGCAGCCGGTGGGCCAGCGGCTCGGCCACGCGCGAGGCCCGGGACACGGCGTCGCGATCGCGCGCGTCGAGCTGGAGCGAGCCCAGCCACAGGTCCAGCTTCTCCGGGGCGCCCGCACACATGGCGGCCAGCGCGGCCAGCGAGCGGTCGGCGCCGATGGCCATCGCACCGAGCGACGCCGAGGCCACCAGCTCCGGGTCGGGGTCGAGTGCCGGATCCAGCGCGCGGTCGATGCCCAGATCGTGCATGCGTCTCACCCCCGCCGGAGCGTCCAGCTCGCCGAGCATGTCCATCAGCTCATCACGCACGCGGGCCCCGGAGACGGTGTCGAGCGCTCCCTCGGCCACGGCCACGCGCGCGTCGCGTTCGGTGTCCTCCTCGAGGGCGAACCCCAGCCGCGCGGCGTAGCGCACGGCTCGCAGCAGGCGGGTCGGGTCGTCGAGGAAGCTGTGCGCGTGCAGCACGCGGATCAGGCCGGCCTCCAGGTCGTCCTGGCCGCCGCGAGGGTCGTAGAGATGCCCCAGGTCGTCGCCCGAGAGGCCGATGGCCATGGCGTTGATGGTGAAGTCGCGCCGCCCCAGGTCCTCGGCCAGCGGAGCGGGCTGGACCCGGGGCAGCGCTCCGGGCTGGTCATAGGCCTCGCGGCGCGTGGTGGCCAGGTCGAAGGCGCGCCCCCCGGCGCGCACGGTGGCCGTGCCGAAGCGCTCGTGCTCGCGGGCGTCGCCTCCCAGCGAGGCGGCCAGCTCACGCGCCGCCCGGCGGGCGTCGCCCTCCACGGCCAGGTCCAGGTCCACCGCCATCCCGCCCAGCAGCAGGTCGCGCACCGCGCCGCCCACGAGGTACACGGGCGGGAGGTACTCGAGCGCGGGGAGCAGCTCCTCCATCCCGGGGACCCGCCGGACCCGTTCTCGCAGCGCGGTGTACGGGCTCACAGGCGAACGGGCACGCCCGCCCGGCGCATGTGCTCCTTGGCCTCGCGCACGGAATGCCTGCCGTAGTGGAAGATCGAGGCGCAGAGCACGGCGTCGGCTCCGCCGCGCTCCACGGCCTCCACGAGATGATCGAGCTCGCCCGCGCCCCCCGACGCGATCACGGGCACGTCCACGGCGTCGGCCACCCGCCGCGTCAGCTCCAGCTCGTAGCCGTCCTCGGTGCCGTCCCGGTCCATGCTCGTGAGCAGTATCTCCCCCGCACCGCGGGAAACGGCCTCGCGGACCCAGTCCACCGCGTCCCGCCCCACCGGGCGTGCGCCCTCCGTTCACGTACACGCCATAGCCGTCGCCGTCGCGCCGGGCGTCCACCGCCAGCACCACGCACTGCGCCCCGAACACCGCCGCCATCTCCCCCAGCAGCTCCGGCCGGGCCACGGCCGCGGAGTTCACGGACACCTTGTCGGCGCCGGCGTCGAGCACCGCCTGGGCGTCCTCCACCGAGCGCACGCCGCCACCGATGGTGAAGGGGATGAACACGTCGTCGGCGCACCGGCGCGCCAGCGCGGCCGCCGTGTCCCGCTTCTCGTGGGACGCGGTGATGTCGAGGAACACGATCTCGTCCGCTCCCGCCTCCTGGTAGCGCACGGCCAGCTCCACCGGGTCGCCCGCGTCGCGCAGGTTCACGAACTCCACGCCCTTCACCACCCGGCCGTCGTGCACGTCCAGGCAGGGGATCACCCGCCGGAGCAGCATCAGTCGCGACCCTCGAGCGCGGCCTGGCCCGCGCGCACGTCGAAGCGCCCCTCGTACAGGGCCTTGCCCGAGATCACGCCGGCCAGGTTCACCAGGCGCAGCTCGCGCAATGCGACGAGGTTGTCGATCGAGCCGATCCCACCCGAGTAGAGGAAGCGCCCGCGCACCGCGGCGGACACGCGCCGGATCTCGTCCAGGTCGGGGCCCTCGAGCATCCCGTCCCGGTCCACGTTGGTGAACACGAACCGCGACGCCCCGCGGCGCTGCAGGCGCTCGATCACGTCCTCGCCGCGCATCTGCATCTCCTTGGTCCATCCGGCCACCGACACCTGGCCGCCGCGCACGTCCACCGCCACCAGCACACGGCTCCCCCATGTCTCGAGGGCCTGGTCGAGCAGCTCCGGGTTGGTGTAGGCGGCGGTGCCCAGCACCACGCGGTCGGCACCGGCGGCCAGGGCGTCCCTGACCGCCTCGAGAGAGCGCAGGCCACCGCCGTACTGCACGGGCACGTCGAGCTCGCGCGTGATCCGGGCCAGATGGCCGAGGCTGGCGGGCTCACCCGCCCGGGCGCCGTCCAGGTCCACCACGTGAAGGAAGCGCGCGCCGGCCTCCACGAACGAGCGTGCGGCCTCCAGCGGATCGTCCGCGTACACCGTCTCGTCATCGAAGTCGCCCTGGCGCAGGCGCACGGCGTGGCCGTCGCGGATATCCACCGCGGGGAGAAGGATCATCGCGGAGGCCGAGGGGGCCCGAACGCAGCTCTGCACGAAGTTCCCGAGCAGCCGCAGCCCGTCAGGGCCGGACTTCTCGGGGTGGAACTGCACTCCGTAGAGGCTCCCCCGCGCCACGGCGCTCACGAACTCGCTCCCGTAGCCGGCGGTGCCCAGCACGTCCGACTCGTCGCTCGGGCGGGCCGCGAAGGAATTGGCGTGGTAGAAGGCGCAGGGGTCGGGCAGGCCCTCGTTCAGAGCCGTGCGCCCCCGCCAGCCCACCGGGTTCCAGCCGATCTGCGGCACCTTCAGGCCACCGGCGTCGAGCGGCTCCACCGGGCCGCCGAGCAGGCCTATGCCCTCGGCGCCGCCCAGCTCGGTGGTGGACTCGAAGAGCAGCTGCATCCCCATGCACACGCCGATCACGGGCACCCCGGCCTCCACCCGCTCGCGCAGGAGGTCGTCCAGCCCGAGCCGCCGCACGTGCTCCATGGCCCTCGGCATGGCCCCCACTCCGGGCAGCACCACACCGTCGGCGGCGCGCACCAGGCCGTGGTCGCTGGTCAGCTCGGGCCGCGCCCCCACGTGCTCGAGCGCCTTGGCCACCGAGCGCAGGTTCCCCATCCCGTAGTCGAGGATCGCCACCCGGGCGCTCACAGGACCCCCTTGGTGGAGGGCACGCCGGTCTCCCGCGGGTCGATGGCCACGGCCGCGCGCAGGGCGCGCGCGAAGGCCTTGAAGGACGCCTCCACCATGTGGTGCGCGTTGGCGCCGGCCTCCACCCGCAGGTGGAGCGTGAGCCGGGCGGTGGTGGCCACCGCGCGAAGGAACTCCTCGGCCAGGTCGGTGTCGAAGTCCCCCACCGTCACCTCGGGGAAGGAGCCCTCGAAGACCAGGAAGGGCCGCCCGGACACGTCCACCGAGCAGCTCGCTCGGGCCTCGTCCATGGGAATCACCGCGTGTCCGTAGCGCACGATGCCCGCGCGGTCGCCCAGCGCCTCGTCCAGGGCCCGCCCGAGCGCCAGCCCGGTGTCCTCCACGGTGTGGTGAGGGCCGGTCTCGAGGTCCCCCTCCACGCGCACGTCCAGGTCCAGGCCGCCGTGGCGCGCCAGCGCGTCCAGGAGGTGGTCGAAGAAGCCGACCCCGGTGGAGCGCTCGCCCGCGCCCACGCCGTCCAGCTCGAGCCGGAGCTCGACGTCGGTCTCACTGGTGGTGCGGTGGATGTCGGCGCTACGGCTCACGCCCGGCGCTCCATGGACTCGGCGTGTACGGGAAAGCCCTCGGCGCGGGCCAGTGCGGCGCCGGCGGGCGCGAGGCGGGCCGCCGCCTCGCCGGGCAACGATACGCGAGCCATTCGCCTCCGGAAGGTGGCCGCGGACAGCGCGGACTGGAACCGCCCGGCACCACCGGTGGGCAGCACGTGGTTCGAGCCGGCCACGTAGTCGCCGAACGCGGTGGCCGCCCCCCGGCCCACGAACACGCAGCCCGCGGCCCGGACACGTCCGGCCAGCGCCTCGGCCTCGTCGCCCACCAGCTCCAGGTGCTCGGGGGCGATCTCGTCGGCGATCCGCACCGCCGCGGCTGCGTCGGCGCGCGGGCACGAGCTGCAGGTGGGCCTCGGCGGCGCTCGGGCGGGCGGGCGCGAGGCGCTCCACCGCCGCCCCGATCTCGTCCAGCAGGCCCTGGTCGGGCGACACCGCCCACAGCGGGCTCTCCTCCCCGTGCTCGGCCTGGGCCAGCAGGTCCAGCGCGATCAGCTCGGCGTCGGCCGGGCGCGTGGCCACCACCACCAGCTCGCTGGGCCCCTGAAGCCCGTCGATTCCCACGGTCCCCAGCACCTGGCGCTTGGCCTCCTGCACGTAGGCGTTGCCCGGGTCCGGCGATCACGTCCACGGCCGGCACCGACTCGGTTCCGAACGCCAGGGCGCCGATCGCCTGGGCGCCGCCCATCCGGTAGACCTCGGTGACCCCGCAGAGCACGCACGCGGCCAGGATCACCGGATGCGCCTCGCCACCCGGACCCGGGCGGCGCGCACACGGCGATCTCGTCCACCCCGGCGGCGCGGGCGGTCACGGCCAGCATCACCACGGTGGAGGGGTAGGCGGCCCGGCCGCCGGGCACGTAGAGACCCGCGCGGCGAACCGGCGGCTCGGCCACCTCCACCCGCTGCCCCGCGGGCAGCTCCACCACGGTGGGCTCGCGCAGCTGCGCCTCCACCACCGCGCGGACGTTTGCGATGGCGGTCCGGATGCCGTCGAGCACGGCCGGCTCGAGCACCCCCACCGATGCATCGAGCGTGTGCGCGTCCACGCGCAGCTCGTTCGGGCCGCAGCTCGGCGCGGTCGAAGCGCTCGGTGAGCTCCAGCACCGCGGCGTCGCCGCCGTCGCGCACCTCGGCCAGCACGGCCCGCACCTCGCGCCTCCACCCCGGCCGGCGGGGCCGGCCGGCTCCAGCTGTCCACCCGGGAGATCCTCACGAGCGCAGCTTCTCCACCAGGCGGTCGATCGGCGGCCGCCTTGAGCTTGTGGGACACCGGATTGGCGATCAGGCGTGCCGTGCACAGCCCGATCTCCTCCACCACCTGAAGGTCGTTCTCCACCAGGGTGCGCCCGGTGGCGGTGAGGTCCACGATCCCGTCCACGAGGCCGGTGAGCGGAGCCAGCTCCACCGAGCCCTTGACCTCCACGATCTCCACCTGGCGGCCCGGTCTCGGCGAAGTGCCGGGCGGCCACCCGCGGGTACTTGGTGGCGATCCGGACCCGTCCGAGACGCCGCAGCGCCGAGCCGATCGGGTCGCCGCCCCTCTGCGTGGCCACCACCATGGTGCAGCGCCCGTATCCGAGGTCCAGCAGCTCGTAGACCTTGCGCTGCTCCTGCTCGAGCAGCACGTCCTTGCCGGTGATCCCGATGTCGGCGGAGCCGTGCTCCACGTAGGTGGGCACGTCGCTGGGGCGCATGGTCACGATCCCGGGCTCCGCGAAGAGCAGCTTGCGGTCGTTCGAGCGCACCTCGGACACGTCCGTGCCGATCCGCTCCAGAAGATCGAGCGTCTCCCCGAAGAGGGCACCGCGCGGCACCGCCATCATCAGGCGGTCGCTCATCGCAGCGCCTCCTCGGCGGCCTGGGCCATGTGCACGCGCTCCACGTCCACCGCGATGCCGCAGGCGGGCAGGTCGCGGCCGAAGCGGCCGATCAGGTCGTCGTAGCGGCCACCGCCACCGAGCGTGAAGCCCACGGCGGGGTCATAGACCTCGAACACGGCGCCGGTGTAGTAGCCGAGCGCCCTGACGAGGCCCAGGTCGAAGATCACCCGGTCGGCCACGCCGCGCTCGGTCCAGCAGCTCATACAGATGGCGCAGGCCCTCGGCGGCCTCCGCCGCGGGGCCGTCCACGCGGTCCAGCACCTCGCGGCCCGCCCCGGAGCTCGGGAAGGCGCATGAGCAGGTCCCGCTCGGCGCCGCCGAGGCCGAGCCGGTTCACCTCCAGGTCGAGGCCCACGAGGTCGCGCCGCGAGAGCGCCTCGAGCAGCGGCGTGTGGCTCTCCTCGGGCACGCCGAACGCCAGCAGCAGGCGGCGGTAGAGCGAGCTGTCGCCCACGCCCACCCGGTGGCGGCGCAGGCCGGCCTCCTGGAGTGCCGCCACGGCCACGGCCACCACCTCGGCCTCTCCCTCGGGGCCGGGAACGCCCACCAGCTCGAGACCGCTCTGGAGGAACTCGCGCGACTCCCCCACCCCGCGGTCCACGGCCCGGTAGGAGTGGGTGAAGTAACAGAGGCGAAACGGCGGCTCGGCGTCGCGGAAGCGCGTGGCCACCACCCGGGCGATCGGGATCGTGGCGTCGGAGCGCAGCGCCAGCACCTCGCCGTGCTCGTCGAACAGCCGGTAGGCCGCGCCCGCGGCGCGGTCGTCCCCGCGGCGCAGCACGGACTCGTACTCCAGGGCCGGCGTGTACATCTCGCCGTAGCCCTCGCCCTCGAGCGAGGTGCGCATGCGCTCGGTGATCGCGCGCAGCTCGCGCATCTCGTCGGGAAGCACGTCCCGGGTGCCCGGCGGGATCGGGTGGGTCATTCGCTCCTCCGCGTCCGGCTAGACGGCGACGCGCTCTGTGGCCACGCGCTCGATGCGCGCGCCCAGGGCCCGCAGGCGCTCGTCGATGCGCTCGTAGCCGCGGTCGATCTGGCGGATGTTGCCGATCTCGGAGCGGCCCTCGGCGCACAGCGCCGCGATGAGCATCGCCATCCCGGCCCGGATGTCCGGGCTCTCCATGCGCTCACCGTGAAGACGGCTCGGGCCGCTGACGACCGCGCGGTGCGGGTCGCAGACGATCACCCGAGCGCCCATCGACACGAGCTTGTCGACGAAGAAAAGGCGGTTCTCGAACATCTTCTCGTGGATCAGCACGAGGCCCTCGGCCTGGGTGGCCATGGCCAGCGCGATGCTGGTGAGGTCGGCCGGGAAGGCGGGCCACGGACCGTCCTCGATCTTGGACACCGCGTCGCCCTCGTCGGAACGGATGCGCAGCTTCTGGTCCGGGGGCACCACCACGTCGGTCCCGTCGATCTCGATCTCGCAGCCCAGCCGCTCGAAGCACAGGCGGGTCATGCGCAGGTCCTCGGCCACCACGTCGCGGATGCGCAGCGCGCCGCCGGTGCAGGCGGCCAGCGCGATGAAGCTGCCCACCTCGATGTAGTCGGGCCCGATCGTGTAGTCGGCTCCGGCCGAGGTGATCCTGTCCGTGCACCACCATCCGGTTCGAGCCGATGCCCTCGATCCGGGCGCCCATCTGCATCAGCAGGCGAGCCAGGTCCTGCACGTGGGGCTCGCCGGCGGCGTTGTGGATCACCGTGGACCCGGGGGCCAGCGCGGCCGCCATCAGGGCGTTCTCGGTGGCCATCACCGACGGCTCGTCCATGAAGAAGTCGCATGCCCGGAGGCCCTTGGGGGCCACCAGCTCGAACGAGCGCTCGGCGTGCACCTCGGCCCCCAGGGCGCGGAAGGCGTCGAGGTGGGGATCGAGCCGCCGGCGGCCGATCACGTCTCCCCCGGGCGGCGGCA
The DNA here is from genome assembly GCA_963752455.1 of uncultured Thermoleophilaceae bacterium. Taxonomy (GTDB): domain Bacteria; phylum Actinomycetota; class Thermoleophilia; order Solirubrobacterales; family Thermoleophilaceae; genus JACVRW01. The sequence goes on from CAVVYE010000008.1 coordinate 503,347, forward strand.
TGTCGGCCCGCCCGAAGCGGGCGAGCAGCGGCCCGGCCAGCAGGAAGGAGGCGCGGATGCGCTCGGCCAGGGTCGCGTCCACGGTGGTGCTCGTGATCTCGTCGGCCCTGAGCGCCACCACGTTCTCCTCGCGCCACTCGGCCTTCACGCCCAGGTTCACGAGGAGGGCCACCATCGCCTCCACGTCGCGGATGCGCGGGACGTTGCGGAGCACGACCTCCTGGTCGGTGAGCAGCGATGCGGCAAGGGCCGGCAGCGCGGCATTCTTGTTGCCCGCTGGTGTGATGGTCCCCGAGAGGGGAGAGCCGCCTTCGATGATGAACTTCTGCATGCGCCGTTCCGTTGAGGGCCGCTCGGCGAGCGGCTGAGGAAGGGTACCCGAGGCCATTGGCCTCCGATTTCGGCTCCCGTGCCGGATACCCTGCCCCGGATGGCCGAGAGCAGCGGCGGCACGGCGCCGACCAGGGACGAAGCGTGGCAGATGGTGTGCGAGTGGACCGAGTCCGATTCGCTCCGGAAGCACATGCTGGGCGTGGAGGCGGCCATGCGCGCCTACGCCCGCGAGTTCGGCGAGGACGAGGAGCTCTACGCCGTCACCGGGCTGCTGCACGACCTGGACTACGAGCGCCATCCCGACATGGACAGCGCCACCGGCCACCCGCGCACCGCGCTGGCCCTGTTCCGCGAGCGCGGGTACCCGGATGAGCTGATCGATGCCGTGGCCGGGCATGCCGACTTCCTCGAGGTGCCGCGCGAGTCCACGATGGCCAAGACCCTCTACGCCGTGGACGAGCTGTCGGGATTCGTGTCCGCGTGCGCGATGGTGCGGCCCACCGGCATCGTGGGAATGACGCCCAAGTCCGTGAAGAAGAAGCTCAAGCAGCCGAGCTTCGCCGCCGGGGTGGACAGGGAGAGCGTCCGGCGCGGAGCCGAGGACCTCGGGGTGGACTTCGACGAGCATCTGGCCTTCGTGATCGCCGCGATGGAGGAGCGCGCGGACGAGCTGGGCCTGGCCCGCGAGGGCTAGTCCGCGACTACCCCGGGCGCCAGCGACCCCCGGCCTTGCCCAGTCGGCAGGTGATCGATCGAGCAGAAGCAGTCCTGCGATCCGGTGCCCCTCCCGGTGGCGCACCAGCGTTAGCCACTCGCCGTCCGGCGCCGCGCCGCACTCCGCGCAGGCCTCCGGGGGCGCGCGGCTCCTCGGCCCCCGCCGGCGCCTCGTCCTCCAGGCGAGCTCCCTGGATCGACCAGGGCACGACGTGCTCGAGGCGGCAGAACGCCGCATAGCCGGCCCCCGGGGCGCTCGTACAGGCGCCAGCCCTCCTCGCGGTCCACCGCGCGACTGACACCAGGAACAGACGCATGTGCAGTGCTCGCCCGATCACGATCGGGCTCGCTCCTCCCGGGTAGATTCCGCCGCGATGGCGGAGCAACTCAGAATTATCGTCCTCGAGGGCGACGAGACCGGGCAGGAGCTGCTCGAGCAGGCGCTGCGCGTGCTCGACCCCGCGGTCACGCGCGTGGACGTGGCGCTCGAGCACTACGACCTCTCCCTGGAGAACCGCCGCGGGACCAACAACGAGGTGGTGTCCGCGGCCGCCGCGGCCATGCGGGAGGCCGGCTTCGCCCTCAAGGCGGCCACCGTCACCCCCGAGGGCGCGGACGACGTGGGCAGCCCCAACCGGCTTCTGCGCGAGGCCATCGACGGCAAGGTGATCATCCGCACCGGCCGCCGGATCCCGGGCGTCACGCCGGTCGCCGGCGTGCACTACCCGATCGCCGTGGTCCGGATGGCCGTGGGCGACGCCTACGGCGCGGAGCAGTGGCGCGTGGAGGAGGACGGCGACGAGGTGGCCTACCGCACCGAGCGGATCTCGCGCAACGTCTGCCGGGCGGTGGCCGAGTACGCGTTCCGAACGGCCTCGCGCATCCACGGGCGCGTCTACGGCGGCCCCAAGTGGACCGTGAGCCCGGTGTACGAGGGGATGCTGAAGGAGGAGATGGACGCGGCCGCCGAGCGCCATCCCGAGGTCCCGTACAGCCCGGTGCTGATCGACGCCACCTACGCCGGGCTGATCTCGGGCGCGGCCGACGCACCGCTCGTGATCCCGGCCCTGAACCGGGACGGCGACTGCCTCTCGGACCTGGTGATGCCCATGTTCGGGTCGATCGCGGGCGCCGAATCCGTGCTGCTGGCGTTCGGCGAGGACTTCGAGCCCCGCGCGGTGATGGCCGAGGCCCCGCACGGCACGGCTCCCGCCCTGCAGGGGAAGGACATCGCGAACCCGATGGCGATGATCCTGGCCGCGGCCGCGGTGCTCCACTACGCCTCCGAGCTCGGCCACCAGGGCGCGGACTCGGCCTCCCGGGCGATCTACGAGTCGGTGCTCGAGGCCACCGCCACCGGCGTGCGCACCCCGGACCTGGGCGGGCACGCGTCCACCAGCGAGTTCACGAGCGAGGTGATCGCGCGGGTGCGCACGAAGATCGACATCTGGGCGTCGCTCTAACGCGCCTTCGTCTTTCGGGCGCTGTGGCCGACGGGCAATCCAGCGGCGGTGCGCATCGGGTCGTCGAGGTGGCGGCGCCGGCGCGAGACGTAGAACCGGCGCTGGAGGTAGAGGGTCAGCACGCCGGCCAGCACGATCGCCGCGAGGTTGATGGCCAGCTGGCTCACGGCTCCCCACGCCTCGCCCGCGTCTCCGTAGGCCGCGGCCAGCCCGATGTTCGCCGCGGCGGGGATGGTGGTCACCGAGATCAGCACGCCGATCAGGGCCCCCGACTTGGCCGAGGTGAGCGAGAGCATCCCGGCGATCCCGGCCACGAAGGCCACGAAGAACGAGAAGAAGTCGGGGTTGGCGATGAAATCGGTGAGCGGGTGGGCGCCCGGATCGAACTCCTCGGGTGACACGCCCAGAGCGCGAAACGCGAGCACGGAGAGGAACGCGAGGAACACTCCGGCGGGGAACCCCACGGCCAGCGCGGCCAGGGAGCGGCGGGCGAAGTCGCGGGCGGCGCTCGACGAGGGCCACGGACAGTGCCGCCAGCGGACCGAACTCCGGCCCCACCACCATCGCTCCCACGATCAGGATCGGCTGATCGAGCAGGATCCCCACCGCCGCGATCTGCATGGCCAGGACCATGAAGGCCACGAAGCTCACCGAGAGCTCGGTGTTCTCGCTGGTGCGCTGCTCGACCTCCTCCCAGACCACGGCGTCCGAGGGAAGCCCCCGCGCCGCCCCCTCCGCCCTCTCGGCCGAGTCGGAGATGAGGCTCTGCACGTCGTCCACGGAGATCGACCCGTAGCGCGGGATCTCCAGCTCCTTGAGGTCTCCGATGATCACGCTGGCGTCCTCGCGGGCCACGTCGCACATGATCAGGTCGCCGTCGGGCCGTTGAGCGGCGTTCTCGAGGTGCACGACGTTGAGCACGGACGACGAGCCGCAGAGGATCTCCATGGCACGTGCCGCCCGGTCGGGGGGAGCCACGATCCTGAGGTGGAGCATCAGACTCCCTGCGGCAGGTCCTCCGGCACGCCGTCCGTGGCCACCGGGCCGAGGGCCTCCCTCACGGCAGTGGGGATCTCCCGCTTGCGGAGCGTCTCCGGATCCACGAACACGTGGTGCAGCTCCCCCTCCACCAGGAGCGCGCCCTCCGGCGCCCGTTCGATGCGCAGCGCGGTGGTCATGGACGTGGTGCCGAGCCTCACGACCTGCGCCACGAGCTCGATCTCGTCGTCGAAGCGCGCCGACGCGCGGTAGGTGATCCGGGCCTCGGCCACCACCATGTCGGCCCCGGTGTCCATCATCTCGCCGTGCGGGATCACGACCTCCCGCCAGAGCTCGGTCATCGCGATGTCGAAGTACGCGAGGTAGTGGGCGTAGAACACGACGCCCTGGAGATCGCACTCCGACCAGCGAACCCGCATCCGGTGCCGAAAGGGCTCATTCACGCGGCCAGCGTACCGCCCCCGCTCCGCCGAGCCGCTGCAACGGAACTTGCAGGCTGGAGGCCCTTCCATCCGCCGCCCGGACTAGCTTGCGAACACATGTTCCCCGGCTTCAGAGATCGGTTTGGCGCGGCGCTCGACCTCATCGTCGAGTTCTCAACGCTCGGCGAGTACGGGCTGGCGGCATCCGCCGCCGGCTCCCCGAGTGCCCCACTTTCCGGCTCAGAGCAGGGCCCGCGGCTGGGAGGCGCCGGCGGAGACGTCGCGCGCGCCGCGGGACGCCGCAACGTCGTGGGTGGTGCGGCCGCGTCCGGGCGGGGTTCGGTGCCCTCCGCCCCGCATCCGGGCGCGGCCGCCACCCCCGCGGCCCGGCGCCTGGCGGCCGCAGCCATGTTCTCCACCGCCGGCTGCCGGGAGCAGCGGGACGCCGCCGGCGAGATCCGGCGGCTGGCCCTCAGCGCGCACGCGCGCCGGACGGGCGCCCCGGAGGCACCGGCGCGCCCGCAGGCCGGCGCACGTTGCCGCGGCGGAGCGCCCGCTCCGCCCGAGCAGCTCTGCCTGTCCGTCTAGCCGGTCCGTTCCGGACCCGGATCCAGCCCGCGCTGGATCATCTGCTCGCGCAGCCACTCGATCGGCTCGGGGTGCTTGCCCTCGGTGGACCCGTCGAGCTCCACGAAGCGCATGAACAGCTGCAGGTCCGGTATCCGAGCCAGCATCGCGTCCACCCGGGCGGGGTCGAGGCTTCCCCTGCGGCGCAGCCGCTTCCACAGCGAGTAGGGGCGGTCGTGCATCTCCACCACGGCCAGGAGCCGCTCGTCGCTCGTGTAGGCCTCGGCCAGGCGGCGGGCGCGCATGGCGTGATGGTTCTCGCCGCGCTTGGTGCGGAGCGGGCTCACCGCCCCCTTGCACGCGTCGTGAACCAGGGCGAGGAAGCGCAGGTCCTGCCTGCGCGCACCGGTTTCGCCCCAGGCGTCGATCGTGGCCAGCAGATCGGCCACGTGGGCACCCACGGAACCCTCGGGATGCGCGCGCCTCGGCCTCCCCCACGCCAGCCCCTCGAGTACCCGCGGATCCGCGGCCACCGTCCGCTCGAGGTCGTTCTCGGGCTCGAACCCGGAAATCAGCTCTTCGGCGCTCGCCGGCGCGGATCCCACCGGCCGGCTAGGTGACGCTCTCGGTCACCCAGTTTTCGCCGCGACGGCCCAAGACCACCTTCGCCTTGCCATCGGGATGGGACGCGAGGAAGTGGGCACGGTCCTCCTCCACCCCGGGGCGGTCGTCCACGAGCACCAGGTGGAGCTCCGCGTCGCTCAGCTCGGGCCGCGACTCGCCGAGAGCCTGCCTCGCGACCCCGAGCATGGCCTCGCGGTCCCATCCGCGGTCGCCGGCACGCGCCTGCTCGAGCGCCACATCGGCCGCGGCCACGTGCGCGGCGAAGGTCTTGGCCTCCTGGGCGGCGCGGGCGCGCGCGCCGAGGATGCCGCCCACGAGGAACACCACGAACACCACGCCCACCACTCCCAGCACGATGCCGAGCGTGGATGCGGCGAGCGGAAGGGAGTCCGAGGGACGGGCATCGGGGGTGAGTGTAGAGCGGGAGAGCGGCACGCCCGCAGTCTAGGCCGGCCGCGGAGACCGGCCGTCCCAGAACGACGACAGGGCCGCCCTCGGGGAGCGGCCCTGTCAAGAAAGAATCGGCGGCGACCTACTCTCCCAGGGCCGCGAGGCCCAAGTACCATCGGCGCTGAGAGGCTTAACTTCTCTGTTCGGAATGGGAAGAGGTGTGGCCCTCTCGCTATCGCCACCGAAGCGAGTCGAGACCGGGCCCCTCTCCGGGCCTTGAAAACTGCACAGCAGCCAATAGACGGGCAAATCAAAAATCCGTCAAGCCCTCGAACCATTAGTACCGGTCTGCTGAGCACATCGCTGTGCTTACACATCCGGCCTATCACCTGGTGGTCTTCCAGGGGTCTTACTCCTTCTAGAGGATGGGAGAGCTCATCTCGAGGTCGGCTTCCCGCTTAGATGCCTTCAGCGGTTATCCGGTCCGCACGTAGCTAACCAGCGGTGCCCCTGGCGGGACAACTGGTACACCAGAGGTGCGTTCGTCCCGGTCCTCTCGTACTAGGGACGACTCCTCTCAACTCTCCAACGCCCACGGCAGATAGGGACCGAACTGTCTCGCGACGTTCTGAACCCAGCTCGCGTACCGCTTTAATGGGCGAACAGCCCAACCCTTGGGACCTACTTCAGCCCCAGGATGCGACGAGCCGACATCGAGGTGCCAAACCGGGCCGTCGATGTGGACTCTTGGGCCCGATAAGCCTGTTATCCCCGGAGTACCTTTTATCCGTTGAGCGACGGCGCTTCCACTTGCTACCGCCGGATCACTAAGGCCTGCTTTCGCACCTGCTCGACATGTCTGTCTCGCAGTCAAGCTCCCTTATTGCCTTTACACTCTACGCACGATTTCCAACCGTGCTGAGGGAACCTTTGCGCGCCTCCGTTACATTTTAGGAGGCGACCGCCCCAGTCAAACTACCCGCCTGACACTGTTCACCGCCCGGATTCACGGCGCGGTGTTAGAAGCCCAAGACACCAAGGGTGGTATCTCAAGGGTGGCTCCACAGGAACCGCAGTTCCTGCTTCAAAGCCTCCCACCTATCCTGAGCGAGATGCCTCAGACTCCAATATCAGGTTGTAGTAAAGGTTCACGGGGTCTTTCCGTCTTGCCGCGGGTACTCGGCATCTTCACCGAGACTGCGATTTCACCGAGCCCCTCGTTGAGACAGCACCCAAGTCGTTACGCCATTCGTGCAGGTCGGAACTTACCCGACAAGGAATTTCGCTACCTTAGGACGGTTATAGTTACCGCCGCCGTTTACCGGGGCTTAGTTTCAGAGCTTTGCCGGCCGAAGCCAGCTAACCCCTCCACGTAACCTTCCGGCACCGGGCAGGCGTCAGCCCCTATACGTCGTCTTGCGACTTAGCAGAGACCTGTGTTTTTGGTAAACAGTCGCTTGGGTCAAGTCACTGCGGCCCCCTCGGGCTCCACGCGCAAGCGCTTCACCCTACCGGGGCGCCCCTTCTCCCGAAGTTACGGGGCCATTTTGCCGAGTTCCTTAACGAGGGTTATCTCGATCACCTTAGTATGCTCTACTTGTCCACCTGTGTCGGTTTTGGTACGGGCACGCACGTCCTGCCTAGAGGCTTTTCTCGGAGGTATGGCATCGGGGACTCGCCGGCCTTCCGGCCAGCTGGCATCGCGCCTCACCTGAACAGGCTCCCGGATTTACCTGAGAGCCCTGGCTACACGCTTACCCCCGCACAACCGTCGGCGGGTACCCTTAGCCTTCCTCGTCCCCCCATCGGTCATAACGGACGCGACGTGGTACGGGAATATCAACCCGTTGGCCATCGACTACGCCTTTCGGCCTCGCCTTAGGTCCCGACTGACCCTGAGCCGAAGAGCGTTGCTCAGGAAACCTTGGACAATCGGTGGAGGGGATTCTCACCCCTCTTTCGTTACTCACGCCGGCATTCTCACTTCCCAGGCCTCCACGGCTGACTTCCGTCGCCGCTTCACTGGCGCTGGGAACGCTCTCCTACCGCGCACTCGATCCCGAAGGATCGTGTGCACCCGCAGCTTCGGTGACTAGCTTGAGCCCCGTTACATTTTCCGCGCCCGAACACTTGACCAGTGAGCTGTTACGCACTCTTTCAAGGGTGGCTGCCTCTAAGCCAACCTCCTGGTTGTCTCTGCATTTGGACATCGTTTACCACTTAGCTAGTACTTAGGGACCTTAGCTGGCGGTCTGGGTTGTTCCCCTCTTGCCTACGAAGTTTATCCCCCGCAAGCTGACTCCCCGGGTACACCTATTGGTCTTCGGAGTTTGCCTGAAGTCGGTAACCTGGTAAGGCCCCTAGTCCAAACAGTAGCTCTACGGCCAATAGGCATTGCCGGAGGCTATACCTAAATATATTTCGGAGAGAACCAGATATCTCCGGGCTTGATTAGCCTTTCACTCCGATCCACAGGTCATCCGCCCAGTTTTTAACCTAGGTCGGTTCGGCCCTTCACGAGGTCTTACCCTCGCTTCAGCCTGCCCATGGATAGCTCGCCCGGTTTCGGGTCTACCGCCACTGACTGAGTCGCCCTGTTCGGACTCGCTTTCGCTGCGGCTCCGCTCATCGCTTAACCTTGCCAGTAACGAGTAACTCGCCGGCTCGTTATGCAAAAAGCACGCCGTCACACCACGAAGGTGCTCCGACCGCTTGTAGGCACATGGTTTCAGGTACTATTTCACTCCCCTTCCGGGGTACTTTTCACCTTTCCCTCACGGTACTAGTCCGCTATCGGTCATCAGGGAGTACTTAGCCTTGGAGGGTGGTCCCCCCAGATTCGGACCGCGTTTCACGGGCACGGTCCTACTCAGGAACGCGCATCGAGAGGCCGACTGCTTTCGCCTACGGGACTGTTACCCGCTGTGGTGTCCGTATTCCACGGATCTTCGGCTAGCAGCTGGCTTTATGACTCTCGCCAGGCCGGACACGACCTGGACAGCACGCCCTACAACCCCCAGCGGACAACGCGTGTCCGCTTACATCCGCCGGGTTTGGGCTGGATCCCCTTTCGCTCGCCACTACTCGGGGAGTCTCGGTTGATTTCCTTTCCTCGAGGTACTGAGATGTTTCAGTTCCCTCGCTTGCCTCCGCGCGCCTATGTATTCAGCG
>CAVVYE010000009.1:0-206104 GCA_963752455.1 uncultured Thermoleophilaceae bacterium
GCGCGGCCCTCACCCGGAACTACGTCGAGGTGGACCTGCGCAAGGTCTACGAAGGTCGCCTCTTCTACGGCAAGGACGCGTTCGAGGGCCTCCACACGATGGACACCCTCATGAGCGGCATGAAGTCCGGCGACCTCGACCCCGACTTCGGGCGCGACGAGGGCGGGCGCAAGCTGCCGCCGCGGAAGTCACAGCTCGAGCAGGACGCCGCCGCGGCGAGATCGTGGTGCCGGCCCGCTCCGACGTCGCGACCGACGTCGCCGATCTTCACGCCGCCGTTCGTCGGCGCGCGCGTGGCGAAAGGCATCTCGCTCGACGAGATCGCGAAGTACATCAACGAGACCGCGCTGTTCCGCAACCAGTGGCAGTTCCGGCCGCAGGGTGGCGAGTAGGACGAGGAGTTCAAGGCGGGGATCCGGCCGCAGCTGCGGGCCGCGCTCGACGAGGCGAAGGCCGAGGGCTGGCTCGTCCCCGCGGTGGCGTGGGGCTACTTCCCGGTGAACTCCGAGGGCGACGACCTCATCGTCTGGAAGGACGACGACCGGCGCGAGGAGCGGCTGCGGTTCCACTTCCCGCGCCAGCAGAAGGACCGCTTCCTCTGCATCTCGGACTTCTTCCGCCCGGTCGACAGCTCGGCGACGCCGACTACGCCGCGTTCCACGTGATGACCGTCGGGCAAGCCGCGCGACCGAGCGCGAGCAGGAGCTGTTCGCGGCGAACAAGTACGCGGAGTACCTCTTCACCCACGGGCTCTCGGTGGAGATGACCGAGGCGCTCGCCGAGCTCTGGCACCGCCGCATCCGCGAGGAGTGGGGCTTCGCCGACGAGGACGGCCGTCGCTCGCCGGCCTGTTCCGCCAGCAGTACCGCGGGTCGCGGTACTCGTGGGGCTACCCGGCGTGCCCCGACCTCGAGGACCAGGTGAAGCTCGACGAGCTGCTCGACGCTCGACAAGATCGGCGTCGTGCTCACCGAGGAGTTCCAGCTCGAGCCCGAGCAGAGCACCTCGGCGATCATCGTCCCCCACCCCGAGGCGAAGTACTTCATCGCCTGATCGTGTTCGCCACGACGTGGTGGCTACGGCGCGTCCATGAACGGCGGGAGGGTGAAGACGGAGTCGCGTTGCTCGCGGAGCTCGTCGCGCGTCGCGGGGTTCGACGTGGACACGAACCAGGGCAGGATCGCCTGCCGCACGGAGCGGTCGCCGGCGATGACCTGCATCCGGTCGATGTCGTTGAGCGGGCTCGTCGCCAGCGTTGGGATCGGTCGGCGGCGAGCCGGTGAGCCAGATCACCGGGCCGCCGTCGAAGGCCAGCTCGGGCGCGGGCTGTCCCGCGACGAGGAACTTCACCGGTCGGTCGACGTCCTTCCACTCCAGGTAGTTCCGGATCCACGGCACCCAGCGTTCGTCGACCGGGCCGATCACGACGAGCGAGTCCGGCGGCGCGGTTCCCACGACCCGGGCCAGGCGCGGTAGTCGGACTTCTCACTGCGGTAGTACTTCGCCGTCGCGACCGCCGAGACCGCCACGACGACGGCAACCGCAGCCCGCGACCGCGGCGATGCCCACCCGCCGCCGCGCTCGCTGGCGGGCGGACGGCCGGCGATGCGGTCGCCGAACCCGACGAGCGTGAGCGCGGCCAGGAGGATCAGCGGCGGGAGGAGCGACTCGATGCGCCGGAACGCGAAGTACGTGCCCATCGCGGTCGCCAGCGGCACCAGGATCAGGAAGACGCCCAGCGTGTACGCCATCACCCGGCCGCGACGCGCCGGGTCCGCGCCGAAGGTGATGAGCGGCGCGATCACCGCCGCGATCACGAGGATACGACCAGCGGCGTGACGCGCGGCGAGTTGCCGAGCAGCCATTCCGCGGTGCGCTTGAACAGGTCCGGCGCGAGCTCGACGTCCGCCTGCGCCGGCGGGTTCAGCGAGTACGACTTGCCGTCGCGCAGGTCGGGGATCCAGCGGAACGCACCCAGATGTACCAGGGCGCGGCCAGTACGATCGCGAGCACCGCGCCGGTCACGTAGCCGGACAGGCCGCGACCACGTTGGCTCGGCCGACCGGATGGCGAGGACGAGCATCACGATGCCCTGGATCCCGAGCACGAGCGGCGCGAACGGATGGGTGAGCAGGAGCAGCGCGGCCACGATCCCGTAGGCGACCCACGCGCCGAGGGTCTTGATCCGCACGCCCCGGAGCCAAGCCACCAGGTGAGCAGCGCGAGGGCCGAGAAGGTCGTGTAGTACCGGTTCTCCTGGCCGTAGCGCACCGCGAACGGCGCGACCAGCGAGCAGCAGGCCGGCCACGAGCGCCGGCGCCCGGCGGCCGTCGCTTCGCGGGTCAACAGGATGAGCCCGAGCACCTCGAGCGTGCCGTAGACCGCGGCCGGGATCCGCGCCGCGGTCTCGAACCCGAACGGCAGCTGCAACGCCGCGAGCACCCCGAGGTAGTGCAACGGCGGCTCGAAGGGCCGCCGCGATCGCGCAGCTCGGTGAGGAGATGACCGGACCGCACGAACGACGCGACGCTGATCTCGTCGACCCAGAAGCTCTGCGCGCCGAGGTGGTAGAGCCGCAACGCGAGGGCGACGCCGACGACCACCACGACGGCGATCGCATAGCGGCGGGCCAGCTTGCGCGCTCGATGCGCGCGCTGCGCCTCACGCCGGTGGCAGCGTTCATCGTGCCGTCGAGGCTACCCGGGGAGGCACCGTTTCCAGGGGCAGGCGCGCGCGCCCGCGGCGGGTCGCGGAGGATTTCGGCTGGGCAGCCGAGGATCAGGCACGGCGCCGCCTAGCGTGACGGCCATCACTGCTTCCTCGAACCGCGTCGCGCGGGTTGTCGTCCATCCGGTCACCGCAGTCGGGCTCACCGTGTTGCCGCTGGTGGTCGCGGCCATCGCCTGCGCCACCGCCTACCGCGACCGCATCGTCCCGTGGGGCGACGACGCGCTGCTCGAAGCGAGGGTGCGCGAGGTCGGTCACCACCTCGTGCTCGTCGGTCCGTACTCGCGATTCCAATGGCACCATCCGGGGCCGGCGCTGTTCTACGTGCTCGCGCTGCCCTACCGGATCCTGGGCAGCCAGTCGTTCGCGCTGAACGTCGCCGCCCTGCTCATGGCCACCGCCTCCGTGGTGCTCATCGCCTGGCTCGTGTGGCGACGGGTCGGGGCCGGCGCGGTGTGGTGGACGATGGCGTTGATCGGGATCTACCTCTGGGCCCTCGGGCCGGACGTGCTCCGCACCCCGTGGAACCCCTGGATCACGATCCTCCCGCTCCTCGCACTCGTCATGCTCGTGTGGAGCGTGCTCGGCGGCAGCACCGAGCGCGTTTCCCGCGGCCGCGCTCGGAACGTTCCTCGTGCAGAGCCACGTCGGCTTCGCGGGGACGGTCGGCGTGATGCTGGCAATCGGCGGGGTCGCGCTGCTCGTCGTCGGCTGGCGTCGCCGCGACGATCGGCTGCACCTCCGTCGGGTGCTCTTCGCCCTGGTCGCTACCGTCGGCCTGCTCGGGGTGATGTGGGCGCCACCGATCTACCAGGAGCTGCGCGACGAGAAGGGCAACATCAGCGAGCTCCGCCGGTTCTTCGACGAGACCACGCCGGACCACACGTTCGGCGACGGCCTCGACGCGACGCTGGCCGAGAGCGGTGCGCTCCCCGATCAGCTCGCGACGCTGGAGACGGCCAACACGCACGACGAGGCACCACCGGACTGGGCCGGGTACGTCACGCTCGCCGCGCTCGGTGGGTGCCGCCGCGCTGGCCGTCCGCCGCAAGGTGTGGCCAGCGGTGCAGCTCTTTTGCCTCGTGGTCGCCGGCGCGTTGGTGGCGGCGTGGTCGACCGGGCGGATCGTGGGTCCGATCTACGACTACCTGGAGCTCTGGACGTCGGTGGTCGGCGTCGCCGCCTGGATCGGCGTCGGGCTGACCTTCATCACCCGCTCGGCGCGACGACGAGCCAGCGCGGACCCGGCCCGATCGCTGCGCCGGGGGCCGCTGATTGCGCTGGTCGCGGCGGTGATGGTGTTCGCGGTGATCAACACCTGGTCGGGGGTGAGCTCCGGCGCGCCGGCCCCGTGGGGGCCACCTTCGGTGGGTGTGCTGTCGCGCGACCTGCGCGCCGCGCTGCCCGAGGCCCGACGCCGGCCCCGTCCTCGTGCAGCTCGGCGGCGACACCTGGCCCCCCACCGCCGGCGTGCTGTTGCAGCTGGAGCGGGCCGGCTACGACACGCGGGTCGAGCCGGACATCGCGTGGCTGCTCGGCGAGCAGCGCGCTCGACGACCGGAAGACCAGTTCAGCGCGGTGGTGACCATCGCGAACCGGGAAGAGGCGCGGAAGCTGCGGCGCGACCCGAACCAGCGCGAGGTCGGATCGGGCTACGGGTACACCGCGTTCATCCAGCGCTGACCCGGCAAACGAATTGGGGCCTCGGGGACAGCCCGTTTCCTTCTCGAAGGTTCCAGCGATAACAACAACGAGGGGCCCACCTGGTCCCTGTTCGGTCGCGCGGCCAGGCTCGAGCCTTCGAACCTCACGACGACCGCACACAGAGATCTCGGCGTTGCTATCCCGGCTGGTAGCCGGGATACTCGGGCCCAGAGCTCGTACTTGATGAGGGGACGTTCCATGAAGAACCGCAGATTGGTCGCTACGGTCGCGACGGCATGCACGTTGGGCCTGGTGACGGGCGTTGGCGTGACCACCCTGATCGGCTCCGCGTCGGCCGCGTCGCCGAACGCGAAGTACGACGTCGTGCTGACAGGCGCTCAGGAGGTCGGAGCCGGCGATCCGGAGGGGCTCGGCTACGGGGGCGTGAAGGTCAAGGGGAAGACCGGGTCGATCTGCGTGAAGTTCAAGAAGTTCACCGGCATCGCTCCCGCGACCGCGGCGCACATCCATCAGGGTGCCGCCGGCGTTGACGGACCGGTCGTCCTGACCTTGAACGCGCCGGTCCAGACGGGCAAGAAGTACCAGAAGTCGAAGACGTGCACGACCAACTCGGCGCTCGGTGCCCTGCTGGCGAGCAACCCGCAGGACTACTACCTGAACGTGCACACCGGTGAGTTCCCCGGTGGCGCCGTACGAGCACAGCTTCCCTGACCAACCGCAACGAGTTCACGGATGGGGGGCTTGGTCTTCGGACCAAGCCCCCTTTCCTGTTCATGGGCGAGCTGCGGCGAGCCTCGAGGAGGATCGCGATGAACTACCGCCTCGCGTACCGGGTCGGGTTCCACCCATGGGAGGACGCGGCTGACGAGCCGGTGTTCACCGAGACCCTCCGGGATCTGTTCGAGCGGGAGGAACAGGGCCGGGAGCTGCCGTACGGCCGGGCACTCGACATCGGGACCGGCAGCGGGATCTGGTCCGTCGAGCTCGCGCAACGGGGCTGGCAGGTCACCGGGGTCGACATCGTGGAGTCGGCGCTGACCCGGCACGCGCCCGCGCCGAGGACGCAGGCGTCGTGCTCGAGCTTGTCCATTGGGATGTCACCGACCTGCCGGGCGCCGGCCTCGCGGCGGGCTTCCGCCTCGTGCTCGACAGCGGAACGTTCCACGACTTCGACACCGAGCAGCAGCGTGCGACGGCACGGGGCATCGACCTCCTCGCTGCACCGGACGCAACCGTCCTGCTCCTCTGCTGGCCAGGGACGTGTCGAGGCCCGAGGACAACCAGGCGATGGTGGACTTCGCGCTGGAGCGCTGCGGCGGCCTCGACCTCGTGCACCTGAACGCCGGGGTGGTGAGCGGCACCGGCCTCGGCGAGGACTTCGACCTCGACCGCTACCGCCTGGCCATGGGTGTGAACCTCGACGGCGTGGTGTTCGGCACCAACGCGGTACTGCCCGCCCTGACCGCGCGCGGCGGCGGTGCCATCGTGGCCACCGCGTCGCTGGCCGGGCTCACCGGAACGCCCTACGACCCGATCTATTCGGCGAACAAGCATGCCGTGGTGGGCCTCGCCCGCTCTCTGGGGCCCGCCCTCGCGGACAGGGGCGTCCGCTACAACGCGGTGTGCCCGGGCTTCGCGGAGTCGGCGATCATCGAGGGCATCCGAGAGGGCCTGAACGCCGCGGGACTGCCGATCATCCCGGCCGAGGAGGTGGCCGACGCCGTGGTGGCGCTCTTCGCCTCTGACGCCACCGGGGAGTGCTGGTTCGTGCAGGCCGGCCGTGAGCCGGCGGCCTTCGGGTTCCGCGGGATCCCCGGGCCGCGCGCCTCCGCGGCCGAGCCCGCGGCCTAGAGCGCTCGCTCGCGGCCCAGCCGGCGCCGGGCCCAGCGTCCGAGCGGCCGCCGCACGCGCTGGAGGTAGCGCATGCGCAGGTCGTCGCGATCCGTCAGGTCGATGAGCGGCGGCAGTCCGTCCTCGGCGCGGGCCTCGAGATGACTCAGGTCGACGGGCGCCGGCGGACCGGAGCCGCCCGGTGCGGCGGCGGAACAGGGCGCAGCAGCCGAACACGCCGGCGAAGTCGCAGTCCGCCGCCACCCAGCTCTCGGCCACGCCCTGCACCACCCCCATGTGCTTCTCGGCCGGGTCCGCATTGCGGTCATCCAGGTAGTCGTGGAAGAGCAGCAGCCCGCCGTCGGGCACGCGCGATTCGAGCACCGCGAGGTCGCGGCGTACCCCGGCCTCCGAGTGGTCGCCGTCCACGAACACGAGCGAGGGGCGCAGGCCCGGCACGGCCCGTGTCAGCGCACGCGATGTTCCCTGGATGAAGCTCACGCGGCCGGCCAGACCCTGATCGCGGATCCGTGCCCGCGCCGAGGCCAGCGCCTCGGGATCGATGTCCACCGAGATCATGCGCCCCGGGCGCCCGCGGCGCTCCAGCGCCGTGGCCAGCACCACGCTCGACTTGCCCTGGTAGGAGCCGATCTCGAGGATCGGGCCAGGGGTCATGGAGGCGAGCTCGTACAGCTTCAGCACGTCCTCGTCCCTGAGCCATCCCGGCATCTCCCGGACCGTGTCGGGCATGGACGGTTGCAGGTCGTCCACGAACGGCCCGTCGAACTCGAAGCTCGGCAGGTAGCTGCCCTCGCCCCGCTTGTCGGACCGGGTGATGAAGTCGGCGGCCATCGCCCCGAGCCTACCTCCGCCCGTCGCCGCTCAGGCCGGCACCTGGTCGTCGCCGAGTAGCTGCTGAGCGATCGTGGCCGTGTCGAAGTAGATCCGCTCGCACACGATCCGGTCGCCTCCGGGCGCGAAGAGGAAGAAGGCGCACATGCGGCAGCGAAAGGTGCGGCCGGTGGGCTCGATTCCGCGGAGCTCGCCCTCGTGCGTGCCGAGGAGGTCGAACTCCACGATCACCGCATCGTCGGCGTGGTGGAACACCGTGTTCTCGTTGCGCTGGTCCGGGAACGCGGTGCGGGTACGCCGGTAGTACTCGGACACCTCATCCGGGCCGTCGAACACCTCTCCGGTGGCGATCAGCTCGTATCGGGGGTGGTCGAAAGTGTCGAGGGCCACGTCGAACCTGTGCTGGTTCTCGGACTCCATGTGGTCCCGCACCAGCTCCTCGCGCCGCTCGCGCAACCCGGCCGTCGTCTGCTCCATCTCCGCTCCCTCCTGGAATGGCGCCCGCATCCGGACGCTCAATGCATAGTCTGACCCGGTGAGCCTCGTGCGCGTCGAGCGCAAGCCGGATGGTGATGCCGAGGGCCTGCTCGTGCTCCATCACGGCCGCGGCAGCGACGAGCACGACCTGCTCGGCCTGGCCGACGTGCTGGACCCGGACCGGCGACTCCACGTGGTGTCTCCGCGCGCTCCGCTCACCATCCCGGGCTGGCCCGGACACCACTGGTACGTGGTCCCGCGGGTGGGCTACCCCGACCCGGAGACCTTCCGCGCCGCGTACGCAGAGCTCGCCGCGCTCCACGACGAGCTGTGGGAGCTCACGGGGCTCGGGCCCGAGCGGACCGTGCTCGGTGGCTTCTCGATGGGGTCGGTGATGAGCTACGCGCTCGGGCTGGGCCCCGACCGCCCGGCCCCCGCCGGCGTGCTGGCATTCAGCGGCTTCGTGCCCACGGTCGAGGGCTGGGAGCCCGACCTCGAGGGTCGCGGCGACACCCGCTTCTTCATCGCCCACGGGCGCCGGGACCCGGTGATGGACGTGCAGTTCGCGCGCACGGCCAAGCGAGATGCTCGAGTCGGCCGGCCTCGCCGTGGAGTACCACGAGTCGGACGCCGGGCACCACATCGATCCCGAGCACCTGCCGCACGCGCAGCGCTGGCTGCGCGAGACGCTCCCCGCCTGACGCCCTAGGGAGGAGCGCAGCCCGGGGCGGTGCTCGGGCGAGCACCGGACCAGGTTTTACGATGCGCCCATGACCGTGGGCGAGCTCACCGCCTCGCTGGTGGCCATCGACTCCGTGAACCCCGAGCTCGTGCCCGGCGGTGCGGGCGAGGCCGAGATCGCCGCCTACGTGGCGGCCTGGCTGAGCGACGCCGGGCTGGAGGTGGAGGTGGACGAGGCCGCCCCCGGGCGCCCCAGCGTGGTGGGCCGGGCCCGCGGCCGCGGCGGCGGCGCCTCGCTGATGCTCAACGCCCACATGGACACGGTGGGAGTGGCGGGCATGGCCCGCCCGTTCGAGCCCGAGGTGCGTGACGGGCGCCTGTACGGTCGCGGCGCCTACGACATGAAGGGCAGCCTCGCGGCCTGCATGCACGCGGCCGCCACGGTGGCGGCGGAGGGGCTGGCCGGTGACGTGCTCGTCACCGCCGTGGCCGACGAGGAGCACGCGAGCATCGGCGTGCAGTCGGTGCTCCGCCGCTGGAGCGCCGACGCCGCGATCGTGACCGAGCCCACCGGGCTCAGGGTGTGCGTGGCGCACAAGGGCTTCGTCTGGGCGGAGGTGGAGACCACCGGCCGGGCGGCCCACGGCTCGCGCCCGGCGGAGGGCGTGGACGCGATCACGCGAATGGCGCCCGTGCTCAGCCGCCTGGCCGAGCTCCAGTCGATGCTCGACCGGACTCCGGGCCACCCCCTGGTGGGCGCGGGCTCGCTGCACGCCTCGCTGATCGAGGGTGGCCAGGAGCTCTCGAGCTATCCGGCCCGCTGCGTCCTCTCGCTCGAACGGCGCACCGTGCCCGGGGAGACCGAGGACCACATCCGCCAGGAGTGCGCGGCCCTGATCGACGGCGTGGAGGGCGCGGAGCTGCGCCTCGGCCTCGTGCGGGAGCCGTTCGAGGTGGACCCCTCCGAGCCGGTGGTGGCCGCGGTGGGCCGCGCGGCGGAGGCCGTGAACGGGAGCGCCCCCGAGATCTACGGCGACACCCCGTGGATGGACGCCGCGTTCACCCAGGCCGCCGGGATCCCCACCGTGGTGTTCGGCCCGGCCGGCGCCGGGGCGCACGCGGAGGAGGAGTGGGTGGACCTGGCGAGCGTCGAGCGCTGCGCCGCCGCCCTGGCCGCCGCGGCGCGCGAGCTCTGCGCGTGATCGAGTGGATCCGAAACCCGCTGCGCACGGAGGCGCCGGATCGCGCCGCTGCCGGGGTCTCCGCTCGGCTTTCACCGGGCGCTGCCGGGCTACGCGGAGACGCCGCTGGTGGACGCGCCGTCGCTGGCGCGCGAGTGGAACGTCGGGAGGGTGTGGCTCAAGTTCGAGCGCGAGCGCTTCGGCCTGCCCGCCTTCAAGATGCTGGGCGCCTCCTGGGCGGCACACCGGTTGCTGGGAGAGCCGCCGCATCCTCCCGGGCTCGAGCTGGTGGCCGCCACCGACGGCAATCACGGCCGGGCGGTGGCCCGGGTCGCGCGCATGGCGGGACTCGGCGCCACCATCCTGGTCCCGCGCGGAACGGTGGCCGCCCGGATCGCCGCGATCGAGTCCGAGGGCGCCACCGTCGAGGTGGTGGACGGCTCCTACGACGATGCCGTGCGGCGCAGCGCGGCGATGGCCGGTCCCAACCGCCTGGTGCTCTCCGACACCTCCTGGCCGGGCTACGAGGAGGTGCCGACCTGGGTGATCGAGGGCTACGCCACGATCTTCGAGGAGGTGGACGCGCAGGCCGGCGGCGCGGCCCCGGACGTGACCGTGGTGCCGATCGGCGTGGGCGCCCTGGCGGCGGCCGCGGCGCGGCATCTGGCCGGCCGCTGCCGGCTCGTGGGCGTGGAGCCGAGCGCGGCGGCCTGCATGCTGGAGTCGGTGCGCGCCGGGCGAATCACCGAGGTGCCCGGCCCGCACGAGTCGATCATGGCCGGGCTGAATGCCGGCGTGCCCTCCCCCGTGGCCTGGCCGTTCGTGAGCCAGGGGTTCGACGTGCTCTGCGCGGTGGAGGACACCGCGGCGGTGGACGGGCATGCGCACGCTGGCGCGACTCGGGCTGGAGGCCGGCGAGTGCTCCGGCGGATCGGCCGGCGCCGCCGGCCTGCTCATGGCCGACCCGGAGGCGCGCGCGGAGCTGGGCGCCGGCCCGGAGAGCTCGGTGCTCGTGATCCTCACGGAGGGCGTGACCGACCCGGATGCCTACGCGCGGCTCGTGGCCTGAGGTGGACGCCTACGTCTACCTGCTGCGCTGCGCCGACGGCACGCTCTACTGCGGCTGGTCCACCGACCCCGACCGCAGGCTGCGCGAACACCGGGCGGGCACCGCCAGCCGCTACACGCGCTCCCGGCTGCCGGTGGAGCTCGCATGGACGGCGAGGTTCGAGACCCGCTCGGACGCGATGCGCGAGGAGGCGCGGATCAAGCGCCTGCCGGCGGCGGAGAAGCGGCGGCTGGTGGGCGGGCTCAGCGCGTGACGCCGCCCAGCATCCGCCGCTGCCGGGACGACGAGCGCCAGGCGATCGCGGCGATCGTGAACGCCGCCGCGGAGGCCTATCGCGGCGTGATCCCTGCCGACCGCTGGCGGGAGCCCTACATGCCGCCGGAGGAGCTGGACGGCGAGATCGCCGCCGGGGTGGAGTTCTGGGGCTACGAGGACGGCGGGGCGCTGGTGGGAATCATGGGCATTCAGCCTGTGCGCGACGTGGACCTGATCCGCCACGCCTACGTGTCGCCCGCCGGCCAGCGACGCGGCGTGGGCAGCGCGCTCCTGGATCAACTCGCGGGCGCGGCCGCGCGGCGAATGCTGGTGGGCACCTGGGCAGCGGCCGATTGGGCGATCGCCTTCTACCGCCGCCACGGGTTCAAGCAGGTCTCACCCGAGCTGAGGACGGAGCTGCTTCGCTCGTACTGGACGATCCCGGAGCGTCAGATCGAGACCTCGGTGGTGCTGGCCAAACCTGCCTTCGAGGAGGGTTGAGCGTCAGTCCCGCTCCGTGGTCAGGACCACCAGCTGGACGACGAGCGACCCGGCGATCCCAACGGCGAAGGCGCCCGCGGTGCCGAGCGGCTCGATCAGGAGGGCGAGGAGAAAGCAGAACGCCACGGTGCCGAAGATCGCCCGCAGGAAGCCGCGCAGCATCCCTGTCGCGGCCGCCGGCCCGTCCTGGCCCAGCACGAACGCCGCCACCACCGTGGTGGCCACGGGAAACGGCGCGAGCGCCCCGGCCAGGGCCGGTCCCAGACGGTCGGCGGCGCCGGTCAGCGCCACGATCAGGATCGCCGTGGCGATCGCGCGCGCGGGCAGGTCCCACGCGGGCGGCGGCGTGCGCGGGCCCGACCGGGTCGCGCCGCGCGGCGGGGTCACCCACAGCGCGAGGCCGAACGCGGCGATCGCGGCGGCCAGCGCCTCCACGGGCGAGGCGTCGCACCTCCGACAGCGCCAGGGCCACCGCGAGGAACGCGGCCCAGCCCGCGAGCGTCGCGACCTCCCAGCGCCGCGACCGGCCGATGCGCTCGAACACCACCACGAACACGGCCAGGGCCACCATCGCGAACAGCGAGGACGTGGCCGCGTCGGCGCCGAAGCCCTCCCCCTGCTCGATCGTGATGATCAGCAGGATCGGGCCGAGCACGATCGGGATCGCCACCAGGATTCCCGACACCGCCGGCCCCCACCGCCGGCCGGCCAGCGAAGCCGCCACCACCAGCCCGGGACCGAGGAGCAACTTGGTGAGAAGGATGTTGCTCATTCAGCCGAATGCGGGCGGAGGGACTCGAACCCACACGCTCTTTCGAGCACCGGGACCTAAACCCGGCCTGTCTACCAGTTCCAGCACGCCCGCCGGATAACCGCTGGATCGTAGATCGCATCGGCGCCGGGGCGCCTCGGGCGGGTGTAGAGTCCGCGAACCGATGGCCGACACGGTCCTGGTGCATCCGAACCGCGACAAGGCCTCGTCGAAGGCCAGCAGGTCCATCGTGGTCCTGCTCCTGCTGGTCAGCGCCGGGCTGATCCTGATCGTCACCGTCGGCGGCTGGTCCTATCTCCAGGGGGCCCAGGGGGTGTCGTTCGCCTACATCATCGTGTACGTGGCGATGGCCTTCGTCGTGGCCCGCTGGAACCGTGGCGTGCTCCCGGTGGCCGCCGCTCTGGCGATCATCTTCACCGTCTTCGCCGCGGTGGCCGGGCCCGGCGTGGTTCGACCGCGACAAGGCCGGCTTCGGCGACCCCTCGCTCGACCCCGCCCTGCTCGGGCTGCTCACCCTCATCCTCATCCCGGTGCAGCTGCTGCTCACGGCGTTCGCCATGCAGGCCTTCCAGCAGCAGTGGAACGTGGAGGTCGAGGTCACCGAGGACGAGGCCAACCGCTATCACGACGGCGGCCTCTCAGCCGGCGAGCTCCGGCCGCTGCAGCCCTAGAATCGTCCTTCCCCGCGGCGGTGGAGGAATTGGCAGACTCGATGGATTCAAAATCCATTGCCCGAGAGGGCGTGCGGGTTCGAGTCCCGCCCGCCGCATAGGCCCTAGCCCGCGCCGTCGCTCTCGGTGGTGCCCAGCGCCATCGAGCCGTAGACGGCGAAGAGGGTCCGCAGCTCCGGCGACTCCACCTCGAGGAACCTCACGGGCAGGCCGGCCACCGCCTCCTTGGCCCGGTCGAAGAAGGGCACGAACGCGTCGCTCGTGGCCAGCCTGGCCGGGGGGCCGTCCACGTCGATGCCCTCTCCCCGAGCCGCGCGCCTGGCCACCGAGAAGGCGAGCGTGGCCCTGGTGTGCCCGGACGACGGCCGGCACTGCTCCGCCAGCCTGCGGTGGAGGTCCTCGGCCTGCCCCACGTGCACCGGCTCGTCGCGCCGCGTGAAGAGGTAGACGCCCGGCGCCGTGGGGATCGTCTTGTGCTCGGCGCGGGGAGCCGCCGGCGCGTCCCAGAGGCGCTCGAGCGTCGGCTCGAGCTGAGAGATCAGATCCTCGAAGGCGGCCACCCCGGCCGATCGTACCGGCGGCCCCGACCTCCTCGCCGCCGGGCCGGTGACCGAGACCCGATCCGGTGAGCGGGCGGGACGCCTGGAGGCAGCCGGCACCGGTGCGGGTGCGACCACGGGCTCTGGAGCGGGTTCGGGCTCCGGTCCGTCCGGCTCGGGCTCCGGCTCCGGCGACGGGCTCCGGCTCCGGCACGGGCTCCGGCTCCGGCACGGGCTCCGGCTCCGGCTCCGGCTCGGGCGCGGCCTCGCGCTCCGGCTGCGGCCACCTCCGGAGCCAGCGCGCGGAAGGCCCCCCAACTGATCGCCGCCGTGGCCAGGAGCGCGAAGAAGGCTCCGATCCGGCGCCCCACCTCCGATCCGTCACCGCCCACCACCGGCCCGAGGTCGGGCGGCTCGAGGAGCCGGTAGACCACGAGCACCGCGCACACCACTCCGGCGGCCGCGGTGACGAGCGCCACGGGCGTCCACGCGACTCCCACACCGGCCACACGCACCACGACGAGTGCGATGGCGGCCACCGCCGCGATCAGCAGCAGCACGTCGATCACCGCGAAGGCCTGCCAGGCGTTCACGCCCTCCCCGCGGATGGTGACGCCGCCGGAGCGGTTCGGCAGCCGCAGCGCGGTGTCCACCGCGAACCACGGCAGGAACGTGGCCGCCAGGAGCAGGACGCCGCCCGCACCGGCCACCAGCTCGCCCGGCCCTGGGCGTCGGGGTTCCACGAGGCGTGCACTCTAACCCCGCGACGACGGCCATACTCCGGGTCACCGCATGGCCGCCGCCGAGCCCACCGGAACCCGAGCGCGCGTGGACGCGATGGCCGAGATCGAGGCGCTGGTGTCCTTCGAGGGCCGCGGACCCGGATCCGACGCCGAACGCCGGGCCGCCGGCCGGTTGGCCGGCCGCCTGCGAGAGCTCGGACGGCCGGCCGAGATCGAGCCGTTCAGCACCTGGCCGGGATGGCTGGGCGCCTACTCCCTACTGGTCGCGGCCGGGATCGCGGCGTGCGTGGTCTCGGTGTCGCAACCCGTGGTGGGCGCCTGCCTGGCCACGACCGCCTTCGTGCTGCTGATGATCGACGCCGGCGGCGTGGCCGCCGTGGCCCGCCGCGCCTTCGGCCGCCGCTCTTCCCAGAATGTGGTGTCCCTGGTGCCCGCCACCCGTTCCGGCGCGCTGGTGCTCGTGGCCCACCTCGACGCGGGGCGCACCGGGCTCGTCCACCGCCCCGGGGTGCGCCGGCTCATGGCCCGGCTCGCCCGGCCTCGCCGGCTGTTCGGAGGACCGCTTCAGCCGCTGGCCTGGACGCTGGCCGCCGTGGCCGCCTGCGCCGTGCTTCGAGTGGTGGGCGTGGAGGGCCAGGCGCTCACGGCCGTCCAGTTCGGGCTCGCCGTCCTGCTCCTGGTGGCCCTGCCGCTTCTGGTGGACGCGTGGCTCTCCCCCACCGTTCCCGGCGCGGGCGACAATGCATCGGGCGTGGCGGTGGCGCTTCGCCTGGCCGACCGGCTCGGCCCGGAGCTCCGGCATTTCGACCTGCACGTGGTGCTCACGGGCGCGCAGGAGAGCCTGGCCGACGGCATGCGCGCCTTCGTGCGCCGGCACCGCTCCGAGCTCCCTCGCGGGCGCACCGTGATCCTGAACCTCGACGAGGTGGGCGGAGGGTCGGTTCACTACACCGTCCGCGAGGGCCCGCTGCTGGCCCCGCGCTCGCACCCGCAGGTCGTGCGGGCCTGCGAGGAGATCGCCGCCGACTCACCGGCACCGGCCCCCCGGCCGCTCGCGAACCGGGCGGCCAGCGACGGCTTCGCGGCCCGGTCGGCGGGCTATCCCTCCCTGACCGTCACCTGCCGCGACGAGCTCGGCCTCGCGCCGTTCCACCACCGCCGCCTGGACCTGCCGGAGACGATCGACGCGGGTGCGCTGGCCGACGCCGAGGATTTCTGCTCCGAGCTGATCCGCAGGCTCGACGCGACCCTCGGGCCCGAGCTATGACATGGTCCGGTGCTCGCCCGATCACCGATCGGGCTCGCTCCTCCCGGCTAGGCCCGCTGCGGGGGTGCCCGCCAGCTCGATGAAGAAGTCGAGGGCGGCGGGATTGGCCAGCGAGTCGCGGCTGGCGGCGGTCGCGGGATCCGCGCCCATGAGGATCTTCTTCACCGGCACCTCGAGCTTCTTGCCCGACAGCGTCTTCGGTATTTCCGACACGCCCACGATGCGGTTGGGCACGTGCCGCGGCGAGCAGTTCTCGCGGAGGCGGCGCTTGAGCTCACGCTCCATCGCGTCGTCCAGCTCGGACCCATCGGCGGTCACCACGAACAGCCACATCGAGGAGTCGGCGCCGTCGGGGGTGGGCACGTCCACCACGAGGCTGTCCATCACCTCGGGCACCCCCTCCACCGCGCTGTAGATCTCGCTCGTGCCGATCCGGACGCCCTGGCGGTTGATCGTGGAGTCGGAGCGGCCGTAGATCACGGAGCCGCCGCGCTCGTTGATCTTGATCCAGTCGCCGTGGCGCCAGACGCCGGGATAGGTGTCGAAGTAGCTCCGGCGGTAGCGCTCGCCGTCAGGGTCGTTCCAGAAGTAGATCGGCATCGAGGGCATGGGCTGGGTGATCACGAGCTCGCCCACCTCTCCGATGAGCGGGCGACCGTCGGGGTCCCACGCCTCCACCGCCGCTCCCAGGGCACGCGCCTGGATCTCCCCGGCGTACACCGGCTTCACCGAGCAGCCGCCCACGAAGGCGGTGCAGAGGTCGGTGCCGCCGCTCGTGGAGTAGAGCCACAGGTCCTCCTTCACGTGCTCGTACACCCACTCGAAGCCCTCCGAGGGCAGGGGCGATCCCGTGGACCCCAGGCTGCGCAGGCGCGAGAGGTCCGCCTCCCGCGCCGGCTCCACCCCGGCCTTCATGCAGGCGGTGATGAATCCCGCGCTGGTGCCGAAGCAGGTGACCCCCGCCTCCTCGGCGAAGCGCCACATCCCGTGCGGGTCGGGCTGGCCGTCGTAGAGCACGATCGTGGCGCCGGCCAGCAGGCCGCCCACCAGGAAGTTCCACATCATCCAGCCGGTGGTGGTGAACCAGAAGAAGCGATCCTCGGGGCGCAGGTCGGTGTGCAGCCGGGCCTTCTTCAGGTGCTCCAGCAGGATGCCGCCCTGCCCCTGGACGATGGCCTTGGGCAGCCCGGTGGTGCCCGACGAGTAGAGGACCCACAGCGGGTGATCGAAGGGCACCTGCTCGAACACGAGCTCCGCCGGCTCGGCCAGGAGGTCATCCCAGCCCGACGGGACCATCACCGTGTGCTCGAGGGACGGGATCGCCGCCGCGATCTCGCGCACGCGGTCGGAGCGGTCGAAGTGCTTGCCGCCGTACATGTAGCCGTCGGTGGCCAGAAGCACCCGGGGCTCGATCTGCGCGAACCGGTCGATCACCGTCGGCGCGCCGAACTCCGGCGCGCAGCTCGACCAGACCGCCCCGATGCTCGCCGAGGCCAGAAGGCCCACCACGGCCTCGGGCCCGTTCGGCAGGTAGGCCGCCACGCGGTCGCCGCGCCTCACTCCGAGCCGCCGCAAGCCCGGCCGCGCAACGCGCCACCCGGTCGGTGAGCTCGTGCCAGCTCACCTCGGCGGGCGCGCCGCCCTCCACGGCGTGGATGAGCGCCGGAGCGCCCGGGCGGGCCATGCGCAGGACGTGCTGCGCGTAGTTCAGGCGGGCTCCCGGAAACCATTCGGCGCCGGGCATGTCCCTCCGTCCGAGCACGCGCTCGTACGGCTGGGAGGCCTCCACCTCGCAGCGCTCCCATATGGCGCCCCAGAAGCCCTCCAGGTCCTCCACCGACCAGCGCCAGAGCTCGTCGTAGCCGGTGAGGCCGCGCTCGGCGATGAACTTCCCGAGCGCCGTGCCGGCCGCGTCGCTCGGCTCCCAGAGCCGCTTTCCCTCTGGCATCCGGGAGATCTTATGGCGGAACGCCCCGGCTCCTCGCGCCAATGGGGTTGACACCGGTGCCCGCCGGTCAGATAGTGGGGACTGGGTAGTCCGGCAGCACACGGATGTGGCAGCTGGTTCCCGCCCCAACCACCAATAGATCGGATCCCAGTTGCTTCACGGCGAGGCCCGCAGGGGGCCAAAGACTCGCCTATACGTGCTCGTGCTCGTCGCCCTGGCGGCGCTCGGCGTGTCCGCGTGCGCGAGCGGCGACACGAAGCCGGCCACCAGGGTCACCGACACCGCGGCCACCTTCAACGCACGTGGCTCGGCCGGCGGCCAGGCCACCCAGTTCTGGTTCCAGTACGGCAAGACCACCGCCTACGGCACCGAAACGCCAAAGCGCAGCGCCGGCTCGGGCAGCACGCAGCAGGACGTGTCCGAGCGCGTGACCGGCCTGACGGCGGACACCACCTACCACTTCAAGGCCTGCGCCTCGAACGCTTCCGGAAGCGGCTGCGGAGCCGACCAGACGTTCCGCACCGGGTCCACGGGATTGCTTCCCGGCTTCCAGGAGACCACCGCGTTCAGCGGCCTCGAGGCCCCGACCGCGGTGAGGTTCGCCCCCGACGGCAGGGTCTTCGTGGCCGAGAAGCCGGGGGCGATCAAGGTCTTCGACGGCCTCGGGGACACCACCCCCACCACCTTCGTGAACCTTCGCCCGAAGGTGAACCACAACTGGGACCGCGGCCTGCTCGGGCTCGCCCTCGACCCGGACTTCCCCGCGAAGCCGTACGTGTACGCGCTCTACACCTACGACGCGCCGATCGGCGGCACCGCGCCCACCTGGAACGACGAGTGCCCGGACCCGCCCGGGCGCCACCACGAACGGATGCGTGTCGAGCGCGCGGCTGTCCCGCTTCACGGCCCAGGGCGACCAGGCGGTGGGGCCCGAGCAGGTGCTGATCGAGGACTGGTGCCAGCAGGGCCCGACCCACTCGATCGGTGACCTGCGCTTCGGCCCCGACGGAGCCCTGTACGTGAGCAGCGGGGACGCGGCCAGCCCGGACTTCGTGGACTACGGGCAGATGGGGATCCCGAAGAACCCCTGCGGCGACCCTCCGGTGGGCGTGGGCGGCACCCAGACGCCGCCCACCAGCGAGGGCGGGGCGCTGCGCAGCCAGGACCGCCGCACGCCCGGCCGATCCCACCACGCTGGACGGCAGCCATCCTGCGCGTGGACCCGGAGACCGGGAGCGGCGCTGCCCTCCAACCCGCTCCCGGGGAACACCGATCCCGAGGCCCGCCGGATCATCGCCTACGGGCTCCGCAACCCGTTCCGCTTCGCGTTCCGCCCCGGCACCCCGGAGATCTGGATCGGCGACGTGGGCTGGAACACCACCGAGGAGATCAACCGGATCCCCAACGCCTCCGACACCACGGTCGAGAACTTCGGCTGGCCCTGCTACGAGGGCACAGGGCGCCAGGCCGGCTACGACGCGGCCAACCTGAACATCTGCGAGAACCTCTACAGCGCCGGCGGGGTGACCGCGCCCACGCTCACCTACCCCCACGCCGGCGAAGCTCGACCCCGAGGAGACCTGCCCCCCGGGAGCTCGGCCACTCTCCGGGATGATCTTCAACCCGCCCGGCAGCCCGTTGCCCGCGGAGTTCGACGGCGCGCTGTTCTTCGCCGACTACGCGCGCGGATGCATCTGGGCCATGGAGCGCGGCACGAACGGGGCCCCCGAGTCCCTCCGCGGTCAGGTGGTTCCGCGCCGGGGCGTCGGTGCCCGGTGGACATCCAGTTCGGCCCCGGCGGGGACCTCTTCTACGTGGACATCCTGGGACGACAGGATCCAGCGGATCCACTACGCCGCCGGGAACCAGGCACCGAAGGCCGTGGCGGTGGCCAGTCCCACGAGCGGTGACGTGCCCCTGCCGGTGAAGCTCGACGGCCGCGGCTCGAGCGACCCGGACGGCGGCGCGCTCACCTACGCCTGGGACACCGACGGCGACGGCGCGTACGACGACTCGAACACCGCCATCCAGCAGTGGACCTACGGCACGGCCGGCACCTACCCGGTGGGCCTCAAGGTCACCGATCCGAGCGGCGCGTCCGCCACCGACACCGTGGCCGTGACGGTGGGCAACACGCCGCCCACCGCCAGCCATCGCCTCGCCCTCTCCGGGGCTGCAGTGGAAGGTGGGGGACCTGGTCGAGCTTCAGCGGCAGCGCCACCGATCGCCAGGACGGCAACCTCGCGCCGGCCAAGCTCAGCTGGTCACTGGCGCTCCAGCACTGCCCGTCCAACTGCCACACCCACCAGCTGCTCACCTTCCCCGGACACCGACCACGCCAGCTTCGCCGCGCCGGACCACGAGTACCCGTCCTACCTCGAGCTGACCCTCACGGCCACCGACAGCGGCGGGCTCACCGACACCCGCACCATCCGCCTCGACCCCAAGACGGTGGACCTCACCCTGCGCTCGTCGCCGACCGGGCTGAAGCTGGCCGTGAACGCTCAGCAGAAGACCACGCCGTTCGTGTGCACCGTCATCGAGGGCTCGGCCAACACGCTCTCCGCGGTGACTCCCCAGACGCTCGCCGGAAAGACCTACGACTTCGGCTCGTGGTCCGACGGCGGGGTGGGCACGCACAACGTCACCGCCACCGCGGCCGGTACGTACACCGCCACGTATACACAGCGCTGATCCGGCCCGATTTCGCGGTTTACGCACCCCGGCTTTTGTACCCCAGGGGTTGACACCGCATCCCCCATTCGGATAGAGATTCCTAAGCATTTCGGGACCCACATGGACGCGGCGGCTGGTCTCGCCAATCCA
This sequence comes from uncultured Thermoleophilaceae bacterium, assembly GCA_963752455.1. Taxonomy (GTDB): domain Bacteria; phylum Actinomycetota; class Thermoleophilia; order Solirubrobacterales; family Thermoleophilaceae; genus JACVRW01. Next base: position 20,005 of record CAVVYE010000009.1, read on the forward strand.
CGGACAGAAAGTCCCTCGTTGCACTCTTGTCGAACTTCGTCGAGCCGTTTTGTCGCGGCCGCGTGCAGCGTCCTGCGCGCTGCTCCTCGCTGCGGTGCTCCTCACCGGCTGCGCGACCGGCCACCACCCACCCGGCCTCCAGGGTCACCGACCGCGCGGCCGGACTGAACGCGCAGGTCAAGGCCGACGGCGAGCCCACCCAGTGCTGGTTCCAGTACGGCAAGACCACCTCCTACGGCACCGAGACGCCGAGGCGCGACGGCGGTTCCGGCACCACGGAGAAGAGCGTGACGGAGCGGCTAACCGGCCTCGACCGCCGACACGACCTACCACTTCAAGGCCTGCGCCACGAACCCGTCCGGCGGCACCTGCGGGACCGACCGGACGTTCCGCACCGGGTCGCCGGGACTGCTTCCCGGCTTCCAGGAGACCACCGCGTTCAGCGGCCTCGAGGCGCCCACGGCGGTGCGGTTCGCGCCCGACGGCAGGGTCTTCGTGGCCGAGAAGCCGGGAGCGATCAAGGTCTTCGACGGCCTCGGGGACACCACCCCCACGACCTTCGCCAACCTGCGCACGCAGGTGAATCACAACTGGGACCGCGGCCTGCTCGGGCTGGCCCTCGACCCGGACTTCCCGGCCAAGCCGTTCGTGTACGTGCTCTACACCCACGACGCCCCGATCGGCGGCACCGCGCCCACCTGGAACGACGCACTGCCCCGACCCGCCCGGGGCCGACCACCAACGGGTGCGTCGCGAGCGCCCGGCTCTCGCGCTTCACCGCCCAGGGCAACCAGGCGGTGGGACCGGAGCAGGTGCTGATCGAGGACTGGTGCCAGCAGGGCCCGACCCACACCATCGGCGACCTGCGCTTCGGCCCCGACGGAGCCCTGTACGTGTGCGGCGGCGACGCGGCCAGCCCGGACTTCGTGGACTACGGCCAGATGGGGATCCCGAAGAACCCCTGCGGCGACCCCCCGGTGGGCGTGGGCGGCACGCAGACGCCGCCGACCAGCGAGGGCGGGGCGCTGCGCAGCCAGGACCGCCGCACGCCCGGCGGACCCCACCACCCTGGACGGCAGCCATCCTGCGCGTGGATCCGGAGACCGGAGACGCGCTGCCCTCCAACCCGCTGCCCGGCAGCACCGATCCCGAGGCCCGCCGGATCATCGCCTACGGGTTCCGCAACCCGTTCCGCTTCGCGTTCCGGCCCGGCACCTCGGAGATCTGGGTGGGCGACGTGGGCTGGAACAGCACCGAGGAGATCAACCGGATCCCCAACGCCGTCCGACACCACGGTCGAGAACTTCGGCTGGCCGTGCTACGAGGGCAACGCCCGCCAGGCCGGCTACGACGCCGCCAACCTCAACATCTGCGAGAACCTCTACGCCTCCGGCGGCGTGACGACCCGCCACGCTTCACCTACGCCCACTCGGCCAAGGTGGACCCCGAGGAGACCTGTCCCGCCGGGAGCTCGGCGCTCTCCGGGATGATCTTCAACCCGGCCGGCAGCCCGTTCCCCGCCGAGTTCGACGGCGCGCTGTTCTTCGCCGACTACGCCCGCGGATGCATCTGGGCCATGGAGCGCGGCGCCGAACGGCGCTCCCAGCCCCTCGGCGGTCAGGTGGTTCCGCGCCGGGGCGTCGGTCCCGGTGGACATCCAGTTCGGCCCCGGCGGGGACCTCTTCTACGCGGACATCCTGGAACGGGAGGATCCGGCGGATCCACTACGCCGCCGGCAACCAGGCCCCGAAGGCGGTGGCCGCTCGCCGGCCCCACGAGCGGCGACGTGCCGCTGCAGGTGATCCTCGACGCCCGCGGCTCGAGCGACCCGGACGGCGATGCGCTCACCTACGCCTGGGACGCCGACGGCGACGGCGCCTACGACGACTCGAACACCGCGCTCCAGGGATGGACCTACAACACGGCCGGCACCTACGCGGTGGGCCTCAAGGTCACCGACGAGCACGGCGACTCGGCCACCGACACCGTGGCCGTCACCGCGGGCAACACGCCGCCCACCGCCACCATCGCCTCGCCCTCACCCGGGCTGCAGTGGAAGGTGGGTGACCTGATCAGCTTCAGCGGCAGCGCCACCGACCGCCAGGACGGCACTCTCGGCGCCGAGCCGCCTTACGCTGGTCCCTCGCCCTCCAGCACTGCCCCTCCAACTGCCACACCCACCAGCTGCTCAGCTTCCCCGACACCGACCACGCCAGCTTCGCCGCGCCCGACCACGAGTACTTCTCGTACCTCGAGCTGACCCTCACGGCCACCGACAGCGGCGGGCTCACCGACACCCGCACCATCCGCCTGGACCCGAAGACCGTGAACCTCACGATGCGCTCGTCGCCGAGCGGGCTGAAGCTGGTGGTGAACTCGACAGGAGCAGACCACCCCGTTCGTGTGCACGGTCATCCAGGGCTCGGCCAACACCCTCTCCGCGGTGACTCCCCAGACGCTGGCCGGGAAGACCTACGACTTCGGGTCGTGGTCCGACGGCGGGGTGGGCACCCACACCGTGACGGCCAACGCCGCCGGCACCTACACGGCCACCTACAACCAGCGCTGACACCGCGAGGAGCGGAGGCCGATCGGTGATCGGCCGGAGCACCGGAGACGGTCTCAGACGGGCGTGACCGCGTTGTGCTTGGCCGGGCGCTCACGGCGGCGATCGGCGTACGCGGTGAAGCGCTTGATGAGCTCGGAACGCAGGTCGGCGGGCTGCACCACGGCGTCCACCACCATCTCGGAGGCCAGGTGGAGGATGTCGATCTCCTCGCTGTACTCCGCGCGCAGCTCCTCGGTGCGGCGGGCCCGCTCGTCGTCGTCCTCGATCGCCTGGAGCTGGTTGTAGAACACGGCGTTGATGGCCGCCTGCGGGCCCATCACGGCGATCTTGGCGTCCGGCAGCGCCAGGCAGGCGTCGGGCTCGTAGGCGGGCCCGGCCATGGCGTAGAGGCCGGCGCCGTAGGCCTTGCGCACGATCACCGAGATCTTGGGCACGGTGGCCTCGGACACGGCCGAGATCATCTTCGCGCCCGCCCGGATGATGCCCTGGCGCTCCACCTGGGTGCCGATCATGAAGCCGGGCACGTCGGCCAGGAACAGCAGCGGGACGTTGAAGGCGTTGCAGGTCCAGATGAAGCGGGCGGCCTTGTCGGCCGAGTCCACGAACAGGACGCCGCCCCGCTGGCGCGGCTGGTTGGCCACGATGCCCACCACCCTGCCCTCCGAGGCGCGCGTAGCCCACCACCAGCTCCTTGGCCCAGCGCTTCTGCACCTCGAGGAACGAGCCCTCGTCCACCAGCGCGTCGATCAGCCCGAGGATGTCGAAGGGCTTGTTCTCGTCGGCGGGGATCTCCGGCCAGGCCGCCGCCGGCTCGGCCGGCGGGGCCACGGGCGGAGCCTCCTCCCAGTGGCGCGGGAAGTACGAGAGGTAGCGCTTGGCCAGGTCGATGCCCTCCTCGTCCGACTTGACGAGGAAGTGGCCGCACCCGGACACGCCGGTGTGCATCCGGGCGCCGCCCATCTCCTCGAGCGACACGCTCTCGCCGATCACCATCTCGGCCATGCGCGGCGAGCCGAGGTACATGGAGGCGTTGCCGTCGCGCATGATCACCACGTCGCAGAAGGCCGGGATGTAGGCGCCGCCCGCGGCGCTCGGCCCGAAGAGCACGCAGATCTGCGGCACCACGCCCGAGAGCTTCACCTCGGTGTGGAAGATGCGCCCGGCGCCGCGGCGGCCCGGGAACATCTGCACCTGATCGGTGATGCGGGCCCCGGCGGAGTCCACCAGGTAGATCATGGGCAGGCGCTGGACCAGGGCCTGCTCCTGGATGCGGATGATCTTCTCCACCGTCCGCGCGCCCCACGAGCCGGCCTTCACCGTGGGGTCGTTGGCCATCAGGGCCACCGGCCGGCCGGCCACGCTGGCGGTGCCGGTGACCACGCCGTCGGCGCCGAAGCCCTCCTCCGCGGAGTTGGCCAGCAGCGCGTCCTCGACGAACGAGTCCGGGTCCACCAGCCGGGCCACCCGCTCGCGCACGGGCAGCTTGCCCTGCTCGCGGGACTTGTCGTGGTGGCGGCCGGGGCCGCCGGCGCGCGCCCTCTCGAGGGCCTCCTCCAGGCTGCTCACGCCGGTACCTCCCGCGAGACGGGGATCGCTACCTGGGCCCGCCCGGGGCGCCCGGGTCCTTCATCGCCTCGGCCGCCCGCTTTGCCTTGTCCTTCGTCGAGCCCTTGCCCGAGGCGATGTCCTTCAGCTCCTGCGCGTCCTTCTTGAGCGCGTCCGTGCCGCCACGCTGCTCCACGACCCGCTTGGCTCTGTTCACAAGGCTTCCCAGCTTCATTCTTCCTCCGTTGCGTCGGGACCCCGACCTTAGACCGTCGACCCGGCGCTATAGCTGAGGGTTGGCCACCGGCTTCTCGCCCGACCAGTCGTAGAAGCCCATGCCGCTCTTCTGCCCGTACCAGCCCGCGGACAGCATCTTGCGGAGGGTCGGCGGCTGGGCGAAGCGGCGCTCCCGGAACTCGTCGAACATCACGTCGCAGATCGAGCCCGAGCGTGTCCAGGCCCACGAAGTCGGACAGGGTGAGCGGGCCCATCGGATGGCCGGCGCCGGCCTTCATGGCGTCGTCGATCTCCTCCACCGAGCCCACGCCCTCCTCGTACGCGCGGATGGCGTCGAGCATGTAGGGCACCAGCAGCCGGTTCACGATGAAGCCCGCCGTGTCGCGGGTCGGGATGCCGAGCTTGCCGATCGAGTCGGCGAAGGCGCGGCCCGCCTCGAAGGTCTCGTCCGAGGTGGTGATGCCCCGCACCACCTCCACGAGCTTCATCACCTGCGCCGGGTTGAAGTAGTGGAGCCCGAGGAAGCGCTCCGGGCGCCCGGTCACCGCCGCCTGGTCGATCACGGCCAGCGACGAGGTGTTCGTGGCGAACACCGCCTCCGGCTTCACGATCGGGTCCACCTCGCGCCACATCTCGAGCTTCAGCTCGAGGTTCTCGGTGATGGCCTCGATCACGAGGTCGGAGTCGGCCAGGTCGGCGTAGTCGAGCGTGCCCGGTGATCCGGCCGCGCACGGCGTCGGCGTCGGCCTGCTCCATCCGGCCCTTCTCCACCGCCCGGGCCAGCTGCTTCTCGATCCGGCCCAGTCCCTTGTCGAGCTTGGCCTGGTCCACCTCGCGCACCACCACGTCGTATCCGGCCTGCGCCGCGACCTGTGTGATGCCGTGTCCCATCAGGCCGCAGCCCAGCACCCCGACCTTCTTGATCTCCACTAGCCTGCCTCCCCGTCCGAGTCTTCGAGCGCGGGGAGCCTATATGCCACTCGTCACCGTCGAGGATCGTGGATCCGTCCGCCACCTCGTTCTGAGCCGGCCCGAGAAGCGCAACGCGCTGAACGGCGAGCTCGTGGCCGACCTGGGCGGCGCCGCCGAGGACGCGGCCGCCGACGCCGCCGTGCGCGTGGTGGTGATCCGGGGCGAGGGGCCGATGTTCTCGTCCGGCATGGACCTGAACGACCTGCGCGAGCTGTCCGAGAACCAGGCGAACCTGCGCGCCTTCCGCCGCCGGATCCTGGCCTGGTGGAACCTGCTGGAGGAGATGCCGAAGCCCACGATCTGCCAGATCCACGGCGCCGCGCTGGGCGGAGCGTTCGAGCTGGCCCTGGCCTGCGACTTCCGCGTGATGGCCGAGGACGCGGTGGCCGGGATCATGGAGGTGCGCATCGGGCTGCTGCCCGACCTCGGCGGCTGCTCGCGCCTGCCGGCCGTGGTGGGTGTCGGCCGCGCGAAGGAGCTGATCATGACCGGCAAGGTGATCGACGGCGTGGAGGCCCACCGCATCGGGTTCGCCAACCGGATCGCCCCCGAGCGCCTCGCTCGACGAGGCCACCGATGCCTTCGCCGCCGAGCTGGCGGCGTGCGCCCCCCAGGCCGTGGGCCTGGCCAAGCGGATGCTCGACTCCGCGGCCAAGCCCGCCCTGGCGCTGACGCTCGAGCAGGAGGTGGCCGCCCAGGAGCGCCTGGCCGCCAGCGAGGACTTCGCCGAGGGCGCGCGGGCGTTCTTCGAGAAGCGCGACCCGCAGTTCGCCGGGAGCTAGACCGCCGCCTCGGTGGTGGCCGCCACGTCGGCGCGGCCGGCCAGCGCCATCACCGCCGCTCCCACGAGTGACACGCCGGCCACCGCGGCCCACGCCCCGCTGTAGCCGAGCGGCGTGGACAGGAGCCCGAAGGCGGCCGGACCACCGGCGGCGCCCACGTAGATCCCGGTCTGCGTGATCCCGGTGGCCGCGGCGGGCGCCTCCCGGTGGTGCTGCACCACGGCCAGGTTGAAGAGGCCGGGCCAGCCCCAGCCGAGCGCGAACGCCGCGACGGCCCCGGCGGCGAACAGCCCGGGCACGCCCGTGGTCATGAGCAGGTAGCCCACCGCCCCGGCCACGAGCAGGGCGGCCACCGTGCCGTATCCGTAGTCGCGGCGGCGGTCGGCGCGCGCGCCGAGTGACATGCGCACCGCCAGGCTCACGGCGCTGCCCAGCGCGGCGAGCAGGCCGGCGGTGCCCTCGGCGATGCCCGTGTCCACCGCCGAGGCCACCAGGTAGGTGCCCAGGGCGTTGGCGCCGGCGCCGGCCAGCGCCGCGCCCACCGCCAGGAACACGAGCTCGCGGGAGGCTCTCGGAGGCGGCTCCTCACGCTCGTCCGGGGTGCGGAACGAGTCCTGCCCGCGCCGGGCGGCCAGGGCCACCGCCAGCACGCCCCCACCGCAGATCGCGAACGTGGCCCGCCACCCGAGCGGAAGGGCGATGGCGGGCAGGGCCAGGCCGCTGACCAGGATCGCCGCCGGGATCCCCGACTGCTTGATCCCGAAGGCCAGCCCCTGGCGGTCCAGCGCCACCTGCTCGGCCATGAAGAGGTTGATCGCGGGCTGGGCCACGGCGTTGGCCAGGCCGGCCACGAACAGGACGACGAACAGCAGGGGCAGCGACACCGCGAGCACCGCGGCCAGCAGCAGGCAGCCGGCCGTGATCAGCACCGCCGCGCGCATGGCCGCCAGTGCGCCCATCCGCTCGGCCAGTCGCCCGCCCGGACCGGCGCCGAACGCCCCGGCCAGGAAGAACACCGTCACGCCCAGCGCCACCGCGCCGACGCTCACGTCCAGGTCGGCGCGGATCTGGAGCGTGAGGGCTCCCACCAGGAATCCCGGGAGCACGGTGGCGGCTCCCACCGCCACCGCGAGTCCGGAGGCGCGCGCGAACCCTGGCACCGGCGTGAGGCTAGAGCACGATCCGCGCGCCTAAACGAGCCCGACCACGTTGGCCATGATCGTCACGCCACCCACGCAGAGCACGATCCCCAGCACGTCGAACACCGCACCCGCCTTGATCATCCGCCCGATCGGCAGGAGGCCGGACGAGTAGACGATCGCGTTCGGGGGCGTGGACACCGGCAGCATGAACCCGTAGTTCGCGCCGAAGATCGCCGCCAGCGCCGGGATCGTGGGATCCACGTTGGCGGCCGCGGCGATCGAGATGGCGATCGGCACCACGATCGCCGCGCTGGCCGTGTTGCTCGTGGTCTCCGAGATCAGCACGGCCACGATCACGACCACGACCGTGATCCCGAACAGGCTCGACACGCCGAAGGCATCGGACAGCGAGTTGCCCACCGTCTCGGCCAGGCCGGTCTCGCTGAGCAGGGTGCCGAGCGTGATGCCGCCGCCGAAGAGGATCACCGTGCCCCAGTCGATGTGCGCGGCCTGATTCCAGGTCAGCGTGAAGCGCCGCCGCGCCCAGTCCACCGGCAGCACGAAGAGCATCGACGCCGCCAGGATGGCCACGATGCCCTCGTTCGCGGCCTCGCTCACCTGGGTGTAGGCGTCGGAGTCGTCGCCGGCCACGACTCCCACGAGCCCGGGAAGGAACCAGCCCACGAGCGCGAAGCCGAGCACGAAGAGCGTGTTCTTCTCGCCGCGCGAGAGCGGCCCGAGCTTGCTCCGCTCGCCGGCCACGTACTCCTCCACGCCGTCCACCTGCTTCACCTCGGGCCGGTTGAAGGTGGTGACGATGATGATCACGGCCACGAACATCACGATCACGATCGGCAGCGCCATGACGAACCACTCGAAGAACGTGATCGGCTCGCCCGTCTCCGCCTCGAGCAGCTCGCGGCCGATCAGGTTCGGCGGGCTTCCGATGGGGAGCAGCAGGCCGCCGACCGTGATCCCGTAGGTGATCACCAGCATCAGCGCGGCGCCGAAGCGCAGGCGTTCGGGGTCCAGGCCTCCCCCCTCCTGGCGGGCCAGCATGCCGCCCACCACGCCCATCACGCCGAGGGCGATCGGGAGCATCATCGCGGCGGCCGCGGTGTTCGACATCACCGGCGAGGTCACCGCCCCGATCAGCCCGAAGGCCAGGATGATCCGGAAGGTCGAGCCCCGACCTGCCGCATGGACAGCACGCGGTAGGCCAATCGCCGGTGCAGCCCGTGCACCAGCATCGCCTCGGCGATGATGAAGCTGCCGATGAAGAGGAAGACGGTGTCGTCGGTGAAGAGGCTGAACACCACGTCCACGCTGCTGTCGCCCTCCGGCGGCGGCGGGGTGGCCTCGAGCAGCGCGCAGAGCGTCACGCCCAGCAGCGCGGTCACGGGGATGGGGATCGCCTCGCTCACCCACCAGACGATCACGAAGGCCAGGATCGCCGCCAGGCGATGCTGGTTCGGCTCCAGATCGAACGGGATCAGGAGCATCAGCGCCAGCACGGCGGGCCCCGCGAACAGGCCGATCGTGCGCCGCCGGCGCTCGAAGCGCTCCTCCGCCGGCGACAGCTTCGCCGACTGCTCCTCCAGCGTCTTGTAGGTGCTGCGGCGTCCGGACTCTTTTTCCGCAGGCGGACCCTCGGGCGTCTCTACCGACATCCCGCTCTCCCCTCCTCGCTCGCCGGATCCCTACCCCGGGCCGGGCGAAGCTATGCGAGGGCGATCGCGGCGGCGGCGGCGGAGCAGGCGTGAACCGAGGACCAGTCCACGTTCTCCGGGGTGTCGGAGGGCAGGTGGTAGTTCGGGAATCCGCCGTCTCGCACGGACAGCAGGGACACGGCCGGGAGCCCGCCCAGCCGGGCCAGCACGGGGTCGGTCCACGCACCGAGCCGCCAGCGGCGCAGCGGCACCCCGGCCGCGGCCGCCGCGCGCTCCGCCAGCGCCACGTCCTCCTCCCGGTAGCGGACCGGCCAGAGGCCGCCCTCCGCCTCGGCCACCACGGGCTCCCCGGAGCCCACCGTGTCGAGGCCCACCACCAGGGTGGTGGCCGGGTCGAGCCGGCGCCCCTCGGCCAGCATCCAGGCCGCCATCCCGCCCATGCCGGATTCCTCGCAGCCGCAGATCAGGACCACCACCTCGAGGCCCGAGGGGCGTTCGGCGGCGAGGTGCCCGGCCACGTCCAGCACACCGGCCACGCCGCTGGCGTTGTCGTTCGCCCCCGGGACGGTGGGGCTGCGGGCCTGGTCGGCCGAGCACCGCCAGCGACGCGACCAGGAGCGCGGCCGACGCCGCGCGGATGCGGCGCCCGCCGATCGCGGCGCCGACCATGCGCCAGCTCGGGGAGCAGCGCGAGCGACGCCCGGCGCCCGTTCTTGGCCGCCGCGCTGTCCCCGGCGGCCAGCAGGCGCGGATCCCACATCAGCCCGGTGTGCGCCGCGTCGTGATGGGCCACCAGCACCACCGTCCGGGTGCGCTCGCCGCGCGCCGGGAGACGGCCCACGGCGTTGGCGCCCTCCCCCGCCGGCAGCGCCTTGCGCAGCCACTGGGAGCGGCCGCTGAAGTCCAGCTCGAACGACGCCAGAGCCGCGGCCGCCAGCGCGCGGTTGCGCGCCCGCGCGGCCAGCGCCGCCGCCGCGAGGTGAGCGCCCTGCGCCAGGGCGAAGCTCGACTGGTAGCGGAAGGGCTCGACCCGCACGTCCTCGGCCCCGATCTCGCGCAGCCGCCCGGCCGCCCACTCGGCGGACGCCCGCTCGCCCGGCCCGGCCGAGTCCCGCACCATCCCGGCCAGCGCCTCCACGTCCGCGCGCACGCCGCCCCCGGCCATCAGGCCTCCCCGCCGTGCCAGTCCACGGGGCCGGCGGTGAGCACGTGGCTCCCGAGCGGGCGGCCCAGGACCCGCTGGGCCTCCCGCGCGCACTCCACGAGCGCGGGAAGGTCCACGCCGGTCTCGAGACCCATCTCGTGCAGCATCGACACCAGGTCCTCGGTGGCCACGTTGCCCGTGGCCCCGGGCGGCACCGGGCAGCCCCCGAGCTCGCCGAACGAGGACTCGAAGGACTCCACGCCGGCCTCGAGCGCGGCCACCGCGTTGGCCAGCCCCTGCCCGCGGGTGTTGTGGAAGTGGGCCGTGAGCTGCACGTCGAGCTCCTCCCGCGCGCGCTCGAAGAAGCGGCGCACCTGCCGCGGGTTGGCCATCCCGGTGGTGTCGCCGAAGGCCACCTCCTCGCAGCCCGCCGCCGCCAGCCGGCGCGCGATGCCGAACACGCGGTCCTCGGGGACCTCGCCCTCGTAGGGGCAGCCGAACGAGGTGGAGATCACCCCCTCGCAGCGAAGGCCCTCGGCCCGCGCCCTGGCCACCACCCGCTCGAGCCCGGACAGCGACTCCTCGATCGAGCGGTTCACGTTGCGCTGGTTGTGCGTCTCGGAGGCCGAGAGGAACAGGTTCACCTCCCCGAAGTGCTCGCGCAGCTCGAGCGCGTTGTCGAGCCCGCGCTCGTTGGGGATCAGCACGGTCACGTCCACCGAGTCGGGGATGTCCGCCCGGCGCAGCACCTCGGGGCCGTCGGCCAGCTGCGGGATCACGTCGGCGCGCACGAAGCTCGTGACCTCGAGGCGCCGGAGTCCCGTCCGGGCGAGCATCTCCACCAGCCGGACCTTGTCGTCCGTGGCGATCACCTCGGGCTCGTTCTGAAAGCCGTCCCGCGGGCCGACCTCGCGGATCGCGACCACCGCCGCGCTCCCTAGAGCCGCGCCAGCCCGCCGCTGGCGCCGAGCGACTGGCCGGTCACGTAGGAGGCGTCGTCGCTGGCGAGGAAGGTGATCACCGCGGCCACCTCGTCGGGCTGCCCGAGGCGCCGCAGCACCGTGGACCCGATCATGTTCTCCACCAGGCGCTTGCCGAGGTCGCCGAACTCGTTCGGGGCGGCCATCAGCAGCGGCGTCTCGATCGGGCCCGGCGCCACCGCGTTGACGGTGATGCCGTAGCGCCCGTTCTCGGCCGCCAGCGCCTTGGTGAACCCGAGCACGCCCCCCTTGGCCGCCGAGTACACGGCCGAGCCGCTCGAGCCCACGCGGCCGGCCTCCGAGGACACGTTCACGATGCGGCCGCGCCGCCGCTCCTGCATCCCGGGCAGCACCGCGCTCGTCACCGCGATCACGCCGAACAGGTTCACCTCCAGGACCCGCCGCCACAGCGCCTCGTCGGTGTTGGTGAAGAACGCCCACTCGTCGTAGCCGGCGTTGTTCACGAGCACGTCCAGGGGGCCGAGCTCCGCCTCGGCCGCGCTCACCGCGGCGCCGATCGAGTCGAGCGAGCGCACGTCCATCTCGAAGGCCGCGCCGTCCACCTCGCCGGCCACGGCCGAGGCGCCGTCGAGGTTCACGTCGGTCACGGCCACGCGCGCGCCCTCGGCGGCCAGGCGGCGACACGTGGCGGCGCCGATTCCCGAGGCGCCGCCCGTGACCAGCGCTGTGCGGTCCGCGAGTCTCAAGGCGGGCTGAGACTACCCGTTAGGGTCCGCGGCATGAGGCTCCACGGGCCGGCGGAGCCCCGCTGATCGCGCTGTTGTCAGGCGGCACCGGGGGCGCGAAGCTCGCCCGCGGCGTGGCGGACCTCGAGGAGCTGGTGGTGATCGCCAACACCGCCGACGACGCGGAGGTCTACGGGGTGCACGTGTCCCCCGACCCGGACCTGGTCACCTACTGGCTGGCCGGCGAGATCGACGAGCGCGGGTACGGACTTCGCGGCGACACGTTCGAGGTGGTGGGAGCGCTGGAGCGCGCGGGCAGGCCGGCCTGGTTCCGGCTGGGCGACCGCGACCTCGCGATGTGCCTCATCCGCACCGAGCTGATGCGCTCGGGAGCGCCGCTCACCGAGGCGCACGACGCGGTGGTGTCCGCGATGGGCGTGGACGCCCGCGTCCTGCCGATGTGCGACGAGCCGGTGACCACGTGGGTGCGCTCCCCGCGCGGGATGCTCCCGTTCCAGGAGTTCATGATCGTCGGCCGTGCCGAGGGCCCGGTCGAGGGGGTGGAGCTGCGCGGCCTCGAGCACGCCCGGCCGACCTCCGCGGTGCTCGCCACGCTGGCCGAGGCCGAGGCGATCGTGATCGGCCCCTCGAACCCGGTGATCTCGATCGGCCCGATCCTCGCGCTGCCGGGCATGACCGAGGCCCTCGCCGCCGCGCCCGCGCCGGTGGTGGCGGTGAGCCCCTTCGTGGGAGGTCGCTCGGTGAAGGGCCCCAGCGAGGCGTTCTGCGCGCACGCCGGAATCGAGACCAGCGCGGCGGGCATCGCGCGGGCCTACGCGGGCGTGCTCGACGGGATCGTGGCCGACGAGGACGTGCCCGACCTGCCCTCGGTCCGGATCGACACCCTCATGGACACGCCCGAGGACCGGCGCCGGGTGGCGGCCGCGGCGCTGGAGCTGGCCCGCTCGCTCGTAGCGGTGACTACGCTGGACGCCCCGCGAGGAGCGGAGCGCGATCGGTGATCGCGCGAGCACCGGAGCATGTCATCACGATGAAGACGTTCGCGATCCTCCCCGTCAAGACCTTCGGCGCCGCCAAGCAGCGCCTCTCGCCGGCGTTGGACGCCGCCCCCCGGCGGGCCCTGGCCGAGGCCATGCTGGGCGACGTGCTCGGCGCCCTGGCGCGCGTGCCGGAGCTCCACGCGATCGTGGTGGTCACCGCGGACCCCGCCGCGCGCGAGGCCGCGCTGTCCGCGGGCGCGGACGTGGTGGCCGACGCCGACGAGGCGGGCCAGTCCCCCGCGGCGGGCGCCGGGATCCGCCATGCACTGGACGCGGGAGCCACGCGGGTGCTGCTCGTACCGGGCGACACGCCGCTGCTGGACCCCGCTGAGCTCTCCGGACTGCTCGCCCGCACCCCCTCCCCCGGCGTGGCGATCGTGCCCGACCGCCACGGCCCGGGCACCAACGCGCTCGTGCTGGACCCGCCGGATGTGATCACGCCGAGCTTCGGCCCCGGCAGCTTCGAGCGGCACGTGGCCGCCGCCCGGGCCGCCGGGACCGAGCCCCGGGTGGAGCGCCTGCCCGGCCTCCTGCCGGACGTGGATACGGGCGAGGACCTCGCCACCGTGGCCGCGGCGCTCGCGCTGCGGCCCGGCGCGGCACCGCGGACGCGGGCGGCGCTGGCGGCCCACGCCGCCTCCGCCGGGGTCTCGGCCTGAAGCTCGAGGCCATCCCCCTCGGTCCACTGCCGGAGATCGAACCCGGGGATGGACCTGGCCGGGCTGCTGGCCGAGGCCGCTCCGCCGGACCTGACGGGCGAGGACGTGCTGGCCGTGGCCCACAAGGTGGTGTCGAAGGAGGAGGGCCGGCTGCGGCCGCTCCGGGACGTGGTGCCGGGCGAGCGGGCGCTGCGCCTGGCCGAGGAGCAGGACAAGGACCCGCGCCTGGTGCAGGTGGTGCTGGACGAGTCGGCGGAGCTGCTGCGCGCCGAGCACGGCGTGCTCATCTGCGTGACGCGGCACGGGTTCGTGTGCGCCAACGCGGGCGTGGACCAGTCCAACGTCGGGCGCGAGGACACCGCGCTGCTGCTCCCCGAAGATCCGGATGCCTCCGCGCGGAGGCTCCGTCACGGCATCGGCGCCGCCCGCGGGGTCCGCCCGGCCGTGCTCATCACCGACTCGTTCGGCCGTGCGTGGCGCGTGGGCCAGACCGACGTGGCCGTGGGGGCCGCGGGTCTGGCGCCGGTGGAGGACTGGCGCGGGCGGGCCGACGCTCACGGGCGGGAGATGCGGGCCACCGCCATCGCCGTGGCCGATGCGGCCGCCGCCGCGGCCGATCTGGCCCGGGCCAAGGACGGGGGCCGGCCGGCCGTGCTGCTGCGCGGCCTCGGCCGCTTCGTGACCGCGGACGACGGGCCGGGGGCGGGCGTGCTCCGACGTGCGCGCGACGAGGACCTGTTCCTTTAAGGTCGCTCACGCATGGCCGCACCGCCCGTCGCCGCCCGCCGCCTCGCCCTGGTCCTCGCGGTTCTCGCGCTCACCGGAATGGCCGCCGCATTTGCGGCCGCCGACGCCGGCGCCTTCGGCCTGCGCCCCTCTCCGGCGCTCTCCCACGAGGGGCGCTGGATCACCGACGCGCACGGCCGCGTGGTCACGCTCCACGGCGTGAACGAGGTGACCAAGAGGGCGCCCTACCACCCCGCCGGGGCCGGTTTCGGCAGCGACGACGCCCGCTTCCTCTCCGAGCACGGCTTCAACCTGGTTCGCGTCGGCGTGGAGTTCCTGGCGCTCATGCCCGAGCCCGGGAGGATCGACTGGGCGTACGTGAACTCCATCGGCCAGGTGGTGCGCGACCTCACCCGCGAGCACGTGTACGTGCTGCTCGACTTCCACCAGGACGGCTACGGCCCCGGCCTGGGCGACAACGGCTTCCCGGCCTGGATGCAGATCACGGACGGGCTTCCGGACCCGGACGTGGGCTTCCCCGCCTACTACGTGGCCAACCCGGCGCTCCAGCGAGCGTTCGAGAACTTCTACGCCAACAGGCCGGGCCCCGCGGGGATCGGCCTGCAGGACTACTTCGTGCAGGGCCTGCGCGCGATCGTCCGGCGCTTCTCCTTCGAACCCCGCGTGCTCGGCTACGAGCTTCTGAACGAGCCCTGGCCCGGTGCCGACTGGGCCGGCTGCTTCGCCGCCACCGGATGCCCCGAGCTGGAGCAGGCCCGGCTTCGTCCCTTCTACGCCAAGGCCACCGCCGCGGTGAGGCGGATCACCCGCCGCCAGCAGGTGTTCGTCGAGCCGTTCTCGATCTTCAACTTCGGCGGCGGCCCCACCAGCCTTCCGGGCGCCGGCTCGGGCAACTCCCTGGCCACCCACTCCTACGCGGGCACGCCCGAGGCCGAGGTGCGGGTCCGCGACGAGTCGATCGCCGCGGCGGAGCGCGACGGCGCCGCGCTGCTGATCACCGAGTTCGGGGCCACGAACGACCCGGTGCCGATCCGCCGTCTCCTCGACGGCTTCGACGCGCGAGGCGTTGTCGTGGGCGTTCTGGGCCTACAACGAGAACCTGATCGCGGACCGCACCCGCCCCGCGAGCCTCGAGGCCCTGCGCAGCCCGGCCGCGTTCCGGGCCCTGGTGCAGCCCTATCCGATGGCGCTCACGGGAACGCCCGGGCAGCGCCCATTTCGATGCCGCCACCGCGCGCCTACACGCTGAGCTACTCCAGCACCGGCCCGCGCCGGCGCCACTACCCCTGGGGCCTCGATTCCGTGCTGTCGGTGCCGAAGCTCCAGTACCCGGACGGGTACACGGCGAGGGTCGCCGGCGCCCGGATCACCTCGCGGCCGTGTGCCGACAAGCTCACGCTCCGCACCTGGCCCTGGGCACGCGGCGTGAGCGTGACGCTCACCCCGGGCGGCACCTGCCGCTGAGCTAGCGTGTGCCGGGCAACCCGCGTCCGGGAGGGACATTGGCCACGCGAGAGATGACAGAGGTGCGGCTGCTCGACAACTACGTCGGGGGGCGCTGGACGCCGTCGAGCTCCTCCGAGGCGCTGGACGTGACGAACCCGGCCAGCGGGGACACCCTGGCCCGCGTGCCGCTCTCCGCCCGGGCGGACCTGGACGCCGCCGTGAAGGCCGCGCGAGAGGCGCTGCCCGCGTGGCGCGCGGTGAGCGTGATCGAGCGGGGCCGCCGGCTCTTCGCGCTGCGCGAGGGCCTGAACGCCCGCCGTGAGGAGCTCGCCCTGTCGGTCACCGCCGAGATGGGCAAGACCATCGGCGACGCCCGTGCCGAGGTGGCACGCATGATCGAGATGGTGGAGGCGGCCTGCGCCGTGCCCACCACCATGCAGGGGCGCATCATCGAGGACGTGGCCCGCAACGTGGACGCGGAGACGGTGCGCCAGCCCGTGGGCGTCTGCGCGGCCATCGTGCCCTTCAACTTCCCGGCGATGGTGCCGTTCTGGTTCCTGCCCTTCGCCATCGCCTGCGGGAACGCGTTCATCCTCAAGCCGTCGGAGCAGGTCCCGCTCACCCAGCAGATCGCGTTCGAGGTGCTGGACTCGCTGGACCTGCCGCCCGGCGTGGTGAACCTCGTGAACGGAGGGCGCGAGGTGGTGGAGGGCATCCTCGAGCACCCGGGGATCGACGCCGTGTCCTTCGTCGGCTCGGCTCCGGTGGCCCGGATCGTCTACGAGCGGGCGGCCGCGACGGGCAAGCGCGTGCAGGCCCTCGGCGGCGCGAAGAACCACATGGTCGTGATGCCCGATGCCGTGATCGACCGCACGGTGGACGGCATCATCGGATCGGCCTTCGGCGCCGCGGGCCAGCGCTGCATGGCCGGATCGGTGGTGGTCACCGTGGGCGAGGCGCACGAGCGCCTGCTCGAGCCGCTGCGCGAGGCCACCGAGGGCCTGCGGGTGGGCGACGGCGCCGACGAGTCCACCGACGTGGGGCCGGTGGTGTCCCCCTCCGCCCGCGACCGCATACGCGGGGCCATCGACCGCGCCGTGGCGCGAGGGCGCCGTGGCGCTCGTGGACGGCCGCGAGGTGTCCGCCGGCCAGGGCGGCGGCGGGGCCTACGTGGGCCCCACGATCCTCACCGACGTCCGGCCCGGCACGGAGATGGCGGACGAGGAGGTGTTCGGGCCGGTTCTGGCCATCATGCACGTGGACACCCTCGACGATGCCCTCGCGGTGGTGAACGGCAGCCGCTTCGGCAACGGCACCTCGATCTTCACGGAGTCGGGAGCCTCGGTCCGCCGCTACCGGCACGAGGTCCAGGCCGGGATGGTGGGCGTGAACATCGGGGTGGCCGCGCCCGTGGCCTTCTTCCCCTTCTCGGGCTGGAAGGACTCCTTCCTGGGCGACCTGCACGCGCACGGCCCCGACGCCGTGGAGTTCTTCACGCGCAAGAAGACCGTGACCAGCCGCTGGTTCTCGAGCGGCCAGGGCTCGGGCTCGTACTTCGTCGAGTAGCGCTCGCGGCTACGGGCGGATCAGGCGGAGCACGCCCGAGGCGCTGTCGATCGTCAGCCGGTCGCCCCTGCAGGTCACCCTCGCCCGGCCGTCGGGCACCACCGCCGGAGCCACCACGGACACCGGCAGCTCGAAGGACTGGCCGAGCCCGGTGAGGGTCACCGTGCCCCGCGAGCCGCGTCTGGCGGAACCGCAGTCGCCCGCCCGCTCGCCCGGATGAGGCGACCGCGCGCCGAGCCGTTCACCTTCAGGGTGCCCTCGATGCCGAGCGCCTTGCCGCTCATGGGCCTGCGGCCCACGCCCCGCATGGTCCATCCGCGCCCCTGGAACGCCAGCGCCAGCCCGCGGCCGCGGCCGGACAGGGCGATCGATCCGATCGGCGAGTCCACGTTGCGCTTGCCCGTGAACGACACGCTCACGTAGCCGCCCGTGAGGCAGCCGCGGCCGGGCGACCGCTGTCGGCGCGGGGGGCTCGGTGGGGCCGGGCGAGGTCTGCGGCGCCGCCGGAGTCACCGTCGTCCGGCGTCCCGGTCTCCGGAGCCGTCGCGTCCGGCGGTCTCGTCACCGGTCTCCGGCGCGGACGCGGTGGGCGTGGTGCGCGGTGGACGGTGCTCCGCCGCCGCCGTCGCTCGCCTTGTCGTCGTCGCCGCCGCAGCCCGCGACCGCGAGGGCCGCGGTCACCGCGAACAGCGTCAGTCTGGTGAGGGGCACCCTGTGGGTTGTAACGGACAGCCGGAGGAGACGACGACCCGCCACCACGAGGCGAGCATCCCGAGCAGCCCGAAACGGGGGCGCACGTGCCAGTCGTGGCAGCCCGGCTCGCCGATGTCCCGGTTCGACACCCGCACCCAGCGGTGCCCCGCGGGATCGGCCAGCATCTCCTCGATCAGGCGGCGGTTTCCCTCCTCCAGCGCCGAGCCGCTCGGCGAGCACCCGGCGCGAATCGGACAGCCGTCCCGCGAGCTCGTCCCTGAGCACCTCCAGCTCAGCCGAGCGACATCACACGGGCCCGGCCGGAGGGCCCGCCGCCGGGGAGGGCGAGGTCGGTGCGCGGCCAGGCCGAGCAGGACAGGTCGGTGAGCTCGCGCTCGAGCCGGGCCACCTGTGCCGCCAGCGCGCGCCGCGCGGGCGCCTCGGCGCCGGCCGGCCGGGGCGAGTCCGCGGCCGGGTGGCGGCCCGGGGCGATCATCCGCCCACCGGCGCCCTCGGGTTCGAGCCCCAGAAGATCTGCGTGCCCACCATGCCCACGATGTGCACGAGCACGGTGTTCAGCACCATCGACTTCGCCGTGGCCGTGCCCACTCCCACCGGGCCCGCCGGAGGCGTTGTAGCCGTAGTAGCACCCCACCAGCACGATCAGCGGTGGCCATCGCCATCGCCTTGATCGAGGCTGTAGAAGAGGTCGGGTGGGTTCTGGAACATCCAGAAGATGAGGAAGTAGCCGCCCGACGAGACCTCGCCGATCTGCTGCACCACGGCCACGTAGGAGGCCAGGAAGCCGGCGCCCACGGCGCCGATGTACACCGCGGGGAGCACGAGCCAGGCCCCGAGCAGGCGGGTGGCGCAGAGGAAGACGATCGAGTTGATGCCCATCACCTCGAGCGCGTCGATCTCGTCCGAGATGCGCATGGCGCCGATCTCGGCCACCAGGCCGGTGCCCACCTTGGCCGACATCATGTAGCCGAACGCGTACGGGAGGATCTCGCGCAGGTCGCACCAGGCGGCGAAGGTCCCGGCGTTCGAGGGCGCGCCCACCGAGCGGCTGAAGTAGGCGCCCTCGATCCCGCACTGGAGGCCGAGCAGGAACGCGAGGCCCCAGATCACGATCGCGGAGCCCAGGATCAGGATGCCGGCCTGGCGCAGCGCCTCGCCCAGGAAGCTCAGCACCCGCCCGCTGAACACGTCGGCCATCACCCGGCCGGAGAAGCGGGCGATCTCCCCGAACGAGGACACGAGGTCCCGCGGCACGGTGAGCCAGGTCATGACGGGGCGAGCGGGCTGTCCGCGAAGAAGAAGAACCAGATCGCGATCAGCACCAGCGCGGCGACGGCCGATGCCGTCATGGACACGTCGATCAGCGTGCGCGGGCCGCGCGCGCGGCGGAGCGTCTCGCGCTCGGCGCTGGAGCTGGCGAGCCACGCCGACCGGTGCGGCGGGCCGGCGGGGCCGCCCCGCATGTCCTCGTAGAGGCCGTTGAGGCGATACAGCACCCAGCCGAACACGACCATCGACACGGGGATGCCGAGCAGGGCGACGAACAGGAACATCTCCGCGCGGTCGGTGAGCTCGCCCGCCAGCCAGAGGCCCGGCCACGGGCAGGCCGATCCAGAGCACGGCGCTCCCCACCACCACGCCCACGGCCAGGAGCGCGACGGCCAGTGCCCGGCTCACGCGCTCGCCCAGCTCGAGCAGATCCTCCGTCATCACTTGATGATGGAGATTTCGGGGTGGGTGGCGAGCAGGGTTTGGGTGAAGACGTAGTTGAAGGCGAAGATGGCCAGGAAGGCGATCACGACGCCTTGGTTGACGGAGCGGCCGACTCCTTCGGCGCCGCCGGAGGCGGTCATGCCCTTGTAACACGACACGATCGCGATGATCGCCCCGAACAACGTCGTCTTGACCACGCGACCCCCAGAGGTCGGTGGTCGACGCGTTCGACAACAGGGTGGCGAAGAACGGGCCCAACGGCGCGTCAAACGTCAAGCGTGGCCAGCACCCCGCCGAAGATCCCGAAGATCAGCGCGTAGATGTTGAACAGCCCCGTCACCACCATCAACGCCAAAAAGCGGGGCACGACCAGGTTCTTGATCGGATCGACCCCCAACACCTGCAAAGCGTCGAGCTCCTCCCGAATCTTCCGCGCCCCCAGATCGGCCGTGATCGCCGTGCCGCCGACGCCGGCCAGGATGATCGCCGACGCGATCGGGGCGAACTCCCGGATCGACGCCAACACAAAAAACCCGCCCAAACGGTCGATCGCCCCGAACAAAATCAGGAAATTCCCCGCCTGCAGCCCCGGCGCCCCATACCCAAACGCGATCGTGGTGATCATCAACGGCAACCAACACAACCGCAACATGAACAAAAACTGCTGCACAAACTCCGTCCCATACGGAAACGGCGGCCGCACAGCCGACACCAACGTCTTCCCCGTCAACACCATCATGTCCCCCACCTGCTCCAACAGGGACTTCGTCGGGAGAAAAACGCGATCGGCGGCGGTGCGGATCATGACTGTCATAGCTGTATAGCACAGTGCGTGCCAGTACAGCAATACAGTGCGCTACGATGGGGGCATGGACCTGAGGGTCGACCGCGACGGTGAGGTGCCGCTCGGCACCCAGCTCGCCTGGAAGCTGCGCGCGCTGATCGAGGCCGGAGAGCTCGGCGCGGGTGCCCGCCTCCCCAGCGTGCGCGAGGCGGCCTCCGCCGCCGGGGTGAACGTGAACACCGTGCGCACCGTGTACGGGCGCCTGGAGCGCGACGGCCTCGTCACCACCGAGCAGGGACGCGGCACCTTCGTGCGCCCGAGCGCCGCGCCGGGCCCGGACGCGGAATCCGCGGGCGAGGCCCGCCGGGCGCTGCGCCGGCAGATCGCCCGCCTCGAGTCCGAGCTCGCGCGCCGGCCACCGCCCCCCACCGAGGCGCCGGGCGCGAGCCGCCGTCCGGGACCGGGCAGCGCCCTGCTGTCCGCCGAACAGCTCGAGGACGTGCGCGACGACCTCCTCGGACCGCCTGCGCGCGCTGGACGACGCCCGCGCCGAGGTCATGCGCCGGCTGGACGAGCTTCCCGCCACCGACGAGGCCGATGCGCCGGAGCCCGCCCGCCGGCGAAGCCCGGGCCCCTCGAGCGCCAGCCTCACCGGAGTGCGGGTGCGCTGGGTCGGCGCGTAGCGCCAGCGCCTCCGTCACCTCCTCGTCACGCAACGGTCACAAGACGCCCGCCGGCGTTCGCCACAGTGGGCGGCGCGGGCGTGCGGTGCCTCCTCGGTCGCCGCGGCCCGCCCACTGTCCTGGAGCGCCCCGCCCCCCACTCGCGTATTCCCTCCCTCCCGCGCGAGTCCCACGGGGCGGGGCTCCGGGACGGATTCCGACAAGAGAACAGCGCGGCCCATACCCTCAGCAAGAGCAAGAAGCAGGGACTGATGGACCCGGCTACGCGGCGGTCGCAGAGCGGACCGTGTCAGAGCGAGCCGCCCCGCGGCGAGCGAACGAGCGGCGAAGCCGCGAGAGGTCCGCTCAGCGGCTGCCGCGGAGCCGGACAGCACGCTAGGCCGCCACCGGCAGCTCGAACCGCCGGCGGATCCCGTACAGCGTGTCCCTCTCCGCCGCCGGCCTCCCCGCCGCATGCGCCGCCGCGATCAGGTCGGGCGGATCGAGCTTCACCCCGTGGTAGGACCCGGCCAGGCGGCTGATGTTCTCCTCCATCAGCGTCCCGCCCGAGGTCGTTCACGCCCCAGCGGAGCGCCTCGGTGGCCGCCTCCAGCCCCATCTTCACCCAGCTGGCCTGGAGGCTCGGCACGGAGCGCCCGAGCGCGAGGCGGAAGACGGCGGTGTGCTTGAGGTTCTCCTCGGTCGAGATCTCCTCGATCCCGTGCGTGCGCCCGAGCAGCGTGTGGAAGGGGATGAAGGACAGCGGCACGAACTCGGTGATCCCGCCGGTGCGCTCCTGGAGCTCGCGGATCACCCGCATGTGCTCGGCCAGCTCCCAGGGCTCCTCCACGTGGCCGAACATCACGGTGGCGGTGGAGCGCAGGCCGGTGCGGTGCGAGGCCTCGATCACCTCGACCCAGCGGGCCACCGGCAGCTTGTTGGGCGAGATCCGCTCCCGGACGCCGTCGTGGAGCACCTCCGCGGCCGTGCCCGGCGTGGAGCCCAGGCCGGCGGCCTTCAGCCGCTCGAACACGGCGGAGGGCGAGAGGCCGGAGACGTCGCACATGTGCGCCACCTCCATCGGCGAGTAGGCGTGCAGGTGCAGCTGGGGCGCCGCCTCCTTCACGATCCGCAGCCACTGCTCGTACTCCTCGAGCCCCCAGTCCGGGTGGATGCCCGACTGCATGCAGATCTCGGTGGCGCCGTACTCCACCGCCTCCTGCACCCGCCGCTCCAGCTCGGCGCGGTCGTGCTCGTAGGCGTCCGGCGACCGGCGGCCCTGGCCGAACCCGCAGAAGGCGCAGCCCACGGTGCAGACGTTGGACACGTTGATGTTGCGGTTCACCACGAAGGTGACCGTGTCGCCCGCGAGCTCGCGGCGCAGCTCGTCCGCCGCCTGGCGCATGTCCTCGATCGCCTCCGGGCGGGTCTCGGCGAACATCGCCGTGAGCTCCTCGGGGCCGAGGGCCACGCCGTCGCGGGCGCGGGCCACGGCGCCCGGGACCAGGTCGCTGCGCACGGCTCGCTCCTCGCGCCGGCCGGAGCCCGCGGCGCGGGATGAAGCTCCAGTACTTCAGCTTGATCACGTCGAGCACGCCCTGCTCGATCCACTCCGGGTCCATGTACTGCGGGTACACGCAGAGCCGCTCGGTGAGCGCGTAGCCCTCCGGCGCGAGGCGCTTGCGCATGCGGTGCACCGACGGGAAGGGGTGCTCCGGCGAGATGTGGTCGCCGTTGGCCGAGAGGCCGCCGAGGTCGGTGGCCCCCTCGGCCACCAGCGGGAGCCACCAGTCGGAGAGGTTCGGCGGGATCTGAACGCCCACGTCGGGCATCAGCCGGCGGCACTCGCGCACCAGCTCGCGCATGTCGTCCAGCGTGACCTCGTTCGCCCAGCCCGGCAGCGGGAGCGCCTCGCCGTGCGTGCCGGTGCGCTGCGCCTCGTCGGCGATCTCGCCCGGCTCGGCGCCGTAGTAGCGCGGGTGGGGCACGAAGTTCTGGAGGATCACCTCCTGGAGGTGGCCGTGCTCGCGGTGCACCTCGGCCAGCGCCTCGAGCGCCTGGATGCGCTCCTCCGGCGCCTCGCCGATGCCCACGAGGATTCCGCTGGTGAACGGGATCCGCAGCTCGCCCGCCGCCCGGATCGTGTCCAGCCGGTGCTCTGGATGCTTGGTCGGGGAGCCCTGGTGCACCACCAGGTCCGGGTTCACCGACTCGAGCATCAGGCCCTGGGAGGCCGTGACCTGGCGGAGGCGCGACAGCTCCTCGGGCGTGCACACGCCGATGTTGGTGTGGGGCAGCATCCCGCGCTCGAGCGCCTGCTCGCACGCCCACACCACGTAGGACACGAAGTCCTCGTGCCCGTACTCGGCGAGCCGGGCGGCCACCGTGGGGTTCACCTCCGGCTTCTCCCCGGTGAGCACCAGCAGCTCCTTCACGCCGCGCCGGGACGCGTCGTCCAGCAGCTTCTCCACCTCGTCCGGCGCGTGGAGGTGCGCGCGGTGCGTGGCGAACGCGCAGTACTTGCAGTAGCACTGGCACGTGCGCGACAGCGACAGCGTGAAGTTGCGCGAAAAGGTGACCCGGCGCATCGCGCCGAGTCTAGGCCCCGCCGCTGCGGGCTCGGCCTCAGCCGACCGGCTCCATCCCGTCCGGCCCCTTCGCGCCCGGGGCGATGAAGAGGTTGAAGTAGACCAGCGACGCGGCGAGCGCGCCGAGTATCGGGCGCCAGCGTGTAGGCGAACATGAAGTTGCTCGAAGCCGTCCCACTCGCCCGACACGAGGTCGGGCCCGAAGGCGCGGGCCGGGTTGAGGCTCGCTCCATCGAGCGGCCCGAGCACCATGACGCGCCATGCCCAGGGCGCCACCGATGGCCAGGGGCCCCACCGCCCTGTCGGTCCGCGGATCCACCGCGGCGCCGATGATCACGAACACCAGGGTGAAGGTGCCGATGAACTCGGCGAGCATGCCCAGCCCCAGCTTGCCGTCCAGGCGAGGGCCGACGGCGCGGCGCGCCGAAGTTCACCAGCTCGGCGTTGGGGAAGTTGTTGAGCAGCAGCTTCACGATCAGCGCACCCGCCACCGCGCCGGCCAGCTGGGCGACGATGTAGATCACCGCGTCGGGCGGCTTGATCTGGCGCAGGGCGACCATGGCCACCGTGACCGCGGGGTTGAAGTGCGCCCCGGACACCACCGCCAGCGTCTGGATCAGCACGAAGAGGATCAGGACGTGCACGAGACCGATCACCGACCAGTCGATGAACGGGCTCGGCTGCTGCGCCGTGGGCTGCTGCACGAAGATCGACACGGCCAGGCAGATGAACATGACGAGCATCAGCGTGCCGATGAACTCGGCGAGATATGAGGCGGGCCCGCGATCCTGCAAGGTGCGACCTCCAGTTGGTCCGGAAACCTGGCGGCGGGCAGTCTAAAGCGCGGGACGGTCGCGATACCTAGGCTGCACGCGGTCGTGCGCGCCCGCCTCTCCCACTCCTCGGCCGTCCTCGCCGCTGGTCCTCGCCCTGGCCGGTTGCGGCGAGGAGCAGAAGGGGGTCAGCGACGTGCGTCTGGCGCTGGACTTCCAGCCGAACGCGGTGCATTCCGGCATCTACACCGCGATCCGGGACGGCGCGGACGAGCGCCACGGCGTGAACCTGGAGGTGCGCGTGCCCTCGGCGTCCACGGACTCGCTGAAGCTCCTGAGCGCGGGCCGGGCGGACATCGCGGTGGTGGACATCCACGACCTCGGGCTGGCCCGGGAGCGCGGCGAGGACCTGGTGGGGGTCGGCGCGCTCGTGCAGCGGCCCCTCGCCGCGGTGATCGCCCGCTCCGGCATACGCCGCCCGCGTGACCTGGAGGGGCGCCGCGTGGGTGTGACCGGGCTGCCCTCGGACGACGCCGTGCTGAAGGCGGTGGTCACGAGCGACGGCGGCGACCTGTCCCGGGTGCGCCGGGTGACCATCGGCTTCTCCGCGGTCCCGAGCCTCGTGACCGGGCGCGTGGACGCCGCGCTCGCGTTCTGGAACGCCGAGGGCGTGACCCTGCGCCGCCGCGGCGTCGCCACGCGCGAGTTCAGGGTGGACCGCTACGGCGCGCCGCCCTACCCCGAGCTGGTGCTCGCCGTGACCCGGCGGACCCTGGACGAACGGCGCGACCTCGTCCGGGACACGCTCGCGGCGCTGGCCGACGGCACGGAGGAGGCCCTGTCCCATCCGCCCACCGCGGTGGGCGAGATGGTGCGCGCGTCCGGGGAGGACGAGGCCGACGGTGGCCGCCCAGCTGCGGGCCCTCACCCCCGCCCTGCGCCCGCCGCTCCGGCTGGACCCGGCGGTACTGCGGCAAGTGGGCCCGCTTCGACGTGCGCTTCGGGATCCTCGAACACCCGCCCGACCTGCGCCGCGCGTTCGACACCGGGCTGGTCTCGGCGATTCGCTAGCCGCCGGCGGCGGCGAGCGCGTCCACCAGGGCCGCGGCCTCGCGCGCCATGCGCGAGCGCGGCACCACCCGCTCCACCCCGGCCTCCTCCGCCCTGCGGCGCACGTCCTGCTCCACGTGCGAGTAGAAGGCCAGCGTGGGCAGTCCCGAGGCGGAGGCGGCGGCGAGGCGCTCGTCCACGTCGGCGGTGAGGTCCACCACCTGCACGTCGGCGGGCTCGCCCGGAGGCACCACCTCGTGCCCGGCCACGGCGAACGCGCCCTGGAGCTTCGACCCGAACAGGAGGTCCGGGCAGATCAGGGCCACCCGCGCCACGCGGCTACTGCGCCCGGCGGTGGCGGAACTCCTGGCGCACCGACTCGGGCCGGCCCCACATCTGCGTGATCTCCACCCGGCCGGAGCGGACCTCGCGCACCTCGAGGATGCCGGTGATGTCCTGCTGCGTCGAGCAGCGCGAGCGTGCCGCGCACCGTCTCCGGAGCGGCAGCGTGCCCGAACTCGTGCGCCACCCGGATCCGCCAGTGCCAGTCGTGCTTCGAGTAGGGCATGGCGTTGATCTGGGTGAGGAACGTGGCCGCCTCGATGTAGCGATCCTCGTCGTGGATCCGCAGGTCGAGCTCGAGCATGGGTCCAGTCCGGCGGAAGCGAGTCCACCACGGCCTGGAAGTCGTCGGCGAGCGGCACGCGCGGGAAGGCTACCCGCCGCGGCTACGGCAGCATCATGCCGTTCACCAGGCAGTCGTCGGTGCCCACGTTGATTCCCACGAAGGCCAGGCCCACGGGCGCGGCGCCGCTGGGGGCGGACGCGGACAGCGGGAAGGCGATCTGGTACCCGGGCGTGCTGCTGGAGCCGTCGAACATCGTGGTCGGCGCGCCCGGGGGACACGGCACCGCCGCCGTCCCCGAACGAGCCGGCGAAGCTGCCGTCCTCCGTGCTCTCGAGCTTGACGCTCAGGTGGGTGTCGCCGCTCTGGTCGGTGCACTGCGCCGTCCAGGTGAACGGGCCGCTGGTGGCCACGGTGCGCTCCTCGCCCTTCTGCAGCGCCACCGGTCCCACCCGGACGAGCCTGTCGCTGCGCCAGGAACGCGGCCGCGTTCTTGCCGCCGAGGGTGTCGGCGTCGCCCGCCAGCGGCACCTTCCCGAAGCTCGACTCCTTCACGTCGGCGCCGGAGATGGTGTGGTCACGGATGTCGCGCCCCTGGAGGTCGCCGTCACGGACGTCGGTGCCCCGGATGGTGCCCTTGGCGATATCGGGGCCGCGGACCTCGCCGTCGTGGATGTCCTTCGAGCGGATGCTGTTGTCGGCGATCTCCGCCGAGCCCACGCGGATGGCCGCGTAGGAGCTGCCGCCGAGCGCCACGAACAGGGCCAGCACGGCGGTGAGGTTGGAGAAGGTCAGACGCGAGCGTGCCGCCGCAGCGGCACGGCCGATGCGGGAGCTGGAGGGGTGCGAGTCCATCAGGACCTCCGCGGGTTCGGGAGAACGGCCGCCGTCTGTGTCGTCCCCCGATGCGGGGACCTTGAGCCCCGGCGGCGGACGCCCGGCTCAGCCCGCGAACGTCTTGACCAGCAGGAACACGTTGAGCGCGATGATCGCCGAGGCCACCACCGCGGCCGCCGCGGTCGTGGCCCTCGCGTTGGCGAAGGCGCCCATGATCTCGGGCTTGCGGGTGAGCAGCACGAGCGGCACGAGGGCGAACGGGATGCCGAACGACAGCACCACCTGGCTGATCACGAGCGACTTCGTGGGGTTGAGCCCCAGGCCGAGCACGACGAGCGCCGGGATCATCGTGACCAGCCGGCGCACGACCAGCGGTATCGACCGCCGGATGAAGCCCTGCATCACGACCTGGCCGGCGTAGGTGCCCACGCTCGAGCTGGAGAGGCCCGACGCCAGCAGCGCCAGGCCGAAGGCCACGGCCGCGCCGGTGCCCAGCTGGGTCTCGAAGCCGGCGTGGGCCTCCTCGAGCGTGTCCACGTCGATCACTCCGTTGAAGAGCGCCGCGGCCACGATCAGCATCGACATGTTCACCAGCCCGGCCACGCCCATCGCGATCCCCACGTCCACGCGCTCGAAGCGGAGGAGCTCGCGGCGCTCGCCGTCGTCGCGCGGCCGGATCCGGTTCTGGGTGAGCGCGGAGTGCAGGTAGATCACATGGGGCATCACGGTCGCGCCGAGGATGCCCGTGGCCAGCAGGATGCTGTCGGTGCCGGCGAACCCGGGCACGAAGCCGCCGAGCGCGGCGCCCGGGTCCGCGTCCGCGTGCAGGACCTCGTAGATGAAGCCGAGCAGGATCACCGCCGAGGAGGCCGGCGATGGTGGTCTCGAAGCGGCGGTAGCCGCGGGTCTGGAGGCCGAGGATCGCGAAGGCCACCACGGCGGTGATCAGCCCGGCGGTGAACAGCGGCACCCCGAAGAGCAGGTTCAGCGCGATCGCCGCGCCCACGAACTCCGCGAGGTCGGTGGCCATGGCGATCAGCTCGGCCTGGACCCAGAGGCCGTTGGACACGGGACGCGGGAAGTGCTCGCGGCACAGCTCCGGCAGGCTCTTCCCGGTGACCACGCCGACCTTCGCCGACAGGTACTGGATGAGCATGGCCATCAGGTTGGCCACGAGGATCACCCACAGCAGCAGGTAGCCGTACTTCGCGCCGCCGGCGATGTTGGTGGCGAAGTTCCCGGGGTCCACGTAGGCCACCGCGGCCACGAACGCCGGGCCCAGCAGGCCGAGCCGGCCGCGCCAGCGGCCGCGCGCCTTCATCAGCTCGAGCTGGCTCGGATCGATGACGAGCGACGGGCCGGGCGGGACCGGCGGGGCCGGGAGCCACGGCGGTGTCGGCGGGCCGGCTCACGCCGTCACCGTCCCATGGCCCGGGTGAGCGTGCCGCCCAGGACGGTGCTCCTCGTCGCCGAAGCGGACGGTGAGCGGGCCGTCGAAGGGTGCGCGGTCCAGCACCTCGAAGGAGTCGCCGGGAGCGATGCCGCGCCCGGCGAGATAGCGCAGCATCTCGGGATCCGCGTCCGACACCCGCACCAGCACCCCGTGGGCGCCGGGCTCGAGATCGAGAGCGGGCGCGTCGGCGGCTCGTGGATCTCGAACGTGGAGGTCGGGATCGGATCGCCGTGCGGGTCGTGGGTGGGATTGCCGAGCTTCGCCGCGATCAGCTCGGAGAGCTCGGGCGACATGGCGTGCTCCAGAACCTCGGCCTCGTCGGTGCACGCGGTCCCAGGGCATGCCGAGCGCCTCGGTGAGGAAGAGCTCGAGCAGCCGGTGGTGGCGGACCACCTGGAGCGCCAGCCGCTCGCCGGCCGGGGTGAGGCTCACGCCGTGGTAGGGCCGCCGGACGGCGAGCCCCATGGACTCGAGCCGCTTGACCATGGCCGACGCCGAGGCCGCGGACACGTCGATCCGCTCGGCGATCGCCGAGGTGGAGACCGGCTCGCCCTCGCGCTGCGACAGCGACCAGATCGCCTTCGCGTAGTCCTGGACGGAGTCGGAGAACTGCTCGGCGCACGGCCATCAGCAGGCGCTCTCAGTCAGGCGGCAACTTGCACATTCGTCTTCTATTGAAGCATATTTTAGTCGTGACTAAACCACCTGCACCGGCCTGCTTGAGCGGCTAGCCCGCCGAGTTCACGGTCTCGTCGCTGCTGGCCGCGCCGCGCGAGCGGGTGTGGGAGCGGGTGACCACTCCCGAGGGCGTGAACGCCGAGCTGATGCCGATCGTGCGCATGACGCTCCCGCGGGGCGTCGAGCGGCTGGACCTGGCTCCGTGCCGGTGGGGACGCCCGATCGGGCGCTGCTGGCTGCTCCTGTTCGGGGTGATCCCGTTCGACTGGGACGACCTCGTGCTCGAACGCCTGGAGGCGCCGTCGGGGTTCCACGAGCGTGTCCTCGATGCGCTCGATGCGCATCTGGGAGCACGAGCGCACGCTCGAGCCCGCCGCGCGGCGGCTGCCGGGTCACCGACCGGGTGGCGTTCCTCCCCCGGGTCCCGTTCCCCGCCGTCTGGGCTGCGGCCGCTGTTCCGCGCCGTCTTCCGGCACCGGCACCGGCGCCTGCGCGCCCAATTCGGAGAGCTCCACGCGGGTTCCTAGAATCAGCGGTTGTGATCGCCACCGCGGACTACGACCTCGTGACCGGCTCGGCCGGGCTCATCGACCGGTCCGCACGGGCCCGGGTGCTCCTGGGCGGCGCGGACGCGGTGGACTTCCTCCAGGGCCAGGTGACCAACGACGTGGCCGCGCTCGCCCCGGGCGAGGGCTGCTACGCGGCGATCCTCAACCACAAGGGCAAGCTGCGCACCGACCTCCGGATCCTCCGCGGCGAGGACTGGGTCTGGGTGGACACCGAGGAGATCGGCGGCGCCGTGCTGCAGCACACCGTCAAGACCTACAGCCTCGGCCGCCAGGTCACCGTGGACGAGGCCGGCTCCCGGCGCGCGATCCTCTCGCTGGTCGGACCCGGCGCGGACGCCGCGCTGGACGTCGCGCCGCCCGAGGCCGAGCACTCCTTCGTGGAGGGCGCGCCACGGGCTCTACGTCCGGACTCACCTGGGCGTGGACGTGATCTGCGACGACCCCGACGCCGTGCGGGAGAGCCTGGACGTGGAGGAGGTCTCCGAGGAGGCGGCCGAGTGCGCGCGGATCGAGAGCGGGCGGCCGCGGCTCGGGCTACGACATGGACGGGGACACCATTCCCCAGGAGGCCGACCTCAACGACCGGGCGGTGAGCTTCACCAAGGGCTGCTACGTCGGCCAGGAGACGGTGGCCCGCCTGCTACTACAAGGGCAAGCCGAACCGCCACCTGCGCGGGCTGCGCCTCGGCGCGCCCGCCGCGCGCGGCGAGGAGATCCACCTCGGCGAGCGGGTGGTGGGCCGGCTCGGCTCGGTGTGCGAATCGCCCCGGCTCGGACCGATCGCGCTGGCGCTGGTGCGGCGGGAGGCCGCGCCGGGCGACGAGGTGCTCGTGGAGGGGACACCGGCCACGGTGGTCGCGCTGCCCTTCGACGTTGGCTGACGAGCGCCGCACCCCGCGGAGCCGCCGGGGCCTGTCCGGGCAGCAGCGCACTGCTGCGGAGGACCGCTGAACGCGGAGGCGGGCGCCGAGGAGCCGCGGCCGCCGGCCGGTGAGCTACGACGCGCGGAGCGGCGCACCTCGACCTGCCCGCGCGAGAGCGAGTCCGCCCCGGCCAGCACGAGCCCCGCGAGCTGCGCGAGCTGATCCCGCCCCCGGACACCGGCCGCCAGGTGGACGACTGGGGCCGCTCGGAGCGCGCGCTCGTCGCTGATGGAGCCGGTGCTCGACTTCTACTACCGGTACTGGTTCCGGGTCGAGGTGGAGGGCGTGGAGAACGTGCCCTCCGAGGGTGGCGCGCTGATCGTGTCCAACCACTCCGGCGCGCTGCCGCCGGACGCGCCGATGATCATGCAGGCGATCAAGAACGAGCACCCGGCGCCGCGCCCGGTGTACATGCTCGGCGAGAACTGGTTCCGGGGCTACCCCGGGGTGGGCCTGCTGGCCAACAAGATCGGACTCGTGGGCGCCCACCCGGCCAACGCCCAGCGGCTGCTCGGCGACGAGGGGCGGCTGGCGCTGGTGTTCCCGGAGGGGCAGAAGGGCTCGCGCAAGCTCTACTGGCAGCGCTACCGGCTGCGCCGCTTCGGCCGCGGCGGCTTCGTGCGCACCGCGATCCGGGCCGGCGTGCCGATCGTGCCCGTGGCCGTGGTGGGCGCCGAGGAGGCGATGCCGATCTTCGCCCACGTGCCGCTGCTCCAGCGCCTGACCGGGCTCATCTACTTCCCCGTGAACCACGCCTTCCCCCACTTCGGGCTGGCCGCGGCCGGGATGTACCTCCCGGCGAAGTTCAAGATCCGCTTCCTGGAGCCCATCGACCTCTCCGGCCACGACCGCGAGGACGCCGACGACGTGGCTCTCGTCCAGACGATCGCCGAGGACATCCGCGGCCGGATCCAGGAGGAGCTGGACTCACTCGTCGCTGCGCGCGGGTCCGTCTGGTTCGGTTAGGGTTTCCGGACGGAGGGGATGAGCGCGAGAGGGAAGACGCCACGCGGCACTGCCGCTCTTCTTGCCCTCGTTTCGGTCGCGGCACTGGCCGGCTGCGGCGACGAGGACTTCAAGAACGACCCGCGGCCGCCGCCTGCCGCTCGAGCTCACGGGCGTGATCCAGCCCGGCCGGGTCACGGTCTCGCCCAAGAGCGTCGGCGCGGGTCCGGTGCTGATCACGATCTCCAACCAGACCGACGACGCGCACTCGGTGACGCCTCAGCGGAGGCACGGTCCAGCAGACCGTGGACAGCGTGGCGCCCCACCGACACCACCACCATCCGGCGCACGCTCGCGCCCGGCACCTACGAGGTGTCAGCCGGCGAGGCGGCGGCGGTGGCCAAGGAGATCCGGCCCGCCGTGCTGAAGGTGGGCAAGGAGCGCGAGAGCTCCAGCAGCGACCTGTCGCTGCCCTAGAGCTTCAGCTGGTCGATCTGCTTCGGCGTCCGGCTCGCCGGACTCCTCCGGCGCGGCCGGGGACCTCGACCGCCGCGGGCGTCTCGCACTCCTCGTCCTCCTGCGCCCCGGCCAGCACCAGCGCATCCACCTCGGCCAGGTGCCCGCGCACGCGCGCGGCGATCTCCTCCACGATCTTGTAGGCCGTGTCGATGCCGGTCTTGGCGCCGGTGAGCTGGCTCTTCACCTTGCGCACGTCCTCCATCGAGGCGACCGCACGCTCCACCAGGTCGTGCACGGCCGCGCCGTCCACGCCCTCGCCGCCGCGGGCCATCAGCACCCGGGCGCGTGCCAGGCGGTAGGCGATCTCGAGCGCGAGCCCGGAGTCCTCCTCGGGGTCGAGGACCACGAGCAGCTTGTCCCCGTTGTACTCGCGCAGCGGCTGGAGCCGGGCCGGGAGCTCGTCCTCGCTCGGCACGACCAGCACGGCGAAGTCGGCGTCGCGGTCGGCGAGCGCGCGGTCGAGCTCGGCCAGCGCGGCCGGCTTCGACAGCCGGCGGTCCTTGGCCTCGAACACGATCCGCCCGCGCGCCGGGCCGTCGCAGGCGCCGACGGCCACGACCACGTCGCCCGTCTTGCCCGCGGCGCCGCGCTGGTCGCCCACGGCCTCGGCCACGTCGCCCTGCGGCAGCGCCAGCGCATCCACCGAGTCGGCCACCAGCTCCTCGAACGAGCGGCCCTTGGCCGTGCCCCGCTCGCGCTCGGCGCTGCACCTCCTCGAGCTTGTCCTTCTCGTCGCGCAGCGACTGCAGCTCCTTCTGGAGCTCGGCCAGCTTGGCCAGCAGGGCGCGCTGGGTGGCGTCCGAGCGGCTGGCGGCCTGGTTGATCGAGTCCAGCGCCCCGGCCTTGAAGTCGGCCAGCGGGTTGGAGCCGTCGGCCGCCGAGAACTGGCGCACCAGGTCCTGGCGCGAGCGCGTGAGGGCCTCCCCCACCAGCTCGCGGACCCGGTTCTGCACGGACGCGGAGCTGCCGTCGCCGAAGTGCTTCTCGAGATCCTTGGCCAGCCGGCCGCTCTCCGGGCCGAACACCTCGTCCACCTTCTTGCCGAAGTGCTCGGCCACGGTGCGCGCACGATCGGTGAACTGCGCCTCCAGCTCGCGCGAGGCGCGCTCGAACTCGGTCTTCACGTACTCGGAGTTGGCCGCGGCCTGCTCGCGGTCCATCACGCGCGCGCCGATCTCGAGCGCGTCGCGCACGGTCTTCACCGGATCGTCCCCCGCCTGCTGTCGCTCGCGCACCAGGCGCACGGCGCACTCGTCGGCGAGATCCAGGTCGTGGACCACGAGGCGGTCGCCCACGAGCGGTGACGCGGGCATGTCTGAGTGGGGTGGCGGCTTCCATGAGGTAGGAGTCCCAAACTAGGGCCGGTACCTGACGGAACGGGCGCGATCGGGTCAGGCGGCGGCCGCGGGCAGCCACTCCGGCGGGAACACCGCCGGCAGCCGGCCCGGGAAGCGCGGAACCACCGCGAGCGCGTGCGCACCCGGCGGGCCTGCGCTCCACCAGGCCCCGCACGTCCTCGAACGACATCAGCAGGCGGATGCTCGTGGCGATCTGGAAATCGGCCACGATTCGGCTCTGCGCCGCCGATCACGCCCTCGGCCAGCAGCGCGTCCACGCGGTCGAGCAGCAGCGGCAGGCGCCGAGGTCGCGCCGCACGGCGTCGTCGCTCGGCCCGGTTCAGCCGCGCCGCGAGCCGGATCACCGGCGCCGCGGTGAGGGCGGCGACATGCGGCGGGATGCCGAGGTGAGCGTCCTCCAGGTAGCTCTCGAGCGTGGAGCGGTCGCGCCGGAGCCCCGCCCATGCGAGCCGCCGCGCCACCGGCTGAAGCACCTCGTCCGCCCAGCGCCTCCGCGGCGAGCACGGCCTCTCGGTGCGCCGGATCGGCGGGCAGGAGCGGCGGATCCGGCTGCATCGCGTCCAGCGCCAGGGCGATGGTGCGCGTGCCCTGGAGGCGCACGCCGTCGACCACGATCGCCGGCACCGTGGCCCGCGGGAAGCCCATCCGGCGCACCACCACCCGGTGGATCCCGGCCACGAGGTCGAGGCGCCGGTCGCTCGACGCCCTTGCGGTCGAGCATCAGCTCCGCCGCCGCCGTCGGGATGAGAGCCGGGCACTCCGATCACCGTCGCGCGCACGGCGGCATCCTACGCCCGCGGGGTTGTCAATGTCGTCCTTGCGTGCAATACTTGCTTGCGTGCAAGCATCTGTCTCTCCCACGCAAGCAGCTGACGCCGACGCCGGCACCTCGCCGAGGACCTCGGCGCGCTGATGAAGCTGCTCCTCACCGGCACGAACTCGGAGTTCTTCGCCACCGTCGAGCGACTCGGCCTCTCGTTCACCCAGGTGAAGACGCTCGGGCGTCCTGCGGGAGAGCCGAGGCCCCGCTGACCGTGAAGGCGCTGTCCGACCGCCTCGGCCTGTCCCTCCCCGCGGTGAGCCGGGCGGTGGAGAGCGCTGGTCAGGCGCGGCGAGGTCAGGCGCGAGGAGGACCTCGCACGACCGCCGCTGCAAGAACGTGGACCTCACGGCGCAAGGGCCGCGACACGTTCGACCAGCTCGCCGCACGCCGCATGGCGGGCATCCAGCACTTCGTGGAGGGGATGGATCCCTCCGAGCGCGAGGCCCTGGCCGCCGCGCTCCGACCGATCGTCGAAAGGACCAAGCCGTGACTGCCCGCATCCGCCTCAACGAGGGCAACCGGCGCTGGTGGACGCTCGCCGCCATGTGCTTCGCCCTGTTCATGATCATGCTCGACAACACGGTCGTGAACGTGGCGCTGCCGTCCATCCAGGAGGACCTGAACGCCACCCTCTCGGGCATCGAGTGGACGGTCAACGCGTACACGCTGACCTTCGCCGTCCTGCTCGTGACCGGCGGCCGGCTGGGCGACATCTTCGGGCGCCGCAGGATGTTCCTGTTCGGCGTGGTGGTGTTCGCGCTGTCGAGCGCCAGCATCGGCTTCGCCCCCGACCAGCACTGGCTCGTGGCCGGCCGCGCGCTCCAGGGCGTCGGCGCCGCGTTCATGATGCCGGGCACCCTCTCGATCATCACGAACACGTTCCCGGCCGAGGAGCGCGGCAAGGCGATCGGGACCTGGGCCGGCGTGTCGGCCCTGGCGCTGGCCCTCGGGCCGGTGGTGGGCGGCGCGCTCACCGAGTACGTGTCCTGGCGGGCGATCTTCTTCCTGAACCTCCCGGTGGCCGCCGGCGCGGTGGTCGTCACGCTGTTCGCGACGCAGGAGTCGCGCGACGAGACCACCGAGCACCGCGTGGACCTGCCCGGCATCGCGCTCATCTCCGTGGGCCTCACGAGCCTGGTGCTCGCCCTGGTGGAGGGCAACTCCTGGGGCTGGGGCTCGCCCGAGATCGTCGGCCCTGCTCGCCGCCGCCGTGATCGGCCTCGTGCGGCTTCGCGTTCCTCGAGCGCGCGCGTCCGCGAGCCGATGGTGGACTTCGCCTTCTTCCGCTCGCAAGACCTTCGTGGGCGCGAACCTGGTGGCCTTCGTCGTGTCGTTCGCGATGCTGGCGATGTTCTTCTTCCTCGCCCTCTACATGCAGAACTCGCTCGGCTACTCGCGCGGTGGAGGCCGGCGTGCGCTTCCTCCCCTCCACGCTGATGATCGTGCTGATCGCGCCGCTGGCCGGCCGGCTGTCGGACCGGGTCGGGCCCGCGGCCGCTGATCGTGTCCGGCCTGACGCCTGACCACCGTCGCCCTGTTCCTGCAGACGCGGATCGACGTGGGCACCGGCTACGAGCTGCTGCTGCCCTCCTTCATGATCATGGGCGTGGGCATGGCGCTCACGATGTCGCCCATGTCCACCGCGGCCATGAACTCGGTGAGCCCGGACAAGGCCGGCGCGGCCTCCGGGATCCTCTCCATGAGCCGCATGGTGGGCGGCACCTTCGGCGTGGCCGCGATCGGGGCGCTGTTCCAGCACCTGGCCCGCACCCGCCTGGACGACACGCTCGCCGGCCTCCCGATCAGCCCGGCGCGCAGCGCGACCACCTGGTGGAGAACCTCGGCTCGGGCAGCGGCGGGCAGCTGAAGGGCCTCGACCCCGC
Source organism: uncultured Thermoleophilaceae bacterium (assembly GCA_963752455.1). Classification (GTDB taxonomy): domain Bacteria; phylum Actinomycetota; class Thermoleophilia; order Solirubrobacterales; family Thermoleophilaceae; genus JACVRW01. The sequence continues at coordinate 56,108 of CAVVYE010000009.1, forward strand.
CCTCGCCGGCCAGGTGGGCCGGGCGGCCAACGACGCCTTCGTCCACGCCCTGTCGAGCGGCATGTGGCTCTCGGCGAGCGTGAGCGCGGCGGGCGCCCTGTTCGCCCTCTTCCTCATCGCTCCGAAGCGCGCGCGAGCGAGCGGGATCCGGCACAGGTGCCCGAGGCCGCGGAGCCGCTCGGCGTCTAGTCGGGTCCTCACGCAGGCGGCCGCCGGTACGATCCGGCCCGCAAGCGAACCGAGAGGACCGATGGCCCAGATCGACCTGACCAAGCCCAGCCAGCTCTCCGTGGAGCCGGGCGAGCTGCCCCGCGACGATGTCCGCGTGGGTGATCCGCGAGGAGCGGCTCGGCGAGCCACGCGACGCCTTCCAGCTCGAGGAGATCGAGGTGCCGGAGCCCGGCGCCTTCGAGGTGATCGTGCGGGTGATGGCCGCGGGCGTGAACTACAACAACGTCTGGGCCGCCCTCGGCGAGCCCGTGTCGGTCATGCGCTACGGCGACCACCCGGAGTACGGCCACCACATCGGGGGCTCCGACGCTTCCGGGATCGTCTGGAAGGTCGGCGCGGGCGTGACGCGCTGGAAGCCCGGCGACGAGGTCATCGCCCACTGCAACCAGGCCTCCTACGAGGATCCCGAGGTGCACGGGCTCGATCCGCTGGCCGCCCCCAGCCAGAAGATCTGGGGCTACGAGACCACCTGGGGCTCGTTCGCCCAGTTCACGAAGGTCCAGGCCCAGCAGCTGCTTCCCAAGCCCACCGGCCTCACCTGGGCGGAGGCGGCCTCCTACGGGCTCGTGTACTTCACCGCCTACCGGATGCTCATCACCCGCGTGAAGCTCCAGGCCGGCCAGACCGTGCTGATCTGGGGGGCCGCCGGCGGCCTGGGCGTGTTCGCCACCCAGCTCTGCAAGATCGCCGGGGCCCACGCCGTGGGCGTGGTCTCCTCTCCCGAGAAGGGCGAGCTGGTGAAGAAGCTGGGCGCGGTGGACTACATCGACCGGGCCGAGTTCAAGGGGATGATGCGCCGGGGCAGGCGAGAGCGCCGACGAGGAGAAGGAGCGCTTCAAGGTCTCGCGGGCGTTCGGCAAGCGGGTCAAGGAGATCCTCGGCGACTCGCCCGACATCGTGTTCGAGCACGTCGGGCAGGCCACGTTCCCCACCTCGGTCTTCGTGGTGAAGCCCTTCGGCAAGGTGGTGATCTGCGCCGGCACCACGGGCTACAACCTGGACTTCGACGTCCGCTACCTGTGGATGCGCCAGAAGGAGATCCTCGGGTCGCACTTCGCCAACGCCTACGAGTGCATGAAGGCGAACGAGCTGATCGAGTCGGGCCAGATCCGCCCCGTGCTCTGGCGCACGCTGGGCTTCGACGGCGTGCCCGAGGCGCACCAGATGATGCGCGACAACCAGCACCTCGGCAAGATCTCGATCATGGTGGGCAGCCGAGGACGAGGGCTCCGGGAAGACCGGCGAGGGCGAGGGCGCCATCTACGCCGAGGTGGGCGCGTGATCGCCGTCCACATCAAGTGGGTGGCCAACCCGTTCCGGGGCGACAAGTTCGCCACGGGATGGGCTCCCTACGCCGAGGCGGTGCTCGACTTCGGCGCCACCGAGTGGGACTTCTACCGGGCCCTCGACGGGCGGCTCGACTTCCTCCAGGTGGCGGTGTTCCCCACCAAGGCGCAGTGGGAGCAGTACTGGTACTCCGAGCGGATCTCGGACGGCCGCGCCGCCCTCAGCGGCACCTACCAGGTGCCGCTTCTGCCCACGCTCCACGAGATCGTGGGCACGGGCCGCACGGCCGAGCTGGCCGAGCCGGCCGAGGCGTAGCGGGAGCTCAGCCGCCGTCGAGCGGGGCCATGGTGAGCCCGGCCTCGCTCAGCTGCTGCCAGTAGAGCTCCGCCGGCTCCCGCTGGCCGGTCCACACCACGGCGCGGCCGCTCGAGTGGATGGTGTTCGCCATCTTCATCCCGCCCTCGTAGCTCACCCCGGGCAGCACCCGGGCGAGCGCGCGGGCCACGCCCTCGAAGGTGTTGTGGTCGTCGTTCAGGACGATCACGCGCCAGTTGCCGCCCAGGCCGCTTCCCGGGCCGCCCACCCTCGGCAGCTCGATCGTGTCGCCGGTCATGCCGCGCTCGCCTCCTCCCGCTTGCGCCAGTAGCGCTCGAGGCCCTGGTAGAGCTGGTCCGGCGGCGCGGCCTGCTCGAAGCTGCGCTGCGACTCCGGGTCCATGTGCTCCGACAGCCGCGCCCGCAGGGCCTCCACGAACCCGGCCTCGTCGTTGGTCCGCGCCAGCTCGCCCTGCTCGGAGAGACCCCGGCGCACGCTCTCGATCTGCTCGCCCACGTCGCGGTACGCGCCGAAGTGGGTGAGGCAGAGCGCGTCCGGGTCCCACGCCTCGATCGTGTCCAGCGAGGCGCTCCACGCCTCGAGGTCGATGTCCGGCGGGGGCGTGGGCGGCACCGTGAACCCGGCCGGCGGGATCCGCACCCCGGCGGTGTCCCCCACGAAGGCCTCCCCCGAGTCCTCGTGGAAGTACGACACGTGGTGCGAGGCGTGCCCGGGGGTGTACGCCACCCGGCAGCCCTCCACGGTCTCGCCGCCCCGGAGGACGCGCACGCGCGACTCGTCCACCGGGGCCACCTCGCCCCAGAGGCGCTCCATGTCGTCTCCGTACAGGCGAGCGGCGCTCTTCAGCAGCTTGGAGGGGTCGATGAGGTGGGGGGCGCCGCGCTCGTGCACGTACACCACGAGCTCCGGGAAGCGGCGGCAGAGCACGCCCGAGCCGCCGGCGTGGTCGAGGTGGATGTGGGTGAGCAGCAGCACCCTGGGCTCCACGTCGCCGAGCGCTCGAGGAGCGTGTCCACGCCCGTGGAGGGGCCCGGGTCCACGATCACCCCGTCCCGCTCGAAGGCGCAGATCACCCGGTCCCGCCCCATGTGCATCACGTCTACAGGCTTGCTCACCGCCATTCGACCATACAATCAAGGTCGTGAACGGGACGGGACACCGCCTTCCGCAGCCCGACCGGCCGTGGGTGATGCGCACCTACGCCGGCCATTCGAGCGCCAAGGAGTCCAACGCGCTCTACCGGGGGAACCTCGCGAAGGGCCAGACCGGCCTGTCCGTGGCCTTCGACCTGCCCACGCAGACGGGCTACGACCCGGACCACGAGCTGGCTCGCGGCGAGGTGGGCAAGGTGGGCGTCTCGATCGCGCACAAGGGCGACATGCACGCCCTGCTCGACGGCATCCCGCTGGACGCGATGAACACGTCGATGACGATCAACGCCACCGCGGCCTGGCTGCTGGCCCTCTACATGACCGTGGCCGAGGAGAACGGCGTCGACGCCAAGGTGCTCGAGGGCACCACGCAGAACGACATCATCAAGGAGTTCCTCTCCCGCGGCACGTACGCGTTCCCGCCCGAGCCCTCGATGCGGCTGATCGCGGACATGATCGCGTTCACCGTCGACGAGGTGCCGCGGTGGAACCCCATCAACATCTGCTCGTACCACCTCCAGGAGGCCGGGGCCACGCCGGTGCAGGAGATCGCCTTCGCGCTCTCCACCGCCATGGCGGTGCTCGACCGGGTGCGGCTGCAGGTGCCCGAGGAGACCTTCCCGCGGGTGTTCGGGCGACTCTCCTTCTTCGTGAACGCGGGCATCCGCTTCGTGGAGGAGCACGCGAAGCTGCGCGCGATGGGCCGGCTCTGGGAGCAGCTCGGCCGTGAGCGCTACGGCGTGGAGGACGAGAAGCTGCTGCGCTTCCGCTACGGCGTGCAGGTGAACTCGCTCGGCCTCACCGAGGCGCAGCCGGAGAACAACATCATCCGCATCGTGCTGGAGGCCCTGGCCGTGACCATGGGCCGCGACGCCCGCGCCCGCGCGCTCCAGCTCCCGGCCTGGAACGAGGCGCTCGGACTGCCGCGCCCGTGGGACCAGCAGTGGTCGCTGCGGATCCAGCAGATCCTGGCCTACGAGACCGACCTCCTCGACTACCCCGACATCTTCGAGGGCTCGAAGGTGATGGACGGGCTGGTGGACGAGCTGATCGACGGCGCGCGCGCCGAGATGGCCATCGTGGCCGAGCACGGCGGCGCCGTGGAGGCGGTGCCCTACATGAAGACTCAGCTGGTGGAGTCCCACCGGGCGCGCGTGCGCCGGATCGAGGCGGGCGAGCTCAAGGTGGTGGGCCAGAACATCTACACCGAGGCCGCGCCCTCCCCGCTCCAGGAGGGCGAGGACGGCGGCATCATGCGCGTGGACCCGGCGGTGGAGCGCTCGGCGATCGACGCCCTCGCGCGCTGGCGCGAGGAGCGGGACTCGGCCGCCGTGGAGCGCGCTCTGGAGGAGCTGCGCGCCGCGGCCGCCGACGAATCCGTGAACGTGATGAAGGCCACCCTCGCCGCGGCCCGGGCGGGCGCCACCACCGGCGAGTGGGCGGCGGCCCTGCGCGAGGTGTTCGGCGAGTACCGGGCGCCCACCGGCGTGGCCGACGCGGCCGCGGCCGCCGACGACGACGACCTCACCGAGCTGCGGGAGCGCGTGGAGCGCGTGTCCGAGGGGCTGGGACGCCGGATCAAGATCCTGGTGGGCAAGCCGGGGCTCGACGGCCACTCGAACGGCGCCGAGCAGATCGCGGTGCGCGCCCGCGACGCGGGGATGGACGTGGTCTACGAGGGCATCCGCCTCACCCCCGCCCGCATCGCCCGCACGGCGGTGGACGAGGGCGTGCACGTGGTGGGCCTCTCGATCCTGTCCGGCTCGCACGCGGAGCTGATCCCGAGCGTGCTGGCCGAGCTGAAGGCGGCCGGAGCCGACGTTCCCGTGGTGGTGGGCGGGATCATCCCGCCGAAGGACGAGGAGGCGCTCCTGGCCGCCGGGGTGGCGCGGGTCTACACCCCCAAGGACTTCCAGGTGAGCCGCATCATGGGAGACATCGTGGACCTCGTGGCTCAGCATCACGGCGTGGCCGCCGCCGCCTGAGCCTGACGTGTCCGAGGACTCACAGGGGTACGGCCGCGCCGCCTGGCTGATCGGCGCCGGAGCGCGTCCTGCTGCTCGCCGTCGGCGGCTACCTGGTGGCCAGTCCGGAGGTGCTGGAGAAGGGCCAGCTCCTCTCCTACACCCCCCAGACCGTGTGGCGCGTGCGCCTGTTCAACGCGTTCGACGTCTGGGTGGCGAAGGAGTCGATCGGGCCGCTCGACGCCATCAACGGGCTGATCATCGCCGGCGGCGCGGGCATGGCCGCGCTGGGCGCCCTGCTCACCCGCTCGATGGCGCCCCGGACCCAACAGGTTCTTCCTGTTCCTCGCCGCGGGCCTGGCCTACCTGGCCGCGGACGAGCAGCTGGCCCTGCACGAGACGTTCGGCTACAACCTCGACTTCCTGGCCCAGCGTGCCGGGAGTCAACTCGCCCGAGGACGTGTTCTTCGCGCTCTACGCCATACCGGCGGTGGCGTTCTTCATCTTCTACTGGGACCTGATCCTGGCCTCGCGCGTGGGGCGCCCGCCTGATGGGCGCTCGGGGTGGTTCTCTTCGGGGTGGCGGCCGCGCTGGACGTGGCGGACCGCGTTCATCGACGAGCAGTGGGTGGAGCCCGTCGTCCTCCATCGCGCTGGTGGCCGGGATCGCGCTCGTGGCGCTGCGCCACCTCTCGTGGTCGGCGGCCGCTGCTAGCTTGCGCCCCGATGCGGCCGACACCCGTGGAGATCGGTCGCCGTCTGCGCCTGCGTGACCGCTCGGCGGCGCCCGCCGCACTGAACCTGATCGAGGACCGGACCCCCGCCGGGCGGGAGGGAGCGGCGGAGCTCCTGGCCGAGGTGTCCCCCGCCGCGCTGGGGGCCGAGGCGCCGGCCCATCTCATCGGGGTCACGGGACCGCCCGGCGCCGGCAAGTCCTCGCTTCTCTCCGTGCTCACCGCCGTGTGGCGCGCGCGGGGCCTCACCGTGGCCGTGCTGGCCGTGGACCCGTCCTCCAAGCGCTCCGGCGGCGCCCTCCTCGGGGACCGGGCCCGAATCGACCACGACCCTCACGACGACGGCGTGCTGATCCGCTCCACGGCCGCCGGCGGACGTCTCGGCGGCCTGGCCGCCCCCACACGCGAGGCGGCGGAGGCGCTGGCGGCCGCCTTCGACGTGGTGGTGGTGGAGACGGTGGGAGTCGGCCAGTCCGAGACCGACGTGGAGGACGTGACCGACACGGTCGTGGTGGTGGTGCAGCCCGCGTCCGGGGACACCCTCCAGTTCCTGAAGGCGGGCATCATGGAGGTGCCCGACGTGCTGGTGGTGACGAAGGCGGACCTGGGCGCGCCCGCGGACCGCGCCCGCCGCGACCTGACCCAGGCGCTGGGCGCCGCTGGGATCGCGGGACGTGCCGGTGCTCGCGGTGTCGTCGCTGCCCCCCGGCACGGGCGTGGAGGAGCTGGCCGACGCTCTGGACGCTCGGCGCGGCCAGGTGGACGTGGCCGGGCGAAGGGTGCGCGCGCGGCGCGCGTCCGCGCTGCGGGAGCTTCAGGCCGAGCACGGGGAGAGCGCCCTGCGGGCGCTGGGCGGGCGGCGTGCGGCCGAGCGGATCCTGGCCGCCGAGGACCCCGGCGCCAGCACCGCGGAGCTCGTGCGGCTCCTGAAGGAGAGAATCCCCGCGTGACCCTGCTGCGCCAGATCGCGCTCCTCATCGGAATCTTCGTGGTCACGACCGCCGTGGCGTACCTGCTCGGGGCGGCGAACCTCGGCGTGGCCGCGGGCATCGGCCAGATCGTGTTCGCGATCGCGCTGGTGGCCGTGCTTCTGCGGGCCTAGGGGGTCCGCGTTCAACCCCGCCCGGACCTCTCGGAGCTCGCTCCTCGTTCGCTCGCCGCGGGCGGCTCTCTGACACGGTCCGGTCGAGCGTCGACCGCGGACCCTGCACGTGCGTCCCTCCTGCTATTTTTTGGGCATAGCAGGGTGGTGACCAGCGTTGGTCGGCGGTCGCCCTTCACGCGGACCGTGTCAGAGCGAGCGCCCGGCGCGAGCGAACGAGCGGCGCAGCCGCGAGAGGTCCGCGGGAAGCGGCGAACGACGAACCCCCAGCCAGGTCAGGGCCCTCGCAGAGCTCGTCGGCCTCGGCCAGGTCCTCGGGCGTGTTCACGCTGCGCACCAGCGCCCCGGGCAGCGCCACCCGGCCGGGATCGAGCATCTCGACGGTGCGCGTGAGCGGGGCGTCCGGCTCCGCCGCCCGCAGCACCGGGAGCGCCCCGGGGGCGTACATGCCGAACGCCGGCTGGAGCACCCCCTCGGCCACGGCCACCACCGCGGGTCGCCGTGCCCGCCCCCGCCAGCACGCGTCCGGCAGGCGTCCGCGGTCACGAAGGGCATGTCCGCCGCGCACACCAGCACCGGCGACCCGGCGGTCTCGAGCGCGTGCACGATCCCGGTGAGCGGGTGACGAGGCTCCGCGGGCTCGTCCCAGCGCTCGGCCTCGAGCTCGGGCAGCACGGTGTCCGGCTTGCACACCACCGCCACGCGATCGCAAACCGCCGCGAGCGCGGCCACCGGGTAGGAGGCGAGCGGCCGGCCGGCGACCATCGCCGCCGCCTTCGACCCCTTCCCCAGCCGGGCTCCCCGGCCTCCCGCGAGCACCACGCCGATCACCGCCGACGAGGGTACGCAAGCCCGCTTGCCGGCCCCGTGCCGAGGCGGCCTGCGCGAGCTACGCTCAGGTCGAACCCCGAACGCGGCCGATGGAGTGACTATGGGAAGCACGGAGCGCATCTCCCACGCGGTACGCCGGGCCCGCCACGACGGCATGGGCTCAGCGGCCCGGCACGCGGTGGAGCTGGCCCGAGAGCATGTCCTTCTCGACGAGGAGCACGTCTGGTACCAGCTCGACGTGGGCCAGGAGCGCCCCGGCGCGAGCTGCCGGACGACGTTCGCCTGCTCCGTGCCGGCGAGCAGGATCTGGGGGGCGCCGTGGAGATGGGCCAGCGCCTCGACGAGATCCGTGAGCGCCGCGCGGCCGGGAACGATCTCTGGCTCGCGGTGGACGACGAGGGTCCTCTCTTCCGCTGCTGGATCTACCGCGATCGCGCTCCGGTGCTCGCCGCCCCCGGCGGCTGGCTGGAGCTTCCGGCCCGCACGGTATGCCTCGAGGACTCGGCCACCAGCCCACGGGCCCGCGGCCGGGGAGTGGCCCCCGGAGCCTGGACGGGCATCGCCGACTCCCTGCGGGACGAGGGCCTCGAGCACATGATCACCAAGGTGGGCGTGGAGAACGCGCCCTCGCGAAAGGCCGTGACCAAGGCCGGATTCCGCGAGCTGGGCGTGATGCGCCTGGTGAAGCGCGGCCCGCGCAAGCACACCACGATGACCCTGTCCGGACGTCCCGGGCCTGGGCGCGGAACTGGCCGCCCGGCTCGGCGCCTAGCGCCGGGAAGCGCAGGCGCAGGCGCGCCCGGAGCTGCTCGGCGAAGTCGAGCGGGCTTTCCACCAGCGTGTAGAGCCGGTGGCGGTGGCGCCGGGAGAGGCCGGGAATGGCCGTGGCCAGCGGCAGGCCGATGCGCACGCGCAGCGGATCGCTCGGAGCGGCGCCAGTTCTTGCGCCGCTCCGCGAACAGGCGCGGGTGGCGACGCCGGAGCTCGGCGTGGATCTCATCGTGCCGAGCGGCGTTGGACCCGAACTGGCGCCCGCCGTCCTTGCGGTACCTGAGCGTCTCCCAGCGCAGCAGCGAGGCGGAGTGGCCGGCCTCCGCGAGGGCCATCCAGAGATCCCAGTCCTGGAAGGCGCCCGGGAGGCTCCAGCCCGCCGACCTCCACGCAGTGCGGGGCGACGGAACATGGCCGCGTAGGGCATGTCGTTGAAGTAGGTGACCCGCCAGGGGTCGAGCGCCTTCGAGCGGCGGCGCTGTGAATGCTCCACCTCCCCGAAGACGTTGAGCAGGCCCCACACCGCGGACAGCCAGGGCTGGGCGTCGAGCGCGTCGGCCAGCGCCGCCAGCGCGCCGGGCTCGAGCACGTCGTCCCCGTCCAGCGGGAAGACGTACGGCGCGCTGGTGGCCGCCAGGCCGGTCATGCGCGCGGCGGAGGTGCCGCGGTTCTCCTGATGGATCACGCGCACGCCCTCGTCCGAGAGGTCGCGCAGCGCGGCCGCGGTGGCGGGATCGGTGGAGCCGTCGTTCACCACCACCAGCTCGCACGGCTCCTGGTCCAGCACCGAGCGCACGGCCTCGCGGATGGTGGCGCCGTCGTTGAAGCAGGGGATGATCACGGCCACGCGCGGCTGCGGAGGTGTGCCGCCGGCGGGGCCGGGCGGCGGTCTCGGTCTGTGTGGGCGAGCTGAGCATCTGGACCCCAGGCTCGCGTGGACACGTCCGACCGCCGGTGTCCATCCTGTGAACATGGCTGCGGTGCTCGCCCGATCACCGATCGGGCTCGCTCCTCGCTAGCGCTCGTGCGCGGAGCGCCTCGATGCGCCACTCGCCGCGCACCAGCCGCAGCTCCAGGGAGGCGTCGGCCCGCCCGCGACCCGCGTTGCGGGTGCGCACGCTCGCCAGCGCCGATCCCCTGTCCAGCCGGAGGCCGCGCAGCTGGATGCTCGGGTCCAGCAGCGCCCTGATCGGCTTGCTCAGGCGCCGCGCACACGTGGCGCCGCCCGCGCGCTGGCGGGCCGCCGGGGTGAGCAGGTCGCGGCATACGGCCGCGGCGTCGCCCGCCCGCGCCGCCCGCTCCAGCTGGTCCACCACGGTGGCGATGGCACGGGACGCGCCGGTGGCCGGAGCCGGCTCCTCGTCACCCCCCAGGGAGCAGCCGGAGAGCAGCGCCACAGCGCAGATCGCCGCCCACCTCATCGGGGTGAGCATAATGGTGGGCATGGAGGGCTCGGCACCGGAATCCGTGGGGACGCTGTCAAGCTGGCTGCGCTGCTATCGCTGCTGGTCGCGAAACCTCGAGGTTCAGCTTCACTACGAGGGGATCCTGAAGGTGGATCCCGAGACCGCCGAGGCCGTGGAGCCGGTGGAGGAGGTGCAGGAGGCCGTGGTCCAGTGCCTCGACTGCCTGCACGATCAGCCCCACCTCAGCCTCAGCTTCTACGAGCAGGACGGGCGCCGCGTATCGCGCATCGAGCCGGTGGAGGATCGCTGGGAGCGGATGGTGACCGGCACCCCGTGGGTGGCCTCGTGCACCGTGACCGTGGAGGCGGAGGAGGTGGAGTCCTGCTCCGGCCCGGACGCCGCCGACTCGCTGGCCTTCGCCGCATTCGGCGACCACGGCACGCGCGAGTTCTTCACCCACGTCCGCTTCCACAAGCACGAGGACGACCGCATCGTGGTGCACATGCTGGTGGAGCTGTACTCCCGCTCCTCGGAGGAGGCCACCGAGGTGCTGGAGCAGGCCGCGAGGGGAACGCTGGCGATCACGTCGCTGGCCGAGGAGTCGCGCCCGCCCGCGTCGGGCTCCGACGAGCCGCACTGACCCGCGGGCATTCAGCCGTACAGCAGCACCGCCCCGTCCTCCGCCAGCGCCCGGACCTCCTCGTCGGAGCGGCCCAGCTCGCGCAGCACCTCGGCGGTGTGCTGACCGAGGAGCGGCGGCGCCCCGGGGGCGGATCTCCCCTCCCCGGTCCAGATCGGCGAGGCCACGAGCTCGAGCGGCCCGGCCGCCGGGTGATCGACCGTGACCGTGGCCGGCCGGCCGGCGGCCGCGGCCGCGGCCAGCGCCTCGGGCACCGTCCTCACCTTGCCCGCGGGGACGCCCGCGGCCTCCAGCGCCTCGATCCACTCCTCCGCCGAGCGCTCGGCGAAGCGGCGCTCGAGCTCCGGGCACCAGCTCGGCCCGGTGCTCCACCCGGCCCGCGTTGGTGGCGAAGCGCGCGTCCTCGGCCAGGCCCTCCAGCCCCATGGCCGCGCACAGCGCGGCGAACAGTCCGTCGTTGGCCGCGGCCACGGCCAGGCGGCCGGACGCCGTGGCGAAGTCCTGGTACGGCACGATGTTCGGATGCGCGTTCCCGTGTCGCACCGGCTCGAGACCCGTGACCAGGGCGTTCTGGGCCACGTTCACCAGCCCGGCGAGGGCACTGTCCAGCAGCGGCACCTCGATGCGCCCGCCCTCGCCGCCGTGCAGGGCGGCGAGCACCGCGGAGGAGGCGTGGAGGCCCGCCAGCACGTCCACCAGAGCCACGCCGACCTTGTAGGGGTCTCCGTCCGGCGGGGCCGGTTATCGACATCAGGCCGCTCTCCGCCTGGGCCACGAAGTCGTACCCGGGGCGTCCGGCCGGGGAGCGGGAGGAGCCGAATCCGGAGATGGAGCAGTACACCACGCGCGGATTCAGGTCGCGCACGGACTCGTACCCCACCCCGAGCCGCTCGGCGCCGCCGGCCTTGAAGTTCTCCACCACCACGTCCGCTCCCGCGCACAGCTCGCGAGCGATCTCCCGGCCCGCGGGATTGGCCAGGTCGATGGCCGCGCTGCGCTTGCCGCGGTTCACGGCCAGGAAGTAGGCGGCCTCCCCCGCGACGAACGGCGGCCCCCACGAGCGGGTCTCGTCCCCGCCCTGCGGCCGCTCCACCTTCACCACGTCGGCCCCGAGGTCGGCGAGCACCATCGTGCAGTAGGGCCCGGCGAGCACGCGCGAGAGGTCCACCACGCGAACCCCGTCGAGCGGGCGGTGCTGTGAGCCCTCCATCCGGCGGCATCCTGACAGGGGCGGGTGCGGCGGTGGCCGCGCTCGAGGCCACGGGCGTGGACACGGCCTTCGGGCTCCCCGGCGTGCACAACCTCAGCCTGTGGCGCGCGCTGGGCGAGTCGCCCATCCGGCTGGTGGGCGTCCGGCACGAGCAGACCGCCGCCTACGCCGCCGACGGCTACGCCCGTGCGCGGGGAGGGCTGGGCGTGGGGATCACCACCACCGGGCCGGGGGCGGCCAACGCCGTGGCCGCCGTGGGAGAGGCCTGGGCCTCGCGCCAGCCGGTCCTCCTGATCGCCACCGACGTGCCCACCAGCGTCCGCCGGCCCGGGCGTCTGGCGCGGAGCGCTCCACGAGACGACGGACCAGGCCGCGATGTTCGGGCCGGTGGTGAAGGAGGCGATCAGGGTCGGCGCCGCGGACGAGATCGGCTCGGCGCTGGCCCATGCCGCGCGCACGGCGCTCACCCCGCCGCAGCGCCCGGTGTACGTGGAGATCCCCACGGACCTGCTGGACGCCGCCGTCGGAGGCCCCCGACGTGTCCGGCGTGGAGCCGCCGGCCCCGGTGGCCGCCCCCACCGGTGCGATCGCGGAGGCCGCCCGCGCGCTCGACGGCGCCCGGGCGCCCCTCATCTGGGCCGGCGGGGGTGCGCTCCAGTCCGGCGCGGGCGGGGAGGTGGCGCGCCTGGCCGAGCGCCTGGCCGCCCCCGTGATGCTCACGTACGGGGCACGTGGCCTCCTGCCCCCGGACCACCCCTGCCTCGGTCGGCGTCCCGCCGCACGTGCCCGGCGCGGGGTCGCTGTGGGACGAGGCCGACGTGGTGCTCGCGGTGGGCAGCGACCTGGACGGCATGATGACCCAGGCCTGGCGGATGCCCGCCCCGCCGCGACTCGTGGCGGTGAACGTCGATGCCGCGGACGCGAGCAAGAACTACCCGCGCCGACCTGGTGCTCGAGGGCGACGCCGTCGCTCACGGTGGCCGCTCTGGCCGGCGCGGTGGCGGAACGCCCGGGCCTCGAGGACCTGGGCCGGCGCCTCGACGCGCTCGACGCCGGGGTGCGGGGCGCCCTCGAGGAGAGCGATCCGGAGGCGGCCGGCTTCCTCAGCGCCCTGGACGGGATGCTTCCGCCGGAGGCGATCGTGGTGTGCGACATGTGCATCCCCGGCTACTGGCTCGGCGGCTTTCGCAACCCCCACCTGCCGCGCAAGCTCTCGTATCCCCTCGGTTGGGGCACCCTCGGATGCGCGTTCCCTCAGGGGCTCGGGGCCGCCATGGCCGGCCGCGGGCCGGCGCTCAGCGTGTCCGGGGACGGGGGCTTCCTCTTCGCCTGCGGCGAACTGGCCACCGCCGCGCAGGAGCGCATCCCGCTCACCGCGCTGGTGGTGGACGACGGCGGGTACGGGATGCTGCGCTACGACCAGGACCTGCGCGGCGACCCGCACGAGGGCGTGGACCTCGCCACGCCCGACTTCGCCGCCCTGGCGCGCTCCTTCGGCGTGACTGCGGAGGAGGTGGACGGCCTCGGCCCCGAGCTCACGGAGGCACTCGATCGCCAACTCCAGCGGGACGAGCCCGGCATGGTGGTGGCGCGGGCCACCGTGGGCCCGCCCCCGAACGTGTCTCCGCGCTGGTACCGGGCCGCGCCCGGCCATTGACGCCCTCTGACTCACGGGGAGGCACCGGCCGCCGGTTCCGCTATACCCTCGAACGCGGTGGCCGTCAGGATCGAGTGGGTCGGCGAGCCTGAACGCTTCGAGCAGCTCGAGGCCGACTGGGAGGGCATGCTCCCCGCCGGCGCCCGGCCGTTCGACACTCACCCGTGGTACCGATCCTGGTACCGGGCGTTCGGCGCCGAGGGCGACATCCGCATCTGCCTCGCTTGGGAGGGTGACCGACTCGTGGCCGCGCTGCCGCTCATGGAGCGCCGCCGCCGTTGGCTGTCGGCCATGGCCAACGTGCACTCGCCCGTGTACCGGCCCGTGGGCAGCAGCCCGGAGGCGGTCCGCGCGGTGGTGGAGGCGGGAATGGCCAGGCGCGCGGCCAAGATCTCCCTGTCCGCCCTCCCCTCCGACGACCCCGCGCTCACGATGCTCACCGACACCGCCAAGGCGGGCGGTCGCCGATACGTCGTGGACCCGGAGCACGTGTCCCCGATCGTCGAGATGGGCGACGGCATCGAGGCCTGGCGCGCCGCCTCGAAGCCGCGCTGGGGTGCGCCGCTCGAGCGCTTCCGCCGCAAGATGGCCCGTGACCACGACGCCGAGCTCTCGATCGTCGAGCCCCCTGAGGACCTGGAGACCGAGCTGGCTCGCGGATTCGCCGTCGAGGCCAGCGGCTGGAAGGGACAGAGCGGCACGGCCATCCTCTCCGACCCCCGGACCGCCGTCTTCTATCGCGAGGTGGCCAAGAGCTTCGCCGAGCGCGGCGAGCTGCGCCTGTCACGGATAGTGCTCGACGGCCACTGGGCGGCGTTCGACCTCTGCGTGCTCTACCGAGACCGGCTCTACCTGCTGAAGACGGGCTACGACGAGCGCTTCCGCCGCCTGGCCCCCGGCCTCGTGATGCGGCTCTCCACCATCGAGCGCTGCTTCGAGCTCGGCCTGGAGGCACACGAGCTGCTGGGCGACGACACCGAGTGGAAGCGCAAGTTCGACACCGGCGAGCGCCGCCACGTGGGGTTCCACGCCTACGAGCCCGGCGTGGTGGGCAGCTTCAGCTACGCCTACCGGGCCCGCGCCCGCCCGTTGCTCAAGCGCGCCTACGAAGGCGCGCAATCGACCGTAGGAACGAAGCCTACGGCGCTACGAGCCGGAACGAGGGGTCGCCGGACAGCTCGGCCACGTCCATCTGCGCCTTCTGGAGCTTGCCCGCGTAGTCCCAGTTCATCGACTGCCAGCGGGTGAACTGGTCCAGGACCCAGATCCCCGACTGCCTGCTCCCGTTGCCCGACTTGCCGTTCCCGCCGAACGGAAGGTGCGCCTCGGCCCCGGAGGTCGAGTTGTTCACCGACACCATTCCCGCGCTCACGCGCTCGCGGAAGCGGAATGCCCACTTCGGGTCGTTCGTGTAGATGGCCGACGAGAGCCCGTAGCCGTGGCCGTTGGCCAGGTCCATGGCCTGGTCGAAATCGCTGAACTCGGCCACGCCGACGATCGGCCCGAAGGTCTCGGTGGCGTAGAGGTCGTCATCCCGCGTCACGCCGTCCACGATCGTGGGGTGGCAGAAGAGCCCGGCGTCGGGGTCCCCCACGAAGCCGGCGCGCGGGCTGTCGGAGGTGATCCTCCCGGTGGCGCTGGAGCCGGAGATCGTGTGGTGGTCGCGGATCAGCTCGAGCCAGTCGAGGAAGCGTTCCAGGAAGCGCTCGTGGATCATCGGCCCGTAGAGCACGTCCGCGAACGGGTCGCCGATCGCCGCTTCCTCCACCGCCCGGGTCAGTCGCGCGACGAACTCGCGGTGCAGGGACTCGTGGACGATCACCGTGCCCAGCGAGGTGCAGCGCTGTCCCGCCGTGCCGAAGCCGCTGAACAGGGCGCCCTCCACGGCAAGATCCAGGTCGGCGTCCGGCATGACCACGAGCGGGTTCTTTCCTCCCAGCTCGAGACAGGGGGACTGGACGTGGCGCCCGCAGAGCTCGCCGATGCGCGAGCCGACGGCCGAGGATCCGGTGAACCCCACCTTGTCCACGAGACCCTGGTCGAGTGCCTGCTCGAGTCCCTCGAAGGCCGACGGGCCGTCGCACTGGACGAGGTTGAGCACTCCGTCGGGCAGTCCGCCGTTCAGGAACAGACGGGTGAGCGCGTCACCCAGCGCGGGCGCGTACTCGGCCGGCTTCCACACCACCGCGTTGCCGCAGAGCAGCGCGGGAACGAGGTACCAGGAGGGCACGGCCACCGGGAAGTTTCCCGCGGTGATGATGGCCGCCACCCCCACCGGGTTGCGGAAGGTGAAGAGCTGCTTGTCCGGCATCTCGCTGGGCACGGTCTGGCCGTACAGGCGCCGGCCCTCGGAGAGGAAGAAGTCGCAGGTGTCGATGATCTCCTGCACCTCGCCGAGCGCCTCCGGATAGGGCTTGCCGATCTCGCGCGTGACGAGGCGGGCCAGCGCCTCCTTGTTGTCCTCCACGAGCGTGCCGATCTGCTTGATCGCGTTGCCGCGCACCGGCGCCGGCGTGGCCGCCCAGCCGGCCTGGGCGGCGCGGGCGGCGCGGCACGCGTCCACGAAGTCGCTCGCGTCGCCCAGCAGGCCCTCCCCCACCACCTCCTCGAGGTTGGCCGGGTTGCGGGACTCGATCGGGGCCCCGGTGGTCCGCGTCTCGCCGCCGATGATCGAGGCCACCTGCCCTCGTGCTCGTGATGCTCATGGGCCTAGCGTAGCCCGGAGCCTCCGCCGGGCCACGGCTCAATGGCAGCTGGCGGTGCCCGAGTCCGTGAAGCTCTTGCCCGCCACGGGCACGAACTGCCAGTCGTAGGCGCCCGGGCGAAGGGTCATCTTCAGCACGCCGAAGGTGTTGCTCTCGCGAACCTCGCTGTTCGGCCTGATGTCACCGACCTGGTAGTGGCTCTCGCCTCCGGTGCCCACCGTGAACTGGCGGATTCCCTGCGCCGCGTTGGCGGTGCCGGTCGGCGTCTGCGGGCCGAAGCGCTCGTACATGTGCTCGCTGCCGCTCAGCACCACGTCGGCGCCGTGGTCGTAGAGGATCTGCCAGAGCGGCTGCACGCTGCCCACGTTGCCGTGGATCTCCCCGGAGCTGAAGCGGGGCTCGTGCAGCTGCGCGAGCGTGCAGGAGGAGCTGTTCTGCTCGAGGTCGTTCTTGAGCCACGCGTCCTGCGCCGCGTTGCAGGTCCGGAGCTGCACGTAGCACCCCGAGTTGAGCGCCACCACGTGCCAGCTGCCCAGGTTGTAGCTGTAGTAGCCGGCGGGTCGCGGGCCGGCGGCCGAGCCGAAGTAGTCGAAGTAGCCGGTGGCGTCGGGCTGGCCGTAGTCGTGATCTCCCGGGATGGGCCGCATGCGCGCCTTGTGCCGGCCCCAGCTGCGATCGAAGCACTGGTACTCGCTCGCCGAGCCGTAGGTGTAGGCGTTGTCGCCGAGCGTGAGCACGGTGCCCGGGATGTCGTCGAGCAGGTCGGCGGTGCGCTCGTCGTCGGTCCCGCCGCAGTCGGCGATGTCCCCGGCGGCGGCGATCGTGGGCGCGGTGCCGTCGGAGACCGTGAACGTGCTGGCCGGGCTGCGGCCGGTGAGGCCGTTGGTGTTGGTCTGCTCGGCCTGCGCCGTGTAGGTGCCGGGGGCGAGCGCGCTCGAGGGCGTCGACCGAGTAGGTGCCGATGGTGGCCTGGCGCGTGGTGCCGAGCGTCTGGGTCGGCGTTGCCGCCGGTGCCGGTGCCCGCGAAGACCCGGACGGTCACCGTGGCCGAGTCGCCCTTGGCCACCCCGGCGGTGCCCGAGAACACCGGCCGGCCGTCGGTGACGCTGCCGTTCCCCGGCGACTCCAGCGACAGGGTGGGCGGAGCGTCGTTCACCGGATCCGCCTGGCCCAGGTGGGCGGATACTCGCGCGGCGGGCAGCGCGGTGCCGTAGAGGGCCACCTCGTCGAGCCGCCCGGAGAGGTTGTCGGAACCGCCGCTCGATCCGAGGTAGAGCGGGTTGGCCGAGGAGTCGATGGACGCTCCCATCGCCAGCGCCGAGCCCACCTTCGACGCCGTTCACGTAGATGGACAGCGAGGTGCCGTCGAAGGAGGCCACCACGTGGCTCCACGCGCCGGCGCTCACGACGTTGCCCGTGCTCGTGACCTCGGTGGCCGCGCCCCCGCGCCAGAGGCGGAAGCTCACCTTGCCGCCGGAACCCAGCCGCAGCAGGTACTGGAGGTCCTTGCGGACCACGGTGGCGGTGGCGGTCCCGTGGGCAGGGAGGCGGGCTTGATCCAGGCCTCGATCGCCAGGGCGTCGGCGGGATCGAGCGCGGCCGAGTCGGCCACGCGCACGGCGTCATCCGCGCCGTCGAGCGTGACCGCCGTGCTCTGCGCGGTGGGAACGATTCCGGCCTGGCCCAGCGTCGGGCCGCCCAGGTAGGTGCCCGCGCCGGCGGCCGAGACCTGGTCCGCCGCGGTGGCTCCCGAGGCCTCGCCCAGCCGCCAGTAGGCGCGCGGGGCGTCGGCCATCACGGTCTCGCGGTAGCCGGACACCGGGGCGCTCGAGGTCACGGCGAAGGTGCGGGCGGGGCTGCGGCCGTCGTTTCCGGCGGCGTCGACCTGCTCGGCCCGCGCGGTGTAGGTGCCCACGGCCAGGTTGGACTGCGCGACGGCGCTGAACGCGGCGCCCGAGCGGGCGGCGTTGACCACGGCGACCGGCGTCCCGCTGTCCACCGGCCCCCGGTAGACCTCGACGCGAACCTGTGCCGAGTCTCCGGCCGCGCTGCCCGCGGTGCCGGCGAACGTGGGCGTCGGGTTGGCCACGCTGCTGCCTCCGGGGGGCGCCGCGAGGGAGACCTGGGGCGCGGTGGTGTCCACCGTGAAGGTCACCGCGGCGCTGCGAGTGGTGGATCCACCGGCGCCGGCCTGCTCGGCCCGGGCCGTGTACCCGCCGTCGGGCAGCGGTCCGGGCGTCGCGCCGGCCCACGCGGCGCCCGAGCGCGTGGCCTCGAGCGTCTGGACCGGCGTGCCCGATGCGGCGGCGCCCGCGTAGACGCGAACCACCACCGTCCTGGAGTCGGCGGCCCCGGTCCGGGCCGTGCCGGAGAAGCGAGGGGTGGCCGTTCCGGACCCACGAGCCGCCCGACGGCGCGGAGATGGCCAGCGTGCCCGCCGGCGCGGTCACGGGGGGCGTGGGCTTGATCACCGGGGGCCGGGTCACCACCGGGGGCACCACGGGCGCCGCGGGCGCCCTGATGGTGAAGGTCGAGCGCGGGCTGGTGCCACGGTGGCCCGCGCGTGTCCCGCTGGCGGGCCTGCACGGTGTACGTGCCGGCGGCGAGCGCACGGGCGACGGTCACCGACCACCTCCCGCCCACCCGGCGGACGTTGATGGTGCGCAGCGGCCCGGCCCGAGGCGCGCCTGCCCGCGTAGACCCTCACCGTGAGGGTGTGGGCGTCGCCGCGAGCGCGGCCGGCGGCGCCGGCCAGCCGGGGTGTGGCGTCAGTGGTCGAGCTGCCGGTCACCGGCTTGGTGACCGTCACGCGCGGCGCGGCGTGATCGCCCGCGCCCGTGGCGGCCAGGACGGTCCCGCCGGCGGCCAGCACCGGGGCGGCGAGGAGAACGGCGAGTCGTCGAGGGAGGCGGAGGGGTCGCATCATGCGCAGACAGGAGCTCCTCCGCTCATGCGGAGAGGGGCCGGCTCAGGTCCTTCAATCGAAGCTAGAACAGCTCTCGGGATCCCGCCACGGGAACCAGACGGTGGTCCAGGTTCACCGGCGTGCGGCTCCGGGGGCCTCCCTACCCTCGATCCGAGTGGTGCAGAAGAGGTCCCAACGGGCGCGCGTGGTGCTGGCCGGGCTGGTCGTGGCCGCCGCCGTGGCCACGGTGGTGGCCGTTTCGGGCGGGGACTCGTCCGACACCCGGCCCCGCTGCGGCACGAACGATCCCGATACCGACTGGGGGGTCGGCGTGTGGCCCACGGGCTGCTGGCGCCCCTACGCGGACGACTCGCCCTTCAACCAGCGCCTCCCGAGCGACCCGCGCCTCGATCCGCGCTCCGACCAGATCGTGGCCCGCTTCGCCGAGGGTGGCGGGCCGTCCGACCTCCGGGCCGGGATCGCCGACACGAGCAGCGACTACCAGCACCCCACCTACTGGTCCGAGAAGGACGACCCCGAGTTCGAGATCACCTGCACGCGCGAGTTCGGCCGCTGCGAGGTGGAGGGGATGCGCGTGCGGATCCCCGACCTGGCCCGCCCCGCCGCGGGCTCGGACCGGCACCTCACCGTCGTGGATCAGGACTCCGGCTGGGAGTACGACTTCTGGGAGGTGAACTCCAAGCCGAAGGGCGGCGGCGTGCTGAGCGTGGGCTTCGGGGGACGCACCAGAATCGACGGCGACGGTCTCGGCTCCAACTCCACGGCCGCCCACTTCGGAAACCTGGCCGGGATCATCCGGGCTCAGGAGCTGGAGCGCGGCCGCATCGACCATGCCCTCTTCGTGATCGCCGACTGCGACTCGGGCCGGCCCGTGTACCCGGCGCAGGGCACCGGCGCGCGATGCTCCGACCCCACCGACGCCCCCAGCGAGGGCACCCGCCTCCAGCTCGACATGTCCGACGCCGAGATCAGCGCGCTCGGCGCCCCCCGCTGGAAGCGGGCGATCCTCCGGGCGATGGCCCGGTACGGCATGTTCGTCGGCGACACCGGCGGATCACCGTGGGACCTCGAGTTCGAGTCCGGCTCCACGTACACCAGCTTCCGCCGCGAGGACCCGATCGTGGACATCGCCCGCCGCGCCGGGATCGTCCGCGAGCGCGACGGCTATCACTTCAATGTGGCCAAGGGCATCGACTGGCAGAGTCGCCTGCGCGTGGTGGACCCGTGCGTGACCGAGCGGACCTGCGACTGATCCGGACGTCGGGCTACCCGTCCCCCTTCCGTCGCCTGGCTTCGCGCTGCACCGTCCGGTACGAGCGTCCGCTGCGTTCGCGCTCCCGTGCGGCGCGCTTGCGGTCATCGATCCATTTCTGCTCGCGGGCGAGCTTCCGCCAGGCAGCGATGCGGTCCGGGTCGAGCGCCGCGCGTACGGCGCAGCCGGGCTCAGTCTCATGAGCGCAGTCGGAGAAGCGGCAGCGGACGGCGAGCGCATCGACATCGGCAAACGTGTCGCCGGCCCCGTCCCAGAGGCCGGCCTCTCGCAGGCCGGGTGTGTCGATCAGCAGCGCACCGCTTGGCAGCGCGAGCAGTTCACGCGTGACCGTGGTGTGGCGACCCCGACCGTCCCCGGCGCGCACCGGCTGCGTGAGCTGGCGCTCCTCGCCGAGCAGCGCGTTGACGAGAGTCGACTTGCCCACGCCGGACGCGCCGAGCAGGACACTCGTCGAACCCGGCACAAGCAGCGAGCCCACGAGGCCCAGGCCATCCCCCTGCCGAGCGCTGACGGCCACACCATCGGCGATCCCGAGCTGCCGCGCCAGGCGCGCCGCGATCAACTGGGGATCGGCCACGTCTGCGAGATCCGCCTTGGTCAGCACCAGCGCAGCGAGGACACCCTCGCTTCGCGCCAGCGCCAGCAGCCGCTCGAGGCGCCGCTCGTTGGGAGCGGACGCCTGCTCGACGACCAGCGCCATGTCGACGTTGGCGGCCAGCACCTGCTGCGCCGTCACGGCGCCCGGCGCGCGGCGCACGATCGCGCCCCGCCGCTCCAGCAGCGCGGCGATGGCGCCGGCCGCGTCGACCGCGACCCAGTCGCCGGTTACCGGCGGTGTCTCGCGCAGCCGTCCGCGCGCGGGCAGCAGCCGCGGCTCGCCGGCGCCGGGCTGGGCAACGAGCCAACGAGCTCGGTGTTGCGCAATCACACGACCGGCGGTCAGCTCGGGATCCGAGAGCGCCTCGAGCTCACTGTCGAGGTCTGGCCGCCGGCCGAGGCCGGCGATGTATGACTGCATTGGATCAGCCTCCACAGAAGGCGCTCTCAGCTCGCGGCGGCAACCAGCTCGCGGTCCTGCTCGGCGGCGCTCCGCCTGATCGCGCCCGGGGAGACGCCGATGACGCGCTTGAAGGCGCGGCTGAACGCGGCCTCCGACCGGTAGCCGAGCCGGTCGGCGAGCTGGCCGACCGTGTCGCCCTCCTTCAGCGCGGCCACCGCGACCTGCATGCGCCAGCGGGCGACGTAGCTCATCACCGGCTCGCCCACGACCTCGGTGAAGCGGGCGGCGAACGCCGAGCGCGACATCGTGAGCTCGTGGGCCAGGGACGCGACGGTCCAGTCCCGAGCGGGGTCGCGATGAACGCTCGAGATGGCGCGGCCGATCTGGGGGTCCTGGAGCGCTCCCAGCCAGCCCCTCTGCGCGGCCGGATCGCTCTCGATCCAAGCCCGGATCGCCTGGATCACGAGGATGTCCCCGAGGCGCGTGATCACGGCCTCGCCGCCGGGCCGGAACTCGCCGGCCTCGGAGGCCATCAGCCGCAGGATGCTCTGCATCCATTCCAGCCTGGGCGAGCTCGACGCCTCGATGCGGATCGTCCTCGGCAGGATCTCGACGAGGTGGCCGGCGGCCGGGTGCGCGAAGCGCACGGCCCCGCAGATGAGGCCGGTCGGCGCGCCGCCCCCGCCGTGGCGAAGGACCTCGTAGCGCTCGCTCATGACCTCACGCTCGAGGTCGAGAATGCCGGGCGCGGGAGCTCCCGGCTCGCTTCTGAGGACGTGGCCCTCGCCCGTGCGGCACGAGCGCGAGGTCCCCGAGCTGGATCCAGTCCCGCTCCTCCTCCCCCGTCTCGAGCCACATCCGGCCCGAGGTCACGACGTGAAACCACATGTACCCCGGCATCGGCGGCAGCGTCAGTCCCCAGGGTGCGGTGAGCTCGGAGCGGCAGTAGTACGCGCCGTTCATCCGCAGGAAGTGGAGTGCCTCGCCGAGGGGATCGGCCGGCGGGAAGGGGTCCGGCGGCTTCCATGACGCCAAGTATGCATAGCGTCTTCCCCGTTCGTCCAGCAGACTGGACGATTGAGCATGTATCTCCGCTGTTTCGGTCATAGACAGTCCCAGCAGGCTCGGAACACTGGACGCATTGCATTTGACGACCAGATCGGAGCGACCATGGCCCACACAGGACAGACACTCGAGAACCCGGCAAGCGGAGAACGGATCACCTTCCGCCGGACATCGGCGGACACGGGCGGCGAGCTCCTGGCGATCGACCTCGAGCTGCCCGCGAACCGACGGGTCCCGGGTGGCCAGCACATCCACCCGAAGCAGGAGGAGCGCTTCGAGGTCGTCGAGGGCACGATGCGCTTCAGGATGGGGCGCAAGCGGGTCGTGGCGGGGCCCGGAGAGGTGGTCGTCGTCCCCCCTGGCCAGAAGCACGACTTCGCGAATGCCGGCGACGGTGAGGCCCTCGTCCGCGTCGAGGTGCGCCCGGCACTGAAGATGGAAGAGCTCTTCGAGACCGCCGTCGGGCTCGCCGAGCAGGACCGCACGATGCTGGGCGGCATCCCGAGGCCGCTCGACCTCGCCCTGTTCACCCAGGAGTTCGAGGACGAGGTGCGGGGAGCGTTCCCACCCCGCTGGCTGCAGCGCATCGTTCTCGCGCCGCTGGCGTGGGTCGCGCGGCGCCGCGGTCGCGCAGTCGCGACACCGGCACCGCGGCCGGTGGAGGCCCGCGCATGAATCGGCGTTCGTAGAGGGAGTGTGAGGGGTACCCTCCGCTCTCCCGGATGGTGCGACTCGAACTCGACCGGATCCGCCGCGCTGTGGCCGCGATCGACCCGGTTTTTCTGAACTCGCCTCAGTACGAGTGCGCTCCGCTCGGGGACGCGCTGGGCTGCTCGATCACGCTCAAGGTCGAGACGCTGAACCCGGTCCGCAGCTTCAAGGGCCGAGGCACGGAAACCGTCATGGCATCGCTGTCCCAGCGGGGGAACGGCGCGGCGGCCGTTTGTGCCAGCGCGGGGAACCTCGGTCAGGCGCTGGCGTACAGCGGGGCGCGACGCGGGATCCCGGTGACCGTGGTCGCGGCGCGGGACGCCAACGCTCTGAAGGTCGAGCGCATGAGGGCTCTCGGCGCGACGGTGCGGCTCGACGGTGACGACATCGAGGACGCGCGCGTGCTCGCGTCCGGCATCGCCGAGGACGAGGACGCCTACCTCGTGGAGGACAGCCTGGATCTGGCCACGTGCGAGGGGGCGGGCACCATCGGCCTCGAGCTCCTCGGACAGGCGCCGGAACTCGACATCGTGGTGATCGCGCTGGGCGGCGGGGCGCTGGCGAGCGGGGTTGGCTACGTCGCGAAGTCGCTGGCGCCACATGTCGAGGTCATCGCCGTCCAGCCTCAGGGGGCGCCCGCCATGGCGCTGTCATGGCGCAGCGGCCGCATCGTGGAGACCGAGAGCATCGACACGATCGCCGACGGTGTGGCCGGGCGCTGCCCGATTCCGGAGGTGCTCGACGACCTGCTGCTGGTCCTGGACGACGTGGTGCTCGTCAGCGAGGACGCCATCAAGGCCGGCATGCGGCTGCTCTACCGGCACGCGGGGCTCGTTGTGGAGCCCTCGGCGGCGCTCGGCGTGGCCACCGTTCTCGAAGACCCCGACCGGTTCGCCGGGCGGCGCATGGCCACCATCGTCTGCGGAAGCAACGTCGCGAGCAGCGACTTCGAACGCTGGGTGCTCTCCCCCCTCGCCCTGAGCGCCTACCGGAATGAAGGGTGCGGGTGCCGGTGATGCCGGCGCCCGTGGTGGTCGTGGCCACAGCTCCGGCCGATCTGCTCGAAGTCGTTCAGCTGGATCGAGACGGTGCTGTTGGTGGACGGCAGGTTCGGGAAGTTGATCGTCCGCGGCGGCCCCACACCTCGGGAGGTGAGTGCCACGGAGACCGTCCCGCGCCCATCCGCCTGCGCCGGGATGTAGTGGTCGACTCCTGAGATGAACGGCAGCGCGGCCAGTGCGGACAGCGGCGTGCCCACGTTGCTCACGCCGTCGGAGCCCACGTCGAACGCGAACAGCCCGATCAGCCGCTTCGTGATCGGCGCGGTGGCCGCGTTCAGGAGGTTCGTCCCGTTGACGGTGAGGATGTCGTTCTCCGCGCCCTGATCGCCCCAGAGCTCCTTGTTCCTCGTCATGACGAGGCTCGCGTGCCGGTCGCTCTTCTCCACGAGCAGGTCGAGACCCTCTCCCGGCGTCCCCGCCAGCAGCCGCACGAGATCGTCGCTCCGCACAAACGGCTCGTAGTAGAAGCGGTGGTCGCGCGCTCCCGCCCTGACCAGGTTGAACTCGTAGTGCCGGCCCGGCTTCAGCCACACCGGACCCCAGCCCCCGTCGGCGGCCAACGGCTCCACGTCGAGCGGGCGCCGGCCGATGCGCCGGCCGGTGGATCCGTGCACGGGCCACACCTCGACCGTGCCCGCTCCGGCCGAGACATTCGACGGGAAGAGCACGGCCCGGCCGGCGATCCGCACCCGCCCGTGCTCGGGCACGATGTCCACCGTGGCGGGCTCGTGGCCGGTGAAGAACTTGAACATCTCGCGGAACGACTCGCGTGAGGTGGCGCTCTCCACGTGCGTCTGGTTGGGCACGGTCACGTTCAGCGCGCCGCCGATCGCGCGTCCCGGGGTGCCCCGCCCAGCCCAGATGGCAAGCGTGCTCACACCACCCGGCGGAGTCGCGGCCGTGCGCCCGTCGATGTTCACGTAATGGCCCACGTTCGCCGCCCGCGCGGGCGTGCTGAGGTAGTCGTGCATGATCGACGTGCCGAGCGAGTGGCCGAGAATGTCGACCTTGGCCTTGCCGGTCTGCGCCTGCAGCTCGGCGACCAGGGCATCGATCTTGGCGTACACGTCGTCCCGCGTGTTCACGGAGAAGAGCGAGTCGTAGTCCACCACCCGCACGTATCGGCTCGGGTAGCCATTGCTCGTGAAGCGCATCTTCTGGGACTCGAACTGAGCCCCCGAACCCGCGCCTCCGTGGACGAAGATCACCGGGTTGTAGCGAGGCTGATGGCCTCGGTCCCCACCCGCAAACGCGGCCGAGGACAGACTGCCCAGGGCAATCGACACGGCAACGGCAAGAACGAACAGTCTCCTCATGTCTCTCCTTCTCGAACCGGCGGCGTTCCGAGCGCCTCGCATTCTTACCCTTCGCGCACCCCCGTGCCAAGGGGGCACCGAAGCTAGCCCAGCTGCGACCAGAGCCCTCGATCGCCCGCGAGGTAGCGACGGTGGCGCAGCGTGGCCGTCCAGCGCCGCAGGAGCTCGCGGTCCTTCCAGATTCGGGCGTCGCCGCCGATGAACGGCGGCGTGTTCGTCCACAGCGGGTCGGCGCGCCAGTTCGTGGCGATGTAGTGGAAGCCCGCCACCACGTCGTCGTTGGCCCGGATGAAGCGGAAGTACGGCGCGAACCACGACCGCCAGACCTCTGCGGAGCTCAGGCGCTCCGGGTGGCCGCCGCCGAGGTCGAAGCGTCGCCCGCGGCGCAGGTCGTAGCCGGCCGGTGTCGTCTCGGCCAGCAGCACCGGCTTGTGCCGGCGGCGGGCCTCGGTGAGCATGAGCGTGTCCGGGTCGTCGGGGAACCAGAATGAGAACCCGAACCAGTCGACGAAGGCGTCGCCCGGGTACCAGGCGTCGAAGTCCCAGCTGTCCGGCGAGCGGGTGTGGAAGGGGCTGCCGGTGGGCGCGCCCCAGTTGAGGTTCGCCGAGGACCACACGAACGCGACGTTGCGCGCACCGCGCGCACGGAAGCGCCGGACGATGCGGCGGAAGCGCTGTGGCGTACAGGCGGCGGTCGTAGTAGACGTCGGTCGGGAAGCGATTGAACTCGTAGCCGGGGCGCAGGAGGATCGGCCGCCGCCGGCGCCTGCACCAGTCCGCCAGCGCATCGATCCAGTGGTCCAGGCCGCCGTCGACCAGCGACCGCTGCGCCTCCAGGTTCTCTGCCCTCGTGCGGGCGTCGGTCGGCAGGTCGTGCGGCGCCCAGGCGAGGGACAGGTGCAGGACGCAGTGGCGCAGGCGCGGCAGGCGCAGCAGCTCCACCACCTTGTTGCCGGCCAGCGGGCCGCCCCGGGGTACCGGCGTGTGCCGTGCCGGCAGGCTGACGTACGTCGTGATGCCCGCGGGCGTGATCGGGACATGGTCGAGGTAGCCGTCGCGCCGGCCGGGCCGGGCCGCGCCCCCCAGGTCGGCGGGCCCCTGGCCGGCGAAGACGAGCGCCTTCCCGCGGGGCGGGCGGAAGGGCGCGGCCGGCAATCGCGGCCGGCGGGGACGAGCACTCGCAACCGCGGGGACGCCCGCGACGGCCAGGCTCGCGGCGCCCACGACCAACCCGCGTCGCGTCAGGGCAGCGGGCTCGTGCGCGTCTGGGCGGAGCACCGGCGGAACGTACCTGACGAATGCCAAATGCAAAGGTTCACCGAGCACATCGTGTTCGAGCTCGAGTCCTTGGAGCATCCGATAATCGCCGCGCCGATGGCGGGCGGTCCCTCCACCGTCGAGCTCGCCGCCGCGGTGTCGAATGCCGGTGGGCTCGGGTTCCTGGCAGCGGGCTACAGGCCGGCGGCGGCGCTATCCGATGACATCCGCGCCCTGCGCCGCGCGACGTCCGCGGCGTTCGGAGTCAATCTCTTCGTGCCGTCCCCCTCGGCGGTGGACGAGGAGGCGGTCGCTCGGTACGCCGCGCGGCTCGCGCCCGAGGAGAGGCGCTACGGCGCCGCGGCCGGGGAACCACGTTGGAGTGACGACGACTGGGACGCAAAGCTGGCAGTGATCCGCGACGGGCAACCCCCCGTCGCCTGGTTCACGTTCGGCCTGCCCTCGATCGACGTGGTTGATGACCTGCACGCGCGCGAGATCGCGGTCTGGTGCACCGTCACCAGTCCGGAGGAAGCCGCAGCCGCGGCGGGCGCCGGGATGGATGCACTGGTGGTCCAGGGTGCCGAAGCCGGAGCGCACCAGGGATCGTTCGAGGACAACGACGACGAGCCGATCGCCCTCCTCCCGCTCCTGCGCCTCGTGGATGCGGCTGTTGATCTACCGCTCGTGGGCGCGGGGGGCATCGCGGACGGTCGCGCCGTGGCCGCGGCACTGGCGGCCGGAGCAAGCGCTGCGGCACTCGGAACGGCCTTCCTACGCTGTCCCGAGGCGGGAACGAGCCAGGTCCATCGGCGGGCGCTTGCCGCCGGCGGACGCACCGCGCTGACACGCGCCTTCACGGGACGACGCGCGCGAGCGATCGTCAACCGGTTCGTGTCCGAGCACGGCGGTGACGCCCCGTCGGCCTACCCACACGTGCACTTCCTGACCGCGCCCCTGCGGGCGGCCGCGCGCGAACAGGGCGACGGCGACGGGGTGAACCTGTGGGCCGGCGAGGCGTTCGCCCTCGCCCGGGAGGCGCCCGCCGCGGACCTCGTGCGGCTGTGGGCAGCGGAGGCGCGGGGCCCCTAGCCCTTCAGCAGCCCCACGCGCCCCGCGGCCACGCTCACCCTGCGCAGCGTGGCCGAGGTCTTCAGCCGGAAGAAGATCGGGCGGTTGTCCGGATACACCCCGACCCGCGGCCAGCTCAGCGGCCGGGCCGGGTGCGCGTGGCGGGTGAGGGTGCCCGCGGCCCGGTAGCCCGCCGCCCCGGTGGCGCGCACGACCCGCTCGTCGAAGTCGCCGTAGGGGTAGGCGATCGACTCGCACGGGCGCCCGAGCCGCTCGGAGATGAGCTCGCGCGAGTCGGCCAGCTCGCGGGCCAGCGCGGCGTCGGCCGTCTGGGAGAGATGCGGATGGGAGCGCGTGTGCGAGCCCACCTCCCAGCCGGCCTCGGCCAGCTCGGCGAGCCCGTCCCACCCCAGGCAGAGCAGCTCATGACCGTGCGGGCCGTCGCTCCACTGCTCGATCCCGGGCCAGGACATCGGCGCATCCGCTCCCACGAAGTCCGTGGGCGCGTAGACGGTGGCCGGAACGTCGTGGCGGGCGAGCACGGGAAGCCCCTGCTCGAGCGTGGACCGGTAGGCGTCGTCGAAGGTGATGGCCATGGTCCGGCGCCAGGGCGGGTCGGTGATCGCCCGGGTGAAGGTGGTGGCGCGATAGCCCCGGCGCTTCAGTCCGGCCACCTGCTCGTCGAGAAGCTCCGGAGAGACCGCGAGCTCGCAGGGCCAGCGGTCGCTGACCGCGTGGTAACAGAGAACGAGGACGTCCCTCATGGGCGACGAAGGGAGAGCCGAGTGGCACGGACGGCCGCGCCGCCCGAGCGCGAATCTAACCTAGGGATCGTGGAGGAATGGCGGAGCTGACGATGCAGGCCGTGGACACCGGGCCGCTCGAGCTGGATCGGCTGGACGGGCTCGAGGTGCTCACCGAGGACTGGAGCCGCCTGGCGGAGGCCTCCGGCAACGTCTTCTCCACGCCGGAGTGGGCCGAGGTCTGGTGGCGCCACTACGGCGAGGGACGTGACCTGCGGGTGGTGGCGTTGCGCGAGGCCGGCGGCGGCGTGGCCGGGATCCTCCCGCTCTACCTGAACCGGTCCCGTCCCCTGCGCGTGCTGCGGTTCATCGGCCACGGCGCGGCCGACCAACTCGGGCCGGTGTGCGCCCCCGCCGACCGCGGGCGCGTGGCCGCGGCGTTGCGTGAGGTGCTCCGCGATCGCGACACCCGCGCCGACCTCCTGGTGGGCGACAGGCTCAGCGCGGTGGAGGGCTGGTCGCGGCTCTCCGGCGCCCGGGTGCTCCTCTCCGAGCCCTCCCCCACCCTGGCCATCGACGGCCAGAGCTGGGACGAGTTCCTCGCCACCAAGAGCAAGAACTTCCGCGACCAGGTGCGGCGCCGGGAGCGCAAGCTGGCCAAGAGCCACGACCTCGCCTTCCGGCTCAGCGACGCCGAGCGCCTGGACGAGGACCTCGGCACCCTCACCCGCCTGCACGCCGCCCGCTGGCAGGATCGAGTCGGCGGCCTTCGAGCCCGACCTGGAGGCCTTCCACCGCGAGTTCGCCGCCGTGGCGCTCGATCGCGGCTGGCTGCGGCTCTGGATCTGCGAGGTGGACGGCCGCGCCGTGGCGGCCTGGTACGGCCTGCGCTACGCGGGCTCCGAGTGCTTCTACCAGTCGGGGCGCGACCCCGAGTGGGACGGGCAGTCGGTGGGGTTCATCCTCCTCGCCCACAGCATCCGCTCCGCGTTCGAGGACGGGATGACGGAGTACCGCTTCCTGCGTGGCGGAGACGCCTACAAGGACAGGTTCGCCGACGGTGATCCCGGACTGGAGACGGCCGTGCTCGGACGGGGATCCCTGGGCCGGCCCGCCGTCGCGGCGGCCGGCGCTCTCGGGCGGGTGCCCCGTGGAGACCGGCTGCTCGCCCGCGCGGGCCGCGGGTAGGAGCTCGCTCACCACCCGGCCGCGGTGAGCTCGCGGATCGGGTGGCGCAGGTTGCGCTCGGCCCAGCCCTCGCGCTGCGGAAAGACCGACAGGGGCGCCAGCTGGCGCGCCACGCGGTTCAGCCAGTAGGCCACCGCCAGCGCCTCCAGGGTGGCCGCGTCGTGGGGCAGCTCGAGGCGCCGGCAGTACTCGCGCACCCGGTCGTCCCCTCCGCTTCGGGCCAGGGGCAGCAGCACCTCGGTCAGGCGCTCTCCGGGGGTGAAGTCCCGCACCCGGCGCCGCGAGAGGGCGATCATGTCGAAGAGGTCGATGGCGGGAAGCGCGTTGCGCGCGGCCCACTCCCAGTCGAGCACCGTGGCCAGCCGGCCCCGCTCCACGAGGAGGTTCTGGCCCCAGAAGTCGCCGTGGCCCTGCCCCCTCGGCACGCCGGCCAGGCGCTGCTCCAGGTTTCTCACCACCGACTCCATGGCGGAGCGCTCCCCGCTGTCGATGTAGCCGTCCATGCGCGCGGCCTGCTCGGCGAAGCTCCGCTCCTCGGGAACCTCCGAGCCGCTCAGGTCGAGCGGGAAGAGCTCCACCAGGAAGTCGAGGGACTGGGCCCAGAGGTCGTTCGTCATCCGCCAGGGGTGTGTGCCGGTGGCGTTCGGCTCGAGGGAGTAGCGAAGCGGGCCCACCTTGCCGTGGGCGCGGGGCACCACCACCCGGTCGAGCACGACGGGAGCGGGGTTGGCCGCGGCCACGGCGTGCACGGCCACGATCGCCGCGCTGAGCGGTCCCAGGGACGGCCCGGCGGCCAGGCGCATGAAGTACTCCCGGTGGTCGTCGCCGCGGAGGTCCATCACCACCTTGCCGCTCTCGAAGACGGTGGTGGAGCGCCGGTGGAGCGAAACCCCGGTCGTGGCCTCGGCCTCGGCCAGCACGGCCTGGAGAAGGCTTGCCGGCTGCTGGCCGCGGCTCCCGGTGAGCACGTAGCCCACCGGCGTGCGCAGGCGCTTGAGCCAGCCCCCGCGTCCCAGCCCGTAGCGGCTGCGGGAGCGATCTCCGGTGGCCAGTCGCGTGCTGTGCAGCCCCGCGCCCTTCAGCGACCGCTCGACCCGGCGGGCTCCGGCCAGGGCTCGGAGGGTCTCGATCGGCTGCAGGAGCAGCTGCGCGGCCCGGAGCGGGGCGGGTACCGCCTTCGGCGGGGCCACCCGGCCTCCCGGCCACCGCGATCGACACCACGCCGCCCTCGCCCAGCTCGGCCACGGCGCGCTCCACGTCGTCCGCGTCGGGCAGGCCCTCGGTGTCGTAGAGCACCGCGTCGATGCCGCCGTTGCGGGCCAGGGTGTGCCCGGAGTGCTCGCCGCCGACGGAATAGCCGCTGTCGCGGAGCACCTCGGCCAGGGCGGGGTCGCCGTGGCTGTCCACGCGGGTTGCGCTCTCCGGGAGCACGGCCCATACCCAGCTCTGGCGGTGGACGACGCTCACGGCTACTCGGTCCGTTCGAGCTCGCCGGCCGTGGCCCCGGCGAGAAGGGCGGCCACGCGGCCGGCCTCGGAATCGAGCGAATAGCGCTTCAGGCACTCGAGCCCGGCATCCACGAGCTCGGCCCGCAGCGCGGGATCGGAGGCCACCCGGACACATGCCTCCACCGCGGCATCCACGTCACCGGGCGGGATCAGCACGGAGCGTCCCTCGGCGAGCTCGGGCACGCCGCCCACCGCCGTGGCCACCACGGGCAGGCCGGCGGCGAAGGACTCGAAGAGCACCTGCGGCACGCCCTCGGTCCAGGACACGTGGAGGAACATGTGGCTGTCGCGATAGTGGTCCCGGAGGCCGCTGTCGAGGGAGAGGTAGCCGAGGAAATCGGCATGGTCCCCGTTGCCCGCTCTCACGGACCCGGTCCTCCAGGTCCTGGCGCATCGTGCCGTCGCCGCACACCACGAGCCGCCAGCGGGGCTCCCGCTCGCGCAGGCGCGCGAGCACGTCCGCCAGCAGCAGCGGGTTCTTCTCGGGGTCCAGCCGGCCCACGCTGAGCAGCGTCAGATCCCCGTCGTATGAGCGGGCCAGCGCCTCCTCGCGGGTGGTCACGTGCTCGTCGTCCACAAGCGAGATAACTATCGGCAATACCTCGCCTCCCCCATAGCGCCGGGCGAGGTCCGGCCCCACGGCCACCATCGGGAACAGGCGCCCCAGCCCGCGCCAGATGCCCTCCAGGACCATCGCCGCGCCGCGGATGTCGTAGCGCCGCGGGTGGCGGGTCCGCATGTGGCTGGGAAAGTCCTGTCGCACGCCGAGCACCACGCGCTTGCCCCTCAGGCGGGCGGCCACGGCGAAGGCGAGCGCCAGAGGGTGGGGTCCGAGCAGCCAGACGGCGTCCACCTCCGCCAGCAGCCTCCAGAACCGCCGAACCGAGCGCACCATGGCCCCCACCGCGCTCCATGGGCGCGACAGGCGGGCGTAGTGGGGCAGCTCCAGAAACCCGACGCCGTCGGGAATGCGGTAGTGCGACACCCCGGGCTCGGGGGCGAGGCGGCCCACCAGCGTCAGGTGGGCCGAGAAGGCGCCCAGCCTGGACATGAAGACGACGAACGACTCCGGGGCATATAGGGCCTCGCCGTCGTGTCGATACTCCACATCGCTGTACGCGGCGATTCGCACCCGGCTCCATGCTAGTTGCCGGAAGAACGTCCACCGGGCACGGTTATGTTCGAGGGAATGCCCAAAGCTCCCGAAGCCGGAGAAGAGCCCGGCCTCTCGGTCTCCAGACCCTCCTTCGCCCGGTCGGCGATCACCACGTACGGCACCAACCTCGCCGTCGCGCTGCTGTCGTTCGTGAGCGTGCTGATCACCGCCCGCACGCTCGGTGCGGACGGACGCGGCGACATCGCCTTCCTCACCACGGTGGCCTACCTCACGTCGCAGCTGAGCACGATGGGGGTGGCTCAGGCCAACGCCAACTTCGGCGCACGGGAGCCGGGGTTGAGCCCGAAGCTGGCCGGCACCTCACTGGCCCTGGCCATCGGCCTGGGGCTGTCGGCCGCGCTGGTCCTCGGCGGGCTGATGGTGGTGTTCCCGGATCTCGGCGGGGACGCCGGCGTGGGCCTGCTGATCATCGTGCTGGCCTCGATACCGATGCTGATCCTCCAGGAGTACCTGATGTTCCTGGTCCAGGCCCACTACGGGTTCAACGTGACCAACATCGCGTGGCTGATCACGCCGGTCACCAACGTGACCTTGAACGGCGTGTTCGCGCTGCTGGGGATCCTCACCGTCACCTCCGCCGTGGCCTCGTGGATCGGCGGCATGGTGCTGGCCACCATGGTGCTCGCCTGGGCGGTGGCGCGGCGCGTGGGCGGCTTCGGGAGGCCGGACCGCGCCCTGTCCAGGCGGATGCTCTCCTTCGGACTCAAGGCTCATCTGGGCCGGGCCATGCTGTTCGGGAACTACCGCGCCGACCAGTGGATCCTCGGCGTGATCGCCGGCTCCACCGAGCTGGGTCTCTACAGCGTGGCCGTGGCCTGGAGCGAGGTGCTCTTCTTCCTTCCCACCACGCTGGTGGCCGTGACCCGCCCCGACCTGGTCCGCGCCACCGCGGAGGAGGCCCGCCGGCGGTCCCTGGTGGTGCTGCGCGGGGCGCTGACGCTCACGCTCATCTGCGCGGCGATCATGATCCTGGCCGCGCCGATCCTCTGCACCACCATCTTCGGGGAGGACTTCTCCGGCTCCGTGGACATGCTCCGCGTGCTCTGCCTGGGCGCGCTCGGCATAACGACCCTGAAGCTGCTGGGCACCGCCCTGACGGCACAGGGGCGCCCGCTCCTCGAGACGGCCGGCGTGGCCGTGGCCTTCGTCACCGTGTTCGCCCTCGACTTCCTCCTGATCCCCGCTCACGGCGGGCTGGGAGCCTCGATCGCCTCCGCGGCCTCCTACATCCTCGGAGGGGTGGCGGTGGCCGTGATCTTCGCCCGTGCCCTCGGAGCGCGGGCGAGCGAGATGATCCCCCGCCCCGGGGACCTCGTGCTGCTGATCAGCACGGTGAACCGGCGCTTCAGGCCTGCAGCGCCGGTTCCCGGCGAATGACCGGCGGGGGCGGCGGCGCGTGCGCCGGGGCCGGCGCCACCTCGCTCTCCGCGGTCCGCTCGGTGTAGCGCCAGAGGATCGGCCCGAACGCGAGCAGCGTCCAGATCTGGAACCCGTTCCCGTTCGAGATGAAGAACGAGGCGATGAGCGCGGACAGCAGGGCCACGAACACCGCGCGGCTGAGCGCCGCGGACTCGTAGTCACCCCTTCGCTCGAACCTCCGCGCGGCGCGCATGGCCGCGGCCAGCGAGCTGATCGACGATGATCAGGAAGAGGCCCAGGCCCACCAGGCCGACCTCCACCATCGTCTGGAGGTACACGTTGTGCACGACGTGCGGCCGCTCGGCGATGAAGTTCACGAACGTGAGGAGGCCCGGGCCGTCCACGTACTGCGGGGCGTACGCGCGGTAGTTGTCGAGCCCCACGCCCACGATCGGGTGGTCCTGCCAGATTCGCACCCCCACGACCCAGAGGCTGCTGCGCCCGTTGCCCTTGTCCGCGGTGTGGGTCACGCGCTTGTACGCGGCGGGGTCGCTGGCGAACCAGACGCAGCCCACCCCGATGATGATCGCGAGGAACGCCACCACGAGGGCCCGCCCCCGCTTGGCGATCACCACGGCGGTGACGATGGCCACGAAGGCGGCGATCAGCCCGCCGCGCGACTCGGTGGCCCCGAGGCCGATCACGAGCACGATGCACGCCGCGGCAAGCAGGAACCGGCCGAAGGCGTTGCGCACCCCGGAGAACAGTCCCGCGGCGAGAGCGATGGAGGGCACGATGCCCGCCGCCAGGTAGTTCGGGTCGTCGAGGCCACCGCGCAGGCGGCCGTCGTCGCGCAGGGCGCTGGTGTCGGTGGGCACCTTCACGCCGCCCACGAGCCCGATCAGGACCGAGAAGGTCACGCCGGCGATGAACGCCAGCGCAAGCGTCCGGATCTGCGACCGGGTGAGGTCCAGCGTCAGGAGCACCAGGAACATCAGCGCACAGGCCACCCAGGGCTGGAGGGCGGTGAACGAGGCCGCCGGATCCTCGGCCCAGATCATCGACATGGCGAACCACACGACGAGGAGCACCACCAGCAGCAGCAGCCTGACCGGGATTGCCGGTCTGGCGACTCACGAGCCCGGTTCCGCAGCGTCCCCAGCCAGGCGAACGCGATCAGCAGGCCCGCCGCGTGCGACGCGGAGTCCACGCCGGGAATGCCGGTGAGGAAGGTGGTGGGAATCCAGAGTGCGATGCCCAGCGGCAGGTTCAGGAGAACCAGCGGGAGGTAGCAGAGGCCCACCACGCGCGCCCACGGCCAGCGTGGGATTCACGGCCATGAGGCTGCCCACGCCCACACAGGCAACGAACACGACCGCGACGATCACGTTCGGGCTGAGCGAAAGCACCTGTGCGGCGCCGGGCACGGGCGGCTGAAGCCTGTGGTGCGGAGACGTTCATCGCGCGTCCCGGCCCAGTGTAGGTCCCCGCCGCGATGTTCATCGTCAGCGCTGCCGGACGGCGGTGCGGGGGTCGCCGAGCCCGGCGCGGGAGCGCGCGTACTGCACGGCGCCCTCGATCATCCCCACCCCGTAGCCGAAGTGCAGCGCCGGGAAGCATGCCGCCAGCCGCGGGATCAGCTCCGGGCCGGGTGCGCCCGGCCGAGGCGGCGGCGGCCAGCGCCCCGCCCGCGTAGGCCATCGCCAGCCCGCCCAGGACCCGGCGCGCGCGCCGGCTGAAGGGGGCGGCCAGGCCGAGCCCCGCGCCGGCCGACCACCATGCCCGGAGGGGCCAGGTGGTACGGCCGCAGGAAGTCGGGATGGGCGGCCAGCACGCGGACGCGCGACTGCCCGTAGTTGCGGTGCTGGCGGAACACGGCGCCCCACGAGGAGCGGGTGGTGTAGACGAAGCGCACGCTGGTGTCGAGCACCAGGCGGTAGCCGGCCTTCTTGAGGCGCCAGTTCAGCTCCTCGTCCTCCCCCACCAGCATGTCGGTGCGGAAGCCGCCGACCTCCTCGAGCGGGGCGCGGCGGTAGACGCCGGCCTGGATCGTGTCCACGTCCGCCCGCGTGCGCTCGTCCGCGTAGACGCTCGCCCCCACGCCGAAGCTCGATCCGCGGGCCAGCGCCACGGCCTCGCCGAACGGGGTCTCCCCCACCTGCTCGGGCTGGGCGCCCACGCAGCACACCGCGGGCCCCTCCTCCTCGAGCAGCTCGGCGGCGCGGCGCAGGTAGTCGGGATACAGGTAGGTGTGGGCGTCCACGCGGGCGATCAGCGGGGAGCTGCCCTGCTCGATCCCCAGGTTGCAGGCCTGGGCCGCGTTCAGCCGCCCCTGCCCGTTCACGAGCGCGAGCCGGGGGTCCCGGGCCGCGCGCTCGAGCACCACGCCGGCGGTGGAGTCGGTGGAGCCGGCGTCCACCACCCACACGCGGTAGCGGTCCTGCGGGTAGTCCTGGGCGAAGATCGCGTCGAGGCAGCGGTCCACGTGCCCCTCCTCGTTGAAGGCGGGCACCACGACGTCGACTGCGGGGAGCGGATTCGCGCTCATGGGCGCCGCCCGGTCAGGCGAGTGAGCGCTCTGCTTGGAGCGCGGCCAGGCTCTCCCGGAGGACCGAGACCACGTGATCCTGGTCTTCCTCGGTGAGGGTCGGGTAGAGCGGGAGCGTCAGCTCGGTGCGGGCGGCGAGCTCGGCCCGGGGCAGACCGCCCGGAACGGAGCCCTCGAAGGCGGTGAACTCGTGAACGGCGGGGTAGAGCACGCTCGTCTGGACGCGCTGCTCGAGCAGCTGGGCGCGAAGCGGCTCGCGCACGTCGGCGTCGTCGAGCATCACCGGCATCACGTAGCAGGAGGACGTGTCCACCTCCTCGTCGCGGTAGGGCACGGTCACGCCGGGCACATCGGCCAGCATGCCCCGGTAGCGGTGCACCAGGCGGCGGCGATTCGCGATGTCCTCCTCGAGGCCCTCCAGGCGGGCCAGCAGCAGCGCGGCCCGGGGCTCGTCCATGCGGTAGTTGAAGCCGAGGCCGAGCACGTCGTAGCCGGCCGAGTGCCCGCGGTGGCGGTCCCAGGTGCCGGAGGTCATGGCGTGGGAGCGCAGGCTGCGCGCCGTCTCCGCCACCCCGTCGTCGTCGGTGGACAGGAGTCCGCCCTCGCCGCACGAGAGCACCTTGTTGGAGAAGAAGCTGAAGCAGCCGGCCAGGCCGAAGCTCCCGAGCTTGCGGTCGCTCCCCACCGGCGTGGCGCTGGGGGTGTGGGCGGCGTCCTCGATCAGCACGAGGCCGTGCTCGTCGCAGACCCGCTGGAGACCCTCGAGGTCGGCGGCGTACCCGCCGTAGTGGACGGCGCAGACCGCCTTGGTGCGCGGGGTCACGCGCCGGGCCACGTCGTCGGGATCCAGGCCCAGGTCGTGCTGGCCCACCACGTCGGCGATCACCGGCGTCGCCCCGCAGTAGCGGGCGGCGTTGGCCGTGGCCACGAACGTGATCGCGGGAACGATCACCTCGTCGCCCGGGCCCACGCCCGCGGCCAGGTAGGCCAGGTGGAGCGCGGAGGTGCAGCTGGAGAGCGCCACGGCGTGCTTCACGCCCAGATGCTCGGCGAAGGCGGCCTCGAAGTCCTTGGTGCGCGGGCCCATGGTGAGCCAGCCGGACCGGAGGGTGGCCTCCACGGCCGCGATCTCGCGGTCGCCCAGCTCCACGTCGAAGAGTGGAATCAGCCGGTCGGAGCTCACGGCGTCAGTTCCGGTAGCGGCCGTCGTACGGATCGCCGAAGCGCTGCTGCTCGAGCGCGCCCACGATCTCGTCGATGCCGTCGGGTACGCGGTTCTGCACCTCGAAGCCGAGCTCGGCGCGGATCTTCTCGAAGGAGACCTTGTAGTCCCGCGGGTCCTCGTCCTTGGAGACGTACTCCACCTCTCCACGGCCGAGCTTCCCGGTGATGATCTCCACCAGGTCGAGCTTGCGGTAGTTCTCGTCCGAGTCCCCGGCGTTGAAGACCTTGCCGGCCACCGCCTCGGGCGGGGCCTCCAGGACCCTGCGCACCGCGCGGGCCGCGTCGGCCACGTGGATGTAGGGCCGCCAGAAGCGCTCGCCGAACACCTCGAGGTGCCTGTCGGCCCAGAGGTCGCGGGTGAACTCGTTGACGGTGAGGTCGAAGCGCATGCGCCGGCCCGACGCCGTAGACGGTGGCGAAGCGCAGGCAGGTGGGGCGCAGCGAGCCGCCGTTGCCGTTGCTCGAGCCCAGGAGGGCGTTCTCGATGCCCACCTTCTGCTCGGCGTAGAGCGACACCGGGCGCAGCTCGCCCGTCTCGTCGATCGGCACGGTGGGGTCGGCCATGCGGCCGTAGTTGGAGCAGGTGGAGGCGAACACCAGGCGCTCCACGCCCAGCTCGCGGGCATCGGCCACCAGGCCGCGGCTGCCCTCCACGTTCACCTCGTTCGAGAGCTCGGGATCGCGTGCGCAGGCGGGATCGCCCACGATCGCGGCCAGGTGCACCACCGCTTCGGCGCCATCGAGGGCGCGCCGGCGGGCGTCGGCGTCGCGGATGTCGCCCCGGATCAGCTCGACGCCGAGGGCGTCGAGGTCCCGGGCCACGTCCTCCTGGCCGTGCAGCAGCACGTCCAGCACGCGGACGTCACGGCCCGCGTCGAGCAGCTCGTCCACCACGAGGGCGCCCACATACCCGGCTCCGCCGGTGACGACGACCGTCATTGGACCACCGGGTTGGCCGGGTGGTGTCCAGGGGGTACGGCCGGCGCGTGGCCGGAGGGACGGCTGGCCCGGGAGCCCGCGGGGGCGTCCTCGGGGTGCTCGTCCATCAGTAGGGGCTTTACCTGCTCGAATTCCAAGATCGCCTTCTCGTAGTCCTCGTGTCGTCCAATGTCCAGCCAGTAGCCGTCGTAGATGTAAGCGCCCACCTGGGCGTTCGCGGCGAGCATGCGCGTGACCAGCTCGGGCAGGTCCAGGTGCTGGTTGGGCTCCACGTACTCGAGGGCGCGCGGGTCGAGCACGTAGACCCCCATGCTCACGATGTACGGCAGCTCGGGCTTCTCCTCGAAGTCGGTGACCACGCGCGTCTCGCCGGCGTTGCCGTCGAGGTGGATGACCCCGTACTCGGTGCGCACCACGCGCCGGTGGGACGCGATCGTCAGCAGGTTGCCGCTCTCGTTGTGGATGTCCACGAGCTGGGCGTAGTCCAGGGCGGTGAGCACGTCGCCGTTCATCATCAGGAAGCTCTCTCCGAGCCGGTCGATGGTGCCCAGCGGGCCCACCGTGCCGAGCGGCTCGAGCTCCTCGTGGTAGTCGATGCTCACACCGTGGGTGGAGCCGTCGCCCATCACGGCGCGCACGAGATGGGAGAGGTAGCCGACCGCGAGGGTCAGGTCGTCGAATCCCGCGTCGCGGAGCTGGTGCACCACGACGTCCAGGATCGCCCTGTCGCCCACGGGCAGGAGTGGCTTGGGGAGAACCGTCGTGTACGGACCGAGTCTCGAGCCCTTGCCGCCGGCGAGAATGACTGCGCGCCTTCCCATTCTGCTAACTCCTTTCGGCGTTCGGCGACACGACTTGAGTGCTGGTCCGGCGGCGATCCGGCCCAGCGGGCGTCCATCATAGGCTGTACAACCCCCCAGTCAGGATCGTGAGGCTCCGCACACTCCTCCAGAAAGTCGTCTACTGGCTGGCCGTCATCGTCATCTCGGTGGCCCTGCTGGTGTTGCTCGTGCTGTTCTTCGAGGCCAGGGACAGCTCGGACCTGGAGAACTCGCAGAAACCCGTCGACGGCCGGCCAGGTGGCGCTCGCGCACCCGCGCGCGCCGACCCTCTGGCTCTAGCCCTCCTGGACCGTGGCCGCGGTGCGGCGCACGTAGCGCGCGAACACCACGATCCGCTGCGCGGCGCTGTAGAGCGGGTGGCAGGCGCTCAGGATCAGGCGGTTGTACGCCACCTTGTCCTTCACCCAGAGGGCGGTGGGATCCACGATGCGGGTTCGCTCGACCCGGTAGTAGAAGGTCCCGTAGGGCATCTCCACCTCGATCGAGTCGCCGGGGTCGAGCTGGTCGATGTTGCGGAAGGGGGCGCCGTGGGTGGTGCGGTGCCCGGCGATGGCCACCGTGCCGCGCTCGCCCGGCAGCGGGGTGTCGTGGTAGTGGCCCGGCCCGCGCCGCAGGTCGTCCGTGTCGGTGCCCTCCACCACATAGGCGGACTTGTCGATCGCGGGCATGTTGATCTGCCCGATCGCGTCGCCGGGAAGCGGCTTGCGGGCGATGATCCGGGCCCTGACCAGCGGGGGCGGATGGTCGAGCGACTCCCTGAGCTCGGTCTGCTCCCGTTGCGCCAGGAACGCCGACACGGGCTCCTGCCAGGCGAGGGTCGCGCCGGCGTCCCCGATCAGCAGCAGACCGCTCACGATCATCACCGAGGCGACGAAACGGAGGACCGCCCGGACCGGGTTCCTGGTCCGTGCTTCTGTCGCGCTCATCCCGAATGTGAGTGTAGGGTGCTGGCATGCCCGAAAGAACGAGCTGGGCGCGCACGGACGCCCCCACAGAACACGCAGAACTCCTCAGCTGGGTGGAGGAAATCGCCGAGCTGACCACCCCGGACTCGATCCACTGGTGCGACGGATCGGCCGAGGAATACGACCGTCTCTGCAGCCAGTTGGTGGAGGCGGGGACCTTCGAGAAGCTCTCCGACGCCAAGCGCCCGGGCTCCTACCTCGCCCGCTCCGATCCCGGCGACGTGGCCCGCGTCGAGGACCGCACCTACATCTGCTCGGAGGACGAGGAGGACGCCGGTCCCACCAACAACTGGCGCGATCCCGCTGAGATGCGGGAGATGCTCTCCGACCTCTTCGCCGGCTCGATGCGCGGGCGCACGATGTACGTGGTGCCCTTCTCCATGGGCCCGCTGGGCTCCCCGATCGCCCACATCGGCGTCCAGCTCACCGACTCGCCCTACGTGGCGGTGAGCATGCGGATCATGACCCGCATGGGCGCGGGCGCGCTCGAGGTGCTCGGCGAGGACGGCGAGTTCGTGCCCTGCCTCCATTCGGTCGGGCATGCCGCTCGGGGACGGGGTCGAGGACGTGCCCTGGCCCTGCGACGCCGAGAACAAGTACATCGTGCACTTCCCGGAGACGAGGGAGATCTGGTCCTACGGCTCGGGCTACGGCGGCAACGCCCTGCTCGGCAAGAAGTGCCTCGCGCTCCGCATCGCCTCGGTGATGGCGCGCGACGAGGGCTGGCTCGCCGAGCACATGCTGATCCTGAAGGTCACCTCGCCCGAGGGCGACTCGAAGTACATCGCCGGGCGCCTTCCCGTCGGCGTGCGGCAAGACCAACCTGGCCATGCTCATCCCCACCCTTCCCGGCTGGAAGGTGGAGACGATCGGCGACGACATCGCCTGGATGAAGCCCGGCCCGGACGGGCGCCTGTACGCCATCAACCCGGAGTACGGGTTCTTCGGCGTGGCCCCCGGCACCGGTGAGAAGACCAATCCGAACGCCATGGCCACGATCGAGGCGGACTCGATCTTCACCAACTGCGCCCGCACCGACGACGGCGACGTCTGGTGGGAGGGCATGACCTCCGAGCCGCCCGCCCACCTGGTGGACTGGCACGGCAACGACTGGACCCCCGACTCGGACGCCCCCGCGGCCCATCCCAACGCCCGCTTCACCACCCCGGCGTCCCGCTGCCCGTCCATGGCGCCCGAGTGGGAGGACCCGGCCGGCGTGCCGATCGACGCCTTCCTGTTCGGCGGCCGAAGGTCCACCGTCGTGCCGCTGGTGAGCGAGGCCACCGACTGGGAGCACGGCGTGTTCCTCGGCTCGATCATGTCCTCGGAGACCACGGCCGCGGCCGCCGGCGCGGTGGGCAAGCTCCGCCGCGACCCGATGGCCATGCTGCCCTTCCTGCGGGTACGACATGGCCGCCTACTTCCAGCACTGGATCCGCGCCGGGCAGGCGCGACGGGGCGAACCTGCCCCGGACCTTCTACGTGAACTGGTTCCGCAAGGACGAGTCGGGCCGCTTCCTGTGGCCCGGGTTCGGCGAGAACAGCCGCGTGCTGGCCTGGATCTTCCGCCGCTGCGACGGCGAGGCCGACGCCGTGGACACCCCGATCGGCGCGCGTGCCCGCCCCCGGGGCGCTGGACACGGACGGGCTCGACATCTCCGCCGAGGACCTGGAGGCGCTGCTCAGCGTCGATCCGGAGGACTGGAAGAACGAGCTGCCCTCCATCCACGAGCACTACGCCACCTTCGGCGACCGGCTGCCGCAGGCCCTGCGCGACCAGCTCGCCGCGCTCGAGCAGCGGCTCGACACGCGCCTAGGACGCCAGCGCGTGAGCCGGGCTAGCGCGGTGGCGCGCGTGAAGCGGCGGAAGGCCGACCAGGCGGGCTTGGGGTTGTTGCTCGTGTCGAACAGGCCGCAGTAGAACTCCCAGCCGAGCGGCGGGGTGCCGGTCCGGTCCCGCCAGCTGAACCAGACGAGCCGGCTCACGTGGTAGCGCTTGCGGTTGCGCGCCACGAAGCGGAAGGTGGACTTGAGCAGGGCGGCCTGCTGCGCGGGGGTGTGGGTGAAGTAGGGGTTGTCGCCGCCGGTGGCCCAGCCGAGCTCCGAGATCCACACCGAGGTGCGGCCGTCGCCGTTGCTGCGCATGACGGAGCGGATGCGCGAGAGCTCGCCCTCCACGCCCCGCGCGTTCTCGGCGTAGGGGTGGACGGCCACGGCGTCGAACGCCCGCTTGATCCCGGGCACCTTGTAGAGATCGGCCAGGTAGCGGTAGCCCGGCTGCCCGCGCGTGGAGCTGGCCAGCAGGCCGCCCGTGGCGATCTTGGCCCTGCGGTCGTAGCGCCGGATCACGCTCGCCTGCTGCTTGAGGAACGCGCCGTAGGCGGCGGCGTTGGACGGGCCCTCGCCCCAGTGCGGCGGATAGTTCGGCTCGTTCCACACCTGGTAGGCGGACACCGGCTTGCGCGGGAGCTTCCGGTGGGTGCGCCAGAAGCGGCCGCCATGGCCGTAGCGCTTCACCACGTCGCCCACGAAGCGGGTGAAGGCGGCGCGCCCGGCCGCGGTGGCGGGTGCGTACGCCTGGTCGCTCGGCCGCCCACGCGGGCGACCCGACCAGCACGGCCATGATGCTCACGCGGGCGCGCGCGGCCCTGGTCACGAGGTCGTCGTAGAAGCTCCAGTCGCGCGGGGCCCCGGCGTCGGCTCCACCTTGCGCCCAGTTGAAGGCCACCCGCAGCGTGCCGAGCTTCGCCGAGCGCATCCGCTGCGAAGTCGGCGGGCGACATGGGCGCGGACACGGGGTCGGCCTCGGCGCCGAAGAACACCCGCGGCACCTTCGCCTCCGCGGACGCGGGCAGGCTCAGGCAGAGCACCGCGAGGGCGCCGGTGAGGAGCACGCCGGCGGTGGGCGTGCTGGACGTGGGGCATGCCGGATCGGGAACTCTGGGCGTGGCATGGATCGGCGGGCGACTGACGCTAGCGAGTCCCGCGCCGCGAGCGCGGAAGGCTCCTCAGCGCCTGCCGGTGGCGTTCAGCAGGCTCGTCAGCGCGGGCGAGGGCGGGGCGAGTGCCCTGGTGCGCCGGAGAGCCTCGCGGGCGCCCGCCTCGTCGCCCGCCTTGTCGCGCAGCCGCGTGGCCACGAGCCAGATGCGCCAGTCCTCGTTGGAGCGCTCGATGGCCTCGTTGATGCTCCGGTTGGCGGCCGGCACGTCGCTGGGCTCCTGCATCAGCGCCAGCTGGAGCCTCGGAGCCGCGGCCCAGGGCTGGATCGACCGGGCGGCGCGGGCGTCGTCGGCCGCCTTCGCGAAGTCGCCGTCGGCGGCGGCCTCCTGGCTCGCGCGGAACTTCGAGTCGGAGGCCAGGTCGATCGTGCCCGCCACCACGCAGACGACGCCCACCACCGCCACGCCCGCCGTCAGGAGCCGGCTCCCGCGCGGCACGAGCGCCGGCCGGCCGTGGCTGAGCGCCGGGCCGGCCAGCACCCCCGCCACCACGATCACCGGGACGAAGGCGCCCGGGATCTCCCAGGTCCACTCCACCGCGGCGGCGGCCAGTCCCGCGCCGAGCGCGGCCAGGGCGGCCGCCGCCAGGGCCACCTCCTCCCCGCCCCGGGACCTTCGCGTGCGCACTCCCGCGAAGACCACCGCCCCGAGGAAGCCGAGCAGGAGCAGGAGCCCCACCACCCCCAGCTCGGCCGCGACCTCGATGAAGAGCGAGTGCGCGTTCCGCACGGAATAGTCGAGCGAGCCGTGCTGCGCCCACCAGGGCTCGTAGCCCGCGGCCCCTATCCCGTGGATGGGCGCGCTCTTGAAGGCGGTCCAGCCGGCGTGCCAGAACTGGTAGCG
This sequence comes from uncultured Thermoleophilaceae bacterium, assembly GCA_963752455.1. Taxonomy (GTDB): domain Bacteria; phylum Actinomycetota; class Thermoleophilia; order Solirubrobacterales; family Thermoleophilaceae; genus JACVRW01. The sequence continues at coordinate 100,148 of CAVVYE010000009.1, forward strand.
GCCGGTGCCCTCGGTGCTCGTGAGGTGGCTGGTGGTGAGTCCGCGCGTACCCGGGTCCGTCGAGGTTCGGCGGCGCCTTCAGCTGATCCAGGCGCTCGATGCGGGTTCACGGCCACCAGGCCGCCCACCAGGATCAGCGCGGCGGCGATGGACACCCCCACCGCCACCCGGCGCGGCACCTTGATCCGCTCCACCAGCGGGTCGAGCAGGGCGCGGAGCGTGAGCGCCGCGGCCACCAGCACCAGCGTGAGCAGGAGCATCTCGTGGGCCTCGGTGTCGAAGCCCACCGCGCCGGTCCGCCCGTCGATGAAGAGGTCCCGGGCCACCGATGCGAGCACCAGCAGGCCTCCGGCGGCCGCGCCGATGGCGGTGGCCACCGCCATCCGCAGGCGGTTCGCGCCCGAAGGCGAACAGAAGCACCAGCCCCACGGCAAGCGCGATCGACGCGCCGCGGGAGGAGGTGAGGAACACGGCCAGCGCCGGCAGCGGGATGGCCGCGGTGGCCGCCGCCCGGCCCATGCGGGCTGCGGGCCGTGCCCGCCAGCGCGATCAGGAGCACGCCGCCGAGCGCGAGGAGTCGCGCCGAGCCCGTTCCAGTAGCCGAGCGGATAGCTGAGGCGCCCGGCCGTCTCCGGCAGGGCCGCCACCACCCCCTGGTCCGGGAAGAGGTCGGGCAGCATCCGGCTCGCGAGCGCCAGCACGCTCACGCACGGTCAGCCCGATCGCGAGGCCCGGTGAGCCACGCCCGCCCGCTGCCCGCGGGCGAGGCGAGCACCACCAGCGCGAACACCCCCACGTAGCCCATCGCGCGCACGCCCTCGTCGAAGGCGCCGCCGTTGTCGCTGGCCCAGGCGATCGACAGCACGGTGAGGCCGGCAAAGGCGGCGAGCAGCACTCCGGCCACCACCGACTCGCGCGGGAGCGACGCGCGCGGGAGCAGCCTCACGAGCACCCCCGCCGACCACCGCCCACCACACCAGAACGGCGAGCACGGAGCGGGCCTGAACCGAGTAGGAACCGCTCGGAATCGCTACTGCGACCGTTCCCAGAGCAACTGCTACGGTGAGAAAATGCTCACTGGAGACCAGCGGCAGGCTCGCTCTGCGCCGACGCTCACGCCGGCGCGACAGGGTAGGAGCCGTCACCCGTTTCACCATATACACGTGCTTCGAGTGCTCGCGGCGGCTGTGGCCGTCGCGCTGCCGCTGTCCGTGGCCGCCGATGCGTTCGCGCAGTCCCCCGGCGCGGACCAGTACGTGCCGTCGCTCCCGAGCGCCGGTGGCAACAAGGACCCGCGCAAGCAGAAGAGCACGCCGAGCACGCCGCCAGTCGGGCACCTCGAGCCGAGGACCAGGCGATCGATCAGATCGCCAACGACGAGTCCCTCGGCGCTCCGTCCGACGCGCAGAAGGCCAAGGCCAGGGCGAAGGCCCGGGCGGCCAAGGCCAAGGCCGAGAGGCGAGCCGCCGCGCGCCGGAAGGCCAAGCGAGCGGCCGCCGCCGACAAGGCGGACGCCACGCCCGTGGTCGTCACCAAGGACGATGGCGACGGCGGTGACGACGGGGCACTCGAGTCAGTGGGCAACACGCTCACCGACTGGGACGACCCGGTCCTTCCGGGCCTCGTGGTGCTGGTGGCGCTGCTCACCCTCGCCGCCTCGGTGAACGTGCTGCTGCGCCGCCGGCGCGAATCCCGCTCCTAGACGGACGGCGAGGAGCGAGCACCGGAGCACGGGTGCTCAGCAGGAGCGCTGGGCTTCGCAGGGCGCGACGACCTTGAGGTGCTCGCGCCAGTCGATGCCGCTGCCCCAGTCGAAGTAGTACTTGCCGTCCGAGGAGCGGGGGATGCCGGCCTGGCGGGCGAAGGTGACCATCGGGTCCACCTTGCCGAAGCTCGTGTAGGTGCTGCCCGGACTCGAACCAGATGTTCCAGGGCGTGCCGCCCGTGGTGTCCCCGACGTAGAGCCCGTACTCGGACATGGCGCGGAGGATCGTCTTCTTCCAGTCCGGCATACGCAGAGCGGATATCTGCGAGTCCGAGAGGTCGAGCTGGAAGCGCGTTCCCTGAGACGGTGCGTCACGGCGGTCCGAGCAGGCGGCGCCGAGGCCCTCAGCCGGGAAGACGGCCTTGCCCGAGTCGCACCTGACCAGCATGAAGAGCGCGTGGTCGATCTGCCCGCGCTGCCATCTCCTCGGCCCTGATGCTGCCGGCCAGGAGACCGAAGTGAGCCGCGGTGGCGTCCGATCCGAGGCCGTCGCCGTCGATCCGCGTGCGTCCGCCCCAGGAGGTGAGGAGGCGGCCGCCGCCGCGGGGCTTGCTCGTGACCTGCCAGAGGTCGTACTCCCAGCCCGACGCCTGATCGACGACGGTCATGTGCGCGTCGTGGCCGCCGGCGGCGCGGGCGGCGGCGGGGATCCGTACGTGCATGCCCTCCACCTCGCAGGTGCCCCAGTCCTCGGTGCAGTGGATCTGGAACTCCGGGTCGCTCGGGCTCGAGTAGTAGGTCGGGTGCTGCCAGTCGGACGCGGTGTCGGAGATTCCGGCGCGCAGCTCGGCGGGGTCGCCCCAGCCGGTCAGGCGCCGCACGATGGCGTCGGACCGCGGATCGAGCCGCGGGCTGGCGGGAGAGGCGCAGGTTGAAGGGCGAGTCGTCCGCGTAGGGGCGCCAGCAGCCGCCGGGCCAGGAGCCGACGTCGAAGCCGCCGAGTCCGCGAGACACGCCGGAGGTGCTGCACGCAGCTGCCGGGCTTCCCGCCCTTCACCAGGACCACGAGCCGGGGCTCGGCCTTGGGCTCTGCGACGCCCTGAGCGCTCGCGGGGATCCGGACCTTGAGCCGGCCCTTGCGGACTCCGGCGCGCAGGGTCTCGGTGCGCACGGTGTGGTGGCGCCCGCGAAGGCGGAGATAGCCGGCGCGAACGGACCTGGGGGTCACGCCTCGAAGGTGGAAGACGAGCGCGCCGTCGCTGCGCGAGGAGGGGGCGAAGACCCGGTGCTTCGCCGGGGCGGCTGCTGACGTGGCGGGGGCGGCCAGCGTCGCGCCGATGAGGATGAGGGCAGGGGCGAGCGTTCGTATCGACCGGGACTTCATGGAGGAACCTCCTTGGACGGCTTCGGGTCGCCCACCCGAATCCGTCCTTCGGTAACCGGGCTGGCTCGCACTGCGCGAGCTCCTTGGCTTTGCGGACCCGCCTCACGGCGGGGGTGCCTTTGTCGGGAGGGGCAACTTCTGAGGGTGCACTCCCCCCTTCGGCCCCGCTGACCGGCGATGGCCCATGCGCACCGGGAAGATGGACGCATGTTGGACCGGGGGTTCTGGCGGAGCTCCGGTAAACCGCTACCGTCCCTGACACCGATCTCGGTCGATTGGTGGCAGGCAGGCGCAGGCCACGTGCGGCTTCCGCATACCTCTCATCGGCGCTCAAGGATGCGAGCGGTGCGGCCGACGAATGTGCGAGATAGCCGAACTAGACTCCGTTTCCCTCTGAACTCCGCACAGGACATCCCCGCTCCGCCCCGCTCCGCAGAAGGTGCCCTCGGGCCCTATCTGCGTGCGATCCGCAGCCATCGCATGCTCGTGATCCTGGTCACGCTTGCCGCGATCGCCGCCGCGGTGGCGTGGACCGTCCTCCGGACGCCCTCCTACTCGGCCACCGCCGAGATGCTGGTCACGCCGGTCGCGCAGGAGGATCAGACCTTCCTCGGGCTTCCGGTGCTGCGCGACTCGGGCGACCCCACAAGGTCGGTCCAGACCGCGGCAAACCAGATCCATTCCTCCGCCGCGGCCGTGCGCACCGCCGACGAAGCTCGGCGGCGACTGGACCCGCAACAAGGTCCTGGAAGCGATCGAGGTCACCCCCGAGGGCGAGAGCAACATCCTCGGCGGTCACGGCCAAGGCGGACTCCGCGCGAGAGTCGGCCCGTCTGGCCAACACCTTCGTCAACTCGGCGCTGGAGGCCCGGCGCGAGGTGCTGACCAAGCAGGCCGGCCCTCAGCTGGAGCGCCTCGACGCCCTGAAGGACGACCTCGGCCCCGACACCGAGGCCCTGGCCAACGTGACGGAGCGCATCAACGCGCTCCAGAAGGTCCGGACCGACGGTGACCCCACCATCGGCATCTCCCAGCTGGCCAACGAGCCGGAGAAGGCCAGCGGCCTGCCGCTGCCCATGATCGTGATCCTGGCCGCGCTGGCCGGCTTCACGCTCGGGTCCGGCGGCGCCCTGCTGCTCGAGCTCACCGAACGCCGGATCCGCAACGAGGAGGAGGCCGTGGGCCTCTACCCGCTGCCGGTCCTGGCCCGGATCCCGATCCTCAAGGGGAGTCAGCTGCGCGGCCGGCAGGCCTCCGGTTGGCACATGCTGCCGGCGGTCCGGGAGGCGTTCCGAACGCTCATGATCCAGCTGGGCCCGAACCCAGACGGCCAGGCCTCCGTGGTGATGGTCACCAGCGCCTCCACCGGCGACGGCAAGACCACGTCCGCCGTGAACCTCGCCGCCGCGGCCGCCGCCAGCGGCGACCCCGTGATTCTTCTCGACTTCGACCTTCGCAAGCCGGACGTGGGCCGCACCCTCGGGGTGCAGGCCGGCACCGAGCTCACCGGGCTGCTCCAGCCCGAGACCCAGCTTCGGGACCTGCTCACCCCCGCTCCCGGCCTGCCGGCGCTGTCGGTGCTCACCACGAGCGTGGCCGAGGGCGACGTGGCCCTGGTTGAGGCGCTCAGCCGCCGCCTGCCCGAGCTGATCGCCGACGCCCGCGAGCTCTGCAACTACGTGGTGATCGACACGGCGCCGATCGGCGAGATCTCCGACGCGCTCCGCCTGGTGCGCGACGTGGACAACATCGTGGTGGTCACCCGCCCGGGCAGCACCAACCGCGCGAACTTCGAGATGATGCGCGACCTGCTGGAGCGGACGGCGTACACGCCGGCCGGCTTCCTGGTCATCGGCGACTCCACGCCGCGCACCAGCGCCTACTACGCCTACGGGGCCACCGGCCGCGAGCTCTTCCTGCCCGCGGGCGAGTCCCCGGCGAGCGCCGAGCAGCGCTCCCCCTCCTTCCGCTCCCCCGGTGGGCGCACCACGACCTCCGGCTCCGGCTCGGACCGCCAGGGTCAGCCTGAGACCTCGGAGCGCCCCCGGCAGGGCGACGGTGGGTCCTCGCGGCGGAGCGGGCGAGACGACCGTGACGAGCCCCGTGGCGAGACTCGCGGCAACGCGCCCACCGTGGAGCGCGAGCGGGCCCCGGCCCAGCAGACGCGTCCCGCGGCAGCCCCCCAGGGCCGCGGAGCGGGACGCCCGCCCACCGATCGCGGCGAGCGCCCGGTGGCCTCCAACGGCCCGGCCCCCGTGGCCGAGGGCGGATCCAAGCAGCGCCCCGGAAACGACAGCCCGTCCCCCGTCCCGCGAGGGCGGATCGAAGGGGCGGCCCGACGGCGAGCGCGCACCCGCGCCCACCGGCGAGGGCGCATCGAAGCAGCGGCCCGACCGCGAGCGACAGCCCTTCGCGCTCCTCCGAGGGTGGGTCAAAGCAGCGGCCCGAGAACTCGAACGGGGAGAGCACCCCGCGCGTCGAGGGTCCGGCCGAGAGCGGATCACGCTCCGACGCCCCTCGCGGCGAGCGCTCGAACGGCGAGGGCTCACAGGGGCACCGGGGCGGCGGACAGGGCGGCGGCGGACCGCGCCGGCCCGCCAGGCCGCCTCGCTCCGGCGACCGCCCCTCCAAGGGCTCCAACTAGCCGCGTCGCGGCCGTCCGCCCGGGCGGCCGTGCGGTAAGCGCGCCGTTCGTAGCCGGCAGCGGGCGTCCGCGCGGTATCGCTGCGCGGATGTGACGCTTCGCGGATGGACACGTCTCATCGTGCGCAGACCTCGTGGCTGCCAAGCTCGTGCGCCGGACTCGGCCTGGAGCGGACGGCGAGACGCAGGGCGAGCGGTCCTCGGCGCGGACGCTCACCGTTGGGACCCGGCCACGTCCGTGCCGAGCGTTGACACTCGCAACGCTCCCGTGACCGGCCCCGGGCGGGCTGGCGCTTCATGCACCCACAGGATGCAGAAGGCGCCACACCCCGAGCCCGAAAGCGCGCCGGCGAAGACGAGAGGGCATACGTGCGCACCGACGTCCGCCGCGGCCCCACCGCCGCCGCCGTTCGCCCAGCGTGGCGAGGCCGCAGCGTTAGGCCCGTTACGTTCGGAGCGCTCGCGTCACACGCGCTCTACAGGCGGGCTTGGCGCCTTATGCACCGTATGGATGCATAAAGCGGATAGCCCCCGCGGCCAGGCGGGGCGGACGGCCGTGCGTGACGGGCGCGCGACACACACGCGCACTTTGTAGCCCTTCCCTCAGCGGCGCTCTCCCGCCGCTGCGCGCCCGGCCCCGGCGCACCGGTTCCCGGAGCCCAGAAACACGAAAGCCGCCCCGTAGGGGGCGGCTCACGAGCCCAAACGCGGCGAGGACCGCCTGAGCGGTCCTCGCTACGTGTGCTGATGCTTGTTAGGCCTGCGTGCGAATGGTGCGACGCAGAACCAGCCCGGTACCGACGAGGCCGGCACCGATGATGGCGAAGACGCCGAGCTCGAGTCCCGTGAAGGGCAGCTCGTCGCCGGTGTCAGCCGCGGTGGCCGTGGTACCGGCGCTCACGCCGGCGCTGTCACCTTCACCGCCGGCAGGTCCCTGCGAGATTCCCGCGAGTCCGCCATAGGCGTCACCGGTGGGAGTCTGAGCGAAGGCCGAGGCCGACATCAGAGCCAGAGCCGCGGTAACCACCGCCGCAAGAATGAGAAGTCGCTTAGTCAATGTTTCAAGTCCCCTTGGATGAGAGTTACTCCCAGCCCACTCCAACGTACCCTACCTTCCAGACGTTGTAAAGCGTGCACGGGCTTGCCGCTGGATGGCCCGATTTTCCTCCATGGAATCCACTTTTTCGCGCTTTTCGATGCTCTCTTTGAGCTGAGTGAGCACCGGATCACGCGCATTCAGGGAACGGGCCAGGGCCAGCTCTCGCGCGCCCGCGCGGAAGTGTCCCTCGCCGGTTGAGAGCAATGCCAGCTCGTAGTGGGCGAGCCAGTTGTCCTCCACCGTGAGCGAGCGCTCGAAGGCTTTCCGGGCCTGCGGGTAGAGCCGGGCCGCGATGGCGATCCGGCCCTCCGCCAGGTCCGGCTCGAGCGAGACCGGGTTGAGCGAGCGGGCCCGGTCGAGGTCGTCGAAGGCTCCCTGCACGTTCGTGGTGCCCGCCTCCTCCGCGCGGTTCGAGTAGCGAACCGAGAGGTACGGCGGGATCAGGGATACGAGCGCCACCACCCCCACCACCCCGAAGGCCACGGCGGCGCCGGTGCCCACGCGGCGCCGGCCTCCCTCCGCGGGCGGGGCTCCCTCGGCGCCCCTGCCGGCGGCGCCCGAGGCCGCCACGAGGGCCACGATCGGCAGGGCGAACGCCGGCGACGCCAGGGCCGGGATCTCCTCCAGCCAGTCGAAGTTCAGGTGAACGATGAAGTACGCGACCGCCCCCAGCGACGTGGCCAGCACCAGTGCCGACCCGCGCTCGAGCCGCCTGCGCAGCAACGCCCCGGACACGAAGAGCGTGAGGAAGAAGCCCACGAGCAGCGCCGCGCCCACGAAGCCGCCCTCGCCCAGTGCCCGCATGAACATGTTGTGGGCGTAGCGCGAGTGCTTGGGCTCGTGGCGCCGCGCGGTGTACTCGCGCTCGAAGTTGCCCGTGCCCACCCCGCCCACCGGATGCTCCTGGAAGAGGTCTATGGACACGCGCCAGTAGTCCGGGCGCTCGTAGGGGTCGAGGTTCGTGACGCGCGCGCCCTCCACCGACGTGTACTCACCGCCGGTGAGCGTCGTCCACTGGGTATCGACCTTGTCCGAGATCCAGCCGGCGCTGGCCACGCCGACGACCACCACGCCGAGGGCGGCGAGAACGGCAATGGCGGCCGTGGCTCGCCTGGTGGCCCGGTGCACGCCCTCGTGGCGCCTCACTCCCCGCTCCGCCAGGGCGAGCACCACTCCCAGCACCCCCGCCAGGAGCGCCGACGGCCACACGGCGGCCACCGCATCGTCCAGCGCCGGGCCGAGCGGCCCGCGCACCTCACCCGTGTTGTAGACGTCCAGCAGCGTCCCCGAGGCCAGCGCCACCGCGGCGGCGAGCGCCACCAGCCGCACCCCGATCCGCAGGCGGTCGGGGGCGTAGGCCATGAACACCACGAGGCCGACGATGGCCCCGATCGCCGACGCGCGGCTCTGGGCGAGCATCGTGAAGTCCGCCAGGAGCGCGGCCGCGGCCATCATCAGCCCGCTCAGGGCCGGGTGCAGGTCGCGGTCCGACGAGATGCCGAACGCCACGAGCGCGGCCACGGCGCCCAGCGCCGCGTTGCCGTTGGCGTAGCCCACCGGATGCTGGTAGCGGAACTCGAACAGGTAGTTGCTCAGGCTCGGGGTGTCCACCGCGCCCGCGAGGGAGAAGGCGGCCACCACCGCGATGCCGAGCGACCACGCTCCAAAGAACCACTTGGCCGAGGTGGCCGTCCAGGGCAGGAGCGACAGGGCCCAGGCCGCGGCCACGAACAGCAGCATCTTGTTCGCGGCCTCCCACGCGCTGCCGGTGGAATCCGCCCAGAGAAGCGACAGGTAGGCCCAGCCGACGTAGGCGGCGAGCAGAAGGAGGGCCACCCGCGCTCCCCGCGCCGCGGGGAGCACCCTCCCCGTGGCGAGGGCCACGACGAGAGCCACGGCGACCAGCAGGATCGTGGCCGGATACCACTCCTTCGCGAAGTAACCGCCGCTGTTCGGGGCGAGGTAGATCCAGAGCGCCAGGATCGGAACCGTCGGGACGAACGGTAAGACTGCGCGCACCAGGGTCGGAGAGAGACCGAACCGCGACCGGTCAGGATGATCCGATCGTGGCTCCAGCACGTCAGTAGACATCAGAATGGGCTCTCAGAACCCCGACCGAACCGGCGAAGCGCCGGCCCGCGCTCGCTATACACAAAACAGGACTCGCGCATGTGGCGAAAAGAAAAGACCGGGGGTATGATCGGCCAGGACGAGCCTGAAGGCTGCTGGAAGCCGCTTTGGGCGAGTTAATCTGATCATTCGTCGTAGGGGGCATCGTCGCGCCTTCACAGTGCTCCGCCTGCGCGGGGGTTCACCCTATTCGTCTTTTCGGCCGATGTAGAACCGAACTCAATGGATCCGGCTACACAGAGACTCGATACTTCACGCCATTGACGGGGACCCGATCGGAGCCTCCGTCAGCGCGACGGCCGACGTTCTGGCCCTTCCCATTCGCAGCCCCGGTCCCTCGGGCGCCCTGGCGCTCCTCGACCGCGGCGCCAAGCGCGCCCTCGACTTCACGGTCGCCGGGCACTCTGCTCCTGGTCACGCTTCCGATCACGCTCCTGGCCTGCGCCATGATCGTGATCGACTCGCCGGGCGGCGCGTTCTACCGCGCCGAGCGCGCCGGCTTCAGGGGCCGGCGCCTGCGGATGCTCAAGTTCCGCAAGATGGTGAACGGCGCCAGCGGCCGGGCACTCACCACCGACGACGACGAGCGCTTCACGCGCGTGGGCGGCTGGCTGGCCAAGACGAAGCTGGACGAGCTTCCCCAGCTGTGGCACGTCGTGAAGGGCGAGATGAGCCTCGTGGGCCCGCGCCCGGAGGATCCGTCCTTCGTGCAGCGCCACGGAGGCGCCTACGACCACATCCTGTCCGTGCGCCCGGGGATCACCGGGCTGTCCCAGCTCGCCTTCGCCGAGGAGAGCCGCATCCTCGACGACGAGGACCCGCTCGGGCACTACGTGGACCGCCTCCTGCCCCAGAAGGTCAATCTGGATCGCCTGTACGCCAGCCAGCGCACGGTCGCACTGGATCTCCGGATCCTGATCTGGACCGTGATGGCCGTCATCCTGCGCCGCCAGGTGGCGGTGCACCGCGGCTCCGGCCGCATGAACCTCCGCAAGCGCTAGAGCGCATGGCTGCGGAGCGCAGCCCGATCGCTGATCGGGCGCAGCTCTTCGCTCGCGCGCCAGGTCTTCCGTCCGGTCGTCGACCTAGCTTCCCCTCCCGTAAATCGCCGAGTCGCCGCGGCAACTGCCGGGGCGAGCGGGGGAACCAGGTTTTTCGGGGCTAATCGCGTCCTAGGCGGACGCGGCGCGCGAGCTCTTTCCGCGCGAGCCCGTCAGCTAACCCCGTAGGCCGTCGAGAGAGGGGTGCGCTTGCCGTCGCGGACTCGTAAAGCAGCTCATTTGGCGTCCTGTTGCGCCGCGGTCGTGGCCGCTGTCCCGGCCACCGCCGAGGCGGGCACCACATCACGGATGATCCACCGCCTGAACGTGGAGCGGGCCCGCATCGGGCTGGGCCCGTTGAAGGCCGACCGGGCACTGAACGTCGCCGCCGCCCGCCAATCACGGCGCCAGCTCCGGGTGGGCCGGTTCGAGCACGCCAGCAGTCTCGGCGTGCCGGGCCTTCGGCGGGTGGCCGAGTTGATCGCCCGCCAGCCCGGCTGGCGGCTCCAGACGCGGCCGGTGGCCAGGGGCTGGAAGAACTCGCCGGTGCACGCCTCGTTGGTGGAAAGCGCCTCCTACCGGCTGGCCGGCGTGGGCTGGGCGCGCGGAATGATGGGCGGGGTGCCCACCACCATCTGGACCGTGAGGCTCGGCGAGCGCTAGGGCGGAGCCGCGGCGTCAGCCCTCGACGCGGCGCGGCACCAGCACGGCCCGCTTGAACTCGGCCACGAGCGTCCCGTCCTGCTTGAACACCCGCGTGTGCACCCGCACCACGCCGCGATCGGGCTTGGACTGTGACGCCTTGACGTCGAGCACCTCGCTCTCCGCGAACAGGGTGTCCCCGTGGAACACGGGCGCGGGATGCGAGAGCTCGTCGGTGGCCAGGTTCGCGATCGCCTTGCCCGACACGTCGGCCACCGACATCCCCAGCGCCAGCGAGTAGACCAGCGGCCCCACCACCACGTTGCGGCCCTGCTGGGATTCGGCCGCGTAGACGTCGTTGATGTGGAGCGGGTGGTGATTCATCGTGAGCAGGCAGAAGAGGTGGTCGTCCGCCTCGGTCACGGTCTTCGCGGGCCAGTGCTTGTACACGGCCCCCAGCTCGAAGTCCTCCAGGTAGCGGCCGTAGGGGCGCGCCCCCGAGGCCTCGCGGTCCGCCTGCTTGGTCTCGATTTCCTTGGTTCCAGTCTCGTTCATAGGGCGCGGAAGCCTACTTGCCGCCGAGCGTCAGGGGGTAACCTCCCGCCCTCATGCGCAACCCACGTGACTTCTTCATGCCGCTGGCCGTCGGAGCTCCGGAGCCCCTCCGCGAGATCCCCTTCCCCCCCTCGCGGATGATCCACTTCCTCGACTTCTCGAACGAGAAGATGGCGGCCAAGGCCCCCGACATCGCCGCGAAGACGGACATCCTCCTGGGGAACCTCGAGGACGCCGTGCCCGTGGACCGCAAGGAGGCCGCCCGCCGGGGCCTGATCGACACCGCCCGGGACGCGGACTTCGGCGATACGGCGCTCTGGACGCGGGTCAACAGCCTCGAAAGCCCCTGGGTGCTCGACGACATCACCCAGCTGGTCACCGAGATCGGCCACCGTCTCGACGTGATCATGGTGCCGAAGGTGGAGGGGGCCTGGGACATCCACTACGTGGACCGGCTCCTGGCCCAGCTCGAGGCCAAGGCGGGCCTCGACCGCCCGATCCTCGTCCACGCCATCCTGGAGACCGCTCAGGGGGTGGTGAACCTCGAGGAGATCGCCACCGCCAGCCCGCGCATGCAGGGCATGAGCTTCGGGCCGGCCGACCTGGCGGCCTCCCGCCGCATGAAGACCACACGCGTCGGGGGCGGCCACCCCGGCTACCGCGTCATCGAGGACCCGGACCCGGACAACCCCGAGGCGCCCCGGGCCACCGCGCAGCAGGATCCCTGGCACTACTCCATCGCGCGCATGGTGGACGCCTGCACCTCCGCGGGCATCCTCCCGTTCTACGGCCCGTACGGCGACATCAAGGACACCGCCGGATGCGAGGCGCAGTTCCGGGCCGCGTTCCTGCTCGGGTGCGTTGGGGCCTGGTCGCTCCACCCGGTGCAGATCGAGATCGCGAAGAAGGTCTTCTCCCCCGACCCGGAGGAGGTCCGCTTCGCCAAGAAGGTCATCGAGGCCATCCCGGACGGGCGCGGCGTGCACATGATCGACGGCAAGATGCAGGACGACGCCACCTGGAAGCAGTGCAAGGTGATGGTGGACCTGGCCGAGCAGCTCGCGGCCAAGGACGAGGAGCTGGCCGAGCAGTACGGCTTCGCGCCGAGCGCGGCCTAGCGTCCGGCGCGGGACAGCCAGCGGCGCCGGCCCGAGCCGTTGCCGTTGGCGCTCTTGTCCGCGCCGGAGGACTCGTAGTAACTGCGGTAGGCGGAGTCGGTGAGGAGCACCGGCGCGCGGTTCAGCACCACGCCGATGATGTTGGCCCCCGCTGACTTCAGCTGGTCGGCCGCCGCGGCGAGCACGTCCCGGTCCACGTCGCTGAGGTCCACCACCAGGATCACGCCGTCGGCGCTGGTGGCCACCGTGGAGGTCAGCGCCCCGATGGTCACCGGCGCCGTGTCGAGCACCACCCACTCGGCCGCTATGCGCATCCGCTCCACGAGCTCGCCGAGAGGCACGGCTCCCTTGAGCACCGAGTTCGTCACCGGGAAGAACGTGCCGGCGGCGAGAACGCGCACCCCGCTCTCGGTCTCCTGCAGAAGACTCTCGGCCGTCTGGTGGAGGAGGCCCATGGTGCCTCCGCCCGCGGCCAGGGCATCGGCCACGCCGAACTCGCCGCTCACGCCGAAGTAATCATGGAGCTTGGGCTTGCGGAGGTCGCAGTCCACGGCCACCACGTGCGACCCGCCGAGGGCGAGCGCCTCCGACAGCCGGGCCGCCACGGAGCTCTTGCCCACGCCCGGCACCGCTCCGGTCACCGCGATCACCTGATGCCGGCGACCCTCACTGGCCGCCTCGAGGTTGGTGCGCAGGAAGTGGAAGGAATCCGTGTAGAGCTCCTTCTCCCAGCCCTCTCCCTCCACCGGGATGCGGCCCATCACGGGTGCGCCGATCAGCTCTGAGAGCTCGGTCTCGTTCTCCACCCGCCGGTCGAACCGCCGCAGCACCACGGCCAGCAGGCTGCCGAGCAACAGGCCGAGCAGACCGCCGATGATCGTGTTGCGGACGGGCCGCGGGGCCACGGGGTCGGTCGGCGTGGTGGCCGTCTCGGCCACCTCCGCGTCGCCGCCCTCGAGCCGCTTCTCCACCTCGAGCTGCTCGGCCCGGCGGGTGAGCTGGTCCGCCAGGCGGCCCTCCGAGGGCGCGGCCGCCAGCTGCCCGCGGATGGCGTCGATCACGCGCTGGACCTGCGCCCGGGCGCGCTCTGATCGCACCCGGACGATCTCCGCCGCGAACACGTTGGCCCGCCGCCTGGCCTCCTCGGGCGTGCCGCCGCTGGCGATCACCTTGACGATGTCCGCCTGTCCGGCGGGCTCGAACTTCACCTCGTCGCGGAGCTCCTCCACGCTCAGCGGGGTGTTCAGCCGCCTCTGCGCCCGAGCGGTCACCGTCTCGAGGGACGCGAAGGCGAGGTTCGTGGCCGCGACCCGCTCGGGGGAGTCGGCGATGTCCGGCGGCGGCTCCGTGGGATCCACACGCGGCGGCGCCTGGGCCTGGCGGAAGAGGACCTTGGCCTCGGCCTCGTAGCGCTCGTCCTGGAGCGCGGAGAACGCGAAGGCGAGCGCGGCGGCGGCCAGCGCTATGCCGACGATCAACCAGCGCCGCCGGCGGAGAACGCCCACCAGCGAGGCGAGGTCGAGCTGCGCGTGCTCGTTCATCGCTGTCCCGAGGATAGGGAGCCGGAGGCCCTCGGAGCCACTCCGGGAGTCCTCGATTCGCGGGGAATGCCGTACTGGGCCATAAGCCAGGCTACGCCGAACATGGCCCAAAAGGTGCGATTGTCGTTCACGTCGCCCGAGAACTGCACCGCGAAGAGCTGGAACAGGAGGAGGCCGGCGAACACGCGGTAATAGCGCCCGTCCTCCTCCTCGCGCGCGAGCCACATCCGCCGGTAGAGCCTGAACAGCAGCACGACCAGCGAGGCGGCCAGCAGCAATGCCGGAACCACCCCGAGCTCGGCCGAGAGCTCGAGGAAGATGTTGTGCGGGTACTTCTCCTCCTGATCGGCCAGCACGTAGCTGTAGAGGAAGAACCCGCCGGTGCCGATCCCGCGGAGCGGATGTTCCTCGGTGATCTCCACGGCCTTCGTATAGAGCGCGGAGCGGCCGTCCTCCTCGAGGCTGCCGGAGGGGTTCTGGATCGTCCGCTCCAGCCGCTCGCGGGAGGTGTCGGGCAACGAGACGAACGGGAAGACGGCCACGGCCGCGGCCACGATCACCAGCGCGGGCAGCAGCTGCTGTGGCTTTCTCACCAGGGACACGGCGAGCACGCAGGCCAGCGCCAGGACGAGGCTGAGGAGCGGGCCACGGGACCCGATGCCCGCCGCCACGCCGACGAGAGCCAGCGCTCCGAGTGGCAGGGCCACGCGCATCCAGCGCCGCCGGGCCAGCAGGCCCGAGCCGAGGAGCAGCACGAGCGCGCCGCTGCAGATGAGACGCGACGTGAAGATGGTGTTGTCCTGCCCGCCGAACTCGAGCCGGCCCGCCTCCGCCGAGCCCGGATCGGCCACCGACACGCCCGCCGCAAGGGCGGCGAGGGCCACCACCGCCCAGAGCAGCTCGCGCAGGTCCCGCCGCCGCTCGATCACGAAGAAGGCCGCGGTGGCGGAGACCAGCGTCAGCGTCAGGAACTTGGCCGCCTTCTCCGTCCCGTAGCCGGGCACAGGGGTCCAGATCAGCCCGAGCAGCGCCAGGATCCCGATCACGGCCAGCGGCGCGGCCACCCCCACGGGCACCGGGCGGACACGGCCCTCGAGCGCGCGGTGCAGGCACACCGCCGCCAGCAGCAGCCCCAGGGCGGCGGTCACGTCCACGGGAAGCGCGTCGAACGCGGACGCCCCCTTGAAAACCCCGACGTGGAGGAACAGCGCGAGCAGCACCGGCGGATGCCGAACGAGCAGCGCGAGGCAGAGCGCGCCGGCCGGCAGCGCGAGCGCGACGGGGCCCAGCGCCACCGCCGCGGCGGCGGACGCCACCGCCAGCGCGGCCGCACCGATGAGCACTCCGAGCTGCCCTGCCGGACGCGGCAGAGTCGGATTCAAACTGCTTCCCCGTGGGTCACTTACCGTTTATCATCGCGCCGTCCGGCGAAAATCGTCGCGACAACTCGCGCACAGGTGCCATCGGCGCTCGGCAGGACGTCGTTCCGGTGAACCCGCGCATGAGGCCCACGGCCGGCCAGCCGCGCGGAGTCTCCTCTGAACGCCAAGCCATCGACACGGAAGCCGTACGACGACCGCCCGGGCGCAAGCCCGTCCGGTGAAGCCGTGAGCTCGACCGCCGACGGCGCGCGGCGGGCCCGGTTCCCGCGGCGCGGGTCGGACGGCCGCCGTCCGGCGGCCCGCCCGCGGGTGGTGTTCGTCCAGAGCAGCCGTCTGGGCCACCACCCGCGCCATCACTACCGCCTGGCCGCCTCCCTCAACGCCGGCGGCTACGACGTGACCACGCTGGCGCAGCCGGACCCCAGCCCGGGGCACACCGACGCGGTGCCCATGCGCTACCTCCCGCTGCGCCGGTCCCGCCTGGGACGCATGCTCAGCGGGCCGGTCACGATGTTCCGCGCCCTCAGCCGGCGGCCGGACGCGGTCCACGTGGTGTGCCTCGACCTACTGCCGTGGGCCGCCGTGGCCAAGCGGCTGCGGCCCGGCGTGCGCTTCGTCTACGACAGCAACGAGGAGTACGACAGCTTCATGCTGATCAAGGACTGGCTGCCCCGGCCGGTCCGCAGGCCACTGCAGCGCCTGGTCCGGGCCCTCGAGCCGTGGCTCGCGCGCCAGCTGGACGCCACCACCACGGCACTGCCGGCCACCCACGAACGGTTCACCGCCGCCGGCGTGCGCTCCACCCTGGTTCGGAACTTCCCCCCCGCCTCGATCGTCCCCGAGGGCGGCCGGGCCACCACCTTCACGCACGACGTGCTCGTCGGCGGCACGCTCGCCGAGGACCAGATCGACCTCATCGCTCGCACCGCCGAGCACCTCGCCGAGCTCCACCCCGCGCCCGTCCGATGGCTCGTCGTGGCCCGGGACGCCGACGCACGCGAGCGCGCGCGGCTGGAGGACGCCCTGACCAGCGCCGGCGTGCGTGACAGCTTCCAGCTGCGCTACGACCTGCCGTTCGTGGCCATGAAGGGCGTGCTGCACTCCACCCGGCTCGGGTTCATCCCCTACCCCGGCGACGTGAACTACGCCGACCGGATCCCGATCCGGATATTCGAGTACATGGCCACCGGCATTCCCTTCGTTGCCGGTGACCTGGCCACCACGTCGGCCTTCCTGAGGGACCAGGGCGTGGCCGAGCTCGTGCCCGCCGGGTGACGCCGGCGCCGCCGCCCGGGCGCTCCACGCCCTCCTGGCCGACGAGGCCGCACAGAGCCGGATGTCCGACCGCGGGCCGCGCCTCGTGCGCGAGAGGTACACGTGGGAGCGCGAGTCCGGACAGCTCCTGGACCTCTACGCCGGCCTGCTTCCCGCGGAGCCCTAGCGGGCGAACGTCCGCCTGAGCGCCTCCTCGGTGCTCACCGGCGGCGTCCAGCCCAGCACGCGGCCCGGCTTCGAGCTGTCCCAGCGAAAGCGCCGGAAGGTGGGCTCCATCACGTAGGGGTCCAGGAACGGCGGCGGGCCGATGCGACCCGCGCTCGGCGCGCGGCGAGCTGCAGGGCCTGCTCCATCCCGCGCACCACCGTGAGCGGAACGGGGATCACGCGCGGGCCCTCCCCGCCGGAGCGCCACCGCCTCAGGTACTCGAGCTGGGTCACCGGATCGGGGTCCACGGAGTTGAAGACCTCCCCCGCGGCGGCCGGATGCTCGCCCGCACTCGGCCACGAGCGACGCGGTGTTGTCCACGTACGTGAGCGGCATCCGGTTGCCACCCCCGAGGAGCAGGACAGCCCCCTCACCGAGCGGGCGGCCCAGCCGGTACTGGAAGCGCCGCTCGGGTCCGTAGACGGCGCCCGGCCGGACGATGGCCACCTCGGGGCCGGCGAGCCGCGCGAGCAGGCGCTCCTGGAGGAGCTTCGACCATGCGTAGTCGTCGCGGCGCCCGGGCTCCGGCTCGAGCGGCGTGGACTCGTCGATCAGTGCTCCCGGCCGCTCCTGGTTCAGCGCGTACACCGCGAAGCTGCTCACGTGGACCAGCCGCCCGCGCCAGCCCGCCTCGCCGATCGCCGCCAGGAGGTTCTCGGTGGTCGTCACGTTGGCGGTGAACACGGCCCGCCAGGTGGGGCCGCCGCCCACCACGAGGTGGTGGATGGCGTCGACGCCCTCCAGCTCGCCGGCGAGCGAGGCGGGCGGCCTGCGGAGGTCCGCTCGCAGGATCCGGGCCCCGGCCGCCTCCAGCTCCGCGGGCGGGGCGCTGGAGGGACGAATCATCGCCGTCACCTCGTGGCCGCGCTCGGCCAGGTCCCGCACCAGGCGCCGTCCCAGGAAGCCCCCGGCGCCGGTGACCAGCGCCCTCACAGCGCGTTCCTGGGGTCGAGAACAGCGTCCACCAGGAGGTTCGTGGCGTCCATCTCGGCCACCGGAACCGGCGGCTCGCCCTCGCCCCGGACCGCCGCGTAGAAGGCGCGAAGCAGGTGCTCGACACCCTCGTAGTAGTCATGTCGCGAGGTGAGGGTCCGGGTCACCACCCCGGCGCTGGACACCACCTGGCCCGCCCCGCGGCGCATGCCGCCCGTGACCCGCGCCAGGGCCGACGCGCCCGCGTCCATGTGCAGGCGGCCCTCGATCACGTCGACCTCGATGGTGCCGGAGGTGCCCTGAAGCGCGAGCGTGAGACCGAACCGGGTCACGTGGCTCGTGAGCGTGAGCACGGCCGTGGCCGTGTCGGTGCGCACCAGCGCCCGCAGCTCGTCGTCACCGGGAAAGCCCGGGGTGAGCCGGCGGCGTGACACGGCCACCCTCCCGGGCGCACCGAGGAACGCGGCCACGAACGAGGCCGGGTGGCTCACGAAGTTGTGCAGCGCCCCGCCGGGCAGCTCGTGGGCGAAGTGCGGGAGGTCGCGGTCCATGTACGACCCGCCGGGCGCCGAGAAGGGCACACCGAGCGTCACGTCGAGGTTCACCGGGTCCCCCACCGCCCCCGACCGCGCAAGCGCGAGCGCGCGCGTGACCGCCGGCATGAAGCGGTAGTTGTAGTTCTCGGTGATCAGGAGACCGCGGGCCGCGGCCGCGTCGCGCAGCTCCGCGTACTCCTCGAAGCCGAGCGCGATCGGCTTCTCCACGATCGCGTGGGCCCCGGCCTCGAGCGTGTCCAGCACCAGCCGGCGATGCGTCTGCGGCGGGGTGAGCACGTGCACCACCTCCGGCTGCACCTCGGCCAGCATCCGCCGGTGATCGGTGAATCCCGGGCCCGCCCCGAAGCGCTCGGTCACCGCCTCCACGAGGACCTCGGAGAGATCGCAGACCCCCACCACCTCCGCTCCCTCGATCCGCGCGAGCTTGTTGAGGTGCTCCTCCGCGATGCCGCCGAGCCCCACCAGCGCGGCGCGCGTCATCGCGCGCCTCGGTCGGCGGGTGCGGCTCCCGCGACCGGCGTTCGCGCCAGCATGTGTTCATGGGCGGCGACGCGCAAGGCGGGGGCGAGTCTACCCGCCGCATCGCCCCCTTCTTCCGCGACCTCGGGGTCACCGTGCTCGCCCAGGCCGCGGTGGCCCTGGGCGGCCTGTGGCTGGCGCGCCTGCTCGCGATCCGCACCGGAACCGACGGCTTCGCCTCCTATTCGCTCGTGAAACAGGCGGTGAACGTGTTCTTCCCGATCGTCACCGTCGGGCTCGTGGGCGGGCTGCCGCGCTATCTCGCTCTCCCCGCCCGCGGGCGCGACCCCGCCCCCGAGGGGTACCTCGCCGCCGCCGCCCTGATCTGCGGCGCCGCGACCGCGGTGGTGGCCGGCACTGGCCCTCGCGCTTCCCGACCTCACGGCGCGCGTCTTCTTCGGGTCCCCCGACGAGACGCGCCTGGTGGCCCCCTTCGCCGGCCTTCTCGGGGCCACATCGGCCTTCTACGTGGCCTTCGGCTGGTTCCGCGGGCGCGTGCGGATGCGCGCCGCCGCCCTGATCCAGGTGGCGGGCTTCGCCCTGGTGCCCCCGGGGGTGGTGCTCGCGCTGCCGGGCCGGCCGGTGGACGAGATCATCGCCTGGATGGCGGCCCTGCTCGGGGCGCATGTCGGTGGCCGCGGTGGCCGCCACCGCTCCTCCGCGCCCTGCGCGATCGGCGGCGGGCGCGCACGGGCGACGCCGCGGGCACGCTCTTCACCTACGGCCACCGCCGGGTGCCCGGGCGAGCTGGCCCAGCTCGGGCTCTTCGCCTTCGTCCCCCCGCTGGCTGCTCACGTGGGCTCGGCCACGGACGTGGCCTACCTGAGCGCCGGACAGCAGGTGCTGAGCGTGCTCTCGCATCGCCGTGCTGCCCGTGGGCCTCCTGATGCTGCCCTCGCTCACCCGCATCTGGGCCACGGACCGCGAGGCGGCCACCGGGCACGTGGCACGGCTGTCGGCGCTGTCCCTCCACCTGGCGCTCTTCGCCAGCCTCCAGACGCTGCTCTTCGCGGACATCGCGGTGCGCGCCTGGCTGGGGCCCGGCTTCGACGACGCCGGCGCGGTGGTGCGCGTGACCGTGTCCCCGGCGGCGCTGTTCGTGGTCTACCTGATGCTCCGAAGCGCCCTCGATGCCGTGGCGGTCGTCTCCTACAACTCCCGCAACAACCTGGTGGCGCTCGCCGTCTTCGCGGGCGTCGCGGCGATCTCCCTGGGCGCGGACCTCGGACGCCCGGTGATGTGCGTGGCCTGGTCGTTCGCCATCGGGGTGGCCGTGCAGGGCGTGCTCACGCTTCGCCACCGTCCACCGGCTGTTCCGGCTCCAGCACGCGGACTACGGGCTGCGGGTCGCGCTGCCCGCCGCCCTGGCGGCGGGCGCGGCGGGCGCCGCGCTTCGTCCCCTGGTGGACGGAGCCTCCGCGGAGTTGGTCTGGCTGATCGTCGTGCAGGCCGTGCTGGCCGCGGCCTACGTGGCCGTGCTCATCCGCGCCCGGGTGCCCTGGACGCGGCTGATCGCCGACCGGCTCTTCGAGGCCCGCTCCTGACGCGCGACCACCCGGCACCCCGGTAGGGTTCCGCGCCGCCATGCGCTTCTACGAGTACGAGTCGCGCGCCATCGTGCGCGACGCGGGAATCCCCGTCACCGATTTCGGCTTCGCCAAGACGCCCGAGGAGGCGCGCGAGATCGCCGCGCGCATCGGCGGGCCCACGGTCATCAAGTCGCAGGTGCTGAGCGGAGGGCGGATGAAGGCCGGCGGCGTCCAGTTCGCCGACACGCCGGACGAGGCGGCCAGGCACGCGGAGGACATCCTTCAGATCGAGATCGGTGGCGACATGCCGCGAGGGGTCCTGGTGGACCCCAAGGCCCAGGTGAAGCAGGAGTACTACGCCGGAGTGGTCTGGGACGGCACCCGCAAGCGCCCGCTGATGCTCTTCTCCGACATGGGCGGCATCGACATCGAGCAGGTGGCCGAGGAGCACCCGGACCACGTGGGCCGCGGGCACTTCTCCAACCTCCTCCCCTTCTCGGACTTCCAGGCCAAGCAGACGATCGCGGCCGCCGGCGTGACCGGTTCCGCGCTGAACCGCCTCACGCCCATCCTGGCCCGCCTGGCCCGCCTGTTCCAGGATCGCGACATGACGCTGGCGGAGATCAACCCGCTGGCCCAGCTCGAGGACGGCAGCTTCGTGGCGCTCGACGCGCACATGGAGATGGAGAACGAGGCCATGCCGCGCCAGAAGCCGGTGCTGGAGGCGCTGGGCATCGGCGCGGACGAGGGCACCCGCGAGGCCCACGACCCGAGCCCGTTCGAGGTCGCCGTCAAGGCCATCGACGCCGCGGACCACCGCGGCGTGATCCAGGGCAAGGACACCGGCTTCCACGGCAATCTCGGTCTGGTGATCGGCGCCGGCGGCGGGTCGCTCACCCTCACCGACGCGGTGCGCGGGCACGGCGGCCACCCGGCCAACTACTCGGAGATCGGCGGCAACCCCTCGGTGGCCAAGGCCTGCGGGCTGGCCAAGCAGGTGCTCCAGAAGGACGGCGTGGAGAAGATCGCGGTGATGATGTCGATCGTCTCCAACACCCGTGTGGACATCGTGGCCCGCGGAGTGATCAAGGCGTGCCTCGAGCTGGGCAAGGACCCGGCCGAGACGATCGCCATCTTCCGCATCCCGGGCGCGTGGGAGGAGGAGGGCTTCAAGATCCTCGACCGCTACGGGGTGGAGTACTGCGACCGCTCGGTCTCGATGCACGAGGCGGCGGGCCGGGCCGTGGCGAAGATCCAGGGGAACGGTGCCTCCGCATGAGCATCCTCATCGACGCCGAGACCACGTTCATCGTCCAGGGCATCACCGGCCGCGAGGCCGTGAACCTCACCCGCGAGTGCCTCGACTACGGCTCCAAGATCGTGGGCGGGGTCACCCCGGGGCGCAAGGGCCGCGACGTGCACGGGGTGCCGGTGTTCGACACCGTCCAGCAGGTGGTGGAGCACAACGGCGGGCGCGTGCCCGACGGCTCCGTGGTCACCGTCCCTCCGGCATTCACCAAGGACGCGGTGATGGAGGCGATCGACGCCGGCATCGGGCTGATCGTGATCGTCACCGAGCGCATTCCCCGCGGCGACGTGGCCCAGATGGTCGAGTTCGCCGACTCCCGCGGCGCCCGCATCATCGGCCCCAACTGCCTCGGCCTGGTGGTGCCGGGCGTGGCCAAGATGGGCGGCATCGGCGGCCCGGCCAAGAACACCGAGCAGGCCTACCAGCCGGGCAGCGTCGGCGTGATGTCCCGCTCCGGCGGCATGACCACCGAGATCTCGTCCACGCTCACCGCCGCCGGCCTCGGCGTGTCCACCGCGGTCTCGATCGGCGGCGACGCCATCATCGGCTCGACCTACGCCGAGCTCATGCCCCTCTTCGAGGCCGACGAGCAGACCCAGGCGATCGTGATCTACACCGAGCCGGGCGGGCGCATGGAGGCCCAGCTGGCCGAGTGGGTGGCCGAGAACAACTCCCGCCTCCCGATCGTGGCCTTCATGGCCGGCAGGTTCATGGACGACGAGGAGATGAAGGGCATGTCCTTCGGCCACGCGGGCACCATCGTGGAGGGCAAGGAGGACACGGCCACGGAGAAGATCGCGCGGCTGGAAGCCGCCGGAATCCCTGTCGTGGAGCG
Organism: uncultured Thermoleophilaceae bacterium; assembly: GCA_963752455.1. Classification (GTDB taxonomy): domain Bacteria; phylum Actinomycetota; class Thermoleophilia; order Solirubrobacterales; family Thermoleophilaceae; genus JACVRW01. Next base: position 122,551 of record CAVVYE010000009.1, read on the forward strand.
GATTGACGCCATTCCGGACGCCGTGCGGGCCAAGCTCGGGGCGGCGGCCTGATGCCGGGCACCTTCATCGACGTCGAGGTGGACGAGAGCGTCCGCGGAGACGCTGCCCTGGCCAAGAAGCTCGAGGAGGTGTGCCCCGTGGACATCTTCAAGGCCACCCCGCAGGGCGTCGAGATCGTGGAGACCCAGCTCGACGAATGCGTGCTCTGCAAGCTCTGCCTGGAGGCCTCCCCTCCGGGGACGGTCCGCGTCAAGAAGCTCTACGACGGCGGCGCGATACTCGAGCGCTGACGAGACCGGTTGGTCTCGCCGGGATCCGGGTAGGCACCTCGTAACGGCCGGTCCGCCGGTCGTAAGTGGGGTATCGGGGTGCGGGAGCCCCGTTCCCCGCTTCCTCCGGGCCGGGCGCATAGAGTGCCCGCGGTGTCCGGCCACCCTGTCAATCCGGAGCTGTTCCGCGAGCGGATCGTGGGGACGTTCCCGGGGAACCTCGGCATCGAGGTCGTCTCGATCGAGGACGAGCGCGTGGAGGGCCGGCTGGCCGTGGACGAGCGCCACCTCCACCCCGGGGGATACGTCCACGGAGGCGTGTGGGTGGCCTTCGCCGACACGGTGGCCGCATGGGGAACCCTGCGCAACCTCTCCGAGGGCCACGATTTCACCACGATCGAGCTGAAGACGAACGTCTTCGCGCCCGCCACCACCGGGGACGTGCTCACCGCCGTCGGCGTGCCGCTGCACCGCGGACGGCGCACCCAGGTGTGGGAGGTGCGCTGCGAGGCGAACGGCCGCAACGGCGCGTTCTTCGTCTGCACGCAGATGGTGCTGGCCCTCGCCGTCATGGGCCGCCCTCGAGGCTGAGGTCAAGCCCGAGCGCGCTGGCGCTCGATCACGTTGCCCAGCAGCTTGAGCACCGCGGAGTCGCCCGTGACCTTCACGTGGCCGTGCTCGTAGGCGTCCACCCAGTGCTCGAGCCGGCCGTCGGCGGCCAGCTCGTTGAAATGCGAGCGGATCACCGAGACGTCGATGCGGGCGTCCTGGGCCACGTCCTTGGTGATCTTGGGCCCCGGCACCTCCACGCGCCACACCGGCGCGTCGCCGCGGGACCGTAGCTCCAGCCTGATCACCAGCTTGAGGCGAGTGAACGAGGGCACCTCGGCGCCCAGGCGCTCCACGGCCTGGGCGATCAGCGTCCTCGTGTCCCCCGACGACATCCCGGCCGATTGTGCCAGAACCGCGTCCGGCTTCCACTCGGCGTACCTGGCCGGACGGAACTAGACGACCGGGCAGCCTTTCTGGACGAATTTTTGACGAAAGCGCAAACCGCGCTTACGTTGGATCTCGGATCGCCGCTGCATGACGCAGCCGGCCAGGTCCATTTCCTACAACCTCGTCGATAGGGATGACCGTGCACCAGAACACGCGCCGCCGCCGTGCCCGCCGCTCGATTGCGGCGTCCGTCCTTCTGCTCGCCCTCTCGGGCCTGCTTGCCGCACTCGTGGTGCCGGCAACCGGTGCCGAGGGCGATGAGCTGCTCCCCGACCTCGTGGCCGAGCCCGTCGGACAGGCCGACACCACGGCCACGACCGACACGGTCGGCGGCCAGACGCGGCTTCTGCTGCGCTTCACCAGCTATGTCCGCAACATCGGCGCCGGGCCTCTCGAGGTCACCGGCGTGAACCCCGTGAACCGGAGGATCTCGGGCGTGGGCCTCAAGCAGGTGCTGACCCACAACCACGACACGGACGGCGTGGTCGGCCTGGACAAGACCGAGGTCGATCTTCCCGGCGCGGAGCTGAGGTACGAGGAAACCGACCTCCACAACCACTGGCACTTCCAGCAGGCAGCCCGCTACTCGCTGTGGAACGACGGCAAGACCGCCGAGATCGACGCGTCGAGCAAGGTCGGCTTCTGCTTCCTCGACATCGGACACGGCGACCCCAACTACAACCCCACCCTGGACGATCCGATCCACTTCCAGTACTCGGGCACCGTGGCGCCGAAGACGTTCGGGAGCAGCACCAACAACTGCCTCGCGCACCTTCCGTCCTTCCCCGACCCCACCGACACCGTCGTCCCGCCGCGGACGAAGGTCGACATGGGCATCAGCACCGGCTGGCGTGACGTGTACGAGCGCACGCTTCCGTTCCAGTACATCGACGTGTCGAACCTGCAGCCCGGCCACTACTGGCTCCGGTCTCAGGTCGACCCGAGCAACCTGCTGCGCGAGTCGAACGAGGTCAACGCCTCCGTGTTCGCGTCGGCCAGGTCCACGGTGCCCGGGCTACATCGCCAGGGCGATCGGCACGGTCAACCCGTTCCAGGTCAGCGGTGTGAAGCCGGCGACGTCCAAGATCACGCTGGTGCAGGACCAGTACCGCAACACCGCCGCGGGCACCCCCCTGCTGGGCACGCCGCAGTACAAGATCACCGAGCAGCCCGAGCACGGGACGCTCGTGACCGGCACGCCCGACGCCCAGGGATGGTTCTCCGGCGCATCGGTCGAGTACAAGAAGGACGGTGCCTACAACGGCCCGGACGACTTCAAGTTCGCGGTCAAGCAGGCCAACAGCCAGTTCCCGCTCAACCCGGCCAGCGCAGCCGTGATGCTTCAGGTCGGCAGCGGCAACGGCGACACGGCCGTGGGCATCAGCGGCACGCCCGCCTGGGTCTACACCGCCCAGGGCGCGCAGCTGACCGGCGCCATCACGCCTGACGACGGCTCGAAGCCGGTCTGGGCCGTGGACGGCGTGCCCGGCGGCAACGCCACCGTCGGCACGATCGACGCGAACGGGTACTACAAGGCCCCGGCGAAGGTTCCCGCCGACGGCAAGGTGCGGATCACCGCCACGGCGCCCGACGGTGCGTTCGACGCGGTCGAGATCGCCATCAGGGCCCGCCCGGTCGCCGCCGGCCACCCCGGACCTCCCGGATCCGCCGGTGCCGCCGAGCAACCCCACCAACCCGACCACTCCGCTCAAGCCGCTCTCGAAGCCGGTGATTGCCCGGAACGGTCGTCGCCTGGTGGTGAAGTACATGCCCGGCAAGAGCGGCAAGCTCAGCGTCACCATCAAGCGCAAGGGCAAGAAGCTCGCCACCTGCAAGGTGGGCGTGGTGAGGGCTCGCGGAGCCACCTGCCGCTTCACGCTCAAGAAGTCCAAGGTGAAGAAGCTCACCGGCAGCCTGACGGTCTACGCCAAGCTCACGAGCAAGGGCAAGACCCTGGCCACACGGCGCACCACGGTGTCGCTGAAGGTCAAGGCCAGCAGCACTCGAATCGGACCCCTCTGCATCCTCACGCCGATCAAGCACTGAGGGTGCCGCGGGCCCCGGTCGAGTGACCGGGGCCCGCACCGTTTTTCAACAGTCCCGCGCGAAGCGGCCCCCCGGGGCCGCTTCGCCGTTTCGGGAGAGCGGCGCGCAACTTCTCTCCGGCCCCTGGGTTGAACCGGTCAACCGACCAGGGGGAGCCGATGCGCGCGACGGGGTGCAGGACGATGGTGATCGGCATGGGAGCGGTCCTGGCGCTCGCCGACGGTGGCCTCGCCGGCCGCGGCGGCACCTCGCAAGGGGCCCTCGTGCGTTCCGGCCACGCACCGCACCATCGCCTACCGCGCCGTTTCGGGCGTGGCCCGCGACCTCACGAGCCTCGACCTCTACGTGCCGCCCCGGCGCTGTCGGCCCAAGCAGGGGGCGCCGGTGGTGGTCTGGGTGCACGGTGGCGGCTACCGCGTGGGCGACAAGGCCCAGCAGGTGGCCTCCAAGGTCGCCCTCTTCGCCTCCCGCGGCTGGATCTTCGCGAGCGTCAACTACCGGTTGTCGCGTCCGGGCGCCGGCGCGGCGCAGTACCCGGACCACTACGACGATGTGGCCACGGCCGTGACCTGGCTGCGGCACCACCTCCGCCGGCGCGGCGGCAATCCGCGCCGGCTCGCCCTCCTCGGCCACTCGGCCGGGGCCGACATCGTGAGCAACGTGGCCGTGAACCCCGCCTATCTCGCGAAGCACGGCCAGCGGCTGAGCGCGCTGAGGTGCTTCGCGCCGCTCGACACCGCCGGCTTCGACAAGCCCCGCGCGAGCGCCAGGGAGCAGGTCCAGTGGCGGGTGGCGCTGGGCAACCAGCCCGGCTACCGGGTCCTCACCTCGGCCACGCTCATCGCACGCGCCGGGACGGGCATCGCGCCGGCGCTCACCGTCTACCGCGGCACGCCCGGGCGCCAGAGCATCGAGACCGGCTTCGCCGCCCGCCTCCGGTCGCTCGGGGTCCCGGCCACGCTGGTGGATGCGCGCACCCTCACCCACGGGCAGGTGAACCAGCGCATCGGCGCGCCGGGCGACACGGTGATGACGCCCCCGCTGCTGCGCTTCCTGAAGGGCTGCCTCGCCCGCTGACTCAGATCTTGTTGCGCTCCAGCAGCTTCTTGCCGATCACCATGCGCTGGATCTCGGAGGTGCCCTCGCCGATCAGCAGCAGCGGCGCGTCGCGGTAGAGGCGCTCGATCTCGTACTCCTTCGAGTAGCCGTAGCCGCCGTGGATGCGGAACGACTCCTCCACCACCTCCTTGCCGGTCTCCGAGGCGAACAGCTTGGCCATCCCGGCCTCGAGGTCCGACCGCTCGCCGGCGTCCTTCATCCGCGCGGCCTTGAAGGTGAGAAGGCGTGCGGCCTCGACCTTCGTGGCCATGTCGGCCAGCTTGAACTGGATGGCCTGGTGCTTTGAGATCTGGCGCCCGAAGGTCTTGCGCTCCTGCGAGTAGCGGAGGGCGAGCTCCAGCGCGCGCTGGGCGATCCCCACGCCGCGTGCGGCCACGTTGACCCGTCCCACCTCGAGCGCGTCCATCATCTGCGAGAAGCCCTTGCCGAGCCCGGCCTCCTCGCCTCCGAGGATGCGCTCCGGCGGACACCGGTATCCGCTGTAGACGAGCTCCGTGGACTCCACGCCCTTGTAGCCCATCTTCTTGATCTGCGGCGGGACGGTCAGGCCCGGGTTCTCGGCCGCGCCCGGCTCCTTCTCGGTGATGAAGCAGGTCATGCCGCGGTGGGGCGGGTCGGCCTTCGGGTCGGTCTTCATGAGCACGAACACGAGGCCCGAGCGCAGCCCGTTGGTGACCCACATCTTCTGGCCGTTGAGCTCCCAGTCGCCGTCGTCGAGCTTCTTGGCCACGGACTTGATGCCCTGGACGTCCGAGCCCACCTCGGGCTCGGAGAGGGAGAAGGCCGCGCGGATCTCGCCGGTGGCCATGCGCGGCAGCCACTCCTGCTTCTGCTCGTCGCTGCCGAACTTCATCAGCAGGTAGGAGCCGATGAAGTGGGTGTTCACGATGCCGGACACCGAGATCCAGCCGCGCGAGAGCTCCTCGACGATCATCGCGTAGGTGGTGAGGTCCAGCCCCATCCCGCCGTACTCCTCGGGGATCGTGACCCCGAAGAGGCCGAGCTCCCGCATCTGCGCGACCAGGTCGTCCGGGAACTTGTCCTCGTGGTCGTGCTCTTCCGCGATCGGGAGCACCTCGTTGTCCACGAACTGGCGGACCATCTCGGTGATGGCCTTCTGGTCGTCGGTCTTGTCGGTGTAGGGATTGGTGGCTACGGCCATAGGGTCGGGGCTCCGATGTCGGTTGCTCGGTCGATTCTCAGTGAGGCGCAGGATACCGCCGCGCTAGCGCCGGGAACGCACGCTGAGCGCCCACGCGCCACCCTTGGGGCGGGCCACCACGTAGTTGGCGCCGCCGGGCGCCGGCAGCAGCCGCAGGCCCCGCAGTCCCCGGGTGCGGATGCGCAGGCAGAGCCGCACCGTCCGGCACCGGGAGGGCAGGTACTGGTCCGTGCCACCGCCCGCGCCGCCGGTGAGCGCGGGCAGGAAGGCCACGAGCGGGCCGTCCCGCCGCGACGCGCGCCCGCGCGCCTGGAGCCCGGACCCGGGCCGCCAGCGGGAGGACAGCAGCCGTCCCGGGCGACGCCCGCACGTATCCCCGGGTCGAGCTCGCCGATCAGCGCGCGGCGCTGGTGGGAGACGCGGTTGGTCCGGCAGTTCACCTCGAACTCGCCCCACACCTCGGGGATGCGCCCCGCGCGGAGATCTCCGGCCTTGTGCGGGTCGCCGCAGCTCTCGCGCCAGGTCCAGAGCGTCGCGCTCACGCGGAAGCGGTCCTGGAGCGCCTGGTGGCGCAGGAAGTAGCCGTCGCCCCGAGCCCCCGCGCGGTCGGGATCCGCGCCCCACTCCCCGCTGAGCACGGGCGCCCCGCCGAAGCGCCGGGCCTCGGTCGCGGGCGATGGCGAACGCCTCGGGCCCGATCGGGCCGCCGGTCGAACCCTCCCGTGTATATGTGCGGCGCGTAGACCACGTCGCGGTCGTGCCGGAAGGCGGGCGGGGCGCCGCTGCCGGTGGACGACCACAGCGCCGAGGGCTCGAAGAGCACGAGGTGGCGCCTGCCCCTTCCCGCGCCGCTCGCCGGCGCGCACGGACGGCGAGCGCCCGGGCGTACAGGCGCGACAGGGCGGCCTGCTGGTCTTCCCCGAAGGCGTTCGGCTCGTTCATGAGGTCGAAGCCGGCGACCGCGGAGGAGCGGGCGAAGAATGCCGCGCCAGGCGGCCCACCATCCTCACGTAGCGCGTGCGCATCCCCACCCCGCCCGGCCCGGGAGCGTCCGCGAAGAAGGCGCTCCAGGCGGCCAGCACCGCCGGGCTGGCCTCCGCGTGCCCCGGGGTCGCAGCGCGCGGCGTCCCCGGCGAGCGTGGCCCACGCCGGCGCCCCGTCCCAGCCGAGCGCGGGAGCGAGCCCGCGGGACAGGCCTCCCCCGGCCGCGCGGCGAGCGACGGGCCCCACGCGTCCTGGTGCAGGTCGACGATCGAGTAGATGCCGCTCGCGGGCCAGGCGCGACGACCGTGGCCTCGACCCGCTTCAGGTACGCCCGGTCGTAGACGCCGGGCCGCGGCTCGATCCGCGACCAGGACACGAGAAGCCGCACGGCGTTCCAGCCGATCGCCGCCATGCGACGCCGGATCCTTGCGCGCCAGCGGGAACACGGTGCGGAAGCGGCTGCCCTTCCAGTACTCGGCCAGCGCGTTCACGTTCACGCCCCGCAGCAGGACCTCCCGCCCGCGCGCGTCCACGATCCGGCCCCCGGCGCGCGGGTCGGGCTCGGCGTGGAGGGGTGAGAGGCGGAGGGCCCGGGGCGTGGCCGCGTGCGCGGCGGGCACGCAGCCGAGCACGGCCAGGAGCGCGAGCGCGGCGACCGCGGCTGTGCGGAAGCCGATCACGGCGGAGACCGTAGTGAAGCGGGCGCTCGCGGGGGCTAGTAGCCGCGCGGGTGACGCGCGACGAAGGCGGCGGAGCGGCGGAGGCTCTTGCTCCAGCGCGGGCCCGGTGGCGGGGCCGGGCGCGTTGCGGATCCCGCATGGAGGTGTCGAAGCGGAGGCCGGCCACCACCACGTAGGCGTGGCTGGCGTGCGCGTACACCGTGATCCAGCGGCCCGTGCCGCTGCTGGCCCAGCCCATGAGCGAGCCGGAGGGCAGCGGCGAGCGGAGGAAGCGCCCGCCGTAGAGGGCGTAGCTCACCGAGCCGGAGCAGTCGTAGCCCGTGTCGAGCCTGCGCCCGAACGGCCGGTGGCCGCCGCCGTAGCGGTAGGGCTTCTCGACGATGCGGTTGGCCGCCTCGATCACGCGCTTGACCCTCGTGGGGGCCGAGGCGGGCGCCACGGCGCGGCCGTCCACGATCATGGCCCTCTTCGGCGGCGGGGGCGGCGGCATGAAGACGGCCCCGCCCGAGCTGTCGGCGGGCGTCTCGGCGCCGGCCGCTCCGGCGTAGGCGAGACCGCCGCAGCACGTAATGGCTACGACAACGTTCGCCAACCTGTTTCTGAAGAAGCAGAGACATTCTCTTTCGAACGCCTGCGGGGTTAGCTGACGGGCTCGCGCTGAAAGAGCTTGCGCGCCTCCTCGATTGAGGAGGTTCGCCCCGATGGCCTAGGCCACTCTGGTTCCCCCGCTCCACGCGTGGCGTGGATTCGGCGTTCGGGCAAGGTAGCAGATCCATTCGACGTGCACGACCCGATTCCTCGTGCCGATCTACACGAGTTGTTGCAGCACCCAGGGCCCCCGGACGGGGGAGCCCGGACGTACTACGCGCTGGTGGCGCGCCCCGCCACCGCCCGCGGGACACGGCGTCCCGCCGCTGGATCTCCGCTCTCCAAGCGGATCAGCGACCATCCGAGCAGCGCGAACAGGGAGAGCGCGATGGCGAGCACGGTGAGGTACGCGCTTGCCGACAGCGAGGCCGGAATTCCTTCCTTTCGCTCACGCTGAAGAAATTCGTGATCCGACTGGAAATCGCGCGTGAAGGTGGCCGCGGCCGGCACCTCGGCCGCCGGGATGGCCCGGTCGCGCGGCAGGTAGATCGGCACCGACACGAGCGTGCTGCCCCGCTGGAGGCGCACCATCGCCTTCCAGCCGTCGTGCACGGGGATGGGCTTGGTGGTGCGGTAGACCCCGGGACCCACCCGCTCGAGCGGATCGAGCACGCTGCCCCCGCCCTGCCAGGCGGTGACGTTCAGGAAGTCGGGGTCGCTCGCCGCCGACGCCGGGCTGATCCGGATCGTGGCCGCCACCTCGCGGCCGCGCCCCGGAGCCCGGCACGTCGCGCAGGGCCACGGTGGCGCGGTCGGGGCCCGTTGCTGTTCAGCGGGAGCCCCCAGGCGAGCACCGCCATCAGGGCCACGCCCGCCACGAGCGCGCCGAAGCGCTCGGCGCGGAGCGGCGGGAACGGGCGCGGGTTCACCAGCGCCGCGCCGATGAACCCGCCCACGGCACCTCCGGCCACGGCGGCGATCAGGCCGGCCACCGCGGCCTCGGGCAGCAGCGACGCCGGCCACGGAATCGGCATCCACACGTGGGACCAGCCCCACTCCGCCCCCAGGCCGACCGTGCCGATGGCCACGCCGGCGAGCGCGCCCGCGGCCACCGGGCGCAGCGAGGTGGCCCGCAGGAACACGAGCTCCACCAGCGCCGCCTCCACGATGTAGAGCGGGAAGTGAGGGGTGGTCTGGCCGAACACCACGCCCACGATCAGCGCAAGGAAGCCCCTGATGATCAGGAATCCGGCCACCGCCGAGAGGGCGCCGCCACGCCCGAGGTAGACGCGCGCGGTCACCAGGCCGATGCCCGCGGCGAGCATCTCGAGCGTCGGGTGAAGCACGAGGCGGAACTGCGGCACGCCGAAGTCGAACTCGCCCTGGAAGGTGGAGAGCGCCACCAGGAAGCCGCCCACCAGCATCGCCCGGCGGATGCGCAGGATCAGCGGCGGCCCCTTCTCCGAGTGGCGGCCGGACGCGGCCACGCCCTCCGCGAGCAGGGCCATGGCGCCCAGCGTGGCGAGCGATCCGCCGCCGATGAGCATCAGGTGCGTGGGCCCCCACAGGGTCACGTCCTGCCCGAAGAGGCGGTGCCAGAGGTCGTCGAGCGGGAAGCCGGTGAGGGCGAAGGCGCCGCAGGAGGCGATCATCAGCCCGCCGGCGGGCGCCCACCAGCCGTTGCCGAGGTGGATCGCGGACGCGGCTGGGGCGCTCGGGCGCGAGCGCGATGCTGAGCGCCCCGGCCAGCAGCGCGCCGTAGAGCCCCACGAGGATCAGGTAGTGCGCCGGGTTGGCCAGCGGCCCCGCGTCGCGCCCGTTGTCGATGTGGAGGGACACGTCCCAGTACATGCCCACCACCGCCACGAGAAGGGTGGCGCCGAGGACCGCCGACGGCAGCGCGGCCCAGCCGGGCAGCCCGGTCTGGCGCTCGAAGTAGGCCGAGAGCCGGCCGAGCCACTGCGATCCGCCCGCTGCGGTGACCGGCGATCAGCACGGCGATCAGCGCCGTGACCACCAGCGCGACCGCGGTGGCCCCCAGGGCCTCCGTGGTGGCCGCCCCTCCGGCCGGCTCGTCGCCGGTGGCGGCAAGGGCGCCCGCCGGCCCGGCCGCGAGCGCGCCCAGCGCCGCGAAGAGCGTCGTGGTACCAAAGGCGAACAGTCGCGGTCGCGGCATGTGCCAAGCTCCCTCTTCTCCGGTCTCCAGGGGGCGAACGCTCGGCCCTCCCCCTCGATCGCGACATAAACTAACTGAACAGTCAGTCAGCTAACTGTGCGTTACGTCACACTTCATCGTCGCCTCATGAGCAGCGGGTCTCCCCCGGTCCGGCGCCGGCTCACCGCCGAGGCCCGCCGGGCGGCCATCCTGGACTCCGCCCGGGCGGTGTTCTCGGCCCGCGGCTACCACAGCGCATCGATCGACGACATCGCACGGCGAGGCCGGGGTGTCCAAGGCCCTGATCTACGAGCACTTCGCCTCCAAGCAGGAGCTGTACGCCAACCTGCTCGAGTCCCACGCGGCCGAGCTCTCCGACCGCCTGGCCGCCGCGGTGGCGGGTGTGGAGGGCAGCGAGCTGCGCCTGGAGACCGGCCTCGACGCCTTCTTCCGCTTCGTGGAGGAGCGGCGGGAGGCCTGGCGCATCCTCTTCCGCGAGGCCGCGGACCCCGAGGTGGTGGCCGTGCTCGACCGGGTGGTGGCGCAGGTCACCGCCCTGGTGGCCGCGATGATCGCCGCCGAGCCGGGCGCGCGGAACCTGGTGGAGGACGAGGGGGAGCGCGACGAGGGCATCCGCCTGCTCGCCCAGATGCTGGTGGGCGCGATCCAGTCGGTGGCCAACTGGTGGGCCGACCACCGCGAGGTTCCGCGCGAGCGCCTGGTGCAGTCGGCGATGGAGTTCACCTGGCTGGGGCTCGATCGCCTCAGCCGCGGGGAGCGCCGGCCCGTCGGGTGAGCGCGCGCCGGTGAACTTCGCCCGCGAGGTGGTGGACGCCGCCGATCCGGCGCGGCCCGCCCTGGTGGCCCTGAGCCCGCGAGGGCGAGCGGCGGGAGATCGCGTTCGGCGAGGTGGCCGACCGCTCCGCGCGGTTCGCCGGAAGCCTCATCGGAGGCCGGCGTGGGCCGGGGGGACGTGCTGATGACGCTGGTGGGCAACCGGCCCGAGTGGGTGTACGCGATGGTGGCCGCCTGGCGCATCGGCGCGGTGGCCCAGCCCTGCACCGAGCAGCTGCGCCCGGCCGATCTTCGCGCGCGCATGGATGCCGTCGGCCCGCGCGCCGTGGTGGCGGACGAGCGCGACGCGGACACCGTGGCGGCCACCGGGTTCGACGGGACCGGTGCTGACCGTGCCGGACGAGGGCCTGTTCACGGCCGCGCCCGCGCCGGCCGCGGACCTCGGGCCCGGACGACCCCGCGCTCGTGGTGTTCACCTCGGGCACGGCGGGCGAGGCCAAGCCGATCCGGCACGGCCACGGCTACCTCGGCGGCCAGGCCGTGCAGGCCGAGCACTGGTTCGGGGCCCGGCCCGGGGACCTCTGCTGGTGCACCGCCGCGAGCGGATGGTCGAAGTCGGCCCGCAACGTGTTCGTGGCCCCCTGGCTGCGCGGCGCCGCCGCGCTGCTCCACGACGCCCGCTTCGATCCCGAGGAGCGCCTCGACCTGCTCGAGCGAGAGCAGCGTGGACGTGCTCTGCATGGCGCCCACCGAGTACCGGGCGATCGCCAAGCGGGCGCGCCTGCGCCCCCTCCCCACCCTCCGGCACGCCGTGGCCGCCGGCGAGCCGCTGAACCCCGAGGTGGTGAACGAGTGGGCCCGCACCGCCGGGGTGCAGGTGCACGACGGCTACGGCCAGACCGAGACCGGGGCCCTCACCGGGATGCCCATCGGCCCGCCCGTGCGGGCCGGGTCGATGGGCCGGGCGCTGCCCGGCTTCCGGCTCTGGATCGACGAGGGCGAGCTCTGCGTGGACCCGGCCACCGTGCCGACGTTCTTCCTCGACGGCCCGCGCGACCGCCGTGGCGCACCGGCGACCGCGTGCGCGAGGACGAGGACGGCTACCTCTGGTTCGAGGGCCGCACCGACGACGTGATCATCTCCGCCGGGTACCGGATCGGGCCGTTCGAGGTGGAGTCCGCGCTGATCTCCCACCCCGCGGTGGCCGAGGCGGCGGCCGTGGCGGCACCCGACGAGGTGCGCGGCCAGGTGGTGCGCGCGGTGGTGGTGCTCCGGGAGGGGCACGAGTCCGGGCGACGAGCTGGCCCGCGAGCTCCAGGACCACGTCCGCTCGGAGACCGCGCCCTACAAGTACCCGCGGATCGTGGAGTTCGCCGAGTCGCTGCCGAAGACGCGCGAGCGGGAAGATCAAGCGAGCCGAGCTCCGAGGACGTAGGCGATAGCTGCAGAGCTCCGCCCGACGAGCGGCGGGCGGAGCCCGAAGTCCCGGCTTGCCTCCCTGGCAACTGGGGCGCCCGGCCCGGCTTGCCTCCCTCGAACTTCCTTTCGCGGCACCCGGAAATCGGATCACCGGAATGCGAGGCCGCGGGCCGGGTAGCCTCGAACACGTGTCCAACCGGCTCGCAGGCGAGACCTCGCCCTACCTCCTCCAGCACAAGGACAACCCCGTGGACTGGTACCCGTGGGGCGAGGAGGCGCTCGGAGCGCGCGCGGGCCGAGGACCGGCCGATCCTGCTGTCGATCGGATACTCGGCCTGCCACTGGTGCCACGTGATGGAGCGCGAGTCCTTCGAGGACGAGGACACCGCGCGGCTCATGAACGAGCGCTTCGTGTGCATCAAGCTGGACCGCGAGGAGCGCCCCGACGTGGACTCCATCTACATGGAGGCCTGCCAGGCGATGACCGGCAGCGGCGGCTGGCCGCTCAACGTCTTCCTCACCCCCGAGCAGGTGCCCTTCTACGCCGGCACCTACTTCCCGCCCGAGCCGCGGATGGGCGCACCGAGCTGGCGCCAGGTGCTGGGCGCGGTGGCCGAGGCCTGGGACGAGCGGGCCGACGAGATCCGGGCGGGCGGCGGAGCGGGTGGCCGAGCGCCTGCGCGGAGGCGCCCTGCTGAAGCCCTCCGAGGAGCCGCTGCACGAGAGCGCCCTCGATGCGGCCGTGGAGGGCCTGCGCAAGGGCTACGACCGCGTGCACGGCGGCTTCGGCGGCGCGCCCAAGTTCCCGCCCGCGTCCGCCGTGGAGCTGCTGCTCCGGCGCGGCGAGGTGGACATGGCCCTGCACACCCTGCGGGCGATGGCGGCCGGCGGCATCCACGATCAGGTGGGCGGCGGGTTCCACCGCTACACGGTGGACGACCGCTGGCTGGTGCCCCACTTCGAGAAGATGCTCTACGACAACGCGCTGCTGGCCCGGGCCTACGTGCACGGCTGGCAGGTCAGCGGGGACCCGCTGCTGCGCTCCGTGGCGGAGGACACGCTCGACTGGATGCTGAAGGAGATGCGCGGTCCGGAGGGCGGCTTCTACTCGGCCCTGGACGCGGACTCCGAGGGCGTGGAGGGCCGCTTCTACGTGTGGAGCCTCGACCGAGCTCCGGGAGGTGCTGGGTGACGACGCGAACGAGGCCATCGCGTGGTTCGGGGCCACCGAGCGGGGCAACTTCGAGGGCGAGAACATCCTGGTGCGCGGCGACCGGCCCGAGCCGGCGCGGCTGCCGGAGTGGCGCCGGCGCCTGTACGAGGTCCGCGCGCAGCGCGTCTGGCCCGGCCTCGACGACAAGCGGCTCACCGCCTGGAACGCGCTGGCCATCTCGGCGCTGGCCGACGCCGGTGCCGCATTCGCGCGGGAGGACTACCTGGACGCGGCGCGCCGCGCGGCCGGCGTTCGTGCTCGCAGGAGCTGCGCGAGGACGGCGAGGGCCGCCTTCTGCGCACCTGGAAGGACGGGCGCGGGCGCCTGAACGCCTACCTCGAGGACCACGCATTCCTGCTCGAGGCACTGCTCAGCCTCTACGAGGCCACGTTCGAGCCGCGCTGGTTCGCCGCGGCGCGCGAGCTGGCCGACACGATGATCGCCCGCTTCGCCGACGAGGAGAACGGCGGGTTCTTCGAGACCTCGGACGACCACGAGCAGCTCGTGGCCCGGCGCAAGGACCTGGAGGACCACCCGATCCCTTCCGGCAACTCCAGCGCCGCGCTACGGCCTGCTGCGCCTCGGCGGCACTCACGGGCGAGCACGAGTACGAACGCCGCGCCGAGTCGGCGCTCCGGCTGCTGCACGAGATCGCGGCCAAGCACCCGCAGGCCTTCGCCCACCTGCTCCAGGCGCTCGACTTCCGTCTCGCCGCCCGTGCGGGAGGTGGCGCTGGTGGGACCGGACCGCGAGCCGCTCGAGCGCGTGGTGCGGTCGGCGTTCCGCCCCCACCTCGTGCTCGCCGGCGGCGAGCCCGACGGCGTGCCCCTGCTCGAGGGCCGCACCGCGGTGGACGGCCGCGCCGCGGCCTACGTCTGCGAGCGCTTCGCCTGCCGCGCGCCGGTCACCGAGCCGGAGGAGCTCGAACGGCTGCTCTCCTAGCGGTGCTCGGGCTCCTGGCGCCGAGCACCCCACCGGTGGACGCCCACTCGGTGGCCACCGGCATCTCCGCCCGTGGGCCGCGGCCCGCGGCGAGCGCCGCCGAGGCGCGCGCCCACCGCCGCATGCGGCGGATCTTCGCCGGCGCCGGGCTGCGCGTGGCCGTTCAGGAGTTCGCCGTGCCCGGGGCGGGGGCGCTCCCGCAACGTGATCGGGATCGTGGACACGCCCCGCACCTGTCTGCGGATCGTGATGGCCCACACCGACTCCGCCCCCGGCGCTCCCGGGGCCAACGACAACGCCTCCGGGCTGGGCGTGCTGGCCGCGCTCGCCGGGCGCATGTCCCGCATCCACCCGCGCTGCGACGTCTGGCTGGCGGCCACCGGCGCGGAGGAGCGCCTGTACACCGGCTCGCCCGACCACCTCGGTGCGCTGGCCCTGGCCCGCCGGGCCCGGGCTCACGGGGCGCGGACGCGGCTGCGCTTCGCGCTCTCCCTCGACGAGGTGGGGCGCGACCGTCCGTTCTGGCTGCGCTCGCCGGCACCGGCGCCGCGACCCGGGGTCGAGGGCGCCGTGCTCCGCGCCGCCCGCCGAGCGCGGGTGCCCGTGCGCTGGGTGCGCGACGAGGGCACGGGGAACTCCGACCACCGCGAGTTCGAGCTGCTCGGTCTTCCCGGCGCGAAGCTCGGGGTGGGCGCGGGCGGCGAGCCGTGCCGCCACACGCCCTGCGACCGCCCCTCCCGGCTCGACCGCACCTCGCTCCGGCTGGCCCGCCGGGTGGTGGAGCGGCCCTCCGAGCTCCGTAGCCCTGACGGCCGAACGCGAGCGGCCTCTATGTAAGAGTGCCGCGCGATGAGCGCGCTACTCGCCCGCGCTGTCCGGCCCCGCACCCGCCTCGTGATCATCGGGCTGTGGCTGGTGGCCATCTTCGCCTGCTTTGCGTTCAATCTTCCGGGCAAGTTCTCGGACGCGGAGCGCAACGAGTCGAGCTCCTACCTCCCGAGCGACGCCGAGTCCACCCGCGCGCTCGAGGCCACCAAGAAGCTGACCGAGGGCGAGCAGGCGGCCATGGTGATCGTCTACCGCCGCGAGGGCGGCCTCACCGCGGAGGACCGGCGGCAGATCGCCTCCGACGTGCGGCGCCTCAACCGCGCTGCGACTACCCGCAGCTCCAGCGCCGCAACGGCGTGGCGTTCCGCCTGGCGGCCGTGTCGCAGGACCGCACGCGCCGCGCTGGTCACGGCCAACATGACCTCGGACGGCGAGTCGGAGACGATCGCCGACCCGGTGGACGACGCCCGGGACATCGTCGGCAAGGGCGACGACGGCCTGGAGATCCGCGTGACCGGGCCCGGCCGGCTATTCCGCGGACGCGATCAAGGTCTTCGAGCAGATCAACGGCTCGCTCATCGGGCGCGGCGTTCCTGCTCGTGTTCGTGCTGCTGATCTTCATCTACCGCAGCCCGATCCTGCTCTGGTTCCCGCTGCTCACCGTGGCCTTCGCGGAGATCGCCACGCGCGGGTATCGGCTGGGCCCTGACCGAGGCCGGGGTCACGGTGAACGGGCAGTCCTCGTCCATCCTCTCGGTGCTGGTGCTCGGCGCGGGCACCGACTACGCCCTGCTGCTCGTGGCCCGATACCGGGAGGAGCTGCGCCTGCACGAGGACCGCACCGAGGCGATGACCGCGGCGCTGCGCAGCGCCGGGCCGGCGATCTTCGCGTCGGGCATGACGGTGATCGTCGCCCTGCTCACGCTGTCGGTGGCCGAGCTGAACAGCACCGCGAGCCTCGGCCCGATCGGCGCGCTCGGGATCGCCGTGGCCATGACGGCCATGCTCACGCTGCTCCCGGCGGCGCTCGTGCTCGCGCCGCGCGGGGTGTTCTGGCCTCGGGTGCCGCACGTGGGCGAGGAGGGGGACGACGCCACCCACGGCCGCTGGCGGCGTCTGGCCGAGCGCATCAGCCTTCGCCCGCGGCGCATCTGGGTGGGCGTGACCGCTCGCTCCTGCTGGTCATGGCGCTGGGCAACCTGAACTACAACGACAGCCTCACCACCGGCAACAGCTTCCGCGACGACGTGGACTCGGTGGAGGGCCAGGAGCTGATCGACCAGTCGTTCCCGGGCGGCGCAAACGCCCCGACCGAGGTGGTGGTGCGCGACCCGGCCCGCGCCGTCCGGGTGGCCGCGGCCCTCAGGCGCACCGAGGGCGTGGCCGACGTGCGGGTCGCGGCCCGCGGCCAGGACGGCGTGCTCCTGAACGCGATCCTCGAGGGCGACCCCTACGACTCCGAGACCTTCGGCGTGGTGCCCCGCATCCGGCGACGTGGCCCACGAGGCGGGCGGCCCGGACACGCTGGTGGGAGGCGCCACGGCGGTGGAGTACGACGTGCGCCAGGCCAACAAGCACGACGCCAAGCTGATCGTGCCGCTCACGCTGCTCGTGGTGCTGGTGGTGCTCATCCTGCTGCTCGGGCGCTCGTGGCCCCGCTGATACTCACGGCCACCGTGGTCCTGTCGTTCGCCGCCGCCCTCGGCGTGGGGTTCATCGTGTTCGACGTGATCTTCGGGTTCCCGGGAAGCTCGCCCGACCTGGCCCTGTTCGCCTTCGTGTTCCTGGTGGCGCTGGGGATCGACTACAACATCTTCCTGATGGCCCGGGTGCGCGAGGAGTCGCACGCGCTACGGGGCGCGCGAGGGCATGACGCAGGGGCCTGGCCGTGACCGGCGGGGTGATCACCTCGGCCGGCGTCGTGCTGGCCGGCACCTTCCTGGTGCTGGCCGTGCTGCCGCTCACGTTCCTCACCGAGCTGGGGTTCGTGGTGGCCTTCGGGGTCCTGCTCGACACCCTGATCGTGCGCTCGGTCCTCGTGCCGGCGCTCGTCTTCGACATCGGCCCGCGGATCTGGTGGCCGTCATCGCTGGCGTCGTCGATCGACCGCCGGGTCCGGCGGCAGCCACGACGCGCCGGAGCCGCCGACGGACTAGAGCACGGACAGGTAGCGGTCCAGCTCCCACTGGGAGACCTGGACGCGGTAGTCCTCCCACTCCTGCCGCTTGATCTCCACGTAGCGGTTGAAGATGTGCTCGCCGAAGGTGCGCAGCACCAGCTCGGACTCGGCCGTGAGCTCGATCGCCTCGCCCAGCGTCTCGGGCAGCTGCTCGATGCCCAGGCGCCGCCGCTCCTCGGGACTGATGTGGTAGAGGTTCTTCTCCATCGGCTCGGGCAGCTCGTAGCCCTTCTCGATGCCCTCCAGCCCCGCCGCCAGCAGGATCGCGAAGGTCAGGTAGGGGTTGCACGCCGGGTCCGGGCAGCGGAGCTCCATGCGCGTGGCCTGCTCCTTGCCGGGGTGGTAGAGCGGCACCCGCACGAGCGCCGAGCGGTTGCGGCGTGACCACGCGCAGTACACCGGCGCCTCGTAGCCCGGCACGAGCCGCTTGTAGGAGTTCACCCACTGCGCGAACACCGAGGTGATCTCGCGGGCGTGCTTGAGCTGGCCGGCGATGAACGCCTTGCCGATGTCGGAGAGGAAGTACTGGTCGTCCGGGTCGTAGAAGGCGTTGCTCGTGCCCTTGAAGAGCGACTGGTGGGTGTGCATCCCCGAGCCGTTCTCGCCGAACAGCGGCTTCGGCATGAAGGTCGCGTGCCACCCGTACTTCATGGCGTACTCCTTGACCGTGATGCGGTACGTCATGCAGTCGTCCGCCATCTTCAGCGCGTCGGCGTAGCGCATGTCGATCTCGTGCTGCGACGGGCCCACCTCGTGGTGGGTGTACTCCACGTGGATGCCGAGCTGCTCCAGCGCCAGCACCGTCTCGCGGCGCACGTCGGAGCCCGCGTCGAGCGTCGTGAGGTCGAAGTAGCCGCCCTCGTCCAGCACCTCGGGGATGCCGCCCTCCGGACGGGCGTTGCGGAAGTAGAAGAACTCGAGCTCCGGCCCCACGTAGAAGTTCGTGAACCCGAGAGCCCTCGGCGCGCTCGAGCGCGCGCCGCAGCACCTGGCGCGGGTCGCCCTCGTAGGGCTCGCGGCTGGGCGTGACCACGTCGCAGAACATGCGCGCCACGCCGCGGTCCTCCGGCCGCCAGGGGAGCACGGCGAAGGTGGACGGGTCGGGCATGGCGATCATGTCCGACTCCTCGATGGCGTTGAAGCCGGTGATCGAGGAGCCGTCGAAGCCCATCCCGCCCTCGAAGGCGTCCTCCAGCTCCTGCGAGTTCACCGAGAAGCTCTTCAGCTGCCCCAGGATGTCCGTGAACCAGAGCCGGATGAAGCGGATGTCACGGTCCTTGACGAAGGACGATGACGTCCTCGGCGGTCTTCGGCTGGTCGGCCATACGGCTCCTCGGGTTAGGGGTCTCTGGAGGAGCGCCGCAGGTTAACGGCGACCGGCCGCGGGCGTCCCCCGCGCAGGGCTCAGAGCCAGGAACGCGCCCAGGCCTTGAGCGCGGCGACGGCGGGCTCGAGCGCCTCGCCCTTCACCGTCAGCGAGTACTCCACGCGCACCGGCATGTCGTCGATCACGCGCCGGGTCACGATGCCCTCGGCCTCGAGCTCCTTCATCCGCTCGGACAGCAGGCGGTCGGAGAGGTCGGGCACCAGCTGCTTCACCTCGGTGAAGCGGGCGGGCCCGTCCATGAGCACGATCAGGATCGCGCCCGTCCAGCGCTTGCCGACCAGCTCCACCGCGCGGTGGTAGGAGGAGCAGCATGCCTCCCGCTGCCCCCTCGGGTCAGGTCAGCCGCCCTCGCGCCGGTGACCATGATCACCATCGTAGACGCACTCCGGCGACCTGCCTACGCGGCCTGCAGGAGCCGCGAGCCCTCCGGCGAGCCGTCCACCGGAAGGTCGGCGGCGCGGGTCACGAGGTTGCCGAACGACGCCAGCCCGACGTGAGCCACCGCCTCGAGGATCTGCTCGTCCGTCCAGCCCGCCTCGCGCGCCTCTTCCAGGATGTGGAGCGGCGGCGGCGGCGTCGGAGGTCACAAGCGCCTTGACGAACCGGAGCAGCACGGCCTCGTGCTCGTCGCGGGAGTCGAACTCACGCGCCAGCGCGATCTCGTCGATGCCGAGGCCGGCGTCGCGGCTCGTGCGCTGCAAGCGTGGCCAGCGCGTACTCGCTGCCCTGGTGCTCGGCCACGCCCAGCGCGATCCGCTGCTGGGTGGCCCACTGGAGCGAGCCGTTGCGAAGCTCGGACCGGAACCGGGCGTAGGCCCGCAGCGCGGCGGGAGCCCCGCCGAGCACTCCGAGGAAGTTCGGCAGCTGTCCGCCGCCCGACAGGGCGCCCTTCAGCACCGGGACGCTGCGCTCGGGCGCCGTCAGCTCATCGTGGACCTGGAACCTGCTCTCCTTGATCTTCATCCGTGCTTCACTTTCTGCGGGCCGCTTACGTGCGGTAAGTATAGAAGGGAAAAGGCGTATAGAGCACTCCAAAAGGGAGTACGCAGGCACGAGGGGTCGATCGGATCGCTCGGCACGGGGCGTCTTGGAGGGAATGGCTAGGCGTGCGCGGTCCCGGCGGCCACTGCCACCAGGAAAAGCCCCAGGAAGAACGCCCAGAGCGCGACCCGGTCGGGCTGCGCGAGCTGGCGCTCGGCGACGTTGGAGCGGCGCCGCGCGGGGGTCGGCTGACCCGTGATGGTGATCGTGCGGCGCTCCGGTGCGATCGCGGGCACCAGGCCCGCCGCCGGATGGCGAAGAGGCTCGGCCGCAGCCACGGCCGGAGCGGGCTCGGCCACGCGCTCGAAGCGCCGGGGCTCGGGCGCGGTGGACGGTCTCGGTGGGCGCGGGACGATCGAACCGCCCGGTGCGGCTCTCGGCGGCCTCGATCTTGCGCTCCCACTGGAGCAGGACCTCCTCGCGCGAGAGGTCTTCCTTGTCCTCCCTCAACGGGCGGGCTCCGGCTGCTGACATCTGCTCTCTTTCGTGTGCCTGCGGGGTTAGCTGACGGGCTCGCGCTGAAAGAGCTGCGCTACGCGGATCACCGCGATTCGCCCCCGGCCGGGTGGCCTATTGGGTCCCCCGCGCCCTCAATACCTCGAAGGGCCTCGGCTTGTCGGACGCGGGCATGCTACCAGCAGAGCGCACGCGCCGGACGGAAAACCGCCGCATCCAGCGGGCTTTCCGGCCTGCGCTACTGGCCGGCGACCTTGGCCACGTAGGTGGCCACGGCGTCGGCGTCCTCGCCGGCCAGGAGCCCGGCGGGCATCCGCCCGTCCCCCGTCCCGCCGCGCTTGATGGCGTTCAGGACCCGCTGCTTGTCCACGCCCAGCGTGTCGAGGTCGGGACCGGTGATTCCCGTGGGCCTGGACGGCGTCCAGGTTGTGGCAACTCGCAGCAGGTCTGGATGAAGAGCTTCTTGCCGTACTCGTCCTTCGCGCTGATCGACTCGCTGCGGAGCGCGCCGACGCCGCCCTCGGCCTCGCCCCGCGACGCGATCACCGCGGCCGGGACGGCGATGCCGAGCGCCACGTAGAGGAGCGGTATCGCGACCTTGAAGAAGCGGCCCCCGCGCGTCAGATAGGCCTCGCGCGCGGCCGCCGGACCTCCGGAGAAGGCGATGAAGAGGACGGCGATCCCGAAGACCAGGAATGGCACCACCACGAGCAGGACTTCCATGCGCGCGGACTCTACCTTTCGGGCGCGATGCCCAGCGGCGCCCGGCTCAGCTTGGCGCGGCGGCGGCGCGCCGAGCGAGCTTCCAGCTGCCGAATGCCGCGAACACGTCGCTCAGCGGCGGGAGGCTGCCGTCGTCGGCCGCGGTCTGCTGGTAGTCCACCATCAGCAGGCGTTCGGGCCGTGCGCCCGTGGCCGTGGCCACCTTGCGGATGGCCGAGCACACGTCGGTCTCCGACACATCGTGGTCGGAGTCGGAGCGCTTGGCCTGCTGGGCGAAGACCCCGGCCGCACTCCCTCGAGCGCCGGGCTCGGACGAGGGCTCGGCGCGGGCCCGCCCCGCGCCCACCAGCAGCCGGCAGTGGGGGCACCGGCACGGCTGCGGCGGCCAGTCCTCCCCCACCTCGGAATCCAGCTGGAGGTGGCAGTGGGGGCAATACGCGTCCGCTCCCTGCGCTCGAGCGCTTCCGTACGCGTGGCATCGAACCCTCCGGTCCGGGCGGTCGGGCATGGCCCGGATACTATCTCTTGTCACCCGAAAGGACGCCCTCGCAAACCCGATTTTGGTCAGCCGGCGAGCCGCTCCGCCCCGGCGTAGACGTTGAAGCTGCCGTCGCGCACGAACCCGCACAGGAGCAGGCCCCGCTCCCGGGCCAGGCGCACGGCGAGCGTGGTGGGCGCGCCCACCGACACCACGCCCGCCATCCCGGCCACGCTTGCCTTCTGCACCAGCTCGAAGGCGGCGCGGCCGCTGAGGCACGCGATCGTGGCGGCCAGCGGATGGCGCCCGGACACGAGGAGCGCTCCCACCGCCTTGTCCATCGCGTTGTGGCGACCCACGTCCTCGCGCAGGATGAGCAGCCGGCCGTCCGGCTCGAAGATCGCGGTGGCATGAAGCGACCCGGTGCGCTCGAAGCCCACCTGCGCGGCCCGGGCCGCATCGGGCAGGCTCAGGACCACCTGCGGCTCCACCTCCGGGCCCGGCGCGGACGGCGGCGCCTCGCGCTGCACGAACTCGAGCGCCGCCTTGCCGCACACCCCGCAGGACGACGTCATGGAGAAGCGGCGCTCGTCCGAGGGGTCGCGGCGAAGCCCGTGCGCCGTGCGGACGTCCACGACGTTGGCCGCCAGGTCCTCCGTGGGTCCAACCGACGCCACGTCCGCCGGCCCGGCGATCAGTGCCTCTCCCGCCAGGAAGCCCACCGCCAGCTCCTCGTCCTCGCCCGGGGTGCGCATGGCCACCGCCACCGGGCGCCCGTCGGCGCGTATCTCGAGCGGCTCCTCCACGGCCACCTCGTCGCGCACGCGCCTGCGCGCGCGGGACGCGTCCACCTGCTCGATCCACGCCAGCGCCACATGGGGCTCGACCGTCACCGGCACGCGATCAACGCTAACCCACGGCGGCTCCCGGGAAGTAGAAGGCCCCCGCCGAAGCGGGGGCCTCCCTTAGCCGGCCTCTAAGCCGGATTCTGTCCTGGGCAGCCATCCATCTCGTCCCGGTCACGGGTGCTCTCGCACCCGCTCGCGGATCGGGGCCCAATGGCCCTGCGGCCTACCTGAAGCTCGGCGGGCAGCGTCATCGCTTCTGCTTGGCCTTGCACCGGGTGGGGTTTGCCTGGCCGGCGTGTCACCACGCCGCCGGTGCGCTCTTACCGCACCATTTCAACCTTGCCGGCGCCGGACTCACGTGAGGCCCGGCGCTTAGGCGGTGTATTTCTGTGGCACTTTCCCGCGGGTTTCCCCGGGTCGGTCCCCCGACCACCCTGCCCTTCGGTGTCCGGACTTTCCTCGAGGTCCCGGTTGTCTCTCCGAGCTCCCCGCGACTGCCAGGCCGGCACCGTCAAGTCTAGGTCCGCGGGGCGGGTTCCACCACCGCCTGGGCGGCGGCCGTCAGCGGCCAGGGATCAGGAGAGCTGCGAGCCGCAGTCGCGGCATTCCGCGGCGGCCCCGGCCGCGATCATCGGCCCGTGGCAGACGGGGCAGTCCGCGGCGGCACCGGCCTGCACGGCCGACAGCACGGAGTCGAGCCGCTGCTCGAGAGTCATCCGGCGGCCGGGTCCGCCCACGCACTGCTCGCGAGCCGCGCGCCGGGCCGGGCGATCCAGCACCGGCGGCGTCACGAGACCCTCCGGCAGACGCCCACGACCCGACCCAGGATCTCGACGTCACGGACCCGGATGGGCTCGAGCGCCTCGTTCTCAGGCTGGAGCCTCACGTGGTCGCTCTCCCTGAAGAAGCGCTTGACCGTGGCCTCGTCACCCACCAGGGCCACGACGATCTCCCCGTCGGCGGCGGTGTCCTGCTTGCGAACCACCACGTGGTCGCCCTCGAGGATCCCGATGTCCTTCATCGAGTCGCCCTTGATGCGGAGGATGAACTCGCCCTGGTCGCCGCCGGCGATGCCGGGCACGGTGACGTACTCCTCGATGTTCTCCTCCGCGAGCATGGGCTCACCCGCCGCGACCTGGCCGACCAGCGGGAGCCCGCCCGGGGCCACCGCCTGCTTGGCCTTGTCCACCAGGACCTCGAGCGCGCGGGGCTTCGTGGGATCGCGGCGCAGCAGGCCGACCTTCTCCAGGTTGGCCAGATGCGCGTGGACCGTGGACGACGACGTGAGTCCGATGGCCTTTCCGATGTCCCGCACGGTGGGCGGGTAGCCGTGCTCGGCCCCGTACCGCTTGATGAAGTCGAAGATCTCCTGCTGGCGCTTCGTGAGATTCAGCTCGACCATCTCAGGTCCCCTCTCGCAGCGGTTCCGTGTGTGGTGCTTCGAACATGTGTTCGTACAAGGTAGACGGGGTTCCGGACGACATCAAGGGCCCGGGCGGATCCATGCGAATTCGCACGCACGAACGCGTTACGCGAGCTGTGCGTAACCGTGATTCCGCCGCCGCGTCTCACGAGGCGTCCCGGATGATCCATTCCGCCAGGAAGGGCTCCGCGATGCGGTGCTGCGGCCCCTTCCGCGCCACGAGCTCCTCCCGCACGAGGCTCTGCAGCGCCCGCTGGACGCTGGAGGGACCGGGGAGGTCATGCCGCCGCCGGTAGTCGGACCCCAGCGGGCGGCCCGGCTCGCGCGCCAGCGCGAGAAGCACGCGCCGCTGCAGTGACGTGGCGCGGTCCCACACGAGGCTGAAGTGGGCGTACTCGGAGCGGAGAACGGCGTCGAGCGCCGCCCCGAAGGCGGCGAGGTCGGCCGGGCCCCCCTTGGCGATGGTCTTCTCCCAGAGCGAGTAGCACAGCTCCTGGGTGGCGTAGGGGTGCCCGCCCGTGATGGCGAGCACGGCGTCCAGGGCATCTCCGCTCCACCGCGAGGCCGCCCCGTGAGAAGGCCGCCTCGATGTGGCGCCGGAAGAGGCCGACCGGAATGACCCCGAGCTCCATCTGCTTCGCGCTCCGCCAGAAGGGCTCGTTCTCGTCGCTGAAGATCCGCTCCATCATGTGCCGCTTGCTGCCCAGGTAGATGTGCGCCACGTCCGGCTGCTCCTGGAACACCGAGCGCATCAGCTTCGGGAGGTCGGGATCGATCTCCACCACCTCCTGGAACTCGTCCAGGATCAGCACGACCTTGCGCTCGCGCTCCGACGAGAGCTGGGCCGGAAGCTGAAGCAGCCGCTCGAGGGTCGCGTCCACGTCCTCCGGCCGGCGCCCGGCCTCGAAGCTGAAGCCCACCGACCCGTCCTCGGGATCGATCGTGACGGTGGGCGCGATCCGCAGGCCGCGGAACACCTGGAGCCGCTCCTTGGCCCGGAACAGGACCGACGCGATGTTCTCGTGGATCTGCTTCGCCAGCTTCTCGGCGAGCTTCTCCTTCGTGGGCGTGGTCATCAGGTCGACCTGGGCCACCAGCACCCGGCGCCTCACCAGCTCCTGCGCCGTCCTCCACGCCAGGGAGGATTTCCCGTAGCGGCGCGGGGCGAAGATCACGACGTCCTGGCCGTTCAGGACATCGGAGCGAAGCTCTGCGATCTCGTCCTCGCGGTCCATGAAGGCGTCGTCGAGGGCGAGGGCACCGAACCGGAATGGATTGCGGTGTTCGGAGATCGTCTGCCATTGAGTACGCACCCGAAGGTATCAGTTTATACGCGTTACTGCGTTATGCGTACCTGCGTAATGCGGTGCGATCACCCCGAACCGGCAGCCCAGGCCCGGGCTCTATACTCGGCTCCCGCACGCGCCTGTGGCGGAATTGGTAGACGCGCAAGGTTGAGGGCCTTGTGGTCCGTTTGGACCGTGGGAGTTCGAGTCTCCCTGGGCGCATCGAGAAGATCTGCAACGAGGGCCTTCCCCCGGGCCCGATGTGCAGCCCGGGCAGGCGCGTAGATCAGCGGGTGGTGGCACTTGACTGGGCGCGTCCCGCGTTCAAGGATGCCTACGCGGGCCATGGTCGCGCCGGCGCGATTTGCTCCGCACCCTCGATCTAGATCGGTGAAGTCATGTCGCGACCCGATCACCGCACGCCCGATCGCATCCGCCACCACTACGACACGGAACGCGTTCTCGCCGACCGTCTACGAGCCGCGCCGCCCGAAGAACGCAAGCGTCTCTACGGCACCGTCTACGACGAGCTGTTCCGCGAAGTGCCCGACCACCCGCAACACGAACGCGCCAAGCAGCCGGAGGAACGCGCGCGGGCAGTCGAGGCTCAGATGAGGTACATCCGCCGTTACCTTGCGCCCAGCACGCACTTCCTCGAGATCGGCGCGGGCGACTGCGCTCTCTCCCGCACGGTCGCTCAGTCGGCGGCTCGGGTCACCGCGGTCGACGTGAGCTGCGAGATCGTCCCTGACGACCTTCCGGAAAACGTCGTCGTGACCATCTCCGACGGGGTCTCAGTTCCGGCGAGTGGGGTCGATGTGGCGTTCTCGAACCAGCTGATGGAGCATCTTCACCCGGACGACGCCGAAGCGCAGTTACGCGAGATCTACACGGCGCTGAAGCCCGGCGGCAGGTATGTCTGCATCACTCCGAGCCGCGTGTTCGGCCCCCACGACGTGAGCAAGCTCTTCGACGATGTGGCCACCGGGTTTCACCTGCGCGAGTACTCCAACGGTGACCTGCGCGGTCTGATGCGAAGAGCGGGGTTCCTGAAAATAGTCGGCACCATCCCGCACGGCACCACGGCCACCGAATATCCCCTGGCTCCGGTTGTGGCGGGGGAACGGCTGCTCGAACGAATCTCTCCGCGGGCGCGGAAGAAGGTTCCCGGCGGCGTGCAGCGCCTCCTCAGCGTCCGGGTGGTGGCGGTGCCCGACGGACGCGAGGGCCTCCCCCGCGTCGTTGTACATGTGGATACGTGCGATCTCGCCGTCGCGCAGGGTGACGACGTAGCCACCGTCATGCTCGATCGGGATGCCGCTCCCCTTCCCGCGCCCGCGCTCGGTCCAGAGCACCAGCACCCTGCCGTCCGGGATCTCGACGTAGTCGCGGATCTCCAGCGAGTAGTCGTCCCATGTCCCGATCCATTCGGCGATCGCTCGCCGGACTCCATCGGGTCCCCGCCACACGCCGGCGTCCGGCCGGGCGTTCGCTTCGAACTCGACATCCGGATGCATGAGAGCCAGCGCGGCGGGGCCGTCCCCGGCGAGAAAGGCGTCGGTCATGCGCCGCACCAGCTCCAGGTTCTCGTGTGACATGACCCCGCCAAGTATCACGGCCAGTCCCCCGGGGCCAATGACCGCCATCCCTACAGTCCGCGCCGTGACCGTCGACCCCAACCAGCACGACCACTTCGTGCTGCGCCAGCGCATCAGGCCGATCGTGAACCAGTACGAGTTCACCCTTCCCGGCCCCAACGGAGAGCCGGGCGAGCTGGTGTCCTTCGTCGAGCAGAAGCGCTTCAAGTTCAAGGAGGACATCCGCTTCTACGCGGACGACACCAAGCAGCAGGAGCTGATGCGCCTGAAGGCCCGGCAGCGGTTCGATCCGAGCGCGCGCTACGACGTGACCACCTCCGCCGGCGAGAAGATCGGCGAGATCCAGAAGGTGTTCGGGCAGAGCCTGTTTCGCTCCACCTACACCCTCTATGACGCCCAGGGCGCCGAGACGGCGAAGGCCCGCGAGACGAGCCTCACCGTGGCGCTGATCCGGCGGCTGATCGGACTCGTGCCCTTCATCGGCGGCTTCACCGACTGGCTGCCCATCCCGTACCACTTCCACTTCCTGCGCGCCGACGAGCAGCTGGGCAGCCACAGCCGCCAGGCCTTCAAGTTCCGCGACACCTACACGATCGATCTCAGCGGGGATCCCGAGCGCACGATCGACCGCCGCCTGATCCTGGCGATCGCCGTGGGCATGGACGCGCTCCAGGCGCGCTGATCCCGCGGGCGCTCAGGCGCCGATGGCCTGCTGGAACGCCGACTCCACGTCGCGCTCCTCCTCGCGCTCGAGTGGCCTGAGGTCGGTGGCGCCGGCCAGGCTCTCCTCGGTGGGGAAGATCAGGGGGTCGGAGGCGAGGGCGGGATCGTCGCGCTCCACCAGCTCCTGCACCCCCTTCACCGGGCAGACGTAGTTCACCCACTCGGTGATCGGCTTCTGGATCTCGGGGCGATAGACGAAGTCCATGAACTTCTCGGCCGTATACCCGTGCGGCGCGCCGATCGGGACCTGCATGTTGTCCGACCAGAGAAGGAAGCCCTCCTCGGGCTGGACAAACCCGATCTGGGGGTTGTCCGCCTGGAGCTGGATCGCATCCCCGGACCACCCGAGGACGAGCCAGGAGTCGCCCTTTCCGAGGTCGCGGGTGTACTCGTTGCCGGTGAAGCGGCGGATCTGCCCTGAGCTCGAGGCCTCCGACACCTTGTCGATCGCCTCCATGAGCTCGTCCACCGAGGCGGTCTCCGGATCCCCGCCCATGCCCAGCAGCACCATCGGGACGGTGTCGTAGAGCTCACGGAGAACCGTGACCTTGCCCTTGTAGTCCGGGTCGAACAGGTCGTTCACGCTCCGCGGCTCGCGCTTGACCTTGTCCTTTCGGTAGACGATCCCGGTCATTCCCGACTGCCAGGGCACGGAGAACTCCCGCTTCGGGTCGAAGAGGGGCTCGCGCAGCCGGTCGATCAGGTTCCGCTCCACCGTGGGCAGCTCGCGCTTGTCCAGGCGCTCCACGTAGCCCAGCCGGATCATGCGGCCGGCCATCCAGTCGGACACCACATGCAGGTCGCGGCCCCCGGAGTCGCCCTCGGCGTACTGCTGCTGGACCTTCCCGAAGAACTGCTGGTTGTCGTTGATCTCCTCGACGTAGCGGACCTGCGTGCCGTACCGGCGCCGGAACCTCGTGAGCGTCTCCCGCTTCTCGTCGATGTAGAGCGGCCAGTTCGCGAACAGCATCGACTTCGAGATCTCGCCCTTGCGCACGCGGGGCGCGTCGTCGGGCGAGCGGGTCTTGCTGAGCTCGTCGTCGCCGCAGGCGGCGAGCTGGGCCACGATCGACGCGCCGAAGGCGCCGGCCGCTCCGCGGCGGAGGAGCGACCGACGGGTGAGCGCGTCCCGGAGGAGGCGCTCGAACCGGCGCTCTAGCTCCGAGTCGTCGACCCTCATCCGCACGCAGTCTGGCAGGCTGGTTGTGTGGTCAGGCCCGCACGCCCGGAGGACGCCGACGCCTGCTCGGCCATCTACGCGAACTACGTGGTGGGCGACGTCATCTCGTTCGAGGAGGTCCCCCCCACCGCGGCCGAAATGGGCCGCCGGATGGCCGAGCTCTCGGGCACCCACCCGTGGCTGGTGGCCGAGCGTGACGGCGAGGTGGCGGGGTACGCCTACGCGGGGCCGCACCGCTCGCGCGCCGCCTACCGGTGGGCGGCGGACGTGTCCGTGTACGTCTCCCCGCGCGCACCATCGCAGGGGGGTGGGACGCGAGCTCTACGAGGAACTGTTCGAGCGCCTGCGGGAGCAGGGCGTGCGGGTGGCCTGCGCGGGAGTGACCCTCCCCAACGAGGCGAGCGTCGGGCTGCACGAGGCGCTCGGCTTCGAGCCCGTGGGCGTGTACCCCAGGATCGGGTGGAAGCTCGGCGCCTGGCACGACGTGGGCTGGTGGCAGCTCGCGCTCCTGCCGCAGGACGGCGAGGCCGCCGCCCGATCCGCGGCCGCCGGTGTCCGAGTAGATTGCCGCCGCTATGAGCGAACCCCGGCTGGTGAGCGTCGTGACCGGTGCGTCGAGCGGGATCGGCGAGGCGACCGCGCAGCGCCTTGCCCGCGAGCCCGGTGCGCGGCTGGTGCTGGTGGCGCGGCGGGAGGATCGCCTGCGGGCCCTCGCCGAGTCCCTTCCCGTCCCGGCCACCTGGGTGGCCGCGGATCTCACCGACGACGACGCTCCCGGGCGGGTGGCGGCGCACGTGCGCGCGGAGCATGGAGCGCTCGACCTGCTGGTGAACAACGCGGGCGCATCCTGGCGGGCCACCTTCGCGGAGGGCGGGTACGCCAACGTTGCGCGCACGATGGCGCTCAACTTCGACGCCCAGGTGCGCCTCACCGAGGCCCTGCTCCCGCTGCTGCGCGAGTCCGCGCCCAGCGCCGTGGTGAACGTGTCGAGCACCTCCGGGCGGGTCGCCCGGGCCGGATCCGGCGCCTATGCGGCGAGCAAGTTCGCCCTGGCCGGATGGTCCGACTCGCTCTTCCTGGAGGAGCGCGCTCACGGCGTGCACGTGGGCCTGGTGCTGCCGGGGTTCGTGGCCACCGAGGGCTTCCCGGCCGAGGAGCTTCGGGCCAGGGCGCTGACGCGCTGGATCGTGTCCACCCCCGACAAGGTGGCCGAGGCCGTGGTGGACGCGGGCCCGCGTGGGCGTGCCGAGCGCTACGTGCCGCGCCCCTACGCGCTGGCCGCGGTCGTGCGGACGCTTCTCCCGGTGGCCTTCCGCCGGGCCATGTCGGGCAGCGGCGCGGCGGTGCTCACAACGAAGACCGGCGCCGACGCCGCCGACCGCGAGGCCGGCGGCGCCTAGCGCCCCTCCCAGGGGCTCTAGGCCGAAGCAGCCGGCGTGGCCGGCTGCGCCCGGACGCTATTAGCCGGTTGACGCGACCTGGGGGCGATCGGTCAGCTTCACCTGGAAGGTGTGGTCGGTGCCGGCGCGGCGGACCACCACGTCCACCTCGTCGCCGGGCTTGTGGCCGTCCACCGCGGCCGACAGCGCGGCCGAGTCCTCGACGTTCGTGCCGCCCAGCGACTCGATCACGTCGCCGGCCCTGACGCCCGCGTCCGCGGCGGGTGCGCCGGACATGACCGAGGCCACGCGGGCCCCGCCCGCCTCGTCGTCGCCGGTGGAGACGCCGAGGTAGGCGTGCACCGCGGTGCCGTCCTGCGCGCAGCTGGTCCACCACGCTCCGCACCGTGTTCGAGGGCACCGCGAAGCCGATGCCGCTGTTGCTCGCCGTGCCGTCGCTTCCGCCGTTGGACTCGATCTGCGAGTTCACGCCGATCACGCGGCCGCTCGAGTCCAGCAGCGGGCCGCCGGAGTTGCCCGGGTTGAGAGCGGCATCGGTCTGGATCACGTCGTCGATCGAGAAGCCGTTCGGCGCGCTGATCTGCCGGCCGAGCGCACTCACAACGCCGGTGGTGAGCGTGCGCTCGAGGCCGTACGGGCTGCCGATCGCGTAGGTGGCGTCGCCCACGTGAAGGGTGTCGGAGTCCGCCAGGGTGAGGGCGTGGAGCGTCTGGGAGCCCGGGTCGATCTTCAGCAGCGCGAGGTCCGCCGAGGTGTCCTCGCCCACGACGCGCGCGGTCTTCGCGTCGCCGTCGCCGACCTTGACCTGGACCGAGGACGCGCCCTCCACCACATGAGCGTTGGTCACGATGTAGCCCTCGCTCGGAGATGACGAAGCCTGAGCCGGTGGCGGTGCCCGACGACGATCCACCGAAGGGACTCTCGTCCTGCTGGGTCACCTTGGCGGTGATGAAGGCCACCGAGTCGCGGGCGCTCTCGTACACGCTCCGCGAGGTGGAGTCCGTTCCGGACTCCGCCGCCACCGGCTGCACGGCGGCCTGGGGGGCCGCGCTCGTGACGGTCTTGGTGGTGGTGCCGCCGTCGGCCACGCCGGTCACCGCGGCGCCGGCCCCTCCGCCCACCAACGCCGCCGCCATCAGGGTCAGGGCTGTCTTCGAAGTTCGCATGTGCCCCACCGTGGAGGCCCGGCGTTACAAGACCCTGAAGGCGGGCGAAGAGCTATGTAAGAGCGGCGGGGCTCGCGGGCCCGGGGCCCGCCTCGGCGGGCGTGCTCGCGCTGCCGAAGCCGAGCGTCATCAGCGCTCCCCCGCCCTCCGCGTTGGCCGCCCTGACGAAGCCTCCGTGGGCCTCGGCGGCCTGGCGCACGATGGCCAGGCCCAGCCCGCTGCCCGGCATCCCGCGCGCGCGGTCCGCCCGGTAGAAGCGCTCGAACACGTGCGGCAGGTCGTCCTCGGCGAAGCCCGGGCCGCGGTCGCGGACGGTGAGGGTCCCGCCGTGAAGGGCCACGTCGATCACCCCGCCGGGCGGGCTCCATTTCACGGCGTTGTCGAGCAGGTTGGACACCGCCCTCTGGATCCGGTCGGGCTCACCCGCCACCACCGCGGGCTCGAGCTCGGCGCGAATCTCGGCCATCTCCCCCGCGCGGGCGCGCGCGCGGTCCACCCCGGCGGCCACGATCTCGTCCAGGCGCACGTCGTCCACCACGGTGGCGGACTTCGCCCCGCGCGCCAGCTCCACCACGTCGGCCACCAGCGCCGTGAGCTCGTCGAGCTCGCTGACGATGTCCGCCCGCAGCGCGGCCAGCTCGCCCGCGGGCAGGCGGTCGGCCTCCTCGAGCACCTGCACGTTCGCGCGAAGGCTGGCGAGCGGGGTGCGCAGCTCGTGGCTGGCGTCCGCCACCAGCTGGCGCTGCGCCTCCACCGAGCGCTCGAGGGCGTCGAGGGTGGCGTTGAAGCTCGCGGCCAGGCGGGAGAGCTCGTCCCTCCCCACCACCTCCATGCGCTGCGAGGGGTCCGGGTCCGCGGCCACCGTCTCGGTCCGCCGTGGTGAAACGCGCGATCGGGGCCAGCGCGGTGCGGGCCACGAGCGCGCCGAGCAGGGCGGCCAGCGCCACGCCGCCCGCGCTGACCAGCACCAGGATCAGCAGAATGCCCCGGAGCTGGTCGTTCACCTCGGTGAGCGGCCGGGCCACCTGGACGGCGCCCCCGCCCGCGCCCCGGGTGAGGACACGCAGCTCGGTGCCGCCCACGTTCCTGTCGGCCAGGTGCTCTCCGGTACCCGTGCGCGCGATCTCGAGCGAGCGCCCGTCCACCGGTAGCCGCGACTGCTCCCCAGGGGGCCGCAGCACGTCGCCCTGCGGGGTCACCAGCTGCACGTAGCCGCGCGCGCCCCCGAAGGGCGCCGCCGGCGCCGGGATGCTGCCGCGATCGAACGGGACCCCCTCCGGGCCTGGTCCCGGCAGCGGCGCCCTCTCCGACTGGAGCATGCGGCCCGCGGTCTGGCGGAGCGCATCGTCGATGTTGCCGCGCAGCTCCGCCCTCACCGCGAGGTAGACGATCACGGCGGCCAGCACCACGGTCACGGCCACGGCAAGGCTTCCCGCGGCGGCGATGCGCGCGCGGAGGCTCACGGCTCCCTCAGCGCGTAGCCCACGCCGCGCACCGTGTGGATCAGCTGACGCCCGCCGGCCTCCTGGATCTTGCGCCGCAGGTACCCGATGTACACGCGCAGCGCGTTCGAGCCGGGTCCGAAGTCATAGCCCCACACGCGTTCGTAGATGAGGCTCGGCGGGAGCACCCGGCGCGGGTTCATCATCAGCAGCTCGAGCAGCTGGTACTCGGTGCGCGTGAGCTCGGCGAAGCCCTCGCCCACCGCCACGCCGTGCCGGGCGCTGTCCAGGCGGAGCTCCTCGAAGGTCAACGCGTCCGGGTCACCCTCGCCGTTCGTGCGCCGCATGAGCGCCCTGATGCGGGCCTTCAGCTCCCCCACGTCGAAGGGCTTCACCAGGTAGTCGTCGGCCCCCGCGTCGAGGCCGTCGATCCGGTCGGCCACCGCGTCGCGCGCGGTGAGCATCAGCACCGGCACCCGGTTGCCCGTGCTGCGCAGGCGCCGGCACACCTCCAGGCCGTCGAGATGCGGCATGCCCACGTCGAGCACCACGGCGTCGGGCAGCGATTGGGCCACCTCGGTCAGGCCCTGCTGGCCGCCCGTCGGCCGTGACCACGTCGTACCCGCCGAGGGTGAGGGCGCGGCGCAGGGCATCCCGCACCGCGCGGTCGTCGTCCACCACGAGAATGCGCACCACTCCCATTGTGACCACGCGCCCCGCCGGTGCGGCGCCTTCTTATTCCGCTCTTCGAGACGGCTTACGTGCCGCTGCCACTGTGGCGCTCCACTGGAGGCCACGCGGTTCGGCCGACGACGGAGGGTTGAGCATCGATGCGAGGCAGGCGAACGATTGCGATCGGGGGAGTGGCCGCGGCCCTTGCCGGCGGCGGGGCGGCCGCGCTCGCCGCGAGCGACGACAGCGGGAGCAAGGCCGAGAACGCCGTGCTCAGCGACGCCGCGAAGCGTCTCGGCGTGAACCCGGACAAGCTGAAGGACGCCCTGTCAAAGGCCGAGGCCGCGCAGCTCGACGCGCGGCTCGACAAGGCCGTCAAGGCCGGCGACCTGACCCAGAAGCAGGCCGACGAGATCAAGAAGCACCACGCACAGGACGGCCACGTCCTGGGCGGCCCTCACTTCGCCGGCCCCCCCGGCCGCGGACCCGGCCCCGGTGGGCCCCGTCTCGAGTTCCATCACTTCGGCGGTCCCGGCGGTCCCGGCGGCATCCTCGACGACGTGGCCAAGGCCCTCGGCATCTCCGAGGAGAAGCTCTTCTCCGAGCTGCGTAGCGGCAAGACGCTGGCTCAGGTGGCCAAGGCCCACGACAAGTCACTCGACGACGTGAAGAAGGCGGCCCGCGACGCGCTCGAGGAGCGCCTCGACAAGGCGGTGAAGGACGACGACCTGACGCAGAAGCAGGCCGACCAGATCGCAAGGGCCTGAACGACGCCATCGATCACCTCGGCGAGCGCCGCGGCGGAGGCCCGGGATTCGGCCCGCCGCCCGGCTTCCACCGGAAGTTCCACGGCCCGCCCGGCACCGAGGACCAGCCCCTCGAGGTCCCGCCCGGGATCGAGGGCGGCGCCTACGGCGCGCCGACGTTCACTCAGTAGCGACCGCCGTCAGCACCAGCTCGTTGCCCGCGGGGTCGCGCACGGCGACGCCCTCGGGGCGCTCCTCCTGCGGAACGCCCGCGGCGTCCAGCCGTGCGCGCACGCGCCGGAGCTCCTCCGGGCCGTCGAGCACCAGCGTCCAGTGGCGCAGGCCCACGGTGCCGGGAGGCGCCGGGGGCACGCCCTGGCCGCGCCAGTTGTTCAGGCCCAGGTGGTGGTGGTATCCGCCGGCGGCCACGAACGAGGCGCCCGGCAGCGACGCCATCACGTCGAAGCCGATCACGTCGCGGTAGAAGCGCGCGGCCTCGTCCACATCGCCCACGTGCAGGTGCATGTGGCCGAGAACCAGCCCGGGGTCCGAGTGCTGAGACGGGGTGGGGCCGGCCGCGGCGGTGAGCAGGTCCTCCACGTCCAGCGGCGCGACGAACATGTCGATCTCGCCGTCGGGATCGGTGCCCCAGGCCTCCCGCGGGCGGTCGGCGTAGAGCTCGATGCCGTTGCCGTCCGGGTCCGGCAGGTAGATCGCCTCGGACACCCCGTGATCGGACGCGCCCTGCGATCGGGGTGCGCGCGGCCACCAGGCGCTGGACCGCGCCCGCCAGCTCGGCCCGGTTCGGGATGGAGGAGGGCGAAGTGGTAGAGCCCGGCGTGGCGGCCGGCGGGCTGCGCCCCGGGCTCCTCGGTGAGCACCACCAGGTCGGCGCCGCCGGTGCCCATCGCCGCCGTGTTCACGTCGCGGTCGTGGACCCGCAGGCCGAGGGAGTCCTGGTAGAAGCCGACGGAGCGGTCGAGGTCGGTGACGGTGAGGTGCACCGCGCCGGGATGCGTGGCGGGCGCGAGGGCCGCGTCGGAAGAGCCGGAGTGGTGTCGAGCGAGGTCATGTCTCACGGATGGTAGGCCGCGCAACGGGCCTTACGTAGACTCGCGCGCCGTGAGCGCGTCCGCCCCCGCCCAGCCGCTGGCCGGACGCACGGTGGCCGTGACCGGCGGTGCGCGCGGGATCGGCGCGGCGATCGCCGCCGAGCTGGTGCGCCGCGGGGCCCGGGTGGCCATCGGGGACCTGGACGAGGCCCAGGCCGCGGCCACCGCCGCGGGCCTGGGCGAGCGCGCCGCGGGCCTTCGGCTGGACGTGACCGACACGGCCTCCTTCTCGGCCTTCCTGGACGCCGCCGAGGAGCGGCTCGGCCCGCTGGACGTGCTGGTGAACAACGCCGGGATCATGTGGGTGGGGCGCTTCCAGGAGGAGCCCGAGCACGTGGCCATCCGGCAGTTCGACGTGAACG
The DNA here is from genome assembly GCA_963752455.1 of uncultured Thermoleophilaceae bacterium. Taxonomy (GTDB): domain Bacteria; phylum Actinomycetota; class Thermoleophilia; order Solirubrobacterales; family Thermoleophilaceae; genus JACVRW01. The sequence continues at coordinate 157,973 of CAVVYE010000009.1, forward strand.
TCCACGGGGTGCTGCGCGGTACCAAGCTGGCCACCGAGCGCATGCGCGCGCGGGGCCGCGGCCATGTGGTGAACGTGGCCTCGGCCGCCAGCAAGGTCGGTCCCGCCGGGCGAGGCCACCTACGCCGCCACCAAGCACGCGGTGTACGGCTACAGCCTGGCCGTGCGCGAGGAGCTGGCGGGCACCGGCGTGGAGGTCAGCGTGGTGATGCCCGCCGTGGTGGACACCGAGCTGGCGGCGGGCACCAGCGCCGGCCGCACGCGCACGCTGCAGCCCGGCGCAGGTGGGAAGCGCGGTGGCCGACGCGATCGAGCGCCCGCGCTTCGACGTGCTTCGTGCCCCGCCGGATGGCCGCCCTCGCCCGCCTGCTTCGCCGTGCTGCCCGATCGCGCCCGCGTGCGGGTGTCGCGCCTCGTGGTGCCGAACCAGGTGGAGGAGACCGACCAGCGCCGCGCGGGCGCCTATGAGGCCCGAGCAGTGGAGCGCCGCGCCTAGCCGCGGACGTCGAGATCGCCTTCGAGCGGACCGTCCGTTCCATCGAGCAGGCAGCGTGCCACCTGGCCCGACGGGAGGCAGCGTGACGTGCGCGTGCGGCGCCAGCGTGCCGGAGTCGGTGTCCGTGAAGGGCCAGGCCTGTGCGACGTCGATCACCGTCTCGCCGGCCTGGTCGACGCATCGCACCCGGACGCTGCTCCTCCCGTTGCGCCGTGGCGGGAACGTTGTCCGCCTCGTCTTCCAGATAGACCGGTCACCGGAGTGCTCCCGTCGGGTTGCGGCGATCGAGCTTCCAGTCGCAGCCCGCCCGGGCTGTCCCCGCCGCCACTGGACGCGAGGGCCACCACCAGGAGCCCGGCCAACACCAGGGCGAGGAGAGCCCCGGCGACCAGGCGGCTGCGCGGGGCCGGCCCGGGATGCTCGTCCATCGCCTGTCAGCCTAAGCCTCACCGCCCGGTCGCGGCCTCAGGGGGAGCGCGCCTCCAGCCCGCCCTCTTGCCACCGGCTGATGGCAGCACGCCCGAGCGGATGCGGAACGTGGCCCGCAGCACTCCCCCGCGCCGGTCGTAGCTCCACGAGGTCGCGGCCAGCGGGCGGCCGTCGAGCGTCACCCGCGAGGGCACGAAGGGGTGGCGGAGCCCGGCGAGCGACGCCTGGAGCCGGTACCGGCGGGCCCGCTTGCCCCGCACGTCGAGCCTCCATGTCCCGCGGCCCTCGACCGAGATGAGCCGCTCGCCCCGCGACCCCATGCCGGCGCTGCGACGCCCGCGGGGAAACGCGAGCAGCTGCATCCGTCGCGGCGATCGGCCAGGCGAACCACGCCGGGCCCGCGGTAGGGGGCGAGGGTGTCCACGTCGGCGGGCAGCAGCGGGAGCACCGAGCCCGCGCGCACCAGGAGCGGCAGCTCGTCGACCGGCGCCGGGAGCCGCGCCGGCCGGTGCCCCGTGAGCAGCCGCGCCCGCCGCAGGCGCAGGCTGCCGTCGCGGGTCACGTAGCTCGCCGAGCGCCAGAGGTCCACCCACCTCCCGGCGGGCAGGTAGAGCCCCCGCGTGCGGGCGCCCGGGCTCAGCACCGGGGCGGCCAGCAGGTCGGGACCGAAGGAGAACTGGTCGCCGGCGGCCAGCGCGCGGCGGTCGCCGGGATTGGTGAGCAGCGCGTGGCGCATGATCGGCAGGCCGGTCCTCCGGTATGTGCGGTCGGCCGCCTCGAGGTAGGGCAGGAGCTGGGTGTGGAGCTTCGTGTAGCGGCGCCACACCGGGAGCGAGGCCGGGTCGAACACCTGCGGCCGCTCGTAGGTGGGGATCGCGATGCCCGAGCGCTTCGTGCGCATGACGCCCGACACCGCGCCGAACTGGATCCAGCGGTCGAGCAGCTCGCGCGTGAGCCGCTCGCCGGTCCCGAAGGAGTTGTAGCCCCCGATGTCCGAGCCCCATCTGGCCACCCCGCTCATGCCGATGGTGAGCGCCTGGGTGACCGCGGAGCGCAGCCCGTCGAAGCCCCACACCGTGGTGGGATCTCCGCCCCACACGTTCACCGAGCAGCGCGCCGCCCCCGTCCACCCGGAGCGCTGGAAGCGAACGATCGGACGGGGCAGCGAGCGCGTGATCCGGCGCACGGCGCAGTGGTAGTCGCGCGGGTAGCGGTTGTGCAGCCGGCTCGCCGGCGTGCCGTCGGCCGAGCGCACCAGCGGCGAGGTCCACTCGCCGAAGTCCTCCATGAAGCCGTCCTTGCCCTGGGCCACGGCCTCGCGCACCAGGCGGGCGTAGAAGGCCTGCGTCCGGGGCGCGGTGAAGTCGAACTGCGCCAGCGGCTCGACGGTGAAGCCGACGGATCCTCCGCCTCCCCCGACAAAGGCCGGGAAGGTGACCGGGCGGCCGTCCGCCCCGCGCTGGAGCACCCCCGCCGCCACCGCCCGGCCGTACTCCGGCTGGTAGGCCGTGCACAGGTGCGGGTTGAAGTAGGCCATGTGCGCCAGGCCCTGGCCGTGGAACTGCCGTGTGCGCGCAAGCTCGTAGGCCTCCAGTCCGCGGTGCGCGCCGCAGGGCAGGAAGTGCATCTGGGTCTCGGCCGCCGACACCGGGGCGTCGGCCCGGCGCAGCGTGGACACGATCCGGGCCTCCTCCTCCAGCGGCACGGTGTTGGGCTGGCCGGTCTGGAACCAGGGCCCATAGGCCCACGGTGCCGGTGGCGGCGGCTGGCGCCCGGTGACCGCCGTGAACCGCCGCAGGGCGTCCGCCGGCCGCGGGCCGGCGAACACGAACAGCTCGAGCGTCCGCGCCTCGGCGGACACCGACCACCGGCTCCGGCGTCCCGCGCCGAGGTCGAACGTGCTGCGCTCGTCGTTCCCCACCAGCGCCCCGTACCCGCGGCTCGACAGGATCCAGGGCACCGGGTAGTAGGTGTCGTCGTCCCGGTCGAGACGGGACCACTCGGGCACGATGGCGCCGGCCAGGGCTCTGTCCGGCGCCCGGTAGGGGCCGTCCGACACGTAGCTCGTCACCCGCCGCCCGACCTGGTTCACCGCGGTGGAGCGCTCCCCCAGCCCGGACACCACCTCGTGCGCGCCGAGCGGGAACGAGAGCCCCGGCCGCGCCGCACCGGGCGGTGCGGAGAGCCGCAGCGAGAGCATCGCCGGGCCCACCCACGCCACCCTGAGCCGGAGCAGGCCGGCGCCCCGGATCCGCACGTCGGCGGTGAGGGACCTGGCGGAGGCGCGGCGCACGCTCACCGACCGCGTGGCGCGGCCGGTGGAGGCGGACCCGAGCCGCAGCGCCACCCCGGGGAGCACCGGGCGCCCGCGCCCGTCCACCAGGTCGAGCGCGAACGGAGCGGTGCGCACGCGAGCGTTGAGCGGCCCCGAGCTCACGGTCGGCGCCGCGGCCTGCGCCGCCGGCACCCCGGCAAGCAGGGCGAGCGCCGCGCCGGCGAGGGACGCTCCCCGGCGCACCGCCTACTCCTGTCCCCGCAACCGCTCCGCGGCCCGGGCGGCCGCCTCGTCGGGAGGGAACACCGGATAGATCACGTCGGCCACCACGCCGTCCCGCACGATCAGCGTGAGCCGCCGCAGCAGCGTGAGCCCGTCGGTCTCGAAGGTGGGCAGCCGCAGGGCTCCGCGTGAGCGCCAGCGACTCGTCCGAGAGCAGCGGATAGGTGAGGCCGAGGCGCTCCACGGCCTCGCGCTGGTAGGCCGTGTCCTGCGTCGAGAGGCCGAACACGGCGGCGCCGAGGTCGCGCAGCGCGGAATGGTCGTCGCGCACGCCGCACAGCTCGGGCGTGCACCCGCGCGCGCCCGGGATCGCGTTCCACGAGTCCTCGCCGCCGGGGTTCTCCACCCCGGGGCGGCCGGTGCGGGGATAGGCGAACACCACCGAGAGCCCGGGCAGGGCGGACAGGTCCACGGCCTCGCCGTCCGTGGCGGGCAGCGCCAGCGACGGGCAGGCGCGTGCCCGGCAGGTGGGCGGCCGCGCCGTCGTCCTGCGGGCACGGGCAGGTCGGGCGGGAGCACTCGTGGGTCGTAGGAGGCCATCGGGCGGGCGTCTTAGAGTACGGCGCCGTGACGCTTCTCGCGGTCACCGGCTACCAGTTCTCCCTGTTCCTCCACATCACGGCCGTGGTGGTGGGGTTCGGGTCGAGCTTCGCCCAGTCCGTCACCTTCCCGGTGGCCATGAAGCTGGACCGGCGACATCTGCCCTACGTGCACCGGCTCCAGCTGACCCTCAACACGTTCTTCGTCCAGCCCGCGCTGGTGATCGTGATCGCCACGGGCGTCTACCAGGCGTCCGACGCGGACTACGACTTCGGCGCGCTGTGGCTCAGCGGGGCGTTCGTGATCGTGTTCGCCATCGGCGCGCTGACGGGAGCGTTCTTCATCCCGGCCGACCGCAGGCTCGGGGCCATGGTGGAGAAGGAGATCGCCGCCGCCGGGGACGGCGAGGTGCAGCTGTCGGAGGAGTACATGACGGGGATGCGCAACACGGGCATCGCCGGCGCCATCACCGGTGTGCTGCTGATCGTGGCCATCTACCTGATGGTCACGAAGCCCGGCCTCTAGGCCGAGCGCGGCTAGCCGCTGAGCTGCGCGAGCAGCGACGGCACGTCCCAGAAGTTCACGTCCTCCACCACGAGGCCCGCCGTCGAAGCGGCTGAAGGTGGCGCCCTCCACCTCGATGCGCCGTCCGGTGGGGCCAGGCCGAGGAACTCGCCGCGGTGCGTTCCGCTGAACACCCAGCGGTCGGCGTTGGCGTTCTCCCCGACCACCAGATCGAGCTGGCGCAGCTCCAGGTCGGGGAACGCGGACATCATCCCCGCCACCCGTTCGCGGATGGCGTCCCGCCCGCGCACGGGCTCGGTGGGAGCCACGTCGCGGATCACCGCGTCCTCGGCGAACACGGCGGCCACCGCGGCCGCGTCGTGGGCGTTCCAGGCCGCGAAGGTGGCCCGGTTGGCGGCGACGATCTGCTCCTCGGTGGCCATCCCGGCGGGACGGTAGCCTGGCGCGGCCGTGCGGGACCTGCTGCTGGATCTTGTGGATGCCGCAGCGCGGCACTCCGATTACGCCGAAGCCCGGCACGTGGAGCGGCGCCTCGAGCGCCTGGCCACGCGCAACGGCGTGCTGGACCAGCTCGACGACACCCGCAGCGAGGGCATCGGGATACGGGTGCGGATCGGGGGCGTGTGGGGGTTCGCCTGCTCGCGGGGCCACGACCGTGCCGGCGCCGAGGCCGCGGTGCGCCGCGCCGTGGACCTGGCCCGCTCGCAACCCACCTCGGCGGCCGCCGAGCTGGCCCCGGAGCCGCCGGCGCAGGGCTCGTGGGCGAACCCCGTGGAGCTCGACCCGTTCACCGTGGCGCTGGAGGACAAGCTGTCGCTGCTGGAGGCGGCGGACACCGCGCTGCGCGACGGCACCGGCGTGAGCCTGACGCTCGCGAGCTACGAGGCGCTTCGGACCCGGACCACGTTCGTGTCGAGCGAGGGCGCGGCCTGCGATCAGACCGTGACCGAGTGCGGCGGAGGCCTGTCCGCGGTGGTGCTGGAGCGCGGCGAGAGCCAGGTGCGCTCGTTCCCCTCGGCGCACGGCGGTGCCGTGGCCCAGGCCGGGTACGAGCATTTCCTCGGCCTCGACCTGGTGGGGCGCGCGCCGCACGTGGGCGCGGAGGCCCAGGCGCTCATCCGGGCACCGGCCTGCCCTTCCCGGCGCACGACGCTGATCCTCGCCGGGGATCAGCTCGGGCTCCAGATCCACGAGTCGATCGGCCACGCCGTGGAGCTCGATCGCGTGCTGGGGCGCGAGACCTCCTACGCGGGCGGCAGCTTCGTGACTCCCGACGCCGCGGGGTCGCTGCGCATCGGCTCCGCGGAGGTGGGGTTCACGGCCGACGCCACCACCCCGGGCGGTCTCGGGAGCTATCGCTGGGACGACGAGGGCGTGGAGGGCCAGCGGGTCCCGATCGTGCGCGAGGGCGTGCTCGCCGGCTTCCTGTCCTCACGGGAGACGGCGGCCGAGATCGGGCTGGAGCGCTCCGGCGGCTGCGCCCGCGCCGACGGATTCACCCGCCAGCCGATCGTGCGCATGACGAACGTGAACCTCGAGCCGGGGGGCGCCGGAACGCTCGAGGACCTGATCGCCGACACCGAGGACGGCATCCTGATCGACACCAATCGCTCGTGGTCGATCGACGACCGCCGCCTCCACTTCCAGTTCGAGGGCGAGGCGGCCTGGGAGATCCGCGGCGGCGAGCGCACCCGCCTGCTGCGGAACCCGAGCTACGCGGGTGTGACGCCCGAGCTCTGGAGCGGATGTGACGCCGTGTGCTCGCCCGAGGCGTGGACCCTCTCCTCCTTCATCGATTGCGGCAAGGGTGAGCCGGGGCAGATGGCGCGCGTGTCCCACGGCGCCCCGCCGGCCCGCTTCCGCGACGTGGACGTGGGCGTTGTCTGAGCTGGCCGAGCTGGCCGAGCGGGCCGTGCGCGGGGCCTCGGGGGACGCGCTCGCCTGCGTGACCCGGGAGCGCTCCCTCCTGATGCGCTTCGCCGCCAACCGCCCGACCCAGGCCACCTCGATCGACGACACCACCGTGGAGCTCGCCGTGGTGCGCGACGGGCACGTCGGGCCGCGCCACCACCAACAGCACGTCCGAGGAGGCATTGGCCGGGTGCGCGCGCCGGGCGGAGTCCGCCGCCACCGCCGCGGCGGTCGCGGGGCGGGGCGCCTTTCCGGGCTTCGCGGCCCCCGTGCCCGCGCCGCCTCACGACGGCCACGACCCGGCCACCGCCGCGCTGGAGCCGGAGCCGGGAGGCCGCGCGCTGGCCCAGGCGTTCGCGGTGGCGGAGACGGCCGGGCTCGAGGCCCACGGGATCTGGACGGCCGCGGAGGAGCAGCGGGCCGTGTCGGCCGCCGGGAGCACCGTGGCGGACCGGACCACGGACGCCTACATGAAGGTGATCTGCGTGGCGCCGAGCGGGCGAAGCGGATACGCCGCGCGGGCGAGCGTGGCCGTGGCGGGCATCGACGCCCGCGCCCTGTCGGAGCGCGCCGCCGGCAAGGCCTCGTTCCCGGGCACACCCGCCGCGCTCCCGCCCGGCGAGCACACCGTGGTGATGGAGCCCCACGCCGTGGGGGTGCTGCTGGAGATGCTCGGGGAGTCGGCCTTCAACGGCCTCGCGCACGCCGAGGGCCGCGGGGCGCTGGTGGGACGGCTCGGGCAGACCGTGGCCGCCCCCGGCGTGAACCTCTCGGACTCGCCCCGCTACCGGCACCAGCTGCAGCGCGGCATCGACGCCGAGGGCACCGCGAAGCGCCCGGTGCCGCTGATCCAGGACGGGGTGGCGCACCGGGTGGTGCACGACCGGCGCAGCGGGGCCCTGGCCGGCGAGGAGTCCACCGGGCACGCCCTGGAGCCGGGCGGCGATCCGGAGGGCCCCGTGCCCACGAACCTGGTGCTGGCCGGCGGCGGCGCCGCGGGCGAGGACGAGCTCTGCGCCGGTGTGGAGCGGGGCGTGTACGTGACCCGGCTCTGGTACGGAAACGTGATCCGGCCCAAGGAGACCATGGTCACCGCGGTGACCCGCGACGGCACGTTCCTGATCGAGGACGGCCGGATCACCGCACCCGCGGTGGACCTGCGGCTGACCGACAGCGCGCTGGGCATCCTCTCCCGCGTCCAGGCCCTGGGCGCGCGCCAGACGCTCGTGAGCGAGGCCGAGTACTACGAACGCCGCTTCGCGCACGCCCAGGCGTGCCCGCCCATACGGGTGCGCGCCGTGCGCTTCACGGGCGTCCAGCGCGCCCGCCCCTGAGGGAGCAGCAGTGTTCAGACCTTCAGGAGGGCGATGCACGTTCACCACGAACAGCACGGCGAACGCCACGGTCCAGCGGTTGAGGTTGCGCTCCACGAGCGAGCCGCCCCCGAAGGGGCCGGCCCCGGTGCCGACGCCGAACGCGCCGGACAGTCCTGCGTCCTTGCCCGAGTGCAGCAGGATCAGCACGATCAGGACCACGGCCAGGATGACCTGGACTCCGCTGAGAATCGCCTCCACGGCGCAGAAGGGTAGCGGCGAGGGGCGCGCGCTAGGTGCCGGGCTCGCGCCCCTCCAGCCGGTCGAGCTGCCGGAGCACCTCGATGGCCTCGCCTCGCAGCTCCCGGTCCAGCACGCGCCAGTCCTCCTCCGAGGTCTTGCCCATGCGGTGATCCAGCTCGGCGTCGCGGATCTCGCGGTACTTCGCCTCCTTCGCGGCCCGGAGCTCCTCGATGCGAGCCTCGTCCTTGGCCAGCTCGGCTCCCGGGCGGGTGAGCGGGATCAGCACGGCCATGGCCACGAGGGCCGCGAGGGCGATGAAGGCCAGCGCGTATTCCACGTCGCGTGCCCTAGGCCCGCGAGAGCTCGCGCCCGAGGCGCGCGGAGTAGAGGCTGCGCACCCGGCGCAGGCGGGCCTCCGGCGAAGGCCACAGAGCCACCAGCGCACCGAGGACGGCGAATCCGCCTCCGATCCAGATCCACACCACGAGCGGCGAGACGATGGCCCGGAAGGCGGCGGGCGGCGGGTCGCGGCGGTAGCGCTCCACCAGGGCGGCGATCACGATGGCCTGCACGTCGCCGGGCGAGTCGCGGAACTGGCGGTCGCCCTTGGCGATGGCGCCCTCGAGCACGGAGAGGTCGGGCCGGACGGCGAGCCAGAAGTCCTTGCGCAGGCCCCAGCGCACGTCCACCTCGCTGTTGGCCTCTCCCTCGAAGAAGCGCGAGATCACGCCCTTGCCCGGATCCTGGGTGGAGTAGTAGTTGCGCGACGGGTGGAGGGTGAAGTGCTCGTCCCCCTTGCGCGCCTCCAGCACGGCGCCGAGCGAGATCGGCGCGCCGGTGCCCGCGCGGTCGTCGGCCAGCCGGGCCGTGGCGCGCTTGTAGGTGACCTGGTAGCCGTCCAGGTCGAACGTGTCGCCCGGCCGCAGGCGCAGGTCCCGCTGGTCGAGGAACGCCGAGGAGGCGGCCACGCCCAGGAACAGCACGGCGATCCCGGCGTGCACCATGTAGCCGCCGTAGCGCCTCCGGTTGCGCCCGGTCATCCGCACCAGCGCACGCGGCAGGGACTCCCCGGTCATGGTCCGGCGCGCGCGGGCTCCGCGGGCGAACTCCTGCGCGATCACCGCCAGGGTGAAGGCCACGAAGGTGAACATGATCAGCGAGGGCGTGCTCTCGGCGGCCGGGGTGAACGCGGCCAGGATCACGGCCGCGAGCGCGGCCACCACCACCGGCACCACCAGCACCCGGCGCAGCGAGCTCCAGGTGACCTTGCGCCACGCCAGCACGGGGCCGATCCCGGAGAGCAGGACGAGCACCAGCGCCATCGGCGTGGTCAGGCGGTCGAACCAGGGCGGGCCGACGCTCGCCTTCTCGCCCGTCAGCGCCTCGGAGATGAGCGGGAAGAAGGTGCCCCAGAAGATCACCAGGCAGAGGCCCACCAGCACGAGGTTGTTCAGCAGGAAGAAGGACTCCCGCGAGAGCAGCGAGTCGAGCTTGGCCTCGCTGCGCAGGTAGGGCAGGCGGCTGATGATGAGCCCGGCCGACACCGCCACCACCAGGCCGATGAACACGAGGAACTGCACGCCGATCGTGGAGTCGCCGAAGGCGTGGATCGAGTCGAGGATCCCGGAGCGCACCAGGAACGTGCCCACGAGTGCGAGCGCGAACGTGGCGCACACCAGGCACACGTTCCACACCTTCAGCAGGCCTCGCTTCTCCTGCACCATGATCGAGTGGATGAACGCGGTGCCGGTGAGCCAGGGCATGAGCGAGGCGTTCTCCACCGGATCCCAGGCCCAGTAGCCGCCCCAGCCCAGCTCGGTGTAGGACCAGAGCGCCCCGAGCATGATCCCCGTGCCCAGGAAGGTCCAGGCCACGAGCGCGAAGCGCCGGGTGGCGCGGATCCAGTCGGCCCCCGTGTTGCGGGTGATCAGCGCGCCGATGGCGAAGGCGAAGGGCACGGAGAAGGCCACGTAGCCCGTGTAGAGCATCGGCGGGTGGATCATCATCGCCGGGTGGCGCAGCAGCGGGTTGAGGCCCGCGCCCTCGGCCGGCGGTGAGGCGAGCGTGTCGAACGGGTTCTCCCATCCCACCATCAGCAGCAGGAAGAACGCGGCCACCACGGCCAGCACCGCGGTGGCCCACGGGGCGATCTCGCGCAGCGAGCGCCGGGTGAGGAACAGCACCGCGGTGGAGAACAGCGCCAGCAGCGTGGACCACAGGAGCAGCGAGCCGTCCTGGGTCGCCCAGAGCGCGGTGACCTTGTAGAACGTCGGCGTGTCCGTGGACGAGCCCTGGGCCACCAGGGCGTAGGAGAAGTCGGACCGGAGGAACGCGGACTCGAGGATCGCGAAGGCCGTGACCAGCAGCAGGGCGAGGCAGTAGATCGCCCGGCGGCCGGACACCACCCACTGGCGTCCGGCGCCGCGCGCGCCGTGGATCGACGCCAGGGCCGCGTACACCGCCGTGAGCAGCCCGACGGCGAGACAGGCGGACCCGACGGCCGCCATCTAGCTCGGCGACGACGCCGAGTCGGGCTTCTGCTTCGTGAACTTCGAGGGGCACTTGGTGACGAGCGAGTCGCGCTCCGCCACGAAGGTTCCGTTCTTGAGCTCGCCGGACACGATCACCTCGCGTCCCTCCCGGAACGGGTCGGGCACGACGCCCGCGTACACCACCGGCACCGACGTCGTGCCGTCGCGGTCACGGATCCGGAAGCGCAGGCGATCGCCCTGGTGGCGCACCGAGGAGTCCACCACCTTGCCGGTGACCTCATAGGAGCGGCCCGGCTTCAGCTCGCTGGGCTTGCTGGCCTCCGTGGAGGCGCTGAAGCTCGTGTACAGCAGGGTCACCGCCAGGCAGACGGCCAGGCCGAGAGTGACCACCAGGCGGATCTTGCGCTTGCGGGTGGGGTCCATCGGCCCCGATTCTGGCAGGCCAGGCCCCGGCAGTCCGCCAAGGTCGCCCCCGGCGTCAGCCGACGGCCGCCGCCTCCGGCCTGCGCTCCGCGTGGCGGGCCATCCACTCGGCTCCCGGGTGGTCCGTGAGCCCGTGCGCGATGATCGACGCGAACACCGTCAGGGCAGCGATTCCGGCCACCCGCTCGGCGTTCGGCGCGTCCGAGTTGAGCACGAGCAGGGCAAAGGTCATGGTGGCCACCCCCTTCGGCCCGAACCAGGCCATGAAGGCCTTTGAAGCGGTGTCCACCTGCCCGCTCCCGGCCAGGGCGGCGAAGATCGCGATGGGGCGCGCCAGGAGCAGCGTGAAGGCGGCGATGCCCACGGCCGCCCAGCCGTCCGCGAACATGAAGTCGAGGGTCAGGATCGCCCCGAACACCAGGAACACGCCGAGCTTCACCAGCTCGATCACGTCCTCGGTGCGCTCCTCGAAGCAGTCGCGGATGTCCGGCCGCCAGATGCCGAGCGCGATCGCGGCCACGAACACCGAGATGAAGCCGTTGCCCTCGGGCGGCAGCACGGCCGCGCCGTAGGCCGCGAAGGCCACCCCGAGCGCGTAGAGCGCCTTCTGGTGCGGGCTCACGGCCTCCCCGCGCGGCATCAGCCGCGAGGCCACGAAGGCGACCAGGAGGCCGGTGGCCAGTCCCACGGTCACGTCCTGGAGCACGAAGCTCCACCAGGTGAAGTCGCTGTCCTGCTCGGCGGCCGCCGTGAGGGCGAGGACCGCGGGCAGGGCCAGGCCGTCGTTCAGGCCGGATTCGAGGTTCAGGGAGTGCCGAATCAGTCGCGGGACCCGTGGGTTGGTCACCACTGTGGAGGAGAGCACGGGGTCCGTGGGCGAGAGCAGGGCGCCCACCAGGAACGACTCGGTCCAGCCGAGGTCGGTGAGCGCATGCGTGACCACGGCCACCAGCCCGGCGGTGAGCGGCATCGCCAGCACGAGCTTGCGCAGCGGAAGGTGCCAGGCCCGCTGGAGCATCTCCGCCTCCACCTCCAGGCCGTCGCGGAACAGGATCACGACCAGCGCCACGACCGCGAGCGAGCCCACGAATCCCGACCGCGGGTCGAGGTCCAGCACGCCCAGGCCGCCGTCGCCCAGGAGGAAGCCGGCCACCACGAACAGCGCGGTGAGCGAGAGGAAGCTCCGGCGGGCCAGGCCGGCCAGCAGCGCCCCCACCACGAGCATGCCGCCGAGGACCGCCAGGGGGGTGTCGAGCGAGTCGACGGCGGCCATCACCGGAGGCACACGCCAGAACTGTTGCAGACCTCCGGCGCCGGTTCTCCTACCCTGAACCGCCGATGCGCCGCGTCCTCATAGCCGTGCTCCCGGTACTCGCGCTGGCCGCTCCGGCCGCCGCGGCCGCCGCGCCCCCGGAACACGTCCCCCTGTCACGGGGCTGGGAGGAGCGCGTGGACCCGTCCGCGCCCGCGCCGCCCCAGGAGGCGCCGCCCGAGGAGACGGCCCCCGACGGGGCGGACCCCGAGGCACCGCCGCTGCCGGCGGCGCGAGCGGCGCAGACCGCGGGTGACTGGCGTCCCGTGAAGGTGCCGAGCGTGTTCGACCCGCGCGCGATCGCCTCGCTCTATTCGGGCAGCGTGCGCCGCTACCGGGTGGCCTTCACCGGGCCGCGCGACGCCACGGGGGTTCAGCTGGCGGCTGAACTTCGAGAGCGTCCGGCGCACCGCCGCCGTGTTCCTGAACGGACGCCGGCTCGGCCGCAACACGGACCCGTACACGCCCTTCGGCTTCGATGCCCGCGGGCTGCGGCCCGGAAGGCCGAACCAGCTCGTGGTGGTGGTGGACAGCCGCAAGGACCCGGACCTGCCCGAGGGCTGGTGGAACTGGGGCGGGATCGTGCGTCCGGTGCACCTGGAGGCCGTGGGTCCGGCTCACCTCCAGGACCTGGGCACGATGTCGCAGGTGCGCTGCCGCGGACAGGCGCGCCGCTGCCGCGCCGAGCTTCTGCTCGACGGCACGCTGGAGCGCCGGACCCGCCGCGGGGTGAACCCCACCCTCCAGGTGCAGCTGCGCTCGCCGCGCGGCCGCACGATCGCCCGCTCATTCCGGCTCGGGAAGCTCACCTCGGCGCGCCGGCGGGTGCGCCTGTCGATGCCCGTCCCGCGACCGGAGCTGTGGTCGCCCGAGCGGCCGCGGCTCTACTCCGCCCGCATCACCCTTCGCGAGCGCGGAGCGGTGCAGCAGCTGATTCGCCGGAGCATCGGCATGCGCTCGGTGAACGTGAAGCGCGGGCACCTCTACCTGAACAACCGCCGGGTGCAGCTGCGCGGCGCCTCGATCCACGAGGACATGCCGGGCCACGGCGCCGCGCTCACCAACTCGGACATGGACACGATCGTGAGCGAGCTGAAGGGCCTGGGCGCGAACGTGACCCGCGCCCACTACCTGATGAACGACCGCCTGCTCTCGCGCTTCGACCGGGCGGGGATCCTGGTGTGGAACGAGGCCCCGATCTGGCAGCGCGACAGCCGGGCCCACATCCTCTGGCGCCCGAAGGAGCGCCACCGGGCGCTGGTCTCGGTCGCGCGGACCGTGAAGGCGGGGCGCAGTCATCCGTCGGTGCTCACCCACGCCGTGGCCAACGAGCTGTCCTTCTCGCCCGACGCCAAGCCGGGCACTCGCATCTTCCTGGACCGCGCCCGCGTGCTGGCGGGGAACCTCGATCCGACCGTGCCCATCTCCGTGGACATCAAGGGGCGGCCGGGCTACGGCGAGCAGTTCACCTATGAGCGCTTCGAGCTGCTGGGGGTGAACCAGTACTTCGGGTGGTACCGGTGGGTGGCGGACTTCAACGACCTCGAGCCGTTCCTGTACGAGCTGCGCGACCACTATCCGAAGACCGCGATGGTGATGACCGAGTGGGGCGCCGAGGCCCGCCCCGAGCTGGCGAACGCGCCGGAGTCGCTGAAGGGCAGCTACGCGTTCCAGACCATGCACGCACAGGCGCACGCTGGACGTGATCGACCGCGCGCCCATGCTCTCCGGCGCCATCTACTGGACGCTGCGGGAGTTCGAGATCTATCCCGGCTGGAGCGGCGGCGCGGGCCGGCGGCCGGCCCCGTACGCGCCCAACACCCGTCATCAGAAGGGGCTGCTCGACTACTACGGGGTGACCAAGCCGGCCTACTTCGTGGTGCGGGACAGGTTCCGCGCCACGCCGCTGTACCTGCGTCGTATCCCGTCTCAGGACGCGTCGCCAGCGGCGTACATGGCAACGGTTTCGGTCGGCCCACGGGCGACGGCCCAAGGGTGACGCGAGCGTTACGCGACCCGTTCCATATATCGCTGTGATATATCTATGCGATATATGGAGCTCAGCAAGACCGCATACGTGGTGCTCGGGATGCTCAGGCTCGGCCGGCGCACCGGATACGAGATCAAGTCGCTCGTGGACGTGTCCACGCGCAACTTCTGGGCCGCGAGCTACGGGCAGATCTACCCCGAGCTGAAGCGGCTCGAGGAGGCCGGGCTCGTGACCGGCACCGACGACGACAGCGACGGGCGCCGCCGGCGCGCGTACGAGCTCACCGCGGCCGGCGAGCGCGCGCTCCACGACTGGCTCGCCTCCGATTCCCCGCTCTCGATGGAGCTGCGCCACGAGGGCGCCCTCAAGCTCTTCTTCGCCGACGCGCTCGACCCCGACGAGCAGCTCGCGCTGATCCGAGCGCACGCGCGCGGTGCACGAGCGCGCGCTGGACGCGCCTGCGCGGCCTGCACCCACCCGAGACCGCGCCCGACGGGCGCAAGCGCTCGCCCCTGAGGGTGCTCGAGTGGGGCATCGAGCTGAACGAGTTCTACGTGGACTGGTGCAATCGCGTGGAGCGTGAGATCGAGGACGAGAGGAGCACCTGATCATGCTCGGCGCTGTTGTCGGAGATCGTCGTCCGCCGCCCCCGCAGGGTCGTGGCCGCCGTGGCGCTGCTGGCCGTGGTGGCCGGCGCGCTCGGCGGCGGCGTGGCCGACCGGCTCGACCCCTACGGCGCCGACGACCCGGCCAGCGAGAGCTACCGCGCCGAGCAGCTCCTCGAGCGCTCGGGGGCGAACGCGACCACCGACGTGGTGGCCCTGGTGCGGCCCCGCCAGAGCGTGCGCAGCCCCGCCGGCCGCGCCGAGGTGCTGGCCGTGGCCGCGGAGCTGCGGCGCGACCCGGACGTGGCGCGGGTCAGCACCTTCCGGGAGGGCGGCGGTGCGCTCGTCTCGCGCGACGGCCGGGCGTCCTACGTGGCGGCCAGCTTCAGGCCGGAGGTGGAGGCCTCGGACGCGGCCGAGCGCCTGCGCGACCGCTTCGAGGGACGCCCGCGCGTGGAGCTGGGCGGCGGGGAGATCGCCAACATCGAGGCCAACGAGCAGGTGTCGGAGGACCTGGCGCGGGCCGAGCTGCTGGCCCTGCCCTTCCTGTTCCTCCTGTCGTTCCTCTTCTTCCGGAGCGGCGTGGCCGCCCTGCTGCCGCCGATGGTGGGGATCACCACGATCCTGCTCACCTTCCTGTCGCTGCGCATCGCCAGCGAGCTCGGGTCCGTGTCGGTGTTCGCCCTCAACCTGGTCACCGGGCTCGGGCTGGGCCTGGCCATCGACTACAGCCTCTTCGTCGTGTCCCGGTTCCGGGAGGAGATGGAGCGCACCGCGGACCGTGGCCAGGCCCTCCGGCGCACGCTGGCCACGGCCGGCCGCACGGTTCTCTTCAGCTCCCTGACGGTGGCGGCCGCGATGTCCTCCCTGATCGTGTTCCCGCAGCGCTTCCTCTACTCGATGGGCATCGGCGGCGTGCTGGTGGCGCTGCTGGCCAGCGCCGTGGCGCTCACCCTCCTCCCCGCGGTGCTCATGCTGCTCGGGCCGCGCGTGAACGCGCTCGCGCCGCGGCGGCTCCAGCGGGCCCGCGAGCGCGAGGCGCGGGGCGACGAGAGCGGCGGGTGGTACCGGCTGTCGCGGTTCGTGATGCGGCGTCCCGGGCGGGTGGCCGCCGCCAGCGCCGCCATCCTCATCGCGCTCGGCATCCCCTTCTTCTCGATCGACTTCACGACCGTGGACGCGTCCGTGCTGCCCCCCGGCGCGAGCGCCCGGCAGGTGGACCAGACGCTTCAGCGGGACTTCCCCCCGCACCGGACCAGTCCCACCTTCCTCGCCGTGGAGGAGAGCCCCGGCCCGCGGCTGTCCGCCTATGTGCGGCGGGTGCGGCGGCGTGGAGGGCGTGGCCGAGGTCTCCGCCCCGCGACCGGTGGCTCCAGGGCTCACGCGCGTGGACGTGGTGTCGAGATCCGGCCCGCTCACCCCGACAAGCGAGCGGCTGGTGGAGGACGTGCGCGCCCTGAACCCGCCCTTCGCCGTGTCGGCGGGCGGATCCAGCGCGCACTTCATCGACCTGCGGGAGAGCATTGCGAGTCACCTGCCCGTGGCCCTCGCGATCATCGCCCTGGCCACGTTGATCGTCCTGTTCGTCATGACCGGATCCGTGGTGCTCCCGGTGAAGGCGGTGCTCATGAACGTGCTCACGCTCAGCGCCACCTTCGGCGCGCTGGTGCTGATCTTCCAGGACGGCCGCTTCGAGGGGCTGCTGGGCTACTCGAGCCAGGGCGCGCTCGAGATCACCCAGCCGATCGTGCTGCTGGCGCTGGTGTTCGGGCTGTCCACCGACTACGGCGTGTTCCTGCTCTCGCGCATCAAGGAGGCGCGCGACCAGGGCGCCTCCGACCGCGAGGCGGTGGCCCTCGGGCTGCAGCGGACGGGCCGCATCGTCACGGCGGCGGCGCGTGCTCTTCTGCATCGCGATCGGGGCGTTCGCCACCTCGAAGATGATCTTCATCAAGGAGCTGGGCGTGGGCACGGCGCTGGCCGTGCTGATCGACGCGACGATCGTGCGCGCCCTGCTCGTGCCGTCGCTGATGGCGCTGCTCGGCCGGTGGAACTGGTGGGCGCCGCGGCCGCTGCGCCACCTGCACGACCGCTTCGGCGTGAGCGACGCCGGGCCGTCGCACGCCTGAGCCGCGCCTGATCGCGGACACCGCTCCGATCGGCCGGGAGCTGTGTTCAGGGGGCAGGTGTCGCCCTCCGCCCCCCGCCGCCGGCTGTGGTCCCTGGTCGCGCTCGTTGCCGTGCTCGCGACGACCTGGTGGCCGCCGGCTGCGCCGTCACGCCCTCGGTCACGTTCAAGCACTCCACCTTCGAGGGCTTCCCCGTGATCTCGTACGTGCCCGAGCACCCCCGCGGCATGGTCTACGTCTTCCACGGGAGCAACGGCAGCGCCAACTTCGCCGAGCGGACCGAGACCGTCGCCGTCCTGAACCTGCTCATCGCCCGGGGCTACGGATTCGTGTCCACCTCGAGCACGGAGCGCACCGGCGACAAGCGCTGGGACGTGTTCAACACCTCGCTCCAGACGCAATCCCGACCTCGCCCGGCTCGGGCGCCTGCAGGCGAACCTGGTGGCCACCACGCCGCTGGAGGCCAACACGCCCCTCGTGGGCATCGGCATGTCGAACGGGGCCCGCTTCGTGACCCTCTGGGGCCAGTCCTGGAAGACCGCCGGGTATCCGGTGAAGGCCATCTGGGCGAGCCACGGGAACGCCGCGCCGTCCGTGGAGGGCCCGGGCAAGCTCACCGTGCCCACCGTCTTCTCCACGCGATCCACGACTTCACCGTGCCACCGCTCCAGGTGATCGCCGACTACAACACCGCCCACGACTCGGGCACCCCCAGCGAGCTGTACATCTCGCAGGAGCGCAGGCTGAACAAGGAGCAGTACCTCCGCATACCGGGGATCGACTCCGGCGAGGCCCAGGGGATCTTCAACGCCCTGGTGGCCACCGGGGTCTGGAACGCGCAGGGCGACCGGATCGGTGCCGAACATTCAGCAGGCCGCCATCAGGGCGGCCGCCGCGAGCCTCCCGGCCTCCGTGGCGCCGCAGAGGAACGAGGTCGTGAACGAGACCGCTCTCATCCTCGCCGTGCACCAGTTCACCGCCGAGTTCGGCAGCCAGGCCGCCGCCTTCTTCGACCGCCACCTGCCCGCCCAGTGATGTTCTCGCTTGCGCGCGGAGCCGATTGCAAAGATGCTGTGAAGGTGAAGCTCCTTACGCCGGTCCTCGCCCTGCTCGCCCTCGCCGCCGCCGCGCCCGCGGCATCGGCTCAATCGGCACCGGTCAGCGGACCCCCCGGAGCGAGCCTCAACAAGGTGCTCGTGATCGGCACCGACGGCACCCGCTGGGACCTGGTCCAGGCCGCGATGCGCTCTGGCCAGGCGCCGAACCTCAAGCGCCTGAGGCGGCTCGGCTTCGGCAGGCCCTCTCAGCTCGGGTACGCCCCGCCCGAGGCCCTCACGCTCAGCGAGGTGGGCTGGTCCTCGATCGCGAGCGGCGTGTGGCCGGCCAAGCACGGGGTGTTCGGCTTCAAGCTCAACATGGACCCGCTGGCAGGCCACCAAGAACGGCTACTCCGACTTCCTCACCCGGATCGAGAGCGTGCAGCCGCGGACCAGCACCTTCCTGGCCAGCGACTGGGCGAACATCGGACTGGTGAAGAACGGCGGGCCGCATCTTCGGCTCCGCAGGACGCCCGCTACGCGCTCGACACCACGGTGGAGACCGCTCGAGGCATGGAACGCCGGCGACGAGGCTGGTGACCAACGCGGCCTCGCGCTACCTGCGCCGCGGCGATCCCGACGCCGAGCTTCGTGTACCTCGGCCTCGTGGACGAGACCGCGCACCTGGTGGGCTCCGCCCTCCCGCCCTACGCGGCCTCCATCGCCACCACCGACGCCCGTATCGGCCGCCTCCTGAGCGCCATTCGCGCGCGTCCCACCTATCCGTTCGAGAGCTGGACGGTGCTCGTGACCACGGATCACGGCCAGCGCCCCTACGACTTCCCGAGCGTGGCCAGCCACATCGGCGGCACGCCGCTCGAGCAGACCTCGTTCGTGTTCGGTGCGGGCCCCGGGCTCACCAAGCGCGTGGGCAAGCCCCTGATCGTGGACATCGCCCCCACCGTGCTGCACCAGCTCGGACTCGGGGTGCCCGCATCGTGGAAGCTCGACGGCCGCTCGCTGTCCGCCGCCCGGCCGCCCTCGTCGGCCGATGCCGTGGTGTTCCGCCGCGGGCTGCTGGCACACGTCTCCCTCGGCGTGCCGCGCCGTGCGGCGAACCTCCGGCTGCGGCTTCCCGCCGGGGTCCGGCTGGTCCGCGGAACGCGGGTGGCGGTGGTGGCCAACGGGCACCGCGTGCCGGCCTTCGGGTCCGGCCGCAACGTGGTCGCGCGGCTCGGCGGACTGCGGCTGAAGAGCTTCACGGTGGCAAGCCCCCGGGACTCGCTGAACATCGCTCCGGGCGCCAAGCGCAACGGCGAGGTGAAGGTCTCCATCCGCTCCGGCGGCCGTACGCTGGGGCCGCTCGCCATACCGCTGAACCGGTAGCGCTCGGCCAACACCTGCCGTTCTCATCCTTGAGACCGATGCGGGCGCGGGGCCGATGGGGCACCATCGGCTCGTGAGGTTTCCCTCTCGCAAGCGGCTGCTGCGCATCGGCGACGCCCTGATCCCGATCGGGGTCGGGCTCTTCCTCGTCCTGATCATGCTCGACGAGTACGACTCGACCCGTCGCGAGGTGGTGCTGCTCTTGGGCGTGCCGGTCTCCGTGCTTCAGGCCGCCGCGCTCACCCGTCGCCGGACTCACCCCGAGGCAGTCACGGCGATCGCCGTCCTGGGCGGAGTCGTGGTGGAGCTGCTCGCGCCGGAGACCGTGCTGCCGGTGGCCGCGTACTTCGCCGTCGGGTCGCTGGCCGCCGCCCGCCCGCCTCGCATCTCGATAACGGGTCTGGTGGGGGTGCTCGGCGCGTGCGCCGTCGCATACATCGAAATGCCGCTGGGCGACGTCCTGTTCGCCATGGCCCTGGCCGTGGGCGCCTGGGCGCTCGGAGAGGCGGCGCGAAACCGCCGGGTGGCGATCTCGGGCGAGGCCCGGCGCGCGGTGGCCGACGAGCAGGCGCGCATCGCCCGCGAGCTGCACGACGTGATCGCGCACAGCGTCTCGATGATGGTGGTGCAGGCGGCGGCCGCCGACGATGTGTTCGACTCGCGCCCGGACCAGGCGCGCGCCTCGCTCCGGGCGATCGAGCACGCCGGCCGGGATGCCCTGCGAGAGCTCCGGCGGCTTCTCGGCGCGGTGCGTCCGGGCGACGACGTCGGGCGCCACGGCGCCCCAGCCGGGGGTCGACCGCCTGGACGAGCCTGGCGCGAGCCGCTGCGCGCGGGCGGCCTCGAGGTGGTGCTGCGCCGCGAGGGCCCCGAGTCGCCGCTGCCGGCGGGCGTGGACCTGTCCGCGTACCGGATCGTGCAGGAGGCCCTCACCAACACGCTGCGGCACGCCCGCGCCACCCGCGCCGAGGTCACGCTCCGCTACGGGGCCGACGAGCTGGAGGTGGACGTGCGCGACGACGGCCGCGTCGGCGTCGTCGAGGACGGCCGACGGTGGCCACGGCCTGGTGGGCATGCGTGAGCGCGCGGCCCTGCTGGGCGGCACGCTCGAGGCCGGGCCCCAGGCGCGCGGCGGCTACCGCGTCCACGCTCGCCTGCCCCTCGGAGCGGGCCCGTGACCGCCCGCGTCCTGATCGCCGATGATCAGGCTCTCGTTCGCGGCGGCTTCCGGATGATCCTCGACGCGCGCGACGACATGGAGGTGGTGGGCGAGGCGGGCGACGGGGCCGAGGCGGTGGCGCAGGCGGGCACCACCGAGCCCGACGTGATCCTGATGGACGTTCGCATGCCCGACGATGGACGGGATCGAGGCCACACGGCGGATCGTGGCCTCGGGCAGCCCGGCCCGGATCATCATTCTCACCACGCACGACCTCGACGAGTACGTGTTCGCCGCGCTGCGCGCGGGTGCCAGCGGCTTCCTGCTGAAGGACGTGCGGCCCGCGGAGCTCGCCGAGGCGATCCGGGTGGTGGCCCGCGGCGACGCCCTGCTGGCGGCGAGCGTCACGCGCCGCCTGCTCGACCGCTTCGCGGGCACCCTGCCCGACCCCGCGGACGCCCCACCGGACCTGGACGAGCTGACCGCCCGCGAGCTCGAGGTGCTGCGCCTGGTGGCGCTCGCGCTGTCCAACGCGGAGATCGCGAGACGGCTGGTGCTGACCGAGGCGACGGTCAAGACCCATGTCTCGGCGATGCTGCGGAAGCTCGAGCTCCGCGACCGTGTGCAGGCGGTGGTTTACGCCTACGACGTGGGACTGGTGCGCCCGCGCTCATCCTGAAGTGGGAGGCCGGGTCCCGCCCTGCGCCCGATGTGCGCCGTCCGGAGCGCGCCTAGGGTGTCGGCCATGACAGCTGCGGTGGAGATCGACGGGCTCAGCAAGAGCTTCGGCAAGGTGCACGCGGTCACCGACCTCTCGTTCGAGGTCCAGGCGGGCCGCGTCACGGGCTTCCTGGGCCCCAACGGGGCGGGCAAGAGCACCACCCTGCGCATGCTGCTCGGGCTGATCCACCCGAACTCGGGGCGCGGGACCTTCGACGGGCGGCGCTACGAGGACCTTCCGCACCCGAGCGGCCAGGTCGGCGTGGTGCTGGAGGACGCGAGCTTCCACCCGGGGCGCAGCGGCCGCAACCACCTGCGCGTGCTGGCCGCCGCCGGCAGCCACCCGGACTCGCGCGTGGACGAGGTGCTGGACCGCGTCGGGCTGACGGCGGCGGCGAACCGCCGCGTGAAGGGCTACTCGATGGGAATGCGCCAGCGCCTCGCCATCGCCGCAGCGCTGCTGGGCGACCCGCAGGTGCTCGTCCTGGACGAGCCCGCCAACGGGCTCGATCCTCCCGGCATCCGCTGGATGCGCGACCTCCTCCGCGCCGAGGCGGCGCGCGGCAGCGCCGTGCTGGTGTCCAGCCACCTGCTCTCGGAGGTGGCCCAGAGCGTGGACGACGTGGTGGTGATCGCCCACGGCTCGCTCCGGGCCAGCGGATCGCTCGAGGAGGTGCTGGGCGGAGTGGACGGCCCGGTCACCCGGGTGCGCGCGGCCGAGCCGGATCGCCTGGCTCGGGTCCTCGCCGAAGCCGGGGTCGACGGCGGAGGCCGCAGAGCGGCGCGCTGGTCGCGCGCGGCACCACCCCCGAACGGGTCGGCCGGCTGGCGGCGGACCACGGGCTGGCCCTCACCGAGCTGGTGGCGGTGTCGCGCTCGCTCGAGGACGCGTTCTTCGAGCTCACGGCGGACCCGACATGACCGCGCTGCTCCAGGCCGAGGTGCTGAAGCTGCGCACCACCCGGACCTTCATCGCGTTCGCCGGGCTTGCCGTGGGCACCTCGCTGCTCATCGCCGGCCTTGTGAGCCTGCTCACCGAGCCCACGCAGGACAGCGTCCTCACCGACGTGTTCACGGCGGACACGAGCAGCCTCTTCATCATCATCCTGGCCGTGGTGGGCATCAGCGGCGAGTGGCGCCACCGCACCATCACCAGCTCCCTGCTCGCCGCTCCGGACCGCCTGCGGTTCCTGGCCGCCAAGACGCTCGCGTTCGCCGTGGTCGGGACTCCTGCTGTCGCTGGCCATCTCGCTCTCCGTGGCCGCGATCGGGTACACGATCCTGAGCGTGCGCGACCTCCCCACGCCCGGGCTCGGCGAGCTCGCGGCGCAGATCGGGCACAACGCCAGCGTGGCCATGCTCCTCGGCGCCTTCGGCGTGTGCGTGGGAGCTCTGGTGCGCAACCAGGTGGTGGCGGTGGTGGGCCTGCTGCTGATCGCGTTCGTGGTCGAGCCCGTGTTGATCGGGCTGGTGCCGGAGGTGTTCCGCTACGCCCCGTTCGTCGCCCTGCCCACCGCCGCGTCGGCCGTCCCTCCCGGAGGAGTCCGGCTTGGGCGACGTGGACCTGCTGGCCCCCGGGCTCGCCGTGCTGGCGATGCTGGCCTGGATCGCGGGCACGTTCGCCGTCAGCGCGGTATTGCTGCGCGCCCGCGACCTGAACTGAGGACGCCGCCTCAAGGGCGCTGCCGAATGTCCCGAAGCAGGTAGGACATGCGCCACCTCACCATCGGGGCCCTCGTGGTCGCCGCGCTCGTGCTGCCCGTGCCCACGGCCGGAGCGGCGCCGCTGAACCGGCCGGACGATCCCGTGGTGCTCACCGGCGCCGGCGCTCCCGCGCTGCTCGGCACGGCGCCGGGCGACGTGGTGGCCTTCGCCTGGAGGGGAGCCTGGAAGCAGATCCCGGTGCAGGTGGACGAGCGCAAGCTCTTCGAC
The DNA here is from genome assembly GCA_963752455.1 of uncultured Thermoleophilaceae bacterium. Lineage (GTDB taxonomy): Bacteria > Actinomycetota > Thermoleophilia > Solirubrobacterales > Thermoleophilaceae > JACVRW01. The sequence goes on from CAVVYE010000009.1 coordinate 181,171, forward strand.
CTGCGCACCGCCTACCCCACCTCGTTCAGCTGCGGCGGCAACGGCCTCTGCTACTCCCCCTTCCCCACGCCCGCCAAGCTCAGGTACGCCGATGGGGGCACGCTGGTGGGGGCGGACAGCGATCCCGCGCTCGACGCGAACGACGAGATCGCGTTCATGGCCAAGGACACGGCGCCGGCGGCCGGCGCGGTGCCGTATCCGGCGGGAGTCCGCGCCGGCTCGGGGGTTCGGGTGAAGGTCGCCGATCCGCTGGACGGCGGGGTGGGCTACGCCTACCTCTTCCGCCGGAGCGGCGTCGCTCGACCCGGGCGCCGGGCGACGGTATGTGGAACTACACATTCCGTCTGGCCTCGGGCGCCTACCCGTCTACCTACAGGTTCGCGGCGGGGAACAACACGGAGAGCTCGACCGTGGTCACGCCCCGCTACTCGCGCGCCTTCGCCGACCGCTGGAAGGAGAGCGGCCTGAGCATCGGCGCCGAGCGGCCCCGACATCCTCGACCGAAACGAGAACCAGTTCAGTCCCGACTGTCTGCGGTCGCAGCACGGCGCACCTTTGCCGGCGGTGAGGGAGCATTCCTCGTGAATCGCAGCGGCCCGGTGCGGGGGATCCGCGCGTTCCTGGGGGCCAACAGCGGACCCATGACGGAGAGGCAGCAGGTGTTCTACGCGGGTCGCGAGGAGGACACCATCTACCTCCGCGTGCACCCCATTCCCAGCGTCATGAGCTTCATGGACTACAGCGCCGCGGCCTCCGGAATGACCTACCGGAACAACAACAACCTCGCCGGCGTCACCATCAACGGCGTGGCCGACTCGGTGACCCCGGGAGCGCTCACCTGGGAGAGCGTGGACGGTCACAGGGCGCGCTGACGAGCGTGCACACATGGAGCTCGACGGTCGCCGCGAGCAAGTTCACCTCGTTCTACCGCGACCAGGCGAGCCCGTCGTCGGGCAGCCCCGTGCCAGGGCGACGCCGGCTTCTACGGGGCCAGCGGTCCCTGGATCAACGGCTCCATCGGATCCACCGACGAGCCCGCCGGCGGCAGCGCTCCCGCCGACCGCCTGACCACCACGCGCACGATGTTCTTCGACCCCGCGGGGTCCGCCGACGGGCCGCGGCGACACGCCCAGGTCACCGCCCCGCTCACCACGAGCTCGGTCCCGCGGTCAAGGCCAAGCCGAGGGTGAGGCTCTCGCTGGGGCTCCGCTACCGCCGCGCGCACGGCTGCCGGCGCCACGCCGCCGTGCTCACGGTGCGGGGCACGGGCCTCGGCCAGGTTCGTCGCGCCGGCCTCAGAATCCGCTCGAGGTCCGTGGGCACCGACCGGTCCCGGCCGTTCAGGGTCACGGTCACGCGGAAGCGAATGCGCGGCCATGCCCGCGGCCTCGTGGTCGTCCGGGCGCGGCTGGCCGGCGGCCGGCTCGTGACGCTGAAGCGCCGAGTGCGCGGACTCTGCTGACGGGGTTGCTCCCTCCGCCCGCCGCGGGGGATACTCGCCGCCCCGGCGCTGCTCGCGCCGTCTCGACGAGAGGAGTCCGGATGTACGCACGGGTGGCACGCTTCGAGGGTGCGGAGGCCGACGGGCTGCGCCGCAGCGTTGACGAGATCAAGGCCCGCGCCGATTCCGGGCCGCCGGAGGGAGTTCCGGCCAAGGGATTCCTCCTCCTGGTGGACCCCGAGAAGGGCCAGGGCCTCGCCATCTCGCTGTTCGACACCGAGGAGGACCTGAAGGCCGGTCACGAGGTGCTCAACTCGATGAGCCCACCCGCCGACGGGATGGGCCACCGGTCCACGGTGGAGATGTTCGAGGTCGGCGTGGACCTCAGGGTCTGAGGGTCCGCCAGGGCGGGGCGCGTTACGCTCGCGCCATGAGGGCGGCCAAGCTGAAGCGTCGCGCGCGGCTCGGCATCGTGGTGGCCGTCGGCCTGCTTGCCCTCACGCCCGCAACCGCGGGTGCGGCCAAGCTGCGGAGCTTCGAGCTCCCGAGCCCGCTGGTGGACACCTCGACGCCCGGCGGGAAGCTCGAAGCGGCCGCACGGTCCCGAAGGTCAACATCCTGCTGCCCGACGGCTACGACGCCCACTCGAAGCGCGGCTATCCCGTCCTCTGGCTGCTTCACGGCGCCAACGGCGGGACGGACACCTGGATTCCGGGCACCACCAACCTCGCCGGCGGCATCACCAAGCTCGCGGCCGGCTTCCCCGGGATCGTCGTCATGCCGGACGGCGGGGTGTTCGGCATGTACACCGACTGGTGGAACGACGGCGTGCGCGGCAACCCCGCCTGGGCCACCTACCACCTGCGGGTCCTGCGCCGGACGATCGAGCGGCGCTACCCGATCCGTCGCCGGCCGGCGCTGGCACGCGATCGGCGGGATCTCGATGGGCGGCCAGGGCACGCTGCGCTACGCGGCGATGCTGCCCGGCTACTTCGGCTCCGCCGTCGGGCTTCTCCGCCGCGCTGCCCGACACGCAATCCGCCGTCGACGCAGGTCGGCCTGCTCCGGCGCTCACGGCGGATACGGCTACGAGGCGATCTTCGGCCCGCGCGCAGCGCGCCTACGCCGAGGGCAACAGCCCGCAGGCGCTGGCGGCCAACTACGGCCACACGCGCCTCTACCTGACGTCCGGCGACGGGACCAACTGCCCCCAGGACCCGGTCGAACCCGAGCAGCATCGCGCTCGACGGCGCGACCGAGTCCGCCCTCAACTCTCTGCAGGCGCCGTTCGCCGCCGCCGTCCGGGCCGCGGGCGCGGACGTGACCGCGGTCACCACCTGCGGCGTCCACACCTTCGGCGTCTGGGACCGCGCCTTCGCCGCCGCGCGCGACCTGGGGCTTCTTCGAGCCCGTGCCCGAGCGGCCGCGGCGCTGGACCTACCGCACGGTGGCGAGCACAGGCGAGATGTGGGGCCTGCGGTTCCGCTTCGCCAAGCCCCCGTCGGTGGTCGCGCGGTTCGAGCGCACGGGCCGCACGCTGTCGGCGACGGGCAGAGGCCGGGTCCGGATCAACGGCGGGCGCGGCTGCCGATTCAGCGCGAAGCTGCCGTTCACGCGGCCGCTGCCGCGCGCCTGCTCATAGCCCCGTTCGGTTCGAGTTTCGAGCTCGACCAGCCTTGATCCCTCGGCTGGGGGATTGCGCCTCGGGCTACGATCTTTCGTGCTGAGAGCGACACCTGTCGCGCAGCGAAAGCGACAGCAGTCGCTCCGTGGAGAGGGCCCTCGGCCAACCGGGGCCCTTTCCACGTCCAGGGGCGCCAGGCGGGATACTCGACACGTCGAGTCACCAGGATTCGGGCACACGCCGCAACTTTGAGAGCTGTGCGGAGTTACCAAGCCAAACCACCGCCTTTAGGAGGCCTTTAGATGGGGGATCGGATGGCAGGAGGGGTGCGCCGGCTTGCGTTCGTGGCGATGCCGGTAGTGCTTGCGCTGGCGCTGTCGTCGTGCGCGTACTACCAGGGTGCGGTCAACGCGCGAGACGCCGGCGGATCTGTTCCGTGGTGGTGCACGTCGACCGAGGAGATCCCGGTCACCCAGGGTCCGGCGGTGGGTACCGTCGACTGGTACGCGGACATCGACAAGGCCCCGCTGGCGTGGGACGACTGCGTGGCGATGTCGGTCCAGTTCGACGCCGCGAAGAAGTACGCCGTGCAGTTCCCGACGCGGGGCCAGGCAGAGGCTGACGGGTTCCGGGAGATCACCTCGTTCATCCCGGGGATGGGCACCCATCACGTGAAGGGCGGGATCACCCCGCAGATGCTGGCCGACCCCTCCTTCGACACGGCGCTGAACCCGATCCTCGACAACCGGGGCTCGACAACAAGTTCGACCCCGCAAAGCCCGAGGTCATGCAGTACGACGGCAACGGCCCAGACGCGAGGCTGGTGGGCTTCGACTACTACGTGCGCACGACCACGGGCAGCCCGCCCGCGGGCTTCCCCGGCAACATCGACTGGTGGCATCACCACCCGTGGATCTGCCACCGCAAGACCGACGCGGCGATGATCGCCTTCAACGTCACGGACTCGAGCGTGCGCGGCGCCAGAACGGCGTCAACGTCAACTACTCGAACTACTACATGCTCCACGTGTGGGTGCTCGACGACATGAAGTTCATTCCCGACGTGTTCGCCGGCCAGATTCCATGCATCTCCGGCCGGCGGTTCGACCACCGTCCGTGACGACCCCGACCACCCGTGCCACTTCGGGCGAGACCGGCGCCACCGCGACGGCCTCGAGCACCGGCCCGCCAGGGGGCGCGTCGACGGGCGTCCAGTTCACGGCGGCCACGCTGCGCGGTCACAGCCTGGTCTGCCCGTTGGCCACGGCCGAGACCGCCAGCTAAGCCAATTGCCGTGGGAAGCGGTTCCCCCCACGTGAGGGGTAACCGCGGCCCGCGCCGTGCTCGTGATGGTGAGCAGCAAGCGGACGACGGGGGTCGAACCCGCGACCTTCGGCTTGGGAAGCCGACGCTCTACCAACTGAGCTACGTCCGCCGGGGCACGCAGTTTAGCCCTGGAAAGGGCCAAGTACGGGCCATATTGAGGTGGTTCGCGAGTTGGCCGGCCGCCAGTTGGGTATGAACGGGTTCGCGAGCAGCATGGTTTCGGGTGATCACCGGGTGCACGGGCGGCTTCTGGTAAGCGGACGCCGAGCTGATGAACACGAGCTGATCCACGCTGGCCGCTTCGGGCTTGCCGCTGAACCAGGCGAGGTCGCGCTCGATGTCGTTGACCGTGAACGCAATCCAGTCGACGACGACGTCGTAGCGCGCGCCGCGCAACGACGCCGGCGGCACGCCACCGTGGATGTCGTGCGCGATAACGCGCGTGCCGCAGGCGGCAACGAGTATTTCGTCGTCTTCCGCGGTTCAGCAGGTGAACCTCGTGGCCGCGTTCGACCAGCTCGCGCTGATTGTCAGCTGATGTTGCCGGTGCCGCCTATGAACAAAATCTTCACGGGTGCAGCTATTCACGCGCCGCCGATGCCTTACGATCACTCACCGTCGAACCCAAGTGGCAGGCCCGCTGGAGCGAAGCCGGGCTGCACCGCACGACCTTCGACCCGAAGAAGCCGAAGTTCTACGCGCTGGACATGTTCCCCTACCCCTCCGGCGCCGGCCTGCACGTCGGCCACTGCGAGGGCTACACGGCCACCGACATCATCACGCGCTGGAAGCGCATGCAGGGCTTCAACGTCCTGCACCCGATGGGCTGGGACGCGTTCGGCCTGCCGGCCGAGAACTACGCCATCAAGACCGGCGTCCACCCGCGCGTCACGACGGCGAAGGCGATCGCCAACTTCCGCCGCCAGATCGAGGCGGTCGGCTTCGCCTACGACTGGGAGCGCGAGGTCAACACCACCGATCCCGGCCTACTACAAGTGGACGCAGTGGATCTTCCTCCAGCTGTACGAAAGGGCCTCGCCTACGAGGGCGTCATCCCCATCAACTGGTGCCCGTCGTGCAAGACCGGCCTGGCCAACGAAGAGGTCAGCCACGGCCGCTGCGAGCGCTGCGGCACGCCGGTCGAGCGCAAGGACATGCGCCAGTGGATGCTGCGGATCACCGCCTACGCCGACCGGCTGCTCGAGGATCTGGACGAGCTCGACTGGCCCGAGTCGACGCTGGCCATGCAGCGCAACTGGATCGGCCGCACCGAAGGCGCCGAGGTCGATCTTCAAGGCCGCGACGCCGGTCGCCGGGCGCGACGATCCGCGTCTTCACCACCCGCGCCCGACACGCTGTTCGGCGCGACCTACATGGTGCTGGCGCCCGAGCACCCGCTGGTCGCCGAGATCACCACGCCCGAGCAGCGCGCGGCGGTCGCCGCCTACCAGGAGCAAGGCGCGCGCGCAAGAGCGACCTCGAGCGCACCGACCTCGCCAAGGAGAAGACCGGCGTCTTCACCGGCGCCTACGCGATCAACCCGGTCAACGGCGAGACGATCCCGATCTGGATCGCCGACTACGTGCTGGCGGGCTACGGCACCGGCGCCATCATGGCCGTGCCGGCGCACGACGAGCGCGACTTCGCGTTCGCGAAGAAGTTCGGCCTGCCGATCATCCAGGTGATGCGTCCCGGCCGACGGGCCGAGCGATCGATGCCGATCGAGGCGTTCACCGGCGACGGCGTCGACGTCAACTCGGGCCGCTCGACGGCCTGGCGACGGCCGAGGCGAAGCGCACGATCACGCCGAGCTCGAGGCGCGCGGCCTCGGCAAGGGCGCCGTCAGCTACCGGCTGCGCGACTGGGTGTTCTCGCGCCAGCGCTACTGGGGCGAGCCGATCCCGATCGTCCACTGCCCGAGCGACGGCGTCGTGCCGGTGCCGGAGTAGGATCTGCCGGTCCGCCTGCCCGACGTCGAGCGCTACGAGCCGACCGGCACCGGCGAATCGCCGCTGGCCGCCATCGAAGCTGGGTCACGACCACCTGCCCCAAGTGCGGCGGCCCGGCCAAGCGCGAGACCAACACGATGCCGCAGTGGGCGGGCTCGTGCTGGTACTACCTGCGCTACCTCGACCCCAAGAACGACGACGCGGCTGGTCGATCCCGCGAACGAGAAACAGTGGATGCCGGTCGATCTCTACGTCGGCGGCGCCGAGCACGCCGTGCTGCACCTGCTGTACGCGCGCTTCTGGCACAAGGTGCTCTACGACCTCGGCGTCGTGCACACGAAGGAGCCGTTCAAGAAGCTGCGCCACCAGGGGACGGTGCTGGCCGCGTCGTACGAGGACGCGATGGGCCGCTACCACGAATTCGCCGACGTGAAGCTCGAAGGCGACCAGGCGTTCCTGGCGTCGACGGGCGAGAAGCTGACGGTCAAGGTCGACAAGATGGCCAAGTCGAAGATGAACGGCGTCAACCCCGACGACGTCATCCGCGATTACGGCGCCGACGTCATGCGCCTGTACGAGATGTTCATGGGCGAGTTCGAGCTGCCCAAGCCCTGGGACCCGCGCGCCATCGAAGGCGTGAACCGATTCGTCAAGCGCGTCTCGCGCCTGGTCGAGGAGTGGGACGCGGCCAAGGCGCCCGCGGACGACCCGCACCTGCGCCTGCGCCACAAGACGATCAAGCGCGTGACCTTCGATCTGGAGCGCCTGCAGTTCAACACCGCGATCGCGGCGCTGATGGAGTATCTCAACGCGCTCGCCGAGGGGGGAGTGAACCGCGCGACGCGCGAGGACCTGCTCGCGATGATCCGCCTGGTCGGCCCCTACGCCCCGCACCTGGCCGACGAGGCCTGGTCCCAGCTGGGCGAGCAGGGCTTCGTGCTCGAAGCGTCGTGGCCGAGCTTCGACGACGCGCTGACCATCGACGATCGCGTCACGCTGGGCGTGCAGGTCGACGGCAAGCTGCGCGGCAGCGTCGAGCTGGCCGTCGACGCCAGCGAGGACAGCGCGCGCGCTGCGGCGCTGGCGCTCGCCAACGTCACCAAGCACCTCGAGGGCCGCGTGATCAAGAAGTTCTTCTACCGGCCCGGGAAGATCATCAGCATAGCGTCCGCGCCCGCGTAAAGGGCGGCGGCATCGGTCAGCGCCAGTAACAGACTTGCGTCACCCGATCGCTGTCGCCGACGACGCTGAGGATGAGCGCGCAGCCCTGCCCCGGGGGACAGTCCTCATCCGCGTCGCACTTGTGCCGGCACAGGTGCCCCCCGGGCCCGCCCTGGCAGACCAGGCCGAACCGACAGCCCCACAGCGATGCCTCACACGGCTTGCCGGCGCCCAGCGACAGCGCGACCTTCGCGCCGATGAGCAGCCCGAGGATCGCAACCACAACCGCGGCGAACCTCAGCTTGTCTCCACTCCGTATCGGCATCGCAGGCCGCCGCACGAGCCAGAGTATAGTTGACGCCCGTGACGCAGCTCGTACGGCGCTACGACATCGGCGGCCTCATCGCCGAAGGCGGCATGGCGGAGATCGTCGCCGCCTGCGCCGTCAGCGAGGCGGGCGTGTCGAAGCGCGTCGCGCTCAAGCGCATCCGCAGCGAGTCAGCGTCGGATCCGGTGTTCGTCTCCCGCTTCTTCGATGAGGTGCGGCTGGTCATGCAGCTGTCGCACGCCAACGTCGTGCAGGTCTTCGACTTCGGCCGCACGGAGGCCAGCGACTTCTTCCTGGCGATGGAGTTCGTCGAAGGCGTCGACGTGCAGCGGCTACGGCGCAGCCCCGGCTGCGAGCGGCTGCCGCCGGCGGAAGCGCTGCACATCGTCGCCGGCACGCTGCGCGGCCTCGACTACGCCCACCGGCGCACCGACCCCGACGATCGCCCGCTGGGCATCGTCCACCTGGACGTGAAGCCGGCGAACGTCCTGCTGTCGTTCGAGGGCGAGGTCAAGCTGACCGACTTCGGCGTCGCGCGCTCGCGCGACGCGAACCGCCCCACCGTCGGCATCAGCGGCACGATCCCGTTCATGTCGCCCGAGCAGGCGCGCGGCGACCGCGTCGATCCGCGCTCCGATGTGTTCTCGGCCGGCGTGCTGCTGTACGCGCTGCTCAGCGGCGAATGTCCATTCGGCGAGGAGGACACGGAGCGCACGCTGGAGCAGGTCCGCCTGTGCTGCTACAAGCCGCCCGTGCAGGTGGAGGGATTCCAGTGCTTCGATGCGCTGCTGCGCCGCGCGCTGGATCCCGACCCTGCGCAGCGCTTCCCCAACGCCGGCGCGTTCGCCGACGCGATCGAGGAGCTGATGTTCACGCAGGGCTGGCGCGGCGGCGCGGCCGCGCTGGGCGAGCGGGTGCGCCGCGCGTTCCCGCGCGAGCGCGAACGCCTGAACGCGCTGTTCGATCCCGGCCGACGTCTCGAGGGCCTGCAAGTCGCGCGTCCCGCGAGCGCGCGCCCAGGAGAAGGCACGTTGCTGTCGCGCGTGGTGCTGGCTGCGCCGCCGCGCCGACAGACGGTGGCCGCCATGACTCCCCCCGCGCGCGCGGGATCGCGGCGGGCAATGTGGACGACGACGGTCGCGCTCGTGGCGATCGCGGCAGGCGCTGGCGGTGTCGTGGTCATGCGCCAGCGCGCGCCCGAACCATCGGCGACCGTCACGACGGCGGCGCCGCAGCCCGCGCCGACGCCACCGCAACCGATCGCAGCGCCGCCGCGTCTCGAACCCGCCCGCGAAGTCGTCGCCGTCGCGCCCGCCCCCGTCGCGCCCACGCCGCGCACTCCGCCGCCCGCGCCGCGCCCCGCGGCCGCAGGCACGCTGTCGGTCAACGCCAGCCCGTGGGGCACGGTCTACGTCAACGGCCGCCTCGCGGGGACGACGCCCCTGCTGCGTTTCCCGGTGCGCGCCGGCCGCGCCCAGGTCGCGATCGAAAACCCCAAGCTCGGACGCAAGGTCGTCGACGTGCGCATCGAACCAAAACAAGACACGCCGCTGATAGTCGATCTTCGTCCGCCGCCCGAAACCAAATAGACTGAGCGAGATGCGCCCTCCCGACACGGCGACCACGCATCTGGCCGGCCCGCGCACGCTCGGCATCCCGAAGATCCGCCTCAAGGTGCTGAAGGGCCCCGACAAGGGGACCACCGTGACGCTGGAGCAGGACGAGATCCTGATCGGCGGCGCCGACGGCGCCCACCTGCGGCTGACCGACCCGACGGTGTCGCGCAACCACTGCGTCATCCGCCTGACCGCGAAGGGTCCGCTGCTGCGCGATCTCGGCTCGACCAACGGCACGCGCATCGAAGGCGTCGAGGTGCGCGAAGGCTACGTCCCCACGGGCGCGACGCTGGCGCTCGGTCACACCCAGGTGCGCTTCGATCAGCTCGACGAATCGGTGCAGATCCCGCTGGCCGACTCCGAACGCTTCGGACGGCTGTGGGGGCGATCGACGGCGATGCGCCGCCTGTTCGCCGTCGCGGGGCGCGTCGCGGCCTCCGACGTCACGGTGCTGATCCAGGGCGAGACCGGCACCGGCAAGGACGCGCTGACCGAGGCGATTCACCAGGCGAGCACGCGCGCCGCCGGACCGCTGGTCGTCGTCGACTGCGGCGCCGTCCCCCCCAACCTGTTCGAGGCCGAGCTGTTCGGCCACGAGAAGGGCGCGTTCACGGGCGCCGACCGCTCGCGCGCCGGCGCGTTCGAGGAGGCCGACGGCGGCACGCTGTTCCTCGACGAGATCGGCGAGCTGCCGCTGCCCCTGCAGCCCAAGCTGCTGCGCGTGCTGGAGGCGCGCGAGCTGCGCCGCATCGGCGCCGCGCAGCCGCGCAAGATCGACGTGCGTGTCATCGCCGCCACCAACCGCGACCTGCGCGAGGAGGTCAACCGCGGCACCTTCCGCCAGGACCTCTACTTCCGCCTCGAGGTCGTGCGCCTGCAGGTGCCGCCGCTGCGCGAGCGCCCCGAAGACATCCCGGTGCTGGCGGAGCACTTCCGCCAGCTCGCCAAGCCCGGCGCCGCCGGGGCCCCGCTGTCCGAAGAAGCGCTGGCCAACTTCATGGCGCATCCATGGCCGGGCAACGTGCGCGAGCTGCGCAACGCCGTCGAACGCCTGACAGTGATGGACGAGATGCCGTTCGCGACGCAGGCGCCGCCCGCCGCCACCGGCAACGAGCCACCCGTCGACGTCCAGCAGCCGTTCAAGGAAGCGAAGAACGCGCTCGTCGAAGGCTTCGAGCGCCGCTACGTCAGCGCGATGCTGGAAGCGACGGGCGGCAACATCTCCGAGGCCGCCCGCCGCGCCGACATCGACCGCGTCTACCTGCTTCGCCTCATGGGCCGCTACGGCCTGCGCAAGCCGCGGGAATAACGAGCCCTCTCCCCGACCCTCGCCCGCCAGCGGGAGAGGGGGACGGATCCGACGGGGGAAAACATCCGGATCCGGTCCCCTCGCCCCGCGAAGCGGGCGGAGGGCGAGGAAGAAAGGTCCCGCGCGCTTACCCGCAGGTTCCGTCGGCCTTCACGGGGCCGCACTCGAACGTCGGGCAGCAGCTGTTCGGATCCGTCCCGGTCTGCTTGGCGCACAGGCACGCCGGCGCCGCACACGACCGCGGGGCGGTGGTGGCGGGATCCGACCGCATGCACACCGGGCAGGTGTACTTCGGGCAGCACGTGGTCGGGTCCATACCGATCGGCACCGGCATCTGCCCGTCCGCGCACACCTGGGCGATCGCCGGGCACGTCACCCGCGTCAGATCGCACGTCGGCGTCTGCGGCACGCACTGGCCGATGCACGTCCGCCCCTTGCACGCACCGCTGGCATCGCAGACGCAGCTGTTGTCGGTCAGGTCGCAGCCACACGCTGGCGGCGTGGGCGGCACCAGGTTGCCGGTCGCGGGATCCGTGGTGGTCATCGGCGTACCGCCGCCGGTGCCGCCGGGCGTGCACGACCACTCCCTGCACGCGACGTCGCACATCTGGCCCATCGGGCAGTCCGTGTTGGTCTGGCAGCCGGTCTGCGGCACATCGGGGACGCAGATGCCGTAGCAACCCGGCTCCGGCGCACAGTCGAGCACCTCCCAGCTGCAGGTGCCGTCGGCGTTGAACAGGCAGCGCCCGGTCGGGCCCGAGATGCCGCCGCCCGCACACATGCCCACCGGCAGACCCAGCTGCGGCCCGCACTTGAGCGGATCGCACTCCTGGCGCATCGGATCCGCCGACGTCGTCGTCATCGGCGGCAACCGGCAAGCCGAGACGTCGCACTTCTGACCCGCGGCGCACGACGAATCGTCCTTGCAGACGCCGCGCGCCGGGCGGCACGCGCACGGCCCCATGCAGTTGTCGACGCCCGCGCAGACCAGCTCCTCACCCGCCTGGCAGTTGGGATACGTGCAACCGCAGCGCGCGATGGCGTCGGGCGGCACGACGCCCGTTGCGTCCACCACCTTGTCGCACGGGCACTGGTAGATCGGGCAGCAGTCGCCGGTCTGGCCGACGACGATCGGCATGACGTTGGGCCCGCAATACGGCAACGCCAGCGTGCACGCGACGTTGGTCTCGTCGCACCCGCACATCTCCCCCTTCGCCGGATCACAGCCCCCGTCGCTCTCGCAGCGGTAGGCGGGACAGCAGTCCTGGATCGCGGTGCCGATCCACAGCTTGGTGCCGGCGGGACAGATCGGCGCCGGCGTCATCGGACACATCCGGTTCGCCCCCGCGCTGCACAACGGCTGACAGGTGAAGTGGCCGCAGCAGTCGGCGGAGAAGTCGATCACCGGCTCCTGTCCCGGCGGGCAGGCATTGATGTCGATCGCCGGGCACGCCTTCTGGCTCTCCATCGTGCAGGTGTCAGGAAGATGATTGCGCAGCCGCGCCTGGACGTCGGGGCCGAGCGTCGGCGTGTCGCCGCAGCCGGCGGCGACCAGCAGCATCAAGGCGGGGATGACAAGAAAACGGGATGACATGTGGGTCTCCTGTTAAGAGGAAGCTTCGACCACGGGAACAGCAAGCACCAAGCCAAGCCGCAAGTGCCCGCGATCCGGGCCGCGCCGCGCCGCGCCGGGCGGCCGCGCCTATAGACCGGTGTCAATAGCCCCTTGTCCAGACGCACCAGGGTCCCGGCACAGACAGCCCTGCGCGACACCGTCGCAGATGACGTTGCCCTGACCGCCGCAGATCTCCGCGCAGGTCCCACCTTCGGGCGGAAAGAAGAACTGCTCGGGTGGACCGCAAGGCGCGATCATGTTGATCGCGAGATCCAGCGCGCGCCCGTTGTAGTCACCGATTCGCCCCTCGGCGACCGTCGAACCCCTGAAGATCGGTTTCGACGGGCAGTCCGGCGGACCATCGCAGCTCACCGCGGGGAAGACACGTCGTCCCTCGACAGAGATCGGCAACGCGGTCTCGGGCGCCAGCTTGAACAGCTCGTGCCCGTCGGCCAGCTTGGTCACGTCGCACAGGTTCGTCAGCTCGACGTTGACCTTCACACAGTGGCTGGTGAACCCGATCGCGCTGGGGACGCTGAACTCGACGTAGTTCACGCACGCCAGGCTGGTGAACGTGTCGCAAGCGCCGCCGTCGATCGGCGGCACGACCAGGTTGAGCTGGGTCTCGGGCGCCTTGCACGCGCCCGACACCACGCCCGCCAGCATCGCCGTCGCCACCATCGCCGGCAACGCGGACCGCGCGCGCGTCGAGCGCGTCATCCGCGTCATGGCCTCCCCCCGAGCCGCACCGAGATGTCGTCGGAGCGCGTGCCGAAGTAGACGCCGGTCGCGACGCCGCCGGCGGCGGCGACGCCCAGCGCCAGCCACAGGTACCAGCGCGACGGGCGTGCCGGCGCCGCGCCCGCCCCCGCGACGCCCGCCGGGCGCCGGAAACGCAGCGGCGTTTCGGCGTCCCCCGCCATGCAGGCGACCGCACCCGCGGCGTCACGCCCCTCGACGTAATATTCGACGTCCCACGCGCCGTCTTCGGCCAGCAGCGGCGGCAACCCGCCGGTGAACCGCCCGCCGCCGAGCGACGACATGCTGAGCCGCAAGAACTCGCGGCTGCCCGCGCGCCGCACGAACGCGACCGCGCTGCCCAGGCTGGGATCGGCGGCGCGCGCGTCGAGCGCCGGGATCCCCGACGGCGTGTCGATCGCCGACGCGTCCAGCCGCTGGCCGCGCAGCACCAGCCCGCGCACCGCCGCGGACAGCTTGTCGAGCTCGCTGTCGACGAAGCGCGACGGCTCGATCGGCTTGAGCGCGTGCTCGGCGGCCGAGAACACCAGCGCCTTCAGGCCGCGCCCCTTGTCGCGCTCGAGCACGACGATCCAGCGCGCGTCTTCGACCGTCGCCAGCATGTCGAGCAAGACGGGCTCCAAGAACCATGCCACGTCGGACGCGATGCGATCGCGCAGCTGATCGCGCAGGCCGTCCTTGGTCGCCGGCTGCAACGTGACCAGCGTCTGGTCCGACGGGCACACCGCCAGGTGCGGCTTGTAGCCCGGGCGCGTGACCGACAGGAAGCAGCGCCCGGGCGACAGCGCGACGCGCGCGGGCGTCCGCCCCGCAAGCTGGCCGTTGACCTCGATCTCCGCGCCGGCCGGCTCGCTGGCCAGCTCGACATGCTTGCGCGGCCGCGCGCGCACCGCCGCGCGCGCCGCCACGTACGCCTGCCGGACACGAGGAGGGTACTCCGCCTCGTCCAGCTCGACGTCGACCGCCGCCTCGGCCGCGCGCGCGAACGCCTCGACAGCGCGCTTGTCACCACGCGCATCGGCGACCCGCGCGCGCAGCAGCTGCAGCCGCACGAACGCCGGCTCGTTGCGCACCGACGGCGGCAGTCCGTCGAGGATCGCCGCGCATTCATCCAGGCGCGCCGTCGCCGCGTCGAAGCGCAGCGCCAGGAAGTCCGCCTCCGCGGCGCGCAGCAGCTCGGCGACGCGCCGTTCGCCGTCGGCGGCGGCGCGGCTCTCCGGCGACGGCGGAAATCGCTGGGCGACCGTGTCGGGCACGATGACCGCGGGCGCCGCCCACGAAAACGCGCGCTCAACCGGCGGCGCCAGCGCCCCGCCTCCTTTCGGCAGACAGACCAGCACCCGCGGAGCAGCGTTCGCTGTCCCCGCCGCGAGCAGGATGGTCAGGAGCAACGCCCGCAACATGCGCGCGCCACGATAAGCGATTGCGCACATCCGCGTCCAAGGACTGCTGCGTCGCGCGCTGCTAGGCGCCGCCGTCAGGCGCGTTGCACAGCCGATCCGTCGTCGGCGCGTTTTCGAAGCACATCGGTTCGGTCCGCCCCGCCGCTCGCGTGAGGGTCGTCTGACCGCAAAAAGTGGGCGTGTCGGTTCCCTGTACGGCGCCGACGAGCGCATGCGACGTCGCGTCGTAGAAGCAAACGCGGCTGACGTATCCATCGCTCTCCACGAAACCGATCAGGTCCTGGCAGTGCCACACCTGCTGCCGCCCATTCGGGTTGCTGGGGTGGAAGCGGCAAGCCGGAAGGTTCGCCGCCGTCCCGTCGAACGTCGGCGCACACCCCTCGCCTACGATGGCGAGGTCGCCGACGCACCGGCCGCCCCGTCCGGGTCACCTCGCCCCCGTCCGGCACCGGAGCGGCACCTCCGGAACAAGCCACCAGCACAATGGCGGCGACGGACCCAAATCGCATGACGCCCGTCATTCCCACACAGGCGCTACGGAATTGGCGGTTGGCAGGTGGTCATGTCGCCGAAGTCGATGAGACAGGTCGTTCCCATCGGGCAGTTGGGCGCGCTCTGATCGCAGTGAAACTCGCAGACCCGAACATTCCCGGACGGTGACTGGTACTCGCGGCCGCAGGTCGGTGTCGAGCCGCTCGGCTCGCCCGTGCAAGCGGCGCCCTCGGTGTCGCACGTCTTGGTGCACAGGTTGCGCCCCGGTTCAGCGCCAACGCTGACGCACACCAACCCGGCAGCGCACAGCGAATCTTCCTGCGTGTCGATTGGCAGGCAGGCCTCGCCGAACCCGGGCGGGCGATCCGCGGCGTCGCCGCCACAGCCGAGGACAGCGACCATCACGAGCGCAGCCGCGCGTGCAAGTCCGACCATGACCGGGAGTATCGCCCGAAAGGCAAAGCGTCGCCCAACCGAACGTCGGCGCGCAGTTAGGCCGAGTCGATCGGTCTTTTGCCACGTGTTTTCCCAGCGTACGCGACGTTGCCGTAAAAATGACCGCCGCAGGTCTCTCCCGCGCCAACCAACAAACACGCCGCGGCATCGCCTTTTTTTGGACCGATCTGGTGGGGGTCGGAAGCTGCAGTGCAATGGCGAGCACCGAGGTGCTGGCCCGAGGAAATCGGGTTTCGACGCCAACAAAGGATCTGCCGATGAAAACGCTGCTCCTGGGTCTTTTGGGTATCACCGTTGCGGGATTCGGATGCTCCGGCTCCGTCGTGGACGGAACGGGCGGCACCGGTGGTCCTGCCGGAACGTCCGGCGCCGCTGGCTCAGGGTCAGGCGCAACCGGCGGGACGTCCGCCACCGGGGGCCAATCCGCGACCGGCGGTTCGCCTGGCGGTAGCGGTGGCTCGGCGAATACGAGCGGAACGGCCGGCACTGGTGGGATGGCAGCCGGCACGGGCGGTTCCGGGACGGCAGGGAGCGGCACGGCAGGCGCCGGCGGGCTCTGCGACGGGCGGCGCAGGCACCGGCGGCGCCGGCACCGGGCGCGGGGGCGGCGGCGCAGGTAACGGAGGCGCGAGCGGCACGGCAGGCGCGGGCGCCAGCGGCAGGGGTGGCTCCGCATCGGGCGGAGCTGGCAGGGGAGGAAGCGGCGGGACCACCGGTGGTGGCACCTGCACCGCGTCTCAGCGCGCGAGCAGGACTGTGACGGGTACCGGACCTCGTGGTCGGGTCCATCGTGTCCGCCGGAGCCGGATTCGGTGCGGCTGGCGGTCACCGTGGTGGACGTCGCCACCGCCGAGCCGCTGGGTGACGTGGAGTTCGGGGGAGCGGTCTCGCGGATGGACGTCGCCGTGGATTCGCTCACGATGGGCCTGCTCGCCGCGCTCGGCCGGACCCGGCCGATCGGCGCCGTCCACCTCGGCGCTGCCCGGTCGAGCTCGCTCCCTGCCCTCAAGGCGTATCTGCAGGGCGAGCAGTATTTCCGCCGGGCCGAATGGGATGCGGCGCAGAGAGACTTCGAGCGCGCCGCGAGCCTCGACCCGAACTTCGCCCTCGCGTTCTACCGGATCTTCCAGACCCGGTTCTACAAGGGCACCGGGGCGCGACTCCTGATGTGGTCGTACGCTCTCCGGGCCGGCGAGCTGAACCGGGGCCTGGCGCCTCGGGAGAGCCTGATGGTCGCGGCGGACTCCGTCCTGGCCGCCGGTCAGCGACGCCTCTGCCGCTGGACGTCGAAGCCCAGCGCCAGCGGAAGCGGGTGATCGCGATCCTGGAGCTGGCCAATCGCCGGTTTCCCGAGCGACGCCGAGGTCTGGTACCAGCTGGGCCGTGCCCGGACTCGGATCGGGTACCTGATCGGCGTGCAGCCGGAGCAGGCGCTGGAGGCGCTGGACCGCGCCATCGCGCTCGACTCGGCCTTTCGCGCCCGCCTACGTGGAGGCGATCTCCTTCGCGACCATGGCGAGAGGGCAGGAGGCAACCCGGCGGTACCTGAAGGCGTACCTGGCCCTCGGCCCCGAAGGGCATGCTGGCGGACGTGGCCCGGCTCGCGCTCGACCTGATGGATCCGAGACGCTCCGGGTCCGCCGCCGTGGCCCGCACGCTGGATACGGCCTCGGCCCGGATGCTCTATCACACGATGAACATCTTCGAGTACGCCGCCGACTCCGCGCGAGACCTACATCCGGCTCGGACGCCACCTGGTGAAGCGGGCGCACGATCCCAGCCTGGCGGCCGACCCGGCTCTCCCCCGCCGGTGCTCGGCTTCGGCCTCGCGTTCCGGGGGCACATGGCCGAAGCGCTGAGCGTCCTCGGAACCGACCGGCTCTACCTCGTCTCGCAGATCGCGGCGCTCGGTGCGATGCCGCGGGAGCAGCGCGAGGCGGTGTTCGATCCCGGCTTCTGCTGGCGAGCCCCGCCGCGGCCGGCGGAGATGGTCTTCGCCCTGCCGTGGTGGGCGAGGGAGCGGGATACCACCGCGCTCGGCCGGGCCATCGACGGTGGCCGATCGGCAAGCCAGGCCAGGTGCCCGCAGCCCGGTTTCTCGCCGAGGCGGCTCGAGCCTGGCGCACTCTTGCCCTCGGCGACAGCGCCGCGGCACTCAGCCAGTTCCTGCAACTGCCGGACTTCCCGAACGACGCAGGCATCGGCGACTGGGAGCGCTACACGGCGATCCGTCTCCTCAACGACGCCCGCCGCTTCCATGAGGCGCTCACCCGGCTCGACCGGCGAGATCCCGAGCACGCCGTTTCCCTGGGACGTCGTGCTGCTGCTGGAACGTGCTCGCGCCACCGAGGGGCTCGGGCAGCCCGAGGCGGCGGCCGCGATTGTACACCCGGGTCGCCGACCTGTGGGCCCGCGGCGATCCGGCACTGCAACCCATCGTCTCCGCCGCTCGGGCCGCCGCCGTTCGCCTGCGCCAGCCGGGCCGACGCTAAGGAGCGGTTAACGAGGACGTCATTGCAGAGCGAACGCGAGGATCTCGGTGCTTCGCGCAGCGGGCAAGATCCTTCGGTCGCTTCGGCTCCCTCGGATGACGCATCAGACGGCTCGGCGTGGGCGCACCAGGAGCACCGAGGGCAGCGCAGGGTCGGCCAGCCCGAGGAAGAAGTACCCGATGCCGGCGAGTCCGATCATCAGCGACGGGTTGCTGCCCCGCCGAACACCACAGGGCCAACTCGGCGGGTCATCCGCAAACCGGGCCGCGCCCGCGGCGGCGGCTTCCCATACCAGTGCTCCGCTCGCGGGCTCGGCCGAGCACGCGAGACGCGTAGCGGAGCACTTCTCCCAGCCCGGCACGACCATGACAGAGAGAGAAATCGCCGTCGATCCAGGCGTCGCGATCGGCCAAGCGAGGATCGGGTGGTCCGCATCGCCGCTTCGGCGCTCCGCCCGGTAGGCATCGAATCCGAGCTCGACCGCGCGCAGGCGGGTGAGCCCGATCCCCGGGCCCCATGACACCACGCCACACAAGCCGGCGCGTCGTCGCCGTCCTCCTCCCGGAAGTCCGGCCAGTTGTCCTCCGCCGGGCGAAACCACCGGTCCTCGTAGCGGAAGGCCTGGTGCGCCGCTTCGATCATCTCCTGCGCGCCGGTCGCGACACCGAGCTCGAGCAGGGACCACCCGATGCCCGCGGCCCCGTGCGCCAGCCCGGTAAGCGGGCGGGAGGCCTCGATGCCGCCGGCGGATACCGGCCATGACCACCCGTCGTCGCTCCGGTCGCGGCCGCGACGGTCCGGCGGCCCAGCCGCATCGCGAGATCGCGTAACGCTCGGGTCGGTCGAGATGCAGCTGCCAGGGCCAGGAGCGGAGCGATGGCCCCGGTGCCTCCCGAGAGGAGGTCGACCACCACATCGCCTTCCGCCGCCTGACCGAGGCGGTCCAGCACCGCGCCGGGCGTGGGCTTCCAGGTCGGCGCGCTCCAGCGACCGGCCGATCAGCGCCGCGGCGTATGCGACGCCGACGTGGCCGGTATAGAACCCGGCCCGTGCTCGGCGGCGGGATCGTGTCGAGCCGGTCCAGGGCATGACCGATCCCGGCGAGCGCGGTGTCCCGCCATCGCCGGTCCCCGGTTCGGCTGGAGGCCTCGGACAGGAAGAGGGCCACGCCCGAGCTGCCGCCGTACAGGTCGGGGCCGAGGGTTCAGTAGGTGAAATCCACCTGCACCGTCCGAGTCGTCCTCCGCGTCCTGGGTCATGCCCATCCAGGTGCACGGTCGCCGTGACGGAAGGCGGTGTCGCACAGGTGGTCCGCGATGCGGGCCGCCACCGATCAGGGCCGCCTGGGCATCGAAGGTCATCGCGGTCCCCTCGAAGCGGTGGGAAGTCGTCCTGCCGAGCCGGGGTTCAGGTAGATCCGGTCCAGGTCGTAGCCGTCGCGCTGCCAGCCGGGACGACACGAACGCGATGCGTTCGGCCCTCGAGCCGAGCAGCGCTCCACTCCGGCGTCGGCGAGGATGGCGGCCAGCAGCCGGCCGCGGTGTTCGCCGAAGCTCGAGCCGTCGCCCGGATCTTCCGCAAGGCCCACTCCTGGAGCCAAGCGCTTGACCAGCAGGGAAACCTGGGCCGCAAGCCACCGGTCCGTCGCGGCTCGAATGTCCCGGAGAACCGGGAGTGCCCTGGGGTCAGATCGGCCCGCGCCAGGTAAAGACGGCCGGCATCGGTCGGTGGCAGAAACGGCTGGGCTCGTGAGAGCACTTTCATCTGGAAGGCGATCTCGAACCGATTAGCGTGCTGAGTCAGGCAGCGGACCAGCCGCTCGGCTTCCGGTGCTCGTGATATGCCGAGTACACCCGGACGGCCCTGGCCGAGCCGGGACCTGGCCTGGCGTTGCCGTGAGCGTAGTAGAAGCCCGACACCAGCTTGAAATGTTCCTGGGGATGCGCACGAAGCCCGGGCCGGCCAACCGTGGCCTGCCGTTCTCGGGCTGGAACTCGGCGGACGGGCACCCAGAACATCGGACGCCCGTACTGCTCCGCCACGAACGCGGCCGTCCGGCTCGATTCCCCTGACGGTCCAGCCGGCCTGCCAGCTGCCCGTCGCCGGCGATTCGCGGCGGACAGCCGGTCCGAGCGAAATCCCGAGAGCCGGCAGGATCGAAGGATGCCCGACGCGGCCGGCTGACGGTCGGTACACGGCAATGCAGGGTGACGTAGATCGCGTCAGCAAGACGCTCCCGGAAGGGACGATGCCCGGCCGCCGTGGAATCGGGACGCACCAACTCGAGTGCGGCGGCGAGATCGTCTCCGACGACCGTCATGTTCTCGCTGCGGACTGCCGTCCGAGGCCCAGGACAACTTCTCCTGCTTCACCGGGCTCCAGGAGCATGTTGATGCCGAGTTGGAGAAGGGCCGCTGCCCGCCGCGGATCCGGCTCCGCATGGCCCCACTCGTACGCCGACTGAAGCAGCCGCGCCGCGACGTGGCCGGGGACTCGTCCCAGTAACGCCCCGGCTTCGGCATCGCTGAGGCGTGCCGCGGCGATGTAGTCCCTACAGAAGTCGCGATGGCCGGGCGGAGCCTGGTAGCGACCGCGCCGAGAAGCTCCGCGGCTGCCTGAGTCGCCGGTGTCATCGGCCAGGTCCCAGTCCCATAACCGCTTCGGTAATGAAGCCGTGCAGCGCGCCCGCGACGTCCCATGAGGGGTCGCCGAGTGGGCCATTTCCCAGTCGACCACCACCCACCGGGTGGGACTCACCCGCGCCGACCCCCGCGCACCAGCACGTTACTGCGACTGACGTCCCCGTGGACGAGCGGGCTCGCCCGCCAGTCCCGCCGAAGCCGATCCAGCGCCACCCGCACCGCCGGCTGGAACTGCGCCGCTCGGAGAACGCTCAGTTGTGCCGGCGACAATTCTCTCAGGCTGGACGGGCGCGTGCCGGGTGAGGTCGAGGTTCCAGGGTGGCCCTTCCGGCAACCGCCCCTGGACGAGCGTGGACTGCGCGGAGAGCGCGTGCCACTCCGCCATCGCCGTTGCCAACAGCCGGCGCAATGCGATGGGGCGTCGGGAGAGGATTCATCCTCCAGCAGGTCCGGGTGGTCGGCTTCCCCGATGAGATCGAGAATGAGGATGGGCTCTCCGCATCGTAGTGACGGAGGCTGGGGAACCAGGACCTGAGACCTGCCGCTCCGGGATCGGTCGCGACCCACCGGTACACAGGAAGGCCTCGACCGCCAAGGGGACTTCGGTGCCGATCTCATCGCGAGGGCTTGCTTGAGGAACCAGCCTTCGCCGGGGAGCGATGACCCGGAAGTTACGGTTGCGTCCGGGGACCTCCTCGACTCTGAGCTCCCTCGCGGACCAGGGAGCCGAGGTCAATGAGGCCGAGGTGGAGGAGATACGGTATGCTGGACTCGAGCGTCAGCTCCTGCATGGGTCCCGCAGCCGGAGTGCATCAGGGCGGACTGGCTCATCTGCCCGGAGCCAAGGCTTCAGCCGCATCGAGCTCGACGGTCACTTACAGGTCCTCGGCGGTGGGCAGCATCCTCGTCCGCGGCGGACGGCTTCGCCGGCTTCTTGGTGGGCTTCTTCTTTCTCGGTCTTCTTCGTCTTCTTGGCTCCTTCTTGACGGCCATGAGCGCACCATCATCCCCATCGCTCCAGTGCTGCGCCATCACTTCGCCAGAGAAGAAGCTTGCGACGTGGGTCATAAGCCCTCCCGGTCCGACCGTTAGAAAAGGGAGCTGTCAATGGGGCCCCACCCCGGCAGGATAGTATGCGGCCAGGTTCCGGGCTGCGGAACCGCCTGGTCGGCCGCGACCGGCATCGCCTCGGGTTGACGAGCACGGTACCGCGCTCTACTCTAGCGCTACCTGCCTCCATCCACTGCTTCTCCGCGTTCCCGATACCGCCGAGTCAGGGAAAGATGCGGAGAACACCGCCTTCAATGGTTCTGCGTTCTTTCAGCCTCGGCGGCAGAACGGAGGTATCGTGCCGACACTGCGGCTCCAGCCTCCGCCTATGAAGACGGGTCGGTCAGGTTGTTGTCTCGCCAGAAGGTCGACATGGTAGTGCCCGCATCCGAGCCGACCGAGGCCGAAGGGGCGCGGGCGGGCTTCTGGTTCGAGTTGCGCGATGCCGGAGGGCGTACGCTCTATCGGCGAACGATGCAGGACCCCACCGATCCGACGGTGGAAGTACGCTCCGGCGACCCGGAGCGGCCCGTCCAGGCGGGTGCCCGCCGGGGCGCTGCGGCGCGAGTTCGTGGTCCTCGTTCCCGAGATCGGAGAGCGGCCGAACCTGGTGTTCTTCGGGAGACCGGTCCCCCCGGAGGCCTGGCGCCGGTTCCAGGACCTTCCCAAGTCGGCATCGAAAGAGATCGCTCGTTTCGACCTACGCTAGCATCGGGGCAGGCTCGACAGCGAGAGAGGAGGCGCCCGTGGGCAAAGCGGATGGAGCCGTCGTCGGGCTGGCTCAGATCGTGCACGGACTGGCCTCCCAACGCATGAACATCGTGCTCGTCGCCGAGGGGTATCAGCAGGCGCAACTCGGCCAGTTCGCCGGTCACGCGACGCAGTTCGTCACTCACCTGTTCGCAACGCCGCCCTTCTACCAGTAGGCGCAGGCTGCGTTCAACATCTACCGGCTCGATGTCCGCTCGGTGGACGCGGGAGCAGACGACCCGGTGGCCTGCGGAGGTACTGGGGGCGACGCCTCGGACGTATTTCGATGCCTCGTTCTGCAACGACAAGCTCCAGAGGCTGCTGCTGGTGGACGATGCGCTGGCCCTCACCGAGGTGGAGGCGCACGTGCCTGAGTGGCACCTCATCCTGGTCCTCGTCAACAGCGCCATCTTGGGCGGGTCCGGCGGGCAGCGCGCCACCACCTCCCTGGCGCCGGGCTGGAGAAAATCGCCATCCACGAGATGGGGCACTCGGTCTTTGGTTTGGCCGACGAGTACGAGTACTACGAGGGGTGCGGCAACGCTGAGCCAACCCAGAACAAGTATTCCGGCGCGGAGCCCGCCGAGCCCAACGTCACCAAGAAGAGGGGGCGTACCACCATCAAGTGGCGGACCCTGGTGCTGCCCGCGACCCCGATGCTGACTACCAGCAACGCCCACTGCACCAAATGCCATCCCCAGCCGAGCCCGGTCGCGGCCGGGACGGTGGGAGCATTCGAAGGCGGCCAGTACTACCACTGCGGCATCTTCCGCCCCGCTTTCCACTGCATGATGCGGAATCTCAAGCCGTACTGCGCCGTGTGCTCGCAGCATATTCGGGACACGATGGCACCGTACTTGGGGGAGGAAGCGCGGCGTCGTTAGTGAGGTACTCCCTGCTCCGCACAGTTCTCAGCTAAGGTGGGCGACGACGTCCCGGTTATATGGACCCGCTCGCGCCGTTAGCTCAATTGGCAGAGCAAGTGACTCTTAATCACTAGGTTGAAGGTTCGATTCCTACACGGCGCACTGAGTTTGCGGTTCGTGGCCGGTCTTGAAGTGGTCCAGTTTGGGGCTTGCATCCAGTGCCGAGCCCCGGTCGCGCTAGCCGCGCCATCGGGGCTCTGTCGTGGCCTCCTGGGCGCGATGCTTCTTGATACGGGGTGCGGCGCTGCGAGGCGACTTACGTCTTACCGGGACCAGATGCCAAGCACACCGCCTCACTCCAGCCTGCCTCATCCCGGTGGCCTATCGCTGTTGAGGTCATACCCTCGAGGAGTGCGCAGCACAATTTCTTGGGACAGATCGTCCGTTGTCCTTCGGCCAATGAGCGCGAGTCGGCTGCATCTACACGCGCCTGCCGGCGCATCGCTTGCGAGCTGAGCACCAGCGGGGCGACCGTTCGCACCAGGTCCTCAAGGTCGAACGGCTTCCGCAGAAAGGGCACCGGCGGTAGGTCGGCAGGCGGTTCGCCCAATGCCGACATGGCCACGAACCGGTAATTCCAGGGCGGCACTCCAGGAGTATCGCGATCAATTCGGGAGCGGATACGACCGGTAGAAGCAAGCTGGTCAGGACCACGTCGAGCACCTGAGCCTCGTCCCCCTCAACAACACGAAGGGCCTGCTCGCCGTCGCCGGCCTCTACCACCGAGATTCCATCCAGCTCCAGCGTCCTCCGCAGTGCTCGGCGCAAGAAAGGATTATGGTCCACGACAAGCAGGGTTGCTCCGTCGGGCATCTCGAAGCACGTGGTCTGCGAATGCTGCGATAAAGTCGATCTTAGGACCTGGTTGCGCCGTTCAAGCGCTCCAGGGTAGCACGCCACGACCCCGTCGACCTTCATCGCGCCTGAGTCGCGACGGACGGTACGGAAGAGTTGTGGAAGCCTGCGCGTCACCTCCCGCGGCCGCACGAGCGATGTTGCGCAGCATCCCCGCGAAGACCAGCCGATGGATGCCCCACAGCGCATACCAGTAGAGGAGGCCGCGCAAGCCGACAGGATCGAACAGAGCGGTCTGCCGGATCAGGCTTCCGCCGGCTTCCGGCGTCACCTCGAATTGCAGCCACGCCCTCCCCGGTAGCCGCATCTCAGCGGCCAGGCGGAGCAGCATGGACCGGTTCGACCGCTTCGACCCGCCAGAAGTCCAAAGTGCCCCGGGATAGAGCGCAGTCCGCGTCCCGACGGCCGCGGCGCAGGCCCGGGCTGCCGACCGCGAGATCCATCAGTCCGCGCAGCCTCCAGAGGCGGTTGCCGTAGTACCAACCGACTGGCCGCCGATGCGCGAGATCTCAATTGACGAATGCGCGGAGGGCAGGCGACCCAGGCCGCGCGTGAGTCCACTCGGCGGGAGCCGAACCGCACCCCGCCCCTGCTAGGGCCGACACGCCGGGGAGGAGAGCGCATCCGACCAGCGCGTCGCGGCAAAGCCGAGATCTTCGTCGATCAGCGCGCGGGCCAGCACTTCCCGGATCCCGCGGAGGCCGAATGCGGAAGTCCTCGAGGGCGCGGTCGTCACTCACC
>CAVVYE010000010.1:0-162563 GCA_963752455.1 uncultured Thermoleophilaceae bacterium
CGGATCCGGTCGCATCAGCGCGCCCGCCGCCGGCCAGTGGGCCGAGGTGCCGATCGCGAGCGGACCGCAGCTCGTGGCCGGACAGGCGTACTGGATCAGCCTGCTCAACCCGGCCGACGGCACGGGCACCCTGCGCTGGCAGGATCGCGCCGGGGGCACGGGAGGGGCCGAGCAGACGAGCGCGAGCAACTCGCTCACCACCCTCCCCGCCACGTGGGCTCGCGGCGGCACCTGGACCGACGGCCCGCTGTCGGGATACGTGATGGGCACCGGGGCGCCGCCCGCGCCGCCGTCGCTCGCCGTGACGCCCACGTCGCTGTCCTTCTCGGCCACCCAGGGCGGGGCCAACCCGGCGGCGAAGACGCTCAGCGTGTCGAACGCCGGAGGCGGAACGCTGTCCTTCACCGACACCGACGACGCCGCCTGGCTGACCGTGACCCCGGCGAGCGGCAGCGCGCCCGCCACCCTCAGCGCGGCGGTGAACGTGGCCGGTCTCGCTCAGGGCACCTACACGGCGACGGTGCGGGTGGAGTCCACGGGCACCGACGGCTCGCCCAAGCTCATCCCGGTGACGCTCACGGTCGGGGCGCCGGCGCCCGCGCCGGTCCTGACCACGAGCCCGGCGAGCCTCACCTTCAGCGGCGTGGCGGGCGGCGCCAACCCGGCGGCGCAGAACGTGTCGGTGACCAACACCGGCGGAGGCACGCTGTCCTACACCGCCACCGACAACCAGACCTGGATCACCGAGTCGCCGGCCTCGGGAACGGCGCCTGGCAGCGTGAGCGTGTCGGTGAGCAGCGCCGGGCTCGCCGCCGGCACCTATACCGGCACGGTGGTGGTCACCGCCGCCGGAGCCACCGGATCGCCGAAGAGCATTCCCGTGACGCTCAACCTGAGCCAGCCGCCCCCGCCCACCGGCGGGCTCGTGGGCTCCTGGAGCTTCGACGAGGCCAGCGGTGCGACCGTGCAGGACTCGTCCGGGCGAGGCAACCCGGGCACCATCTCGGGCTCCGCCCGGGTGGCGGGACGGTTCGGCGGAGGCCTGTCCTTCGACGGCATCAACGACTGGGTGACGGTGGCCGACTCCGCGTCGCTCGACCTGACCACCGCGATGACGCTCGAAGCGTGGGTGCGGCCCACGGCCCTGTCCACGATCTGGCGGACGGTGGCCATCAAGGAGCGCCTCCCCGGCGAGCTGGCCTACGCCCTGTACGCGAACACCGACACCACCCGGCCGAGCGGCCACGTGTCCACCTCCCAGGAGTTCGGGCTCCGCGGCCCGGCCGCGCTGCCGATCGGATCGTGGAGCCACCTCGCCACCACGTGGGACGGCACGACGCTGCGCCTGTTCGTGAACGGGACCCAGGTGGCCAACGCCCTGGTCACCGGCACCGCGCTCGTCTCGAGCAACCCGCTGCGCTTCGGCGGCAACGCCATCTGGTCGGAGTGGTTCGCCGGCCTGATCGACGAGGTGCGCCTGTACAGCCGGGCGCTGTCCGCGGCGGAGATCCAGTCCGACTCCACCACGCCGATCACGCCCGGGGCCACCGTGGCCCGCCGCGCGGCGGCCACGGCGTCGGCATCGGCGTCGCGCCGGAAGGCCGCGGTGCGCCGCAAGGCCTCGGCGCGGGCGCACCGGCTGGCCACGTGGCGCGCGCTGCCGCGACCCTCGTCGCACCACGCCGCGCTGGCTGAAGAACCGCCTGCGCCACGCGAAGCGGGCCGCCCGCTGCGCGGCCGACCGCGGCCGGTGGGCACACGCGCACGGCAGCGCGGGCACCGTGCCGCGCTGCAGCCGCGTCCGCCGGCACTGAGGGCCGCCCGACCGTCACACTGACGGCGTGCTCACGGCCACCGCGCCCGCCTCTGCTCCACCAGCGCTTTCCCGCGCTGGCCGGCACGCTGCCCCACACCACGCTCGGGGACGGGGCCCACGCCCGTGCGCCCGCTCCCCGGCATCTCGGCCGAGGGCCGCGCGCCCGTGTGGCTCAAGGACGACGGCGCGTTCGGCGCCGGGCCGTGGGGCGGCAACAAGGTGCGGAAGCTCGAATGGCTCATCCCCGACGCGCATCGGCGCGGCGCCCGGGTGATCCTGACCGTGGGCGGGCTCGGCACCAACTGGGGCCTCGCCACCGCGCTGTACGGCGCCGAGCACGGGCTGCGCACGGTGCTGGCCCTCGTGGACCAGCCGGTGGACGAGCACGTGGAGCGCCAGCTCGAGCGCCTGCGGGCGTCCGGAGCGGAGCTCCACTTCACCCACACGAAGGCGAGGACGGTGGCGCTGCTGCCGTGGCTGATGCTGCGCCACAGCGGGCGGCGGCCGCCGTGCATCCTGCCCGCGGGCGGGTCCACCCCGGTCGGCGTGCTCGGGCTACGTGGAGGCCGGCCTCGAGATCGCCGGCCAGGTGGCGGCGGGCGAGCTGCCGGAGCCGTCCCACGTGGTGGTGGCCATGGGCACGGCGGGCACGGCCGCCGGGCTGACCCTCGGGCTGCGGCTCGCCGGCCTCGGCACCCGTGTGGTGGGCGTGCCCGTGAACGACGTGCTGAGGCTGGACGTGCGGACCACCGTCCGTCTCGCGGGGCGGGCCGAGCGGCTGCTGCGCCGGCGGGGCGCCGGGTTCCCCGAGCACGCCCCACAGCCGGGAGAGCTCACCGTGCTCGACGGATGGATCGGCCCCGGGTACGGCCACCCCACGCCGGAGGGCTCGGCCGCGACCGCGGCCGCGCGAAGCCGACTCGCTCGCGCTCGACCCGGTGTACACGGCGAAGGCGATGGCGGCGCTGATGGCGGCCAACCGCGCCGGCGACCTGGGCTCCGGGCCCGGTGCTGTTCGTGCACACCGACGGGCCGCGGCCCTAGGCATGGCCGGTGCTGCGCCCGATGACTGCGATCGGGCTGCGCACCCCTGAGCGGAGATACTGCCCCGGCGTGCTTTCTCCGGTCCAGAGCCCGCCGGCCGCAGCGGCCCCATCGCCCACGAGCCTCCACTCCCCGTGGCCGGATCCGTGGACCTCGACCTACCCGTCGAGCGGCTCTGGGACGTGTTCATGGACGTGCCCCGCTGGCCGGACTGGAACCCCTGCTTCCGCCGGACCTCGGTGGACGGCGGAGAGCTGCGCCCGGGGGCCACGCTGCGCTTCACCTTCAATCCGATCGAGCCCCGCTACCCGTACCGGCTGCCGGGCTCGGCCGAGATCGTGGAGCTCGAGCGCAACGACAGGGTGACCTGGGAGGTGTCCGCGCCGGGGTTCCACGCCGTGCACAGCTACCGCTTCGGGTCCCTGGGGGAGAATCGCTGCCGCTTCGGCTCGTGGGAGGTGGCGGAGGGGCCGACCTTCCGCGCGCTGAACCGCTTCTGGCTGGCGCACTTCAACTTCGTGTGCCGCGAGTCGCTGGCCGGCGCCCGTCCCTGGTATAGCCGGGGAGGAGCGCAGCCCGATCGGTGATCGGGCGAGCACGGACCATGCTCTCCTAAGGCAGGACGTTGTTCAGCCGGCGCACGGCCTCGAACAGGCCGCCGCTCGCGAACATGTCCACGGCCACGATGGTGGGCATGATGCCGCGCCGGGCCTGGCAGGCCAGCGCCCGCCCGACCAGGGTGTCGGTGGCGTTCACCACGGCGGACCCCGCGGGCGTGGGCGCGAAGGGCGGGGACCAGTGGTTCATCAGGAACAGGGTGCCCGTGGTGCCCCCGCGGTTGGGGGCGCAGCTCGCGTTCCACTGGGCCGGGTCGGTGATCTGGCTCGCCGTGGGCCAGTTGTAGTTCGTCTCCTGGAGGATCCCCTGGTAGGCCTCGTGGTACCAGCCCACGTCCCCCGAGTCGCGCTCCGCCATGACCACCAGCTGCTTGCCGCGCTCGATCATCCGGCGCAGCTTCGGCCAGGTGGGACCGGTGCGCCCACGCCACACGTGGTCGATCAGCCCGGAGCGGCGGACCTCGCGCGCGAAGTCCTCGGGCGCCACGTAGTCCTCGTTCACGATCGCCATGACGTTGTCAGGGTGCTGATCGAGGAACGTGTCCATCGCGCTCAGCACGTCGATCAGCGGCGTGGCTCCGAGCTGGCAGGCCACGTGGCACAGGTAGAGCCGGCTGGCGGGCGTCTTCACGGCGTCCGCCACCACCACGCCGTCGGCGCCCACGTGCGCGTAGTAGGTGTCGAACAGGAACCCGCGAACGCCGAACGCGAGCTGCTCCGGGATCCCCACCTGCTGGTTCGGTATCTGCCATCCGAGCGAGGCCGCCGACATCGCGTTGTGAGCCGCGGGCAGGACGACCTGGTTGAAGTGGCGGTCGCAGTAGCGCGCGTTGCCGTTGCAGCGGATCGGCGTGTAGGCCGAGGCCGACGCGGCGAGCGCCAGGCACAGGAGCAGCGACGTGGCCAGCGCGAGCGCCACGGCGCCGCGCCGGCTGGTGCGATCCCTCCTCATCCGGTGCCACCCTAGTCCGCCCGCCGGGGGCGAACCAGGGGGAACCCGTGGGCGTGTCCGGTGCTCGGCCCGATCACCGATCGGGCCTGCGCTCCTCCCTCGCCGTGCGGCTAGGCGGCCTGGCGCGGGCGCCGGCGGCGCTGACGGCGGCGGGGCCGGTCGTCCGCGCCGCGGTGGGGGCCGTTGCCGGCCTTGCGGCGGGGACCGTCGTCACCGTTGCGGCGTGAGCCCTGCGACCCGAGCCCGGCGTCCTGGAGCTCGGTGTCCAGGCGCAGCTTCTTGGCGATCCGGGTCACGTCCGCGGCCTCGCCGGCGGAGACCAGCGTGACGCCGATTCCCGAGCGCCCGGCACGGCCGGTCCGGCCGAGGCGGTGCACGTAGCTGTCGTGGTCCGGCGGGGCATCGAAGTTGATGACGTGGGTGATGTCATCGATGTCCAGGCCGCGAGCGGCCACGTCGGTGGCCACCAGCGTGTCCACGCGGCCGGACTCGAACTGGCCGAGCGCGCGCTCCCGCTGGGACTGGGACTTGTTGCCGTGCATCGCCAGCGCCTCGATGTCGTGAGCGCGAAGGCGCTTGACCAGGCGGTCCGCGCCGCGCTTGGTGCGCACGAACACGAGCCGGCGATGGCTGGCCTCGCGGCGCAGCTCGTGCACCAGAGCGTCCAGCTTGCCCTCGTGGGTGACGGCCACGAAGCGGTGGCTCACGTCGGCCCAGAGCTCGGGCTTGACCGTGTGCTCGTGCGTGGCCGCGTCGTGCGTGTAGGACGAGGCGATCTTGCCCACCACGCCTTCGAGCGTGGCCGAGAAGAACAGCGTCTGGCGGTCCCGCGGCGTGAGGCTCACGATGCGGTCGACGGCGGGACGGAAGCCCATGTCGAGCATGCGGTCGGCCTCGTCCAGCACGAGGATGCGTGCGCGGGAGAGGCTGATGGCGCCGCGGTCGATCAGGTCCTCGAGGCGGCCGGGGGTGGCCACCACGATGTGGGCGTTCGAGGCGAGCTTGGCCTGCTTGTGAATGCCGGCGCCTCCGTAGACGGTGCGATGGACAGCGCGCGGGCGTGAGCCAGCGGGCGCATGTCCTCGACGATCTGCAGCGCGAGCTCGCGGGTGGGGGCGAGCACCAGCGCCGAGGGGCGCGGGTCGGTGGCCTCGATGAGGTCCACGATCGGGACTCCGAAGGCCAGCGTCTTGCCCGAGCCGGTGGGTGACTTGACGAGCACGTCCCGTCCGGCCAGCACGTCGGGGACGGCCAGTCGCTGGATGGGGAAGGGCTCTTTGATCCCTCGCGTGGTGAGGGCGCCGAGCACAGCGCTCGATACGCCGAGATCGGCAAAGGTTTGGGACGACATACGTGACTCCTAGCTGGCCACCGTTTCAGCGGCCATATGGTGATCCGGGAGATTCGACTGACCCGGATCGCCTGAAGCGCACGAGACAAGAACCTCGCGGGAGGCGGCGCCTCCCACAAACCCGAGGCTAGCAGGGTTTTCATGCGACTCCGGCGCCCTTGCGCCTGTTGCACTCCCCGCACAGCAGCTGCAGGTTGGCCGCGGTGGCCGCCCCGCCGAGGGCCACGGGGATCACATGGTCGTACTGCAGATCGAAGGCCGAGCCGCACTCGGCGCAGCACCCGCCGTCGCGCTCGAACACGGTTTGCCGGACCTCGCGGGGGATGGCCCGGCGGTGCCGCGCCGGGCTCCTCGCCGGCCGCCGCGAGGGTGGCGTGGGCGCGCTCGAGCCGTCGCCGCTGCCGGCGCTCGCGCTCGCGCACGAGGGCGAGCACGTCACGCTCCTCCAGGTCCTCGATCCTCCCAGTAGAGGCGTCCCTCGAAGAGCCAGTACGCGCGGCGGCCGTCGCAGGCCACGGGCACCGGGAGAGGAGGCCGATCGCACCACGAGCGCGCGCTGGCGTGCATGACCCCACGAGCGCCCCACGGGGTCCCGGCCGTGCACCAGCCGGTAGCGGCGACCCAGCAGCGTCAGCCGGCGCTCGACCTCGGCGTTGCCCACCTCCCGGAGCATGCCGCGAAGCTACGGGCCCACTCCGACGGCGGGCACGAGTCGTTGCAGGGGCGCCGCTAGTGTCAGACGCGGATGGAGCTCAGGAACCTCGGAGCCACCGGCGTCAAGGTCAGCCCGCTCTGCCTGGGCGCCATGATGTTCGGGGCCTGGGGGGAGCGCGACCACGACAGGTCGGCGGCGATCATCCATCGCGCCCTCGACGCCGGGATCAACTTCATCGACACCGCGGACGTGTACTCGCGCGGCGAGTCCGAGGAGATCGTGGGCAAGGCGCTCAAGGGCCGGCGCGACAACGTGGTGCTCGCCACCAAGGTGCACGGCAGCATGGGCGACGACCCCAACGAGTTCGGCAACTCGCGGCGCTGGATCGTCCGGGAGGTGGAGAACAGCCTCCGCCGCCTCGGCACCGACTGGATCGACCTCTACCAGATCCACCGTCCCGAGCAGGACACCGACATCGACGAGACGCTGGGTGCGCTCACCGACCTCGTGCGCGCGGGCAAGGTGCGCTACGTGGGCTCGTCCACCTTCCCCGCGAGCGCGATCGTGGAGGCCCAGTGGACGGCCGCAGCGCCGGAACCGCGAGCGTTTCGTGACCGAGCAGCCGCCGTACTCGCTGCTGGTGCGGGGGGTGGAGGAGGACGTGCTTCCCACCTGCCGCCGCCACCGAATGGGCGTGATTCCCTGGAGCCCGCTGGCCGGCGGGTGGCTGTCCGGGAAGTACCGGAAGGGGGAGGAGCTCGAGACCTCGCGCCGGGCGCAGATGATCCCGGACCGCTACGACATGAGCATCCCCGCGAACCAGCGCAAGCTGGAGGCGGCCGACGCGCTGGCCGTCCTCGCCGAGGAGGCGGGCATGTCCCTCATCCAGCTGGCCCTGGGCTTCGTCATCCGCCATCCCGCGGTCACCGCGGCCATCATCGGCCCGCGCACGATGGAGCACCTGGAGTCGCAGCTCACGGCGGTGGACGTGACCCTCTCCGACGAGATCCTCGACCGCATCGACGAGATCGTGCCCCCGGGCACGAACGTGAACCCCGCCGACGGCGGCTGGCAGAACCCCGACCTGCGGCCCGAGGCCCGGCGCCGCCCGGTGGCCTGAGATGGCGTCACCGAAGGTGGGCGACAGGGCCCCCGACTTCACGCTCCCGGGCACCGAGGGCACCTTCACGCTGTCCGAGCACCGGGGTGAGCGCGTGATCCTGCTCTTCTACCCGGGAGACAACACGCCGGTGTGCACCCGCCAGTTCTGCTCCTACCGGGACGATCCCGAGACGCTGGACGACCTCGGCGCGCTGGTGGTGGGGGTCTCCTCGCAGGACCTCGACTCCCACGAGATGTTCATGGCCAAGCACGGGCTCAACGTGCCGCTGCTGGCCGATACCGACAGCGCGGTGGCCAAGTCGTACGGGGCCCACCAGCGCCTTCGGGGCACCCGCCGCTCCGTGGTGATCGTGGACGAGGAGGGCATCGTCCGCCACCGCCACGATCACACGCTCGGGCCTGGACTTCCAGTCCGCGGACGACCTGCGCGAGGCGCTGGACACCTTGGGTCCGGCGCCCGCGGCCTAGCGAGCGCAGGATCGCTAGCCGGCTAGTCCGTCGCCGAACGTCGCCAGCCAGACCCAGTAGATCATCAGGGCCTGGACGGGCAGCCGGCGCGTAGAGCGCGGCGGGAGGGATCTTCCGGTAGCGCTCGGGGTGGAGCGCCATGTGCAGGTTCGCGGGGAACACCGCGACGAGCGTGCGTGATGCCGAGCACGCCGCCCAGCTTCCGGGTGCGCGGGTGAATGGCAGCGGCGCCGGAGAGGAACTCGGCCACGCCCGAGATGGCGACCAGCTCGTCGTGCGCGGGCAGGTAGTCGGGCATGATCGCCTTGTAGGTCCTCGGCATCACGAAGTGGTTCACGCCCGCGAGCACGAGGCCGGGGCCCGCGAATATCTTGGCGATGGTCCGCACGGCGCGGCAGCCTGACAGATCGGCGGCTGTCGGCCTAAGCCGTGGCGGGGGCAGGCGGTCCCGAATCTCAGCCAGGGCGTCGACCACGGCCAGCGTGGCGTGCGTGTGGGCGAGCAGGGCGTACGTCTCCGCCTGGTCGTTGCCGCTCTCGCTGAGCTTCACCGCGGCCTCGGCGTACTGGCGGGCGCGGAAGGCGGCGTTCTCGTCTTCGTCGGTCATGCGTGCGCTGTTACCCGGAATGCGGGAAGTACACCCGCGCGAGGCGAGGAGCGCAGCCCGAGCGTCGGTCGGGCGAGCACCGCAGCCATGCCTCTTTCGACACGGGGTCGAGTGAGGTTTCGCCAGCCGTCCCAAGACGGGCGTCCTGCCGTGGGGCATGCTGGCCGAGTGCACTCTCCTCCCAACACGATTGCCCGCGGCCTGGGTGAAGCTCTTTGACAGGAGCGACCGGATTTCCCTCGCCGGAAGCGGGCAGCGTGTCGAGCACACGGGACGAGGCCGGGGCCGCGGGTTTTCCCGCGGCCCCGGCCATTCCCGAGCCTGGCGTCTGAGCCCGATCGTACGGCGAGCCCGCATCTAGGGCTTGACGCGGTAGACGGCGCCGGTCAGGTCGCCGGAGTACACCCAGCCGCCGTTGGTGCCGACCGCGACAACCGGAGCCGCGTAGCCCGTCAGGACGGGCGTGGGCGCGCCGCCGTTGGCGCTGAGGCTGACCACGGCCGGACCCTGCCCGAGTCCGCCGAACAGGGCGACGTAGAGACGCTGGCCGATGGCGCCGATCCCCATCGGGGAGGCGTGGTTCGTGAACGTGGTGAAGGGCTTGGCGTAGCCCTTGCACGCCGCGGCCACCGCCCGGTTGCACTTCGGGAAGCCGTAGTCCTGGCCGGGCTTCGGGCTCACGATGTAGTCCGGCGGCGAGCGGCTCGATGTTGTCCTGGGCGAGCACCGTCAGGTAGGGGCGCTTGTGGCCCTTCACGAACGTGGACTGCCAGGGCTGGCGCAGCCCGCGGGACGATGATCTTGAGGCCGCCCTTGCCGCTCGTCTTCAGCGAGAGGTAGGTGTGGTCGTAGGGACGGCTCTTGAGGCGCTTGAACTCGTTGGTCGCGAACGATCCGCCCGTGTAGAGGCGGCCGTTCTTGTAGGCGAGTCCGGTGAAGCCGCTGAAGTGCTTGCGCTGGGCCTTGTAGACCACACGCTTGCTGCTTGAACTTCTTGCCGTTCCACTTGCTCCAGGCGAGGATCCGGTCGAGCGCGCTGACGTAGAGCGTGCCCCGGTGCCAGACCACTCCGAACACCGTCTTGGGGGAGCCCGGGAGCCTTCACGGCGCTGCCGTTCTTGACGGCGAACACGCCACCGGGCGCGCTGCCGTCCTCCGCGCCGCCGGCGGCGACGAACACGACTCCGCCTCCGAAGGCGAACTGGGTGGGGGTGGGGATGCCCTGGGCCACGGTCTGAACGGCGGAGCCGTTGGCGGCGGTGGGCGGCGGGGGTCCCTGGGCGCTCGCCGCCGAGGCGAGCACCAGCGACCCGGCTAGGGCCGCGATGAGCGTACGGGAGATGCGCATGCGAGTCTCCTGATCGGTGGTGGTGAGGACGGGCCGCGCGTCCGGCGCGGGCTTGTGTCGCGTATCACCCAAACGGGGTAGGGGCACCGCGACGGGGCGGAATGATAACCGGCAGGGACGCGGGATGCCACGGACCCAGGCTCGGGGCTCCGCCCGGTCAGGGACCGGGGCGGAGGGACTCCCGGGCGCCCTCACGGCGAGCGTCAGCGCGAACCTCGCGTCGGGGTCGTCCAGGGCGGGCCCGAACGCCTCCCGCAGCTGGCTCAGGCGGTAGCGAACCGTCTGGGGATGCACGTGAAGGTCGCGGGCGATGTCCGCCACCCGGCCCTGGTGGTCGAGCCAGCTTCGGAGCGTCTCGAGGAGGCGGGCGCGCGAGCCCGGGGTGCGGCCCTCGAGCGGAGCGAGGCTCCTCGCCGCCAGGTCGTCCAGCAGCCGCCGGTCCCGGAGCAGCGCGAGCTGGGGCAGGTGGCGGTCGGTGACGAGCGGGCGCTCGGCCGGGAGCAGGTCGTCCTCCGCCAGCCGCAGCGCGGAGGCGGCCCGCGCGGCGCTTCGCCAGGTCTCGGCCCAGGGCACGACCGGGCCCACGGCGGCGGCCTCCTCGCCCAGCGCCCGCGCGAGCTCCCGCAGCCGGCCCGGGGCGTCCGCGTCCGGGACCAGGGCGCACACCGTGTCGTCGGCCAGCACCGTCACCACCGAGCCGATCGGAAGCCGCGCCGTGGCCCGCGGCTCGACCGGCCCGCGCCACACCACGGCGGCCAGCGTGGCGGGGAGCGGCCAGGCCGCGTCGCGAGCGGCCTCCTCCACCGCGGCGGCGTCGGCCGGGGGGCGGGAGACCATCAGCTGCACCAGGGCGTGGCGCCGGCCGGCCGCGGCGCCCGCCGTCACCGACTGCTCGAAGGCGTAGCCCTCGGCCGAGCGCGCCGAGAGCTGGTCGATGAACGCGAACACCGACTCGGCGAGCGGGGCGAGCACGTCCGCGCCCAGGCCGGCGTCGCGGGCACTCGCGGCCGCGTTGCGCCACGCCACCCGCGCGCCGACGCGGTAGGCGGACAGCAGCGCCTCGAGCGCGCGCCCCTCGCGCGCCTCGCCCCGCCCGAGCTCGAAGTAGATGTCCCGCGCCCCGGTCGGACGTCGCCGGGCGCCCTCCACCGCGCTCACGAACTGCTCCAGCGCCCGGACCACTCCGGTGCGGATCCCGGCGCCGAACCTTCCGTCGAGTGGGCGCGCATACGCGGGCACCGCGGAACGGATGGCGTCGATCATCTCGTCGGCGGTGCGGGCCAGCCCCGGCCGCAGCACCTCCCCCATACCGGGGGGCAGGGCCTCCCACGGCGCGGGAGAAAGTTGTAACGAATCTACGAGTTTCTGGGATTCGGTTGTGGACACCTGGCGCAGAATCATACGGGTCGATGCAGGATCCTTCGACCTGCACCCGAGGATTGGAACTTCCCATGGCCACCACCGCCAGCGCAGAGCCGCAGACCACGCCCGCCTTCTCCCTCGAGCTCTCCGACGACCAGAAGGACATCCGCGACTGGGTTCACGGGTTCGCCGAGAACGTGGCGCGTCCGGCCGCGGCGGAGTGGGACGAGCGCGAGGAGACCCCCTGGCCGGTGATCCAGGAGGCGGCGAAGATCGGCCTCTACGGGTTCGAGGGCATCGCCCAGTTCTGGGCCGACGAGACGGGGCTCACCTTCCCGATCGTGAACGAGGAGCTGTTCTGGGGCGACGCCGGGATCGGCATGTCGATCATGGGCACGACCCTCGCCGTGGCCGGGATCTACTCCTCGGGCACCAACGAGCAGCTGCTCGAGTGGGTGCCGCAGTGCTACGGCACGGAGGCGGAGCCGAAGGTGGGCTCCTTCTGCGTCTCCGAGCCCGACGCCGGCTCGGACGTGTCGAAGGTCCGCACCCGCGCGAAGTACGACGAGGCCAAGGACGAGTGGGTTCTCAACGGGCAGAAGGCATGGGCCACGAACGGCGGCATCGCGGCCGTCCACGTGGTGGTGGCCACGGTGGACCCCGAGCTGGGCGCGCGCGGCCACGCCGCCTTCGTCATCGGCGAGGGCACCAAGGGCCTCGAGATGGGCACCAAGGTGAAGAAGCACGGCATCCGCGCCTCCCACACCGCCGACGTGTTCCTCGACGACTGCCGGATCCCCGGCGCCAACCTGCTGGGCGGCAAGGAGAAGCTCGACGAGCGCCTCGCCCGCGCTCGCGAGGGCACGCGGGCCAAGAGCCAGGCGGCCATGCAGACCTTCGAGGTGAGCCGTCCCGACCGTGGGCGCGCAGGCCCTCGGCATCGCCCGGGCCGCGTACGAGTTCGCGCTCGACTACGCCAAGGAGCGCGAGCAGTTCGGCAAGAAGATCATCGAGAACCAGGCCATCGCCTTCGCCCTGGCGGACATGAAGATGGAGATCGACGCCGCCCGCCTGCTCGTGTGGCGCGCCGCCTGGATGGGCCGCACGGGGCAGCGCTTCACGAACGCCGAGGGCTCGATGTCGAAGCTGAAGGCCGGTGAGGTGGCCGTGTGGGCCACCGAGCGCGCCATCCAGATCCTGGGCGGCAACGGCTACACGCGGGAGTTCCCGGTGGAGCGCATGCACCGCGACGCCAAGATCTACACCATCTTCGAGGGCACCTCGGAGATCCAGCGCCTGGTGATCTCGCGGGCGATCTCGGGAATGCACATTCGCTGATGGAGGCCACCTTCGAGCCATCCATGCCGGGCCTCGGCCCGGTGAAGCCGCGCCTCCGGGGCGTGATCCACCAGTGGTCGTTCTTCGTGGCCCTGGTGGCCGGGGCGGTGCTCGTGGTGCTGGCGCCCTCGGGCCGGGCCACCGCGGCGGCGGCGATCTACGCGGCGGCGCTGGCCGGACTGCTGGGCACGAGCGCGCTCTACCACCGGGTCACGTGGCGTCCCACGGCGCGCGCCTGGATGCGCCGCCTCGACCACTCGATGATCTTCGTGCTGATCGCGGGCACCTACACGCCGTTCGCGGTGCTCGTGCTCACCGGCCCGACGCGCACGGTGGTGCTGGTGGGCGTCTGGGCCGGCGCGCTGGCCGGCATCGTGTTCTGCATGGTGTGGATACGGGCGCCCAACTGGCTGTCCGCGGCCTCCTACGTGGCCCTGGGCTGGTTCGCGGTCGTGGCCTTCCCGCAGATCTTCCAGCACGCGGGCGCCGGGGCGGGGGTGCTGCTGCTGGCCGGCGGCGCGGCCTACACCGCCGGCGCCGTGGTGTACGCGCGCCAGCGCCCGGATCCGAGTCCCGCCGTCTTCGGCTACCACGAGGTGTTCCACGTGCTCGTGGTGGTGGCCGCCCTCACGCACTTCGTGGCCGTGGCGGCCTTCGCTCTACCTGCTGGGTAAGGGTGGTGCGGTGCTCGCTCGATCACCGATCGAGCTGCGCTCCTACCTAGGGCCGATACAGGTTCCCGTGGAAGCCGTACGGGATGTGGTGCGGCACCTCGGCCCGCGCGATCTCCGTGAACGAGCGCGCATCGAGCACGAGTAGGAACGAGCGCCGGCGGCGGGTGTCGAGCACCACCGACAGCGCCACGCCGTCGTCCTCGCCGCGCGGGTGGGGGCGGGGCACGAACACCGCCTCGCCGGGGTAG
This sequence comes from uncultured Thermoleophilaceae bacterium, assembly GCA_963752455.1. Lineage (GTDB taxonomy): Bacteria > Actinomycetota > Thermoleophilia > Solirubrobacterales > Thermoleophilaceae > JACVRW01. The sequence continues at coordinate 13,603 of CAVVYE010000010.1, forward strand.
CACCCCTTCTCGCGCCAGACCCGGGCATCGCCCCGCCGCACGTCGATCTTCACGAGCTGGTCCACGTACCCGCTCGTGCGGTGGTCGCGCATGCTGATCCCGTAGGCGTAGCGGTAGGGGCGCGCGTTGGCGCGTCCGTAGTTGATGCGCGGCAGCTCGATCGGCTCCTCCGCGAGCGGGGCGCATCCGCACGCGCCCGCGGGCGAGGTCGAGCTCGTAGCGCCGCAGCTCGGCCAGCGGGGCGGGGCGCCCGCGGCCCCGGAGCCGCTCGAGGTACAGCGCGTCGATCACGTCCGGGTCGTCGTAGCCGCACAGGTCGAGGTTGATCTTGCCGTTGCGCTCGAAGGCGTTCACGTGGTGGAAGGTGAAGAGCGGATCGGTCTCGAGCCGCGTGACGCCGGCCGCTGCGGCGGTCCACCACGAAGAAGGTCGTGCCGCGGGAGGGCTTCCAGCGGAAGTTCCGGATGAAGGGCTCCCAGTCGGTGATGATCTTCAGCGGATCCACCACGAACGGCGACTCGGTGAGGATCACGTATCGCTCGGTGAGCCCGAACGAGTGCATGTAGGCGGGCTCGGGGCGCGGGATCGAGGCCAGCAGGCGCGGGGTGTGGGTTCCGCGGGCCGCCTTCACCTCGTAGCGGGCGGGCGGGATCAGCGGGGTGTCGTAGAACACTCGCCGGTCACCGGGCAGGCGGTGGGGATGAACGGTCTCCATCCGTCCCAGCGGGGCCTCGGGCCCGAGCACTCCGAGCGTGCGGAGGGTCCGGGGGTCGAAGCGCACCGGGAGACCGACCTCGGTGAGTCCCACGAAGTGCTGGGCGATGCGCCCGACGTGCACGTTGGCGTTGCCCACCTTGGCCAGCGAGAAGGTGGCCTGGGCGCCGTTGAAGATCGCCGGGCAGGGATCGGTGGCGAACTCGGAGTAGCGGATGATGCCCTCCTCCTTCGCGGCCCGGTAGGCCGAGCTGCGGAGGAAGCGGTTGGCGTATCCCACACGGCCCCGGCCGATGGTGAAGGCGTGCAGCATCCCCAGCCCGTCGAACCAGTGGTTGAAGGTGCGGTCCCCGACCTCGTATCGAGCCGGCCCGTTGCGGACCAGGGTGCCCTCGAGCCACCGCGGCAGCCGGCCGTCCACCTCGAGGCGGCCGATGCGCACCTCCCGGCGAAGGTCCTCGAAGCCGAGCCGCCAGTCGGCCTTCGTGCGGCGGCCCCGCCGTGCCCGGTGCACGGAGCCCGCGCCCGCGGCCAGCGCGGCGGCGCCCAGGCCGCGCCGGATCAGGGTGCGGCGGGTGAGCGGCCGGCCGGTCATCGGGCGACCGGCTCAGGGCTCGACAGAGACCTCTGGAAGACCGCCAAAGGGACGCCGGCTCACGGGGCATCCGGCGACCCTACGCCCTCCCGGATAGGCACGCAAAGGGTCCGGCGCGTTGCTTACCAAGCCCTTACCCGGGCCTGGACGGCGCCTGACCGCTCTCCACCGATGCTTGCCGAGCGCATCGAGATCGGTGCACGAATCGACGACAAGGAGAGCTTCCAATGCGTAAGACAGTGACCGGACTTCTTACCGTGATCCTCGTGGGCGTGCTCGCCGCGGTGGTGTTCGCGGCGGTGGACTCCTCGGACGGCACGACGCCGGCGGGGACCACCACCGAGGACCGCACGGCTACCACCGAGGACCGCACGACCACCACCGAGGACCGCGCCAAGCGGCGTGAGGACCGCGGTGATCGGCGCGAGGACCGGCGCGAGGATCGCGGCGTCCGCGAGGTGGGCGAGGACATCTCCGGCCCGTGCGACGAGGCCGAGCACGCCAACGACCCCCGCTGCAACGGCGTGACGGTGCCCGGCAACGCCGGCGGCCAGGCGCACGACGCGCGAGGACATCTCCGGCCCGTGCGACGAGGCCGAGCACGCGAACGACCCGCGCTGCACCGGCCAGGGCGGACGCGTGGATGACGATCGCGGCGGCGTGCGACCGACCACGGCGGACGCGTGGCGACGACGACGCGGACGACGACCACTCCGGCTCCGGCCGCAGCGGTGGCGACGACGACGGCGACGACGACCACTCCGGCTCCGGCCACGGCGGCGGCGACGACGACGACGACGACTCCGGCTCCGGCCACGGTGGCGGCGACGACGACTGAGCCACGCCGGACTCGTGCAGGCTCGCGCCGGGCGGCACCTCACGCCGCCCCGGCGCTCGGCGTTTTCAGCGGCTCCTCGGCCTAGCATCTGATCGATGGCCACCGGCAGACCCACCGTGCTCATGGTCGAGGACGAGGCTCGATCACCGAGCCGCTGGCCGAGGCCCTCGAGCGCGAGGGCTTCGACACGAGGGTCGCGGGCACCGTGGCCGACGCGCTCGAGCGGGCGGGCCGACGAGCCGCCGGACCTGGTGCTCCTGGACGTGATGCTGCCCGACGGCTCCGGCTACGACGTGTGCCGCGAGCTCCGCCGCGACAGCACCGTGCCGATCATCATGCTCACCGCACGCGGGGAGGAGACCGACCGGATCGTGGGTCTCGAGCTGGGGGCGGACGACTACGTGGTCAAGCCCTTCAGCGCCCGTGAGGTGGTGGCCCGCATCAGGGCGGTCCTGCGCCGCAGCTCCGCCGCCGCTCCCGGGCGCGAGCAGCCGGCGCCGAGGCGCTCGAGGTGGGCGAGCTGCGGCTCGACCCCGACCGCCGCAGCGTGGTGCTGGCGCGGCTCCGAGCTGGACCTCACGCGCCGGGAGTTCGACCTGCTGGAGCTGCTGATGCGCGAGGCCGGCTCGGTGATCACCCGCGAGCGGCTGATCGACGAGGTGTGGGACACGAACTGGTTCGGGTCCACGAAGACGCTGGACGTGCACGTCTCCAGCCTGCGCCGCAAGCTCGGTGAGGACTCGGCCGAGCCCCGATTCATCCACACGGTCCGTGGCGTGGGCTTCCGGATGGCGGGTGCGGACGAGCTCGCGGAGGGGCCGGACCGGTGAGCCTGCGAACGCGGCTGCTGGCCGCGTTCGCCTACGTGCTGGTGCTGGTGATCGTGGCCCTGGAGGTGCCGCTGGCGCTGAACCTGTCTCGCCGCGTGGACGCGGAGATCAAGAGCGAGGCCCAGGGGCAGGCCGGCCTGCTCGCGGCCAGCGTGTCCGGCCGGCTGGCCGACCGCCGCGAGCTCCGCGCGGTGCTGCGAACGGGCGGCCTCCGATCTCGGGGGACGGGTGATCGTGGTGGGGCCGCGCGGGCGCCTGCTCGCGGACTCGGCCGGCACCGGCCTGGGCTCGGCGTCGTATGCGAGCCGCCCCGAGATCGCCCGCGCGCTACGTGGAGAGGCGGACCAGGGCACGCGCCACAGCGACACGCTCGGAGAGGACGTCCTCTTCACCGCCGTGCCCGTGGTGCGGGGCGACCGGACGGTCGGGGCCGTGCGCGTGACGCAGAGCGTGGACACGGTCCAGCAGGAGGTGCGGAGCGACACGCTGGCCCTCGTGGGTGTGGGCGCGCTCGCGCTGCTGCTCGGGCTGGGCGTGGCCTGGCTGCTGGCGGGTTCGCTCGCCCGTCCGCTGCGCGCGCTCGCCGGCACCGCCCGCTCGGTGGCCGGCGGGGACCTGGACGCGCGCGCCGGCCGACGAGGGCTCGAGCGAGCAGCGCGAGGTGGCCGCCGCCTTCAACGACATGACCGACCGCCTCGGCCGCAGCCTGCGCGCACAGCGCGAGTTCGTGGCCAACGCCTCGCACCAGCTCCGCACGCCGCTCACCGGCCTGCGGCTGCGGCTGGAGGCGGCGGAGCTGAAGTCCACCGACCCCGGCGTGCGCCGCGACCTCGCCGCCGCCGAGCGCGAGACCGTGCGCCTGGCCGCGCCTGCTCACCCGGCTGCTCACGCTGGTGCGCGAGTCCGAGGCCGAGGAGGGGGAGCTGCTGGACCTGGCGGAGGAGGCCGAGGCCGCGCACGGGCGCTGGGAGGCACCGGCCGGGCAGTCGGGCCACGAGCTGCGGCTCGAGCGCCGCGACGGGCGTGATCGCCCGCTCGTCCCGCGCGGACGTGGCGGCCATGCTCGACAACCTGGTGGAGAACGCGCTCAACTACTCGCCCGCGGGCACCACGGTGACGCTCGGCCTGGCGGGCGACGCCACCTGGGCGCGCGTGAGCGTGAGCGACGAGGGGCCCGGCGTCGGGGAGGACGAGGGTGAGCGGGTGTTCGAGCGCTTCTACCGCGGCAGCGGCAGCACGGGCACCGAGGGCACCGGCCTCGGCCTGGCGGTGGTGGAGGCGCTGGCCCGCCGCTGGGGCGGCGAGGCCTCCCTGTGCAACCGGGAGCCTCGCGGCGCCCGGGCGGAGGTGCGGCTTCCCGCGGCCGCCTTGCCCACTCCTGACCGTCAGCTGGACGAGGCCTTACCCGGCGCGGGCTAGCCTCGAGTCATGGCTCCGAGCCGAATTCTCCGCAACGTTGCGCTGGCTCTGGCCGGCCTGGCCGCCGCCGTGGGCATCGGCCTGGCCGCCAACACCATCTCCGGGGACAGCGTGGGCCTCTCGGCCCAGCCGCTGAAGGCCGGCGAGGCGCTGGCGCCCGAGGCGGCGAGCACGAGCGACGCCTCGCGGGCGCGCGCTCGCGAGCGGGCTCGGGAGCGGCGCCAGCGGCAGAGGCGCGCGCGCCGTCGTGCGCGCGGTGGCGATCGGCCCGTGGCCTCGCCGCCCACCTCGGTGCCGGCACCGCGCCCGCGGTCCCGGCGGGGGACGATCACGGCGGCGGCGTGGAACCCGGCGACGACAACGGCGGCGACAGCTCCGGTTCGAACGAGTCCGGCTCCAACTCCGGCAGCTCCGGATCCGGCTCGAGCGGCTCGAGCGACGACGACTCGGACGACAACTCGGGCCACGGCGGCGACGACGACGACTGAGAGCCGGCGCGGCGTGGTCACAGGTGCGCCCGCTCGTCACGCGGGCGTCACAGACCCACCGCCCCGGCCGCCCGGCCCAGGGGGCTATCCGCCCTGTACATCCATACGGTGCACAAGGCGCCACGCACCCCTCGAAGCGGGTGACGGGAGCGTGACCAGTGCGCCCTTCAGGCGACTCGCCCGGGCGTTTGGCGCTCTATGCATGCACACCGTGAAAACGAGCCACACCCCTTCGGCATAGCGTCTGCGTGGCATGGGGCTACCCGGACCGACGGTCTACCCCACCCGACGGCCCTCTGTACCAACCGTCCAAATGGGGGGGACAAAGATTGGGCAGACGGCCAATGCGCTCAGGGTCACCCTGGGTAAGGTGATCCGATGGGGGCAGCGTCCGAAAGACCAGCTCAGGTGCTCGCCCGGCCGGCGCCCGGCGTGACCGGCGCGGGATCGCCCGAGTACGCGGCCGAAGACTTCTACGACGAGGCCTTCGAGGCATCGGGCCGCGTGCGCCCCCATTACGAGGCCGCGCTCGCCGCCCTCGGCGCCATGGACCTGTCCGTGCTGGCCGAGCGCGGTGACCGACGAGATCGACGCAATGGGCGTGGCCTTCGGGTCGCCTCCCCACGCGGAGCCCTTCCACATCGACCCCGTTCCGCGCATCATGGCCGCGGCGGAGTGGGACCTCGTGGAGCGCGCGCTCTCCCAGCGCGTGCGCGCGCTGCGCGCATTCACCGCGGACGTCTACGGATCGCGGCGGATCGTCTCGGAGGGAGTGGTGCCGGAGCGCGCGGTGGAGACCTGCGCCTACTTCGAGCCGTGGATGCTCGGGGTGGAGGTGCCGGAGTGGTCGTACATGCCGGTGGCCGGGATGGACCTGGTGCGCGGCGCCGACGGCAGGCTGGCCGTGCTGGAGGACAACGTGCGCACTCCGTCGGGCCTCACCTACGCGGCCGCCGCCCGCACCGCGGCCGACCGCCATCTGCCCCCCGCCCCGCCTGAGCGCCGTTCGCTCGCCCCGGCCTTCGAGCGGCTCGGCGCCGCCCTGCGCGCCGCCGCGCCGCACGGCGGCGGCGACCCCCACGTGATCATGCTCTCCGACGGTCCCGGCAACAGCGCCTGGTACGAGCACCGGGAGCTGGCGCGGCAGCTGGGGATTCCGCTGGCCACCCCCGACGACCTGTACCCCAGCCGCGGGCGCCTGCGGGTGCTCGCGGACCGCCGCAGCCGAGAGGTGGACGTGGTGTACCGGCGCACCGACGAGGACCGCTTGATGGACGAGCGCGGCCGCCCCACGTGGGTGGCCGACGTGCTGCTGGATCCATGTCGCAGCGGCACTCTCGCCTGCGTGAACGCCTTCGGAGGCGGGGTGGCCGACGACAAGCTGATCCACGCCTACGTGGACGCCATGGTTCGCTTCTACCTGGACGAGAAGCCGCTGATGCGCTCGGTGCCCACGTACGACCTGAGCGTTCCGGCCGTCCGGGAGAGCATCCTGGGGCGCATCGACGAGGTGGTGGTGAAGCCCCGGGCGGGGCACGGCGGCTACGGGATCCTGGTGGGACCGCACGCCCGCAGGGAGGACCTCGACCGGGCCGCGAGCCAGATCGAGGCCGAACCGGGCGAGTGGGTGGCGCAGGAGACGGTGAGCCTGTCGACGCACCCGACCGTGGACGCCGGAGCGCTTGCGCCGAGGCATGTGGATCTAAGAGCCTTCGTCATGAGCGACGATGTACGAGTCGACGTGGCCGCGGGCGGCCTCACCCGGTTCGGAAGAGATGCCGGGGCGCTCGTGGTGAACAGCTCCCAGAACGGAGGAGGAAAGGACACTTGGGTGATGTCATGAGCGATCGTCCGCTCATCGGGGTGACGACATCGGAGATGCGGGTGGCCCAGCGCGTGGAGCAGACGCCGCAGGGGGAGCCTCCGCGCAAGGAGATGGCGCTCGGGCTCGCGTACATGCGCGCGATCGAGTCGGCGGGTGGATTGCCCCTGGTGATCCCGCCGATGCCGCTCGACGGCCATCACACCGCTTGTCGATCAGCTGCACGGCATCTGCCTCTCGGGCGGGCCGGACCTGCATCCGTCCACCTACGGCGCGGAGCCACATCCCGAGCTGGGGCCGACGGAGCCGGACCTCGACGAGTTCGAGCTGGCCCTGACCCGCGAGGCCAACGCGCGCAACGTGCCGGTCCTGGCCATCTGCCGGGGCATGCAGGTGCTGAACGTGGCCACCGGCGGCACGCTGATCCAGCACCTGCCCGATGGCACCGACGGAACCGTGGAGCACCGCCAGCCGGCGCCCGGGGACCAGGTGACCCATGGCGTGGACCTGGCCTCGGCCAGCCTCGCCGCCCACACGCTCGGCGAGGCGAGGGTGGACGTGAACTCCTTCCACCACCAGGCCATCGGCCGGCTCGGCCGTGGCGTGCTCGCCGTCGGATGGTCCCCCGACGGCGTGGTGGAGGCGATCGAGCTGCCCGCGCGCGAGTTCTGCCTCGGCGTCCAGTGGCACGCCGAGAGCCTCGTGGAGCGCCCGGAGGGGAGCCGCCTCTTCGCCGGCCTGGTGGATGCCGCCCGGCGCCACGCAAGTCTCCCGGCCTCCCTGGCCGCATGACCCTGCCGCGGTGGGCCGACTGGGCGGCCGAGGGCGCCCCGTCCGACTACACGCTCGGCATCGAGGAGGAGATCATGCTCCTCGAGCCGGAGGACTGGGCGCTGGCCCACGAGATCGACCGGGTGCTGCCCGCCCTCGAGCCGGAGCTGGGCTCGCACGTGACCGCGGAGACGCACAAGTCGGCGCTGGAGCTGCGGTCCCGCGTGCACAGGAGCGTGCCCGCCGCCGCCGCGGAGATCGGGGATCTCCGCCTCGCCCTCGACGGCCGGCTGCGCACCCTCGGCCTGCGTGCGGCGGCCAGCGGCACCCACCCCTTCGCCGTGTGGCAGGAGGTGCGGGTGTCCACCGGCCCGCGCTACCAGCGCGTCTACAACTCCATGCGCGAGCTCGCCCGCCGGGAGCCCACGTTCGCGCTCCACGTGCACGTGGGCGTGGAGTCGCCGGACGAGGCCATCACGCTCATGAACCGGATGCGCGGCCACCTGCCCCTGCTGCTCGCGCTGTCCGCCAACTCCCCGCTCTGGCAGGGCCGTGACACCGGGCTGGCGTCGGCGCGCACCCCGCTCTTCCAGGCGTTTCCCCGCGTGGGCATCCCGCGGGCGTTCACCGGCTACTCCGACTGGGTCGAGGCCGTGGACGTGCTGCTGCGCTGCGATGCCTTCGACGAGCCCACCTTCCTCTGGTGGGACGTGCGCCCGCAGCCGCGCTTCGGCACCGTGGAGGTGCGCATTCTCGACGTGCAGAGCACCGTGGCCGAGACGATGGCCATCGTGGCGCTCGTGCAGTCGCTCGCCCGGCTCGAGATCGCGGAGGGGTTCGCGCCGCCGGAGCTGCTGGACCGCCCGGAGGTGCTCGAGGAGAACCGCTTCATCGCCGCCCGCGACGGAATGGACGCCCGCCTTCTGGATCCGGTGCGCGAGGCGCTGGTGCCCGCGCGCCTCCTGCTCGATCAGATGCTCGAGGCGTGCCTGCCGCACGCGCGCGACCTGGGCTGCCAGGAGGAGCTGGCCACCGTGCGCGCGCTGGCCGACAACACGGGCGCGGGGCGCCAGCTGGAGCTGGGCCGCGGCGACGAGCACCTGCCCGAGCTCGTGGGGGCGCTGGCCGATCTGTTCACCTCGCACGCGGCCCCGGGACCCGAGGCGGCCGAGCTCGAGGTGGAGGCACCGTGTCCTGAGCGGCGAGGAGCGGAGCCGCCGTCATCGCTAGACGGCACTGGCAGCGACCGCCGGTGCGGATCCGGGCCGTCGAAATTTTTATCTGGATGTACATGTCGGAGGCGCCTGAGATCCAGCCATAGTCGGGGTATGACTCGTCTCTCCGCCATGGATGCCTCGTTCCTGCGAGTCGAGACGGACACGGCGCACATGCACGTGGGCTGGATGGCCGTGCTCGACCTTCCCCCGGGGCAGCGCGGCCTCGACGCCGCCCTGCTGAGGGAACGGATCGGCGCGCGCCTGCACCTCACGCCGCGCTTTCGCCAGCGGGTGGTGCCAGGTCCCGATGCGGGTGGAGCGAGCCCGGTGTGGCAGGACGTGCCCGACTTCGACCTCGAGCCGCCATGTGACCGCGGTGGGGGACGAGTGGGAGCTCGACCGGGCCGCGATGCGGGCCGATCGCCGACGCGTTCTTCTCCGAGCAGCTCGACCGCTGCGCGGCCGCTGTGGCAGATCCTGGTGGTGCCGCGGCTGACCGGAGGCCGGGCGGCGGTCCTGGGGAAGGTCCATCACGCGATGGTGGACGGCATCGCCGCCGTGGAGCTGGGCATGCTCATGTTCGACGGCGACCCCGGAGCCCGAGCCCGCCGCTCCGGTTGGGTGGTCGCCCGGACGGCAGGCCGGGGCGCTGCGCCTCGCCGTGGACTCCCTGGCCGACACCGCGGTGGACCAGTTCCGCGATGGCCCGGCGGGCGGTGTCGCTCGCGCGGTCGCCCGCGCCACACCGTGCGCATGGCCGACACCCTTCGCCGCGCCGCGGTCTCGCTGGCCGAGGACGCCCTGCACCCGGCTGAGGGGTGCTACCTGAACGATCCGATCGGCCCCCGGCGCACCCTTGTCACCCACCGCGTGCGCCTGACCCGGATGCTCGACCTGAAGCAGCGCCACGGACGCCACGCTCAACGACATCACGCTCGCGGTGTGCGCCGGGGCGCTGCGGCGCTTCGCGGTCAGGCGCGGCGACGAGCCGCGCGACCTGCGCGTGATGGTGCCGGTGAGCGTGCGCGGCGACGGAGGAGGAGCGCTCACAGGGGAACCGGATCACGTTCGCCTTCATCGACCTGCCCGTGTCGCGCGCCCGCAGCGAGGACCGGCTGGCCGGCGTGATCGAGCAGATGGCCGAGCTGAAGACCTCGGGCCGGATCGGCGGGTCGTCCGCGCTGCTGCAGGGGCCTGGGCGCGCTGCCCGAGCCCCTGAAGGACGCGCGCCGCCCGCTACGCCGTGAGCCCGCGGCTCTACAACCTCACGATCTCGAACGTGCCCGGACCGCGCGCTCGGCGCTGTACGCCGCGGGCGCGCGGGTGCGCTCCGTGTACCCGGTGATCCCCCTGCCCGACCGCCACGCGCTGGCCGTGGGGGTGCTCACCTACGAGGACCACGCCCACTTCGGGCTGCACGCCGACCCGGGCGTGCTGCCGCGGGCGGGCGGCCTGCCGCTGATGATCGACGACGCGCTGGCCGAGCTCGAGCTGGGCTCGCGGGCTAGGCCCGCGCCGGCTCCGGCTCGCGGGCGGAGCCGGTCTCGGCCGGCGGCGCCGCGGGAACGGACCCGGGCCGCCGGGCACGCACCTGGTAGACGGAGATGAACCCCGTCTCGAAGCCGCGCCGGGCCGTGCGCAGATAGAGGCGCCACACGCGGATGCGCTCGGGGCCGGCCAGCCTCGTGGCCTCCTCCAGGTTGGCGTCCAGGTTCCGGGCCCAGTGGCCGAGCGTGATGGCGTAGTCGCCGTGCAGGCCCTCCACGTGGTCGGTCACGAGGCTCGACGCGCTCCACGGCGGCCTGCAGGCGGGAGAGGTGCAGCGGGGCGCCGTCGGGGAAGACGTAGCGCTCCGAGAAGGGCCCGGCCTCGGAGTCGCCCACCCGCATGCGCGCGATCCCGTGGTTCAGCACCCGGCCGCCCGGCCGGAGCAGGTGGGCCACCTGCTGCATGTAGACGTCGATCTGGCTGGAGCCCACGTGCTCGACCATGCCGATGCTGGCCACGGCGTCGAAGGGCTCGTCCCGGATCTCCCGGTAGTCCGCCACCCTGATCTCCACGCGGTCGGACAGCCCCTGCTCGGCCACCCTCCGCCGCGCGAACTCGGCCTGCGGCTCGGACAGGGTGATGCCGGTGACGCGCACGTCGTGGCGCTGGGCCGCATGGATGGCGAAGCTTCCCCAGCCGCATCCGATGTCGAGCACGCGCTGGCCCGGCTGGAGGTCGAGCTTGCCGCACACGAGGTCGAGCTTCGCCTCCTGGGCCTCCTCGAGCGTGCGCGCCCCGCGCGACCAGAGGGCGCAGCTGTAGGTCATCCCCTCGCCGAGGAAGAGGCGGAAGAACTCGGAGGGCAGGTCGTAGTGGTGGCGGACCGCGCGGGCGTCACGGACGATGCTGTGGCGCTTGCCGCGGGGCCGGAGCTCGGCGGCGGGGACCGCGGGCGGGCGCATGGGGCCGCACGCCCGCACGGCGGCCAGGGCGAGCCTCGCCTTGGTGGCCGGGTCGAGCGAGGGCGGCTTCCACGAGTCGAGCAGGTCGATGGCGGCGTCCAGGTCACTCGGCTCGAGCGCCCCGGAGACGTACGCCCGTCCCACGCCGAGCTGGCCGGGGGCGCGCAGCATGTGGGCCACGGCGTCGGCCGAGCGCGCGTAGAAGGTGAGGAGTGCGGGGCGGGTGGCCGCGACCCGGGTGCCGTCCCAGAGCTCGAGCGAGAAGGGGCGGTCGGGGAGGGCGGCCTCGAGCTCGCGTCGCAGGTGCTCGGTGGTGGCCACGACTAGCCGGCGGAGGCCTTCTGCGGCCTGGCGCTCGGGGCTGATCCGCACCACGTCCCACACCAGGCCGAGCCGCTCGAGCAGGCTGATGACCGCGCCCGACGGATCCACGTCCCGCTTGCGCAGGCCGTGGCTCGCGGAGGTGGGGAAGGCGTGGTGGTTGTTGTGCCAGGACTCGCCGAGGGTGGGCAGGGCGAGCCAGAGCAGGTTGCGCGAATGGTCGTCGGTGGGATAGCGCCGCTCGCCGAAGAAGTGGCAGAGCGAGTTGATGCTGTAGGTCACGTGGTGCACCACGAGCATCCGCACCGCGCCGCCCCACAGCAGGCCGGTGAGGGCCGCCGCCCACGAGCCGCCGATGATCCCGCCGAGCACGAAGGCCATGGCCAGGCCCGTGGCCACCCAGAGCACGAAGGTGCGGTCCACCCAGCGCACCAGCGGGTCCTTCATCAGGTCGGGGGCGTAGCGCTCCTTGGCGCCCCTCTCCGTGTGGATGAAGAGCCAGCCCACGTGCGCGTGGAAGAGCCCGCTGAAGGCGCCGCGCCAGCCGCCCTCGTGGCCGACGTGGGGGCTGTGCGGATCGCCCTCCTTGTCGGAAAAGGCGTGGTGCTTGCGGTGGTCGGCCACCCAGGCGGTCACCGGGCCCTCGATGGCCAGCGACCCCATGATCGCCAGTGCGCCCCGGAGCGGGCGGCTGGTCTTGAAGCTGCGGTGCGTGAAGTGGCGGTGGAATCCCACGGTCACGCCCAGGCCGGTGATGAAGTACATGATCAGGAACACGGCCACGTCGCTCCAGTGCAGCAGGTCGTTCCACACCTGCCACCCGACCACGAAGAGCGCCAGGAAGGGCACCACGGTCACGGTGCCGGTGATGATCCGGTCCCGGGTCTCGTGGGCCACGGGCTCGACGTCGGCCCGGCTGGGCGCGGCGAGCGGGGCTGGGGGCGCTTGAAGTTCGCTCATGGGTTTTGGGGGGCCGCGTGGCTGCTCGGTCCCTGCAAACCGTGACGCGCCTTGGCGCGGGAGGGTAACGAAGAGGCCAGCGGGAGGGCGGCTAGCTGCGGCCCGCCGCGCGCGCGGCCGCCACCGCGGCGGCCGGGCTGTCACGGAGCGGATCGCCGTGACCGGGGAGCACCACCTGTGCCTCCAGCGGCTCGATCTTCGCCAGCGCCTCGCTCGGCGCCGTCGGTGCTCACGTTGAAGGCGGTGGGCATCAGCTGGGCGCCCCGGCGCCCCGTCAGCGGGTTCCAGGTGCAGAGCGCGTCGCCCACGAAGAGCGCGCCGTGGCCCTCGAACAGCAGCACGGAGTGGCCCGGGGTGTGGCCGCCGCTGTGCACCACCCGCGGGCTCCCGGGCACGTCCAGCACGTCGCCGTCCGAGTAGGTCTCCGCGCCCTCGACCCGCGGCGGGCGCACGCCACCTCCCCGGACCACGTGGGCGATGATCGGCCAGGCGGAGGGGCGGATCAGGTGAGGAAGGAAGTTCCTGGGGTTCGCGTCGCCCCCCTTCATCCCCGGCCTGCGCAGGAAGGCGTCGTCGTCCTTGTGCACGTATACGGGGGCGCCGCCGGAGCGGAGCTCGGGAACGATGCCGGTGTGGTCCGCGTCGGCGTGGGTGAGCACCACGGCGGCGATGTCCGAGCGGTCCCGGCCCAGCGCGTGCAGCTCGTGGTCCAGAGACCTGCGGAATCCGGGCAGCCCCGCGTCCACCGCCGTCAGGCGGCCGCCCTCCTCCACGAGGTACCAGTTCACCATCTCCGAGCCGACGCCGTGCACGCCCGGCACGATCTCCACGGGTCCCTTCACCGGTGGGGTTCTATCGCGCCAGTGCCGCCGCCCGCTCCCAGCCAGTAAAACTGCGCCCGTGCGCTGGAAGCGAGGAGGCGGCAAGAGCTCGGACATGATCGACGCCCGCGGGGGCGGGATGAGCCCGCGGGGCGCCGCGGGCGGCCTGGGCCTGGTCGGCGTGATCGTCCTCGTGCTCATACAGGTGCTGAGCGGTGGCGGCGAGGGCGGGGGCAGCGCCTTCGGCGTGGACAACCAGTTCGGTCCCTCGGCGGCGGCGCCGGCGGCCGGCGCCCAGGGCATCCCGGCCTCCCAGGACCCGGACAGGGACCTCAAGGACTTCAGCTCGTACGTGTTCTCGGACACGCTGGACACCTGGGAGGAGGTCTTCCGCCGCCAGGGGTCGCCGTTCGACCGCGCGAAGGTGGTGCTCTACCGGGGCGCGGTGTCCACCGCGTGCGGGGACGCGTCGTCGGCGGTCGGCCCGTTCTACTGCCCGGGCGACCAGCGCGTGTACCTCGACCTCAGCTTCTACGGGGACATGGAGCGACAGCTCGGCGCGTCGGGGGACTTCGCCTGGGCCTACGTGATCGCCCACGAGGTGGGGCACCACGTGCAGCAGCAGCTGGGCACCAGCGGCGAGGTGAGCCGGCTCCAGCGGGAGAACCCCGACCAGGCCAACGCGCTGTCGGTGCGGCTGGAGCTCCAGGCGGACTGCTACGCGGGAGTGTGGGCCCACAGCGTCTACGCGGCCGGCGATCTGGAGGAGGGCGACGTGGATGAGGCGGTGGGGGCCTCGGAGGCGGTGGGGGACGACCGCCTCCAGCGCCGGGCGTCGGGTCAGATAAACCCGGACTCCTTCACGCACGGCACCTCGGCGCAGCGCGCCGCATGGTTCAACCGCGGGCGGAAGAGCGGTGAGCGCGGCGGACTGCGACACCTTCTCCCCCGGACGAGTCTGACTCCGTGATCGACGAGCTGACCGATCGGGATCTGGCGCTGGACCGCCCCGCACCCCGAGTGGCACCGGGCCGATCACCCGTGGACCCACGAGGTGGCCAGCTTTGCCGTGGCCGCGGGCCACGACCTCATCCTGGTGGACCCGCTGGCGCCGCCGGACGCCGCCCCGTTCTGGTCCGAGCTGGACCGCCTGGTGGAGCAGACGGGGGCCCGGCGCGTGCCGGTGCTTCTCACGATCCACTACCACGTGCGCAGCGCCGCGGAGGTGAGCCGGCGCTACGGCAAGCGCCTCGACGTGACCGTGCACGGGCACGAGAGCGTGCGTGCGCACCTGGGCCGCGGGGTGCCCTTCGAGGCCATCGTGCCGGGGGCCGAGCTCCCCGCCGGGGCGGAGGCCTTCGCCATCGGCAGTCCCCGGCGCCGGGAGATGCCGCTGCTCCTTCCCGGCGCCCGGGCGCTGGCCTTCGGCGACGCCGTGGTGGGGGTGGACGGCGACCTGCGGGTGTGGCAGGTCGTGGACGGCGAGCGGTCAGCGCGAGTGGTACGAGAAGCGCTTCCTGCCCACGCTCCGGCCTCTGGCCGAGCTCGACTTCGACCACGTGCTCGTGACCCATGGGCCGCCCGTGGTGGGTGACGGAGCGGAGCGGCTGAGGCGCGGGCTGGCCGCACCGCCCTGGAACTACCGGTCCGGGTGAGCGCCGAGCCGGCGGCGCCGGGGCTCGCCGAACGCCTGCGCCCCGGGCTGCGGGCGGGGGCGGCGCTGGGCGTCGTGGCCTTTCTGGTGGGTCTCTCCTTCGGCGTGCTCGCCCGGCCCGAGATGGGCGTGGTGGCGCCGATCGTGATGTCGGCCCTGGTGTTCGCCGGCGCCGCGCAGTTCGGCGCGCTGGCCGTGCTGGCCGCGGGCGGCGGGGCGGTGCCCGCCGTGGTCGCCGGGGTGCTGCTCAACGCCCGCTTCCTGCCCATGGGGCTGGCGCTGGGGCCGTCGCTGCCGGGTCGCGCCCTGCGCCGTGCGCTGGAGGGCCAGGCGGTGGTGGATGCCTCCTGGGCGCTGGCCAATCGCGGCGACGGCACGTTCGACCGCTACATGCTGCTGGGCGCGACGCTGCCGCAGTACCCGCTCTGGATCATCGGCACCGCGGTGGGAACCCTGGCCGGCGACAGCATCGGGGACCCGGAGGCACTCGGGCTGGACGCCCTCTTCCCGGCGTTCTTCCTCGCGCTGCTGGTGCCGGAGCTGAAGGACCGGCGGACCGTGGGCGTTGCCCTCGCGAGCGCGGCGGTGGCCCTGGCGCTCACGCCGGTGGCGCCCGCGGGCCTGCCCGTGCTGGCGGCGTGCCTGGCCGCGCTGTGGGGGCTCAGGCGGTGAGCAGCGTGTGGATCATCATCGTCGTGCTCACCGTCGTCACGATCCTGATCAAGGCGGCCGGGCCGGTGGCCGCGGGGGGCCGGGAGCTCTCGCCGCCGGCGCTGCGCGTGATCATCCTGCTCGCGCCCGCGGTCCTGGCCGCGCTCGTGGTGGTGCAGACCTTCGCCTCCGGCAAGGACCTGGCGGTGGACGCCCGCTTCCTCGGCCTGCTCGCCGGCGGAGCGGCGATAGCCGCGAAGATGCCGCTGGCGGTGGTGGTCCTGGCCGCCGCGGGAGCGGCGGCGGGCGCCCGGGCGCTGGGCGTGGCCTAGTCCCGGCGGGCGCTCGGCCGCGGCGCGGTCCGTGTACGGCGTCGTCCGGGCGACGCAGCCCTCCGCGTCGGTGCCGAAGCGAAGCTCGGGCGCGTCGGCCAGCGCCCGCCGGGTGCGGTCCGGCTCCGGCGTGTACACGAGCACGAAGCCGCCTCCGCCCGCCCCGAGCGGCACGGCCCCCAGGCCGCCGGCCTCGAGCGCGCGGTCCCGGAGCGCGTCCATCTCGGCGATCACGGTGCCGGGGGCGCGGCCGCGCTTGGCCTCCCACTGGTCGTTCATCAGGGCGGCGCAGCGCTCCAGGTCCCCCTCCTCGAGGGCGGCGCAGGTCTCGCGGCCCAGCTCGTGGAGCCGGTCGAGGGCTCGCATCACCGCGGTGTCGCCGGAGGCGGTGCCGGACACCTGCCCGGACAGCACGTCCGCCGCGGAGCGGTCGCGGCCGGTGAAGAAGAGCAGGAACTCCTCGCCCAGCGCGCGCCTCACGTTGTCGGGCACGGTGAGCTCGCGGGCCTCGACCGTGTCGTCGGAGTTGAACGTGTACGCGCGAAGGCCTCCGTAGGCGGCCGCGTACTGGTCCTGCTTGCCCACGGTCCGCCCCAGCACGTCGATCTCGATCTCGCAGGCCGCCTCGGCCAGCTCCGGCACGGGCACGGCGTTCCCGGCCGTGGTGCGCAGCGCCTGGATCGCGCACACCGCGTAGGCGCCCGAGGAGCCGAGGCCGGTGCCCGGAGGCGCGTCCGACACCGAGGCCAGCTCCACCGGAGGGCCGTCCCAGTGGCGGGCGAACACCTCGCGGAGGATCGGGTGGCGCACCTCCCGGGGATCGTCCATCTCCTCCCACTCCAGGTGCTTCAGGCGGTATCGCGACTGGAAGTCCGAGGACACCATCATGTGCACGTAGCGGTCGATGGCGGTCGAGACCACGAAGCCGCCGTGCTCCCGGTAGAACGAAGGCAGGTCCGTTCCGCCTCCCCCGAGCGCCACGCGCAGCGGCGCCCTCGCAACGATTGCTCCCACGCCCGACAATCTAGGGATGGCGAAGGCCAGGGCACAGCCCACGGTGGACGAGGTCACGATCGCCGACGCGCCCGCGGCCTGGGCCGCGGCGGGCTTTCGCGTGCGGGGCGACCAGGCCGAGGTGGGCACGGTTCGCCTGCGCCTCGAGGGTCCCGGCCCGGTCCGGGGGATCACGGGATGGTCGGTGCGCGACGCCGCCGGCGCCGCGCTGGACGGCCTCCCCACCTCTCCCTCCGAGCGCCCGCCGGCGGCGGGCGCGACTCACCCGAACGGCGTGGTCTCGCTCGACCACCTGGTGGTGATGTCGCCGGACCTCGACCGCACCACGGCGGCGCTCGAGGCGGCAGGCCTCGACCTGCGCCGGGTGCGGGAGGAGCCCACGCCGGGCGGCGCCCCGCGTCAGGCCTTCTTCCGCATGGGCGAGGTGGTGCTGGAGGTGGTGCAGGCCCCGGAGGGCACCCGCATCGGCTCCGATCCGGACGGTCCCGCCCGGCTGTGGGGCCTGGCCTTCGGCGTGGAGGACATGGATGTGACAGCCGAGGCGCTCGGCCCGCTGCTCGGTTCGCCGCGGCCGGCCGTCCAGCCCGGCCGCACCATCGCCACGCTGCGCAAGGAGGCCGGCCTCGGCCCGGCCATCGCCTTCTCACGCCCGGCCCCTGAGGGCCGACGGCAGTCTGGGCGTGCCGAGCTCGATCTCCATCCGCTCGGCCGCCATGCCCAGCCGCGTGGGGTCGCCCCCCATCTCCTCCCACTGCTTGGACGCGCGCCGGTGGAAGCCGTCGAGGAAGTCGTCCGAGTGCATCGGGTCGTGGTGGAAGAGCAGGAGCCGCTCCGGCTCCACGCGCCGGCCGAAGGTCAGGGCGTCGGTGAGGCTGGTGTGCGCCCCAGCCGACGTGGTCCGGGTACTCGTCGTCCGTGTACTGGCAGTCGTGCAGCAGCAGCGTGGCCCCCTGGGCCAGGTCGTACCCGGAGATCCACTCCGGCTCGTCGGCTGTCCAGGTGGGCGCCGAGCGCCGGCTCGTGGTCCGGGATGTAACAGACGGAGGTGTCGCCCTCGGTGATGCGGTATCCGAGCGTGGGCCCGCGATGCGTGACCGAGGCCGCCCGCAGCGTGGCCGGCCCGATCTGCCACTCGGTGGGCGGGGCCTCGCGGAAGGCCACGTGGCAGGGCAGCTCCCGCACCTCCACGGGCGACAGGGGCGCCGAGATGTAGCGGCCGATCCGCTCCTGGAGTGAGGCGTCGGCGGCCTTGGGTCCCCAGATCGCCAGCTCGGTGGCGGGCCGGAACGCCGGGGCGAAGAACACGAGCCCCTGGATGTGGTCGAGGTGCAGGTGGGTGAGGAGGATGTTCACCCGCGCCGGCTCCTCGTTCACCGCGAGCCCGAGGCCGCGCAGCCCGGTGCCGGCGTCCAGCACCACGACCGTCCCGTCCGACAGCGTGACCTGCACGCACGAGGTATTGCCGCCGTAGCGGGTCGTCTCGGGCCCGGGGGAGGGGACCGATCCGCGCGCCCCCCAGACCTTCACCTGCACGTCAGCTCTCCCCGTTCCCGGTGGTCCAGAAGATCCCGAGCGCGCCGGAGGTGCCCTCGGTGGTGATGATCGGGATGGCGCTGACCTCGATCTCCCGCAGGCCGTGGTCCTGGGTCTGGATCTTGTGCCGGTGGTGGGCCGGCCGGCCGCCTCGGAGGGCAATGGTGAGCGGAAGCTCGTCGAAGGGCAGGGGCTCGCCGTCGTCCCCGAAGGGCCCCCAGGCGCGGGTCCACTCCTCCGGGGGTATGCGCCCGGCCTCCTCGAAGCGCCGTCCGAGCAGAACCCCGGCGGCCTCGTTGTAGAACACCACCACGCCCTCGGCGTCCACCAGGAAGGCCGGCGTGGACAGCCCGGAGATCAGGTTGCGGGCGAGGATGAGCTCCAGAGGCCGCTGACCGGACACCGGGCAAGATTAGACCGGCGCGGGAGCGGCCGCGCCCGGCGTTACCTTGCGCGCGTGGGCGAGCTTCCCCACCTGGGGCTCTACCGCCGGGGCACGGCCGCCGCGCTGGTGATCGCACCGGCCCTCCTCCTGGTGGACAACGTGCTCCACCCGAAGGAGCTCGCTCGCGGGAACGAGCTCGAGCAGGTGGGGATCATCGCCTCGCACTACACGCGCTGGCAGCTGGCGCATGCCCTGGCCTTCGTGGGAGTCGTGGTGTTCGTGGCCGCCGTCCTGGGACTGGCCTTCGCCGTGCGGCGCACCAGGCCGCGGCTGGGCCTGGTGGCGGGGGCGCTCTCGCTCGCCGGGCTGTGCGGGTTCGCCGCCCTCATCGCGCTGGACGGCTACACGTGGGCGGTGGTGGGCGCCTCCTCCACCGACCCGGCGGTGGGTCCGCGCGCGGCGGCGGCGGTGCTCGACCGCGTGCAGAACAGCGGCTGGTCCTACCTCTACTACCTGACCCCGCTGCCGTTCCTCGTGGGCTTCACCGTGCTCAGCGTGAGCGCCGCGCGAGCGGGAGTGGTGTCCACCGCCGCCGGGGTGCTCCTCGTCGTGGCCACGGTCATGGTGGCCACGGAGACGGTGATCGCCTCCAACGCCTACTTCGTGGCCGGCGCCGCCGTGCTCACCGCGGGCGGGGTGGCCGCGGCGATGTCGGTGCTCGCGCTGAGCGACGAGCAGTTCGCGGCCGGCGGCCGCGCTCAGGCCGGCTCGTAGTCGCGCACCTCGTCCAGCACGGCCCGCCCGGCCAGCTCGATGCGTCCCTCGTCCACCGGCCGGACCAGGATCCGGGAGCCGTGGCCCTGCCGGATGTCCAGCGGCCGGCCCAGCTTCGCGCACAGCTGGACCGCAGCCAGGCCGGTGGCCTCGTCCTCGGCGATGCCCAGCTCCGACGGGAACACCCGCGCCCGGACGACGCCGCCCGCCTCGTCGGCCAAGGCATACGCGCCCACGTTGCGATCGCCCTCCGGGGCGCCGCCGAGGGCCTCCACCTCCGCCGGCGAGTCGTAGCGGACCCAGCGGAAGCGATCGCCCCACTCGGGGCGCGTGGACACGTGCGAGAGGCCGTTCTCCTGGCGCACGTGCAGCTCGCCGGCAGGCACGCGGAGCACGTCCACGGGCTCGCGCTCGGTGGCGAGGAGCCACGCCGTGCCCGACCGTGGGATGACCCGCGAACTCCATCTCCGTGGACGGGCGTGAAGATGCGGATCGTCGCCGCGGGCGGCGTCGTCCACGAACACCGTTTCGCTGAGCCCGAGGTCGGGCGGCCACGGCCTGGCGGCGGTCCGCCGGGACCTCCGCGCCGTCGAGGAAGACGGCGAGCGGGTTCCCGCCCCTGTCGCCGTCCGAGCAGAACACCCGTAGGAGGTGGAGCCGGGCCACGTCTGGACTGTACGGTGTCATCGCCCGTGGACCAGATGATGCTTCGCAATCGACTCGTGCTGGCCACCTCCATGTGGCGCCAGGCCACGCGCGAACCGCTCCCGCAAGATGCCGCCGGGGAACCCGGTCGAGCAGCTCGAGGCCTTCGAGCTGCGGCTGGTGGACCTGCTCTGCAGCCAGGCCACGCCCACCACCGCGCGCGACGTGGCCGACAAGACCTGGGACCTCGTGCACGACCGCGGCGACGAAGATCGCGTCAAGCGCCGCGTGGTGGAGTGCCACGAGGCTCTCGCCCGCCTATCGGCTCGGAGCGGGGATCCCCCGATCTAGCATGACCGGGGCCGTGGGGGGACTGCCCGAGCTGTTCGACCTGAGGGTCAGGGTGCGCTCGCTGGCCTACCTGTTCGCGGCCGGGGCCGTGCTGGCCGGCGACCACCATCGCGCTGCCTCACCCGAGCGAGGTGGACGACACCGCGGTCCTGGTGCTCGCGGCGATCGCGCTCCTGATCTCGGCGCCGCTGTTCCTCCTCACGTCGCGGGTCCGGGACGTGCACCTCCACGCGGCCGTGGCGGCGGGCACGGTGATCATCTCGCTTCGCCAACGTCGCCGCGGGGCAGTCGCTCCTGTACCCGCTGCTCTACTCGTGGGCGGCCCTCTACGCCTTCTACTTCTTCCCGATGCGGGCCGCGCTCGTCCACCTCGCCTTCATCGGCGCGTCGCTACGCGGCGGTGCTCGTCCATCCAGGACGGTCCGCTCGTCCGCTGGCCGCTCGCGGTGGGCACTCCCGCGGTGGCGGGCGTCCTGATGTCCCGGCTGCTCAGCTCGCTGCGCCTCCAGGCGGCCAGCGCCGAGGAGCGGGCGAGCGAGCTGCGCCAGAGCGAGGCGCGAACGCGCCTGCTGCTGGACTCGGCGCCGGACGCGTTCGTGGCCATCGACGCCCGGAGCGGCGCGGTGACCACCTGGAACACCGCGGCCGAGCGCCTCTTCGGCTGGACCGCCGGCCGAGGCGATCGGGGCTCCGCTGCGCGACGCTGATCTTCCCGGAGGAGGGGCGCGCGGCCCACGACGAGCGCCGCCAGGACGCTGCTCGGCCGCGAGCCAGGCGCCGATGGTCATGCGGCTCGAGGTGGACCTGCGGCGCAAGGACGGCACGGTGTTCCCCGCGGAGGAGACCATCCACGCGCCTGACCGTGGGGGACGACGTGGTGATGTCCGCGTTCGTCCGCGACCTCACCGAGCGCCGGCGCCGCCAGCAGGAGCGCGAGGTGCTCCTGAGCGAACAGGCCGCGCGGGCGGAGGCCGAGCGCGTGGCCGAGATGGTCAGCGGCATGCAGCTCGTGGTGGACGCGGCGCTGGCCCACCGCACCACCCACGCCATCCTGCCCGACCTGGTGTCCCGGGTCCGGGGCGTGCTGGGAGCGGACGGAGCCTCGATCTACCTGGCCGAGGACGAGCGGCTGACGCTGCGCGCGGCCTCCGGCTCCTCGAACGGCCGCGAGACCGACGCGGCGGCGCTTCGGCGAGGGGTTCGCCGGGCGGGTGGCGGCCGCCCGGGAGCCGATGCTCGACCCCGGACGGCCAGCTGGCCGACCACGGCTCCCGTCCGCGACCCTGAGCCGACTCGCTGGTGGGGGTGCCCCTGCTCGCCGGCGACACGCGTGACCGGGGTGCTGCTGGTGTTCGCCGCCGCCCCGCGCCGGTTCACCGCGGACGACCTGGCCTTGCTCCGGCTGGCCGCCGATCGCGTGGCGCTCGGGATCGACCGCGCCCGGGTCTACGAGCGCGAGCACCGGATCGCCGAGACGCTCCAGCGGAGCCTGCTGCCCGACCGCCTCCCGCAGCTGCCCGGGCTCACGGTGTCCGCCCGCTACCTGCCCGCCGCCGCGGAGGCCGAGGTGGGGGGCGACTGGTACGACGTGATCCCGATGACCGGCGGGCGGGTCGGGCTGGTGATGGGCGACGTGGCCGGCAAGGGCCTGGCCGCGGCCTCGCTGGTGGGCCGCCTGCGCAGCGCGCTGCGCGCGTACGCACTCGAGGGGCACGACCCGGCCGTCGCGCTCGACCAGCTCAACCGCCTGCATGTGGACCGAGGCGCAGGACAGCCAGATGGCCACCCTCCTGTACGCGATCGTGGATCCCGCGGACGGCTCGATGAACTGGGTGAACGCCGGGCACATGCCACCGATGGTGGTCACGGAGGGCGAGCCCGCCCGCTTCCTCGGCGGCCCGCGCTCGGTGCCGCTCGGCGTGCTGCCCTTCCCGTCCTTCGAGGAGGTGAGCTCGGAGCTGCCACCGGGCTCCTCGGTGGTGCTCTACACGGACGGCCTGATCGAGCGTCCCGGCGTGATCATCGACGAGGGACTGTCGACGCTGGCCCGCGCCGTGAACGGTGCCGGGCCCGAGCCGGAGACGCTCTGCGACCACCTGCTGGAGTCGCTCGTGCCCGGGGGCGGCGCGCCGGACGACGTGGCTCTGCTCGCGCTCCGCAACGAGCCCATGACCGACCGTTTCGGCAGCGAGTTCGTGGCCGAGCCCGAGTCGCTCGCCGCCATGCGCGGCCTGCTGCGCCGGTGGCTGCGCCACGCCGAGGCGGGCGAGGAGGAGACGGCGGAGATCGTGACCGCGTGCGGCGAGGCCGCCACCAACGCCATCGAGCACGCGGGCGCCGAGGGCGATCCGCCCTTCGAGGTGGCGGGCGTGCTCACCGATCGGCGGGTGGACCTCACCGTGCGCGACCGCGGCCAGTGGCGGCTGCCGCGGCGAGGGGATCAGGGGCGCGGGCTATCACTCATGCGCGCGCTCATGGATACGGTGGAGGTCGCTCCGGGGCCCGATGGGACCAGAGTGCGGATGCAACGCGAGCTGAGGGGAGGGGGGATCTCCGGTGCCTGAGCGTCTGGTGGAGCTGGATCTGGAGGAGCGGGGGGAGGTCGTGGTGGCCCGGGTCACGGGCGAGCTGGACATCGCCGAGTCCGAGCAGACCGGCGAGGCCATCGGCTCGCGTGTGAACTCCTCCGCGCTCGGTCTGGTGGTGGACCTCACGGACCTCAGCTTCATCGACTCGAGCGGCATCGCGATGCTCTTCGGGCTGGTGCGCCAGCTCTCGGCGAAACGGCAGGTGCTCCGGGTCGCGGTGCGGCCCGGCGGGCCGGTGGCCCGTGTCCTCGAGATCGTGGAGTTCGGGCGGGCGGCGGGTGTGGACGCCGACGTGGGCGTGGCGGTGGCGGCCGTGGAGGACGGGGGGGCGTGACGCCG
Source organism: uncultured Thermoleophilaceae bacterium (assembly GCA_963752455.1). Taxonomy (GTDB): domain Bacteria; phylum Actinomycetota; class Thermoleophilia; order Solirubrobacterales; family Thermoleophilaceae; genus JACVRW01. Next base: position 37,115 of record CAVVYE010000010.1, read on the forward strand.
GCGGGCGTCTTCGTCACCGGCGCCCTGGGATTCATCGGCCGGGCTCTCGCAGACCGCTGGCGTGCCGTGGGCGCCGAGGTCCGCGGGGTGGACATTCGGGCCGACCCGGCGCTCGGGGTGGTGGCGGGCGACGTGTCGGAGGCGGGCGATTGGCAGAAGCGCCGCGATGGGCTGCGAGCTCGTCGTGCACACCGCCGCGCGGGTCTCGATGCGGTCCGGGGCGGACGAGTTCTGGCGGGCCAACGTGGCCGGCACCCGCCACGCGCTCGACGCCGCCGTGGGGGCCGGGGCCCGCCGCTTCGTTCAGCTCTCGTCGGTGGTGGTGTTCGGCTTCGACTTCCCGGACGGCGTGGATGAGCGGTATCCCGTGCGGCCGAACGGCGTTCCCTATGTGGATACGAAGGTGGCCGCCGAGCAGGTGGTGCTCCAGGCGCACGGCGCCCGGGAGATCGCCTGCACCGTGATTCGTCCCGGCGACGTGTACGGCCCGGGATCCCGCCCCTGGACCGTGCTCCCGGTGGAGGAGCTGCGCGCCGGCCGCTTCCTGCTGCCGGCGATGGGCCGCGGCATCTTCAGCCCGGTCTACATCGACAACCTGGTGGACGGGATCGTGGCCGCGGCGGAGTCGGATGAGGCCGCGGGGGCGGTGTTCACGCTCACCGACGGCGCCGGGGTGGAGGCGAGGGAGTTCTTCGGCCACTACGCCCGCATGCTCGGTCTCTCACGGATCCGGTCGCTCCCCACGCCGGTGGTGGTGGGCCTGGCAGGGGCGCTTCGGCGGGTGCGGCCGGGCGGCGAGGTCACGCCCGCCGCGGCCCGCTACCTGGCGCGCCGGGGGACCTACTCGATCGAGCGTGCCCGGAGCCTGCTCTCCTACCGGCCCTCCGTCGGGCTGGGCGAGGGCATGGACCGGTCCGAGGCCTGGCTGCGGGCCGAGGGGCTTCTGGGCTAGCCGCGCTCGGGGCGCGGGTCGATCTTCCGCCGCGGGAAGATCGTGTAGCTCCCGATCGCGGTGGCCAGCAGCCGCGAGTCCTCCGACTCCACCTCGCTGCGCAGCACGGCCAGCCGGCGGTTGCGGCGATCCAGCGTGGTTCGGCACACCACGTCGCCCTCGGTGGCGGTGGCGACGTAGTTGATCGCGATGGAGATCGTGGCGATCCCCTCCTCCTCGGTGGTCTCCTTCCACAGCGTGGAGCCCATGCAGTAGTCCACCAGCGCGTACGTGGCCGCGCCGGAGAGCAGGCCGCCGGCGTTCACCAGGTCCGGGCGCACGGTCATGCGCACCACGTCGGCGCTCTCCCAGCGCATGCCGAAGAACGCGCTGACCCCGTCGATGCTCCCGAAGGACACGGGGCGAAGATACCTACGGTTAATCCGATTCCGCCCCCCGGCTGCGCATACTGGGGCAGATGGCCGTGCTGGTGGCATTCGCGGTCCTGGCCGGTGCCGGGACCGCGCTCACTCCGTGCGTGCTGCCCGTGCTCCCCGCCCTGTTGTCGGCCAGCGCCACCGGCGGCCGGCGCCGCCCGCTCGGGGTGATCCTGGGGCTCACGGTCACGTTCGTGGTGGCGATCGTGGGCATCGCCACGGTGATCGACGGGGTGGGGCTGGCCTCCGGGGCCACGCGCACGCTGGCCATCGTCTTCCTGCTGCTCTTCGGCCTGGCCATGGTCTGGCCGCGGCTCGCGCTCGTGGTGGAGCGCCCCTTCACGCGCCTCGCGCGCTTCGGCCCCTCCACCTCGGGATCGGGCTTCTGGTCCGGCGTGGCGGTGGGCGCGGCGCTCGGCTTCCTGTACGCACCCTGCGCCGGGCCGATTCTGGCCGCGGTGATCTCGGTGGCCGCCACCGGCGGCGCGTCCGGGGACGTGGTGCTCGTGGCGATCGGGTACGGGCTCGGTTCCGCCGTCGTGCTGCTGGCCCTGGCCTACGGCGGGCGCCGGGTGGTGGAGCGGATCCGGGGTGCGGGCCGCGGTCCCGGCCTCCAGCGCGCCCTCGGCGTCGTGATGATCCTCACCGCGGTGGCCATGGCCACCGAGCTGGACCTGCGCTTCCAGACGGTGCTGGCCAACGACCTGCCCTCGTTCATCGCGAACCCCACCGGCGGGCTCGAGCGCTCCTCCGCGGTGGAGGACCGGCTGGCCGACCTGCGCGGGGCTCCGAAGTTCGACGTGCGCGACCACGCCCAGCTGGCCGCCGCGGGAGACAGCCGCTATCCGGTGCTCGGGGTGGCGCCGGCGTTCGCCGGAGAAGGGCCCGTGGCTGAACACGCCCGGCGGCCGGCCGCTGAAGCTCTCGGGACTCAGGGGCCGCGTGGTGCTGATCGACTTCTGGACCTACACCTGCATCAACTGCCTGCGCACGCTGCCCCACCTGCGCGCGTGGGCGGACCGGTACGAGAAGGACGGGCTCACGGTGGTGGGGGTGCACACGCCGGAGTTCTCCGTTCGAGAAGGACACGGGCAACGTCAGGCGGGCCATCGCCCGCAACCGACCTGCCCTACCCGGTGCTCCAGGACAACGACTACGCCACCTGGACCGCCTGGGGCAACCAGTACTGGCCGGCCAAGTACCTGATCGACGGGCTCGGGAGGGTGCGCTACACGCACTTCGGGGAGGGCGAATACGACGCCACCGAGCGGGCCATCCGCACGCTGCTGCGCGAGACCGGCCGCTCGTCGCTGGGTGGCTACACGCGGGCCCGGGGCGAGGTGGCCGCCGCCGGCACCTCCACGCCGGAGACCTATCTCGGCTACACGCGGGCCCAGGGCTTCGTGGCCGACGCGCCCACGCCCGGCGTGCACCGCTACGACGCGCCCGGCTCGCTGCCGGCCAACGGGTTCGCGCTCGGCGGCACCTGGAGGGCGGCCGGTGAATCGGCCACCGCCGTGAGCGGCGCGACGGTGGACGTGCACTTCAACGCGCGCCGGGTCTTCCTCGTGCTCAGCTCCCGCGGCAGACCGTCCCGCGCGTCGGCCGCGTCCTCCTGGACGGCCGCCCGGTTGGCGCCGCGCGAGTCGGGCGAGGACGTGCGCGGCGGGGCGCTCCGGGTCACCGGCCAGCGGCTCTACCGGCTCGTGTCGCTGCCGCGCGTGGAGGACCGGACGCTGCGCCTGGAGCTGCCGCCCGGAGTCACGGGCTACGCGTTCACGTTCGGGTAGCCTGGCCGCGTGGCCAAAGTGTGCGTGATCGGCGCCGGCTCGTCCGGGATCGCGTCCTGTCAGGTGCTCCAGGCCCGGGGCATCGACTTCGACTGCTTCGAGAAGGGCAGCGCCGTGGGCGGCAACTGGCGCTACGAGAACGACAACGGGATGTCGTCCGCCTACGCGTCGCTCTTCATCAACACGTCGCGGCGGATGATGGCCTACGCCAGCTATCCGATGCCGGAGTCCTACCCGGACTATCCGCACCACACCCAGATCGCCGCCTACTTCGACGACTACGTCGACCACTTCGGCTTCCGCGACCGCATTCGCTTCAACACCTCGGTCGAGCGGGTGGAGCCCGCCGGGGAACGGTGGCGGGTGACGCTGGACGACGGCACCGAGACGGACTACGACGCGGTGCTGGTGGCCAACGGCCACCACTGGAACCCGCGCTATCCGGAACCGCCCTTCCCGGGTCAGGAGACCTTCACCGGCCACGCTCTCCACGCCCATCACTACCGCGAGCCGGACGAGCGCTTCCGCGACCGCAACGTGCTGGTGCTCGGGATCGGGAACTCGGCCACCGACATCGCCGTGGAGACCTCCCGTCACTCCCGCATCACCTACCTGGCCATGCGCCGGGGCGCGCACGTGGTGCCCAAGTACATCGGCGGCGTGCCCACGGACGAGCTGGGGGCCAGGCTGATGAGCCGCCTGCCCCGCGCCCTCACCAGCCGGATGCTCGCGCTAAGGCTGAAGTCGATCCAGGGCGACATGGAGGACTACGGGCTGCCGAAGCCGGACCACCGGATCGGGGAGGCCCACCCCACGGTGTCGTCTGAGCTGCTGCCGCGCATCGGCCACGGGCGTATCGCGGTGAGGCCGAACATCGCCCGCATCGACGGCGGCACCGTGCACTTCACCGACGGCCGGAGCGCCGAGGTGGACACGATCGTCTGGTGCACCGGGTACTCGATCACCTTTCCCTTCCTGCCCACCGAGGTGATCGACCCGCGTGACAATCACGTGCCGCTCTACCGCCGGGTGGTGCCCCCGGACCGGCCCGGCCTCTACTTCATCGGGCTGGTGCAGCCGCTGGGAGCGATCATGCCGGTGGCGGAGCTCCAGTCCGAGTGGGTCGCGGACCTGCTCGAGGGCGGCGCCACGCTCCCCGCCCCGGCGGAGATGAGGGCCGAGATCGCACGTGAGGAGCAGGAGATGCGCGAGCGCTACGTGGCCTCCGCACGCCACACGATCCAGGTGGATTTCCACCCTACATGCGGCTGCTGCGAGGCCGAGCGGCGGCGCGGCCGCTCGAACGGGAGTGCCGGCCGGCGGGGCCTGCGCGGACTCGGGCTACCCACGCCGTCGCGATAGCCCATACTTGAACCGGACGCAACCGAGGAGGAGCCGTGTCGGACACGACTGTCGAAGGACTCGCCGCCGAGCAGCGGACCAACGGGCACAGCAGGACGATCGAGGTGCAGAACCCCGCCACCGGCGAGGTCATCGCCTCGGTTCCGGCGCTCGAGCCGGCCGACGTGGCCGCCGTGGTGGCCCGCGCCCGCGCCGCGCAGCCCGGATGGGAGGCGCTCGGCTTCGAGGGCCGCGCCCGCATCCTGAAGCGCGCGCAGAAGTGGGTCATCGACAACGCCGACCGCATCTCGCGCACGATCGTGGCCGAGAACGGCAAGGCCTACGAGGACGCCCAGCTCGCCGAGGTGAGCTACGCGGCCTCCTCGTTCGGCTTCTGGGCCAAGAACGCGCCCAAGTACCTGGCCGACGAGCGGATCCGCTCGAGCTCGCCCTTCGTGATGGGCCGCAAGCTCGTGGTGCGCTACGAGCCCGTGGGCGTGGCCGGCGTGATCGGCCCCTGGAACTACCCGCTCACCAACTCCTTCGGTGACTGCATCCCGGCGCTCGCCGCCGGCAACTCGGCCGTGCTCAAGCCGGCCAGCCTCACGCCGCTCACCTCGCTGCTGATGGCCGAGGGCCTGCGCGAGTGCGGCCTGCCCGAGGACGTGTTCATCGTGGCGCCCGGCGGCGGCTCGGTGGGCGAGGCGCTGATCGACGAGGTGGACTTCGTGATGTTCACCGGCTCCACCGAGGTCGGCAAGAAGGTGATGGCCCGCGCGGCGCAGACGCTCACGCCGGTCGGCCTCGAGCTGGGCGGCAAGGACCCGATGATCGTGCTGGCCGACGCCAACCTCGAGCGCGCCGCCAACGCCGCGGTGCACTACTCGATGCAGAACGGCGGCCAGACCTGCATCTCGGTCGAGCGCGTCTACGTCGAGGATCCGGTGTACGACCAGTTCGTGGCCAAGGTGGAGGAGAAGCTGCGGCAGCTGCGCCAGGGCGCGCCCGGGGGACCCGGGATCCGTGGACATCGGCGCGGTGACCTCGCCGCCGCAGATGGACCTGATCGACTCGCACGTGCGCGACGCCGTGGCCAAGGGCGCCCGCGCCGCCGTGGGCGGCCACAAGGGCCAGGGCCCGGGCGACTTCTACGAGCCCACCCTGCTGCTCGACGTGGACCACACGATGGAGTGCATGACCGAGGAGACCTTCGGGCCGACGCTGCCGGTGATGAAGGTGGCGGACGCGGACGAGGCGGTGCGGCTGGCCAACGACTCGCCCTACGGCCTCCAGGCCTCGGTGTGGACCAAGGACATCGCCAAGGGCGAGCGCCTGGCCCGCAGGATCGAGGCCGGGGTGTGCTGCGTGAACGACGCCCAGATCAACTACGTGGCCCTCGAGCTGCCGATGGGCGGCTGGAAGGAGTCCGGGCTCGGGTCCCGCCACGGGGCGGACGGCATCCGCAAGTACACGCGGAAGCAGTCGATCCTGGTCACGCGGTTCGGGCCCGAACCGGGACATCCACATGCTCCCGTACAAGGCCAGCACCACGAAGCTGATCGGCCGGATGCTGAAGCTCGTGTACGGGCGCGGCAAGCGCGACTGAGGCAGCTGCGGTGCTCGCCCGATCGGCGATCGGCCTGCGCTCCTCGCTGCCGCGTCAAGCCGGCGCGGCCTGTGTCCGATCACACGGAGGGTGATCAGCCATGTGCTCTCGCCGCCCGTGGCTGCGGCGCCCTGGCGCTCGTCCGTGCTCCTGCTCGCCCTGCCCGCCGCCGGGCTGGCCTCGCCCTACCCGCGCGTGGCCCACAACCCGGCGGACCGCATGGCCGGGCACGCCGATCGACGACTACCGCTACGACCGGGCCACGCACTGCGTGAGGCGGCCGGCCGCGGGCGCCACGGCGATGATCGCCTGGCTCGGGCGCCACGTCGCGCGGCGATGTCCTGGGGCACCAACCGCTGCGAGCGCCTGGGTGACGGCTACAGCCTCCACGCCGAGGGCCGCGCGATCGACTGGCACCTCGACGTGCGCGTGCCCGCCGACCGGCGCGCGGCCCGGCGGCTGATCGGCCTGCTGCTGGCCACCGACCGGGCGGCAACCCGCACGCGCTGGCCCGGCGCATGGGCGTCCAGGAGATCATCTGGAACTGCCGCTCGTGGTGGTCGGGCGCGGAGCGGATGGGCCGCTACTCGGTGTGCTTCGACCGCCGCGGGCCGCCCGCGCAAGCGCGTGGACTGCACCCAGGCCCACCGCGACCACGTGCACATCGGCCTGTCGCGGGCCGGCGCGCGCAAGCGCACCTCGTTCTGGCGCAGTCGCCGCTAATCTCGCCCGGGCCGATGCCCGAGCTCTCGCCCGAGTCAACCGGATCGCGCGTGGTGGTGGACCGCGCGCTGTGCATCGGGTCCGGCGACTGCGTGGACACCGCGCCCGACGTGTTCCAGCTGGACGACGAGGACAAGGCCGTGGTGGTGGACCCCGACGGCGCGCCGCTGGACGACGTGATCCAGGCCGCGGCCAACTGCCCGGTCACGGCGATCACCGTGATCGGGGAGTCGGGCGACCTGTACCCGTAGGCGCGCGGCCCTAGCGCCGGCGGACGAAGCACGAGCGCCGCCGAGCGCGAGCAGCCCCACGGCCAGCGAGGCCGGAGCGCCGAGCCCGCCGCGGCCCGGTGGCGCCCCCACCGCCGGGCAGCGGCATGGGGAAGGCCTCGGCGGCCAGGATGTCGTGCGGCGTGTCGTAGCCGCTCGGGTCCCTGGGCCAGCGGTCGTCCCGCGTGCCGATGGCGAACTCCTCGGCGGCGAGGGTGTCGTGCGGCGGTCCCTGCCCGCTCGGGGCGGCGGGCCAGCGCTCGTACCGGGTCCCGATGCCGAATTTCTCGGCGGCGAGGATGTCGTGGGCCTCGGGGACTCCGATCGGGATCGGGGGGCACGTAGCCGCTCGTGCGGTGATTCGGGATTGCGTTCTGACACGTCCCTATGGTTCCAGATCGTGGATGAGGTGAACCCCACCGAGCTCGAGGCGGCGGCGTTCCGGCGCCTCGTGCAGCATTTGCGCGAGCGCACCGACGTGCCGAACATCGAACTCATGGAGCTCGCCGGCTTCTGCCGCAACTGCCTGTCGCGCTGGTACCGGGAGGCCGCCGAGGAGCGGGGCGTGGACCTGCCCGACCCGGAGGCCCGCGAGATCGTCTACGGCATGCCCTACGAGGAGTGGAAGGCGCGCTTCCAGAGCGAGCCGCTCAGCCGGCTGATCGCGCTCGGCCTGCCTGCTGGCCGCCGTCGGCGCCGGATGCGGCGCGGACAGCGGCAAGGTGGAGGGGCCGAGCGATCCCGTGCTGACGCCGGAGCGCCGCGCGCGCGGCGCGCGAGGCCGCGGGCGCGCCCAGGGCGGAGGGAGCGCTCGAAGGCGCGCGTCGTGGAGCTGCGCGGAGCGGGCTCGGCGCTCCGGCGGGCAGGCCGCCGCCGCCGACGACCGGCCGAGCCCGGGCGCCCAGTCGGACGCCGAGGTGCGGGCCGAGCTGCGCCAGGCCCGGGCGGCGCTCACCGCGCTTCCGCGGCTACCTGACCTCCACCGCCTACCTGCCCACCGGCCCGCGCGCCCGCGTGGCCTCGGACGGCACCGCGGTGGCCCCGGAGGACGCGCCCGAGGTGGTGAAGCGCGTGATCCTGGCCGGCAACCAGATCGCGAAGTTCCCCTACCGCTGGGGCGGCGGGCACGGCGCCTGGCGCGACAACGGCTACGACTGCTCGGGCTCGGTCTCGTTCGCGCTGGCCGGAGCCGGGCTGCTGGGACGGCCGCTCACCTCGGGCGACTTCATCGGCTTCGGCCGCGAGGGCCTGGGCGACTGGATCACGATCTACACCAACCCGGGCCACGTCTTCATGGTGGTGGCGGGCCTGCGCTTCGACACCAGCGGCCGCGGCGGGCGCGACGGCACCCGCTGGCAGCAGGCGCCGCGCAGCACCGCCGGCTTCGTGGTGCGCCACGTGCCCGGGCTGTAGGGGCGTCCGCGGCCCCTCAGAGGGGCCGCCGAGTGTCCGCAAACTGCTACCTTCGCCCCTCTTGGACGAACCGCCCACACGCCGCCTGGACCCCGGTCGGCGCCCGTCCAGCGGCGGGCGGCCGCCCCGACGTGAGCCCGACTCCGTATACGCGCCGCCGCCGCGCGGCGGCGATCGGCGGAGTCGTGCTGCTCGTGCTGGTGCTGATCGTGGTGATCGCCACCGCCGGAGGTGGCGACGACAGCCCGAGCACCGACCCCGGCCGATCTCGGGGTGGAGACCACTCCCGACAACCTGGGCGGGTCCACGCGAACCTCCACCACGGACACCGAGACGTCGACCAGCACCACTCCGTCCACGACGGTCACGCCGCCGAGCACCGGCACCGCGCTCCACCGGGAACCGGCACGCCGGCCACGCCCGTGACCCCCGGGGCGGGCGGCACGGGGGAGACCACCACGCAGGAGCCGGCCACGCCGTCGGGTGGGGCGGGCGGTGGCGCCGTGGCGCCCGAGTCGCCCTAGCGCCTAGGCGTCGCCCGAGGGCGGGCGGCGGGCGCGCTTGATGTCGCTCCGCCGCCGCTTGGACTCCAGCCTCCGGTGACGGGACGCCGTGGTGGGCCGCGTGGCCCGGCGCGGCCGTTGCACGGCCAGGGCCGCCTCCAGCCGGGAGCGCAGGCGCTGCGAGGGCCAGCTCGCGGTTGCGGGCCTGGCTGCGGGTGTCCTGCGCGGTGGCCCGGACCACCGGGCCCGGCGCGGGCCGAGATGCGGCGCCGGTCCTCCTCGCCCAGGACCGACGAGGCCTCCACGTCGAAGATGGCCTCCACGCGAGAGGCGGTGACGTTCGCGTGCTGGCCGCCCGGCCCGGAGGAGCGGCTGGTGCGCAGCTCCACCTCGCTGAGCGGGATCACGACGCCTCGCCCGATCGGCAGTCCCTCGCGCATGGCGCGGGAGCCTACGCGTGGCGCGGGGTCAGCGAGAGCGGCGGCGGGCCAGGCGCGGGCGCCTGCGCCGGGCCGGAGCGGGCCTGCGGGCGGCCCGGTAGCCGGCCAGGGTCACCCCGGGCGGAATGTCGCTGGACACGGGCTCGAAGGCCTGTTCGCGGAGTAGATCCGTAACGGTCGACATGGCTCCTGCCGGTGGGGTTCGAGGACGGCCGTGGTGCTTCCTCCTGAGAGACTGCGGCGCATGCGCGTGGCCGTGGTGGGACACATGGAGTGGATCGAGTTCGCCACGGTGCCGCGGGTGCCGAGTCCCGGGGACATCGTGCACGCGGACGAGGTGTGGGAGGAGCCGGGCGGGGGTGGGGCGGTGGCGGCCGTGCAGCTGGCCAAGCTGGCGGGGGAGGCCACCTTCTACACCGCCCTGGGCGACGACGAGATCGGACACCGGGCGGAGCGCGAGCTCACCGATCTGGGCCTGCGGGTGAAGGCCGTGTACCGCCCGGAGCCCCAGCGGCGGGGCTTCGTGCACGTGGACGACCGGGGCGAGCGCACGATCACCGTGATCGGGCAGCGCCTGGGCCCGCGCGCCGACGATCCGCTGCCCTGGGACGAGCTCCGCGACACCGACGCCGTGTACCTCACCGCCGGCGACGCGGGTGCCGTGCGCCTGGCGCGCCAGGCGGGCGTGCTGGTCAGCGCGGCCCGCAACCTCGAGGTGCTGGCCGAGGCGGGGGTGGAGCTGGATGCGCTGGTGGCCAGCAGCGCCGACCGCGGCGAGCTCTACGAACGCGGCCAGCTGGACCCGGAGCCGCGCGTGGTGGTGCGCACCGCCGGGGCCCGAGGGCGGTGCCTGGGAGCGCGCCGACGGCGAGACCGGCACCTGGGAGGCCACGCCGCTGCCCGGGCCGGTGCGGGACGCCTACGGCTGCGGCGACAGCTTCGCCGCGGGCCTGACCTACGGGCTGGGCGCCGGGCTCGGCCTGGAGGGGGCGCTGGAGCAGGCGGCGCGCTGCGGCGCGGCCTGCCTGACGGGCCGCGGGCCCGTACGAGGGCCAGCTCGACGCGGCTCAGTGAGCCGCAGCGCTCAATGCGGGGCCACGGTCCCGTCGTCCGGCTCGATCGGAAGACCTCGCTCCACCCAGGCCACCAGGCCGCCGGCCATGTTGTAGGCGGTGAGCCCGGAAGCGGTGAAGGCCTGCGCGGCCACGCGCGGACCTGTCCGCCGGTGCGGCAGTAGAAGACCACGGGCGGGTCGCCGGCGAGCGAGCTCCGCCTCCTCGCGTGAGGTGGTCCATCTCCACGTGGCGGGCGCCGGCGATGTGCCCGGCGTCCCACTCCCGCGTCTCGCGCACGTCCACCAGACGCACCTCGCCGCGGGCGGCGAGCTCGGACGCCTGCTCCGGGCGTCAGGTCCTGCTGGAGGTCGGCGAGGGAGGCCATCGAGCGGACGAGGCTAGCGGCCTCGCCGCCGGGATAGAGTGCGCACATGGACTTGCAAGGCCGGACCATCCTGATCACCGGCGCGGCGCGGGGCATCGGCGCGGAGTCCGCCCGGAAGCTCGCCGCCCGCGGCGCGAACCTGGCCCTCGTGGGCCTCGAGCCCGAGGAGCTGGCGCGGGTGGCCGAGCAGTGCGGCCCCGGCGCGGCGGCCTTCGAGGCGGACATCACCGACGTTGACGCTCTCGGCGAGGCGGTGGAGGCGGCCGTGGAGCGCTTCGGCGGCATCGACGTGGTGGTGGCCAATGCGGGCGTCGCGCCGACGGGCATGGTGCGGTCCATGGATCCCGGCGGCGTTCGAGCGCACCATCGAGGTGAACCTGCTCGGCGTCTGGCGCACCGTGCGCGCCTGCCTGCCGCACGTGATCGAGCGCCGCGGGCTACGTGCTCACCATCGCCTCCCTGGCCGCCGTGTCCCACGGCCCGGGCATGGCCCCCTACTCGGCGAGCCAAGGCCGGGGTGGAGGCGTTCGCCGACTCCCTGCGCGCGGAGGTGCGCCACCTCGGCGTGGACGTGGGCGTGGGCTACTTCGCCTTCATCGACACGGACATGGTCCGCGGCGCGGACGCACACCCGGTGTTCGGCGGGATGCGCGCCAAGCTGCCCGGCCCGCTCGCCAAGACCTACCCGCTCTCCGAGGTGGGCGACGCGGTGGTGGACGGCATCGCCCGCCGGCGCCGCTGGGTCACCGTCCCGTCCTGGATCCGCGCGGCGATCATGCTGCGCGGCCCGCTCCAGATGCTCGGCGAGCTGGGCGGCCGGCGCGAGAGCGCGGAGGTGGACGCGAAGTTCGACGCGGACATCGCGAACCGCGGCGCCGAGGCGGCATCCGCCCCGGTGGGCAAGGGCGGCGAGGCCGCGGGCGTGCGCCGCGAGCACAGCCGCACGTAGCCTCTGCCTACATGGCCACGCGCGACCCTCGAATGGTGCCCCTCGGGTACGGAAAGTTCGTCCGGGCCGATCGCGTCTTCGCCCTGGTCCCGCTCGAGGGCGCCGAGCGCCGTGACGGCCGCCGCACCTACGTCCACGTGGACGGGCTCAGCGAGCCGGTGATCGCCTCCCGCTCCGAGCGGGCCATCCTCGCCGACGTGGAGGCCGCCCTGGCGGAGGCCGCGGGCCTGCCCCGCCGCCGCAGGAACGTGGCCGTGACCGGCCAGGAGAGCCTGCTCTAAGAAGACAGCGGCCCAAGGGAGGAGCGGAGCCCGATCGGTGATCGGGCGAGCACCGGACCATGCCCTCCCTAGAGCTCTTTGACTGCCGCGAGCACGTCGGCCACCGACTGCTTGGCGTCGCCGAACAGCAGCGAGGTGTTCTCGTTGTAGAAGAGCGGGTTGTCGATGCCCGCGAAGCCCGTGTTCATCGACCGCTTGAGCACGATCACCTGGGCGGACTTGTCCACGTCGAGGATCGGCATCCCGTAGATCGGCGAGTCCTTCACGTCGCGGGCGGCCGGGTTGGTCACGTCGTTCGCGCCGATCACCAGGGTCACGTCCGTCTGCGCGAACTCCGGGTTGATCTCGTCCATCTCCTTGAGATGGTCGTAGGGCACGTCGGCCTCGGCCAGGAGCACGTTCATGTGCCCGGGCATGCGGCCGGCCACGGGATGGATGGCGTAGTTCACGCTGATGCCGCGCTTCTCCAGCTCGTCGGCCAGCTCGCGCACGGTGTGCTGCGCCTGAGCCACGGCCATCCCGTATCCGGGAGCCACCACCACGGTGCTCGCGTAGGCGAGCTGAATGGCCACGTCGGCCGCGTCGGTGGAGCGCACCGGCTTCTGCTCGCCGCCGTCCCCGCCGCCGGACGCCACCGTCACGCCGCCGAACCCGCCCGCCATGACGTTGGCGATCGACCGGTTCATGGCGTCGGCCATCAGGTTGGTGAGGATCGTTCCCGAGGCGCCCACGATGATGCCGCCCACGATCAGGGCCACGTTGTCGAGCGCGATGCCGGCCGCCGCCGCGGAGAGGCCGGTGAACGCGTTGAGCAGCGAGATCACCACCGGCATGTCGGCGCCCCCGATGGGCAGCACGAACATGTTCCCGAGCACGGCCGCCGAGAGCAGCAGGAGGATGAACAGCCACTCCGAGTCCGATCCGGAGGCGATCGCCACCGCGGAGCCGACGGCCACCAGCAGCAGCCCGATGTTCACGAACTGCTGACCCGGGCACCTGTATCGGCCGGCCGGGGAGGATCTCCTGGAGCTTGCCGAACGCGATGTTCGAGCCCCAGAAGGACACCGAGCCGATGATCGCCGCGAACACCAGCGGGATGATCACGTCGGTGGGGAGGTCGCCGCCCGAATCGCGGAACTCGGCCCAGGCGATCAGGGCCACCGCGCCGCCGCCCACGCCGTTGAAGAGCGCGACCATCTGCGGCATCGCGGTCATCTTCACGCTGCGCGCCGCGGGGACGCCCACGGCGGTGCCGATGACCAGGCCGAGCACGATCAGCCCGTAGTTCCCGACGCGCTCGTCGAGCAGCGTGGCGACCACCGCGATGGCCATCCCGCCGGCCGCCACCAGGTTGCCCCGGCGCGCGGTCTTCGGGCTGTTCAGCATGTGCATCCCGATGATGAAGAACGAGAAGGCGAAGATGTAACAGACGCGGATGAAGTCCGGGTCCTGGAGCGAGAAGGCGTAGAGGGTCACGCTCCGTCGTCCTTCTTCTTCGGCGTCGGGACGCTTCTTGAACATCTCGAGCATCCGGTCGGTGACCAGGAATCCGCCCACCACGTTGATCGTGCCGAAGGCGATCGCGATCACGCACAGCAGCTGGTTGAAGAAGCCGTCCGCCTCGCCGATCAGGAGCAGGCCGCCGAGCAGCACGATGCCGTGAATCGCGTTGGTGGCCGACATCAGCGGCGTGTGCAGCGTGTTCGGCACCTTCGAGATCACCTCGAAGCCCACGAACGCGGCCAGCACCAGGATGGTGATCTCGGTGATGAAGTCCATCAGCCCGCCGCCTTCTTCGCGCCCTCGTGCCGGATCTCGCCGTCGTGGGTGATGCAGGCGCCGGCGATCACCTCGTCCTCGAAGTCCAGCGCCAGCTCACCCTCCTTCACCATCAGCTCGAGCAGCGACGTGATGTTGCGCGCGTAGAGGCTGGAGGCGTGGTCGGGCATGGTCGAGGCCAGGCCCAGCGGCCCGACGATCGTCACGTCCTCCCGGACCACGGTCTCTCCCGGCTCCGTGAGAGCGCAGTTGCCGCCCGTCTCCGAGGCCAGGTCCACCACCACCGATCCGGGCTTCATGTTCTTCACCGCCTGCTCGGTCACGAGCAGCGGGGCGCGGCGCCCGGGCACCGCGGCGGTGGAGATCACGGCGTCCATCTGGCCGATCACCTCGGCCAGCAGCCCGCGCTGCTTCTCCTGCTCCTCCTCGGTGAGGGCGCGCGCGTACCCGCCCGCGGTCTCGGCGTCCTCGAGCCCCATGTCCAGCTCCACGAAGCGGGCGCCGAGCGACTGGATCTGCTCCTTCACCGCGGAGCGCACGTCGAAGGCGCTCACGATCGCCCCGAGGCGGCGGGCGGTGGCGATCGCCTGAAGCCCGGCCACCCCGGCGCCGAGCACCAGCACCTTGGCCGGGCGGACGGTGCCCGCGGCGGTGGTGAGCATCGGGAAGAAGCGGGGCAGCTCCCCGGCGGCGACCAGCGCGCCCTGGTAGCCGGTGACCGTGGCCTGGGAGGACAGCGCGTCCATCGACTGGGCCCGGGTGATGCGCGGGATGGCCTCCATGGCGAAGCTCGTGACCCCGGCGTCGGCCAGGGCGCGCACGGTGTCGCCCGCCGCGAGCGGGTTGAGGAAGCCGATCAGCACCGAGCCGCGCGCCAGGCGGCCGATCTCCTCGGCCGAGGGCGGCGCCACCTTGGCCACCACGTCGCCGCCGAAGCCCTCGCCCAGAGCGGCGCCCGCCTCCTCGTACGCGGCGTCGGGCTGGTGGGCCTCCACACCGGCCCCGGATTCCATCACCACGTCCACGCCGGCCTTGGCCAGGCGCTGCACGGCCTCGGGCACGAGCGCCACGCGGCGCTCGCCCGGCGCCGTCTCCTTCGGAACCGAGACTTTCATCTGGAGGGACTTCCCTGGGCCAAGAGCGCGCGAAGGGTATTCAACGGAGGGGGCGCGTGCGCCGTCGTTCGCGCGGCGGCTAGGCTGCCGCTCGTGCGTTCGGCCGCCATCGCCCTGCTCGGCTTGGTCCTGCTGCTTCCCGCCTCCGCCTCGGCTCGCACGCCGAGCGTCCCCCCGTGCGCCCTGGGCACGAGCGCGGCCGATCTCCGCGGCTTCGAGGCCAGGGCGCTGGCCAAGGCGGAGAAGCGCGTACAGGAGCCCCGCCGCCCGCCGCGCGTTCTCCACCGGGGTGGCCGCCTACGTCTACGGCCTCGCTCCGCTGAGCGTCCGCAACACGGTGCCCCGGTTCCCGCTCAACCAGATCGTGAACATCGGCGAGCTGGTGAGGCCCGAGGTGCGCACGGTGGTGTCCCCGAACGTGGACACCACCTACACGGTGGGCCAGATCAACCTCTCCGACGGGCCCCCGGGTGGTGGACGTTCCCGACACCGGCGGGCGCTACTACGTCCTGCAGTTCATGGACGCCTACTCGAACACCTTCGCCTACATCGGCCGCCGCACCACCGGAACGAAGCCCGGCTCGTACGTGCTCGTCCCGCCCGGCTACACGGGCCCGCTTCCCGCCGGGGTGCGCCGCCTGCAGAGCCCCACCAACCTGATCTGGCTCATCGGGAGGACGCTGGTGAAGAGCCAGGCCGACCTCGCCCCGGTCACCAAGCTCATGGCCGGGTTCCGCCTCACGGCGCTGGCCGCCTGGAACTCGGGCACGCGCAACGCCCCCGCTCAACCTGCCCGCCTTCCCGGCCGGCCAGAACAAGCTCGTGCTGCCGAAGGGCCTGGCCTATCTCGACGAGCTCGGGCAGTCGCTCCAGGAGAACCCGCCGCCGAAGGCCGACGCCTGCGCCGTGAAGGCGTTCCGCGCCGTGGGCATCGGGGCGGGCCGCACGCCCTCCACCGAGGCCACCGGAGCGGTGAGGAAGGCCCTGACCGCCGCGGTCAGGCGGGGCCCGCGGCTCGTGACGCGCGCCGTGGCCCACGTGAACGAGTACAGCCGGGGCCGCAACAACGGCTGGGTCGTCTCCAAGAACTACATCGGCGACTACGGGCGCAACTACCTCGGCCGGGCCGTGATCGCCCGCTTCGCGCTGGGCGCGAACACCGCGCCGGAGACCGTGTACCCCGTCGGCCTTCACGGACAGCCGCGGGCGTGCGTTCAGCGGCCGCCACAGCTACCGGCTGCGCTTCCGTCGCGGGCAGCTACCGCCCGCGGACGCGTTCTGGTCCCTCACCATGTACACCCAGGCCGGGTATCTGCACCCGAACCCCGACCGCATCTACGCCGTCGGCGATCGCACCAAGGGCCTGCGCAAGGGCTCCGACGGCTCGCTCACGATCACCATCTCGACGGAAGCGCCCGAAGGGCGCCGCGGCCGCCAACTGGCTGCCCGCGCCCGCAGGGCGGTTCCGCGTGCTCATGCGCATCTACGAGCCCCGCCGCTCGGCGCTGAACGGCCGCTGGAAGCCGCCGCCCGTCACGCGGAACCGCTAGCGGCCGCGATGTCGCAGGCGAACGTAGAGGTGGTCCGCGAGGTGATGCGGGCCTTCAACGACCGCGACGAGAGCGCCATGTCCCACTACGCCGAGGACGTCGAGTTCCGCCTGATCGGCGGGTTCTCCGGGCATGGCGGGGGAGACACCTCAGGGGCCGCGAGGCCGTCCTGCGGTTCGCGTGGGAGCTGATCGACAACCTCCAGGCCCGGTTCGTGGTGGAGCGCCTCTTCGAGGCGGACGACCGGGTGGTGCTGATCGCGAGCACCTGGGCGCGGGCGACGCCAGCGGTGCCGGCGTGGAGTGGCGGTGGGGCCAGGTCTACACGTTCCGCGACGGCATGATCAGCGAGGTGGACAACTACTGGGAGGCGGACGAGGCGCTGGAGGCGCGTCGGGCGCGGACCGACAGCCTAAGCCACCAGGTCCATGACCATCTCGGTCACGGGACCCTCGGCCACCCGCTCCGGGTGGAGCGAGAGCTTGGCCATGAGCCGCTGGGCGGGGACGTTGTCCGCGGCCATCGTGGCGGTGAAGCGGTGATGCCGTTCCCGCGGGCCCGGCGCCCCAGCTCCTCCGCCAGCAGGCTGCCCACGCCACGTCCCTGCCAGCTGTCGGCCACCACGATCGCCACCTCGGCCGCCTGCGGGTCCTCCGGCAGGCGCACGTAGCGGGCCACGCCGATGATTCCCCGAGCGGGCTGGGTGGGGCGCTCGGCCACCAGCGCCATGTGGTTCACGCCGTCCACCTCGGTCAGGTAGCGCAGCTCGGCGCCGCTGAACCGCGGCTTGGGGGAGAGGAAGCGCCGCTGGACGCTCGTCTCCGAGAGGTTGGCCAGGCCCCGCTCGAGCAAGCGCTTGTCATCCGCCCGGATCGGGCGGGTGAGGAGCGGAGTGCCGTCAGGGAGGCGTCGCAGCATGGTTCAAGTGTGTCTGCGGTCAGCCGGGAGTTGTGTGCGCGGGCTCACGCTCCAGATCCAGCTCGGTCCTGACCCCGAGGCCGTTCAGCACGCTATTTGCGGACTCCAGGTCGGGCGCGTCGGTCACCGCCGCGGCCAGGCGCGCGGCGGAGCGCACGGCCGCCCGGGGGTCCAGGAAGACGGTGCACGCGCCGATCGGCGAGAGCTGCACGGTGCGGCGCCCGTTGCGGATGGTGGTCTCGCCGAACTCGCCCCGGAAGCAGCGCAGCGCGCCGGCGCTGGCCTCCGTGGGCACCGCCTCCACGGCGGCTTCCAGGCGCTCCACCACCGGAGCGGTGAGCCCGCGGATGCCCGCCAGCCCGCCGGCGCGGGCCACCTCGGCCACGCGCTCCAGCACCTCGTCCGGAGTGAGCTCGCCGTCGCATCCGATCCCGAACACAGCGGCCAGCACGGGCACCTGCCCCTCCTCGGCCAGCAGGGCGCCGGCGGCCATCATCACCGCGTCGCACAGCGGGCTCGCCAGGCCGGGCTCGTGGCCGTGCGCGAGCGCGTCCCCGCCCACGTCCAGGAGCACGATCAGGTCGAACTCCAGATCGCTCGCCGCCCGGGCGAGCCCTCGGGCCACCACCGCCGCGCCCCGGTTCACGTCCACCAGCATCGTGGGCTCGCCCAGGAACTCGGCCATGCGCGCCTCGGCGAAGCGCACTCCGCTGGCCTCCACCCGAGTCGCGGCCGTGGCCTCGAGCACCGCAGGGGCGAGCTCCCTCGCGTCCGCGATCTCGGCGGCGTGCCGCGGCCCCGGGGCCGGGTCGATCGGGCGCCGCTCCCAGGTGACCCCGCCCACCATCGGCCGGGCTCCGGTCTGCAGGCGGCACGACTCGGCCACCCCCAGCGCGCCCACCACGTCGCCGCCTCCGCCTATCCCGAGGACGAGCGGGCGCCGGCTTTGGGTGAGGAGGGCGTCGGCGTCCACGCCGGGAATGCTCTCACCACCCCGCGGTGCCGGGGGCTCCCTTGAACGGCCCGCGGATGTCACTCGTGATCCATCCGCCGTAGAAGTCGCCGCCGTTGGCGCCCACGCGCTCGTCGCCCAGCAGGCACGCGTCCACTCGCTGGGGGTAGAAGGCCACGTGGTCGCGGATGGCCTCGTAGCCCTGGGCCGGGTGCCGGTATGTCCACGCCGCGGCCTCGGAGCGGCGTCCGCCGGCCACCACGTCGAAGTAGCCGGCCTCGCCCTTCCACTCGCAGTACGTGGTCCGCGCGATCGGCCTCGAGCATCGTCATGTCCACGTCCGCCGGAGGCAGGTAGATCGCGGGTGCCTGGCTCGTCTCCAGGACCCTCAGCGCCGCCGAGGACTCGGCCACCACACGGCCCCCGAACTCCACCCGCGCCGGGAGGGCGCAGGGCTCGACCCGCGGGGGGCGGGGGTAATCCCAGACGCTCTCCACCGCTGGGATACGAGGGAGGGAGCGGGGCGGCCCAAACCGGGCCGCCCCGCCACTCCCAGGCGGGCTAGTTGGTGAGCCCGGACTCGTTCAGGTACTCGCCCGCCACCTGCTCGGGCGTCTTCTTGTCCAGGTCGACGCGAGCGTTCAACTCGGACATCACCGGGTCGGTCAGGCCCTTGTTGATCTGATCGACGACCTTGCCCAGGTCGGGCCCTGCCTTCTGCACGACGTCGTCCCGCACCAGGAACATCGTGTTGTACGGCGGGAACATGCTCTTGTCGTCCTCGAGGAGCACCTCGTTGTTGCGCTTCACCTGCGGGTCGGTGGTGAAGACGATCGACAGGTCGGCCTGGCCCTTGGCCAGCACCTCGTGGCGCAGGTCGATGGCCACCGGCGTGAACTTCTTGAACTCCAGGCCGTAGACCTTCTGGAGGCCCAGCAGGCAGTCCAGGCGCTGGCGGCACTCGGGAGTCCCGTACAGCGTGAGCTTCTCCGACTGGCCGTCGAGGTCGGAGATCTTCTTCAACCCGTACTTCTTGGCCGTGGCCTGAGTCGTGCCCACCTCGTTCGAGTTGGTGTACGGCGTGGGCCCGAAGGCTCGTGATCTTCTTCTGGGCGAGCCGGATCTTGGCGTTGTCGTACGCCTTCTGCGAGTCCAGGGGGATCTCGTCCGAGGGGACCGCGAAGAACGACGTCAGCACCGTGCCGGAGTACTCCGGGTACGCGCTGATCTCGCCGCCCTCGAGCGCCTTGAGGGCGATCTTCTCGTCACCCAGGTTCAGCTCCGTCTTCACCTTGTACCCGGCGGCCTCGAGGCCCTGGGCGTAGATCTCACCGAGCACCTTCTGCTCGGTGAAGTTCTTGGAGCCGACGGTGATCGTGACCTTCCCGTTGTCCGGGTTGGACTCGATCGCCGTGGACTTCTCGCCCGAGGTCGTGCTCGACCCGGAGTCGGCGCTGTCGTCGTCGTCCCCGCACGCGGCGATCGCGAACGTGGCGAATAGGAGCAGGACGGTGATCAGTCCCGCGATTGGTCGGTGTCTTCTCATGTAGTGGCTTCCCTCCCGAAACGGAGTCTCATGCGCCGTGACGCGGTGTTGGATTCGAGCTTCAGCCCAGCGGGCGTCACGGCGCGCTGCACAGCGCCGAGGGCTAGCTCCGTGAAGATGGCCAGGGAGGCCACGACAATCGCGGCCGCCAGGCGGCCGGTGTCCCCGTAGCCGGAGACGTTGATGATCGGGTCGCCCAGGGTGTTGATTCCGGCGAGCGGAGCGATGGTGGCCGTGGCCAGCACGTTCACCGCCGAGGTCTTGATGCCGCCGAAGATCAGCGGGAGCGCCAGCGGCAGCTCGACCTTGCGGACGATCTCGGTGCCGGTCATCCCCATGCCCCGAGCGGAGTCGACCGTGTCGGGCTCCACCTGCGTTACCGCCACGTAGGTGTTGGTGAGGATCGGCGGGATGGCGAGCAGGACGAGCGCGAGCGTCACGTTGGCGAAGCCCACGCCGAGGTAGGCCACGAAGAACGCGATCAGGGCCAGGCTGGGCACCGCGCGGCCGACGTTCGAGATGCTGATCGCCAGGAAGCTGGCCCTGCGGATGTGCCCGAGCCAGAGCCCGAGCGGAACCGCGATCGCGCACGCCACGCCCATGGCCGCGAAGGTGAGCTTCAGGTGCTCCCAGAGGAGGTCCAGGAACTGCGAGCCGCCCACGTGGGTGCCCTCGGAGGAGGTCTGGCCCTGGAAGATGAAGCTGATCGCGTCACCGAATTCGCCCAGGACGGCGTACGTCGTGGTCATGCGGCCCTCGCCCGGGTCCACGGGGTGACCGCCCACTGGAACAGGAGGATGAGCCCGTCCAGCACGATCGGCCAGCAGCACGGCCAGCCCGCCGGCGGTCACCACGTTCGACTTGAAGGTGATGTCGGCGTAGATCGCGTCGCCCAGGCCGCCCGCGCCGGCGAAGAATGCGAGCGTGGCCAGGCCGACGAGCGTGGTGGCGGCGATCCGGAGCCCCGCCAGGATCTCGGGCAGGGCCAGGGGCAGCTCCACGCGCCACAGCAGCTGCTGATCGGTGAGGCCCATGCCGCGCCCGGCGTCCTTTGTCTCCGCGGGCACGTTGTCGAGCCCGGTCATGATGTTCCGGAAGATGATCAGCAGCGAGTAGCTGACGAGGGCGATCAGGGCCGTGGTGTTGCCCCGGCCGGTGAGCGGCAGGAGCAGGAAGAACACGGCCAGGCTGGGCAGGGTGTAGAGCACCGCCGTGATCTGGGTGATCGGGGCCACCAGCCAGCGGTGGCGGTGGGCCAGCAGGGCGAGGCCGAAGGCGATGGCGAAGCCGATGGCCAGCGACACGAGCGTCAGATAGATGTGCTGGACCAGCGGGTCGGTGTAGCGGTCGAAGTTGTCGGTGATCCAGCTCGGGCAGAAGCCGTTGTCGGCCACGCAGCTGGCCCCGCCCTTCGAGCGGTCCTGGAGCTGCACCTGGGCGAGCAGCAGGTCGATCATTCGTCCTCCGTGACCAGGGCGTCGGCTCCGCTGGGCACCTTCTCCGGGTCGGCCTTCAGGGCGTGGCCGATGATCTCGAGGGAGAGCACACCGGCCACCGCGCCGCGCTCGTCCACCACCGGGCCGTACTGCGCCTCGTGCGCGAGCAGGTCGGAGAGGGCGTCGCGCAGCACGTCGTCCAGCTCCACGATGGGCTCCGCGCGGGAGCGCAGGTCCTCCTGGACCCGTTCGCCGGTGAGCGCTCGCTCGCTCAGCCATCCGAGCGGCCGGCCGTCGTCGTCCACCAGGAGTGGGTAGGGCAGGTCCGAGTCGGCGACCTTCGCGCGGGCCTCGGCCACCGGCTCGCCCACGCGCACGAGCGGCGCCCGCCAGAGGTCGATGTCACGCACGCGCTGGAGAGCCAGGCGCTTGAGCGCGCGGTCGGACGCCCACGAAGTCCTCCACGAAGCGCCCGTTCGGGTACATCGAGCAGCTCGGCGGGCGGCGCGTACTGGGCCAGCTTCCCGCCCTTCTGGAGCACCGCGATCCGGTCGCCCATCTTGATCGCCTCGTCGATGTCGTGGGTGACGAAGACGATCGTCTTGCGGATCTCCTTCTGGAGCCGCAGGAACTCGTTCTGGAGCCGCTCGCGGTTGATCGGGTCGATGGCCCCGAACGGCTCGTCCATGAGCATCAGCGGCGGATCGGCGGCCAGGGCCCGGGCCACGCCCACGCGCTGGCGCTGCCCGCCCGAGAGCTGTCCGGGATAGCGGTCCCGGGTCTCGGCCGGGTCGAGGCTCACCAGCTCGAGCAGCTCGTCCACCCGGGCTCGCATGCGCTCCTTGGACCAGCCCAGCAGTCGCGGGACGGTGGCGATGTTGTCGCCCGTGGTGAGGTGGGGGAACAGGCCGATCTGCTGGATCGCGTAGCCGATCTCGCGGCGCAGGTCGGCCGGCTTCCGCTCGGTCACGCTCGTGCCGTCGAGCAGGATGTCCCCGTACGTGATGTCGATCATCCGGTTCACCATCCGCATGGCGGTGGTCTTGCCGCAGCCCGAGGGACCGACGAGCACGCAGATCTCGCCGGCGGGCACGGTGAGGGAGAGCCCGTCCACCGCCGGCTCGTCCTGGCCGGGGTAGCGCTTGGTGGCCTCCCTGAACTCGAGCGTGGCCGCCGACGGCAATGCGGACGGCCCCGAGGTGTGGGCGGATTCAGATGAGTTCACTGCGGAGGACGCTCCGAGGACGAGCGGCCCGAGATGCTACCCGGGTGACGGACTCGATCCGTTTGCGCTTCTCGAAGCCTTAATGTCGGCGTCGGCCACGCGCTCCAGCTCCCTGCGGAGGTCGGCGCGCAGCTGCCTGACCTCGGCCTCGTCCACCTCCGGGTCGTGCTCCGCCGACTCCACGAGCGCGGCGGCGAGCGTCTCGCTGGCCGCCCGCAGCTCCGCCTCGGCCTGCTCGCGGTTCACGGCGCCGCGCAGGTCGAGCGCCGAGCGCTTGGCGTCCTCGGCCAGCGGCTGGATGCGATCGCGCTCGCCGGCGGGCAGCGTGTGCCAGCGCGCGTAGAGCGATCGGGTCACGCGGACGGCAAGCGCCGCCGCGCCTGCGCCACCGATCAGCAGCTTTCCGGAAGGCATCCCAAACCGCATCGTGACGCCGCCGCGGGACGGAACCGCTCATCGGCCGGCGATCCGCAGGCGCGCGGGCGGCCGAGCTCGCGCGGGGCGAGGAAGCGCCCGCGGTCCCGGCGGGCCTTCGGAGCTCCACGCGATGCGATGCGCCCGGCGTAGGCGTCGTGCCGGATGCCGGTGACCTGCCACGACACCCGCACGTGCGGCCGCGGGTGCGGATCACGAAGCGGTTGTGCTCACCTCCCGCCACACCACCGCCCGGGCGAACGAGCGGATCGTGGTGAGCTGGTACCTGAACCTCTCGGTTCAGCGCCTGGAACCAGCGCGGGAGGTGGACGGTGGCGTAGCCGCGGCCGTCGGTGCGGATCACGCCGTCGTAGATGTTCTTCGATGTCCGGCGACTCGACGAAGGAGTGCGGGAGGTGCTCGTCGCGCAGGAGTCGAGCGGATGGTCGATGCGGAACGTGCCCGCGCTCTTGGTGAGATCGCCCTCGATGCGACGTTCCCCGCGAACACCCCCGCGCGCGAGCCGGGATCACTGCTCGCGGCGGCGCGACAGCGCGTCGCCGTGCTGCCGGCGTCGGACCTCGGCCCGAGAGGCCTAGCCGGAGCCGTAGCTGCGGGCGTAGAGGGCCGAGCCGGGTTCATCGCGGTCGATGGTCTCGGCCTGCAGCGCCGAGGCCCTGGCTCCCGCGGGCGTAGGCGGTGATGGCGTCGCCCAGGAGTTGGACGACGCTCTCGGCCTTGACCGGCGTGACCCTCGTCCGGTGCCCAGGTTGCGGAAGTAGGCCGTGGCCAGCGGCGGAGCGCGAGATTCCCCGGATCGCCGGGCCGGTGCCGATGTTGTCCAGGTCGATCAGCGGCGGGCTGGCGCCCATCTGGAAGCGGAGCGGGGGCGCGAGCGACAGCTCCACGTCACCCGAGGTGCCGCCTCCGCTGAGGCCGGCGCCCGGCGGTGACGGCGGTGATGTCCGCGGCCGCCTGGCAGGTCACCTCGCCCTCGCGGGTGACCGAGCGGATGAACTGGCCGGCCGGGCAGGCGCGGGTGAGGGGGCGCTGGAGCAGCGACGAGCTGAGGATCGAGGTGAGCGTGGAGGCCGGGAAGCGGCCGGAGCGGCTGAGCGGCAGCAGGTGTCCGGGGCGCGGCTTCCGCGACACCGCGATCCCGCCCGACCCGCAGGGCGTTGCGCGCCTTGTCGGCCACCTTGGCGCGGGCCACGGGCTTCGCCGCGGGGGCGGCGGGTACGGCCAGCGCGAGCGCCAGCGCCGGCGTGGCGGCGGCGACCGCGAGCGTCCGCGGCCGAAATCTCAGCTTCCCCATCCTCATGCCCTCCTGGCGTTACGTCGCGACTCAGCAGGCGGAAGATAGCCCCGCGGTCGGGCGGTGTCTTCAGCGCTCGGCCGGACGGCCGGCCCTGCTCCATTCGCTCCAGGAGCCGGGATAGAGGCGCACCGGCCCCGTCCCGGCCACCTCCGCGGCCAGCACGATCGTGCAGGCGGTGACGCCCGAGCCGCAGTACGCGGCCACATCGGCGCCGGGGCTCGCCCCGGCGGCCTCCAGGCGCCGGCGCAGCTCGGGGGCGTCGAGGAACCGGCCGCCGGGCGCCAGCTCGGCGAAGGGCAGGTTCGCCGCGCCGGGGATGTGGCCGGCCACCGGGTCCAGCGGCTCCGTCTCGCCGCGGAAGCGCTCCGGAGCGCGGGCGTCCAGCAGCACCGCGGCCGCCGCCGCCCCGTCGGCGTCCACCATGTCGTCCGGCGCGGGTGCGGAGCGTGAGGTCGCCGTCCGGGCGGGACTCCGGGCCGGCCGTCAGCGGCAGCCCGGCGTCCCGCCATGCGGCCAGCCCGCCGTCCAGCACGGCCACGGCGTCGTGTCCGTGGTGGCGCAGGAGCCACCACAGCCGGGCCGCGCCTCCCTCACCGGACTCGTCGTAGGCCACGACCGTGGAACGGCCCGAGATGCCGGCCCGCCGCGCGGCGGCCTGGAAGCGGCCCGCCTCCGGCAGCGGGTGCCGGCCCCGCTCGCCCGGCTCCCCGGCGAGGTCGGTGTCCAGGTCGAGGAACGCCGCCCCGGGGATGTGACCGGCGAGATAGGAGGCGAGCCCGGCGCCGGGCTCGCCCAGTCGGAAGCGGCAGTCCACGACCACCACCTCGGGCCGGTGCGCGTGCTGCTCCAGCCCGCGGACATCGATCAGGGGACCCGTCGGCGGCACCGTGGTCATCGGCGTAGCGTTCCAGAGGTGCGCGCGATGGTTCTGCACCGTGCCGGCGAGCCGCTGCGGGAGGAGCGAGTTGCCGGAGCCCCGGCCCGGCGGCGGGGCAGGTGCTCCTCGAGGTGTCCGCCTGCGGCATCTGCCGCACCGACCTGCACGTGGTGGACGGTGAGCTCCCCGACCCGAAGCTCCCGCTGGTGCCGGGCCATCAGATCGTGGCCCGGGTGCTGGAGGGCGGAGAGCGCTTCGGCCCGGGAGACCGGGTGGGCGTGCCGTGGCTCGGCTGGACCGACGAGGAGTGCCCCTACTGCCGGTCGGGCCGCGAGAACCTCTGCGACCGCGCCCGGTTCACCGGCTACACCCTCGACGGCGGCTACGCCGAGCGGGTGGTGGCGGACGAGCGCTTCTGCCTGCCGATACCCGACGGCTTCCCCGACCTCCAGGCCGCGCCGCTCCTGTGCGCCGGGCTGATCGGCTACCGGGCGCTCGGGCCTGGCCGGCGACGCCTCGCGCCTCGGCCTCTACGGCTTCGGCGCGGCCGCGCACATCATCGCCCAGGTGGCGCGCCACCAGGGCAGGCGCGTCTTCGCCTTCACCCGTCCCGGCGACGTGGACACCCAGGCGTTCGCCCGCGAGCTGGGCGCCGAGTGGGCCGGGGACTCGGGCAGCGCCCCGCCCGAGGAGCTGGACGGCGCCCTGATCTTCGCGCCGGTGGGAGGGCTCGTGCCCGATGCTCTCCGGGCCACGGCCAAGGGGGCCACGGTGGTGTGCGCGGGCATCCACATGAGCGACATCCCGTCCTTCCCGTACGAGCTGCTCTGGGAGGAGCGGGTGCTGCGATCGGTGGCCAACCTCACACGGGCCGACGGGGAGGAGTTCCTCGCCCTGGCGCCGAGGATCCCGGTGCGCACTCAGGTGGAGGCGCACCCGCTCGGCGAGGCGAACGAGGCGCTCGAACGTCTGCGCTCCGGACAGTTCCGGGGCGCGGCGGTGCTTGTTCCCTAGGCCGCGACTCTCTAGGCGGCCTTGACGAGGCGCATGCGCGGGCGGGCGCGCGCGTCACGGCGGCGGAACTCGGGCAGCGCTTCGGCCACGGCGCCCCAGACGCTGGGGTGCACGGCCATTCCGCAATGGCTCGTGCGCACCTCCACCTGGCGATCGGCGCCCGGATCGAGGCACGCGTGCCAGTCCACCACGCCGTCGCTCTTCGAGTAGACGGAGACGAAGCCGACTCCCTTGGGGAGCGAACCGGCCTGGCGTATCCAGTAGTCGGCGCAGCACTCGCCGTCGATGCAGCTGCTCTTGAAGAGGCCGGGCGCTCCGAGGGATCCGAGCCGGGCCACGGCCTCCACCTGGGCTCGCACCAGCGGGTGCACCGCCAGCGGATCCACCTGCGGAGAGCCGAGCGTGATGATCCCGGACACCAGGTCGGGCCGGCGGGAGGCGAGCACCTTGGCGAGACCGCCGCCGCGGCTCTGGCCCACGATCGCGGCCCGGCGTCCCTGTTCGGAGACCAGCTTCTCCAGCCGGGTCTCGAGCTTGGTCACGGCGGCTCCGGAGCAGTTCACGTTGGCCACCATCCCCGCCCTGCTGGGACGGTGCCCGGTGCGGCGCAGCCAGTTGGCCATGAGCGCCAGCGAGCCGTCCCCGGCCATGAAGCCCGGGATCAGGAGCACGGGCTGGCCGCGGCCGTCCTCCACCCCCTCGCCCCGCAGCACCGGATGGCGCATGAGCGATGCCGCCTCGAGGCCGATCCGCATTTCCCGCCACAGCGGCGGCCGGGAGCCACGAGTGATTGGAATCCGTCCTCTCACCGCAAATCCACAATAACCCGGAAGTCGGCCAATTGCCCGTCCCCCCAGCAACCCTGCACGAACTACCGGTGCACGCCTAGGGACGGATGCGCGAGCCCGATCGGTGATCGGGCCGACGCATCCGGGCACCGCTGCATACTTCCCGCCCGTGCGCGCCGTGACGATCCAGGACGGCCGCCTCGTGGTGGAGGAGCGCCCCGACCCCGAGCCGGGGAAGGGCGAGGTGCTCGTCCGCGTGCGGGCGGCGGGCCTCAACGGGGCGGACATGCTCCAGCGCAAGGGCGCGTACCCGGCCCCGCCCGGAGTTCCGGCGGACATTCCCGGCCTCGAGCTGGCCGGGGAGGTGGAGGCCCTCGGCGAGGGTGCCACCCGTTTCGAGACGGGCGACAGGGTCATGGCCGTGGTGGCCGGCGGCGGCCAGGCCGAGCTGGCGGTGGTGCACGAGCGCGCCGCCATGCCCGTGCCCGACGCGCTCGACTGGCCCGCGGCCGGCGGCGTGCCGGAGGTGTTCACCACCGCGCACGACGCCCTCTTCACCCAGGCGGAGCTACGCCCGGGGGAGCGGCTGCTCGTGCACGGCGGCGCGGGCGGCGTGGGCACGGCGGCGATACAGCTGGGCCGCGCCGCCGGGGCGTCCGTGGTGGCCACCGTGCGGCGGGAGGACCTGCGCCCGCAGGTCGAGGAGCTGGGGGCCACCGCGGTGGCCCCCGACGCGTTCGAGGACCGCGGGCCGTTCCACGTCGTGCTCGAGCTGGTGGGCGCTCCCAACATCCCGGCGAACCTCGGCGCCCTGGCCACCGGCGGCCGCATCGCGGTGATCGGCGTGGGCGCGGGGGCGAAGGCCGAGCTGAACCTGCTCGCGCTGATGGGCAAGCGCGCCCGCATCCACGGCTCGACGCTCAGGGCGCGTCCGCTCGAGGAGAAGGCCATCGCCATGCGGCTGGTGGAGCGGGAGGTCCTTCCCCTGTTCGAGAGCGGGGCGCTGAGGGTGCCGGTGGCGGCGACCTTTCCGCTCGACGAGGCCGAGCAGGCCTACGAGCGCTTCTCGGCCGGCGGCAAGCTCGGCAAGATCGTCCTGCTGCCCTAGGCCTGCAGCCCCGGTGCCGCGAAGCCCGTCGAGCAGCGCCAGCAGCGCCGGCTCCACCTCCTCTGCGGGTGGCCTGGGGGTCCTCGGCGTTGGCGATCAGCATCCCGGCCTCGCCCATCGCTCCGAGCATCAGGTGGGCCAGCGCCTTCACGGGCTGCTTCGGCGATCGCGCCGGTGTCCATCGCCCCCTGGAGGCCCGCGGTGACCAGCCCGAGCCCGTGCCGCTCGTCGATCTCGCGCCACTCCTGCCAGCCGAGCACCGAGGGCGCGTCCACCAGCGTGATGCGTGCCATGGAGGGGTCGGTGCACGCGTCGAGGAACGTGCGCACCCCGGTGCGGAGCGCCTCGAGGGCGTCGGTGGGGACGTCGGCGGCGATCTGCTCGCCGATCGTGCGCGGCCAGCTCCGCCTCCGCCGCCTCGTGGACGGCCCGGAAGAGGTCGCGCTTGTCGCGGAAGTGGTGGTAGAGGGCGCCGCGCGTGACCTTCGCGCGCTGCACGATCTCCTCGGTGCCCACCCCCGCGTAGCCGCGCTCGGCGAACAGCTCGCCGGGCCGCCGCGAGCAGCGCCGTGCGGGTGGCCTCGGACTGCCCCGTCCTGTTCGCGCGCCCCTCCACGGCCGCCACCTTACGCGAATATTTGACATACATACAGTCTGTATGTTGAATGCGAGGCATGGAGATCCGCCACCGCCACACCCGCCCAGACCACCGCGGCCGAGGAGTTCGTGACCTTCTTCGAGGAGCTGTGGGCGGTGGGAAGCTCGGACCCGGAGCGCTTCTTCGCCATGCTGGCCGAGCGCACCACTCCCGACGCGCTGTTCACCCAGCCGCTGGCGCCGCCGGCCCGTGGCCCCGCCGGCCAGCGGGCCAGCTCTTCGGCCCGCTGTTCGAGGCCATGCCGGACCTGGGCGTGGACGTGATCCGCTGGGGGGCCACCCGCGACGGCGCGCTGCTGGAGATCCGGCTGCACGGCACGCTCGGCGGGCGCCCGGTGGCCTGGGAGGCGGTGGACCGCTTCGAGCTCCGTGACGGGCAGATCGCCGCGCGTCACTCGTACTTCGATCCGCTGCCTCTGGTGCGCGCCATGGCGCTGGCCCCGCGCACGAGCGCGAAGCTGTTGCCCAGCTCTGATCAAGGGAAGGAGGAGGCGATGAGCTCCGCTGAGAAGGCCGCCTGGCGCTCGCCCGACCTCGGCACGCGCCGTGAGCTCGACCTGCCCCAGGGCCGGATCAACGTGTTCGAGTCGGGCACGGGGCCGACGATCGTGTTCGTGCACGGCGCTGCTCGTGAACGCGAACCTCTGGCGCAAGCCGATCGCGCGTCTCTCGGGCGAGTTCCACTGCGTGGCGCTGGACCTGCCGCTCGGGTCCCATCTCACGCCGATCGGCGACGGCGTCGACCCGACGCCCACGGGCCTGGCCAATCTGATCGCCGACGCGATCGAGGCGCTCGGCCTCGACGACGTGACGCTCGTCGGGAACGACACGGGCGGCGCGCTCTGCCAGATCGTGGTCACGCGGCGCCCGGAGCGGGTGGGCCGCCTCGTGCTCACGCCGTGCGACTACCGCGACGACTTTCCGCCGAAGATGTTCGCCTACTTCAAGCCCGTCGCCCACATCCCGGGCGGGCTGCAGGCGATGCTGGCTCCCATGCGGCTGCGGGCTTCGCGCTACCTGCCGTTCGCCTTCGGCTGGCTGGTGAAGCGGAAGATCGATCGCTCCGCGGAGGACTCGTACGTCTACCCGGCCCTGGTGACCCCGGGAGTGCTCGCCGAGCTGAGGCGGATTCTCCTCGCTCTCGACAAGAGCTACACGAACGAGGCGGCCGACCGGCTCGGGTCCTTCACCAAGCCGTCGCTGATCGCCTGGGCGCGCGAGGACAGGCTGTTCAAGCCGGCGAACGGCGAGGCGCTGGCCCGGGACCTCGGCAACGCCCGCCTCGAGTGGATCGACGACTCACGCACGTTCGTGTCCGAGGACAACCCGGACCGCCTGGCGGAGCTGATCGCCGGCTTCGCGCGGCGGTCCGAGACCGCCGCGCAAGCCGGAACGAAGGCGTCTAGCTGAGGCCGCTCGACGATCATCGCCTGGCCCTGGCCGCCGGCCACGCACATGGTCTCGAGGCCGATGGTCTTGTCGTCGCTCTCGAGGCCGTTGATGAGCGTGGTCATGATGCGGGCCCCGGTCATCCCGAAGGGGTGTCCGAGCGCGATGGCGCCGCCGTGCGGGTTCATCTTCTCCAGCGGGATGTCGCACTCGTCCATGATCGGGATCACCTGGGCGGCGAAGGCCTCGTTCAGCTCCACCGTGTCCACGTTGTCGATGGTCATGCCGGCGCGGTCCAGCACCTTCTTGATGGCGCCGATCGGGCCCACGCCCATGATCTCCGGCTCGATGCCCGCGGTGGCCGCGGTCACGATCCGGGCGCGCGGCTTCAGGCCGAGCTCCTTGGCCTTCGTGTCCGACATGACGAGCACCGCGGCGGCGCCGTCGTTCAGCGGACACGAGTTGCCGGCCGTGACCTTGCCGTCCGGGCGGAAGGCGGGCTCCAGCGACGCCAGCTTCTCCAGCGTCGAGCTGGCCCGGGGGCCGTCGTCCTTGGACACCACGGTGCCGTCGGGCAGCGTGACGGGCACGATCTCGCGGTCGAAGTAGCCGTCCTCCTGTGACTGCACGGCCAGCTCCTGTGAGCGCTGGGCGTACTTGTCCATGTCGGAGCGGCTGACCTCGTACTTGTCGGCCACGTTCTCGGCCGTGAGGCCCATCGAGATGTACGCGTCGGGGTCGCCGTTCTTGCCCTGAAGGTGCTCGTTCTGGTCGGCCTCGCCGGCGGCCTCGGAGCGCTCGTTGTAGCGAGAGACCCACTCCACCCCGGCGGCGATGTACGCGTCGCCCTGGCCTGCGGTCACGGCATTGGCCGACGCCCGGATCGACTCGAGGCTGGAGGCGCAGTAGCGGGAGATGGTGGCGCCGGTCACGCCCGTGGGGAGCCGCTCGGAGAGCAGGGAGATGATGCGGGCGATGTTGAAGCCCTGGAGGCCCTGGGGCATGCCGCAGCCGCAGTACACGTCCTCGATCAGCGCCGGATCCACGTCCGGGTTGCGCTCGAGGAGCGCGTCGACGATGAAGGCACCCATCTCGTCGGGGCGCAGCTGGGCCAGCGAGCCCTTGAAGGCGCGCCCGATGGGCGTGCGGACGGCATCGACGATCACTGCTTCGGGCATGTGGATTCTCCTGGGTGGCGGAAGGTGGGGGGCATCGGAACGCTATCGACTGGGCCGAGCCGGCAAGCCGGCGGCACGAGCGCGGCCGCCACTTCCTCGCGCGATCGCTACGCACGGGAAGCGGCGTCAGGCACGGGTGTAGTGTGAGCTGATGTCGCATCCCGATCCGGTTGCCCCGCCTGATACGCGTCCGATCGAGCAGGGCGAGGTTTGGACCAACCCGGTGACATTGGAGCGTGCCGTCATCGTTGAACTGCCGTGGTTGAACGATGAGGGCCGGACGGTCGCGGAGGTGACCGCTTTGCCCGGTGCGCGTGTGGTGGGTGAGCACCTTCATCCGGCGCTGCTCGAGACCTTCAGCGTCCAGGAGGGCGAGCTGACGGTGCTGCGCGACGGTCGGAAGTCGGTTCTGCGAGCCGGTGAGCGAGCGGAGATCGAGCCGGGCGTCTGGCACGACTGGTGGAACGAGGGAGACGTGGACGCGATCGTACGGGTGGAGATCACGCCGGGTGAGCGGTTCGTCCAGATGATCGAAACGCTGTTCGGGCTCGCCCGCGAGGGCCACGTGAACAAACGCGGGATGCCGCACCCACTCCAGCTGGCGCTCTTCGCGACCGAGTTTTCCGACGTGATCGTGTTCCGCAAACCGCCGGCTGCTGTTCAGCGCATTCTGTTCAGCGCGCTCACGCCGATTGCCCGCCGCCGCGGCTACCGCGCGACCTACCCCACGCTGTCGAGAACGACACTCGCCCCGCGCCCGCCGCGCGACGCTCCTGCACACTGAACGTCATCTAGGCGGCATGCGCAGGGCGCCGTCCAGCCGCACGGTCTCCCCGTTCATCATGGGGTTCTCCGCTATCGCGCAGGCCAGCCGGGCGTACTCCTCGGGCCGGCCGAGCCGTGACGGGAAGGGGACCTGCTCTCCCAGCGCCGTGCGCGCCTCCTCGGGAAGCGCGGCCAGCAGCGGGGTGTCGAAGAGCCCGGGGGCGATGGTGCACACGCGGATGCCGAGCCGGGCCAGGTCGCGCGCGGCGGGCAGGGTGAGGCTCACCACGCCGCCCTTGGAGGCCGCGTAGGCGGTCTGCCCGATCTGGCCGTCGTAGGCCGCGATCGAGGCGGTCATCACCACCGCGCCGCGCTCGCCGCCCTCGTCGGGCTCGCCCGCGGCCATGGCGGCCGAGCACAGCCGCAGCACGTTCCAGGTGCCGATCAGGTTCACGCGCACCACGGTCTCGAAGGGCTGAAGGGCGGCCGCGCCGCGCTTGCTCACGGTGCGCTCGGCCCAGCCGATGCCGGCGCATGACACCGCCAGGCGGATGCCGCCGAACGCCTCCACCGTGGCCGCCACCGCCGCCTCCACCTCGGCCTCGTCGGTCACGTCGGCCCGGTATGCCACCGTCCCCGCGCCCAGCTCGGCGGCCACCGCCTCGGCCCGGCCCGCGTCCAGGTCCACCACGGCCACGCGCGCACCCCGGGCGGCCAGCTCTCGCGCGGTGGCGGCGCCGAGGCCCGAGCCTCCGCCTGCCACCAGCGCGCCGATTCCGTTGAGCTCCATCGACCCGGCAGCGTATTTGACCGGCCTCAGCCGAGCGCGGCGGCGCGTCGCTCCCAGACGTCCATTCCGAGCTCGCGATAGGTGCTCCTCGCCTCGGCGAGCAGCACGTCGGGCTTGCTCCTGGTCCCCCTGATCGCCACGGACGAGGAGCATGGAGGCCAGGTCGTGCTGCGCGTGGGCGAGCCAGGGACGACCGCCCATCCGCCGCTCCGTCTCGATCGCGGCGCCGAGATGGCGCTCGGCATCGTCGTAGCGGCCGAGCGCGGTCGCGAGGACGCCGAGGCCCCGGTCCGCGACGCCGAAGGTGCCCTCGAGCGGCGCCTCGGCGTAGAGCCCCTCGTACGGCAACAGCAACCGGTAGACCGCGCCGGCCACGGCGGCATCCCCAACGGAGGCGGCGGCAACCGGCAGCAGGCTCACGCTGAACAGCCACTCCGCATCGAGGTACTCCCGGGCGAGATCCCTGTGCCAGCAGCTCGTGGAGAACGGCGAGCGCTTCTCGGGGCCGGCCGAGCTCGGCGTACAGGTGCGCGAGCGCGCAGGGGAAGCGGAGCAGCGCGGGGAACTCGCGCACGGACCGGCTGATCACGTCCTCGAGCTCGGCCAGGCGCCCCTGCTCGCGGCGGAGCACGAACAGGCCAACCCGCTCGGACACGACGGAGTTCCAGCTCTCAGCGCGCCGGCCGACGTCCGCGGAGCCGGAGATCAGGCTCTCGGCCTCGTGGAAGTGCCCCTTCATGAGTGCCAGCACCATCCGGGTCGACCCGATATGCCAGCGGTGGGCAGGCTGGCGCAGATCGTCGGCGAGTCGCCCCATGGCGTCCGTCTCGATCTCCACAGCCGCCGGGTCGGCCATGGCCCACATGCTGTGAAGGCGATGATCGTGGCCCTCGTACTCCAGTTCCTTGATGCCGGTTCGCTGCGCAAGCGAGATCAGCTCGTCCGACGCGGCGGTGGTGGCCACGTTGTCCGGCCCCTCCACGGCGGGGCAATAGCCGTTGAGTGCGTAGGCGAGGGTCGCGGGATCGCCGATCCGCCGCGCCATCTCGAGCGCCTCGCCGGCCAGGCCCACCCGGCGTTCGCGCCGGGGCTCGTCACGGATGGCGGGCGCGAGTCGCGCGAGCAGCCGCACGCGGGCCGCGCTGTCTCCTTCGCCCACCGCCTCGAGTGCACGCTCGAGCAGCGGGACCAGCGCCGAGTCGCTGCCCGCGCGCGCCCAGGAGAACCTGCCGCCATAGCCGAGGGCCGCCCGCGCGAGCCGGTCGGGCCACTCGGCCCTCTCGGCGAGGGCGGCCGCACGGGCGAAGGCGACCTTCGCTCGCGAGGCTTCGCCGGCACGGCTCAGCGCCTCGCCGAGCGCCAGCAGCAGGTCGCAGCTCCGTTCCTCGTCCGGGGCCACCGCCTCGAGGAGATCCAGGGCGTTGACGTAGTGCCGTGCGGCCTCCTCGAACGCGAGCTGGGACGCGGCCCGGTCGCCGGCGAGCGACGCGTAATGGATCGCCTTCCCGGCCTCCGCATTTCCCGCCGCCAGATAGTGGTGGGCGAGCTCCGCCAGGTGCGCCTCGGGGCTGCGGGCATAGAGGTCCTCCAACGCCTCGGCGATCTCGCGATGAAGGCGAAGGCGCCGCGTCGCCGGGATCGCTTCGTAGATGCTGTCGCGCATCAGGACGTGTGAGAAGCGCATGCGTCCCCGCCCGCCCGGCACCTCACCTACCAGCCCGGCAGCCGCCGCCTCCTCAAGGGACGTATAGAGGACGTCCTGCTGGAGCCCGCTCACCTGCTCGAGCGCCTCCAGGTCGAACTCGCGACCCAGGACCGACGCCAGCGTGAGCACGTTGCGCGCCTCGGGCGATTGACGCTCGAGCCTGAGCCCGATGGCCTCCTTCACGCCCTGGGGTATCGGGAGCGCCTCCTCTCCGCTGAGCGGCTCCGACCCGCCCCGGCCGGCCAGCAGGCGCGCGATCTCGCCCGCGAAGAGCGGATTGCCCACCGTCTCCTCGTGGATCCGGTCGATCAGCTCGTCCGGCGCCCGCGTCCCCAGCGTGAGCTCGAGCAGCCGGGCGGTGTCGGGGCGGCTGAATCCCTTCAGGGAGATCCGGCTGACCACCCCCTTGCGCGTCAGCTCCGGCAGCGTCTCCGCGAGCGGATGCCCGGGCCCGATCTCGGTGTCGCGATAGCAGCCGACGATCAGGATCGGCGCGTCAGCCAGCTCCGATGCCATGAAGCGCAGGAGCAGAAGCGACGGCGCGTCTGCGGCATGAAGGTCGTCGAGGACGATCGTGAGCGGCCTCGTCGCGGCCGCGCGCCTGAGGAAGGACGCCACCGCGTCGAACACCTGGAACCGGTCGCTCTCGGACTCTGCTGGCGGTGGCGGCGGCAGGCCGGGGAGTCGTTCGCGCAGCTCCGGCACGATCGTGGCCAGTCCGGCGCCGTCCCGTCCCACCTGTGAGCGCAGCAACTCGGGGTCGATGTCGCGGAGGTGGGCCCGCAGGATCTGCACCCAGGGCCAGTACGCGGGGGCCCCGCCCGCCTCCCAGCAACGCCCGACGAGCACCTGCGCCCCCCGCGTGCCGGCGTACCCGGCCAGCGTCTCGGCGAGCCGGCTCTTGCCGATCCCCGGCTCTCCGCCGACCAGAACCAGGCCGCCCCGCCCCGACACCGAGGCACGGAACAGGGAGAGCAGCTCGCCCATCTCCGCCTCGCGTCCCATCAGCTCGGCCGCGGACGAACGCTGGGACGCATCATCGCCAGGCTCCGCCCGGGGAGGATCGAGGCTCGGATCCTGAGCGAGGATCGCGCGCTCCAGCTCCTTCAACTGCCTGCCCGGCTCCAGCCCGAGCTCCTCGACGAGGACCCGCCGGGCGTCGCGGTAGCTCTCGAGCGCCTCGGCCTGCCGGCCCGCGCGGTAGAGCGCGAGCATCAGCTGACCGCGCGGTCTTTCGCGGAGAGGCTGCTGAGCGATGTGAGCGTTGAGCTCCCCGATGAGCCCGGCGTGGCGGCCGAGCGCCAGGTCGGCCTCGAAGCGCTCCTCGAGCGCGTCGAGGCGAAGTTCCTCCAGACGCGCGATGTCGGTCTGCAGGGCGCCCTCGAAGCTCAGGTCCGCGAGCGCCGGCCCGCGCCAGAGGGACAGGGCTTCGTGTAGGGATTGCGCGGCCTCCGCGGCCCGGCCGGCCTCCGCCGCCGCCTTCGAGCGGCCCACCGCCTGTTGGAAGCGGTGGAGGTCGAGCTCGCCGGGCTCCACTCGCAGCTCGTATCCCGACGGGCGGGTCGCGAGAACCTGACCAGAGGTACCCCGCGTGCGTTGCGGATCGAGCACATCTCGAAGCCGCGAGACGTGTACCTGGAGCGCCTTTGCCGCGCCCTGGGGAGGCCTCTCCCCCCACAGGGCTTCGGTCAGGCGGTCGCTCGACACGGTCTCGTTCGCGTTCAGCAGCAGCACACCGAGGAGCAGCCGCTGCTTGGGGCCCTCGCAGGAAATGCGGCGGTCGCCTTCGCAGACCTCGAGCGGACCAAGGATCTTGAAGTCCATCGGCGCGCGCCCCCGCCCCCGCCCGCGTCTTCGGAGCTACTCGCTCACGCGCTCCACGAGGAAGGAGATGCGCACGAGCGCGCGCCACTCGTCCAGGTTGTCGCCGCGCAGGCCGGTGGACACGACGTCCACGGCCTTGATGTTCCGGAGCGAGACGCGCGCATCCTCCAGCGCCGCCTTCACGGCGCCGTCCGAGCTGTCGGGCGAGCTCCCCACGACCTCGATGATCTTCGTTACCGCCATGTGCCTCCTCCGTTCGCTTAGCCCGGCGCGCTCCGAACGTACCGCTTTACCGTCCTCCCGGCAGCGTGTAGGTTCCGGGGCGATGGAGGCCTCGAGGGCGGACCAGGAGAGCGGATACCTGGACACGTCGCGGCTCACACCCGGCGAGTACATGGGCATGGGAGCGGCGCTGCTCCTCTTCCTGTCGCTGTTCCTGCCCTGGTTCACCACCAGCTCCTCGAATCCGAACAGCAGGCTGGGCTCGATCGCCGGCGGCGACAGCGCCAACGCCTGGCAGACGTTCGGCACGCTCGACTGGCTGCTCGCGCTGGCCTGCACGGCGCCCTTCATCCTGGCCTGGATCCTGGCGCGTGGGCACAAGCTCACCTGGAAGCCGGGTGAGGTCACCATGATCGTGGGCATGATCGCCGTGGTGCTGATCCTCTGTAACGGGATCATCCTCGGCCGCCCCGGGGACACCGTGGACATCGGGCTCGGCATCGGTTACTTCGTGGCCCTGCTCGCGTCCGCCGGGCTGCTGGCAGCGGGCTACCTGCGGCAGGCCTACTACACCGATGTGCGCAAGCCTCCGGGCGTGATCTGAGCGTGGAGCAGGCCGCCGGATCTGCGGCCGGCGACCGAACGGTGCGCCCGGACCGCAACCTCGCCATGGAGCTCGTGCGTACCACCGAGTACGCGGCGCTGGCCTGCGCCCGCTGGATCGGGCGGGGCGAGAAGGAGCTGGCCGACGGCGCCGCGGTGGACGCCATGCGCCTGATGCTCGAGACCGTGTCGATGGACGGCGTGGTGGTGATCGGCGAGGGCGAGAAGGACGAGGCGCCGATGCTCTACAACGGCGAGCGGATCGGCGACGGCTCGCCGCCCGAGGTGGATATCGCCGTGGACCCGCTCGAGGGCACGGAGCTGTGCGCCAAGGGTCTCCCCAACGCCATCGCCACCATCGCCCTGTCGGAGCGGGGGACGATGTTCGATCCGGGCCCCTGCGTCTACATGCTGAAGATGGCCACGTCGCGCGACATGGCCCACCTGCTCGACCTCGACCGGCCCCTCCCCGAGACGCTGGAGCTGATGGCGAAGGAGAAGGGCGTGGCGGTGGGGGACATCGTGGTGATCATGCTCGACCGCCCCCGCCACGACGAGGCGATGGCCGAGATCCGCTCCGCCGGCGCGCGCATCCGGCTCATCCCGCACGGTGACGTGTCGGCCGCGCTCGTGGCGGTGACCCAGGGCTCTCCGGTGGACCTCCTGTGGGGCATCGGCGGCACCCCCGAGGGAGTGCTCGCGGCCGCCGCCATCAAGTGCACGGGCGGCAAGATCGTGGGCCGCCTCTGGCCGCGCAACGACGAGGAGCGCACGGCCGCGCTGGAGGCCGGCTACGACCTGGACGAGGTGCTGGACACCAACCGGCTCGTGTCCGGGGAGGACGTGCACTTCGCGGCCACCGGCGTGACCGCGGGGGAGATGCTCGCGGGGGTGCAGTACATCGGCCCCGAGGGCGCCACCACCGAGTCGCTCTCGATGCGCTCGCGCTCGGGCACGGTGCGCACGATCACCGCCCAGCACGACCGGGCGAAGCTGCGCGAGATCACCTCGCAGCGCCTCGGTGTAGGCCGGCCTCCGCCGGCTGATCGCCCTCGGGCGCGGCCAGGGCGCCCACCGCGGACGTGGCCAGGTCGAGGTTGGCCAGCGAGCGCAGGAAGGCGTGGGTCACCAGCACGTGGATGCGCAGCTGGGTCTCGTTGTAGAGCAGCCGCCCCACCCGCGCGAACCAGCCCCAGCCCGCGATCATGGGGTAGAAGTTCACGACCTCCGAGGTGATCGTCCCCGTCACCTCGTCCGAGCTGCCGTCGTCCTCGTGCCGTTCCACCGCCAGACGCAGGTACCCGCGCGTGCGCCCGGACGGGGCCACCAGCAGGCCGTTCTCGATCGGCCAGGTCACGCTGCCCTTGTCCGCCTCGGTCTCGTACTCGGGCTTGCGGAAGCGCAGGAGCACGAACGGCCGGGTCAGAACCACCACCTCGCGCGCGTCCTCGGTGTAGAGGACGCGCAGCAGCCCGAGTGAGAAACGGGTGAGGAAGCGCCAGTAGGTGGCGGCCAGCCGCTCGAGGTACTCGGCCGACCACATCCGGTCGAGCTCCGCCCGCGGCAGGGTGAGCTCGGCCTCCTGGCGGCTGCCGATGCTGCCGTCGGGGCCGTAGTCCGAGCGCGGCAGCTTCATGATCTTCACGCGTGCGTGCGCGCGCCGTTGGCGCTCCAGCAGCCGGCGAGGGTCGCGGGGTCTCACAGGATCTCTACGTCCACGCGGTCGCCCGCGGTCACTTCGCCATCACCCGGCGGGATCATCGCAAGGGCGTCCGCGCCGAGCATCGAGGTGAGCACGTGCGATCCCTGCGCGCCGGTGGTCTCGGCGCGCCAGCCGTCCTCGCCGGCGGTCAGGCGCACCCGCACGGCCTGCTCACGCCGCGGGTTCCGCCTCACCGGGCCGCTCAACCGGGCCGAGCCCCGGACGGCCTCCGGGCTGGCCCCCTGGAGCGCCAGCAGTGCGGGGCGCGCGAACAGCTGGAAGGTCACCATGGCCGACACCGGGTTGCCCGGAAGCCCGAAGACCAGCGTGGACTCACGGGTGCCGAACCAGGTGGGCTTGCCCGGCCGTAGGGCGACTCCCCAGAAGCTCTCCCTCACGCCGAGGGCGTCGAGGGCGGGGCGAACGTGGTCGTGCGCCCCCACCGACACGCCCCCGGACGCGCACACCACATCGGCGCCGGCGAGCGCGCGCTCCAGCATCTCGCGCGTGGCCGCGAGGTCGTCGCCGGCGTGCTCGCTGCTCACCAGATCGCCGCCCGCGCGCGTCACCTGGGCGGCCAGCACGTGGGCGTTGGAGCTGTAGATCCGGCCCGGCCCGAGCGGATCGCCGGGAGCGGGTCAGCTCGTCGCCGGTCACCACCAGGGCCACCCGCGGGCGCCGCGCGCAGGGCACGACGGCGCGGCCCACCGAGGCGGCCACGCCCAGCTCGGCCGGCCCGAGCCGCGTGCCGGGATCGAGCAGCGAGTCGCCGCGGCGCACGTCCTCGCCCGCCTGGCGGATGTGCGCCCCCGGCTCGGTGGCCGGGACGGCCACCGTCTGCCCGCGGTCCTCGGCGCGCTCCACCGGCACCACCGCGTCGGCACCCTCGGGCAGCGCGGCCCCCGTGGAGATGCGCACCGCCGTGCCCGGCTCCACCAGGACGGCCGCGGGGTGGCCCGCCCGGGATTCGCCCGTCACCCGCAGCTCGCCGCCGGGCCCGGACCGGACCGCGAAACCGTCCATGGCCGAGCCGGCGAAGGGCGGGACGTCCACGTCCGCGATCAGCGGCTCGGCCAGGATGCGGCCGAGCGCCTCTCCAGCGGCACGTCCTCCTCGGGAGGGGCCGTACCGCGGCCTGCACCCGCCGGCGGGCCTCCGCGATGGTGATCGGATCGCTCACGCGCGGCATCCTTTCAGCGCGACGGCGGAGCAGCGGTGCCGCGCGGGCGAGGAGCGAGCCGATCGGTCGGCGAGCACCGCAGCATGTCATCGGGCGAGCACCGGACTGCCTCATCCGCAAATTCCGCGCGGCTCCGCCGTTTTCGGGGGTAGGATCGTTATGCCGCCAAGGACGACCGGTGTACGAACTGATCGCCGTCTCATGACACCCATTCGGGGGCCTATCGCGCGTGTAGACCGTTCGCGGGAGGAACTCGCCAAGGCCTTTCTGGTCCGTCTCATCGAGCGCGCTTCGCTCGATGAGATTCGCGATCTCCCGACCGAGCGGATCGCGCGCGAGCTGCCGGCGCTGATCAGCGACATCCTCCAGTCCGTGGCCGGCAACGGCTCCAACGGGTCCGACCCGTACAAGCTGGCCGACGATCAGGTGGAGCGTGCGGTGTCGCTCGCCGCGCTGCGCGGCGGCCGCGACGGGTCGGTGTCCGAGGTGGCGCGCGACGTGGCCTCGCTCCAGGCCGTGCTGGTCCGCGCGCTGCGCGAGGAGCTGGCCGAGAACGAGCCGGAGCAGTTCGCCGACGCGGTGGAGCACCTGGTGGACGCCACCGGGGCGATCCAGGCGGCGGTCACCGAGGAGCTGGTCGCGCAGCCGCTCGCGGGAGCTCGAGTCGCAGGCCAACACGGACGCCCTGACCGGGCTCGGCAACCTCCGCCACCTCCAGCGCGAGATCGCCCACCTGCTCGATCTACAGAAGCGCTACGACCACCCCTTCGGCGCTTCTCCTGATGGACGTGGACGGTCTCAAGCGCATCAACGACTCGCACGGCCACCAGGCCGGGGACCGCGTCCTGATGCAGGTGGCCATGTCGGTCGGCCGCTCGATCCGCACCGTGGACGTCGCCGCCCGGATCGGCGGCGACGAGTTCTGCGTCCTCGCCCCCGAGCAGGACGCGGCCAACATCCTGAAGCTGGGCGAGCGCCTCAACGCCGCCGTGGCCGAGGAGGTGGCCACGCCCGACGACCCGCCGGTGGGCCTCTCCATCGGCGCGGTGTCATGCCCGGAGCACGGCACCGAGGCCGAGGTCCTGATCGACATCGCCGACAAGGCGATGTACAAGGCCAAGGCGGCCGGCGAGGGAGTGGCGCTGGGCGAGGCGGAGGAGAAGGACGCCGCCGAGGAGGCGCGACCACGTAGCTGCGGGCTAGCCCGATCAGCCGATCGGGCTGCGTCCTCGCAGGCCTCAATCGATCAGGCCGTGGCGGATTCCGATCGCCACGGCCTGGGTGCGGGTAGACGCTTCGAGCTTCGCCAGGATCCGCTTGGTGTGCGTCCGCACCGTCTCGGTCGAGAGGCCCAGGCGCTCGGCCACGGCATCGGTCTGCATGCCGTCGGCCAGCATCTGAAGGATCTCGCGCTGGCGGGCGCTCAGGGTGCGGTCGGTCTCGTCGAGCACGATCGTGGACGAGAGGCCCGGATCCACGTAGAAGTCGCCCGAGCGCGCGGCGTCGATGGCCCGGACCAGGTCCTCCGAGGGCGAGTCCTTTCGCACGTAGCCCTTGACCCCGGCCTTCAGGGCCTCGCCGAGCAGGCGGGCGCCGCCGTCGGCGGTGAAGACCACGATCGGGGCGCCGAGCTCCCCCAGCGTCGCCACCACGCGGCTGATGTCGCTGTCCACCTTCCACGGGTCGACGATCACCACGTCGGGGCGACTCCCTCCCAGGACTCGAGCGCCTCCTCCGGCGAGGGGGCGTCCACCACCCGGGCACCCTCGAACGCCTCCTGCACAAGGCTTCGCACCCCGGCGCGAACCACGGGGTGCTCGTCGACGATGAGACAGCTAGGCGGAGATTTGACGCCCGTCGGCACCGCTCGCCAGCATACCCTCGTTCGCGCCCGGGTCACCCTCCCGGAGTAGGGCGGCGAGACCGGGGAGGGCACACCGGCCCTACGGGCGCGGTATGCGCTTCAGGACCTCTTGGGCGATCCCGGCGCCAAGCCGCACGCCGGCTCCCACCGCCCGGGCCGCGCTGCGTGCGGCCTCGCCCATGGGGTCTCCGCCCTCCGCGGCGGGGGCCGGGGCCTGCGGGTCGGGCTGCGCGGCCGGCCGGCCGGCGGCGGGGCGCTTTGCACGCGGCGCTGCGGCGGGCTTCGGCGCCGCGGCCCGGCGCTTCGGGGCGGCGGGGTCGCTCGGGGGCGCGGCGGCGGCGTCGCCCTCGGCCTCGGCCTGCTCGGCGGCGCGCGCCGCGGCCTGGGAGGGGCGGCCGGCGCCGGCGGCCCTCTTGTCGCTGCGATGCCCCGGCCGCGAGCGCGGAAGCTTGCCTAGAACACCCTTTTCGTCGGTCATGGCCGACGAGTCTAGACCCGGTCGGCGGCGCCGGGAATCGGCGCATTGCAACCCGATGAGGGATATGTGTATCCCCGTCGGTAGTTTCGGGTAGAAGGAAACTGGTTGACCGGCAAGTCAACGCTTTTTCCGCCTCCTCGTCCGCTTGACTTCAATATCCCTAGCTCTATGCTCTTCAGGCCTGCTTAGATGGGCCCGGCGCCCTTGCGCTGGGCCCTGCGCGCCGTAAGGAAAGTGATGTCTGTAGCCGAACTGCAAGAACTCGAGGAGGTCAAGCTCCTCGTCACGAAGGGTCAGCAGACGGGAACGCTGACCTTCACCGAAGTGGCCACCGCCCTCTCCGAGGTCGAACTCGACGAGGGCGACATCGAGGAGCTGCACGGCTACTTCGAGAAGTCCGAGATCGAGCTCGTCGAGGACGATCCCACGCACAAGGCGCCCGAGGTGGAGCGCGCGGTGGATCGCCGGAGTCGTCGCAAGAAGGCGGCCATCGACCTGAAGCCCGACATGACCACCGATTCCCTTCAGCTCTTCCTGAAGGACATCGGGAAGGTCCGGCTGCTCACGGCGCAGGAGGAGGTCGATCTCGCCAAGCGCATCGAGCGCGGCGATCTCGACGCGAAGCAGAAGATGGTCGAGTCGAACCTGCGGCTCGTCGTCTCGATCGCCAAGAACTACCGCAACCAGGGTCTGCCCTTCCTCGACCTCATCCAGGAGGGCACGCTCGGCCTGGTCCGCGCCGCGGAGAAGTTCGACTACCGCAAGGGCTTCAAGTTCTCGACCTACGCGACCTGGTGGATCCGTCAGGCCATCGCCCGCGCGCTCGCGGACAAGGCCCGCACGATCCGCATCCCGGTGCACGTCGTGGAGAAGCTCAACAAGATCGGCCGCGCCGAGCGCAAGCTGGTCACCGAGCTGGGCCGCGAGCCCACTCCCGACGAGATCGCCGAGCACACCGGCATC
The DNA here is from genome assembly GCA_963752455.1 of uncultured Thermoleophilaceae bacterium. Lineage (GTDB taxonomy): Bacteria > Actinomycetota > Thermoleophilia > Solirubrobacterales > Thermoleophilaceae > JACVRW01. The sequence continues at coordinate 80,597 of CAVVYE010000010.1, forward strand.
GAGCCCGAGGAGGTGGAGTCGATCAAGCGCTCCGCCCAGGCTCCGGTGTCGCTGGAGAAGCCCGTCGGCGACGAGGAGGAGTCCGAGTTCGGCCAGTTCATCGCCGACGAGCGGGCCGAGTCTCCCTACGAGCGGGCCGCCGAGATCCTCACGAAGGAAGCCCTGCGCGAAGCGCTGGAGAACCTCTCCTACCGCGAGCGCCGGGTGCTGGAGCTGCGCTACGGGCTCGGGGGCGAGCACCCCCGGACGCTCGACGAGGTGGGCCGCACGTTCAACGTCACGCGCGAGCGGATCCGCCAGATCGAGAACCAGTCGCTGAAGAAGCTGCAGTCCCTCGCCGAAGCGCAGAAGCTTCGCGACGTGGCGTAGCCGCCGGCCTCTCCAGAGCGCATCAGGACCGGAAACCGGTCCAATTCGTCGCGACCAGGGCTTCAGCCTCGCGCGCGACCGGCCGATGACGAAGCATGTTCGACATCGATCAGGCCCTCATGTACGTGATCGAGACCGAGGGGTCGGACCTCCACCTCAAGGTTCCGGCTCCTCCCGTCGTCCGCCGTCACGGCACGCTGATGCCGATTCCGGACACCGAGCCGCTGCGCCCGGAGCAGACCGAGCAGGTCATGTTCCACATGCTCACCGACGAGGACAAGCTCGAGTCGTTCCGGCGCGAGCGCGAGGTGGACTTCTCCTACTCCCTGCCCGGCGTGGCCCGCTTCCGCGTCAACGCCTTCGTGCAGCGCGGATCCGTGTCCCTGGTCCTGCGCGCCATCCCCTTCCAGATCAAGTCGGTGGCCGAGCTGCTGCTGCCCGACGTGATCACCACGCTGGCCGACGAGGAGCGCGGGCTGATCCTCGTGACCGGCACCACGGGATCGGGCAAGTCCACGACGCTCGCCGCGATGATCGACCACATCAACTCGACCTACGCGAAGCACATCGTGACCATCGAGGACCCGGCCGAGTTCCTCCACCGCGACAAGCGCTGCATCATCAACCAGCGCGAGGTGGGCGAGGACACGGTCTCCTTCGCCCGCGCCCTGCGGCGCGTGCTGCGCCAGGATCCGGACGTGATCCTCATCGGCGAGATGCGCGACGAGGAGACGGTGCGCACCGCCCTCTCAGCGGCCGAGACCGGCCACCTCGTGCTCTCCACCATCCACACCGTGGACGCGTCCGAGTCGGTCAACCGCATCATCGACTTCTTCCCCCAGGCCGAGCAGAAGCAGGCCCGGGCCATGCTGGCCGGCACGCTCAAGGGCGTGATCTCCCAGCGGCTGGTGCCCACGCCCGACGGAACCGGGCGCGTGGCCACCTGCGAGGTGCTGCGGATGACCGGCCGCGTGCGGGACATGATCATGAACCCGGCCGACACCGGGCAGGCTCCCCGAGGTCATCGCCGAGGGCGCCTACTACGGCATGCAGAGCTTCGACCAGGCCCTGCTCCAGCACTACCAGGCCGGCCGCATCTCCATGGAGGAGGCGCTGAAGGCGGCCACCCATCCCCACGACTTCAAGCTGCTCGTGGCCTCCGACGGCATGCGCTCCACCTCGTTCGAGAACGTGTCCGGCCAGGCGGAGGCCGAGGAATCCTCCGAGGAAGCCGCCGTCAACGGCGCGCCCGGAGGACACGCAGACTGACCTTCACGCGGCCCTCGAAGCTCACGTCGCTGGACCGGTAGACGAGCTTCCGGCTGCCCCGCCGGAAACGGGCCTCGATGCCGAGGTCCCGGTGCATGTCGGACAGGCGCGGAGGCCAGCTCGCTCGATCGAGTGCGGCTCGCCGTCGCCCTCGCCGCCCCCGCCGGTGAGCACCTCCACGAACTCGATCAGGAGCGCCTCGTCGGAGCTCCCGCCGCTCGCCCCGCTGAGGGTGATGGTCCTGTGGCCGAGCGGCATGTCGCGCGGGATGCGCATGGGGAACGAGAGCCGCCGCCGGCCGTCTCCCCGCCGCCCCACGGACAGCTTCACCCGGACCCGCTCGCCGCGCCGCGCCCGCTTCGGGCAGGGTCGCGTCCAGCAGCACGTCGGCGTCCACCCCGCGGCGGGCGCGAATGCTCACGCTCGCGTTGTCGATGGCGGGAGGCGGCACGTCGTAGGCGTCCACCATGCCGGCGCCGTTGGTGATGTCCTCGAGCGGCGAGAAGCCGTCGAAGTAGTCGTTGCAGAAGCCGATCGGCTTCTTTCGCGCCTTCAGCTTCACCCGGAAGCACATCGACATCGTGACCGGGCCGTAGTTGCGGATCACGTTGTCCAGGCCCTGCGATGCGCCGAGCGGCGCGACCAGCGAGAGGTTGGCGCCGTACCCGAGCCGGCGCTCGTCGGCCAGGCTGGCGTTGAGCGTGACGGAGCGGCCGCCGCGCTCGCGGGCCGTGACCTGGAGCGGGATGGAGGACGGAGCCGCGCCGAGGCTGCCGGAGATGGAGTTGAGGGAGTCGGTGGTGAAGGTGCCCTGGGTGTGGCCGCCCGCGGACGTGAGCTTGTAGCTGTCGGCCCCGAGGTCGGGGATGCCCGAGCGGGTTGGCGATCACGCTGAACACGTAGGCGTCCTCCACGAACAGGCTGCGCTGCCCGAGGGCGTCCAGCGGGTGGCCGAAGGCGAGGATCCGGGAGCCGTCGCGGTAGGTGACGGTGCCCACCGCGCCCACGCCCACGTCGCCCGTCGAGAGCATCGCGGCCACCGACGCTCCGGGCACGAGCGGCTGGGCGGGGAAGCCGCCCAGCGGCCCGGCGGGTGCGGCCAGCACGTGCCGTCCCGCGCGGCGCGCCGGCCCGGTCGAGCAGCGCCCGCGTGCGCGCCGAGAGCCCGGACACCGTGAGCGTGCCGGCGAGCGGCCGCGCCGAGCGCAGCAGCCGGGCGTCGGCCGCGGCGGCCGCCGGCGCGGGGGCGGGCGTGGCGGGAGAGTCGCCCAGCATCTCCTCGATCGGCGTGACGAGCACCACGTGGTTGCCGTACTCGCCCACCGATTGGGAGATGGCCCCGATGTTCCGCCTCACCCCGTTCGGGTCGAGGCACAGGACGGGTGAGCCCGAGAATCCCTCGGCGATGCCGGTGGCGTCCACGGCGGGCCCGAGGCCCGCACCAGGACCCGCGGCCCGCCGAGGCCCGTCTGGCCTCCCACCACGTCGATGATCTCCACGTCGAACTGCGAGATCTGCGTGCCCCGGATCACCGACAGGCCCACGCAGTCGAGCCCGGGGCGCACCTGCGACAGCGGCATGATCGGGTCGGCGGCGTGCGCCGCGGGCGCGAGCATCAGGGTCAGCAGCAGGGCTGGCAGGGCGCGCCTCACGTCGAGCGGGGCACCTTAGCGGCAAGCCTCTGGGCCGGTGGACGCATTGGCCTTGACTACGGCGGCGGGCCTGCCGCAGAGTCCCGGTCCGCCCACCCAGGGACCACCCAGTCCTAGAAGGAGATCGCCTTGCAGAGCACGCTCGCAGAGTTCCAGGAGACGAAGTCCGACCAGCCCTTCGCGCTGCAGAACTCGAAGCTGCTGAAGGTGCATCTGGACCAGGTCACGATCCAGGCCAAGCTCGGCTCGATGGTGGCCTACCAGGGCGAGGTGTCCTTCGAGCACGCCGGCTCCGGCGGGATGGGCAGGCTGATCAAGAAGGCCATGACCGGCGAGGGCCAGTCGCTCATGAAGATGAGCGGCACGGGCGAGGTGTTCCTGGCCGACACCGCGCAGGAGGTGCACCTGCTCTATCTCGAGAACGACTCGATCACGGTGAACGGCCGCAACCTGCTCGCCTTCGACGCGGGCATCGACTGGGACATCAAGCGGGTGGAGGGCGCCAGCGGCATGATGGGCGGCGGGCTCTACAACACCCACCTCTCGGGCTCGGGGTGGGTGGCGATCATCTCCGACGGCCCCCCGGTGCTCCTCAACACCGGTGAGGCGCCCACGTTCGCCGATCCCCAGGCGGCCATCACCTGGTCCTCGAGCGTGACCACCGGGATCAAGACGGACGTGAAGCTGAAGAACTTCATCGGAAAGGGCTCGGGCGAGTCGATCCAGATGTCCTTCTCGGGCGCGGGCTGGGTGCTCGTGCAGCCGAGCGAGGGCCGGGTCGAACTCAACTCCCGGAGGATCCGGGGGCGGCGGGGGACTGCTCTCAAACCTGGGCAGTTGACGAGTTCCTGAGGGAGGGTCGGGGGCGTGCAGCGGGAGGCGCGCCCTCGCCGTTTCCTTCACTTCAGTTCGTGAAGTCTTGCGCTAGACTTGGCTCCAGATGGCCGACGACTCCTGTCCTGTCTGTGCCACGGCCGACATCATCTGCGGCAAGTGGACGATTCTGGTCATACGTGACCTCGCGAAGAGCCGCAGCCGTTTCTGCGAGCTCGAGCGCTCGCTCGCCGGCATAAGCCCGCGCACCCTCTCGCTCCGCCTGCGCGGGCTCGAGGAGCAGGGCATCGTGGCCCGCCACACCTTCCCCGAGGTGCCCCCGCGGGTGGAGTACACGCTCACCGCCAAGGGCGAGGCGCTCGTGCCGCTGATCGACGCCATGCGCACCTACGGCAGCGAGTGGCTCGGCGTGAGCGACACCGAGTGCCGGCCGGCCGCGCCGCAGCCGGCCACCGCCGCCGCTTAGCCAGGGCGGTGCTCGCCCGATCACCGATCGGGCTGCGCTCCTCCCTGGGCCCAGGCAGGAACCACCGCGCCGGAGGCGAATCCGGCCGGCATGCGCAATCGTGCCCTCCACGACGCGCTGCGCGACTTCGCGCTCGAGTCCGCCGCCTTCCTCACCGACGTGGTCCGCGACGGGGCCGAGCTGGAGTTCGACGTGATCGACGGTGGTCACGGTCAGCGGCCCGTCGCTCTACCGCTACCAGCCGCGTACCGGCGCCTTCCTCGACTCGCGCTGGGATGAGCTGAGACTGCTGCCCGGCACCCGGACCGCCGCCGACACGCTCGGCGCCGGCGCGGCGCCGTGGCTGCGCGTGAACGGGATGCGCGGCGAGCAGGCCGAGCCCGCCCTTCGGGCGATGCTCGACCGCCTCTACGAGGACGCCACCAGCTTCGCCTTCCCCGAGGAGCGCTTCGAGCGCCTGTACGAGGAGGTTGAGACCACCCTCTACCGCGACGCGGTCCGGGCGCGAGTGGTCGCGTCCCTCGGCGGCGTGGTGATGGAGAGCGAGCGCGTGGACCTGGGCGAGGGCCTGGCGCTGGTGGCGGGCGAGCACGCCGACGCTCCGGCGGAGGCGGTGTGGCCCGAGGACACGGGCGGGGACGCATCGGTGCTCTGCGTGCTGGAGCGCGAGGTGCCCGCGGGCGAGCAGATCCCGGCCGCCGAGGCCGAGGAGCGCTTCCGCGGGCTGGTCACCGCATTGAGACTGTGGGCGCCCGGGTGGATCGCGCTGTGCGCGCCCGGCTGGCGGCGTTCGGGGGAGGGCCGCTGGGGGGCGGTGGCGGTCGGAGGCCCCGGCACGGCACGGGGGGAGCCGTGGACGCTTCACTCGGACGAGGAGCCGGACCTGCGCGAGTTCCTGCGGGCGCTCGGCGACACCCCGGCCGGCGGGCCCGTGGGCTGGGCACTCGGCCGCTACGAGATGGGCTGCGAGCGCGCGCACGACGCCGAGGCGCTGTCCGACTACCTGCTCGGGCTGCGGGCGCTGCTCGACGCCACCACTGAGGCGGGCGAGGCCAGTCTCGGGCTGCGCGTGGCCGCGCTCTGCGCGGAGGAGGGCCAGCGGCGGGCGGTGCAGCGCCGGGTGGAGGCCGCCCTCTCGCTGGAGCGCTTCCTCATGGGCGCGCGCGGGAGCCTCCAGGAGCGCATCGGCTCCGAGTCGCCGCGCCAGATCGTGGCCGAGATGGAGGGACACCTCCGCGCGCTGCTGCGCGACGTGCTCTGCGGCTATCTCGACACCGACCTCAAGAGCGTGGCCGACGACATCCTGCTGGAGACCGCACCCGAGCCCTTCGCGCCCGACGAGGAGCGCTTCGGCGAGGTGGAGGCGCACGACATGCGCCCGCGCGTGACCCGTCCCGTGGAGCCGCCCGACCGGAGCCCGGAGCCGCCGAGGCCCCGCCGGAGCCGCAGGCCGCCGTGGAGCCCGCCACCACCGAGTTCGAGCCGGTGCGGCCCGCCGGATCGCAGCCCCAGGCCGTGGCCTCCTCTCGCCAGCACCAGCTCGACGGCGTGACCGAGTCCGCCGACTGGGGCTGGGACGACCCCGGAGACTTCTCAGCGCCCGTCTAGGCGCGCCGGCGGCGTCCGCGCGACGCCCGGAACAGGTGCTCGTCCAGCAGCGCGAGCCCGGCCAGGTCGTGCACGTCCTCGTCCAGGCGGGGCACCTCGATCATCGGGGCGCCGTCCAGCCGCTTCCGCAGGCGCCTGAGCGCCGCCCGGTCGCGCAGGGCCAGGATGCGCTCCTCCTCCCAGGTGCGAAGCACCTTGCGGGCCAGGTCCGGGCCGAGCGAGGCATCCATCTCCACGGCCAGGTCGGCGTGGTGGGCCGGCACCGAGGTGCGCACGCGGTTCGCGATCACCCCGGCGAAGGGGAGGCTCGCCTCCTCCAGGCGGCGGTGGAAGAAGATCGCCTCGTCCACCGCGTCCTCGCGCGGGGAGGTGACCAGCACGAAGGTGCTGCGGTCGTCGGCCAGCAGCGCGTTCACCTCCTGAGCGCGCTCGCGGAAGCCCTCCACCATCCCGCCGAAGCTCCGGAAGAACTCCGAGAGGTCCTCCAGCAGGTCCACGCCGGTGGCCCGGCGCAGGCCCGAGAACAGGACGCCGGTGCCGCGCCCCAACAGCTTCAGGCCGAGCGAGCCGGGACCGGACAGCAGCTGGAGCGAGGGGGAGTCGATGAACGCGGCGAGCTTGCGAGGAGCGTCGAGGAAGTCGAGCGCGTTGCGGGTCGGCGGCGTATCCAGCACGAGCAGGTCGTAGCGGCCCTCGCGGTGGAGCTCGTGGAGCTTCTCCATGGCCATGTACTCCTGCGAGCCGGCCACGGCGTTCGACAGCTCGAGGTAGATGCGGTTGGAGAGCACCGCGTCGCGGGCGCTCTCGTCCGGCGCGTGCTGGGCCACCAGGTCGTCGAAGGTGCGCTTCGGGTCGAGCATCATCGCCCACAGCTCGCCCTTCACCGGGACGTCCACCCGGTGCTCCTCGCCGTCCAGCTCGTCCAGGCCGAGCGCGTGCGCGAGCCGGCGCGCCGGGTCGATGGTGAGCACGGCCACCTTCTTCCCGCGTGCGGCCATGCCCAGCGCCACCGCCGCGGAGGTGGAGGTCTTGCCCACGCCCCCGGAGCCGGCGCACACGCACACCTCCTTGCCGTCGAGCCAGTCTCCGATCACAGGCGGCGCTCCAGCACGCGCGCGAGCCGCTCGAGCTGCTCGGCGCCGATCTCGGGCTCGAACAGGTGGGGGAGGGTGACCACCGGCGCCCGGGTGGCGCGGCGAAGGCGCCGCCCCTGGGACCGCTCACCCCGGGCGCGGCGGAACTCGGAGAGCGCGGCGCGCCCGGCCGCCTGTGCCTCCTTCGTCCCGCTCTTGCTCAGCGTCTCGAGCCGGCGCGCGTCCGCCGCGCTGAACCGCTGGGGGAGCACCGCGTTCAGCACGGTGGCGTGCAAGTTCACGCCCAGCTCGTCACGGAGCCGCGCCTCGAGATCGATCGTCTCGTTCACGGGGATCTCCTCGGGGAGCGCCACCGCCAGCACTCCGGTGGTGTCCGGATCGCGCACGAACTCGTCGATGATCAGCGCCTGGCGGCGGATGGGCCCCACCCGGGCCACGCCGGCATAGGTGGACGGGGCGCGCAGCATGGCCAGCCCGTGGCCGGTGGCCGGGGCGTCCACGATGGCCAGGTCGTACACGGCGCCCTCGGTGCGCCGCTCCAGCTGCGCGAGATCCCAGATCTTGCCCATCGTCACCAGCTCGGTGAGACCGGGCGCGGCCGCGGTCAGGTACTGGAAGACGCGGCTGCCGCCGAGCACGCCGGCCAGGGTGCCGGACTTGAGCTGATAGCGCAGCCACTCCTCCTTGGTGCGCTCCGGGTCCACGGTCACGCCGAACAGGCCGGGCCGCAGCTCCTGCTCGCTCCCGTTCGCGCTCACCTCGCCGAGCATCGCCGGGAGCCGCTGCTGGTCCCCCACCTCGCACACCACCACCCTCCGGCCGCGGCGCGCCGCGGCCAGGCCGAGGGCCGCGGCCACCGTCGTCCGGCCCACGCCGCCCTTGCCCGTTACGAGCACCAGGCGCTTGTCGAGGAGGGAGTCCACCGAAGGACAGACTGAAGGATTCCCTTCACCACGTGCGAATAGGCCTTCCGTAATGGGACTGTTCGAGCGCTCCCGCAATACGCAGCCGACCGAACCGGAGGCTCACGTGTCGCCCAAGGCAAAAGTCATCGCCTTCACCAACCAAAAGGGCGGTGTGGCGAAGACGACGACGACGCTCAACCTCGCGGCTGCCTTCGTCGAGCGGGGGAACCGCGTCCTGTGCGTGGATCTCGACCCGCAGGCGAACCTCACCATGAGCCAGGGGATCGACCCCGACTCGCTCGAGGTGTCGATGTACGACGTGCTCGTGCATCACGTCTCGCTGCGCGAGGTGATCCGCCGTCGCGAGGTGGACATCGCGTGCGCCTCCATCGACCTGGCCGGAGCCGAGATCGCGATGTCCACGATGATCGGCCGCGAGCGCTCTCTGCAGAAGGGCCTGAAGCCCGTCAAGGAGGACTACGACTACGTCTTCATCGACACTCCGCCGAGCCTCGGGCTGCTCACGATCAACGCCCTGACGGCCTCCGACAAGGTGATCGTCCCCGTGCAGTGCGAGTATCTGTCAATGCGCGGGTTGATACAGCTCCAGAACACGCTCTCCATGGTGCGTGAGGAGCTGAACCCGGACATTGAGATCGAGGGAATACTGCCGACGCTGGTCGACAACCGAACGGTGCACGCCAAGGAGGCGATCGAGATCCTCGAGGAGAACTTCGGGGACCGGGTCTTCGCGTCGCGCATCAACAAGACGGTCCGGTTTGCGGAGGCGCCCGTCAAGGGCATGTCGGTGCTGAAGTACGACCCCGACGGGAAGGCCGCCTATGCCTACCGTCAGCTAGCCGAGGAGGTCCTGGCGAATGGCAAGCGGTAAGCGGGCGAGCATGCGGGAGGGGCCGCTGGCGCAGCTGTTCCGGAAGACGGACGAGGAGGAGCCGGGCACGGACGCACCTGCCGAGGAGCGGGCCGAGCCCCGTGCCTCCGGTCCGCTTTCCGCGGACGCTCCGGCACCACCACCCGCGCGCCGGGTTCCCGAGCCTCAGGCCCAGCCCCGGCGCGAGCCGGAGGCCGAGCCCGCCCGCGAGCCGGAGCCCGAGGCTCCGCGCCGGACGCAGGAGAGCTTCAACTCCCGTGCCACCGAGGCCGCACGCCGCGCCGAGGAGCGCGCCGAGCGCCGCCGCGGTGAGCCGGCCAAGGAGGAGCGCATCAGCCGCTACGAGGGCGTGCCCACGCCCGAGGAGCGTCTGCGCAGCGTGTTCTCCTCGGACATCCCCGAGAACATCATGGAGCGCACGCCCGAGCCCGACCGGATCGTGAACGCCGAGCCGCCGCTGACCCGTGGCTCCTCGGAGCCGGTCCTGCGCGTGGTGGGCGTCGGCGGTGCCGGCGTGAACGCCGTGAACCGGATGATCGAGGCGCAGGTGGCCGGCGTGGAGTTCATCGCCGTGAACACCGACATGCAGTCGCTCGAGCAGTCATCGGCCGACAACCGCCTGCACATCGGCAGCGAGAGCACCCGTGGGCTCGGCTCGGGATCCAACCCCGAGCTCGGCCGTACCGCGGCCATGGAGGAGTACGACCACCTGAAGGGCGCGCTGAAGGGCGCCGACATGGTGTTCATCGCCGCCGGAGCCGGCGGCGGCACGGGCACCGGCGCGGCGCCGGTCGTGGCGCGCATCGCCCGAGAGGTGGGCGCGCTCACGGTGGGCATCGTCACCAAGCCGTTCGCCTTCGAGGGCGCGCGGCGGAGCGAGCAGGCCGACCAGGGCGTGGAGGATCTCGCGAACGAGGTGGACACGCTGATCGTGATCCCGAACTCGCGCCTGCTCACCGTGCTCGACAAGTCGACCTCGATGGTGGAGGCCTTCCGGGTGGCGGACGACGTGCTGCGCCAGGGCGTGCAGGGCATCTCCGACCTGATCACGCTCCCGGGGCTGATCAACCTCGACTTCGCCGACGTGCGCACGATCATGGCCGAGGCCGGCCAGGCGCTGCTCGGGATCGGCATGGGCACCGGCGATCGCCGGGCCATGGATGCCGTCGAGCACGCCATCGAGTCTCCGCTGCTGGAGACCTCGCTGGAGGGCGCCCGTTCGATCCTGCTCTCGATCACCGGAGGCCGCGACCTCTCCCTGTGGGAGGTCAACGAGTCGGCCAAGGCGGTGGCCGAGGCCGCGCACCCCGACGCGAACATCATCTTCGGGGCCATGGTCGACGAGAAGATCGACGACCAGGTGTGGGTCACCGTCGTGGCCACCGGCTACGGCGACCGGCCGCAGTTCCGGGCCGGCAGCCCGAGCAGCGAGCTGCGTATCCCGGCCGACGCCGAGCCGAGCGTGCGGCGCGGGCGCGACAGCATGGCGGGGGCGTTGGCCGAGGTCGACGTGCCCGAATTCATTCCTCGCCGCTAGCCGTCGACAGATCAGCGCGGTGGCGCGCGTCCGCTTGAATGGCTCCGGGATGCGTGCTGAGGAGAACCAGCGATGAAGGGCGTGGTGGCCGCCGGCCACCCGCTCACGACCCAGGCCGGGGTGGATGCCCTGCGCGCCGGCGGGAACGCGGTGGATGCCGCGGTGGCCTGCGTGCTGATGTCCTTCGTGGCCGAGTCGCCGCTCACCGGGCCGGGGGCCGGGGGCTTCATGCTGGTGCACACCGGCGAGGGCGAGGACCACCTGCTGGACTTCTTCGTGTCCGCGCCGGGGCACGGGCTCGGCGAGCGCACGCCGGCGGATCTCACGCCGATCGAGGTCCACTTCTCCGAGGACGCCGTGCAGGTGTTCAACGTGGGCCCGTCGTCCTGCGGCGCCTACGGCACTCCCGTCGGGCTGGCCGAGGCTCTGTCGCGCTTCGGCACCATGCCGCTGTCCGCACTCACCGCCGGGCCGGCCGCCGCCGCCCGCGAGGGGGTGGAGGTGGTGCCCATGCAGGGCACCCTGTTCGAGGTGCTGGAGCCGATCATGCGCTCCACTCCCGAGTGCGCGGCGATATACGCGCCCGAGGGGCGCATCCTCCGGGCCGGGGAGACGATCCGGCTGCCCGAGCTGGGCGACCTGCTGGATCGCCTCGGCGCCGAGGGCCCGGGCTTCCTCTATGAGGGTGAGCTGGCCGACCGCATCACCGGGTGGGTGCTGGAGCGCGGGGGGTTGCTCTCGTCCGAGGACCTGCGCCGATACCGGGTGGAGGAACGCCGTCCCGCGCGCGTGAGCTTCCGCGGCCGCGACGTCCTGACCAACCCGCCGCCCTCCTCCGGCGGCATCCTGATCGCGGACGCGCTCGGCATTCTCGAGCGGCTCGACCGCCCACACGACGCGGCGGTGGTGGCCGAGGTGATCGCCTCCACCAACCGTGCCCGCGACGCGGACTTCCTCGACGGGCTGGGAAGCGACGGCTTCCTGGAGGAGTTCCTGGCCCGCGACGCGCTGGACACCGTGGCCACGGACGTGCGCTCCCGCCTCGGCAGCACCACCCACGTGTCGGTGATGGACGCCGACGGGCGCTGCGCCACCGTGACCTGCTCCAACGGCTCGTGCTCGGGCGTGGTGGTGCCCGGCACGGGCATGCACCTGAACAACATGCTGGGCGAGCAGGACCTGAACCCGCTCGGGTACCACCAGCACGCGCCGGGCACGCGCGTGCCGAGCATGATGGCCCCCACCGTGGTTCTGCGCGACGGCCGCCCGGAGCTCGCGCTCGGCTCGGCCGGCTCCAACCGCATCCGCTCGGCGATCCTCCAGACCATCCTCGGCGTGGTGGACCACGGGCGCTCCGCGGCCGACGCGGTCACCTCCCCGCGGGTGCACGTGGAGGGCCGCGAGGTGGATGCCGAGCCCGGGGTGGACGAGGCGCCGCTTCGGCGACTCGAGGAGAACGGCTGGACCGTGCGGCGCTGGGAGGAGCAGCACCTCTTCTTCGGCGGGGTGCAGGCGGTGGCCCGCAATCGCGAGACCGGGGAGATGAGCGGCGGCGGCGATCCGCGCCGCGGCGGGGTCGCCGCCATGGTCGAGTAGAGCCGCCGGGCGCTCAGCCGCCCGGCGGAGTGAACGACGGCGGCGCCAGCCCGGCGGCCGACCCCCAGCGGGTGGCCTTCGCGCCGAGCTCGAAGCGCAGCTGGGCGCCGCCGGAGATCCGGCGGTAGCGCAGCCACGGGCTTCGCCATGTCCTGCCGTCGAGCGCGAGCGCGCGGACGTAGGGGCGTCCCGGCGCCGCCCGGGGGGCGTCGATTCGCAGCGTGCCGCGCGGCAGCCGGATCGCCACGTGCGGGAAGAGCGGGCTGCCCAGCGCCAGCACGTCGGTGCCCGGCACCGCCGGATACATGCCCAGCGCGCCGAAGACCCACCACGCGCCCATCGTGCCGCCGTCGTCGTTGCCCGCCAGCCCGTCCGGGCCGGGGCCGTAGAGCTCGAGCAGGGCGCGCCGCACCACGCGCTGGGTGCTGTCGGGCCGCCCGAGCCAGTCGTAGAGCCACGGCGTGCCGAGGGTCGGCTCGTTGCTGAGGAAGGCGTGCTCCGAGGCCGGGCCGGCGTTCAGCTCGGTGAAGAAGGCGTCGAGCCGGGCCAGCGCCGCCGCACGGCCCCCCATCGAGGCGAACAGGCCGGCGGGATCGTGCGGGACGAGCCACGAGTACTGCGCCTGGCTGCCCTCCACGTAGCCGGCCTCGCCCGCGGGTGAGGCCCCGGCCAGGAACGCGCCGCTCGCCAGGCGCGGCTGGATGGTGCGGGTCGCCGGATTCACGAGCGTGCGCCAGTTGCCCGCCCGCCGGGTGAAGCGCCGGCCGAGCGCCCGCTCGCCGCGGGCGAGGGCGAGGCGGGAGATGGCAAAGTCGGCGATCCCGTACTCGAGCGAGGTGGAGGTGGCGCCCCACGGCCGGTCACGGGCCTCGAGGATGTGCGTGATCACGTCCACGTCGTACTCGTGGGGCAGGTAGCCCAGCCGCAGGTACTCCGACAGGACCTCGCGCTCGGTGTAGTCGCCGTTGGTCGTATGACACGGACGGTCGGCCCCGCGGACCATCGCCCGCAGCGCCTCGCGGGCGTTGAAGCCGCGCGCCCCCAGGGCGTAGGTGGACGCGAGCATCGGCGCTGCCGGGTCGCCGACCATCATGTTGGTCTGCTGGTTGGCGTAGGGCCAGCGGGGCAGGCAGCCGCTCTCGCCGGGCGTCGGCAAGCATCGAGGTGGCCACGTCCGCGGCCCGGCCGGGGAACAGCATCGCCATGAGCTGGGTCTGGCTGCGGTACACGTCCCAGCCGGAGATGTCCGCGTACTTCACGAAGCCGCGGGCGCGGTGCACCCGCCCGTCCATGCCCGTGTAGCGCCCGTCGCGGTCCGAGAAGACGCTCGGCTCGAGCAGCGCGTGGTAGAGCGAGGTGGCGAACACGCGCCGGTCGGTGCGCCGGCCGCCCCGGACCCGCACGCGCCCGAGCGCTCGGGCCCAGGTCCGGTGCGCGCCGGCGCGCACCGCCGCGAAGCTGCGCGCGCGGCTCTCGGCCAGGTTGGCCCGCGCGCCGGCCACGCTCACGAACGAGATCCCCACGCGCGCCTCCACGCTGCGCCCGCGGGAGCCGAAGGTCACGTAGCCGCCGCCGCCCGCCGGGACGCGACACGGTTCGCGTGCCCGCCCGCAGGTCCTGCGCCGCTCCACGTCCCGTGGGCCGCGAAGGGCTGGTTGAAGCGCGCGCTGAAGTACACCCGGTACTTCGAGGGCTGCGCGCAGAAGAGGCCGCTCTCCACCATGCCCGACACCTCCCGGCGGCCCGGATCGATGGCCACCCGCACCGCGGTGTTTCCGCTGGAGCTGCCCCCCGCGTTCACCAGCACGCTGCGGCGGGCGCCCTTCGAGAAGGTGAAGCGGGCGACGCCGGTGCGCGTGGTGGCGGTGAGGTCGCTGGCGATGGCCCGCGGGGTGCCGGGGTCGAGCGTCACCCGGTAGCGGCCCGGCTCGGCGTGCTCGCGGCGGTGATCGATGGCCGGGGCGAGCGCGGGATCGAGTCCGAGCCGCTCGGTCAGCGGCGAGCGGGTGACGGCCGCGGAGGTGGGCAGCAGGGGCAGGTCGCCGTAGATCCCGCAGCCCGCGCCGCTGAAGTGGGTGAGCGAGAAGCCGCGCAGCCGGGTGTCCGCGTAGCTGTAGCTGGAGAGGGCGGTGGCGGGCGACGAATCGGGGCTGAAGGCCACCATCCCGAACGGCGTGGTGGCGCCGGGGAACGTGTTGCCCGCGCCCCCGCCGGTACCGAAGTCGGCGGCGCCCGGCAGGGTGCCGACGAACGGGTTCACATCGTCCACGAGCTCGCGGGCGGCGGCTCCGGGAGCGGCGGCGCCGAGCAGCAGGACGGCCGTGACCAGGCTGCGGGTGGCGGCGCGCACGGCGGACATCCTTCCACGCGGCGGTGGTTAGGAGTGCATGCTCCCGTTGCCGCGGGAGCGCTCGGCCGCCTTCTCCACCAGCTGGATCCGCTCGATCGCCGCCGCGAACAGCTGCTCGAGCGCGTCCAGCCGGTCGCTCTCGGTGCGCTGCTCCAGGAGCGACTGCTTGGCGTCGAGCGCCACGTCGAGGGTGGCCGCCATGCCGTAGGCGTCCAGGCCGGCGAGGTCCTCGTCGTCGGGGCGGGTCTCGGTGGCGCGCTCCACGAGGTCGCCGTAGGTGGCGCGCACGGCGTCGAGCACCTCGGGGTCGCCGTCCGGCTCGTCGTCGAGCAGCGTGACCTCGCCGGCGGGATACGGGAGGTCCTCGATGCGGCGCACGAGCTCGGAACGGATCGGCGCCCTCCACCAGGATGTTCAGCCGGCCGTCCTCGAAGCGCTCGATCACGCGGTCGATGCGGGCGGTGCAGCCCACGTCCTTGAGCCCGTCGTCGGAGAGCCAGATGATCCCGAACTCCCGCTCCTGCTCGAGACACTCGCCGATCATCACCCGGTAGCGGTCCTCGAAGATGTGGAGCGGCACCTTCTCGTGCGGGAGCAGCACGAGACCGAGCGGGAACAGCGGGAGGCTGTCGATCGTCTGACCCATCGGGTGCTTAGGCTAGTCCCGTGCCGCTGAGGGACGCATTGGGACGGGTACGGCCCTACCAGCCCGCCCGGCCCATGTCGGAGCTCCAGCGACACCTGGGACTCGCGCGGATCGTGAAGCTCTCGTCCAACGAGGGCGCCTTCGGCCCCCTCCCCGCGGCCGTGGCCGCCTACGAGGCGGCGGCACGCGAACTGAACCGCTATCCCGACGGCGGCGGCGTTCGGCTGCGCGAGGCGCTGGCCGAGCGCCACGACGTGCCGGTGGCCCAGGTGGTGCTCGGGAACGGCGCCGACGAGCTGATCCGCCTGTGCGCCGTGGCCACGCTGGAGCACGGTGACGCGGCGGCCTTCCCGTGGCCCTCCTTCCCCAGCTACGCCACCGCCGCGGAGTGCAGCGGCGCCGATGCTCTTCGGGTGCCGCTCGCCGGGCGTGCCGCCGACCTCGGCGCGCTGCTGGAACGGGCGCGTGGCCCGCGCACGCAGGCTGGTGTACCTGGCCAACCCGAACAACCCCACCGGCAGCGCGGTGGGCGCGGGGGAGGTGCGCGGCTTCCTGGATGCGCTTCCCGAGGACGTGCTCTGCGTGCTGGACGAGGCCTACGCCGAGTACGCCGACCCCGGCCCCGAGGGCCCGCAGCTCGTGCGCGAGGGTCGTCCGCGCCTGTGCGTCCTGCGCACGTTCTCCAAGGTCTACGGGCTGGCCGCCCTGCGCATCGGGTACGCCATCGCCTCGCCCGAGGTGGCGGAGGCCCTGAACCGCGTGCGGCCGATCTTCAACGTGAACCAGCCCGCCCAGGAGGCGGCGCTGGCCTCGCTGGGCGAGACCGCCGCCGTGGCCGAGCGCGTGGCGCACGCCCACCGTGCCCGGGAGCGCCTGTACGACGTGCTGGCCGCGGCGGGGCTCGGCCCGGAGCCCTCTCAGGCGAACTTCGTGTTCGCGGACGTGCCCGGGGGCGACGGCGTGAGCCTGGCCCGGCGCCTCCTGGAGGAGGAGGGGATCCTGGTTCGCGAGCTGCCCGGCTTCGGGGCTCCGGGGAGCATCCGGGTGACCGTGGGCACCGACGAGGAGAACGATGCCTTCGCCGAGGCGCTGCCGCGGGTGGTGCTGACCCCGGGGGCCGCCCGGGCCGTACCCCCTGAGTGACGGCTCTCGTCTGGTTCACGCGCGACCTCCGCGTCCACGACCACCCGGCGCTTCGCGCCGCCCTCGACGCCCATGAGCGTGTGATCCCGGTCTTCGTCCTGGACGACGCGCCTGTTGAACGGTCGTCACCGCTCGGGGCCGCGGACCCAGTTCATGCTCGAGTGCCTGAGCGACCTCGGCGATGCGCTGGCGGAGCGCGGCGGTGGGCTGGTGATCCGGCAGGGCCGGGTGGCGGCGGAGCTGGCGCGGCTGGCCGAGGAGACGGGGGCCGAGGAGGTGCACTTCAGCGCCGACGTGGGTCCCTACGCGCGCCGGCGCACCGACGCCGTGCGCGGGGCGCTGGCCGAGCGTGAGGTGAAGCTGGTGGGCCATCCCGGGGTGGCCGCGGTGGACGACCTGGCCGAGATCCGCACTCAGGGCGGGAAGCCCTACACGGTGTTCACGCCCTTCTTCCGCAACTGGCGGGACACCCCTCGCCGCGACGTTCTCGGCGCGCCGCGCTCGCTACCCGCGCTGCCCTCGGCGGTGCGCAAGGGCCGGCTGCCCACGCTGGACTCGCTGGGCCTCGAGCAGGAGGTGGAGGCGCCACCGCCGGGCGGCGAGAAGGCCGCGCGCGAGCGCGTCACGCGGTTCCTGGCCGATGACGTCTCGGCCTACGCCGGCAACCACGACGCCCTGGGCGAGGACCGCACCTCCCGGCTGTCGCCCTATCTGCACTTCGGCTGCGTCTCGGTCCGGGAGATCGAGGAGCGGCTGCCGCGGGGACGGGGCCCGGAGACCTTCCACCGGCAGCTGTGCTGGCGCGACTTCTACCACCACGTGATGCTCCACTTCCCGCGCAACGCCCGCTCCGAGTTCCAGGAGCGCTACCGCGGCAAGATCGGCTGGAGCCACGCTGAGGGTGCTTTCGAGGCGTGGCGGGAGGGGCGCACCGGCTTCCCGCTGGTGGACGCCGGCATGCGCCAGCTGCGCCGCGAGGGCTGGATGCACAACCGGGCCCGGCTCGTGGTGGGGTCGTTCCTCACCAAGGACCTGGGCATCGACTGGCGCTGGGGCGAGCGCTGGTTCATGCGCCTGCTGGTGGACGGCGACGAGTCCAACAACAACGGCAACTGGCAGTGGATCGCGTCCGTGGGCACCGACCCCCAGCCCGCGTTCCGGAGGATCTACAACCCGGCCCGGCACATGGAGCGCTACGACCCGGATGGGACCTACGTGCGCCGCTACGTGCCCGAGCTCCGCGACGTGCCGGACAAGCACCTGGCCGAGCCCTGGGGAATGCCCGAGGACCTCCAGCGGGAGGTGGGCTGTGTGATCGGAGAGGACTATCCGGAGCCGATCGTGGACCACCTCGAGGCACGCCGGGACGCGCTCGAGCGCTACCGCGTTTGAGCGTCCCCCGGCCTCGCTCAAGGATCGCTTGCGGCGGTCGATACAACCCGCATGTCCATCCAGGTGAAAGACGCTCTCGAGAGCGAGGACGGCACCCTGACGCTCGACCTGTCGCTGGCCGAGGGCGAGGCCCTCAAGGCGTGGCTCCTGAAGCCGGCCGCCGACGGCAGCTCAGCGATCGACGACGAGCACGCGAAGTCGGTGATGGTCAAGCTGGGTTCCCAGCTCGACTACATCAGTGGTGTGGCCCTGGTTCGTGAAGAGCTGGAGCATGCGGGCTTCGACACCGAGACCCTCAGCAACGAGCAGATCGCTGAGCTCGGCCGCCGGATCGCAGACTCTCCCATCCGCCGGTACTCCGGCAGCTAGGCGCGACCGGACGCGCCGCGACACCGCAGGACGCGGGGGCTCGCTACGGTCGCCGGGTGGCGACCGCGGCCCCACCTGTCCCCTCGGGACCGACGCACGTCGCCGTCGTGTCCTTCCTGGCCGCCCGGGCCGCGCCCTCGGGCGGCTTCTGGGTGGCCCTGGCCGGAGGCGTGGCCCTGGCCCGCGTGGCCGAGCGCCGCGGGGCCCGGCAGGGCTTCGGCGCCGGCGTGGCCGCGATGCTGGAGACGGTGGCCATCATCGGCCCGGCGCGCTTCGGCGTACCGCTGACCCAGGCCATCACCGCGCCCATGCTGGGGCGCCTCGAGGCGAGGAGAACGTCGCTCCCGCTCCAGTTCCTGGCCTGCCTGGGACCCCGCCTGATCCACAACACGGTGACCACCGTCTTCTTCATCTGGGTCATCACCGGCGGGCTCGATGCCTACGCCGGGACCTACGACGCGCTCGGCGGCCGCTTCGGGATCGAGGTGGGGGAGACCGGGGCGCTGATCTTCACGGCGGCCGGCCTGGTGGCGTGGGGCCTGTTCGCCTCGGCGGTGCAGGTGGTGGTCTACCGGCGCGGCCTGCGCACCTGGGACGAGATCCAGGCCGCCGCGCCCGCCACGGGACCGGCGGTGGCCGGCGCGCCGCCCGCGGCTGTCCGTCCACACAACGGCCGCTTCGACCCGCGCGCCGCGTCGCTCGCCGCGGCGGTGGCCTTCGGGCTGCTGCTCTCCGGGACCTCGTGGCCGCTCCTGGGCGCCGTGGCCGCGTGGCTCGCGCTCGCCGCCCTGGTGTCGCGCGGCGATGGGTCGGTGGTGCCCACGGGGCTCGTCTTCTGCGCCGCCCTGGCCGGGGGCGCGTTCCTGTTCACGCTGGTGGGAGGCCTCGGCCTCGACACCGCGGCCCGGCGGGCCATCCGGGCGGGCCTGCTGGTGCTGGTGGCCACCTGGCTGCGGGCGGCGGCGGGATCCGGCGGGCTGCGGGAGGTGGGCCGGCGCGCACTCGGCAAGGTGCGCCGGCTGCCCGCGATGCCCGAGGCCTCACAGGCGCTCGAGGGGATCGCGTCCGAGGGCCGCCTGGCCGCCGCGGCCCGCTCGCTCGCGGCCTCGCTTCGCGACACGCCGACCCGCCCTCAGGCCGCTGGTGGACGCCGTGCTGGGGTGGGTGGTGCGGGAGGCGAGCGCCGAGGCGCAGCCGCCGCCCGCGCGCCCGGAGCGGAGGCTGCGGGTGAGGGCGCTGGACGTGGCGCTGGTGGCGCTGGCCGCCGTGCCCGCGCTGGCGCTCGCCGCCTAGACGGGGCGGCGGCCGGAGATCAGCAGGTTGTAGAAGAGCGCCGCCGGCAGCCGCTGTTCCAGCAGCGAGCGGTCCAGCGACTGCAGCAGGAGGTAGCCCCGGTAGGCGTACATGCGCCATGCGTAGGGGATGTCCTCGGGCACGGCCGTGGCTTCCAGCGCGCGGTTGGCCCATCCGAAGAGCGAGGCGGCCAGCTCCTCGCCGCCCACCCGCACGCGCTCCAGGCCGGCCCCGCGGGCGTGGGCCGCCAGGTCGCCGGGGGTGAACGCGTGCACGTCCACCACCTGCTCCAGCTGGTCCTCCTCGCTGGCTCCGCCGTTGCCGTCGCCGTACTGGCGCTCGCCCGCGCCGATCAGCGCGCGCCACAGCGGCGCCACGGCGTGGGCGCCGCGCTTGGGCACCTGGGCCAGGCGATCGCCGTAGCGGGAGGGCTCACCGCAGAAGGCCACCGCGCCGCCCGGGCGCAGCACCCGCCTGAACTCGCGGAAGGCGGCGTCCAGGTCGGGCAGGTGATGGAGCACGGCGTGGCCCACCACGAGGTCGAAGGACTCGTCCTCGAAGGGGAGGCTCGATGCCTCGCAGGCCGCGGTCTCCACCTCGAGTCCCAGGCGCGCCGCCGATGCCGAGAGCACGTCCAGCATGCCGGGCGAGATGTCGGTGGCCACGCCCTCGTCCACCAGCCCGGCGCGCATCAGGTTGAGGAGGAAGTACCCGGTGCCCGCCCCGATCTCGAGCGCCCGCGGGTAGTGCGTGGGCTCGGCGCCCAGCGCCTTGCGCAGCTTCCCCACCACCTGGCGCCCGCCCTCGGCGTCGTAGCTGATGCCCCACTTGGCGTCGTAGCTGTGGGCGGCGAGGTCGTGGTAGCGCGTGTTCGCGGTCCGGATGTCCTGGGCGGCCTCCATGCGACGGGGAAGCCTACGCGACCCAGCCTGCCCCGCCTAGGACTCGCGACCGCTCAGGGAGGAGCGGAGGCCCGATCGGTGATCGGGCCGAGCACCGGACCATCATAGACTCACGCCGCGTGAGCGAAGCCACCGTCCAGCGGGCCAGCCCGAGGGGGTCCCGCCGCTCGCCCTGACCGGCGAGCGGACCATGCCCGACGTACCCGCGGAGAACTACTGGTACCGGCGCCACCTGGCCGTGTACGAGTGGATCGCCGCGCGCTGCAACGGCCTGGAGGTGGTGGACATGGCCTGCGGCGAGGGCTACGGCACCGACGTGCTGGCCCGCCGGGCCCGCGGGGTCACCGGCGTGGACGCCAATCCGGAGGCCCACGAGCACGCCCGGCTCAAGTACACCCGGCCCGGCGTCCGGTTCGTGCGCGACCTGGTGGAGAACTACCGCCAGGAGGCCGACGCGGTGGTGTTCCTGCAGACGATCGAGCACGTGGAGCGCCCCGAGGAGGTGCTGATGCACTTCCGCTCGCTGCTGAAGCCCGGCGGCGCGGTTTACCTCTCCACGCCGAACGTGCTCACCCTGGCCCCGCCCGGCGCGGACAAGTCCGACAACCCCTTCCACCTCCGCGAGTACCGGGCCGAGGAGTTCCGCGCGCTCTGCGCGATCGGTGTTCGAGCGCGTGGAGATGTACGGGCTCTTCCACGCCCGCAAGCTCCGCGCGCACGAGCTGGCCCTGCGTGCCGGCTGGGATCGCGCGCACGCGGCGCTGGGAATCACCAAGCCGTTCTACGACCGCTTCACCCCCGCCATCGACGCCCGCGACTTCGCCCTGCGCACCGGCGGGCTCGAGCGCGCGCTCGACTTCGTAGCGGTCCTCCGCTAGGTGACCTCGAGATGAGCTCTCGCCGCGGGGCGCTGGCCCTCGTCCTGCACACGCACATGCCCTACGTGGAGGGCTTCGGGACGTGGCCCTTCGGCGAGGAGTGGCTCTGGGAGGCCGTGGCCTGCGTCTACCTGCCGCTGCTCGAGGTGCTGGACGGCGCACCGGTGACGGTGGGGCTCACGCCCGTGCTCTGCGACCAGCTGGAGGCGATGCGCGGCGAGGCCGGGGACCGGTACCTGCGCTTCCTGCGGGAGGTCCGCCACGAGGTGCACGAGGAGGACGCGGCCGGGCTCGCGCGCACGGGCGAGCCCGAGCTGGCGGCCGAGGTGCGGCGCGCGGCGGGCGACTACGAGCGGGCGGCGGACGAGTTCGAGCGGCGCGGCCGCGACCTGGTGGGCGCGTTCCGCGACCTCGACGGGGTGGAGCTGTGGACCTCGTCCGCGACCCACGCCGTGCTCCCCCTGCTGGCCACGCGTGCCGGCCTGCGTCTCCAGGTGGCCACGGGGGAGAACTCCCACCGCCGCCGCTACGGCGACTGGGGCGGCGGCTTCTGGCTTCCCGAGTGCGCCTACGACCCCGGCCTCGAGCGCGAGCTGGCCGACCTCGGGGTGCGGACATTCTGCGTCGACCAGACCGGCCCGCTCGGCCTGGGCGCGCCCGAGCACCTCACCCCGGTGGCGCTCTCCGCCGGCACCGTGGCCGTCCCGGTGGACTGGCAGACGGTGCAGCTCGTGTGGAGCGAGGACGCGGGCTACCCCGGTAGGGGCGCCTACCGCGACTACCACCGCCGCACGGTGCACGACCTGCGTCCCTGGAACAACGCCGGCGGCCACTACGACGCCGAGGCGCGCCGCGGCGGCGGCCCGGAGCCACGCGCAGCGCCTTCGTGGACCGCGTGGTGGAGCGCGCCGGCGACGGCGGTCTGGTGTGCTGCGCGCTCGACACCGAGCTGCTCGGCCACTGGTGGTACGAGGGACCCACATGGCTGGCGGAGGTCCTGAAGCAGGCGCCGCGGGCGGGCCTCGATCTCGTCACCGTGTCCGAGGGCGTGGACCGCGTGCCCGCCGTGGAGCGCGAGCTGGCGGCGTCCACCTGGGGAGCGGGCAAGAACCTCTCCACCTGGGAGGCGCCCGGCGGTGTCGGACCTGGCCTTCGCCGCCCGCGCGGCGGAGCTGCGCACCGTGTCCGCCGCGTCCACCGGGCGGGGCTCGCGCGACGCCCTGGCCCGCGCGGCGCGGGAGCTGCTGGCGCTCCAGTCGAGCGACTGGGCCTTCATGGTCACCCGCGCGCTGGCCTCCGACTATCCCCAGCGCCGGGTGGAGGCCCATCAGGCCGATCACGACGCCGCAATGGCCGCTCTGACAGACTCCGCGGCCGTGCCGGCGCCGGCTCTGCGCCACCTCGCCCCGGACCTCGACCTGGCCTCGCTCACCACTCCGTAGGCATGCGAGCCCTGATCCTGTCCTGGGAATACCCGCCTCTCATCGAGGGCGGTCTGGCACGCCATGTGCGGAAGCTGGCCGAGAACCTCGCCGCGCAGGACGTGGACGTTCACGTGCTCGCCCGCGGCCGGGAGGAGTCTCCGGCCGAGGAGGAGATGGACGGCGTGCTGATCCACCGCGTGCGCGAGCCCGAGCGCCCGCGCGAGCTGGGCGAGTTCGTGACCTGGATCGAGCGCATGAACGCCGACATGCTCGCCGTGGGCGTGGAGGTGGGCGACCGCTACGACTTCGACGTCGTGCACGGCCACGACTGGCTCGTGGCCTCGGCCGGCGACCACCTGGCCAATCGCTTCCGCGCGCCCTTCGTGGTCACGATCCACGCCACCGAGTACGGGCGCCACCAGGGCTACGTGGACAAGCACCCGCAGTCCTACATCCACGGCGTGGAGCGGTGGATGGCCAACCGGGCCGACCGCCTCGATCACCTGCTCGGCCTACATGCGCGAGCACGCGGCCGACATCTTCGGGCTGGAGGAGTCGCGCATCACCGTGATCCCCAACGGCATCGACCCGTCCGAGCTGGTGCCGGTGGACGACCTCGACACGCTGCGCGCGCGCTTCGCCGAGCCCGACGAGAAGCTGGTGCTCCTGGTGGGCCGCCTGGTCTACGAGAAGGGGTTCCAGCTCGCGCTCGAGGCCCTGCCCGGGCTGATCGAGCGGCTCGGCAACGTGCGCTTCATCATCGCCGGGTCGGGCACCGCGGAGCAGGAGCTGCGCCGCCAGGCGCACGAGCTCGGCCTGGACGAGCACGGCACCTTCCTCGGCTGGATCGGCGACGACGTGCTGCACTCGCTCTACCGGATCGCCGACCTCACCGTGGTGCCCTCGATCTACGAGCCCTTCGGGCTGGTGGCGCTGGAGGCCATGGCCTCCGGGTGCCCGTGCCTCGTGGCCGACACCGGCGGCCTGCGCGAGGTGGTGCCGAACGAGGACGTGGGCCTGCGCTTCCGCTCGCGCGACCCGCAGTCGCTGGGCCAGATGGCGGAGCGCCTGCTCACCGACGTGGAGCTGCGCGACCGGCTGGTGGCCGAGGCCTCCGAGCACGTGCTCAGCTTCGACTGGGCCGACGTGGCCCGCCAGGTGGCGCAGGTCTACGCGGAGGTCTGCGAGTCGCGGTCCGCCACCCGCCGCAGCGGGTAGTGCACCACGATCGTGCTCACCCAGAGCAGCTGGGCCAGCGCTGGTGTCGATGAACGCCACCGGGATTGACGCGAAGAAGACCGCCGTGAAGACCAGGCCGAGCCGGTCGCCGTAGGGCCGGGCCTGGCGCATCAGGCTCTCGATCACGTGGCCGCGGCGCATCGTGTGGGCCACCATCGTCCAGCTGGCGAGCGAGGCGAGGCCGATCGTGGCCGCGAACACCGCCGCCGCCTCGGGCACCGAGTCGTAGTCGCTCATCAGGTTGGTGGAGAACGGGATCAGCACGATCAGGGCGAGGAACAGCGAGGTTCAGCGCCATCAGCGTGGCGTCGAAGTCGCGCAGGGCGGCGAAGTGGCGGTGGTGGATGATCCAGAAGCGCCCCACGAGCGCGAAGGAGAGGGCGTAGGCGGCCAGCGGCGTGAGGAGGTCGTCGAGCTCGGCCGGCAGCTGGTCGGCCGGGACCCGCGGCACGTCGATGTTCAGGACCAGCAGGGTGATGGCCACGGCCATGACGCCGTCGCTGAAGGCGGTGATGCGGGCCAGGTCCATGCGTTCCACGGCGTGCAGCTAAGCCGGACGTCCGGATGGAGGAGCGGAGTTCGTCGCCGATTTCGTCCGAGGGGTGGACGAAATCGGCAACGAATCAGCCGGCCAGGGCGTCCACGGCGATCGCGCCGTGCTCGTGCACGAGCACCGGGTTCAGCTCGATCAGCGCGAGGTCCTCGGCCAGCAGCAGGTCCCCCACACCGGCGGCCAGGCGCGCGGCGGCTCCGACGTCCAGCGGCGTGCCGCCGCGGGCGCCGGTGAGGATGCCCGCACCGCGCAGGGAGCGGAGCGCCTCCTCCACACGCTCGGGCGTGGCCGGCAGCGGCACCACGGCCACGTCGTCGTGGATCTCGGTCCACACGCCGCCGAGGCCGACCACCAGCGCGGGCACCACGGCGTCGCGCCGCGGCGGACACGAGCAGCTCGACCCCCGGCGCCTCCATCCGCTCCACGAGCACCGCGGCGCTCGTCCACCCCGAGGGCCACCAGGCGCCGGTAGGCGGCGCGCACGTCCTCCGGGCTGCGCAGGTCGAGCGCCAGCGCGCGCAGCTCGCTCTTGTGCATGAGCGTGGGGGCCGAGAGCTTCAGCACCAGCGCGGGGCCCAGGTCCTCCATCGCGCCCGCCGCATCGTCCTCGCCGGCCGCCAGACGGCCCTCCACCACGGGCACGCCGGCGTCGCGCAGCAGGTCCTTGGCCTGGTGCTCGGCCAACGGCCAGCGCACCATTCGAGCGACGCGCGGCCGACGCCGGCGATCTCCCGCAGGCGCTCCGGGTCCCCGGCCGGCAGCCGCAGCGCGGCCGCGCAGTCCAGGCCGGAGCGCAGCCCGGCGATGGCGGGCACGCCGGCGGCGGCGAAGCACCCGGCCGCGGCGTCGTCCAGCAGCTCGGGAAGCGTGGAGCTCACCATCACCGGCACCGTGGTGGCGGCCGCGCCGGCACGGATGCCCTCGCGCACGGCGGCCCACGACTCCCCGGCGGCGCCCTCGATCCCGTCGGGCTGGTCGTAGAGCACCACGATCTGCTCGATCGCGGGGTCGCCTGCCACCGTGACCACGATGTCGCGCAGGGTGTCCACCTCACCCCAGATCAGGGCCGTGTAGTCGAGCGGGTTCCCCACGGTGGCGGCGTCGGGCAGCAGCTCGCGGAGCCGCGTGGCGGTGGCCGGCGCGAATGCCGGCAGGTCCTGGCCGTTGCGGGCGCAGTGGTCGGCGGCCAGGGCGGAGTCCCCGCCCGAGCAGGTGAGCACCGCGAGGCCGCCCCTCCCGGGGCTCCGCGGACGAGCGGCCGGCACGGCCTGGGCCTTCGCCAGCTCCAGCAGCTCGTGCACGTCCTCGGCCCAGGCCGCGCCGGCCTCCTCCACCAGTGCGCGGAACACGCGCTGGTCGCCGGCCACGGCGCCGGTGTGCGCCGCCGCCGCCAGGGCACCCGCGGGCGAGGCCCCGACCTTGAGCACGGACACCCCCACGCCGCGCTCCGCACACTCGGCCAGCGCGAGGGCGAGCCGGGCGCCGTCACCGTCGGCCTCCAGGTAGAGGGCGATGGAGCCCACCCCGTCCTCGCGCGCCAGCTGCGCGATCCATTCGGCCGGATCGATCGCGGCCGAGTTGCCACAGGAGATCACCGTGTGCAGCCGCAGCCCGCGCCGGGTGGTGAGCGCGTTCACCGCCACGTTGCCGCTCTGCGACACCAGCGCCACGCGGCCGGCCTCGAGCGGGCGCAGGGCGTCCCCCCAGAGCGCCACGCGCTCGTGGACGGCCACGATGCCGTTGCCGTTCGGACCGCAGACGGGCAGGGCATGGCGGCGGGCCGTGTCCGCCAGCTCGCGCTCGAGCGCGGCGCCCTGTGCGATCTCGCCGAACCCCGCGCCGTACACCACGGCGCCGCCGCAGCCGATCCTGCCGGCCTCGTCCACCACGGCGGCCACGCCCGCGGCCGGGATGGCCACCACCACCGCGTCGGGCGGCTCGGGAAGGTCGGACAGCGACGGGAAGCACGGCACGCCGTGCGCCTCCTCGCGGCCCGGGTTCACGCCCCAGACCGTGCCGGGGTAGCCGAACGTCGCGAGGTTCCGCAGCGTCTCCCCGGCGTAGGAGCCCACGCGGTCATTGGCTCCGACCACCGCGATCGTCCGCGGGTGAAGCAGGCGCCGCACTAGTGGAGGGTGCGCTCCACGCCGCGCCGCTCCAGGGCGCGGGCCACGATCAGGCGCTGGATCTCGCTCGTGCCCTCCCAGATGCGGTCCACCCGCAGCTCGCGGTTGAAGCGCTCGGCCACGTTGGTGCGCATGTAGCCGCGGCCGCCGAAGATCTGCACGGCGCGGTCGGCGCAGCGGCAGGCCGCCTCGCTCACGAACAGCTTGGCCATCGAGGCCTTGGCGTGCACGACCTTGGGATCGGCCCCGGCGTCGGCGAGTCGCGCCACCTCCAGCGTCAGGAGCCGTCCGGCCGCGGCGTCGGCGGCCGAGTCGGCGAGCGGGAACGACACCCCCTGGTAGTCGATCAGCCGGTTGCCGCCCTGCTCGCGGCCCACCGCCCATGCGGTGGCCTCCTCGATCAGGCGCCACATCGAGCCCACGCCGCGGGCCGCGATGCCCAGCCGCTCCTCGGTGAACCAGGCCCGCTGGAGCTCATCGCCGCCGCCGACCCCGCCCACCACGGCGTCGTCGGGCACCTCCACGCCGGTGAAGCGGATGGTGGGGTGGCCGTGCGGATAGGTGTGCGTGAACGGGGGATCGTCCACGAGCTCGATTCCCTCCGAGGCGCGGTCGACGAGGAACAGCGTGGGCTGCTCCTGGCCGTCCACGAGCGCCTTCGCCATGACGATGTACACGGAGGCCACGTCGCCGTAGGTCACGAACCACTTCTCGCCGTCGATCACCCAGCCGTCGCCGGTGCGCCGCGCGGTGGTCTTGATGCGCGAGGGGTCCGAGCCGGCGTCGGCCTCGGTCACGGCGTACGCGTCGTGGAGCTCGCCCCGCAGCGCCGGGCGCAGGTAGCGGTCGATCTGCTCCGGCGTGCCGCTGGCCAGGACGTTGTAGGCGCCGGGCATGTGCCAGGAGAGCGCGTTGGTGGAACGGCCGAGCTGCTCCTCCACCAGGAACCACTCGGTCTTCGACCAGCCCTGCCCGCCGTACTCCTCGGCGTGGAGCCCGCCGGAGAGCCGTGCCTCGATCGACTCGCGCTTGATGCGCGCGTGCAGCTCCTCCGGGATGTCGCCGCCGGCGCGCTCGGCCAGCTCCTCGTTCGGGATCAGCACCTCGTCCACGAAGCGCCGGGCGCGGTCCCTGAGCTCCTGCTGCTCGGGGGTGAGGTCCGCGGAGGTGGTGGAGGAGGGGGCGGCGGGGCTGATGCGATCCCTTTCTGCGAAGCAGGCTCGGCCGGGTGCGCACGTTTCATTTTCCCGGCAAGCCGAGCTTGAGCTGGTCGTGGTTGTGGATCACGTCGAGCACGAGCGCACGCGCCGCGCCGAGCTCAGCGTCCTCGGGGATCGCACGAGCGAGCGCCCCGGCCTCTTCGAGGTATGCGGCCCAGGCGCGCCGGGTCCCGCGGGTCACCAGACGTTCCGCACGCGCCCGCTCCGCCTCCACCGCGGCGCCGCTCGGGGCGCCGCCGGCCCGCAGCGCGGCGACTGCCGCAGGCAGCTCGCGCTCGGGTTCCGGAGTGATGGAAAGCCATGCCTGGCGGGCGCTGAACTGACCCACCGGGCGATGGTATCATGCGACTGATCACAAAGTCAGGACCACCGTGGCGACCCTAGACACCACTCCCGTGAGCCGTGCCCTACCCGCGCGGAACTACCGCGACCCGGAGGTCCTGGAGCTCGAGCGCCGGCGCATCTTCGAGCGCACCTGGCAGCTCGCCGCTCACGTCTCCCAGCTCCCCGGGCCCGGCACGTACCTCGCCACCAGGGTGGGCAACCAGCCCGTGCTGCTGGTGCGCGACGAAGAGGGCGAGCTCCGCGCGTTCCGCAACGTCTGCCGCCATCGCGGCTCGCGCCTCCTCGAGGGCTCGGGGGAGTGCGGCAAGGCCATCCGCTGCCTCTACCACGGCTGGACCTACCGGCTGGACGGCGACCTGATCGGCGTGCCCGAGGCACGGAGCATCCCGGGCCTCGACAAGTCGGCGCTCGGGCTGTTTCCCGTGCGGGTGGAGACGCTGGCCGGCCTGCTGTTCGTGAACCTCGACCCGCATGCCGCCCCGTTCGCCGAGCAGGTCGCGGGCCTCGCGGAGCGGATGGCGCCGTACGAGATCGAGCGCCTCGAGCCGCACTCGCCGTACGACGGCACGCAGCCGGCCAACTGGAAGATCGCCGCCGACAACTACCTCGAGGGCTACCACGTGCCGATCGCCCACCCCGGGCTCATGCGCCTCCTGGACTACAAGCGCTACGGCGTGGAGCTGCACGACAACTGGGTCTGGTTCGAGGCGCCGCTGCGCGACAAGCCGTCCGGCAACCTGATGGAGCGCGCCTACCAGCGGCTCGTGTCGCCGATGCCCGGGCTGTCCGAGGACGACCGCCGGGTCTGGCGCTTCGTGTTCATCTACCCGAACACCGCCATCGACCTCTATCCCGACCTCGTCTGGACCTGGAGGATCGACGCCGACGACGCGCTCACCACCCGGGACACCGCCATGCTCTACCGGCACCCCGACGCGTCCGTGCGCACGCGGCTCGCGCAGCGGGTGAACCGCAGGGTGAACACGATCGTCGGGAACGAGGACTTCGATCTGGTGAGGAACGTTCAGGCGGGCATCGCGACCCGCGGCTGGGAGCCCGGGCCGCTGTCCGGCCGCGAGGCCGCCGTGGCGTGGTTCGCCGACCGGATCCGGGCCGACCTCGGCGAGGACGGGTGAGCGCCCCCGAGCCCGCCCCGGCGGAGCCCGTCCCCGCAGACCCGCCGGCGGGCGCCCGCGAACGGATCCTGGCGGCGGCGGTGGAGCGCATCGCCAGCGACGGGATCGACGACGTGCGGATAGCGCGGATCGCCATGGACGCGGGCGTGTCCACCTCGCTCGTGCACTACCACTTCGAGACCCGCGAGGCCCTGCTGGAGCAGGCCCTCGAGTACTCGTTCGAGCTGGCCGGCGACGTGCGGATCGGCGAGGGGGAGGGGGAGGCTCCCGACCACGCGCACCGGCTCGCGGCGATGATCGACCAGTGCCTCCCGTATCCGGGCGCACTGGAGCGCGACTGGATCCTCTGGGTCGAGCTATGGCTGCGCGCGGTGCGCCATCCCGAGCTTCGCCCCACCGCGGCCCGCCTCTACGCGCGCATGCGGGAGTGGTTCGCGGCGGCGATCGCGGCCGGGGTCGAGGCGGGCGAGTTCCGGGCCGGCGCCGACCCGGAGCGGACGGCCGATCGCGTGCTCGCGATGTGCGACGGGTTCGGCGTTCGCGCCCTGATCACCGAGCTCTCGATCGAGCAGGCGCGGGCGGAGGTCTGGGGCTTCCTGGCGCAGGAGCTGGGGGTTGACCCCGGCATCGCCGCCGACTAGGTTTCCTGAATCGTCGTTCAAGTTACGCCCCGGGCCGGAAAGGCGGGATGAGCCCTCGTCCGCGCCTCGATCACGTGCGTCGCCCGGAGATCCTGGCCGCGGCCACCGCGGTGATCAGGGAGCGGGGCCTCGAGAACGCCCGCGTCGCCGACGTGGCCGAGCGCGCGGGCACCAGCGCGCCGTCGATTCTCTACTACTTCGCCTCGAAGGCGGAGCTCCTGAAGGAGGCGCTCACCTCGGCCGAGGAGCGCTTCTACGAGGAGCTCGACCAGGACCTCGAAGCGCTCGAGAGCGCACGCGACCGGCTCGTCCAGGTGGTGGACTCCGGCGTGGGCGAGGGCGACTACGACGCCGCGCTGTGGATGGAGGTCTGGTCGAAGTCGCTGCGCGACGGCGAGCTGGCCGGCACCCGCGCGGAGCTCGACCGGCGCTGGCGGCGGACGATCGCGGAGATCGTGCGCTACGGGCAGGAGCGGGGCGAGTTCGGCCCGGCCGACTCGGAGCAGTTCGCGATTCTGCTGGCGTCGCTGCTGGACGGGCTGGCGGTCCAGATCGCGCTGCACGACGAGGAGGTCACACCTGAGCTGGTGAGGGAGCTGAGCCTGCGCTTCGCCGAGCGCGAGCTGGGCTGCGAGTTGACTGCGACACGGAGGTGAGACGGGTGCTGAGGGATGAGCTGAACTGAACCGGCGAGAGCTGCTGCGGGGCGGGGCGGGGCTGGCGGTGACCGTTGGGCTCGCGGGCTGCGGGGTGAGCAGCTCGGGCGGCTCCAAGGAGGACACGGAGAAGACGATCAAGAAGAAGATCGACGGCGATCTCGTCTACTTCAACTGGTCCCAGTACATCGACCCGGCCCTGCTCAAGGGCTTCGAGAAGCGCTACGGCGTGAAGGTGCGGGAGTCCAACTTCGACTCGATGCCGGCGATGATGGCCAAGCTGCGCGCCGGCATCCAGTACGACCTGATCTTCCCGAGCGCCGAGTTCACGGACCGGCTGATCAAGGGCAATCAGCTGCTGAAGATCGACCGCGACAAGCTGAAGAACGTGGACCTGGTGTACCCCAGCTTCACCGACCCCTGGTACGACAAGGGCTCGGACCACACCACGCCCTACACGATGTACGCCACCGGCCTCGGCTACCGGGCCGACAAGATCAACGACATGACGGGGTCCTGGCGCGACCTCGGCGACGTGGACAGCGGCGGTCGCAGCTTCATGCTCGACGACTTCCAGGAGGGCATCGGCATGGCCAACCTGGTGAACGGCTTCGAGCTGAACACCACCGACGAGGACGAGCTCGACCAGGCCAAGGACTACCTCGTGGACCTGAAGCCGAAGCTGCGCGGCATATCGAGCGATCCGATCACCAACATGACCAGCGGCAACGCCTCCCTCCACCACCTCTGGAACGGCGACATCGTGAACATCCGCAACCAGGTGGACAACCCGGAGGACTTCAAGTTCCAGAAGTGCGACGAGGGCATACCCGTGGGGAGCGACACGTTCGCCATCCCCGTGAACGCCCGCCACCCGGGCACCGCCCTGCTCTTCATCGAGTACATGCTCGAGCCCGAGAACGCCGCCCAGAACGTGGAGTACGTCGGCTATCCGATGCCCTACGAGCAGGGCGCCACCGAGGCCTTCGCCGGGCTGGTGAAGGACGATCCGGCGATCGCGGTCACGATCAACGACCTCGAGGACGGCCAGCAGTTCGAGAACCTGAAGGGCGAAGGGCGCCGCGCGTGGGATCGCACGTGGACCGAGGTCAAGGCCTCCTAGCGCGCACGTGAGCGAGCGGCGCTTCGCCACGAGCTTCCTGCTCCCGGGCGGGCTCTGGCTGCTGCTGCTGTTCCTCGTCCCGCTCGGGATCCTGCTGGCGATCTCGTTCGGCACGACCGACGACCTCGGCAACGCGATCTACGGCTGGTACCCCGAGAACTACTCGCGGGTCTTCGACCCGATCTACCTCCCGGTGCTGGCGCGCTCGGTGGGCTTCGCGCTCGCCACCGTGGCCCTCTGCCTCCTGATCGGCTACCCGGTGGCCTACTACATCGCCGTCTTCGGGGGGCGCTGGAAGCACGTGCTGGTGGCGCTGGTGGTGCTGCCGTTCTTCGTGAACTACCTCGTGCGCACCTACGCCTGGATCGCGATGCTCGGCGACGACGGGCTCGTGAACGGCGCTGTTCGGCACCGACGTGCGCTTCATCAACACGCCCTACGCGGTGATCGGCGGCCTGGTCTACGGCTACCTGGCGTTCATGCTGCTGCCCATCTACGCGGCGCTGGACCGCATGGACCCGTCGCTGATCGAGGCGGGCAAGGACCTCTACGGCTCGCGCTGGCAGACGTTCCTCCACGTGACCCTTCCCCACACCCGGCAGGGCGTGCTCGCGGGCATGGTGCTCGTGTTCCTGCCGGCGGTCGGGGACTTCGTGAGCGCCCAGCTCCTGGGCGGGCCGGACGAGTACATGGTGGGGAACCTGATCCAGCAGCAGTTCTTCGGCGCCGAGGACTGGCCCTTCGGCGCGGCGCTCACCACGGTGATGATGCTCTTCCTGCTCGTCTTGATGATCCTCTACCTGCGCTCCGCGGCGAGGGAGGCAGAGGCGGCGTGAGCGTGGAAACCGCTCCGCTCCCGGCCGCGCCGGCGGCTCCCGCCCGGCGGGTGAAGGACTTCGACCGCCCGCGCTTCCTGCGCGTGTTCGCCGCCCTCTTCTACGCGTTCCTGTTCGCGCCGATCGTGCTGGTGATCCTGTTCTCGTTCAACTCCAGCCGGTCGCTCCAGAACTTCGACGGCTTCAGCCTCCGCTGGTACCGGGACTTCTTCGAGTCCGAGTCGCTGCGCTCGTCGCTGATCGCGAGCGTGGAGATCGCGCTGGTCACGATGGCGGTGGCCACCGTGCTGGGCACGATGCTCGCCTACGGGCTCGTGCGAGCGAGGACGCGCTGGAGCGCTTCGGCGAACGTGCTGATGCTGGTGCCGCTCGTGACCCCGGAGATCGTGGCCGGCGCCTCGGCGCTGCTGCTCTTCACTCAGCTCGGGATGCAGCTGTCGCTCACCACGATCATCCTCGCCCACATCACCTTCTCGATCTCCTACGTGACCGTGGTGGTGAGGGGCCGGCTCGCCTCACTCGGGCCCGAGGTGGAGAACGCGGCGCTGGATCTCGGCGCCACGCGCGGCCAGACGTTCTGGCTCGTGACCCTGCCCGAGCTCTGGCCCGCGATCCTCGCTTCGGGACTGCTCGTGTTCGCGCTCAGCTTCGACGACTTCGTGCTGTCGTTCTTCACCACCGGCGAGTCGCCGCAGCCGCTGCCGGTGCGCATCTGGTCGGCCATCCGCTTCGGCGTGACGCCCACCATCAACGCGATCGGCTCGTTCATGCTCGCGGTCTCGCTGCTCGCGATCGGGCTGGCGCTCCTGCTGCCGCGCCTGCTCGGGCGGCGCGAGAGCGGCCTCGGCGTGCTGGTGGGGAGGGAGGGGGCGTGAGCCTTCCGCCATCCGCTTCGAGGGAATCACCAAGCGCTTCGGCGACGCCACGGCCGTGAGGGGCCTCGAACCTCGAGGTGGAGAAGGGCGAGTTCTTCTCGCTGCTCGGCCCGTCCGGCTGCGGCAAGACCACCACGCTGCGGATGGTGGCCGGGTTCGAGCAGCCCACCGAGGGCCGCATCTTCCTCGAGGGCGAGCCGGTGGAGACGGTGCCGCCCTACCGGCGAAACGTGAACACGGTCTTCCAGAGCTACGCGCTGTTCGAGCACCTGGACGTGGAGAACAACGTGGCCTTCGGGCTCAAGCGCCGGAAGGTGGACGGGGACGAGATCCGCACGCGCGTGGCCGAGGCGCTGGAGCTGGTGGAGCTGCGCGGGCGGGAGCGGTCCAAGCCGCGCGAGCTGTCGGGCGGGCAGAAGCAGCGCGTGGCGCTGGCGCGGGCGCTCGTGAACCGGCCCGCGGTGCTGCTGCTCGACGAGCCGCTCGGGCGCGCTCGACCTCAAGCTGCGCAAGCAGATGCAGGTGGAGCTCAAGGGCATCCAGCGCGAGGTGGGGATCACCTTCCTGTACGTCACGCACGACCAGGAGGAGGCGCTCGCCATGTCCGACCGCATCGCGGTCATGGACGACGGCGAGGTGCAGCAGTGCGGCGTGCCCGAGGAGGTGTACGAGCGGCCCGCGGGTCCCTTCGTGGCCGGCTTCATCGGGATCTCGAACCTGCTGCCGGGCGTGGTCGAGCAGGGCGGCGTGCGGCTGGGCGGCGGTCAGCTCTGCCAGGCCGACCGTGCCGGGCGACTGCTCGGTGGGCACGCACGGTGCAGCTCTCGGTGCGGCCGGAGAAGATCTGGCTCGACCAGCTCGAGCCCGGGATGGTGTCCATCGAGGGCTCGATCGTGGAGCGCGTGTACGTGGGCACCACCACGCAGGTGATCGTGGAGCTGGCGCCGGGCGTGACGCTCGTGGCGCTCGAGCAGAACACCGCGCGGGTGGAGGTGCACGACCGCTGGAAGATCGGGGACCGGGTGAAGCTCGGCTGGCATCCGGAGCATTCGCTGGTCCTGCGGTGACTCCGGACCTCGTCGTCGTCGGCGCGGGCACGGTGGGCGGCTGGGCGGGCTGGTTCGCGAGCCAGATGGGCGCCCGCGTGACGGTGCTGGAGCGCCACACGGCGGGTCAGGGCGCGTCCAGCCGGGCCGCGGGGATCGTGCGGGCGCAGGGCGGCACGCCCGCCGCCGTGGCGCTGGGCCGGTGGTCCATCGACTTCTACGAGCGCCAGCACTCGCTGATCGGCACCGACTCCGGCTTCCGGCGGCTCGGGTACCTGCTGCTGGCGCGGACGGACGCCGAGGCGTCCGAGGCCAGGGCGCGCGTGGAGATGCAGCGGGCGGAGGGACTGGACGTGCGCTGGGTCTCGCCCGAGGAGGCGGTGGCGCTCAATCCCACGCTCGCGCCCGGCGGGTTCGTGGGGGCCACCTACTGCGCCGACCGAGGGATGCATCGACCCGCCGCGCAACGTGCGCGCGTACGTCCTCGCGCTTCAGCGGGCCGGGGTGGAGCTGCGCGAGCGCTGCGACTGCGAGGAGCTGCTCGTGGAGGACGGGCGCGTGGTGGGCGTGCGCGCGGGCGGGGAGACCATCGCCTGCTCGCGCGTGATCCTCACCGGCGGCCCGTCGCTGCGCGACACGGCCCGGCCGGCTCGGGTTCACGGTCTTCGCGGGCGGGGCTCGCCATCAGGTGGCGGTCACCTCGCCGCACCCGGACGTTCGCGGGTGAGCCGCTGCCGATGGTGTTCGACCTCACGGCCGGGCGTGTACTGGCGCCAGGAGGAGGACGGCCTGCTGTTCGGGTGGAGCGACCCCGACGAGCGCCCGGGCGAGGCGCGTGAGGTGAGCTGGGAGCAGCTCGAGTCGGTGCGCGCCCGCCTGGCCGCGAGCGTGCCCGCCACGGCCGGCCTCGGGCGTGCGCAAGGTCTGGGCGGCCACGATCGACTACACGCCCGACCACCTGCCGATCCTGGCCTCGCCGGTGGAGGGCCTCGTGATCGCGAGCGCGGCCGGGCACGGGATGATGTGGGGACCGGCCGTGGCCCGCGCGGCCGCGGAGCTGGCGCTGACCGGGAGGACCGAGGTGGTGGACGTGTCCGACCTCGGCCTCGAACGCTTCGACGCGGAGGGCCGCTCGCGGCTGGCCACGGACCCGATCGCGCTGCCGTTCCCGAGCGAGACCGACCGCGGCGGGGTAGGGGTTTGGCTCCCTATGCATGTCATACATGCAAAAAGCGCCACACCCCTCGTTCGTAGCCATTCCCGGAGGTGCGTGGCGCCTAATGCATCTCATGGATGCACGAGCGCCCACGCGCTCCCGCGCTAACTCGCGCGCGCTGTGATCCGCCGCCGCAGCGAGCGCCGGTCCTTCAGCACCCGGTGCGCGGCGTTGTGCCCGCAGGCCGCCATCACTCCGCCGCCCGGGTGGGTGCCGGCGCCGCACAGGTAGAGCCCGTCCACCGGGGTCGCGTACTGGGCCAGCAGGGGAGAGGGGCGCATGAAGGCCATCTGGTCGAGGCCCTGCTCGCCCTGGAAGATCGACCCGTCCACGAGCCCGAAGATGCGCTCGAGGTCGGGCGGGGCGAGCACCTCGTAGTGCACGAGAGCGTCCTTCACGTTGGGCGCGTGCTCGGCCACCATGTCGAGGCAGCGCCCGGCGTAGGCCTCGCGCGCTCCCTCCGGCCAGTCCTCCTCGCGGTAGGGGCCGTACTGCGTGAACATCGTCATGACGGTGGCGCCGTCGTCGGTGAGCGATGGGTCCACGCTGCTCGGAACCTCCACCTCGACGTACGGCCCCTCGGCCGGCCGGCCGCGCACCGCGTCCTGCCAGGCGCCCTCGAGATAGTCGAGTGACGGGCAGAGGGCGAAGCTCGTGTGCAGCAGCCGGTCCGCATCCTCGGCGCTCACGCCCTCGTAGCGCGGCGGCTCGGAGAGGATGCAGTTCACCTTCACGGAGCCGCCGCGGCTGCGGAAGCGGCGCATGTCCGTGACCACTTCGTCGGGGAAGTGCTCGGCGCCGGTGAGGTCGAGCACGGTGGTGCGCGGGTGGGCGCCGCTCACCACGAGGGGCGCCTCGATCTCCTCGCCCGAGTCGAGGGTCACTCCGGTGGTGCGGCCGTCGCGCACGTCGATCGAGCGCACGGCGGCTCCCGTCCGGATGTGGCACCGGCGTCCTCCGCGCTCGCGGCCAGCGCCTGCGAGATGCCGCCCATGCCGCCCTTCACGTGGCCCCACAGTCCGCTCACGCCGTCGAGCTCGCCGAGCGCGTGGTGGAGCAGGTTGTACGCCGTGCCCGGGGTGCGCGGGCCGGCCCAGACGCCCACCACGCCCGTGGAGGCGAACGACCCCTTGAGTGCGTCCGACTCGAACCACTCGTCCAGGAGGTCCCCCACCGACATCGTCATCACGCGGAACAGCTCGTGCACCTCGCGCTGCTTCAGCCCCGCGGCGCGGCCCGCCTCCCGCAGGAGCGAGAGCAGGTCGCCCGGGCGCTTGGAGCCGAGCGCGGGCGGCGGCCGGAGCATCAGCGGGCGCAGGAACTCGGCCATGCGCTCCAGCAGCGCCTCGAAGCGCGGGTAGGCCTCGGCGTCCTTGGCCGAGTGGGGCCGGATGGAGGCCTGGGTGGCGGCGGAGTCGTTGAAGAAGAACATCGGCCGGCCGCCGGTGCCCATCGTCGCGAAGGCGGGGTCGAGCGGGATCGCCTGGTAGCCGAAGTCGTGCAGCCGCAGGTCGCTCACCACCTTCGGCTGGAGCATCGACACGACGTATGAGGCGCGGGACACGCGGTGGCCGGGCCACACCTCCTCGGTCACGCAGGCACCGCCGACGATGTCGCGCCGCTCGAGCACGCACACGCGCAGCCCCGCCCGCGCGAGGTAGGCCGCGCAGGTCAGCCCGTTGTGCCCGGCGCCCACCACCACCGCGTCGAAGCCGGGCCCGCCGTTGACGCCGCTCATGCGGCCACCTGCATGCGCAGGCCGGCCTCCTCGAGCACGGCTCCGAGCGTGCCCGCGATCTCGTCGAACTCCGCCTGGCCGGCCACGAGCGGAGGTGAGATCTGGACCACGGGATCGCCGCGGTCGTCGGCGCGGCAGATCAGGCCGCGCTCGAAGAGCTGGGGCGACACGAAGCCGCGGAGCAGGTCCTCGCACTCCTCATCCGTGAAGCTCGCGCGCGTCTCCCTGTCCTTGACCAGCTCGAGCGCATAGAAGAAGCCGCAGCCGCGCACGTCGCCGACGATCGGCAGGTCCAGCAGCTGCTCCAGGGTCGCGCGGAAGTCGGCCTCGCGGTCGCGCACGTGCTCCACGATGCGCTCGCGGCGCATGATCTCGATGTTCTTCAGCGCCACCGCCGCCTGCACCGGATGGCCGCCGAAGGTCATGCCGTGCGTGTACATCTCGCCCGCGCGCGTGAAGGGCTCCATCACGCGCTCGCTCGCGATCACCGCGCCGATCGCCGCGTACGCCGACGACAGCCCCTTGGCGGAGGTGATCAGGTCGGGCCGGATGTCGTAGCGCTCTGAGGCGAACCAGTGGCCCGTGCGCCCGAAGCCCGTGATCACCTCGTCGGCGCAGAGCAGGATGCCGTGCTCGTCGCAGATGGCGCGCACGCCCTCGAAGTAGCCCGCCGGCGGCGTGAACGAGCCGCCCGCGTTCTGCACCGGCTCCATGATCACCATCGCCACGGTGTCGGGCCCGGCCTGCACGATCGTGGCCTCCAGCTCGTCGAGCAGGAAGCTCGTGAACTCGGCCTCGGTCTCCTCGGGCGGGCGGTGGTAGCGGTTCGTGTTCGACACGTGGAGCACATCGGGCACGAGCGGCTCGAAGGGCGTGCGCAGCTCGGTGCAGCCGGTGAGCGAGAGCGCCCCCAGCGTGGTGCCGTGGTAGGCCACGCGGCGGGCGATGGCCTTCCAGCGCCGCTCGCCCCGGGCGCGGTGGTACTCGCGAGCGAGCTTCCACGCCGCCTCGGCGGCCTCCGAGCCACCCGACACGAAGAACGCCCGGTTGAGGTCGCCGGGCGCGAGATCGGCCAGCTCCGCGGCCAGCTCGATCGACCGGGGGTGGGCGAACGTCCAGTTGATCGCGAACGGCAGCTCGCGCATCTGCGCCGCGGCCGCCTCGCCCATCTCGGCGCCGTGGCCGTAGCCGATGTTCACGCAGAAGAGGCCGGCGAGAGCGTCGAGGTAGCGCTTGCCGTTCGAGTCCTCGAGGTAGCAGCCGTCACCCCGGACGATCACCTGAAGCTGCTCCGGGTCGGCGTAGCCGCCCATCTGCGTGAAGTGGAGCCAGAGGTGGTCGAGCGCGGTCCGCTGGAGGGCGTCGGACGCCATTCGGCGGCCACTTTATCGTGCGACTGACTACAAAGTCAAAGAGGCTCCGAAGGGCCCTCGAACGCACACGCGCCCGCCGTCATGGCGGGCGCGTGGCGGGGGAGGGAACTGCTCTCGCGCCAGGGACTGGCCCTACGCGCCGAGTGGGTTCCACTTCCGGCTCGTGCCCGATCTTCGGGAGCCAGTCCAGCCGCTTGGGCAGGTACCAGTTCCAGTCGCCGAGCAACTTCATCGTCGCCGGGAGCAGCACTCCGCGGACCAGGGTGGCGTCCAGCAGGATGGCCACTCCGAGGCCCACTCCGAACTGCTTCATGTCGATGAACGAGAGCGTGGCGAAGATCGAGAACACCGCGACCATCACCAGCGCCGCGGCGGTCACGACACCCGCCGTGGACTTGATCCCGTGGGCCACCGCATCGTCCGTGGACTCGCCGCGGTCCACCGCCTCGCGGATCCGGCTGAGGATGAACACGTGGTAGTCCATCGAGAGGCCGAACAGGATCACGAACAGCATGATCGGGAACCAGGCGGTGATCGCTCCGGTGGACCTGAAGTTCAGGAGGTCCTCGAAGTGACCGTCCTGGAACACCCAGGTCACGACCCCGAGCGCCGCGCTCACCGACAGCAGGTTGAGCACGATCGCCTTGATCGGGATCACGATCGACCGGAACGTGACCAGCAGCAGCACGAACGCCATCAGCAGGACGAACCCGAGCACGTACCAGATGTGCGAGCTCATCTGCGTGTTGAAGTCCAGCGATCCGGCGGTGAAGCCGGAGACGCCGAGCACCTGTGCGCTCTGGACGCCGGCGGTCTCCTCCGGCACCACGTTCGCGCGCAGCTCCTTCACCGCGTCGAGCGAGGTGTCGTCGGTGCCCGTGCCGGCCAGCGGGACGTGCACGATCCCGACCTGCCCGTTGGGGCTGATCTCGGACGTGACGGGCTCTCCGAACTGATCCGAGTCCTTCGCCACCTGGCGCACGTTGTCCGCCACGTGGCTCAGCTCGGCCTGGGACACCTTCTTGCCCTTCATCACGATCTCCGCGGTGAACTGCTCACCGGGGAACGCGGCCTGCATGCGGTCGTAGGTCTGCATCACGGCCAGGCTGCGCGGCAGTCCGTCCACGCCGGAGTCGGCCGTGTGGATGTGAGTCAGCGGGATGGCCAGCACCACCAGCACCGAGGTGGCGGCGATCACGGACACGAGCGGGCGCTTGAGCACCCGGTCGAGGACCCAGGCCCACGCGCGGGCCTCGCCCGTGCGCTTCTCCGGCTTCATGAAGGGCACGCGGCCCTTGTTCACCCGGTCGCCGAGCTTCGAGAGGATCGCCGGCAGGACCGTGAGCGATCCGATCATGGCCACCGCCACCACGAGGATGGTTCCCGTGGCGAACGAGCTGAACGTGGCCGCTCCGCCGAAGTACATCCCGGCCATCGCGATCATCACGGTGATGCCGGAGATGAGCACGGCGCGCCCGGAGGTGGCCGAGGCCGCGGCCAGTGCCGCTTCCTCGGACCGGCCGGCGGCCCGTTCCTCGCGCTCGCGGCGTAGGTAGAACATCGAGTAGTCCACGCCCACGGCCAGGCCGATCAGGAGGACCACCGATGAGATCGCCTCGTCCACGGGCCAGATCT
Organism: uncultured Thermoleophilaceae bacterium; assembly: GCA_963752455.1. Taxonomy (GTDB): domain Bacteria; phylum Actinomycetota; class Thermoleophilia; order Solirubrobacterales; family Thermoleophilaceae; genus JACVRW01. Next base: position 120,974 of record CAVVYE010000010.1, read on the forward strand.
GGCTGAGCGGCCCGATCAGGCCGATGGCCGCGGCCACGGCGGTGACGGCGAGCACCAGGGGCACGAAGGCCGCGAGGAGAGCGCCGAACGCGAGGATCAGGATGATCAGCGTGATCGGCAGCGACGTGATCTCGGCCTTCTTGAAGTCGTCCTCGAAGGCCGCGTTCAGCGCCTTGTCCGCGCTCGCGTCGCCGAACTCCTCGATGCGCAATCCGGGGTGAGCCCGCTCGGCGGCCTTCACGGCAGCCAGCGGACCGTCAACGAGCTTCTCCGACGCGTCGTCGTCACCCGGCAGGTCGAAGGTCACGAGGGCGGAGCGCCCGTCGGGGGAGAGCTGCCCCTCGTTGCCCTTGGCGTACGGGCTCTCGATCTCCTTGACGCCCTTCTTGGCGTCGATGCGCTTCATCACGTCCGCAACGGCCGCCCTGAACTGCAGGGTCGTTCTGCCGCGCGCCGTTCTTGCTCTGGACGAGGATCGACTCGCCGGCCTCGTCGGGGAAGGCCTTGCCGGTGATCTTGTCGATACGGCCCGACTCGCCGACGCCGGAGTTGTCGTCCGTTCAGCGTGTTGGTTCCGACCGAGCCGCCGACGAAGACGGCGAGAACCACGAACACGAGCCATCCGATGATGGCCTTCTTCCGGTGCTGGGTGCTCCAGCGGCCGGCTCGCGCTGCCAGGTTTGGCTTGTTGTTCACCGGTCCCCCTTTCTCGTTGATTGCCACGCGACCAGTCTCAGCTCAGGGGGCCGTGCTTCAAATGCGGCTGCTACGAGAGCGGGGGTGCGGGTAACCCCACAGCACGGTGCTGCCGCATCGGCTCTGCGCGGCGGGTTAGGATCGCGCCGTGCGTCCGCCCCGCACCCGCCGTTCCGCCGTCGTCGTGGCCTCCTGCCTGGCCGCGCTGACCGTGATGCTGGCCGTGGCCGCGCCCGGCACTGGCCGCCCGCCCGTTCATCCACGCGCATCGCGGCGGGTCGCTCGAGTTCGGCAAGCCCGTGTACCCGGAGAGCACGCTTCCGGCCTTCGCGAACGCGGCCGTCCGCGGCTTCGTGCTGGAGCTGGACGTGAAGCTCACGAGCGATCGCGTGCCCGTGGTGATCCACGACGCGACGCTCGACCGGACCACGCCCTGCACCGGCAACGTGGCCGCGCGCACGTTCGCCCAGCTTCGCGCCGACTGCCCCTCGGACATCCTCGGCACCACCGCCAACTTCGTGCAGCTCGCGGCCGGGGACCGCCGCCGCGCCCCCATCCCGAAGCTCTCCGAGGTGCTCGCGCTGGCCAAGCAGAAGGGCGCGCGGCTGAACCTGGAGATCAAGAACCTCCCGACGGACCCGGACTACGACGGCACGGACGCCTACGCCAACACCGTCATCGACGCGATCGAGGCGGCGCGCTTCCCGCACTCGCGCCTGATCGTGCAGTCGTTCTGGCCGCCCAATCTCACCGTGGTCAAGAGCCGGCTCCCCGACGTGGAGACGAGCCTGCTCTCGCTGGGCTCGAGCCTCGGCAACATCGACACCGCTCGCGCCGCCGGGTACGACTGGGTCTCACCCCAGTGGCCGCTCACGCCGGAGTACATCGCCAAGGCGCACGCGGCCGGCCTGCGCGTGGTGCCCTTCACGATCGACACCGCCGCGGAGGTGGCCGCCGCCGCCCGGGCGGGGGTGGACGAGCTGATCACCAACGATCCGCTGATGGCCCGGCGCGCCGAGGCCGAGGTGGAGGGGCCGCCGGCGGCCATTCCGCCGCCGCCCTCGCGGAGCGCCTGCGTCGCGGCCCGGGCGGGCCGCAGCCTCGGCACGATCGAGGCCAAGGGGTCGCGCCGGCACGGATTCCGCGTGTTCGCCATGCAGCTGAAGCAGGAGGCGCGGCACGTGGAGACCTACGCGAGCTTCCGCACCAAGATCGAGTGCATGATCCGCGAGCGCGTGCTGCCGCGGCTGGTGCACGGGGCGCCCAACGTGGTGGCCTTCAACGAGGACGTGGGCATCATGACCCTGGCCACCGGCACCCGCGGCGCCGAGGCCCGGACGCTGGCCTCCGACCCGGCGTCGATCTGCCCCGGCCAGGGCTTCCCCTGCGCCACGGTGGCCCTGATCAGCTCGCTGCTCGGCACCTACTCCGGTCCGGTCGGCGCCTACCAGACCCGCTTCCCCACGCCTTCCCTCCATCAGCGCGGTGTTCACCGGCGGCACGGACACCTTCGGCCGCGGGTGGATGCAGGTGTTCTCGGACATGGCCCGCCGCTACGGCGTCTACATCCTCGGCTCGAACAACCAGGCCCCGTTCCGGGAGTCGGTGGATCCCTCCGAGATCGACATCTTCCGCGACCCCGACCTGCCGCGGCCGAAGTCCGTGTACGTGGCCAACGGGCCCGAGGTGTACAACGAGGCCTTCCTGTGGGCGCCCTACCAGGCGCGCGTCGAGGGCCCGCAGCCGCTGCGCAACGTGGTGCAGCAGAACAAGAAGGTGCCGCTCACCGACATCGAGAACGTGCTCCAGATCGCGAACGGCCCCTCCACCGGCGCCGACGCGGTGGAGAACCTGCGGCCGTTCCGCCTGCCCGGCACGGACGCGCGTCTCGGATTCGCCACCAGCCTGCCGGCGTTCATCTACGGCGACCCGCCCGCGGGCGTGGACCCGTGCTCCGACACGAGCAAGTACTACATGCGCTGTCTCGACCGCCTGGGCACCAACGTGGTGATGCAGGACGAGGCCAATCCGGGCCCCTGGGTGTCGGCCGCGCCGTTCTGGCAGCCGCTCGACTGGATGCGCTCCACCTGGCGCGCGGCCTCCGATCCGACGGTGCACTTCAGCTACAACGTGACGCCCCACCTGGTGGGCCAGCTCGGCGACCTCGTGTTCGACGGCCAGACGGCGATCACCCAGCGCGGCCTGCGCGGGCGCGGCTGCAACTACGTGGGCAACTCGCGCTTCATGCCGAACCCGCCCGAGAACGATCCCGCCTCCCTGGCTCCCTACGCCGGGCCCAAGCGCGAGTTCCTGGCCGTGGCCCCCTGGGTCACCCCGGACGCCCCGCGCGCGGCCCTGCGGGCCACGCAGGCCAAGCTCGCCCCGGGCTCGGGCGACAGGCTGGAGAACGACTACGTGGAGACGGCCATCGCGGCCGACCTGCCCTTCCCGCCCGACTCCTGGCGGCGCAACTGCATCTCACGGCCGGACGATCACCACGGCCATCACCACCACCATGGCCACGGCCACGGCTGGTGGCCTCCGCACCGCTAGGGCGCCGCGCCACACCAGCGCGAAGCTCACCGGGCTGCCCGCGCCAGCGCTCCCACGCGGGCTTCAGCTCCACCCATCCGTCGTCCACCACCCGCTCGCGCATCTCCGCCAGCGCGAAGCCCGCCTCGAGGCCGGCCGTCACGTGCTCGCCGATCAGGTGCACGTGGGTGTCGATCGCCACCGGCTCCCCGAGGGGTCGTCGTAGTGCGTGGGGATGCCCGTGGCCATAGATGAACTGCGGGTGGTAGCCCGCAAGGACGAAGGTCCCGCCCGGCGCGCACCAGGCGCGCCGCCTCGGCGTACAGGGGCGAGAGTGACTCGAGGTGCTCGTCCACCAGGCAGCAGGTGGCCAGGCCGTACGCCGCCGGTCTCGAGTCCGGTGGCGCCCACGTCGGCCTCCGCGAGCCGGCGGTAGGCGCCCCGCGCGTCCGCCCGGGCCAGCATCTCCGGCGTCAGGTCCACGCCGTCCACCGCGGCGACGCCCCGGGCGCGCAGCCACGCGCCGATCCGCCCGGTGCCGCAGCCGAGGTCGGCGGCCTCGCCCGCGGCGGCCCAGTCCACCCCGAGCCGCTCCAGCAACTCGAGGTCCATGGCGTCCTCCACCGTGTCCTCGTAGCTGGAGACCCAGCCGGCGTAGCCCGTGCGCGCGTCCACGGTCCGGTAGCCGCGTGAGTCGAAGTCGGAGAACCGCGGCACGGCCGCGCTCAGGTGAAGCGCATCCGGCTGGGCGCGTCGCGCATGCGGATCACCCGCGCGGGCACGCCTCCCACCACCGCGTTGGCGGGCACGTCGTGGGTCACCACGGCGTTCGTGCCGATCACCGCGTTGTCGCCCACCGTCACGCCGCGCAGGATGCAGGCGCCGTATCCGATCCACACGTTGTGGCCCACGCGCACGTCGCGCTTGTAGATCCCCTGGAGCCGGATCGGCCGGTCCACCTCCACCATCCCGTGGTCGAAGTCGATCAGCATCACGCGGTCGGCGATCACGCACTCGCGGCCGATCGACACGTGCTGGAAGGCGGAGATCGTGCACTCCTGGCCCATCACGGTCTTGGCCCCGATCGAGATCAGCCCCTCGTGGGCGCGGAGCTTGCAGCCGTGGCCGATCCAGGACCAGCGGCCGAGCTCGAGCGTCGCGCGCGGCGAAACCTCCAGCGTGCAGCCGGGGCCGATGAAGGAGAGGCCGTCCACCCTCAGGCGCCGGCCCAGCCGCAGGCGCCAGGCCGCGAGCCGCAGGATCAGGCGGGCGTACTGGAGGTTCAGCATTCCGTTGGCCCGCATGAAGCGGAGCAGCGCGAGAGGTCCCCCTTGCAGCGGCGGCGGCGCTCCGCGAAGCTCCGCGGGCAGCCCCGACGGTGGGGCGGTGATCGGCTCTGTGGCGCCCTCCATGGAGTGCGGATGATAGGTGCGGGTATCCGTATTGGCGGCGGGACCGCGAGCAGGCAGAATCGCTTTACATGGCAACCACCGTCGTCATCGTGGACGATCACCCGGGCTTCCGGGCGAGCGCCCGCATGCTCCTCGAGGCCGAGGGCTACGACGTCGTGGGGGAGGCCGAGGACGGCGAGAGGGGCCTGCGGGTGGTGGCCGAGCTGGATCCCGACGTGGTGCTGCTGGACATCCAGCTGCCCGACATCGACGGCTTCCAGGTGGCCACCCGGCTCGCCGCCGCGAGCACGCGGGGGGCGATCGTGCTGGTGTCCAGCCGTGCCCGCGAGGACCTGAGGTCGATGGTGGAGGGCAGCGCGGCCCGCGGCTTCATCCCCAAGTCCGAGCTGTCCGGCGACGCGCTGGAGGCGGTCATCGCGTGACCGGGCCTGCGCCGCGCGCTCTGGGCCCTGGGCGTGGCGGGCTTCATCGCCGGGGCCGTCCCGCTGGTGCTCGCGCTCTCGGCGCCGGACGACATCAACGACCGGGCGCTCACCGCCGTGTTCGGGCCGCTCATCGGGTGGTCCTTCATCGGCACGGGCCTGTTCGCGTGGTACCGGCGCCCGGAGAACAACTTCGGCGCGCTCATGGCCGCGGTGGGGTTCACCTGGTGCGTCTCCGGCCTGATCGTGGACAGCCATCCGGGCGTGTTCATCGTCGGCCTGGTCGTGAACCCGCTGCCCTTCGCCCTGCTGTTCCACATGCTGATGGCCTTCCCCACCGGGCGGCTGGAGACGCGCTTCGCACGCGCGGTCGGCGGTCGCTGGGCTACTTCGTGACCACCGTGCTCTGGTGGGTAACCCTCCTCTTCTACGACACCAGGCCCGACAACTGGGCCAGCAACCCGCTGCAGGCCTTCGACGACAAGCCCGTGGCCGACGCGCTGCTCTCCGTTCAGTCGCTCCTGGCCATCGCCGCGCTGGTGGGGGTCGTGGTGGCACTCCGGCAGCGGTGGATGCGCAGCTCCCGCACCCAGCGCCAGGTGCTGGTGCCCGTGTACGCGGCGGCAGTGGTGCTCGCGGCGCTCCTGTCGCTCTCCCTCGTGGCGGACGTGACGCCGGTGCCCAACAGCGTGGAGAGGGCCGTGGACGTGGCCGGACTCGTGAGCCTGATGATGGTCCCGTTCGCCTTCCTGGGCGGGCTGCTGCGCATGCGTCTGACGCGCGCGGGCGCGGTGTCGGAGCTGGTGGCTCGCCTGTCCGAGGGCCCGGACCGCCGCCGCGGCCTGCGCGACGCGCTGGCCGACGCCCTCGGCGACCCGGGGCTCACGCTGGCCTACTGGCTCCCCGCCCGCGGGGAGTACGTGAGCGCGTCCGGGCATCCGATGGAGCTGCCCGATCCCGGCTCGGACCGCGTGGCCACGATCGTGCACGACCACGGCTCGCCGGTGGCCGCGATCCTGCACGACGCCTCGCTGGAGGACGAGCGCGAGCTGATCGACGCGGTGGGCGCGGCGGCCAGCATCACGCTCGAGAACGAGCGCCTGGACGCCGAGCTGCGGGCGAAGATCGAGGAGCTGAGCGAGCAGCGGCGCCGGGGCGTGGTGGCCGCCCTCGAGGAGCGGCGCCGGCTCGAGCGCAACCTGCACGACGGCGCGCAGCAGCGGCTGGTGTCGATGGCGCTGAAGCTGCGCCTGGCCCGCGGGCGCCTGGACGACCCCGAGCGCGCGGACCGGATGCTGGCCGATGCGGCCGCGGAGCTGGACTCGGCGCTCGAGGAGCTGCGCGAGCTGGCCCGCGGCATCCACCCGGCCGTGCTGAGCGATCGCGGCCTGGGTCCGGCGCTGGAATCGCTGGCCGGGCGCTCGCCGGTGCCCGGTGGAGGTGGAGGCCACTCCGGGCGAGCGGCTGCCCGAGTCGGTGGAGCTGGCCGCCTACTTCGTGGTGGCCGAGGCGCTGACCAACGTGGCCAAGTACTCGTCGGCCACGAAGGCGTTCGTGCGCGCGGTGCGCGACGATGGCCACGTGCTGGTGGAGGTCATCAGACGACGGCGTGGGCGGAGCCGACCCCACCAGGGGGTCCGGGCTGAACGGGCTGGCCGATCGCCTGTACGCGGTGGGAGGCCGCCTCGAGGTGATGAACGGCCGCGGCGGCGGCACCGTGGTCAGGGCGGACATCCCGTGCTGAACGACGGCCCCCTGCGCGTGGTGGTGGCGGACGACTCGGTGCTCCTGCGCGAGGGCATCGTGCGGCTGCTCGACGAGTCCGATGACTTCGAGGTGGTGGCTCAGGCCGGGGACGCGGAGGACCTGCTGCGCAAGGTCAGCGCGCACCGGCCGGACGTGGCCGTGGTGGACATCCGCATGCCGCCCACCAACACGGACGACGGACTGCGCGCCGCGCTCGAGATCCGCGCCAGCCAGCCGGGCACGTCGGTGCTCGTGCTCTCCCAGTACGTGGAGGAGGGCTACGCGCTGGAGCTCGTGGGCGACTCGGCCGGCGGCGTGGGGTACCTGCTGAAGGACCGCGTGGCCGACGTGGAGGTGTTCGTGGACGCCGTGAAGCGGGTGGCCGGCGGCGGGTCGGCACTGGATCCGGAGGTGGTGGCCCAGCTGCTCGGTCGCGCCCGGCGCGACGACCCGCTGGTGGACATCACTCCCCGGGAGCGCGAGGTGCTGGAGCTGATGGCCGAGGGGCGCTCCAACAACGCGATCTCCGCGCAGCTGGTGGTGACCGAGCGGGCGGTGGAGAAGCACGTGACCAGCATCTTCGGCAAGCTCGGGCTTCCCCCCGCGGCCGAGGACCACCGGCGCGTGCTCGCCGTGCTCAAGTTCCTGCAGGTCGTGATGCGGCGGCGAGAGCACAGCTCTCGTCAAGCTGCGAGCGCTGGCCGAGGAGCAGGCGGCCCTCCGGCGCGTGGCCACGATGGTGGCCGGCGACGCGGACCCGGCGCAGGTGTTCGAGGGCGTCTGCCGCGAGGTGGGCGGCGTGCTCGGAGTGGGGAGCACGAACCTCGTCCGGTTCAGCGACCACGGGACGGGCGAGGTGGTGGGCGCGTGGTCGGCCAGCGGTGCGCCGGTGGTGCCCGCGGACACCGAGGTGCCGCTCGACGGCGACAGCGCGGTGGTGCAGGTGTGGCGCACGGGCGGCCCGGGCCGGGTCGACGACTACAGCCGCATGCCCGGGCGGCTGCCCGAGCAGCTGCACCGCGCCGGGATCATGGCCTCGGTGGCCGGCCCGGTGACGGTGGCCAACCGCCTCTGGGGCGCGATCGTGGCCTCGAGCGGCACGGCGCACGACTTCCCGCCGGAGGCCGAGGCCAAGCTCACCGCCTTCGCCGAGCTGGTGGCCGACGCCCTGGCCAGCACCGAGGCGCGCGAGCAGCTGGCCGCGTCGCGCGCGCGACTGGTGGAGGCGGGCGACGCCGAGCGCCGGCGCCTGGAGCGCAATCTCCACGACGGGGCGCAGCAGCGGCTGGTGGCGCTGGCCCTGCACCTGGCCGCGGCCCAGGCCGCCATCGAGTCCGATCCCGCCGAGGCGCGGCGCCTGCTCGCGGAGGGACGGGACGAGCTGTCGGCCGCGCTGGACGAGCTGCGCGAGCTGGCCCGCGGCATCCACCCGGCCGTGCTCAGCGACCACGGCCTGAACGCGGCCCTGGAGGCGCTGGCCACGCGCTCGCCCGTGTGCGTGGAGCTGGAGGCGTGCACCGGCGAGCGCCTGTCCAAGAACCTCGAGGCGGCGGCGTACTACGTGGTGGCCGAGGCGCTGACCAACGTGGCCCGGCACTCGGGCGCCGAGGTGGCGCGGGTCCGCGTGACCGCCGACGACGAGCACCTGCTGGTGGAGGTCGAGGACGACGGACGCGGCGGCGCGGAGGGCCGGATCGGCACCGGTCTCCGCGGCCTGGCCGACCGGGTGGAGGCGTTCGGGGGCCGGCTCTCTCTCCGCAGTCCCGAGGGCGGGGGCACGCTGGTGCGCGGGGAGATTCCCCTGCGCCACTGACCGCCGGTGGCTAGTACGCCATCGCCACGGATGCGCTGATCCGTGGCGCGCGCCGCCGCGAGCGGCCGGCGCCCGAGCGCAGCACACGTCGCCAGAAGCTCATCTCGAGAGCCCCGCCCGTCGGGGCGTCCATGTCGCGTGGCGGCGGAAACGTGCGGGCCTGGGTCCCGGGGGTGTCTGTTCCGGGGGCCGGCGCCGCTCTTCGGCACTCCTGCGCGCCTCGGCCACCATGGCCTCCACGGCTTCGTAGGTGAGTCGCGAGTCCATGACGGAAAGGTTGCCGCGAGACGGGGCCTGGTCCAATGGGGCATACCGGCCAAACGGGGTGCGGCTATCCGCACCCCGGGGTCGGGCTCAGTCCCCGCGGTCCCGCTTCAGCTTTCGCCAGCCGCCGGCGCGGTTGTTGGCGATGATCTGCCTGATCATGGTCGTGAACGCCTCCGCGTTGATCGTCTCGTCGCGGTAGACGGCCATGGTGCGGGCGGTCTTGTTGTCGTGGCCGCCGGTGATGATCCCGTCCGGATCCGGCACGATCGCGCCGTCGTAGAGGAACACGTTCACGTGGTCCTTGGTGGCCAGCAGCGCGCAGACGTTTCCCTCCAGCACGAAGTACGGCTGCGTCGTGCGCTTGATCGTCTCCGACACCTCGGGGTCGGCGGCGTGCACCAGCGCGCGCACCTCGCGGCAGATGTCCTGCTGCCAGCCGGGGAGGCCGGCGATGTAGGCATCCACACGCGGGTCGCCGCCCATCGGGGCTAGGCGATCTCGACGGGGTCCAGGTCGTCGGCCGGCTGGAAGCCGAAGACCTGCGCGAAGAAGGAGAGCTCGGACTCGAGGCAGCGCTCCATCGTCTCCGCCTTGCGGAAGCCGTGCTGCTCGTCCTCGAAGGCGAGGTACGCGTGGGGCACCCCGCGGGCGGCCAGCGCGGCCACCATGTCCTCGCTCTGCGAGGGCGGCACCACCTCGTCCTCGAGGCCCTGGAAGAGGATCACCGGGGCGTCGATCTGGTCGGCGTAGTGGATCGGAGAGCGCTCGCGCCAGAGGGCGGCGCGTCTCCGGGTAGGGCCCGAAGAGCGCGTCGAGGTAGCGCGACTCGAACTTGTGCGTGTCGGCGGCCATCGTCTCGGCGTCGGCCACCCCGTAGTAGCTCGCCCCGGCGGCGAAGTCGTCGCCGAAGGCCAGCGCGCAGAGGGTGGTGTATCCGCCCGCGCTGCCGCCGTGGATGGCCAGGCGGTTGCCGTCGGCCTCGCCCTCGGCGGCCAGGTGCAGGGCGGCGGCCACGCAGTCCTCCACGTCCACCACGCCCCACTGGCCGTTGAGCGACTCGCGGTAGGCCCGGCCGTAGCCCGAGCTGCCGCCGTAGTTCACGTCCACCACGCCGATGCCGCGGCTGGTCCAGAACACGATCTCCAGGTCGAGCATCGGCGTCACGTGGGCGGTGGGGCCGCCGTGGACCTGCACGATCACCGGCGGCAGCTCGCCCTCCGGCGCTTCGAAGTCGGGGTTGGTCGGCGGCTACCAGAGGGCGTGCGAGGTGCGCCCGCCCGCGCTCTCGTACTCGAGCGTGCGCGGCACCGGCGCCCAGCCCGGCTCGAGCGGCTCGACGCTGGCGTTCCGCACCACGCGCGGGCCCTCGGCCGCGCTCCAGGGACCACGGCCTCCTCCTCGGTCGGGCCCGCGGCCACCAGCACCACCCGCTCGCCGAGCGCCTTCACGTAGGGGTAGCCCACGGCGTCGTAGGGAAGCCCGAGGTCCTCGAGCCGCGACTCTCCCGGGCGCAGCAGGCCCAGGCGCTCCATCGCGCCCTGCACCCGCACGCACACGATCGAGCCGTCGGGTAGGAAGTCGTAGGTGGACCCGCCCAGGAGCCACTGCGGGTAGCCGAGCTCGGCCTGCTCGTCCGTGAGCTGCTCGCCCTCGCGGAAGATGTTCCACCACCCGTCCCGGTCGGACACCCAGTGGAGGCGGCCGTCGGGGCTCCACTCGGGCTGCCAGATGGACTCGCCCGGCCCGCCGGCAACCTGGCGCGCGGACGCCGGGTCGTCGAGCGGTGCCACCCACAGCTCGGTGCCGTCCCACGGCATGTTGGGGTGGTCCCAGCAGGTCCAGCACACCTGGGTGCCGTCGGGGCTGGGCCGCGGATAGGCGTAGAAGTCGCGGCCGGAGGCGAGCACCCGGGGCTCGCCGGAGCCGTCGGCGGGCACGGCCACCAGGTCGTTCACGGGCTCGTCGTCCTCGCCGTGGGTCTCGCGCACGGTGAGGATCGACTCGCCGTCCGGGGTGGCGCGGCCGTCGGCGTAGCGGATCGACGACGGGCGCGGCGGCTCCGGGGTGATCGGGCGCGGCTCGGCGCCCGGGTCCAGGCGGTAGAGGCGCTGGTCGGAGTACTCGGAGAAGAAGGCGGTGTCGCCGTGGAGCAGCCAGGCGCCGCCGCCGTACTCGTGCACGCGGGTGCGCACGTTGGTCTCGGGCGAGGTCACGTCCTCGCCGTCGCGCACGAGCGTGGTGTGCCCGGCGTTGCTGGGACGGCGCTCGAGCCACCACGTCGATCCGCCCGTGCCGAGCCACGGCTCGGACAGGCGGACGCCGGCGGCGGCCGCCATGGCAGCCGAAACGGGCGACGGCCATGCGCCGTAGGGGGCGGTACGCATGAAGGCCCGATCATAAGCGGGCCATAGGCCGGTTATCCGTACTACCTCCCCCATTCGGCTATGCCAGAGTGCCAACAATGGCCGACATCGTCAGAGCACACGACCTGCACCGCCGCTACGGCGAGGGGGAGGCCGCGGTCGATGCGCTCGACGGCGTGAGCGTCTCCTTCGAGGAGGGTCACTTCAGCGCGATCATGGGTCCGTCGGGCTCGGGCAAGTCCACGCTCATGCACATCCTCGCCGGCCTCGACCGCCCCACCTCGGGCACGGTCGAGCTGGCCGGCACGGAGATCACCGGGCTCGACGACGGCGACCTCACCAAGCTCCGCCGGGACAAGCTCGGCTTCATCTTCCAGTTCTTCAACCTGATCCCGGTGCTCACGGCCGAGGAGAACATCGTGCTCCCGCTCTCGATCGCCGGGAGAAAGGCCGGATCCGGCGTTCCTGAAGCAGTTGGTCGACACGATCGGCATCGCGGACCGCACCGAGCACCGGCCCGTCCGAGCTCTCCGGCGGCCAGCAGCAGCGCGTGGCCGTGGCCCGCGCGCTGGTGTCGAAGCCCGCCGTGGTGTTCGCCGACGAGCCCACCGGAAACCTCGACTCGCGCGCCAGCGAGGAGGTGCTGCGCCTGCTCCGGCAGGCGGTGGACGAGTTCGGCCAGACCGTGGTGATGGTCACCCACGATCCCGAGGCCGCCTCCTACGCCGACCGGCTGATCGTGCTGCGCGACGGCAAGGTGGTCCACGACGCGGCGGCGGGCAGCGCGTCCGAGGTGATCGAGCTGATGAAGAGCGTGGCCTGATGACCCGCCTCCCCGCCTCCTCCGCCGGCCATGACCAAGGTCGCGCTTCGAGGACTCGCCGCGCGCAAGCTGCGGGCCTTCACCACCTGGCTGGCCATCTTCCTGGGCGTCGCGCTGGTGGCGGGTACCTACGTCCTCACCGACACCATCAACGACTCGTTCGACCAGATCTTCAGCGAGTCGCTGAAGGGCACCGATGTCGCGATCACGTCGAAGACGGACATCCAGCAGGACGACACCGGCCAGCCCGCGTTCCCGGCATCGCTGCTCGATCGCGTCCGCCAGGTGGACGGCGTGGACGAGGCCACCGGCTCGATCTTCTCGCTCGGCCGCTTCGTGGACGACGACGGCGACCCGATCGGGAACCAGTTCGCCCCCAACTTCATCTCGTCCACGCAGCCGAAGCGCTTCGAGTCGCTCAACTACGTGGAGGGCTCGCCCCCGAAGAACGCCACCGAGGCGTCGCTCGACACGCAGACCGCGGACCGCGGGAACCTCGACGTGGGCGACACGCTCAACATCGCCGGCGAGGAGAGGGTCACCCGGTACCGGATCACCGGGCTCACCAAGCTGGGCGACACGTCCTTCGGCGGCGCCGGGATAGCGCAGCTCACGCTTCCCGAGGCCCAGCGCATCACCGACAAGAGGGGCAAGTTCGATCAGATCTCGGTGGCCGCCGCGGCCGGCGTCACGCCGGCCGAGCTGCGCGCGCGAATCGCGCAGGTGATGCCGCCCACGGTGCAGGTGGAGACCGGCCAGCAGGCGGCGCAAGCGCCAGTCGGAGGACATCGCCGACGACCTCAGCTTCCTGAAGATCATCCTGCTCGTGTTCGCGGGCGTCTCCCTGTTCGTGGGCGCGTTCCTGATCTTCAACACCTTCTCGATCACCGTCGCCCAGCGCACGCGCGAGTTCGGCCTGCTGCGCACCCTCGGCGCCTCGCGCGGGCAGGTGCTCGGATCGGTGGTGCTGGAGGCGATGGTGCTGGCCGTGCTCGGCTCGGCACTCGGCCTGGCCGGCGGGCTCGGCCTGGCCAAGGGGATCAACGCGCTCTTCAAGAGCTTCGGGATCGACCTGCCGAACACCGGCACGGTGATCCTCCCGCGGACCATCATCGTCTCGCTGCTGATCGGCATCGTGGTCACGCTCGTGGCCGCGCTCGCTCCGGCGCTGCGGGCCACGGGCGTCACGCCGATGGCGGCACTCCAGGACGCCGAGCAGTCCGGGGTGCGCCGCCAGGGCCGCATAGTCACGGCGCTCGCCCTCCTCATGATCCTGCTCGGGTTCGCGCTCACGGCCATCGGCGTGTTCGGCGGCGTGGAGAGCTCGGGCGGAGCGGCCGGGCTGATCGGCGGCGGCGCGGTGGCCGTGCTGCTCGGCACCTCGCTGTTCAGCCCGCGCCTCGTCCGTCCCATCGCCTCCGTGGTGGGACGCCCGCTCGAGTGGATCTTCGGGCTCACCGGCCGGCTCGCCCGGGAGAACACCCTGCGCAAGCCGGGCCGCACCGCGGTCACCGCCGCGGCGCTGATGATCGGGCTGGCGCTCGTGGTGTTCGTGAGCGTCTTCGCCGCCGGGATCAGCAAGTCGGTGTCGGCGGCGGTGGACCGCAACTTCCAGGGCGACCTGATCCTCCAGAACATCGACGGCTTCTCCACCATCCCCGCCAAGTCGGTCACGGACGCGGAGAGGGTGCCGGGCGTGGAGACCGGCTCCGCGCTCAGCTTCGCCAGCGCCAAGATCGCCGCACCGATCAGCGGCAACGTGCGGGTGTCGGGCGCCGATCCCAGCACGGTCACCTCGGTGCTCGACCTCGACTTCAAGAAGGGCTCCGAGGCCGAGCTGCGCGCACTCACGGACAGCCAGGCGATCGTGGACGACGCCTGGGCCAAGAGCAACAACATCGACGTGGGGGACACGCTGGCGGTGCGCACCCCGCTCGAGCGGATCGCCACCTACCAGGTGGTGGGCACGGTGAAGGACAACGCCGACCTCCTCGGCAACCTGCTGGTGAACAACGAGTCCCTGCGCCGCGACTACGGTCGCACGGCGCCGACCCTCGCCCTGCTCAAGGTGCGGCCGGGCACGGACGTCGACAGGGTGAAGAAGGTCATGACGGCCACGATCGAGAAGCGCTACCCCACCGTCGACGTGCTGAACCAGCAGGAGCTGAAGGACAACCAGGAGGAGCAGGTGAACCAGCTCCTCGGGCTCATCTACGCCCTGCTCTCGCTGGCCGTGATCGTGGCCGTGTTCGGGATCGTGAACACGCTGGCGCTCTCCATCCACGAGCGCACGCGCGAGCTCGGCATGCTCCGCGCGGTGGGCATGTCCCGGCGCCAGGTGCGGCGGATGATCCGCTACGAGTCGGTGATCACGGCGCTGATCGGGGCCGTGCTCGGAATGGTCCTCGGTGTGATCTTCGCGGCGCTCCTCACCGTGCCGCTGGCCGACGAGGGCTTCGAGCTGGCCTACCCGGTGGGCACCCTGATCATCCTGCTGATCGCGGCCGCGCTGGCCGGGGTGCTGGCGGCGATCGGGCCGGCCCGGCGGGCCGCGCGGCTCGACGTGCTGCGGGCGCTGGCGTACGAGTAGGGCGCCCGCCCCGGGCGCCGGGTGCCGCCGCCGTCCGTAGGATTGCCCGCCCATGCCCGCCACAGGCCGCACCGCCGCCGAGCTCACCGAGCGCCTGCTCGCCGGTGACAAGCGCGCCCTCGCCCGCGCGATCTCGCTCGTGGAGAACGACGACCCCGAGGGCTGGGCGCTGGTGCGCGAGGTCTACCCCAAGACCGGCAACGCCGCGGTGGTCGGCTTCACCGGCCCGCCCGGAGTGGGCAAGTCCACGCTGATCGGCCGCCTGGTGGAGCACGCCCGCAGCCTCGAGCGCGAGGTGGCGGTGCTCTCGATCGACCCCAGCTCGCCGTTCACCCACGGCGCCCTGCTCGGCGACCGCATCCGCCTGGCCGACCACTTCCTCGACCCCGGCGTGTTCATCCGCTCGATGGCCAGCCGCGGGTCGCTGGGCGGGCTGTCGGAGGCCGCGCTGCAGACCGCCCTCCTGATGGACGCCTCGGGCAAGGACGACGTGTTCCTCGAGACCGTGGGCGTGGGGCAGGCCGAGGTGGACATCATCGACCACGCCGACACCGTGGTGCTCGTGCTGATGCCGGGCAGCGGCGACTCCATCCAGGCGCTGAAGGCGGGCGTGATGGAGATCCCCGACGTGATCGCGGTGAACAAGTCGGACCACCCGCTCACCGACACGATGATCCGCGAGATCCGCGGCGTGCTCTCCCTGGCTCCGCAGAAGGGCTGGCGGGTGCCGATCCTGAAGACCGAGGCCTCCCGCAACGAGGGCACGGTGGAGCTGGCGGACAAGATCGCCGAGCACCGCGCCTACATCGCCGAGCACGGGACCCTCGACGAGCGCCGGCGCCGCAACCTGATGAACGAGGTCATGGCCCTGGCCACCGGGCGGCTGCGGCGGAAGCTCGAGGAGCAGGTGCGCGAGGACGAGTCGGTGCAGGAGCTCCTGGACGAGGTGGTGGCCCGCCGCATCGACCCGGCGTCGGCGGCGACGAAGCTGCTCGAGCGCGAGCTGTAGGCGCCGGGCCGCCGGCGGCGTTGGGGGCTGGGTGGGAGGGTTGTCTGCAGATGCTCCGCACGCCCGCGATGAGATCGCATACGCCGCGGGCCGCACGCCTCGCCCCGCTTGTTAGGGTTCCCTAACCCTTAGGTGACCCTAACCCTTTCCGGAGGTCAAATTGGCGGGCAGGCAGTGGATGGCGGTTCTGGCGGCGGCGGTCATCGGTGCGGGCGCAGCCACGGTGGCGGCCTCCTGCGGCGAGGACGACTCCGGCGTGCAGATCGAGGGCTCGAGCACGGGCGGGACGAACACCGGCGGCACGACCGGCACGAGCACCGGCTCGGTGACCGTGGACACGAACGCCACGAACGCGGAGGACCTCGACGCCGCGATGGCCCAGATCACGGCCTACGCGCGGCGCCAGGCGGCCGGTCTCGTGGTCGCCACCACCGCCCTTCAGGCCGCGGTGGACGCCGGCTCCGTGCCGAAGGCCAAGCAGGCCTACGCCGCCGGTCGCCCCTACTACGAGCGCATCGAGCCGCTCGTGGCGCTCTTCCCCGAGCTGGACGGCAAGATCGATGCGCGCGAGGATGACTTCCCGAAGAAGGCCCAGGACCCCACGTGGACCGGATTCCACCCGATAGAGCGCCAACTGTGGAAGGACGAGCAGATCACCGCGCGCACGCGCGCGCTGGCCGCCCGCCTGGTGCGGGACTCGAAGACCCTCGACAAGCGCATGGACGAGGCCACCGTGACCCCCGAGGTCGTGATCCCCGGCACCGCCGAGCTGGTGGACGAGGTCGAGGAGTCCAAGATCACGGGCGAGGAGGAGCGCTACTCGAAGCTCGACCTGCCCACGTTCGTGGCCAACCTGGAGGGCGCGCGCGAGTTCTTCGACGCCCTGGCACCGCTGGTGGAGGCCAAGGACCCCGAGCTCGCGGACGAGATCGACGACGCGTTCCAGGCCGCGTTCGACGAGGTGGCCTCGCTCCGCGAGGGAGACAGCTACCCGCCCTACAACGAGCTCTCCGCGGCCCAGCAGCGAGAGGTGAAGCAGACCATCGAGGCGCTGGCCGAGCCGCTGGCCCGCGTGCAGGGGACGCTCGGCGTCAAATCGTGAGACCGGTGTGAGCGGAGTCTCGCGCAGGCGCTTCGTACAGGGCGCGGCGGGGGGCGCCGCGGTGGCCGCCGGGGCCTTCGGCGCCTCGCGGCTGTTGGACGACGACGAGGCCGCGGCCTCGGAGCAGCTCGTTCCCTGGTCGGGCCCGCGCCAGGCCGGGATCGTGACCGAGCGCACGCCCTACGGGATGGTGGCCGCGTACGACGTGGTGACCGACGACCTGGAGGGCCTCTTCGGCGACCTCACCGAGCGCATCGGCGAGCTCACCCAGGGCCGGCCCGATCGCCTCGACCCGATCGCGAACGCGTCGCTGCCCCCGTCGGACACGGGTGAGCTCGGCTTCGACGATCGCGACGATGGGCGGCTCACCATCACGCTGGCGCTGGGCGCGTCGCTCTTCGACGGGCGCTTCGGGTTGAGGGGCGAGGCCCCCGCCGCGCTCAGCCGCATGCCCTCCTTCCCCGGGGACAACCTCGATCCGCGGCGCTGCCACGGGGACCTCCTGCTGCTGGTGCAGTCGGACCACGCGATGATCACCCACCACGCGGTGCGCGACGTGATGCGCCGCACGAAGGGCCGGCTCGAGGGTCGCTGGGCCCAGGCCTGCTTTCAGCGCTTCGCCGAGGACAACCCCTCCACCCGCAAGCGCCCGGGAGTGGCCGACGCTCGCGGTCTGCTCGGCTTCCCCGACGGCTCGCAGAACATCGCCGGCCGACCGCGAGGCGCTGATCTTCACCGGCTCCGAGGCCCCGGCATGGGCCCGCGGCGGCTCGTACCTCGCGCTGCGCCTGATCCGGTTGAAGATCGAGCGCTGGGACCGGCTCTCGCGCACCGCGCAGGACGACTCCATCGGCCGCGAGAAGATCACCGGCGCGCCCCTGGGGGGCAAGAAGGAGGAGGAGGTGCCGACGCTCGACTCCCAGACCCCGCGCGACGCCCACATCCGCATGGCCAACCCGCGCCGGCCGGGCGACGAGAAGCACCGCTTCCTGCGCCGGCCGTTCGTGTTCAACAACGGCTTCGACGACTACGGCCTGCTCGACTCCGGCTCGGTGTTCATGGCCTTCTGCCGCGACATCGAGAAGCAGTTCGCGCACACCAAGCGGCGGACCCACGGCCAGGACCTGGACGAGTACATGGTGGCCTTCGGCGGCGGCTACTTCTTCTGCCCGCCCGGGGTGGAGGGTGAGGGCGACTACCTGGCCCGGCGCCTGGTGGAGAAGCGCGCCTGAGGCGAGCACCGCAGCTCCGCGAGGAGCGCAGCCCGATCGTTGGTCGGGCGAGCACCGCAGCTTCCAATCTCTTAACATCGATTCATTAACTGGTCTAGACCAGTTGTGGTAGCGTGCCCGCCGCCATCATAGCGAGGACGGAGGAGACCCACATGGCGATCACTCGAGGCAAGGTCAGGATGCTCCTGGCGATGTGCGCGGCGCTTTCGCTGCTCGTGCTCGCGGCGTGCGGGGACGACGACGACAGCGCTGACAGCGGCGACAGCGGCGGTGGCGGTGGCGGCAAGATCGCGCTGCTCCTCCCCGAGACGAAGACCACCCGCTACGAGGAGCAGGACAAGCCGAACTTCGAGCGCCACGTGAAGGAGCTGTGCCCGGACTGCGAGGTCATCTACTCGAACGCGAACCAGGACCCGGCCAAGCAGCAGCAGCAGGCCGAGGCGGCCATCACCAACGGCGCGAAGGTGATCGTGATCAGCGCCGTGGACGTGAAGTCCGCCGCCGGGATCGTGGCCCGGGCCAAGCAGTCGGACGTGAAGGTGATCGCCTACGGGCGCCTGATCCCCGACGCCGACATCGACTACTACGTGTCGATCGACCCCTTCAAGGTGGGCGAGCAGCAGGCCGAGGTGCAGATGAAGGCCGTGAAGGCCCAGAACCCGAACGTGGTGATGATCAACGGCGCGCCCACGGACAGCAACGCCAAGCCCTACAAGGACGGCGCGACCAAGGTGCTGAAGGAGCAGGGCGCGAAGATCGTGAAGAGCTTCGACACCCCCGACTGGAGCCCGGACAAGGCCCAGCAGGAGATGGAGAGCTCGATCACCGACCTGGGCAATAACGGCTTCGACGCGGTCTACGTGGCCAACGACGGCATGGCCGGCGGTGCCATCGCGGCGCTCAAGGGCGGCCGGATCGACTCCGTCATCGCGGTACGTGACCGGGCAGGACGCCGAGCTCGCGGGAATCCAGCGCATCCTCATCGGCGACCAGCTGATGACCGTCTACCAGCCCCTCATCCAGATCGCCGAGTCGGCGGCCGAGATGGCGGTGCCGATCGCGCAGGGCGAGGAGCCCGACGCCGAGCGTGGCCCCGGACAAGGTGGACAACGGCGAGAAGGAAGTGCCGTCGAAGCTGCTCGACACGATCGCCATCACCAAGGACAACATCCAGAGCACGGTGGTCAAGGACGGCTTCCTGAAGGCGGCGGACATCTGCACGGGCCCGTACGCCAAGGCCTGCGAGGAAAACGGAGTCAAGTGACCCGGGCGGCGGTAGCCGTCGACGCAGGACAGACCGAGATCACGGCCGCGCTCACGGATGAGCGCGGCCCTCGGACCTCCAGGGCTCCGGGCGTTCTTCGCCTCGGGCTCGACACCGGCCCGGACGACGTGGCCGCCGCCCTGCTCGAGGCGATGGCCGGCCTCGGGCCGCTGCCCGACCCACGGCCGCCCGTGGGCATCGGCCTCTCCGGCTTCGAGGCCGCGGGCGAGACCGACCTGCGGCGGGTGCACGAGCTGCTGGTGGAGGAGCTCGGGCTCGACCGCCTGGCCATCGCGAGCGACGGCCTCACCTCGCTCTTCGGCGCGCTCGGCGCGCGTGACGGGGCCGTGGCCGCCGCGGGCACGGGAACCGTGGTGCTCGCCCGGCGCGGCGACGCCTACGCGAAGGTGGACGGCTGGGGCTCGCTGCTGGGCGACGGCGGCAGCGGCTTCGCCATCGGGCGCGCCGGACTCGACTCCGCCCTGCGCAGCGCCGACGGCCGCCACGGCTCGGCCGCGCTGCTGGAGGCGGCGGAGCGCCGCTTCGGCCCGCTGCCCGGACTGCCCCAGCGCATCTACGGGGCGGTGGTGCCCACCCGTGCCGTGGCCGGGTTCGCCAACGACGTGGCCGACACGGCGCGGGCCGGTGACTCGCGCGCGCTGGCCATCATCGAGCACGCCGCGCAGGAGCTGGCGCGAAGCGCATGCGCAGCGCTCGGCCGGCTGTTCGCCCCCAACGAGCGGGCGGTGGTGTCCTACGCCGGACGCGTCTTCGACGCCGGTCCCGTGCTGATCGAGCCCTTCACGCGGGAGGTGGCCGACTGCCGGCCGGGCACCCCCGTGGTGGCCCCGGACGGCGACTCGCTCGGCCGGCGCGGCGTACCTGGCCGAGCACGCCGGCTCGCTGCGCGCGGAGCCCGGCATCCTCTGGAACGCGGCTTGACCGAGGACGTCTTCGATGCGCTGCGCGGCGGGCTCGTGGTGTCGGTGCAGGCCCGCGCCGAGAGCCCGTTGCGGGACACCGCCGTGATGGTCGCGCTGGCCCGCGCGGCCGAGCAGGGCGGCGCCGTGGCCATCCGCGCCGAGGGTGCCCAGGACGTGGGCGCCATCGGGGACGCCGTGGACGTGCCGGTGATCGGCCTGCGCAAGCGCGAGCTGGTGGGCAGCTCGGTGTACATCACCCCGGAGCTCACCGACGTGGAGGAGATCGCCCGGGCGGGCGCCGACGTGGTGGCCGTGGACGCCACGCTGCGGGACCGTCCCGGCGGCATGTGCCCGGCGGAGTTCATCCCCGCCGCGGGCGCCGTGGGCCCGCCGATCCTGGCCGACGTGGACAGCTACGAGTCCGGGCTGGCCGCGCGCCAGGTGGGCGCGCACGCGGTGGCCACCACGCTCTCCGGGTACACGGGCGACGGCGAGGTGCCGGACGGGCCCGACCTGGAATTGGTGCGGCTGCTGGTGCAGGCGCTCGACTGCCCGGTGCTGGCCGAGGGCCGCTACACCTCGCCCGAATCTGTGCGCGCCGCGTTCGACGCGGGCGCCTGGGCGGTGGTGGTGGGCACGGCGATCACGGACCCGGCCGCGATCACGCGCCGGTTCGCCGATGTCGCGGGCTGAGACCTCCGAGCTGCCCGCGCGGCTGCCGCCGGCCGCCGGAAAGGGCGAGTCGCTGCGCGCGGTGCTCGAGGCGTTCGTGGCCTCGCTGGAGGCGGGCGCCCCGCTGCCCTCCGAGCGGGTGCTGGCCGAGCGCTACGGGCTCGCGCGGATGACCGTGCGCGGGGAGATCGACCGCCTGGTGGCCGAGGGCGCGGTGTACCGCCTGCACGGGCGCGGGACCTTCGTGGCCGAGCCGCGCGTGGCCCAGGCCATGGCCTTCAGCTCGTTCAGCGAGGACATGCGGGCCCGGGGGATGAAGCCCGGCGCGACGGTGCGCTCACACGCGGTGGTGGAGGCCGGGCCCTTCCTGTGCCGCTCGCTGGAGGTGCGCGAGGCCGCGGAGGTGGTGGAGATCGAGCGCGTGCGCACGGCCGACGGCGAGCCCGTGGCCCTGGAGCGGGTGTACCTGCCGCTGGCCCGCTACCCGGGGGTGGACGAGGCCGACCTCTCGGCCGGCTCCCTGTTCGAGCTGCTGGCCGAGCGCTACGGCGTGCGCCTGCGCGAGGCGGGCCAGCGCGTGGTGGCCGTGGCCATCGAGCCGGAGGAGGCGGAGGTGCTCGGCGTGGAGCCGGGCGACCCCGGGCTGCGCTTCCACACCGTCGCGCGCGACGCGGAGGGGGCGCCCGCCTTCTACGCCACCTCGCTGTTCCGCGGCGACCGCTACGAGATCGAGATCCACCAGACCCGCGAGGAGGTCGCGTCGTGAGCGATCCCGGCGCGCGCATGCGGGCCGACATGGCCGCGCAGCCGGACGTGCTGCGCGTCGCTGGCCGAGCGCCGCGCCGAGATCGTGGCCGGCGCTGGGCGGCCCCGAGCCCAAGGGGGTGGTGATCGTGGCCCGCGGGTCCTCGGACTACGCCGCCATCTACGGCCGCTACCTGATCGAGGCGGCCACGGGCACGCCGGTGGCGCTGGCCGCGCCCAGCCTGGAGACGCTCTACGACGTTCAGCCGCGGCTGAACGGCTGGCTGGCCGTGGGCATCAGCCAGTCCGGGCGCACGCCGGAGATCGCGAACGTGCTCGGCCGCTACGCGCTGGCCGGGGCGCGCACGGTGGCCGTGACCAACGACCCCGGGAGCCCCGTGGCGGGAGTGGCCTCCGCCGGGGTGGACCTGGGCGCGGGCGAGGAGGGCGCGGTGCCCGCCACCAAGACGCTCACGGCCCAGCTGGCCGCGATGGCGCTGGTGGCCGAGGCCCTCGGGACCGTGCCCTGGAGCGACGCCGACTGGGCCCGCCTGCCGGAGGCCGTGGCCGAGGTGCTGGCCGACCCGGCGCCGGCCGACGCCGCGGCGGAGAGCATCGCGGACGCCGACGGGCTGATCGCGGTGGGCCGCGGGTACCTGATGCCGGTGGCGCTCGAGGCCGCGCTGAAGCTGCGCGAGGCCGCGGGCGTGCGGGCGGAGGGATGGTCGGCGGCCGACTTCCGCCACGGCCCGGTCACGGTGGCCCGCTCCGATCTCCCCACGCTGGCGGTGAGCGCGGCGGGCCCGGCCGCGGCCGACGTGGAGGAGCTGGCGGCGCGCCTGGAGCGCGGTGGCTCCACCGTGCTGCGGCTGGCCGACGATCGGCCGCGGCCACGCTGCCCTACCCGGGCGACCTGCCCGAGCCGCTGCGGGCGCTGCCCGCGGTGGTGCGCGCCCAGCAGCTCTCGCTGGCGCTGGCGCTGCGGCGGGGGCTCGACCCGGACGAGCCGTCGGGGCTGTCAGAAGGTGACGGCGACGGAGTAGGGCGCCGCCTCGCGAGAGCAGCCAGCGAACGACCGAGGCGACGAGGCGTCGCGACGAGCATCGGCACAATGCCCGCCGTCCATCCGCTCACCTGCTGGCCCGTGTCACATCTCGGCCAGCAGTCGAACCCGCGTTGTCGAGTAGTACTTCACGGCCACACTTCGACCACGGCGGCAACGGCGAGGAACAGCAGGAACCCTCGAGTCCATCTCTCCCCAGTACCCGTCGTCGCGACCTCGTTGCGGTCAGGCGTCGAGGATGTCCATTCGCGTAACGAGACTGTCGTCACCGAACGTGTAGGCGTGACGCACCCGGTCGTCGGCCACGAGGTTGCCCTCGGGGTCGTGCACGCCTGGTGGACGTCCACCACGGTGCGCCCTCGGCGTCGGTGGCGAAGCCCTCGGGCTGCCACGCGCGACTGGATCACCGCGAACTGCCGGTCCAGTACTCGCGCACGGCGTCGTGCCCGTGCTCGCGGATGCCCTCCATGGCGTTCGGCCAGTCCACGTCGGGGTCGAGAGCGGCGAGCACGATGTCGATGCGGCGTGCGTTGAACGCGTCGTACAGCTCGCGGAGTCCGGCCTCGCGGTCGCTCACGCGGCCACCGCGCCGCCCACCAGCGTGCGCACCACCTTGAGCTTCTCGTCGAGCACGGTGACGTGCGCGGGGCCGCCGACCCGCAGCACGCCGAGGTCGTCCTGGCCGAGCAGCCGCGCCGGGGCGGTGGAGGCGGCGTGCACGGCCTCGGTGAGCGGTGGCGCCGCCGTTCACGAGGTTGCGCACGCCCTGATCCATGGTCATGACGCTGCCGGCCAGGGTGCCGTCGGCCAGGCGACACGGCGCCGTCCTTCACCGTGATGGTGCGGTCGCCCATCCGGTATTCGCCCGGCTTCTGGAGCGCGGCCTCGATGGCGTCGGTCACGAGGCAGAAGCGCTCGCGGGCCGCGAGGTGCGCGCCGCGGGCGGTCTCCGGAGCCTGGTGCACGCCGTCCACGATCATCTGCACGGTCACGCCGGGATGGATGAGCGCCACGCCGCCGATGCCGGGATCGCGCGGGGCCCAGCGCCGGTGGGCGTTGTGCAGGTGGGTCATGGACGGTGGCGCCGCGCCCGAAGGCCTTGCGTGCCTGCTTGGCGTCGGCGTCGGAGTGGCCGCACGACACGGCCACGCCCCGGGCCACCAGCTGCTCGATCAGCTCGAGCCCGCCGGGCAGCTCGGGCGCGAGCGTCATCGTGGTCACGGGGCCGAGGTCGCACAGCTCGCCGGCCAGGGCGAGGTCCGGCTCCCTCAGGTGGGCGGGGTCATGGGCGCCGGGCCACTCGGGGGAGAGGAACGGACCCTCGAGGTGCACGCCGAGGATGCGCGGGAGGCCGTCCTCGTCCTTCATCGCCTCGGCCGCCGCGGCCAGCGGGCGCGGCGTAGGCCTCCACGGGCGAGGAGATGAAGGTGGGCTGGAAGGCCACCACGCCGGTGGCCGCCAGGGCGTGGGCGGCCTCGCGGTAGCCGTCGGCGTCGGCGGTGAGGAAGTCCACTCCGGCCACGCCGTTGATGTGGGCGTCCACGAAGCCGGGCACGGCCACGCTTCCGGGCCAGGAGGGACCGAGGCCCACGGCCGTGATCACACCATCCTCAACCTCCACATCGCCGTCCACGAGCCTTCCGTCGACGAGTGCGGCCCCTACTCCAAGGCGCATCCTGCTCCCCTTCTACTGGTCTAGACCAGTGCGATTCTAGTGTCCCAGGTGCTCCCGGAGGTGAGAGGCTGACCGCGTGTCCGGACGAAGGGCGGCCATCGGCAGCGCGCTGTTCCTGGTGGTCGCGCCGGGGACCGTCGCCGGCCTGGTGCCGTGGCTGCTCACCGGGTGGGAGTCGCGGTCCTGGCCCTGGCCGCTCCGGGCGGCCGGAGCGCTGCTGCTCGCGCGCGGCCGTGGTCGCGCTGCTGAGCGCGTTCGCCCGCTTCGCCCGCGAGGGGATCGGCACCCCGGCGCCGGTCGCGCCCACGCAGCACCTGGTGGTCGGCGGCCTCTATCGCCACGTGCGCAATCCGATGTACGTGGCGGTGGTGGGCGCGGTGGTCGGCCAGGGCCTGCTGCTCGGACGCCCGGTCCTGCTCGCGTACGGAGCCGGACTCTGGGCGGTGTTCGCCGCGTTCGTGCGCGGCTACGAGGAGCCGGTGCTCCTCGGCACGTACGGCGAGGAATACGAGCGCTTCCGGGCGGCGGTGCCGGCCTGGCTTCCGCGGCTGCGGCCCTGGCGCGGCTAGTCCCGGGCGCGGGCCATGGTCATCGCGGTGCGCTCGTCGCCGAGGACTCGAAGCGGACGAGCTTCACACCGAAGTACAGCGCGACCGCGACCGCCTCATCACCCGGATCCGCCGCTCTCGATGTTCGATTGGTCGAGGTGCGGACAGCCTCTAAGCACCTCAAGCGCGCTCGGCGCTCCCTCCGTGGGTCGCTGCTGCGTACGGCTGGTCAGGAGTGCCGCGAGGGCTTGCGCCTGGCACGGGACGCAGGCGTTACCCCCGCTGAGCTTGCGCGCCGGCTCGGCGTCAGCCGCCAACGTGTCAGCGCGCTGCTGCGCGACTGAGTAGGTCAGGTCCAGCCGCCAGTCCGGCCAGTCGGACGGGTACGCGCCTTCGGGGATCGGCCGGAAGATCAGGCCGTGTACGCTCGCCAAGTCATAGCCGCCGTCTGTCCCGAAGAACACGACGGCGCCGGCGGACCTGCATAGCTCAAGGAGCTGCCCGTGGCTGATGCGGAGCCCCGGCACTAGGGCGCTGGCTCGCCGTTCTGCTCGGGGTGCCAGGTGAATAACGGGGGCTCGGCTAGCGCCGCCTCGGCATGCATCCGCTGCTCGGCGGTCTCGGGACCCGGGAACAGGTCAAGCCGCCAGTCCGGCCAGTCCCACGCCCTGGCGCCCTCGGGGATGGGTCGGAAGATCAGGCCGTGCACGTCGGCGAAGTGATAGCCGCCCTCGGGCCGGAACCACACGTAGACACCCTCGCCTTCCAGCTCATGCAGTTGCTCATGGGTGATTCGCAGCTCGCCGCGGCGGAACGCGTTCATTCCGCGCCGGAAGCTGTCCTCGAGCTCCTGCTCCACAGCGAGTATGCACTGCGCGACATCGACTTAGGGTTCCCTAATAAGATGCCCGCGGCGATGGCGGGCAACGGTCACCGGGCGGCGGGCGGCTTCGAGATCTGGGCCGCGCGCGCGTGGAACGTCTTCAACGAGGGGCGTCCCTTCTCGATCGTCTTCCCGGTCATGGTGCTGCTCTGCTCGGTGCCGGTGGGCCTGGCCCCCGACGGCTCGCTGCTCCTGGCCCTCGGCGGCACCCTCGCGCTCGCGGTGGTGGTCTCGCGCTTCAGCTTCCCGCTGCGAAGCCGGGCGCTCCTGTGGCTGGTGGCCCTGGCCTGCATCCCGCTGCTCGAGCCGTGGCGCGCGGGGCCGCTCCTGCTCGGCGCGCTGGCCGGCTACCTCTTCTTCACCGTCGTCCTCTGGGGCTCGATCTACTACCACCTGCGCACCGGAGCGCCGTGGACCAACGGGCTGCGCTTCTGGCGGCTCGTGCTCACCAACTCGGACCCCACCAGCGGCAACGCGCTGGAGCAGGTGCCGAAGTTCGTGATGACGATCAGCGCCGGGCAACCTGCTGGCCGAGGATCCCGGCCTCGCCTCGGTGGGCTGGATCGCGGTGGCCGCCGGGCTGGTGGCGGCCACGGGCACGCTGGCGTGGCGCTGGTTCGAGCGCACGCGGCTGCCCCGCTACCCCGAGCGGCAGCCGCCGCCCCGCCCCGACGGCCCATCGCCCGCCGCGTGTACGTGATCGTGGTGGACGGGGCCAACCGCGAGCGCATGTGGCAGGCGCACACGCCGGTCATGGACCGCCTCGCGCGCGAGGGCACCGAGTACCTGGGCGTGGAGCCCGCCTACCCCGCCCGCACCGTGGTGTGCTTCTCCTCGATGCTCACCGGCTCCTCGCCGGCCGAGCACGGGATGCGATCGAACTTCGCCCCCCGCCTGGGCGTGCGCACGGAGTCGGTGTTCGACGTGCTCGAGTCGGAGGGTCGCTCGGGCCGGCTCGTGGGGATCGCCCACCTCCTCGACCCGTTCGGCGAGGACGTGGTCCGGTCCGTGACCTCGGTGCAGCCGACGGCGCAGATCGACGCGTCGCTGTGCGCCGAGGGTCGCCGGGTGGTGGAGGAGGAGGACCCCGACCTGCTCGTGCTCCAGCTCCTGGCCGCGGACCAGCTCGGGCACGTGCGCGGGGTGCGCAGCCGCGAGTACCTGGAGCAGATGGCGGACACCGATCGCCACGTGGGGGACTTCCTCGCCTTCCTCGCGGAGCGGGGAAAGCTGGACGGGGCGACGGTGGTGCTGATGGCCGACCACGGGCAGGGGCGGGGGATCGGGGGCCACGGGCACCTCGACTGGGGCGAGCGCCCGGTGCCGTTCGTGGTCTGGGGGGCGGGGGCCACGGCCGGCGCGGTGAGCCGCGAGCCGCGCTCGGTGTGCGAGCTGGCCCCCACGGTGTCGGCACTGCTCGGCGTGCGCGCCCCCGCGGCGGCGCGGGGCCGGCCGATGGTGCCCACGCTCGATTCCTGCATCGAGCCGGGCGCCACGGCCGGCCGCGCGCTCGCCGTGGTGGTGGCGCGCAACGAGGAGCCCGTGCTGGGCGGGGTGCTGGGCGGACTGTCGCGCACGGTGTGCGGGATGCCCGTGGACTTCCTGCTGGTGGACGACGGCTCCACCGACCGCACTCCCGACATCGGCCGCGAGTTCGGCGCGCGCGTGGTGTCGCACGAGCACTCGCGCGGCCTCGGCGCGGGCCTGCGCACCGGGCTCGAGGTGGCGCGCGACGAGGGCTACGCCGCCGCGGTGTATCTCGACGGCGACGGCGAGTACGACCCGCTCGACTTCGAGCGCGTTCTCGACCCGGTGGCGCGCGGGCGGGCGGACTACGTGATCGGCTCGCGCTTCCTGGGCGAGCGCGACGGGATGAGCTGGCACCGCGACCTGGCCAACCGGGCCACGAGCGCGCTGGTCGGTTTCCTCACCCAGGAGCGTGACGAGCGACGGGCAGTCGGGCTATCGCGCCCTCTCCGCGCGGGCCCTCGCCAACTTCAAGATCGCCCACGACTACAACTACGCCCAGGTGCTCACCCTGTCGCTCTGGGGGGCGGGCATCGACGCGGTGGAGGTGCCGGTGTCCTACCGCCGCCGGACCACGGGCAAGTCCTTCGTTCGCTACCCCGAGTACCTGGCGCGCGTGGCGCCGGCGGTCTGGCGCCAGTGGCGGATCTCCAGCAGGACGAGGAGCACGGCCACGCCGGCGATCGCCCCGGCCAGGGCGAACGGCCAGTCGTCGCCGCTGTTGAACACCGGGAACAGCCCGGTGAGCGGGCCGAACGGCGCGTCCGGGCGTTCGGTCACGAGCGCGCCGCCCGAGAAGCGCGCGTCGGCGTAGACCCAGGCGCCGCTCACGAGCGTCAGGGCGGAGAGGGCGAGGCCGGTCTTCGGAGCGTGCCGGAACCCGAGGGCGATCAGCGGCACGGCCAGCGGCAGGCCGGCCACCAGGTGCCGCGGCGGGAACCAGAAGCCGAACATGGTGGGGGCGAGGAAGGCGGCCACGAGCACCTGGGCCGCCGAGGGCGACCGCGCAGAGCTCGGCGGTGAGCTCGGTCTCGCGCAGGCCCGCGAGCGCGCGCGAGAGATGGTCGCGGCGGGAGCGCCAGAGCCACCACAGGCCGACTGCTGCCAGGGCGAACACGGGCGCCCAGCGGAGCAGGCCGTAGTTGCGGTCGATGAAGAGGGCCACCAGGCGGTAGGCGCGGTTGGCGTAGCCGCCGGGGAAGGAGGCGTCGGTGGCCGACTCGCCGGGATTGTCGGCGTCGTAGGGGGTGAAGCCGCCGTAGAGCGCCTCGTTGATGCCCACGTAGACGGCCACGCTGAAGAGCGAGAGCTCCACGGCGCCGATGGCGAGCGTGCGCCGGTGCGAGCGCCAGATGGCGCGGGCGGCCACGAAGCCGATCACGAGGCCGGCGGGCACGAACTTGGTGCCGAGCCAGGGGAGGAGGCCGAGCAGGGCGAAGCAGAGGAAGGCGTCGCCTCGCTTGATGCGCTCGTTCAGGCGGAGGGCCAGCAGGGCGGCGCCGGCGAGCGCGGCGCCGGCGGTGAGCTCGGGGTAGACGGCGGTGCTGTAGGCGAGGAACGGCGGCGACAGGCCTGTGACCGCGGCGGCGCCGATGGCCCAGGGGTCGGGCACGACTCTCAGCGCGAGCCGGTAGGCCAGGGCCACCGCCAGCGCCGCGATGGCCGCGAGGAAGAGCTCCACTCCCTTGGCCCCGCCGATGAGATACGCGGGCAGGATGAGGAGCGGGAAGCCCACGCCGTGGGGCTCGTTCAGGCGGCCCTCGGTGAGCGTGCCGTGCTGGTCGAGCTCGTAGGGGTAGAAGCGGGCGTACGAGCGGGCCACGTACTCGTCCCGGACGTCCACGTCGTGGTCGCGCTTGAGCGACTCGGCGGCGAGCAGGTAGTGAGGCTCGTCCCCGGCGTAGTCGGAGTCCTTGAAGGCGTGGAGGCCGAGCGTGGTGGCGTAGGCGCCGAAGAGCAGGGCGAAGAGGGCGAGGGTCCGGCGCATGCGGGGCGAAGGCTAGGGACGCGCCAGCAGGGCGCCCATCGCCTCCGCGAAGAGATCGAGATCCCGGTCGAAGTCCTTCTTGGTGTGGTGCGCGAACCGCCCGCCGGCCTCCGAGGCCGCGAAGCCGATCATGAAGGTGCTGAGCACGCGCTCGGCCCGGGGGATGTCATCCTCGTTCACGCCCGCCTGCCTGCAGGGCCTCGTAGATCGCCTCGCGGGAGCGCTTGGCCGCGGGGGTGGTGGCCGGGCGGGGAGGAGCATGGGGAACGCGTCGGGGTAGCGCCGGGCGGTCTTTCGCAGGCTGCGGGCGAGGGTGTCCAGCTGCTCGCGCCAGGGCATCGGACGGGTCCGGGCTCGGCATGCTCGGCGAGGAGGCGCTCCACGAGGCCGTCGAGCAGGGCCTGCTTGTTGGCGACGTGGTTGTAGAGGGCCATGGGGGTCACCTCGAGCCGGCGCGCGACTTCGCGCATGCTCACGGCGCCGAGGCCCTCTCACTCGGCGAGCTGGAGGGTGGCGTCGAGGATGGACTCGCGGTGAGCGTGAGCGCTGGTTCTTCGCGGCCACGTTGACGCAGTCTAGTCTACGGTGTATATATACGACGTATATGCAGGTGCTGCTCACCGACGGATCCGGTCTCACCTCGCGACAGGTGGCCACGCAGCTGTCGGCTGCCGGGCACGCGGTGGAGGTCGTGTCGCCGACGCGTCTGGGGCTCTGCGGCTTCACGCGCCACGTGCGCCGGGTGCACCGGGTGCCGGCGTTCGGGCGCGACCCGGAGGGGTGGCTCGACGCGCACGCTCGACGGTTCTGGAGCGTCGGCGGTTCGACGTGCTGCTGCCCACGCAGGAGCAGGTCGCGATCCTGGCCCGCGACGCGGCTCGCCTCCGAGTCCGGCGGCGCTGCCGTCGTTCGAGAGCGTGCTGCGGGTGCAGGACAAGGTGGCGCAGCTGGGGTGCTGGAGGCGTTGGGCCTGCGGCATCCGCGCTCTGTGGTCGTCGAGTCCGGTCGCCGGCTGGGATCGGTTCCCGGTGTTCGTGAAGGCGCCGATCGGGACGGCGAGCCGGGGCGTGCGCCTGGCGCGGGACCGGGCCGGCGCTGCGCGCCGCCGCCGCGACTTCGGCGGCGGCCCGGTCGTCCTCCAGGAGCCGCTGGACGGGCCTCTCGTGATGGTGCAGGCGATCTTCGACTCGGGCCGCCTGGTGGCCTGGCACGCGAACCTGCGCGAGCGCGAGGGAGCGGGCGGCGGGTCGAGCTCGAAGCTGAGCCTCGTCGCACCCGGCCATTCCGCGGGACCTCGAGCGGCTGGGCGAGGAGCTGGACTGGCACGGAGCGCTGTCGCTGGACGCGATCCTCACGCCGGACGGGCCCGAGCTACATCGACGTGAACCCGCGGCTGGTGGAGCCGGGCAACGCGTGGCGGGCGGGGGTGGACCTGGTGGAGGCGCTGATGCGGGTATCCCTCGGCGAGGCGGTGCCGGTCGCGGAGCCGCCACGGCCCGGCGTGCGCACCCACCAGCTGCTGCTGGCGGTGCTCGGAGCCGCGCAGCACGGCGGCGGTAGGCGGGGAGTGGCGCGGGAGCTGATGCTGGCCGTCGCCCGTCGCGGCCCATACGCCGGGAGCGCCGAGGAGCTGACGCCGGTGCGCCGAGACCCGTTGGCCGCCGTGCCCGTGGCCGCCGCCGCGATCGCCACGTTGATCGACCCCGGGCGCCCACCGGTTCTTCACCGGCGGCGCCGTGGAGTCCTACGCGCTCACGCCCGAGGCGTGGGGGCGGATCACGCTCAGGCCGTCAGCTGGCTAGGAGCCAAGCGCCTGTGTCGCGAGCTTTTCTAATTCTCGTCGAGATGCTCGCGCGTGTGAGCGCCCAACGGATATCGAATAGTCGATCCTGTTGCAGAGCCGGTGGGCAAGGACTGAGTTGTCGAGGGGTTCTTTGCCCCCCATCGCGCTTGGCGCGTGGGAAATGCTCGTGGGTGCGGGCTCAGTCGCTGTAGCCGCCGGTTGATCGATTCGAAGTACGAAGCACCGCCCAGCTCTTCGGGACAGAAGCACTGGGACATGCCGCACTTCACCTCGGTGATGTAGCCACGCTCCGCAGCTGTGATGAGGATGCCCTTGACGCCCCAGGCTCTGAGTGTCTCGGCCACTTCTGCGCCTCGGGCCGGGTCCGGTGGTGTTCCTCCCATACGGATACCTATCGGCGGCGGTAGGGCAAAGCCTGACCGAAATGGCGCGCGACTTGAAGCGATACGACCAAGCCACCCGTCGACGCGCCGTTACCGCAGTCGTCTCGGGCGCGGGTACGCCGACTCAGCAGCCCAGCGCCCGCGCAATAACCATCTGCTGCACCTCGTCCGTGCCCTCGCCGATGGTGAGGATCTTGGCGTCGCGGTAGAAGCGGCACACGGGGTACTCCTCGATGTAGCCGTAGCCGCCGTGGATCTGCACCGCCTCCTCGGAGGCCCGCACCGCCAGGCGGCCGGTCTTCAGCTTGGCCTGCGCGGCGGTGAGCGAGAAGTTCTTGCCGGCGTCCTTCTCCATCGCGGCCTTGTAGGTCAGCAGCCGCGCGGCCTCGATCTCGGTGGACATGTCGGCGAGCTTGGCCTGGATCGCCTGGAACTTGGAGATCGACTGGCCGAACGCCTTGCGCTCCTTCGCGTACTTCAGAGCCTCATCCAACGAGCCCTGGGCCAGGCCGAGGCCCATCGCGGCCACCCCGATGCGACCGCCGTCCAGCGTCTGGAGGAACTGCTTGAACCCCTGCCCCTGGGGGCCCACGAGGTTCTCCTCCGGCACCCGGCAGTCCTCGAAGCTGAGCGGCCGCGTGTCCGAGGCGTTCCAGCCCATCTTCCGGTAGGCCTCGCCCACCTCGTAGCCCGGCGTGCCGTTGGGGACGAGGATGTTGGAGATCTCGTTGTCGCCGGTCTTGGCCGTGATGGTCACGAAGCCGGTGATGTCGGTCCCCGAATTGGTGATGAACTGCTTCGCGCCGTTGATGACCCAGTCGCCGTTGTCGCGGGTCGCGCGCGTGCGCGTGTTACCCGCGTCCGAGCCGGCCTCGGGCTCGGTGAGGCCGAAGGCGCCGAGCTTCTCGCCGCTGGTCAGCTGCGGCATCCACTCCCGCTTCTGCTCCTCCGAGCCGAAGGCGTACACCGGCCAGGTGCCGAGACTCGTGTTGGCGGCGAGGGTGATGGCCACGCTCGAGTCCACGCGCGCGAGCTCCTCCACCACGAGCGCGTAGCTCAGGTAGTCGGCCCCGCCGCCCCCGTACTCCTCGGGGTAGGGGATGCCCATCAGGCCGAGCCCGCCGAGCTTCTGCACGATCTCGTAGGGGAACGACTTGGTGCGGTCGAGCTCCTCGGCCACCGGCGACACCTCGCCCTCGGCGAAGTCGCGCGCGAGGCGGCGGATGTCCTGCTGAACGGGGGTGAGGTCGAAGTCCATGGCCGGGGGATGCTACCCCGGCGCCAAGGCAGTAGTTAGCCGCGGCGATCGTGCGTGTTAGCGCGGTCGCACCCGGGCCAGCCCACGACTTAGCCTCAGGGGGCAGGCCGGAGCCCACGCTTCGTCCCACAGGCGGGTGTCCGCGGCTGTCGCCGCCAACGCCCCTCAGCAGTCTCGACGTAGTCCCGCGGCCGTCGGCCGCCTCACGCTGGACCGATCAAGGAGAAGTCATGAACACGAAGGTCTTCAAGTACGCCGGGATCGGGGCCAGCATCCTGCTGATCGCCTTCGGCATCGGCTCGATGGTCACCGGTATCAACGGCCGCAGCACCGTGCACGACAACCTCGGGCTGGAGCAGATCACGGGTTCGCCTGACATGAACCCCACCGCGATCAAGACGGAGGCGAAGGCCGCGGGCTTGAAGGACGTGGCGCTGCCCACCTGCTCGGTCGCCAAGCAGGACATCAACACCGGCGGGCGCGCCAGGTGCTTCGCCAGCTACATCCGCGTCCACGCCCTCGAGGCCACCGGCGGCCGCACCTACTCGCAGATGGGTCAGTTCCTCACCGCATCCGGCAAGGAGACCAGCGACGAGACCATGGCCGGCAAGGACCCGAAGACGGGCCAGCCCCTGCCGAACGGCGCCCGCAACGTGTGGGTGACCGCCACCGCGCTGACCACGGCGCTGAACACGAGCTACTTCGCTGAGAGCGTCTCGCTGTTCGCGATCATCATGGGCATCGCCCTGCTCCTGACGGGGATCGGGCTCCTGGTGATGACCATTCGCTGGATCCGCGAGCCCGCGGCCGCCGCGCGTGAGAAGCCTGTCGTCGCTGCGAAGCCGGCCGTCGCCTAACCGGCGCCTCTTCCCGAACGCTCGGTCCGCCCGCCGTCCCGGGCGGGCCGAGCGTCTCGGCACCGGATACACCGAACCGCAGGGAGGCTCACATGAAGGCACTCGTCTACCAGGGCGCCAACCAGCGAAGCTGGGACACCGTCCCCGATCCGGGCATCGTCGACCCAACCGACGCGATCGTCCGCATCGACAGCTCCACGATCTGCGGGAGCGACCTGCACATCCTCAAGGGCGACGTGCCGGAGACCACCCCGGGCACGGTCCTCGGCCATGAGGCGATCGGCACCGTCCAGGAGGTCGGCGCCGCCGTGACGACCGTCGCCGCCGGCGACCGGGTGCTGGTGTCGTGCATCAGCGCCTGCGGGCGCTGCCGCTTCTGCAAGGAGGCCCGCTACGGCCAGTGCCTCGGCGGCGGCGGATGGATCCTCGGTCACACCATCGACGGCCTCCAGGCCGAGTACGCGCGCACGCCGTTTGCCGACAACTCGCTCTACAAGGTTCCCGAGGATCTGAGCGACGAGCAGGTCCTGTTCCTCGCCGACATCCTTCCCACGGCATTCGAGGTCGGCGTGCTCGCCGGCATGGTCCGCCCGGGGGACGTGGTCGCCATCGTGGGCGCCGGGCCGATCGGGCTGGCCGCCATCCTCACCGCGGGCTGTTCACGCCCAGTCGGATCGTCGCCATCGACCTCGCCGACAGCCGCCTCGCGCGCGCCTCCGAGTTCGGCGCCGGCATGACGATCAACAACGGCACACAGGACGCCACGGCGCTGATCATGGAAATCACCGGAGGGCCTCGGAGCCGACGTCGCCGTCGAGGCAGTCGGAATCCCGCAGACGTTCGAGCTTGCCGCCGGGCTGATCCGCCCCGGAGGGCACGTGGCCAACATCGGCGTCCATGGCCATCCCGCGACGCTGCATCTCGAATCCATGTGGAGCCGCGACGTGACCATCACCTCGGGGCTCGTCGACACGGCGACGATCCCGCAGCTCATGAGCCTGATCCAGCACGGAAAGCTCGACCCCACCGTGCTGGCCACCCATCGCTTCGGCCTGAGCGACACGATGGAGGCCTACGACACGTTCGCCGACGCGGCCACCACCGGTGCTCTCAAGGTCGTCCTTCAGGGCTCCCCGCTCGCGGTTCCCGATTCCGCGGCTCAGGTGCCCGTCATGGCCGGCGCCTAGCGCCGGAGTGCCCCCAACGCCTCCAGCGTTGGGGGAAGCCCCTCGCGCGGCGAGGGATAGCGGAACTCGAAGCCGGTCTCCCGGATCGCCGAGTTGTCGACGTGGGCGTCGAACGTCATCGCCTCCACCGCCACGGGTCCGCCGACTAGTCGCGCCATTGCGCGCGGCACACGCCGGGCCGCTTCGCGCCCATGAGGTCGGCCGTCTGGTCGAGCAGCTCGCCCTGCGTCACGTCGGAGCCGTCGGTGGCCACGAACCTGCGTCCGGCCACGTCGCCGCGGGGCAGGCCCGCGAGATGCACCAGCGCCCTGCCGCGTCGGCCACGTGCGTGAGGGGCAGCCTGTTCTTGCCAGATCCGATCACCACGGCGCGCCCCTTGCGTATGCCCTCCACGTAGATGTCGGCGAAGCCCTTGCCGGCTCCGTAGACCATGACCCCGAAGTGGATGAACGTGGACTCCACGTTCGAACGCTCGAGAAGCCTGCTCACCGGCACCCCGATCATCGCGAAGCCCGCGTCGCCGGAGCGCAGCGGGGACTCGTGGCTGATCGTCCCGGTCGCGTCGGGCTCGAGGTCGTCGGCGCCGGCGGCCGAGAGGTAGAGGGGACGCTCGTCCGCCGGAAGGCGCTCGAGCGCGTCGAGCTCGGCACGGGTCGCGGCCAGCCGCTCGTCCCTCACCGCCCGTATTGACCGCCGGCTCATTCGTGACGGCAACGTCGGTTGCACCAGATCGATGAGGATGTCGGCCCCCCGCGTCTCCTCGATCCAGGTCGGCTCGAGAGCATTGCCCCGGACGGGCTCCGCGCCGGCGGCGCTCAGCGACGCCGCCGATGAGTCGGACCGGGCGAGGGCGCGCACTCGCACGCTGCGCTCCACGGCCTCCTTCACCACCGAGCTTCCGATGAAGCCCGTACCTCCGACAAGAAAGATGGTGCTCACGCGGCGGGACCCTAACGGCTGCGCCAGGCGGCTTGACTTCAAGTGACGGTTGAAGCTGCACGATGGGGACATGAAGATCGACTCCCCACATCGTCGTAACGGACGCCGAGCCGCGGCGGCCTGGTACATC
Source organism: uncultured Thermoleophilaceae bacterium (assembly GCA_963752455.1). GTDB lineage: Bacteria > Actinomycetota > Thermoleophilia > Solirubrobacterales > Thermoleophilaceae > JACVRW01. The sequence goes on from CAVVYE010000010.1 coordinate 156,825, forward strand.
CAGGCGTTCGGAGCGAGGAGCGCGGTCGTGTGCCCCTTCCGGGCGGCGGCGTCATGAGCATCGAGCCGCCATCGGCGAGACGGACCTCCAGCTCGCCCCCGAGTTCCCGGATGCCAGCATCGTCTCGCCAGCGACGATCGGCGAGTACGCCACCGTCCTCGGATCGAACGGACGACGCCGACGCGCTCTGGAGCTCGGGCGATCGCAGCGGGCGCCGAGGTCGTCATGAGCTCGCCGATCAGTTCTGGGGCGAGCGCCCGGCCAGGTCGACGATCCCTTCGGGCATCGCTGGAACATCGCCCAGCGAGCCGTCACGTCCGAGGCGCCCGCCGCGACGGAACTGCGGCGAGCTGAGGCGCGGAGGCCTTCGGGCGGCTAGCTCGAGCCAGGTGATCCCGTAGCGCTCGGAGGCGGCGGCGTAGGCCTCGGGCCCGAGCGTCCCGGCGCGGTCCGCGGCCGCAAGCTCCCGGAAGAAGCCCTCGAACCCGGCGGGAGAGGTGAGCACCAGAGTGCGTCCGGTGCGCGGCACCACACGGCGCTGGGAGTGCGGAACGCCGCGGGGCGCGAACACGAGCCCGCCCGGCCCGACCTGGAACTCCTCCTCGCCGACCTGGAACACGTGCTCCCCTTCGAGCACGAAGAACAGCTCGTCCTCGTTCTCGTGCATGTGAAGCGGCGTGTCCACGGCCTCGTTCTCCTCGAAGACCGTGAACGCGCCACCCGTCGTGTCGGCGGCGGCTTTGACCACCACCTCCACCTCGCCGAACCGCAGGCGCTCGCCGCGGCCGGCTTCGAGCCCGAATGCTGAGACGTTTCTCGTCGTGTCCATGCCGTCGTCTCCCACGGTGGGGGAGGGCGGCCGCCCAGCCGCCCTCCCCGAGCTCCGCGAGTCCTACGCCTGCGGCTGGATGTTCTGGTTCACCCGGAACGTGTTGTCCGGGTCGTACTTGGCCTTGATCTGGGCCAGGCGGTCGTAGTTGTCGCCGTAGCTGGCCCGCACCCGCTCCTGGCCCTCCTCCATCATCATGTTCACGTAGGCGCCGCCCGCCGAGTAGGGGTGGAGCGCCTCCTGGTAGCCCACGCTCCACTTCCGGATGGCGTCCACGTTGGCCGGGTCCGGATCCACGCCGGCGAACACCGCGCCGTAGTTCGCGTCGCGGTAGGCCCAGGGCGTGTCCGACGCCCCCACGTCATGGGCCGCGCCGTCGATCGGGTACAGGTGCATGGTGGACTTCCAGGTGGGCATCTCGGCGCCGTACTTCTGCGTGGATCTCCACCGCCTCGTCCGGGATGTCCTTGACGAAGTCCGCGCGCCAGTACCACTGGTCGCCGGCCGGGTAGACCGGGTCGAAGGCACCCTGGATCGCCGCGTGCGGCATCGCGCCCGGTCCGTGCATCAGCGGCTCGGGGAGGGCGTCCAGCAGCGGCGCTATCGCCGCGGCGAACGCCTCCTCGTCGTCGCCCGCGTAGCACCACACCACGCCGCTCACCTTGCGCAGGTGCAGCGCCTCGGGGAACGGCTCCGCCGGCGGCACCGAGCCGAACATGAAGAAGCCGTTCAGCTCGCGCGGCGCGTTCGGCAGGAAGTCGCGGTAGGCCCGCAGCACCTCGGCGCCCTGGCTCACGTCCCAGAACGTGGGGCCGGCGATCACCGTGCCCACCTCGTGCAGCCGGAACACGAACGAGGTCACGACGCCGAAGTTGCCGCCGCCGCCCCTGACCGCCCAGTACAGGTCCGGGTTCTCGTCCGCGTTGGCCGTGACCTGGTCGCCGTTGGCCAGCACCATCTCCACCTCGAGCACGTTGTCGATCGCGAGCCCGTGCTTGCGGGTGAGGTGGCCGAGGCCGCCGCCCAGGGTGAGCCCGCCCACGCCGGTGGTCGAGATGATCCCGCTCGGCGTGGCCAGCCCGTGCTCGTTCGTCTTCGCGTCCACCTCGCCCCAGGTGGCGCCGCCGCCGACGCGCACGGTGCGGGCCTCGGGGTCGACCTGCACGTCGCGCAGCTGCGAGAGGTCGATCACCACGCCGTCGTCCACGCTTCCCAGGCCGGCGCCGTTGTGGGCGCCGCCGCGGACGGCCACCGGCAGCTGGTGCTCGCGGGCGAAGGCGAGTGCCTTCGACACGTCGTCGGGGCCCGTGCACGCGCGCGATCAGCGCCGGGCGCTTGTCGATCATGCCGTTGTAGAGCACGCGCGCCTCGTCGTAGTTCGAGTCGTCGGGCCCGATCAGGGTGCCCTCGAAGCCGGTCAGTTCCTGGCGTGCGGTGTCGGCGGGGCTGGTGGTGCTGCTCATGCGAGTCCTCCAGAGTCGTGGATGGCACGGTGAGCATCGACGACGCGCGCGTGTCTGTCATGACCTGAGCTGATCGACTTCGCACGGCGTCGATTTCCCCGTCAGGTGCAGGCAATGGTCAGTTCTGACTATCGTGCTCCGAACAGCCGCATGTCCGAGCTACCTGGCCCGCTCCGACTCACCTCCACCTTCCCGTTCGTCGGCCGTTCGGCCGAACTGGAGGGGCTCCGCGCGCTCATGCCGAGCGGGGAGGAGGCGGGCGGTCGCGTGGTCCTGCTGGGAGGCGAGCCGGGCTCGGGCAAGAGCCGCCTGGTGCGCGAGTTCGCCGCCGAGGCGGCGGCGGACGGCGCGCTCGTGCTCTACGGCTCGTGCGACGCGGAGGTGCGCACCCCCTACGGGGCCTTCGTCGAGGCGCTGGACCAGCTGGCGCGGACCACGGATCCGGACGAGCTGCGAGCGGCTCTGGGTGGCGGCGGGAGTGACCTCACCCGGCTCCTGCCGGACCTCGGCGCTGCGTGTGGGCGAGCTCCCGCCGGCGGCGGAGGCGGATCCGGACACCGAGCGCCACCGGCTCCACACCGCGGTGGTGGACCTGCTGGCGGGGATCACGCGCAGTCGCCCGGCGCTGCTCGTGCTGGAGGACGTCCACTGGGCCGACGCTCCCACCCTGCTCCTCCTGCGCCAGCTCGCGCGGGCCGGGAGCGCGCGGATGCTGCGTGCTCGCCACGTTCCGGGACACCGAGGCCGACGTGCCGCCCGACCTCTCGGAGACGCTCGCCGACCTGCGCCGCTACGACTCCATCCGGCTGGGCCTCCACGGGCTCTCCGGCGACGAGGTGGAGGAGTTCGTGCGAAGCGCGGCGGGGGAGGAGCTGGGTCCCGCGCTGCAGCGCGCTCGCGGCGGCGATCCGCGAGCTCACCGACGGCAACGCCTTCCTGGTGTGCGAGCTCTGGCGCGCGCTCGAGGAGACCGGGGCGGTGGAGGTGGTGGACGGGACGATCCGGGTCACGGGATCGCCGGCGGAGCTGGGGAGCCCGGAGAGCGTGCGCGAGGTCGTCAGCCAGAGGCTCTCCCGTCTGAAGCCGGGCACGAGCGACCTGCTGGAGCTGGCGGCCACGGCGGGGGCGGAGTTCGAGCTCGACGTGGTGCGCCGCGCCGCCGGCCTGGGGGAGCCCGAGCTGCTCGGGGCGCTCGACGAGGCCGTGCGCAGCGGGATGATCGAGGAGTTCCCGGCGCAGGGACTGGCGTGCCGGTTCACGCACGAGCTGGTGCGGCGGGCGCTGTACGACCGGCTGTCGGGGCCCCGGCGAGCCGAGCTCCACCTGCGGGTGGGGGAGGCTCTGGAGGAGAGCTCCGGCGAGCCGTTCCGCGCGGGCGGTGGCGGACCTGGCGCATCACTTCGCGGCGGCCGCGCCCTTCGGCGACAAGGGGCGCGCCGTGGAGTACAACGTGCTCGCCGCGCGGGCGGCCACCGCGGCGCTGGCCTACGACGAGGCGGCGGCGCGGCTGCGCACCGCGCTGGCGCTGGGAATCGACAGCACCGAGGAGCGCCTGCGAGATCTCGCTCGAGCTCGGGCAGGCGAGCCACCGGGCCGGCAAGGCGCTCGACGCGCTGGCGGCGTACCGGGCGGCGGCGGACATCGCCCGGGAGCTGGGGGACGCGGAGGGCCTGGCGCGCGCGGCGATCGGCTACGAGGACGCCTGCTGGCGCCCGGGGATGACCGACCAGGGGGCGGTCGAGTTGCTGGAGGAGGCGGCGCTGGTGCTGGGGGACGACGACTGCCGGCTGCGGGTGGGACTGCTGGGCGGGCTCGCGCGGGCGCTCGACTTCCAGGGGCACCACGACCGTGCCGCGATCGTGCGCACGAACGCGGTGGAGATGGCGCGGCGGATGGGCGATCAGGTGGGGCTGGCCTCGGTCCTGATGCGGTCGTACTGGTCGCGCGGGACCACGTCCGTTGGAGGAGATCCTGGCCATGCTCACCGAGGCCCGGGACATCGGGCAGGAGCTGGGCAACACCGAGATCCGCGCGGAGGCGATGTCCTGGCGGGTGCCCGCGTTCGTCGCGCTGTCCGACATGGAGTCGGCGAGGCGCGAGGTGGCGGTCGCTGCTGGAGACGACGGAGCAGACGGCGCAGCCGTTCCTCATCCACGTGGCCGAGCACTACGGATCGGCAATCGCGCTCTGCGACGGGCGCCTGGACGAGGCCGAGGCGCGGGCCCGGCGCTCGCGGGAGTGGAGCCTGCTGCTGACCGGGCGGGACCCGTCGGGCGTGTACGGGATCCAGATGTTCAGCGTTCGCCGCGAGCAGGGGCGCCTGGCGGAGCTGGCGCCGGTGATCAGGATCCTGGCCGGCGACGAGGCGCGCGAGGGGCCCTGGCAGCCGGGGCTCGTGGCGCTGCTGGCCGAGCTCGGGATGGAGGCGGAGGCGAGGCGCGAGCTGTCGCGGCTGGTGGCCGACGGGCTCGACCCGTTCCGCGAGTCGCTCTGGCTGGCCGCGCTCGCGTACCTGACCGACGCGGCGGCGGCGCTCGGCGACCAGGAGGTGGCGGCCCTCGTCTATCCGGAGCTCGAGCCGCTCGCGGGGGCGAACGTGATGGTCGGCCACCTCGTCTCCTGTTATGGCGCGGCCGACCGCTACCTGGGGATGCTCGCGTCGACCCTGGGCGAGTGGGAGCGCGCGGAGGAGCACTTCGAGCAGGCGTTGAAGCTGAACCGCGCGCATGGGAGCCGTGACCTGGGTGGCCCACACGGGATACGAGTACGCGCGCTGTCTGCTCGCGCGGCCGGGCGGCGACCGCTTTCGCGCGGAGGCGCTGCTGGCCGAGGCCGGCGGGTTCGCCGAGCGGATCGGAATGGCGGGGCTCCTGGGTCGCATCCGCGCGCTCGGATCGCCGGCGCCGACCCCGGCCGCCGCCGAGCTCCCGGACGGCCTCTCCCCGCGCGAGGTGCAGATCCTCGGGCTGGTGGCCCAGGGACTGAGCAACCGGCAGGTGGGGGCGGCGCTGTCGATCAGCGAGCACACGGCGGCCAACCACATGCGGAGCATCCTGCGAAAGACGGGCTGCGCGAACCGCACCGAGGCCGCTTCCTACGCGCACCGGCACGGGCTGGCGACAGTGTGATCAAGCTCGCGTTTCGCGCGCGATACCGCGGTACGATCCCGGCATGCCCGTCTACGTCATAGAGCGCAACTTCGCCGAGCAGCTCGACCTGTCGCACGAAGACGTGGAGCTGATCGACGAGATCAACGCCGACGAGGGCGTGCGCTGGCTGTTCTCGTTCCTGAGCGCCGATCGGCGGCGGACGTACTGCCTCTACGAGGCGCCGTCGGCGGACGCGATCGTGGCCGCGGCGAAGCGGGCGAATGTGCCGGCTGATGTGGTGGTTGAGGTTGGTGCGGCGGCGCCGGAGCTGTCGGGGCGGTTGAGGGACTGGGCGGCG
>CAVVYE010000011.1:0-105678 GCA_963752455.1 uncultured Thermoleophilaceae bacterium
GAAAAGTAGGCGTATAGTCGCCGCATGCCCCGGACCGTGCGCGGCGCCTGCCCGCACGACTGCCCCGACACGTGCGCGATGCTCGTCAGCGTCGACGACGACGGTCGCGCGACCGCGGTGGACGGCGACCCGGACCACCCGATCACCGCCGGCTTTCTCTGCGGCAAGGTCTCCAACTACCTCGACCGCGTCTACGCCGACGACCGCATCCTGCACCCGCTGATCCGGACCGGCGCGAAGGGCGCGGGGCGAGTTCCGCGAGGCGTCGCTGGGACGAGGCGCTCGAGCGGTCGCATCCGGCCTGCCGCCGCGATCGACGCCACGGCGGCGAGTCGGTGCTGCCGTACAGCTACATGGGCACGCAGGGCGCGCTGCAGGGCAGCTCGATGGGCGCGCGGCTGATGAACGCGCTCGGCGCGAGCAAGCTGGAGCGCACGATCTGCGCGAGCGCCGGCATCGCCGGGACGCTGTCGACGCACGGGCTCTCGCCCGAGGTCGATCCCGAGGAGTGGCAGCACGCGCGCTACGTCTTGATCTGGGGCTGGAACCCGATGTCGACCGCGCCGCACCTCTGGCGCAGCTCCTCGAGGCCGGCGAAACGGCGCCAAGCTCGTCGTCGTCGATCCCTTCCGCAGCCGAACCGCGCGCGTGGCCGACGAGCACATCCGGCCGATGCCGGCACGGACGGCGCGCTCGCGCTCGGAATGATGCGCGCGATCGTCGACGCCGGGCTCGCACGACGAGGAGTGGTGCCGCGAGCACACCGATCGGCTACGACGAGCTCCTCGCGCGGCTCGGGCGAGATACCCGTGGAGCGCTGCGCGCGATCTGTGCGGCGTGCCGGCCGACAGGATCGAGCGGATCGGGCACGAGTTCGCGCCGGACGCAGCCCGCGCTGCTGCGCCTCGGAGTCGGCGCCCAGCGCCACCTCGGCGCGCCGATCGCCTACCGCACGATCGCGTGCCTGCCGGCGCTCGCGGGAGCCTGGCGCCACCGCGGGCGGCGGCTGCTCCTACATCCCGACCGCGACGGCGAGCGCCGGTCCGACCGGCCGCTCCTGCGCGACGACCTGCGAGCCGGCAAGCCGGCGCACGATCAACATGTCGCAGCTCGGGCGACGCCCTCACGGACCCCGCGCTCGACCCGCCGGTCGGCGGCGCTCGTCGTCTGGAACTCCAACCCGGCGCAGGTCGCGCCCGACCAGGAAAAGGTGCTGCGCGGGCTGCGCCGCGAGGACTCTTCTGCGTGGTGCTCGAGCAGTTCATGACCGACACGGCCGCCCACGCCGATGTCGTGCTGCCAGCGACGACCCAGCTCGAGCACCTCGACGTCGTCTTCTCCTGGGGCCACCACTACCTGACCTGGAACGAGCCGGCGATCGCGCCGGCGGCGAGGCGAAACCCAACTCGGAGACGTTCGGCCTGATCGCGGCTCGCATGGGCCTCGACGACCCTGCTTCGCCGAGCGCGAGGAGACTGCTCGGCGCGCTCCTCGCAAGCCCGCCGGCCGGATCGACGCTCGACGGACTGCGCGAGAGCGGCTGGGCCAAGATCGACCTCGGCCAGGGGCCGACCCCGCACGCGGAGGGCGGGTTCCGCACCGCCGTCGGGCAAGCTCGAATTCAGCGCCGCCTGGCTGGAGGACGAGGCATCGACCCGCTGCCGTTCTTCGACCCGCCCGCCGAGACGCCGACGCGAGCTCGCCGAGCGCTACCCGCTCGCCCTGATCACGCCGAAGACGCACCTGTTCCTGAACTCGACCTTCGCCAACCGGCTCGCCAGCAGTCGGCGCAGCCCGAGCCGTAGGTCGTTCTCAGCCCGGCCGACGCGGAGGCGCGTGGAATCGCCGACGGCGCAGGGTGCGGGTCTCCAACGACCGCGGTGCATTCAATGCGCTGCTCGGGTCTCCGACGATGCCCGCGAGGTGTCGCGGTGGCGCCAATGGGCTGGTGGAAACGCGACTGGCCCGACGGTCGTGCGGCGCAGGTCACGACTTCGCAGGCGCTCCCACGCTCGCGCGCGCCCCCACGTTCAACGACAACCGGGTCGAGGTCGAGCTCGCCTAGTCGAGTGGTGCGCCGCCGAAGCCGATCTCGTTGCCGTCGGCATCCCGGTAAGTCGCTTTGCGCACTCCGTTCGAGTACGTCTCGCGCTCCGCAGGCTTGATCCCGCGAGATGCGATCTCGTCCACCACCGCTTCCAGATCGTCGACGAAGATCGTGTGGGTGGCGTGCCCCGCCCGCTTTTGTCTTCCAGGATGAAAATCGAGCGATGCTCGTCGAGGTCCCAGACGCACTCGGTCTCATGCGCCTCGAAGGTCGCCTCCCTGCCGAAGAACCGCTCGTACCACTCAACGGCCTTCCCGTAGTCGCTCACGCAGATTCCAGCAAACAGGTCCACACGGCCACTATAGGTCTAAGGGAAGAACGCGACCAGTCGGCCGAGGACACCCAGGTAGATCCGCGCCGTTCGGGCCGATCGTGATCGGGCGCGTAGTTGTTGTTGAAGCCGAGGCCCTCGCCGGCGAGCCGCTTCCAGCGTGTCTTGCCGTTGTCGAAGTCGAGCGCCGTCAGGTACCAGGGGTCATTCGTCCCGGCCGGAGGCTTCGTGTACGTGTAGAGCAGGCCGCTGCGGGCGGAGACCTTCGGCACCACCGACGGCGCCCTGACGTTCGAGCGCCAGACGGTGCGACAGCCGGTCAGCTTCTTGTTGACATCGACCCTTTGCAGACCGGGCTCCGTCGTCCCCCCGCCCTCGGTCGCCGCCACCGAGTAGCCGTAGTTATTCTCGGCGATCAGCGCCCGCCCGGCGCCGATCAGGCTCTGGTCGGTCGAGCCGGCGCCCTTGCTGAACAGGCGCCCTTGCAGACGAGCCGCTTCTTCTGGGGATCCACCGCGCGGCGGAAGGCCATCACATGCATCGGGTCGGCGTTGTCGGTGATCGCGACCAGGCGGCCACCGGCCATCAGCGTCGGCGTCGTCCCCGAACCGGCCTGCGTCTGGCCCGGCTTCGTCTCCCCCGTGTTCGGGTAGCCGCGCCGCCACAGGACTTGACCTTGCCCTTTCGCGCCTTGAGCCGGTAGAGGGCGCCGTCGGTGACCATGTAGACGGAGCCCTTCTCGTCGACCGCGAAGGAGTTGCCGATGTGCTCCTTCAGCGCCTTCTTGTGGACCTTGCCGGTCTTGCGATGATCCAACCGACCGTGCCCTGGGTCGAGGCGAACCAGATCCGGCCCTTCCAGTCGGGCAGGGTCGAGATGATCTTGTCGTCGGAGGCGAGCTCGCCGCTGATGTCGAAGTCCTTGGCGATGCGGAAGCCGGGCTCGTTGGTCTCGGCGACGACGAGGACATGGCGCTCGCTGGTCGCGGTGACGACCCGGTCGCGGTTGTCGAGGTAGAAGTAGCCGCCGCCGGAGAAGTCGGTGAAGCTGCCACCCCGGGCGGGCGCGGCGGCAGGTCGAGCGTCGCCATCGGGACCAGCGTCTTCGGGTCGAGCATCGACAGCACCGGACGATCAAGGCCGACGCAGACGGAGACGATCCGCCCTTGCTGTCGAAGGTGATCGAGGCGCACTCGTGGACGAAGAGGCGGAGTCGGTCGGTCGCGGGGCCGAGCGGGCCGCCCGCCGTGTTGGTGTCGGACTGGTAGGCGTCGACGTGGATGTTCGACTTGCCGTTCGGCGCCATGAACGGGTGCCGCGGCGGGCTCCTGAACGCGAACGGGTGGCAATACGGGCTCGCCTTCGAACTGGGTGAGGCTGCCGCAGTTGGGGCTCGGGATCGGGCCTGGGTCGACGCCCGGGAGCAGGACCTGGGCGTTCGCCGTGGAGGCGCCAAATCCCATCGCAGCCGCGATCAAGGCGCCGAGAGCAAGCCTCGCGCTTATTCGGGTGGACGCACCGCTCATACGTCTCTGAACGCTATCCAGAGTGGGTCTCAGATGCACCCTGCAACCCTTGGAGTTGCCGTGGCGCGGCGCGAAGGAGTCGTCGCCGAGGCCGAGATTCTCGAAGGCGTCGCCGCGCGCCGTGTGTCGGAGTTCGCCGATAGTCGGCACGCCCGCTTGGTGGTCCTTGGCTCCCGACGCCGACGACTCGGACGAAGCGTGTCGCGAGGAGTCATCCGTGCCGCCCATCGACCGGTTCTCGTCGCGGGAACGCCATCGGCTAAGGCGTCCCCATCTGAGCCCCGTGGCGTGGACAGCGCATGAGGCACCGTTGACCAGACGCGAAGGCTCGCGAGCCGTCAAGACTAAGGAGGATCCACATGAGCGTCGCTGTTCAACCAATCGCAGTGCGAGCAATCGCTCCTCCAGGCCGCTGGACGGTGGACGCCCGCCATTCGGCGGTGGCCTTCACCGCCCAGCACCCGAGGGGTGCGACCTTGAGAGGCCAGTTCCGCGAGTTCGAAGGAGCGCTCGAGGTCGACGGTGACGGTGGCGTCCGCGCCCACGGCATCGTCAAGGTCGAAAGCCTCGACACCGGCGTCCTGGAGCGCGATACGCACCTGCTCTCCCCGCTCTCCTCGACGTCGACCGGTATCCGGAGCTTCGGTACCGCATGCTTGCCTTCCGTCCTACCGGGGACGACGACTACCGGATACTGGGCGAGCTCAGCGTCCGGGGTGTTACTCGCCAGATCGCGCTCACAGGGAACATCGAGGCGCCTGGTTGGAACCACGAGCAGCGGCTTTCGGTTGGGCTGAGCGGCCAGCTCAGCCGCCACGAGTTCGGGCTTGAGTGGAATGAGTCCTTCGACGAGGGCTCGGTTGAGGTGGGCACGGTGCAGCTGGCAATCAGGCTCTCCCTCGAACGCCGAGGCGACTGGGCCGGCTAGTTGGCGCGCCGGTCAAGGTGAGATGTGCTCCAGCCCGACAGCCGAACCGCCAGCGGCTCACCGGCTGAGACATACTCGGTCGCGTACGATTAGCCCTCCCACGCCTCCGGCGAAGCCAACGCTGGGGAGCCGACTTGGCGGGCGGTCCACACCTACACGCGTGGACCGCGACCGCTGTGCGGCCATCAGTCCGAGCGCTCACTCGCGCGTGGCGGCGCATGAACCCGCTGCTTCTTCAAGTGGTATGACGGACGTACGGTGTCATCGCGCTTGCGTACCCGCGTCGGAGTAGCTAACAACGCTTCGGTCCCAGTCCCTTCGGTCACGCATCGATGGGAACTTCTGCACCGGCGCGATGGTCATCGTTCCCCATATCTTCGAGGGGGCGGCGCCGGGACAATCGGGCATGAACTCTTCCGCCCCCTACATCCACACCGCAGAGCTACTCGACGCAGCCCGGGCGGTCCATGCCGACTCTCAGCAGCCCGGAAGCTGTTCTGGTGCGGGAGCTGCCCTCACCTCTCTGGAAGAGACCTTGCGGGTGCTGAGCGCGGCGTGGTGCGAACTGGCAGCGGACGCGACGCAGGTCGCCGAGCCCCGTTTGAGCGGCTCAGCGTCGGTGAGATCGTCGCCGGAAGCCGCCCACCATCTCCCCTCTGACCAAGACGTTCGGCTGATAGGAACGCTCCACGACGTCGCCGGAGCACTGTCCCGGTGCGCTCGGCAATGCCGCGTGGCCCGAGAGGCGGCCGCTCCCTTCTCGGAAAGCAAGGGTTCCGCGCCGGCAGCACAGCGTCGGCAGTCGATCGCGACCCGGCGGCCCCAGGGCTAGTAAGAGGCCGAGGAGCAGGTGGCCTCAGGAAGTTCCCACCGCTCCTGGCCTTCAGGCCCGGAGGCCGACCGGGAGGCATCCGTGGCGCCGCGGCGGAGCACTAAGTCCGCCGCGGGTTCCCGCGTCGTTCCCGGAGGCTCCTTCTCAAGGCCCATCGGACCGCGCACGTAGGTGGCTGTCCCCGACGGCCGCCACGTGGGCGCGCGGTCGAGAGGAGGAGCCGATTAACTCCGAGTCGCCGCGTGGGGTCCGGGCGAAGGGCTATCGCCCACCGACGGCTTTACCGTCGCGGCCACGGACCGGTGCAGCAGTTTGGGTTGTGCGGAGCCGGCGCCTACTGGTCGTCGGTCTGGTCGAGCGCGAATTGACGTTCGGTCTTGATGACCTGCGTGAACGCTTCGAGGCGTACCGTCGCGTGGCGGTCGCCCAATGGGCACTTCTGTGTAATCGCGCGCGCTCGGGACACGAGGCCGTCAGCTACGTTGTCGCCGTGCCGACGGAGAGCGCCCGCGATGATGGACCGGTTCTGCTCTGCTACGACGGGTCCGATCTCGCGCGGGCGATGATCGAGCAGAGCGTCGCGGTCCTCGGCGGAGCGCCGGCGCTTGTGGTGACTGTGTTCGAGTCGATGGGGTCGAGCCTGTTGCGCCATGGCCAGTCGCCCACGACGCAACTGGGGCGCGAGTTCGCGGACATCTCGAAGGAGGTCGTTGACGAGCTGGACGCGGGCCTCGCCGAGCGAGCGCAGGCACTGGCGGCGGAGGGAGCCCAAATTGCCGCGGAGGCGGGCTTCGAAGCTCAACCGGTGGCTCGCCGAGCGCTCTCGAAGGCGGTCGAGCGCGACACCGCGACCGTCTGGCGCGCGCTTCTCGACGTCGCTGAGGAGCACAACGCGGCAGTCATCGTCGTCGGTCGGCGAGGGTTGTCCGGGATCAGCTCCGCGCTGCTTGGGAGCGTGTCCTACGGGCTCGTGCACAACACCTCCCGCCCGGTGCTCGTCATGTCGCCCGCGGAGGCTGGCGCCGGATGAGCAGGATCCGGGCTGTCGAGCAGACGCTCCCGGAATGGGGGGACGAGCTCCTTCGCCCCGTGGTCGTTCCCGACTCGAACGACGATTAACACGCATTCAGACAAGCGATGGGCGAATGCGCTCCGGGCCCGGCGGGTAACGGTCACAAACCAACGGACAGGAGAGAGCCATGAACGTGACGATCATCGGGACCGGGAACATGGCGCGGGGACTCGGAAAGCGGCTGCTCGCCGGCGGCCACCAGGTGACGATCCTCGGCAAGGAGACCTCTGACGCCGAACAGGTCGTCAGCGACATCGGCGACGACGGGTCGGCCCGGGCCGGCCGCTCGGGCGACGAGATCGCGGACGACGTGGTCGTCCTCGCGGTCTACTTCCCTGACGCGAAGGCTGCAGTCGGCCAGTACGGCGACGCGCTGTCGGGCAAGGTGCTCGTCGACATCACGAATCCCGTCAACGAGACCTTCGACGGGCTCGTGACCCCACCCGACAGCTCGGCCGCCGAAGAGCTGGCGAAGGAAGCCGGTGGCGCGCGCGTCGTCAAGGCCTTCAACACCACCTTCGCGGGCACGCTCGCCGAAGGGCAGCGTCGCCGACCAGCCACTAGACGTGTTCATCGCCGGCGATGACGCCGAGGCAAAGAGCCATCGTGTCGAAGCTGGCGGAGGACGGCGGGCTGCGCCCCGTCGACGTCGGCCCGCTGAAGCGCGCTCGACAGCTCGAGGCCGCCGGCCTGCTGCACATGGGCGTCCAGGAAACGCTCGGCACCGGGTTCGGCAGCGCGTTGAAGATCGTCAGTTAGCGGGGCGGCCGCCGGGACAAGGCCCTCGGCGCGCACCCATGTCGGGGCCGTATGGTTGCGAGGTGAGCAGTTGGCCCTCGATCGGCGCAGAATCACGGCAGTGACAGGTCCGGTGATCGTCGGCGTCGAGGCGACTGAACGTTCCCGTGACGCCCTGGCGCTCGGCCTGCGGATGGCGGACGGCTTGGATGCCGACCTGGTGGCGGCCTACGTCCACGCCTATGCCGAGCTTGGCGGCCTGCTCGCGGGCGGTCCGCCGAGCGAGGCCCTGCAACTAATCGAGGACGTGGCCGACGCGGCACACGCCTCAGTGCGAGACCTGGCTGAGGACATGGACGTTAAAGACCTTCGGCTCACCAGTGCCAGCTCCGCCGCCGCGGGGTTGCAGGCGCTCGCCGACGAGACCCGTGCTGGGCTCGTTGTCCTCGGTTCGTCGCGACGCTCAGGGCTCGAACGAGTTCTGCCGGGTGGCACCGCGGAGCGTCTGCTCTCCGGCTCCTCGGTCACGGTAGCGGTGGCGCCCGGCGGCTACCACGCACGCGATCGAGCCCTTCGAGTGCTCGGCTGCGGCTTCGACGGATCACCGGCGGCATACGAGGCGTTGCGGTGGACGGCCGACCTGGCGCGCCGGGCGGAGGCCCGCGTCCGGATACTGGCTGTGCATCGACGTCACGCATTCGACCACGTCCCGGCAGTCGGGGCATTCGGAACGAGATCGGTGCACGCGGAGTTGCACGCCCGTCTGCGAGAGCGGGTCGACGCCGCCGCCGCCGAGCTGGCCGACGACAGCCAGGTGGAGCCCGCGCTGTTGGAGGGAGACCCGGCCCAAACGCTGGCCGAGCACTCCGAGCAGCTCGACCTGCTCGTTCTGGGGTCGCGGGGGTACGGTCCGCTGCGAAGTGTGCTGCTGGGCAGCGTCTCCGCCCAGGTGATCCGTGAAGCCGCCTGTGCGGTCGTGGTGATCCCACGCGGTGGAGAGGCGCCGACGCCCGAGACATGACCTTCCGGCTTGGGGTCTTCGTCGTCCCAGACGCCAGTGACCCCGACACGACCCTCGAGGGAATATTGGCCGCGGACCGCGCCGGGCTCGACCTGGTCGGGGTGCAGGACCACCCCTACCAGCGCCGGTTCTTTGACACCTGGACCCTGCTCTCCTACGCGGCGGCTCGCACCGAGCGCGTGCGGCTCGTCCCGGATGTGGTCAACCTGCCGCTGAGACTCCCGTCGCTGCTAGCCAAGTCGGCAGCGTCGCTCGATCTGCTGAGCGGCGGCCGAGTCGAGCTCGGCGTAGGAGCGGGGGCGTTCTGGGATGCGATCGAGGCGATGGGCGGGCGGCGGCTCAGCCCGAAGCAATCTGTGGACGCTCTCGAGGAAGCCATCCAAATCCTGAAGGGGTTCTGGTCCGGGGAGCGTTCGCTCACCTTCGAGGGCGAGCACTACAGCGTTCGTGGAGCGAAGCCAGGGCCGGCGCCCGCCCATGCCATCGGCATCTGGGTGGGGGCCTACGGCCCGCGCAGGCTCCGCCTCACCGGCCGGCTCGGCGACGGCTGGCTGCCGAGTCTCGGCGACCGCTTCATGAGCGTCGAGGAGGTGCCGCGCATGCACGCCGCTGTCGACGAGGGCGCAAAGGCCGCCGGGCGCCCCGTCAAGGCGGCTGGCGAAGCTCGAGGACGGTCACCGGAAGCCCGAAGCGCGCCAGGACCGAGTCGAGCAACCCTCGCTCCTGCCAGCCGGCGCGATCCGCGCCTCGCAGCGCGATCAGAAGATGGTCCGGAGAGAAGTCCCTGATGGCGTCTTCGAAGGCGAGCAGAGGGTCGTCTGCCCCGACTTGACCGGTGGCCTGGGCACCGAGTTCCTCCAGCTGTCCCAGTACGGCCGCCAGCCGCTCATCGGCGCGCTCGGTCGCTACATCCGTAGCGGAGGTGAGCCAGTCCAACCGTCCGGGCAGGCGAGGCGCGATGACGAGTACCTCTTCGGCGGCATCAATGAGCACCTGTACGCCGGACGGCAGGCTCTCCACGTCCGAGGCCGTCTCACCGACCGCGATCAGAAGTTTCGGTCCCATTCGGAGACGACCCTAACCCACGCGACGCTCGCTACGCCTGTGCCGCGTCCGCCGAGACCGCGCCGCGGGAGTAACGACCACTGCCCGGTGGACTCCGTGGAACACCGCCGGGTTCGCGTTACATCGCCGGCTGGACGTCCTTGGTGCAGAAGGCGCAGGTGTCGGCGCCGATGGGGATCGAAGACAGGCAGTGCGGACAGTCGTGCTCGGTCACTTTGGCGGGCATCGCCTTCTGCACCGCCTTGACGACCAGGAAGAGCACAAAGGCGATGATCAAGAACGTGACGAGCGCGGTCAGGAAGGCGCCATATCGGATTTCGCCGTCCCCGATGGAGAAGGTGAGGTCGGAGAAGTCCGGCTTGCCGACGATCGCGGCGACCAGTTGCATGATCACGTCGTCGACACAGCGAAGTCACCACCGCGGCGAACGCCACACCTAGGACGAACGCCACGGCCAGCTCGACGAGGTTGCCCTTCAGCGCGAATTCCTTGAACTCTCTGATCATGCCGCCCCCTAGATGTTGAGCCCTGTGCTGCGAGCGCGCTCAGCCTACTCCGCCCGAATCGCAGACCTGTGCGCGATATGGCGCCTTGCTTCGTCGGGTTTAGGGGGCACACCAGCGGACGACGAGAGGCACGCGTCCACGATCCTTGAACAGCCCGATGATGAGCACGCTCAGGACCAGCACCGCGAGGAATCTTTCAGCGGCACTCGTACCTGGTTGCTGCTTTTGAGTCCGTGCGCCAGCGAACCTCGCGAGAATCGAGACGATCTAGAGGGCATCGCCCGCAATGGTCTTCCACCGGCGTCTGTGCCCGTTGGCGCCGGGTCTACCCGCTCGGAGACCGCGGTACAAATCTCGGCAGTTACCACTTCGTCGTCACCCACACACGTCGCCGCCGTGCCCCGAACGCGTGCCGCCAGAAAAGCGCCTGCAAACCCCGTTAGAAGGTGAGCGACGGGACTTGAACCCGCGACCGCCTGGACCACAACCAGGAGCTCTACCAACTGAGCTACGCCCACCACGCTGAGCGATCGGGCTTCGATCGCCGCTCCGAATCTAGCACCGGAGCGCCACGCGGATATCATCGGCCGGGCCTTCGGAGAGGACCTTGAGATGAGTGACCGCAAGCCCGTGATCATGGCGGTGGACGACGATCCCGCCGCGCTCGCCATCGTGGAGGAGCACCTGCGGCGCCGCTATTCCACGGACTACGAGGTGCTCTGCGACGGCTCCTGCGCCAAGGCGCTCGAGATCCTGCGCGGGCTTCGTGACGACGGCGTGCCGGTGGCGCTCGTGCTCGCCGACCTGTGGACTTCGGGCCTCACCGGGGTCCAGCTGCTCGCACGCGCGCGCGACATCCACCCGCACGCCGCGCGGGCGCTGCTGATCGACTGGGGGGGCTGGGGCCACCGTCCGACCTCGGAGGCGATCGTGGAGGCGATGGGCCGCGGCGAGATGGACTACTACATCCCCAAGCCGTGGCGGATGCCCGACGAGCATTTCCACAAGGTGGTCACGGAGTTCCTGCACGAGTGGTCCCGCGGGCGCGCCTCGCTGCCGCGCGAGATCGCCGTGGTGGGCAACCTCGGGCAGCCCCGCGTGCACGAGCTGCGCAGCGTCCTGGCACGCAACGGCATGCCGCACGAGTTCCACCCCAATGACTCGAAGCGGGGCAAGGAGCTTCTGGAGGGGGCGGGCCGCGCCGGCGAGCGCTCGCCCTGCGTGATCCTCATGGAGGGCAGCTCGCTGGTGGATCCCACGAACTCGGAGCTGGCGGCGGCGTACGGCGGGGACACCGAGCTCGCGGATCCGGACGAGCTGTTCGACGTGATCGTGGTGGGCGCCGGCCCGGGCGGGCTCGCGGCGGCGGTGTACGCGTCGTCGGAGGGCCTCGGCGTGCTCACGATCGAGCGCGAGTCGATCGGCGGGCAGGCCGGAGCCAGCTCGCTGATCCGCAACTACCTCGGCTTCGCCCGGGGCGTGAGCGGCGCGGAGCTGGCGCAGCGGGCCTACCAGCAGGCCTGGGTCTTCGGCTCCCGCTTCCTTCTCATGTCGGAGGTCACGGAGCTGCGCACCGAGTCGGACCGGCACGTGCTCGTCACGTCCGGCGGCGCGGAGGCGAGTGCCCGGACCGTGGTGCTCGCGACGGGTGCCGCCTACCGCCGGATCGGCATCCCGGCTCTCGAGGACCTCGTGGGCTCCGGGGTGTACTACGGAGCATCCGGTCCGGAGGCCGCCGCGGCCGCCGGCAAGCAGGTCTTCGTTCTCGGTGGCGGCAACTCCGCCGGCCAGGCGGCGATGCACCTGTCGCGCTACGCGGAGCGGGTGAACCTTCTCGTACGCGCCCAATCCCTCGCCGCGAGCATGTCGCAGTACCTCCGCGACCAGCTGGACGCCTGCGAGAACGTGGACCTGCGCTTCTGCACCGAGGTGATCGACGGCTGCGGTGACCCGCGGCTCGAGACGCTCACCCTGCGCGACAACCGCACCGGCGAGACCGAGACGGTGCCGGCCGCCGCGCTGTTCGTGCTGATCGGGGCGCGCCCGAACAGCGACTGGCTTCCCGACACGATCGCCCGCGACGACTACGGGTTCGTGCCCACCGACGCCGACATCCTCCCCGAGCACGGCTGGGCGCTCGAGCGGCCGCCGCGCATGTACGAGACCACGCTCCCGAATGTTTTCGCGGTGGGCGACCTGAACCAGGCCTCGGTGCTCCGCGTGGCGGCGGCGGTGGGCGACGGCTCGGTGGTGATCAAGCAGGTGCACGACGCGCTGGCCGAGGACGAAGTGGCCGCACGCTCGTCCGCTGGTTAGGGTGAGCGGATGGCCGAGGTCCTCTACTACGCGATCCCCGTCTTCATCCTCCTGCTCGTAACGGAGGCGCTCTCGTTCCGCCACGCCCGGCTGGAGGACGGGGACCTGATCGGCTACGAGGCGAAGGACACGCGCACGAGCCTGCTGCTGGGCACGGGCAACGTGGTGATCAACGTGGCCTGGAAGCTCGTGGTGGTGGCCATATTCGCCGCCGTCTACGAGCTGAGCCCGCTTCGCCTGGACCCCGGCGACTGGTGGGTCTGGGTGCTCCTCTTCTTCGCCGACGACCTCTCCTACTACTGGTTCCACCGCATCAGCCACGAGAGCCGGTTCTTCTGGGCCAGCCACTCGGTGCACCACTCGAGCACCCACTACAACCTCTCCACCGCCCTGCGCCAGACCTGGGTGCCCATGACCTACTTCCCGTTCTGGATCTGGATGCCGCTGGTGGGCTTCGAGGTATGGATGGTGTTCCTGGCCCAGGCGTGGTCGCTGATCTACCAGTTCTGGATTCACACCGAGCGCGTGCGCAAGCTCCCCCGCTTCCTGGAGTTCTTCCTGAACACGCCGTCGCACCACCGGGTCCATCACGGCTCGAACCAGGTCTACCTCGACCGCAACTACGCCGGGATCCTGATCATCTGGGACCGGCTGTTCGGCACCTACATCCCCGAGGGCGAGCGCGTGCGCTACGGCCTGACGAAGAACATCAACACGTTCAACCCGGTTCGCGCCGCGTTCCACGAATACATCGCGATGTGGCACGACATCAGGCGGGCCCCGCGTCTCCGCGACCGCCTGGGCGTGCTCTACCACGGGCCCGGATGGGCCCCGCCGGGCGTCGAGAGCGAGGGCAGCCGGGGCTGACTAGCCCTCCGACCCGCGGGCTAGCTTCCCGCGGATGCTTGCAGCGGCCAAACGCAACCCCTCGGCCGTCCTGCTCTTCGTGCAGCTGGCCGGGGTGCTCCTCTACCCGTTCATGGAGGGGAGCGACGCCGGCCGCGCCCTGTTCAGCGCGTTCGGCATCGCAGTGCTCGCCCTGGCCATCTGGTCGATTCAGAGCTCTCCCATCCTGACGTGGGTCGGGATCGTCGCCGCCGTGCCCGCCACGGTGCTGCTGCTGATCCAGGCCACGGGCGACCACGAGGAGCTCCTGCCCTGGTCCTCGGGAATCGAGGCGGCGCTGTACTTCTACGTGGCCGTCGGGCTGATCGCCTACATGCTGGCCGACCGCGAGATCACGAAGGACGAGCTCTTCGCCGTGGGCGCCACCTTCACCCTGGTGGCGTGGGGCTTCGCCTATCTCTTCACCGTGATCCAGGCGATCGAGCCGCAGAGCTTCACCGCAGCGCTTGACGCGAAGGGCGACCGCACCTGGATGGAGCTCCTCTTCCTGAGCTTCACCACGCTCAGCAGCACCGGGCTGAGCGACGTGTCACCGGTGAAGGCGTTCGCGCGCGGGGTGGTGATGCTCGAGATGCTCTGCGGGCTGGGCTACGTCGCCCTGGTGGTGTCCCGCCTGGTGGCCCTCACCGTGCACCGCGGCGACTCGGCCTGAACCGGCGCCCGGCCGGGAGCGCCCGGCCTACGATGCCCCCGCCGTGCCTCTGCGCTTCGCGAC
Source organism: uncultured Thermoleophilaceae bacterium (assembly GCA_963752455.1). Classification (GTDB taxonomy): domain Bacteria; phylum Actinomycetota; class Thermoleophilia; order Solirubrobacterales; family Thermoleophilaceae; genus JACVRW01. Next base: position 14,003 of record CAVVYE010000011.1, read on the forward strand.
CGCCCTGCTGGCCACCGCCATCGCGGGGGTGGTCGCTGCCGCGCCCGCCGCGTCCGCGGCTCCCGAGACGTACGTGGATTGCTCGCGCGCCGCGCCCGGGAACGGCTCCCGGGCACACCCGCTCAACACCCTCGCGCGCGCGAACGCCGTGCCGCTGCGGCCCGGGTCCCGGCTGCTGCTGCGACGCGGCTCCCGCTGCGCGGGCACGCTCGCCCCGGCCGGAAGGGGCGGCCCCGGCCGGCCGGCCGTGATCGGGGCCTACGGTGCGCGGCCCCCGGCCCCGCATCTCCGCGACCGGAGAGGACGCGGTGCTTCTGAAGGACACGAGCCACGTGGTGCTCCGCGGCCTCGACGTGAGCAACCGCGGCAGCACCGAGGCGCGGCGCCGGGGAGTCCACGTCGTGGCCACCACCGGCGTCATGCGCGGCGTGACCGTGCGCGGGATGCGCATCCACGACATCCAGGGCGACCTGGCCAAGGACGCGGGAGGCAGCGGCGGGATCCAGGTGGACGTGCTCGGGCCGGAGCCCACCCACTTCGACGACCTCCTGATCGAGCGCAACGTGATCGAGGACGTGAGCCGCAGCGGGATCTTCATCGTGGGCACCGCCGATTCCGAGCGCCCGCGCGCGGGACAGCCCTGGCCCGCCGCCTCCACCCGGGTGCGGGTGCGTGCCAACCGCCTGCGCCGCCTCGGCGGCGACGGCATCGTGCCCCTGGGCACCGTGGGGGCCGTGGTGGAGCGCAACGTGGTGAGCCGGGGCAACCTGCGCGGCCGGGGGCTCTCGGACCCGGCGGGGATGATCTGCAACGCCGGGATCTGGACGTTCCACGCCAACGGCACCGTGATCCAGCGCAACGAGGTGTTCGGCATGCGCTTCAACGGCTGCGACGGCACCGGCTTCGACGTGGACTACGACCAGGACGGCACCGTCATCCAGTTCAACTACAGCCACGACAACGAGGGCGGGTTCGTGCTCCTCTGCACGGACGCCGACCCCCGCAGCGCCGACGTGCGCTTCAACCTCTCCGTGAACGACCGCTTCGCGGCCAACCAGTCGCCCTGCTCGCTGCGTCCGGGCGCCACCTACTCGGGGCTGCGCTTCTTCAACAACACGGTGGTGGGCGCCGGCCTCTCCTGGGGCATCCTCGGCACCCCCACCACCGGCCTGCTGGATCCGGCCGGGCTCGAGCTGCACAACAACGTGTTCGTCGCCCGCCCCGCGCAGTCCGCCGGCCTCAGCTGCCCGGCCCGCTGCACCGCCAACCTCTGGTCGGGCCTCCCGCCGGCGGGCGCCGCCGCGCTGGCCGCCGACCCTCTGCTTCGCGATCCCGCCCGCCGGGGCCGGGGACGCATCCGGGTGGGCCTCGGCTTCCGCCCCCGCCCCGGGTCGCCGGCCGCCCGGTCGGGCACGGCGATCGCGCGCTCCCCGCGCACGGACTACTTCGGCGCTGCGCTCACCACCCCCCCGCCGCGCGGGTTCGCCCGCCCCTAAGCGCGAAGCGCTCGCGGACCAGCTGACGTCCTGGGCGGCAAGTTGGGCCCCGATCTGGAGGTTCGGGGCCCCGAAGGTGTGCGCTATCTCCGAGGCCGGTGAGCGTCCGCCACAGGGGGGAACAATCCCTACGCGGGCAACCAAGGGGAGGCATCTGCACGATGCTTATTGACGGACTAGAGAACAGGACGCGCCTTCAGTGCGCCGGCTGCGGGGCCCATGCGCTTCTCAAGCCGGAGGACTACGAGGAGCTGCGGGCACACCACGACGGCTGGATGCGCTGCGAGGTCTGCGGCGTGCACGGGCGCTTCGAGCCGACCGGCGCCGAGGCCCCTGCCGTCCTATCGCTGGCCGCCCAGCGCTAAGCGCGGAGCCCCGTGACTCTCGTGACACCCCAGATGAACGCCCCTTCCACCGAATCATCCGGCCCACTCGACCAGACCCCGATGCCCATGCTGGCCGGCCAGGGACCGGGGCCGGCGCGGGTGTTCGGCTTCAACCTGCACATGGGACCGGCCGCGGCCACCGAGGCCCGGCACGCCCTGATGGCGGCCGAGGACAGCCTCGGTGAGGACGAGCGCCAGCCGATGCTGCTGATGCTCACCGAGCTCGTGACGAACGCGATCCGCCATGGCGGGCCCGTCGAGCGGCCGAACGGCCTGGCCGTGAAGGTCGTGGAGAGCGACGGCGGCGTGGGAGCCGCCGTGACCAATCCCGGCGACGGCTTCTCGTGGAGCGGGCGCGAGTCCGACGACCCGCTCGAGCCGGGTGGCTACGGGCTGATGCTCGTGGACTCGATGTCGAGTCGCTGGGGCATCCAGCGCCAGGCCGGCAACACCACGGTCTGGTTCGAGCTGGACCGGGCGACGGCCTGAGGCGGCCGGCGCTCAGCCGGTGGTGACGGGCGCGCCGGCACCGTCTGATCGGCCACGGCCTCCACCGTCTCGGACTCGCCGGGCAGGCCGTCCTCGCGGGCGCAGACCACCCGGAAGGCGCCGGTGCCCAGGTCCGGATTGGTCCGGATCGGCAGCCCGCGGATCGAGTCCCAGCCGAGGCGGTCAGCCTCGAACGGGTTCATCTCTATGGCCACCGCCGGCCATTCGCAGCCGGTGTTGTGCTGGTCGATCGCCTTGGAGATCGCTTCGAGGTTCTTGACCTCGGCGCTCGTCATCGAGCGGCGGGAGCCGCGAACACCTTGGTGTAGTGCTCCACGGTGTGCGCGAGTCCTTCGCGCAGCGACACCTCGGGCTCCCATCCGAGCAGATCCCTCGCCCGGGTGATGTCCGGCTGGCGCACCTGCGGGTCGTCCACCGGAAGCGGCTCGAAGACGATCTCCGTGCGCGCCTCGGTGAGCTCCACCACGAGCTCCGCCATCTCCAGCAGCGTCATCTCGTTCGGATTGCCGATGTTCACCGGATCGTGCACATCGGACTCGTTCAGGGCCACGAGACCCCGGATCAGGTCCTGCACGTAACAGAAGCTCCGGGTCTGGGACCCGTCTCCGAACACCGTCACCGGCTCCCCCTTGAGCGCCTGGCTCAGGAAGGTGGGCACCGCGCGGCCGTCGTTCGGGCGCATGCGCGGGCCGTAGGTGTTGAAGATTCGCGCGATGCAGGTGTCCACGCCCTGCTGGCGCATGTAGGCCATCGTCAGGGCCTCGGCGTAGCGCTTGGCCTCGTCGTACACGCCGCGCGGGCCGATCGGGTTCACGTTGCCCCAGTAGGTCTCGGGCTGCGGGTGCACGAGCGGATCTCCGTAGACCTCGCTGGTGGACGAGATCAGGAAGCGCGCGCGGTGCTTCTTGGCCAGGCCCAGCGCGTTGTGCGTGCCGTAGGCGCCGACCTTGAGCGTGTGCAGCGGCAGGCGCGCGTAGTCGATGGGCGACGCGGGCGAGGCCATGTGGTAGACGAAGTCCACCGACTCGTCGATCTCGAAATGGTCCGTGATGTCGAACATCTCGAACCGGAACGAGTCCTCCCGGATGTGCTTGATGTTGTTGAGAGAACCGGTCTCGAGGTTGTCCACGCAGATGACGCGGTGGCCGCGCTCGAGGAGGTAATCGCAGATGTGGGAGCCGAGGAAGCCGGCTCCGCCGGTGACGAGTGAGGTGGGCATCGCGCTCCAGAGTAACGTCGGACGCCGATTGCCGCACCATTAGCTTCGCAAGTGCGCGGGCTTGCCCCCTAGGCCTCCACCTCGAGATGCCGGACCGGCGCCTCGAAGCGCCCCCGGGCCTCCTCGACCAGTCCCTCCTCCAGCCAGTTGCTGTCCCCGCCGGGGTGCGTGAAGAGCACGATCTCGTCCGCGTCGAAGGTCTGGAGCGCGTCCTGGAGGGCAAGCAGGGGGTCGGTCTCCCCCGTGTCCCCGGCCGCGTCCACGCCCTCCTCGTCCATCCGCTCCACGGTCTCCTCCTGCACCTCGCCGGCCCGCCGGATGGCGGCGTCGGGGTCGTCGAGGATCCAGCGCGTGCGGCTCTGGAGCGCCGGCGCCACCACCAGCACCTCGGCCGACTCGGCCACGTCCGGGCCCACGGCCTGCTTCAGCGCCTCGCCGGAAACCGGCTCGGCCACGAGTACGAGGATCTTCCTGGGAGTCATGTCCGCCCCTTACCCGCGGGCGGGGGTCTCACGCAGCCACGACGGTGCCTGCGCGGGCGCTCTCCATGGCGGCCTCGATCAGCTCGAGCGTGGCCACCGCCTCGCCCGCCGTGGCGGGCGGCGGGCCTCCCGTGCGCACGGCCTCCACCAGCTCGCGGTAGAAGCGCGGATAGTCGCCGGGCTCGGTGGGCACGGCGCTCGGCGTCCCCGTCCACGCCGAGGAGCCCCCAGCGCTCGGGCGGCTCGCGTGCCCCAGCCCTCGCCGCCGGGCACGGCACCCGCGCGCAGGGCGTCCTCCTGGGGATCGAGCCCCCACTTCACGTAGGCCGCGGCCGAGCCGAGGACCCTCATCCGCGGCCCCTCCTGCGCCGCGCGCGTGGCTCATCCAGAGGTGGGAGCGCACCCCGGAGCGGTGATGGAGGGCCACGAAATCGTCGTCGTCCGCCTCCGCGCCCTCCCTGCGCCGGTCGATCTCCGCGTACACCGACGCGCACCGGCCCGAACGCCATGAGCGCCTGGTCGATCAGGTGCGAGCCCAGGTCGAAGAGCAGCGCCGCCCGCCTCCTCCGGGCCCCCGCGCTCCCGCCACGCGCCCTCGCGGAGCTGCGGGCGCCAGCGCTCGAAGCGGGACTCGAAGCGATGGACGCTTCCCAGGGCGCCGTCGTGCGATCAGCCGGCGAACGGTGAGGAAGTCGCCGTCGTAGCGGCGGTTCTGGAACACCGCCAGCGTGCGGCCGGCCCCTCCGCCGCGCCGTGCCAGCTCGCGGCCGTCCTCCGCCCGCGCGGCCAGCGGCTTGTCCACCACCACGTGCAGCCCGGCCTCGAGCGCCGCCCGGGCCAGCGGCACGTGTGCCCGGTTGGGCGCGGCCACCACCACGAGGTCGTGCTCGTCCGGGCTGCTCCCAGAGCTGGCTCCGGGGCGTCGAGCACCGCGACGCCGGGATAGCGCTCGCGCGCCCGCGCCGCGCGCTCCTCGTTCCCGGTGACCACCGTGGCCAGCGCGCAGCCCGGGCTCGGCCGCGATCAGCGGGGCGTGGAAGACCTCGCCGGCCACGCCGTACCCGATCAGCGCCGTGCGGAGCGGCGTCACGGCGTGGATGCCGGCCCGTCGCGGCTGACGACGGGCCGGCTTCCCGGACATGCGGTCAGACTCGTCCGGCGGCCTGGCGCTGCCGTGCGAGCCAGCGAGTCGATGATCACCGCGATCAGCAGCACCGCTCCGGTGACCATGAACTTCCAGGAGGACTCGAGGGCCAGCAGGTCCATGCCGTTCGAGATCGACTGGATCACCAGGCCGCCGGTCAGGGCGGTCCACACCGTTCCCCGGCCTCCGAAGAGGCTGGTGCCCGCGATCACCGGTCCGGCGATCGCCAGCAGCAGCAGGTCACCCGCGCCGGAGGACTGGTTCACCGCCAGCAGGCGCGAGGCGAGCATGATCCCGCCGACCGCGGCCATGCTCGAGCCGAGCATGAACACCACGACGCGGACTCGATCCACGTGGATTCCGGCCCGCCGTGCCGCCTCGGCGTTTCCGCCCACCGCGTAGATGTGGCGCCCGAAGCGGGTGCGGGTGGTGATGAAGCTGAACAGCAGCAGGAATCCGAACAGGATCAACAGCGCCAGCGGCACGCCACGGTCGGCGTTCAGCACCGCCACGGTGGCCAGGGCGGCCGCGGCCACGAGCACGATCCGGATCACGAGCGATCCGATCGGAGGCGCCGGCAGCTCCGCCTTGAGCCGGCGCCGGCGGCCCATCAACGTGACTGCCGGCGTACGCGGCGATGCCCACGATCGGCCAGCGTCCAGCCGAAGGCGTCGCTGTAGAAGGTGCCCGTGAGGCCGACGATCTTGCTGTCGGTGATGTTCACGGTGCCGGTATCGCCCAGCACCTTCAGCTGGGCGCCCTGATAGGCCAATAGTCCGGCCAAGGTGACCACGAACGATGGAACCCCGAAACGGGTGAAGATCGTCCCGTGGAAGAGCCCGATCAGCGCGCCAAGCGCCACAGCCGCGGCGATGGCCGTATAGGGACCCCAGCCGTGCTTGACGCTCAGCACCGCCATCACGGCGGCGCAGAGACCGCTCACCGCCCCGACCGAGAGGTCGATCTCCCCCAGCAGCAGGATGAGCACGATGCCGATCGAGATCAGCGCGACCCCCGTCATCTGGAGCATCAGGTTGGTGAGGTTGGTGGCGGTGAGGAACCGGTCCTCCTGACCTGGAACACGGCCCAGATCAGGGCGAGGACCAGGAGCACCCGAAGCTCGCCGAGGTCGCCCTGCAGGAACCGCCGGAGGAAGTCCGCGCGCGCGGGGCGTGACCTCCACGTCGCCCACGGGGGGCGCCGTCTCGCTGTGCTCCGGTGCTGCTCATCGTCCTCCTCCTGCGCCGCCGTTACCGGTCGCGCCCGTGATGGCGCCCAGCACTTCCTCGCGAGAAACCTCCTGCGCGTCGTAATCACCGGCCGACCTGCCCAGCCGCAGGACGAATATGCGGTCCGCCACCTCGAACACGTCCGCGAGGTTGTGGCTGATCACGATCACCCCGTGCCCCTGTTCGCGCAGGCGCTTGATCAGCGCGAGCACCTGAGCCGTCTGGCGAACGCCGAGTGCCGCCGTCGGCTCGTCGAGCATCACGACCTTCGGGTCGCCGAGCAGCGAGCGTGCGATGGCCACCTGCTGGCGCTGCCCTCCCGACATGGTGCCCACCTCGGCCCGCATGTCGGTGACGGTGACCGCAAGGGTGTCGAGCAGCTCGTGCGAGCGGTGCTCCATCGCGGTCTCGTCGATCTGGCGCGTGAAGCCGGCCACGCCGTGCGCCAGCTCCTCCTGGCCGAGGAACAGGTTCTGCACCACGTCGAGGTTGTCGCACAGCGCCAGGTCCTGGTAGACGGTGGCGATTCCGAGCGCCACCGCGTCGGTCGGGCCGGAGATCTTCACCGGCTGGCCTTCGAAGAGGATCTCTCCGGAGTCCACCGAGTGGATGCCGGCGATCGACTTGACGAGGGTGGACTTACCCGCGCCGTTGTCGCCGACCAGGGCCACCACCTCGCCGGAGTTCACCTCGAAGTTCACGTCCTCGAGCGCCTGCACCGCGCCGAAGCTCTTGCTCACCCCCTTGAGGGCGAGAACGGGGGTCTGGGTGCTCATCTGCTCATGTCCTTTCCGTGCCCGGTGGCCGGCGGGGGCCCCGGTGTGGGACCCCCGCCTCCACCTTCGGCTTAGGAGATTCCCGCCTCCTTGCAGTACTTCGCGTAGGCGCCGGTGCAGATGTCGGACGGCTTCCAGTAGCCGTCCTTGATCACCGTGTCCTTCACGTTGTCCTTCGTCACTGCGACCACCGGAATGATCACCGAGGGGACCTTCTTGTTCCCGTTGTCGGTCTGGTCGTTGATCAGGCCGGCCGGCGGATCCTCACCCCGCAACAGCGCGAGGGCGAGCGTCACCGCCGCCTCCGACTCGGGCTTGACCGGCTTGTAGATGTCCACGTACTGGTCGCCCGACAGGACGCGCTGGATTCCCGACGTCTCGGCGTCCTGACCGGTGGTCGGGCGCGTCGAGGGGTCGATGCCGTTGCCCTTCATGGCCGCGATGGCGCCGCCGGCGGTGCCGTCGTTGGCGGCGTAGACGCCCTGGAAGCCGTCCTTGCCGAGCGCGGTGATCGCCTGCTCCATCTCCTGCTGAGCCTTGTCAGGGCTCCAGTCCGGCGTGTCGTACTCCTTGGCGACCTTCACGCCGCTCTTGTCGATCACGCTGTGCGCGCCCTGCTTGAACAGCTTGGCGTTGTTGTCCGTGGGCGCTCCGTTGATCATCACGATGTTGCCCTTGTCCTTGAGCGCGTCGACGAGGCTCTGGGCCTGCAGCTGCCCGACCTTCACGCTGTCGAACGAGATGTAGTAGTCGAGATCCGCGTCGTTCACCAGCCGGTCGTAGCTGATCACCGGCACGTTCTGCTGCTTGGCCTTGGTCACGATCGCGGCGGCCGACGCGGCGTCCACCGGGTCGAGCACCATCACGTCGGCGCCCTTGGTCAGGGCCGCCTCGGCCTGCTGCTGCTGCTTCGCCGGGTCCTGATCGGCGTTGCTGTAGATCAGCTCGCAGTCCGGACACTCGGCCTTCAGGTTCTTCTCGAACAGCGGCCGGTCCTGCGACTCGTAGCGAGCCGTCTTCGACTCGGGGAGCAGCAGTGCGATCGAGCCGCTCTTCTTTCCGCCGCTGTCGCCGCTGCTGCTGCTGCTGTCGCTGTCGTCGTCGTCGCCACAGGCGGCCAGCGCCAGGGCGAAGATCACGGTGGCGAGAACGGCAAGCGCTCTCGTCGTGTGCCTCCTACTCATTGGTGTGCACCCTCCTCAGGGGGTTGTTGTTTGGGACACGCGGGGGTACCCGCTCCGTCTTCACTGCGCCGGGGCCCTCTCGAGGCCCGGTACCGCCAGGCTTGCCTCCCGCAGGACGAGCGCCACCGCGCCGAGCAGCTCGGCACGTTCGCCGAGCTCGCCGTTCACGATCTCCACGTCCTCCGCCGCGCTCGGTATGGCACGCAGCCGGACCGAGTCGCGGAGCGGTTCGAGGATCACCTCGCCGGCCATGCCGACGCTGCCTCCCACCACGATCCGCTCGGGGTTCACCAGATTGCAAAGGTTGGCCACGGCCACGCCCACGCGCCGGCCGGCGTCCTCGAGCACGCGCCGGCAGCCGGGGTCGCCGTCGTGCGCGCGCGTGATCACGTCCTCGATCTCCAGGTCCTCGCCGAGGCTGCGCGACAGCGGCTCGACGATGGCCGGGGCGCCGGCATAGGTCTCGAGGCAGCCGCGGTTCCCGCAACGGCAGATCTGGCCGGTCTCGTCCACGGTCATGTGGCCGATCTCGCCGGCGGTGCCGCCGGCGCCTCCCCAGAGACGGGAGTCCACGATGATCCCGGCGCCCACGCCGGTGGCCAGCTTGAGATAGGTCATGTTGGCGCAGCCGCGGCCCGGCGCCCCAGTGGTGCTCCGCGAGCGCGCCGAGGTTCGCGTCGTTCGACACCCGCACGGGCAGCCCGAGGCGCGCCTCCATGTCCTCGGCCGCGTTGATCCCGGCCCAGCCGGGCAGGATCGCCGATGAGCCCACGGCCCCGCTGGTGTGCACCGGCCCCGGCAGTCCCATCCCCACGCCCACGATGCGCGACCGCTCGGTCCCGCCCTCGGTGAGAAGACGGTCGAGCAGGGCGGCCGCGGCCTTCATCGCGCCCTCCGCATCGCTGCTCTCGTCCAGCTCCGACGCTCCTCGGCCAGCACGTTGTGGGCCAGGTCGGCCACGGCCACGGCCAGGTGGCGCTTGCCCAGGTCGATGCCCACCGCCAGGCCGGCCGTGGGGTCGAGCGAGATCAGGTTCGGCGGGCGCCCACCACTGCGCGCGGGGGCGTGGCCGTTGGCCTCGCGGGCCACCACGAGCCCCTCGTCCTGAAGCTCGGCCACGATGTTCGACACGGTGGACCGCGACAGCCCGGTGCGCCGGGCGATGCCGGCGCGGCTGGATACGCCGGCCGCGCTCATGGCCCTCACCACGCGGGCCCGGTTGGACCTGCGCAGGGAGCCGAGCGAACCGCTCCTCTCCTCCACGGCCGCGATTCTCTTCGGGCGCTCCGCGGGTTTGTCAAGACCCTGGCGGAACTTTCGCCGAGAAGTGCTTTGGTTTGTCCATTCGTGGATTAATCCCCCGAGGGGCCGCGGCACGACCCCTGCCCGGGCGAGCCTAACCGGTTCCGAAGGAGCCAACGCGCTAGGTTGGTCGCCGTGTCGGAGGCTCCGCAGACCGCGTTCGTGACCGGTGGATCCGGCTTCATCGGCGGCCACCTGATCCGCCGGCTGGTGGCCGACGGCTACCGCGTCCGGGCGCTCGCCCGGTCCGAGGGCTCCGCCGCGCCGTGGCCGCCCTCGGCGCCGAGCCGGTGCGGGGTGACCTGGACGACGTGGAGTCGATGGCGCAGGGGGCCGCGGGCGCCTCCGTGGCCTTTCACCTCGCGGCGCACCTCGGCACCTGGGGCGACCCGGAGGACTTCGAGCGCGGCAACGTGACCGGGCACGAAGAACGCGCTGGCCGCGGCCGAGCGCGCCGGGGTCTCGCGCTTCGTGCACGTGGGCACCGAGGCCTCGCTGATGGCGGGCGATCCGCTGGTGAACGTGGACGAGACGGCGCCGCTGCGGCCCGACTCGAAGGCGCTCTACTCGGCCACCAAGGCGCGCGCCGAGGCGGCCGTGCTGGCGGCCAACCGCGAGGGCTTCGCCACGATGTCCGTGCGTCCGCGCTTCGTGTGGGGGGCCGGCGACACCACGCTGATGCCCGAGATCGTGTCCATGGTGAAGGCCGGCAAGTTCGCGTGGATCGGCGGCGGGCGCCACCTCACGGCGATCACGCACGTGGACAACGTGGTGGAGGGACTCGTGCGGGCCGCCGAGCGGGGACGCGGCGGCGAGGCCTACTTCGTGACCGACGGCGATCCCGTGGTGTTCCGGGACTTCCTCTCCGAGCTGATCCGCACGCAGGGACTGGAGCCGCCCGGGCGCTCGCTGCCGGCCTGGGTGGCCGGCGCCGGCGGCCGCGGTGGCCGAGACCGCCTGGCGGGCCCTGCCGCTGAAGGGGGAGCCACCGGTCACGCGCTTCCAGGTCTGGGTCTCCTCCCAGGAATGCACCATCGACATCTCGAAGGCCCGCCGCGAGCTGGGCTACGAGCCCCGGGTCTCGCGGGAGCAGGGGCTCAGCGAGATGCGGGCGCAGGCGCTAGGCCTAGGCGCCAGCACCCGGTCCATGGCCCGCCGGCCGTGCCGCAGGGCCTCGCGGTCGGACCGCAGCTGAAGCGCCTGGTTCACGCCCATGGCGATCGAGTTCAGCTCGAAGGCCACCTGCCTCGGGTCGGTGTCGGCGGGCAGCTCGCCCTGGCGCACGGCGGTCCTGGCCTCGCGGGCGAGCACGCGCAGCCACAGCGAGAGGGTGTCGTCCACGGCGTCGCGCACCGGGCCGGTGCGGCCGTCGAACTCGGCGGCGGCGGCCGTGATGAAGCAGCCGCCGGGGAACGTGCCGCCGCCCAGGTGGGCGAGCCAGGCGTCGCGAGATCGCGTTCAGCCGCTCGAGCCCGGGCGCGAGCTCGGCCGACGCGGGCTCCCACACCTCGCGCCGGAAGATCTCGTTGCCGGCCTCGAGGGCGGCGAGCTGGAGCGCCTCCTTGCTGCCGAAGGGGCCGATCACCCCCGCCTTGCTCATGTCGAGGTCCGCGGCGAGCGTGCCGATGGTGAGCGCCTCGAGTCCCTCGCGCGACGCTCGCTGCACGGCCTCGCGCACGATCGACTCGCGGGTCTCGGCGGCGGCGGCGTTCGAATGGCGTGGGCTCATTCCAGGAGAATTTAGCGAACGAGCGTCTGTTAGCGAACGATCGTTTGCTATAACTCGCCGCATGGACGCAACGAACGGAATGACGGTGCGGCGGCTCGGATGGGCGGGCCTCGAGGTGGCGGCCGGGCGACGCGACGCTGGTGGTGGACGTGCTCGAGGACCCCGGCTCCATGGCCGCGTTCGTGGGCGAGCCCGCACACCCCTCCCCTCCCCCAGCCGCACCGGGGCGGTGGCCGCGCTCGTCACCCACCTGCACTCGGACCACGCCGACCCGCCCGCCATCGCCAGGGTCCTCGCCCCCGGTGCGCCGGTGCTGCAGGCCCGCGCGCGCCGGCGGAGGCGGGCTGGAGACCGCGGCTCTGCAGGTGGCGGAGAGCCAGCTCGAGGAGCTCGGCCTCACCACGCGCGAGATGGAGCCGTGGGAGACGTGGAGGCCGGGCCCTTCACCGTCACCGCCGTGCCGGCGGTGGACGGCTTCGGCGACCCCCAGGTGTCCTGGGTGATCGAGGCCGCGCGGCCGCCGGATCCTGCATGCCGGCGACACGCTCTTTCACGGCTCGTGGTGGCTGATCGCGGGACGCCACGGGCCGATCGACGTGGCCTTCCTGCCGGTGAACGGACCGGTGGTGGACCTGCCCCATCGCCAGCCGCCCAGCGCGCTGGTGGTGGCGATGGATCCCGGCCAGGCCGTGACCGCCGCCCGGCTCCTCGGGCGCCCAGACGGCCGTGCCCATCCACTACGACACCTTCCACTCCCCGCCCGCCTACGCGCAGGTGCACAAGCCCGCGGCGGCGTTCGCGCGCGCCGGGCGCGACGCGGGCATCCCGGTCACCGTGCTCGCCGAGGGCGAGGAGGCGGGCGAGGAGATCGTGGTCGGTGCCGCGAGCTAGAGGGTCGTGGGCCTCGTGCCGGCCCGCCCGGCGTCTGCCTTGTCGTAGAACTGCTCCAGGAGCGCCGCGGCCTCCTCCCGGTCCACGCAGGTGTAGGAGTTCCAGCCCTCGATCCGCAGCTGCGCGTCGAGCGGCTGGCCGATCACCTCGAGAATCGTCTCCTTGGCGGAGCGCACGGCGCGCTGGGAGTTCCGGAGGATCTGGCGGGCCATGAGCTCCGTCTCCTCCATCAGCCGGTCGTGCGGCACGACCTTCGTCACCAGGTTGCATTGGCAGCGCCCGGCCGGCCTCCATCGGGCTCGGCGGTGAGCACGAGCTGCATCGCCACCCCCACGCCGCAGGTGTTCACCAGCCGCGTTATGCCTCCGTCGCCGTGGTGGAATCCCCGGCGGGCCTCGAAGGAGCCGAACATCGCCTGGTCGGAGGCCACGCGCAGGTCGCACGCCAGGGCCAGCTCCAGGCCACCGGCGAGCGCCCACCCGTTCACCGCCGCGAGCACGGGCTTGCGAATCCGGTGCAGCCCCCGGGTGAGCCCCCCAAGCCCGAGGTCCACGATCTCGCGGACCCGGCTCGGCCGGGCGTCCACGTAGTTCGCCGGCACGTAGGTGCGGAGGTCGGCGCCCGCGCAGAAGGCGTCGCCCGCGCCCGAGAGAATCGCCACGTCCAGGCCGTCGTCGTCGCGGAAGTCCGCCCAGATGTCGCACAGGGCCGCGTGCGTATCGGGATCGATGGCGTTCTTCGCCTCCGGGACGGTTGAGGGTCACGAACGCGATCCTGTCTCGCTTCTCGTACAGAACGGTGTCGGTCACGTCACGGGTCCATTCGTCCGGACGGGCGCTCGAGGTGGAAGCGCCACGCCGTGCCCACCTCACGGTCGGCCACCTCGCCGTCGTGCCACGAAGCCGCTCTTCTCGAGCACGCGCACCGACGGCCCGGGCTCGGCGAGGGTCCGCGCCGTGACGCGGCGCACGTCGGGCGCAGGCGAACGCCTCGCGCAGGAGCTCCCGCACGGCGGCGGTGGCCAGTCCGCGGCCCTCGCCAGGCCGGGGCGATCGCGTAGCCGAGCTCCACCTCCCCCTCCCGCGGCGGCCCCTTGAAGCCGCCGAATCCCACGACGGTGCGCGGATCCTCGAGCACGAACAGGCGCGTGCCCCAGCGGGCGCTGCCCGGATCGCGAGCAAGCTCCTCCCGGGCGCGCGGCAGCGCGGCCGGGAACACGTCCCAGCCTTCGGCCACCTCGCAGCCGAGCGCGCGCCCGAGCGCGCCGGGCCCGTGAATCGCGGCGTCGAGCAGCGCGACGTCGGGCGTCACGAGGCGCACTGCCCCGTGGCGGCAGCGGCCTCGCTCTCGAACAGGGCGCGGGCCTCCTCCGCGTCCCAGCGCCACTCGAAGCGGCGGATCAGGCCATCGCGGATCGTCCACACGCCGCCGATGGTCGGGCCGTCCACCTCCACCCCACTCGCGCCGCCGCCGGTGCGGAGCGACGAGCGCACGAAGACCCGGTCGCCGCGCACCACCAGCTCATCGAGCTCGGCGGTGGCCGCCGGCCCGAGGCCCGTTCGCTGGCTCTCCAGCACCGCGCGCCAACCCGCGGCTCCCCGGCGCGTCCCGGGCTCCACGGCGTCGGGCGGGTTCACGTACTCCGTGTCCGGGTGCAGGAGCGGCTCCACCATGGCCAGTGTCTCCTCCAGGCTGCCCGGCTGGTTGAACGCCGCGTACATCTGCCGCACGATCCGCTCGCCCTCGCTTGCCATGGGCGAAGGGTGGCCGGCGCCGGGCGCCGGCGCCTCCACGGTGAGGACCTGGCCGGTGCGCGGCTCGTCGAACATGTTCGCGGGGCCGCGCCACTCCGCCGCCGCGATGAACAGGGTCCGGCCGTCGTCGCCGCCGAGCATGCAGGCGAAGCAGCCGCGGTCCACGCTCGACGGTCTGGAGCACCTCGCCGCCCTCGCGCACGCGCACGCAGCGCCGGTTGGGCACGTCGGCGTACCAGACGGCACCCTCGGCGTCGAGGCAGATGCCGTCGGGCACGCCGTCACCGAGGTCGGCCCAGACGCGCCGGTTCGACAGCCCACCGTCGGCGCCGATGTCGAAGGCCGTGAGCCGCCTGCCGTAGGACTCGGCCACGATCAGGGTCGAGTTGTCGGGGGTCACGGCCATGCCGTTGGGGAAGGCCACGCCCGCCGGCGACCTGGCGTGCCGACGCCGTCGGGGGTGACGAGCGCGACGAGGCCCGGTGCGCGAACTCGCCGCCGGCCATGAGGTCGAAGCCGGGGCCGTTCACGTAGGCGTTGCCGCGGCCGTCGACGACGATCTCGTTCCAGGGCGAAGTCGCGAGAGGCCGGTGAGGTCGGCATGGGTGACCAGCGACCCATCGGGCTCGCGCCGCAGCAGCAGCCGCTCGGGCCCGGAGACGATCAGCAGGCGACCGTCGGGCAGCCAGTCGATGGAGAAGGGGATCGTGGTGGAGCACCCGGGCCACCACCTCGCTCTCGCTCCCGGAGGTCCACGGCCAGGATCTCCTGCGCGCCCCAGTCGGAGAGCCACAGGCGACCGTCGTGCCAGCGCGGGGACTCGCCGATCATGAGGCCGGTCGTGAGGATGTGCGACGTGCCGGGCATCACGCGGGATTCTGAAGCACTGTCACATTCCCGCTCCCGTCGTCCGTCATATAGGTGACCGACAAAACTGAGCCGAAGGAGCGCAATCGTGGAAGCAAGCAAGAAGATCGCAGTGGCGGGAGCGACCGGCCGGGTCGGCCGTCACGTGGTGGACGTGCTGGAGGCCGCCGGGCACCAGGTGGTGCCGATGTCACGGTCCACGGGCGTGGACGTGGTGACCGGTCACGGTCTGGCGGAGGCCCTCGTGGGCGTGGACGCCATCATCGACGCCGCCAGTTGGCCCTCCCCCGACCAGAAGGAGGCCACGGAGTTCTTCACCGCCGCCGCCCGGAACCTCCAGGAGACCGGACAGCGGGCGGGGGTCGGGCAGATCGTGGTGGTGTCCATCATCGGAATGGACAAGTTCACCGCGGGGTACGGCGCCGCGAAGATCGCGCACGAGCAGGCCATGCTCGCGGGCCCGGTTCCGGTGCGCATACTGCGCGCGGCCCAGTTCCACGAGTTCGTGGAGCAGCTCATGCAGTGGGGCCGCCAGGGCGACGTGAGCTACATGCAGACGATGCGCACTCAGCTCGTGGCCGCCCGGACCGTGGCCGAAGCCCTCGCCGACCTGGCCACCGGCCCGGTCCCGGACGCCTCCGGGGCACCGATCCTGGAGATCGCCGGGCCCAGGGAGGAGAGCCTCGTGGAGGTGGCGCGGCTGGTGGCCGCCAGGCGCGGCGATCCCGCCCGGGTGGAGGAGACGACCAACGCGGACGACCCGGACGCCGAGCGATACGCGAACGGCACGCTGCTGCCCGGCCCGGACGCCACCCTTGCCGGACCGACATTCGAGGAGTGGCTCGATTCGACCTCGGTGAACAGCGGGCAGTTCGCGGGCTCCCGGCGCAGCTGAGCGGCACCCGCCTGCGTTCCCGGGCAGCCGCCGCGTAGAGTCGGCGCGTGCCCGAACCCCTCGTCACCCAGACCATCGAGCTGCCGAGCGGCGAGCTTCGCCTGCTTCAGCCGGAGGAGGCCGCCGACATTCCGGACGATGGGCCGGTCGCATGGGCGCCGATCGCCCCGTACTGGTCCGTGCTCTGGCGCAGCGGCGTGGCCCTGGCTCACGAGCTCGACGGCGGAGTCCGTCCGTGGACGGCGCGTGGTGGAGCTCGGATGCGGCCTCGGGGTCGCGAGCCTCGCCGCCGCGCGGGCGGGCGCGGAGGTGCTCGCCACGGACGCCTCCGCCGATGCGCTCGCCCTCCTCGCGCGCAACGCGCGCGCGAGCGACGTGCGCGTCGAGACGGCCCGGGTGGATTGGGCAAAGCCCGAGGAGCTCCTCCGGAGAGCGCCGTTCGACCTGGTGCTCGCCGGCGACGTGCTCTACCAGCGGGCCGGCGTGGACCGGCTCTCCGTCGCTCCTGCCTCGTCTGGCACCGGAGGCCTGGCTCGCCGACCCGGGCCGGCCGATGGCCGCCGGGTTCCTCGAGCAGGCGAGACACCGGTGGTCGATCGAGACGCGCGTGCACGGGGTGGTGGAGGTTCACCGGATGCGGCTGTCCGCCGCTCCGGGTTCGCCATCTGTGACGCTGTAGGGCCCGTGTCCCCGCTCAACGTCGAGATCGTGCGCCCGACGCCGGAGGAGCTCCCCGAGGAGTTCCAGCCGGGCACGCTGCGCAAGCGAACGCTGCAGGCTCTTCTCGCGCTCGGCATCCTGCTGGCGATCGTCCTGCTCACCCCCGGCCTGGGCGAGGTGCGGGACCGCCTCACCGAGGCGAGCCCCGGGTGGCTGGCGCTGGCCACGCTGCTGGAGGCCGGGTCCATGGCGTCCTACGTGGTCATGTTCGGGCCCATCTTCTGCACCGGCCTCACCTGGCGCAGGTCGTGGCAGATCGGCGGCTCGCAGCTGGCCGCCGGCTCGCTGATACCGGCCAGCGGCGCCGCCGGGCTGGCGCTCGGCGCCTGGGTGCTCAACCGCGGCGGCATGAGCGGGGAGCGCATCGCGCGCCGTTCGGTCGCCTTCTTCCTGATCAAGAGCTCGGTGAACTTCGTCGCCGTGGCCGTGGTCGGAACGGCGATGGCCCTGGGGGTGGGGCCCGACCTGTCGATCTGGCTCACCGCCTTCCCGGCGGCGCTGGCCGACGGTGGCCCTGGGAACGGTGGTGGTGATCGCACGCATCGGCCCCGGGCCCGACCCCGACCCGGAGGCCTCGCGCGTGCGGCGCGCGTGGAGCCACGTGAGGAGGGCCCTCACCACCGGCAGCTCCGAGGGGATCCAGATTCTGCGCTCGGGGAATGCGCGGGTGCTGCTCGGGTCGCTCGGCTATTGGGCCTTCGACAACGCGGTGCTCTGGGCCACATTTCACGCCTTCGGCGTTTCCCTGCCGATCACGGTGATCCTGATGGGCTACCTCATCGGCCAGCTCGGCGGACTCCTCCCGATCCCGGGCGGGGTGGGCGGAATCGACGGCGGGCTGATCGGGACGCTCGTCGTGTACGGGGCTCCGGCGGCGGCCACCGCCGCGGCGGTCCTGGCCTACCGGGTGATCCTCTTCTGGCTCCCGCTGATCCTCGGCGGAGCGGCCTTCGCCTCCCTGCGCCGCGACCTCCCGCGGGGCCGCGAGCTGGCCGCGTGCGAGCCGGCAATCGCCGCGCAGTCCCGCTGACGGCGGGGGCGAGCGCTAGACTCGCCCCTACGGGCCGAGCACTCGTTCGGCCGAAGTCGTGCCCGCGTTTCCGCAGTTGTTGCCTCTCAGCACCCTCCGCGTCTCGCCGCACATACCCCGGAGGGGAACACAGAATGGCAACAGGAACAGTGAAGTGGTTCAGTGACGACAAGGGTTTCGGATTCATCACGCCCGATGATTCCGGCAAGGACCTGTTCGTGCACCACAACGCGATCCAGGGCAGCGGCTTCAAGTCGCTTTCCGATGGCGCGAAGGTGAGCTTCGACGCCGAGGAGGGCCCCAAGGGCCCGGCGGCCGCGAACGTGCAGGTCCTCTAGCTGAGGACTCCGGGCGCGGCTGAGGCCGCGCCCGGGCTTCGTCCACACAACGCAGGAGGACAGCGAATGGCCTCAAGCGGCAAACGG
Organism: uncultured Thermoleophilaceae bacterium; assembly: GCA_963752455.1. Lineage (GTDB taxonomy): Bacteria > Actinomycetota > Thermoleophilia > Solirubrobacterales > Thermoleophilaceae > JACVRW01. The sequence continues at coordinate 32,042 of CAVVYE010000011.1, forward strand.
AAGACCACGATGGCGAAGCTCAACCGGGAGCGGAAGCTCGTCGAGCGCCGGCAGGAGAAGGCGCTGAAGAAGGACGCACGGAAGCGGGCGGCGGCGCTCGGCCTCACCGAACCCGAGTTGGACCCCTCGGCGGATCCTCAGGACGAGACGGCGGCGCCCAGCGAGTCGGCTCCCACGAACTTCGGGGTGCCCTCCTCGTAGAAGACGTCGAGGTCGGTGATCGTGAAGCCGGCCGTGGTCAGCATGTCCGCGACCGGCCGGGTGAGATGGCAGCCTCCGAACACCCGCTTCTGTAACGGCTCGAGGCGGTGCTGCCAGCGCCTCACCCCTTCGTCCGGGGCCAGTCCGTGTTCCACGAAGCGCAGGGTGCCGCCCGGCTTGAGCACACGCCGCAGCTCGGACAGCGCGGTGGCCACATCCGGGATCGTGCACATCGTCCAGGTGGACAGGGCGGTGTCGAAGCTGTTGTCGGCGAACGGCAGCGACTGGCCGTCGAGACCGGATCGCTCCACCGGCACGCTCGTGGCCCTGAGTCGTTTCTCGGCCAGCTTCCAGCCCACGTCCGCCGGCTCCACCGCGGCAACCCTGTTGACGCCCGCCGGGTAGTGCGGGACGTTGAGTCCCGAGCCGAAGCCGATCTCCACGACGTCGCCCTCGAGCCCCTCGCAGACGCGGCGGCGCAGCGGCTCGGCCCCCTTCAGCCCGCACGCCACGTTGATGATCCGCGGGAGCACCTGCTCGCCGTAAATTCCCATTCCCGTGGCCTACCAGCCCCCAATGTCGGGGTCAAGGTGTCACCATCCGTCCCGTGGTCGAACTCGGCCGATTGACGGATGGGGAGAAAATCTCCACGGCGGAGCTCCGGGCGCTGCTCGACCAGTCCGGCGTCACGGTGGCCTCCTACGTGTCACTCCATCCCGGCACCGCCCGCCTCGAGCTGGTCGGCCCGGAGGGCCACCGCCTGCGGGTGATCGTGGCTGACTCTTAGCCACTACCCGGGCTGGACGAGGCTGTGGAGCTCGTGGACCTGGCGGTAGCTGCCGTTCTCGAGGTACTCCGGGCCCACCACCTCGGCGAGCGCCGGGCGAAGACGATCCTCGGCAAAGCGGTCGTGACTCTCGAGGGACTTCCAGACGTCGAAGATCCTCATTCGGCCCTCCGCGGTGACCGCCGCGGTGTGCACGACGAGGCCCTCAGGGGGCTCGTCGTGAAAGCGGATCCTGCTGATCACCTCGTCGTACTGCTCGGCGCTGACACTGGTGGTGTATTGCACGACGATTGCCACGCCTTTTTGGTTACCCGCTCACGCCCGTGCGTAAGCCGGCGCAGGCGACCGGAATCCGGTGAGACACTCGCCTGGTGCCGCACTCGGCGGCCGGAAGAGGAGGACGTATGAGTCGCAACAGGGAGTGGCTCATCCCGCTGACCGGGGTGGCCTTCGTGCTTGTCGGAATAGTGGGATTTGCCATAAGCGGTGAGCCCAAGAGCGCTGACGACCCGGTGAAGGAGATCGTCGACTACTACGTCGACAACAAGGACTCCATCCAGATCAGCGCATTGCTCGGCGTCGTGGCCGGACTGCTCCTGATCTTCTTCGGCGCCTACCTGCGCAAGGTGCTGCGCGCGGCGGCGCCCGACGAGGACCTGCTGCCGCTGGTGGCCTTCATCGGCTTCGTGGTGGTGGCGGTCAGCTTCGCCATCGACGGGACCATCTCGTTCGCGCTGGCCGAGGCGGCGGACGACATCGACCCGGTTGGCGTGCAGGCGCTCCAGGCCCTGTGGGACAACGACTTCCTCCCGCTCGTCCTGGGTGTGGAGTGCTTCCTCTGGGCCACCGGCCTCTGTGTGCTGCGCACGGGCGCGCTGCCGAAGTGGCTCGGCTGGGTCATGGTCGTGCTCGCGGTGGTGGGCCTCACGCCCATCGGCTTCGTGTCGGCCCTCGGTGCGGCGCTGCTGGTCCTGGTGCTGAGCATCATGCTGGCGCTGAGGGCGCGCTCGGCCACTCCGGCGGTCCAGGGAGGGCCCCCCACTACGGGTTGAACACGGGGGCCAGCGTCTTCCCGGCCAACTCCACGGCCTCCAGGTCGTGCGAGTCGGGCATGGAGAACGTCACGCCCTCGATGCCCACATCACGGAACGCGTGGGCGCGCTCGAGCACCTGCTCGGGCGTGCCCGCGGTGGTGGCGGCGATCCGCTCTTCGGGGAACCCGGCGGCGCGCATCGCGTCGAGCTTCGCGCCTCACGCCGTCCTCGCTCTCCGCGATCACGATGGTCATCATCGACGTCTTGGTGATCTCCCCCGGGTCGCGTCCCACGTTCTCGCAGTGGCCGCCCAGAACGCCGAGGAGATGCCGGGCCCGCTCGGGGTCGCCGAACAGGTTGCAGCCGTCGGCGTACTGGGCCACCATCCGCAGCGTCTTGCGCTCGCCGCTGCCGCCGATCACGATCGGCACGTCGCCGCGGAGCGGCTTGGGGTTGTTGTAGGCGCCCTTCACCGAGTGGTGCGTGCCGGCCACCGTGGCCTGCTCCTCGGTGAACATGGCCCGCGCGATCCGCAGGTGGTCCTCCAGACGCTCGAAGCGCTCCTTCAGCGGCGGGAACGCGTAGCCGTAGGCGTCGTGCTCGGCCTCGAACCAGCCCGCGCCGATGCCGTGGAACGCCCGGCCGCCCGGAGATCACGTCGAGCGTGGTGGTGATCTTGGCGTGCTGCGCCGGGTTGCGGTATCCCACGCCGCCCACGAGCAGGCCGAGCGCGATCGTCTGCGTCCGCGCGGCCAGGCCCGCAAGCATCGTGTTGCCCTCGAACATCCAGTTCTGCGGCGGGCCGACCGGGGGAATCTGGTGGTAGTGGTCCATCACCGTCACCGAGCTGAAGCCCGCCCGCTCCGCCGTCGTGGCGATGTCCGCCAGCCGCTCGAACACCGCCTCCGGACCGACTCCCGGGTAGTTGAAGTTCGGCAGGTGCAGGTCCAGCTGGATGGGGGCTCGCATCGGCGTGACGTTACTTATTGGGCTGCCTGGTATTGTTCACCTAGTGGTTAACGATCCCTTCAAGGCGCTGTCGCACCCGATCCGCCGCGGCATCGTCGAACGCCTCGCCGCAGGCCCGGCAACCGTCGGTGACGCCACCGCCGGCTTCGGAGTGTCGAAGCCCGCGATCTCGAAGCACCTCAAGGTCCTCGAGGAGACCGGTGTCGTGACTCGCGTGGTGCAGGGACGGACCCACCGGCTCTCGCTCGAGCCCAACGTGCTCAGCGAGGCGGCCGACTGGATGGATCACCAACGCGCCCTATGGGGACGCCTGTTCGACGTCGTCGACGAGTACCTGAAGGAGGACTCGACGCAATGAATACCCCGCCAATCGTCTCGCCCCAGGAATGGGACGCAGCCCGTGAGGATCTGCTGGTGAAGGAGAAGGAGCTCACCCGCGCGCGCGATGCGCTGGCCGCAGAGCGCCGCCGGATGCCGAGGATGGCCGTGGACAAGGAGTACGCCTTCGAGGGACCCGACGGCCCGGCCACCCTGCTCGACCTCTTCGACGGCCGCCGGCAGCTGATCGTGTACCGCTTCTTCTTCGAGCCCGGGGTGGAGGGCTGGCCGGAGAGCGGCTGCGGCGGCTGCTCCTTCCTCGCCGATCAGGTTGCGCACCTTGCCCATCTGAACGGGCGTGACACCACGCTCGCGTTCGTCTCGCGCGCGCCCCAGCCGGACATCGAGCGCTGGAAGGCGCGAATGGGCTGGACCATGCCGTGGTACACCCTCACCGACGACTTCGACTCCGACTTCGGCGTGGGAGAGTGGCACGGCACCAATGCCTTCATCCGGGACGACGACGACCGGATCCTCCGCACCTACTTCGTGAACAACCGCGGTGACGAGGCGATGGGCGGCACGTGGGCCTACCTCGACATCACGGCCCTGGGTCGCCAGGAGGAGTGGGAGGACTCCCCGGAGGGCTACCCGCAGACCTCGCCGTACCTGTGGTGGAACCTGCACGACGAGTACGGCGATGCCTCATGATCGCCCACGTTGGAGGCGTTCCGCTGGAGGAGATGCTGCCCTCGGCGGCGGGCTCCGGAGCGGCATTGCTCATGGCGCGCGCCTGGGTGATGCTGCACCTGCGGCGCCGGCGGGAGCCCGGCACATGACCGAGACCACGACGCTGCGCATGGAGCGCACCTTCGAGGCGCCGGCCCAGGCGGTGTTCGATGCATGGACCAGCGAGGAGGTGATGCGGCGCTGGTGGCACGCCGAGCACGACTGGGAGACCACCGAGGCGGAGGTGGACCTGCGCGTGGGCGGCGTCGTGCGGGTGGTGATGCGCAACCCCCACGAAGACGCCGAATACGGCGGCGGCGGGCGCTACACGGAGATCGAGCCGCCGAACCGCCTGGCGTTCACCTGGCTCTGGGACAACAACCCCACACGGACCCTGATCGAGCTCGAGTTCGAGGAGACCGACGGCGTGACCACGGTGCGCTTGACCCACAGCGACCTGTGGGACGAGGAGGCGGTGCGCTCCCACGAGGACGGATGGAGCAAGGCCCTCGAGAACCTCAGGCGGACCGTGGAGGCTCCCCTTTCGCCGTAGCGAGACCGGCGTTACGCTGCGCCCAAGCGACGATCAGAGGAGGACGCACCATGGCAGTCGCGATGCGAACCAACGACTTTCCCGAGGGCGTCGGTACGAAGATGTACGACGGCGTGACCGCGGCGATGGATATCGAGAACAATCCGCCCCCCGGAATGCTCTTCCACTGGGCCGGTGAGGTGGACGGCAAGTGGACCGTCACGAACGTCTGGGAGAGCCGCGAGGACCTATGACCGCTTCCGGGAGGAGCGGCTCTTCCCGGCAATTCGCGAGGTCTCCGGGCATGGATCCGGCCGACGGACCCCAGCCCACGACCACCGAGTTCGCCGTTCACCACTACGTGAAGCCGTAGAGCGGTCGGCGATCGATCAGCCGGCTGTGACCCCGGGTGCCGACGCAGCCGCGAAATCCATCAGGCGCCGGCCGGCTGGAAGAGCTCGATCAGGTTGCCGGAAGGGTCCTCGAGCAGGATCTGGCTGCCGCCACGCCCCGTGACGATGTCGTTACGGAAACTGGCCCCGGCCTCCCGCAGCGCCTCGACCTCGCGCTGAAGGTCTGGGACCTCGATCTGGATGCGATTCCAGCCCCCCGGCTCGGGAAGGCGGCCATCGGGCATCGGCTGTCCCGCGCCGCCCGCGCCGGGCCGATTTAGCAGCAGCCTCAGGTCGCCTAGCGAAAGCACCGCAAAGCCCGGTCCGGGCTGCATCTCGACGTTGAAGCCCAGATGCTCGACGTAGAAGGCAACCGCGGCGTCGACGTCGTCGTTGATGTAGCGAACGCTGACCGTCGTCATTTCGTCCCCTCCCAGATATGCTGTGATCAGAACTGTTTATAGCAAGAACAGTTCGCCACGCGCGGTACTGTAGGCAGGGTGTCCGGAGAATCGCCCAGCGCGCAGGCGTCTCCGCGCGGGGCCTGAGCCGGCGCGTCGGCTTTCTACTGGCCCAGCTCGGCACCCACGCACATCAGCAACTTGCCGAACGCCTCGCGCGCCTCGACCTCCACCCCCGGCACTTCGGAATGCTCAGCCACCTCGCCGCCTCCGAGGGCCAATCCCAGCAGGCGCTCAGCAACGCGCTGGGGATCCACCGCAGCGCCGTGGTCGCGCTGGTCGACGACCTCGAGCAACGCGGGCTCGCCGAGCGGCGCCGGGACCCCGTCGACCGCCGCGCGTACACGCTCTACCTAACGCCCACCGGTCGCGACCTGCTTGCCAACCTCGAGCGCACAGTCAACGAGCGCGACGCCGAGCTGCTGTCTTCCCTCAACGCGTCAGAGCGCTCGCAGCTCATCTCGCTCTTGCAGCGCGTGGCCGAGTCGCAGGGCCTCACCGCAGGCGTTCATCCGAACCTGGAGCCGGGAAAAGGCGACGGTCCCGCAGGAGGATGACGAGGAGCCAGGTCTGCCTACCCCGACATCCCCACGGCTTCGAGGGCCTCCGCTTTTGTGGGGTAGCCCCGGCAGTGGACGACCTTGCCGCCGCGAAAGTCGAACACCTGCCATGTGTGGCTCTCGACCTGAGCGCCGCTGTCCTTCCCTCGCCCCCATTGATGGAGCAATGCCAGCACGGACTCTCCAGCGTCGATGAACTCGTCGGCCTCGAAACCGAAGTCATCGAATTCGCTGGCCCATTCCCGCAAGAAGCCGGCCACCTGTTGCGGACCGTGGTAGGTGACGGCCTCTGGGAAGGCCCCCACGTAGTCCCACTCAACCTGCTCGTCGAGGATGGCAAGAAGCGCAGCCGGCCCCGAGGCCAGAGCATCCCGAAGCGTCTCAACGTTCTCCTGCGGCATAGCCCGCCGATCTCCCCGCCTTGGAGAGCGGACCGACCTATTCGGCCTTCGCGTACTCCGCGCCGCCTTGGAAGTCCACGCCCACATACGGCGCGTCGCCAACAACCCAAGCGTCGTGGCCTGGGGGAATCCGAATCGCGTCGCCTGGGCCGACGTCCATCTCATCGCCCTCGTTCATCTGGACGTGCATCTGGCCGGAGATGCAGTACCCGAAGTGGTCAACCTGACAGCTGTCCCCGCCGACCACGGGCCTCACGCACTCGGACCAGCGCCAGCCTGGCTCAAAGATGGTTCGCATGACAGTGCCGGCGTCGAGCTTCACTATCTCCACCGTGCCCTTCTCGATTGGGCGCGTCTCGTCGGGCTGGTCAAGCGCCTTGCGCTCGATGCTTGCCACGGTGGGCCTCCTCTTTCGGCCGAGTCCAGTACCCCGTCGTGCGTGGCGTACCACTCGACGGGGGAGCACTGTCAATCCACCGGTTAGGGGAGGGGGCACCCTGGGCCGACCGCACGCGGAACGCTCTACAGGGTGAGAACCGCCAGTGCCCCCGGGTGGACTCGAACCACCGACCCGCTGCTTAGAAGGCAGCCGCTCTATCCAGCTGAGCTACGGGGGCGCAGGCCTGGAAGGGTACGGCGGCGCGCCCGCCGGCGGGCGAGGTCTCCGCGGCCTCCTCGCCCACCGGTACGCGATCCTCGCGAACGGCCAGGGCCACGATGAGCAGCGGGGCGAACCAGCCCACGTAGACCCAGGTCCAGTACTGGAGCACGAGCTGAAGACCCAGCAGCACCGCGGCGGCGAGCGCCGCCACCTGCGCGAAGTCGCGGCGGCGGGGCACGAAGGCAACCCCGGCCGCCAGGCCGATCACTCCGGCCTTCAGCACGGTCTGGAGCGGGGCCAGCTCCGGGTACTGGCCCCAGATGCTGTGGAACGAGCGCCGGCCGAGTCTGGAACCCGGCCGTGGACTCCCACAGCTCGCGCACGCCCCCGTCCGGCAGGAACGCGAGGAACGCCAGCGCCACGACGGCGGTGAAGGCTCCCACCACCCGAACGGCCCGCCTGCGGTTCCACCCTCCCCCGGCCGCCACCAGCGGCAGCAGCGCCACGGGTGAGAGCTTCACGGCCGCGCCGAGACCGAGCAGTGCTCCGCTCCGGACGGGCGATCGCAGCGTCACGAGCGCGCACAGCACCAGCAGGGTGGTGAGACCGTCGTTGGTGCCGAGGGCCAGGCCGAGGAACGTCCATGGGCAGGCGGCGTACAGGAACGCGAGAGCCACCCCGAGGTGGGTGCCCGCGGAGCCCTCGCGCAGGCGCCGGCCGAGCACCACGAACATGGCCAGAGTGATCAGGTCAACGGCAATCGACGTGGCGTGGGCCGCGGCCAGGCCGTCCCGCGCCCAGCCCGGCGCCATCGGGAACACGATCGAGGCGGGCACGTAGGCCAGGTAGTTCACCGGCCCGTAGGTGTCGGTGTGGTTGGTGTCGGCGCTGTAGAGCGGCCAGCCGTGAAGGATGCTGTCCGCGCCCACCACGCCGGAGAAGCCCACATCGTTCACCGGGCCCTCCAGCAGGTTGTAGCCCACGCGCACCGTCACGAGCAGACCCAGGCCGGCGAGCAGCAGGGGCATCGGAGCGGGAGTCCAGCGCTCGCCGCCGCGGGCCCCGCGGAGGCCCACCGCGAGCATGCGGGCGAAGAGGTAGGCGAGCACGGGCACGGCCAGGGGAATGGCCACCAGCGGCTGCGCCCGGTCGAAGAAGGCGAACGACGGCTCCGAAGCCGGCGGTGATGGCCAGCGCGTCGAGAGTCCGCAGGGAGAGGGGGCGCCGCCAGTCCACCATGCCGGCCACGAAGAGGACGCCGAGCAGGAGCAGGAACCACTCCATCCTCTGCTTGAAGGAGTCCATCGGCGAGCCCGTCTGCGGCCACGACCAGGCTCCGGCCACGAGCGTACGGCCCGTGCGGTCCTCGATCTCCACCACGCCTCGCGTTTCCCCGTCTCGCTGGAACGCCACCGACCAGAGCCCGAGGTCCGGCGCGCGGGCCACCGCCCGCAGGCCGGGCTCACGCCGCACCAGAGCCCGCCCCGATCCGCTGTCCGTGGCACGCCTGATCGCCTCGGCCGCGGTCAGATGAAAGTGCGCGGGCCGCTCGTTCCCGGTGAGTGGGGCCAGGCTGCCCGAGCCGGGAGTGCCCGGCGCTCCCCGGGCAGGCGCGGCCGACGCCGTGGCGGGCACCACGAGGCAGGCCGCGGCCAGGGCGCAGGCAAGCAGGCGTGAGAGCGGAGCCACGCGTGGTTCATCGGCCGGCCCCGCGGCGGGCCTGAGCCCCGAGTTCGGCCACCCGGCGCTCCAGGAGGCGCCGCTCGGCATCGTCGTGCACCAGCGCGAGCGCGCGGCCGTAGGCCTCTCTGGCCTCATCGATCCGTCCCAGGCGGCGCAGCAGCTCGCCCCGCGTGGAGTGCAGGTAGAGGTAGTCCTCCAGGGCGAGACCGTCCGCGATCTCGAGCCCCGCCTGCGGGCCCGCGCTCCTCGGCCACCGCCACCGCCCGGCTCAGCTCGACCACCGGCGAGTCGGTCAGGCGGGCGAGCTCGCCGTACAGCGCGGCGATCTGCGGCCAGTCGCGCGGCTCGTCGGCGTGCAGCGACGCGATGGCCGCCTGCACCACGTAGGGACCACGGCCGCGCAGCGCGAGGGCGCGGTCGAGCGCCGCCCGCCCGTCGCGGATCTGAGCGGTGTCCCAGAGCGCGCGGTCCTGATCGGCGAGCAGCACCAGCTCGCCGTCCCTGAACCGCGCCTCCCGCCGCGCGTCGAGGAGGAGCATCATCGCCAGCAGTCCGTGCACCTCGGGCTCGTCGGGCATCAGCTCGGCCAGGGCCTGCCCCAGCCGCACGGCCTCGGCTCCCAGGTCGCCGCGGCCGCCGTAGCCCTCGTTGAAGATCAGGTACACCACGGCGAGCACCGCGGCCAGCCGGTCGGGCAGCAGGTGATCGGGAGGCACCCGGAAGGGGATCCCGGCGGCCCTGATCTTGTGCTTCGCCCTCACGAGGCGGCGCGCCATCGTCGGCTCGGGCACCAGGAAGGCCCGGGCGATCTCACGAGTGGTCAGGCCGCCGAGCGTTCGCAGCGTGAGGGCCACCTGCGCGTCCGTGGCGAGAGCCGGATGGCAGCAGGTGAATACGAGCTCGAGTCGCTCGTCCGGGAATGTCGTGGCCTCCACCTCGTCCTCACTTGCCTCGGGCACCTCGAGCAGGCGCGTCTTCGCGGCCAGCGTGCGGTCGCGGCGGATGCGATCGATGGCCCGGTTGCGGGCAGTGGTGATCAGCCAGGCGCCGGGGTTGTCGGGCACGCCGTCCCGCGGCCAGCGCTCGGCGGCCACCGCAAAGGCCTCCTGCGCGGCTTCCTCGGCGAGCTCGAAGTCGCCGAGGAAACCGATCAGGGCGGCGAGGACGTACCCCCACCGCTCGCGGAAGACCTGGTCGAGCGTCGTCACCACTCGACGATCGGGCGAACCTCGATCGCGCCGCCCATGCTGGCTGCCGGGATCCGGGAGGCCAGCTCGATCGCGGCGTCCAGGTCATCGGCCTCGAACAGCAGGTAGCCGCCGATGGCCTCCTTGATCTCCACGAACGGGCCGTCGGTGGTGAGCGTCTTGCCGTCCTCGACCCGCACGGTGGTGGCCGTCTCCGGATCCGCGAGCTGGAGGCCGGGGCTGACGCCCGGGGTCTCGTTCAGCGCCTTGTAGGCGGCGAACACGGCGCCCTTCTGCTCCTCCGGCAGGCTCTCCCACTCGGGAGTCCTCGGGGTCGGGGTGTCGCCCTGGTGGATCAGCAGCATGTACTTCATTTCTTCCTCCTTGTTGGGATGGTCGCCTGGGAGACGAACGGGGAGCGAGGAAATGAACAGGTCCGCGAAAAAAACTGCGGCCGGAGTCGGGGCGACTGGATTTGAACCAGCGGCTTCTCGCCCCCAAAGCGAGTGCTCTACCAGGCTGAGCTACGCCCCGCGAACGCGCAGTCTAGACCTGGCGCGTAGGAGCGAGCGCGACCGGTGGTCGCGCGAGCACCGCACCATGTTCTCCTCGCTAGGGTGCCGACGCTATGGCCGACGTTCAACCTCTTCAGACACTCCGCTACGAGACCGCGGTCTCGGGGCCGCTCGAGGACGTGATCGCGCCGCCCTACGACGTGATCGACGACGAGCTGCGCGCCCGGCTCGTGGACCGCAGCAGCCACAACGTGGTGGAGATCGACCTTCCGCGATCCAACGGCGGCGACCCCTACGAGCACGCCGCCGAGACGATGTCCTCCTGGCGCTCGGCCGGAGTGCTCGTGCGCGAGGACGAGCCCGCGATCTGGGTGCTCCGGCAGGAGTACACGGGACCCGACGGTCGCGCGCTCGTGCGCAGCGGCCTCCTCGCGCGCGTGCGCGTGGAGGACTACGGGGCAGGTCGCATCCGGCCCCACGAGCGCACGCATCCAGGACCGAAGGAGGACCGGCTGCGGCTCACCCGGGCCACGCGCACCAACCTCTCCCCCATCTTCAGCCTCTTCCCCGACCCCGACGGCGAGGCCGACCGCATCCTCCGAGCGGCGATGGAGGGTGAGCCCTTCGCCTCCGCCGCCGATCACGAGGACACCCGCAACACGCTCTGGCGCCTGGCCGAGCCCGACGCCGTGGCCTCGCTCCAGGGAGCGCTCGCCGACGCCGAGCTCCTGATCGCCGACGGCCACCACCGCTACGAGACCGCGCGGGTGTACGCCGACGAGATCGGCGGTGAGGGCGAGCACCGCTACGTGCTCATGCTGCTCTGCTCGCTCTCGGACCCCGGCCTGACGGTGTTCCCCACCCATCGCCTGCTCACCGGGCTGAAGGACGACCCGGCCAAGCAGCAGGCCATCCGCGAGGTGCTCACACGGGACTTCGACGTCGAGGAGCTGGGCTCGGCCGAGGAGCTCGAGGCGCCCGCGGGCGACCGCGTGGCCTTCGGGTACATGGACAGCTTTCACAAGAAGCCCTACCGGGTGACCCTGAAGGACCAGGCGATCGCCGATCGCGCCCTCGAGGGCATGCCCGGCCCCTACCGCCGGCTCGACACCGCCGTGCTGGAGGCGCTGGTGCTGAAGGGGGCGCTCGGGATGTCGGAGGACGACATCTCCCACCTGCGCGGGCTCGACTACTCGAAGAACCTGGAGGACGCGATCGAGGCCGTGGAGTCGGGTCGCGCCGACGCCGGCTTCTTCATGCGCGCGACCCCGGTGGATCAGGTTCGCGAGGTGGCCGAGGCGGGCGAGTCGATGCCCCCAAAGTCCACCTACTTCTTCCCAAAAGTGCCCACCGGGCTGGTCTTCAGCCCCCTCGACTAGCGCTCAGGGGTCGGCCGATTTCCGGAGGCTGAGAGCGCGAAACCGAGCCCGATGAGGGACCGCTGAGCGGACTCCGGCGGCGGACGTTCTTGCCCGTGCAACGGCTTTTCCCTGCTTATGCGCAGGTTCGGTCAGCGGAATTTGCGCGGAAGCTGATGGTGGGTTAGAACACGTCTGCATGGCTCGGACTCTTCCGAAGCCGGACGCGGTTCCGCGCCCGGCTCATCTGGTGGCGCGCGAGGGCGGACTCGCCCTGGTGGCGGAGGCGCTCGACGAAGCTCCTACGCACGGCTCGCTGCTCGCTCTTCGAGGGGGCCGCGGGCATCGGTAAATCGCGGCTCCTGGCCGAGGTCGGCCGGGTGGCGCAGGGCCTCGGAGCCTGCACGCTCCGAGCGCGAGGCGGAGAGCTCGAGGTGGGGTTCCCCTTCGGCGTGGCCCGCCAGCTCTTCGAGCCCCGCCTGGCGGTACCGGACCCGCTGCGCCGCGCCGAGCTCCTGGCCGCGGCCGGCGCCGCCGCGCCGCTCCTCACCGGGGCCGAGGACCTGGCGGCGGAGGGCGGCGCCGTGCTCCACGGTCTCGCCCGCCTCGTGCGCCGGCTATCCGACGATCAGGTCGTGCTGGTGGCCGTGGACGACCTCCAGTGGGTGGACCGCGAGTCGCTCGAGCTCCTCGTGTACCTCTCGCAGCGGCTCGAGGATCTCCCGCTGGTCATCGCCTGCACGCGCACGAGTGGGGAGCCGGGCCCCAACGCCCACCTGGCCGACCGCATCGAGTCCGGCCCGCTCGCGCGCGTGGAGGTGCTCGCCCCGCTCGACGAGGACGGCGTGGAGGAGATCGCCGTGGTCGAGGGCTTCGCGGACGCCACGCCGGAGTTCGTCGAGGCCGTGATCGCATCCTCGGGCGGCGTGCCGTTCCTGGTGAAGGGACTGCTGGCCTCAGCTCGCGCCGCGGGTCTCGACGGGACCGATGCCGAGCGCGTGGGCAGCCTGGCCTCGGAGCCCGTCTGGCGCGCCACCACCCTGCGACTCGAGCGGCTGCCCGAGGGCGCGCGTGCCCTCGCCCACGCCGTGGCCGTCCTCGGGCGCGACGCCACCGCCGCGCGTGCCGCCTCGGTGGCCGGCGTGGACCACTTCACCGGCCTGGAGGCGGCGGACACGCTACGGCGGGCGGAGATCCTCGGCTCCTCTCAGTCCACGCTGCGCTTCCGGCACGGAATCGTGAAGGAGTCGATCTACGCCGGGCTGCCGCCGCAGGGACCGCGCCCGCGCCCACGTGCGCGCCGCCCGCGTCCTGAGCGACGAGGGGGGCGCCGCCGAGCCCACGGCCGAGCACCTGCTCCAGGCCCAGCGGATCGGCGAGCCGTGGGCCATCCGCGTCCTGCGCGAGGCGGGCCGCTCGGCCCTGGCCGGTGGGCGCACGGAGCGCGGGCATCGGCTACCTGCGCCGGGCTCTCGACGAGGAGCCGACCGGCCCGGAGCGAGCCGAGCTCCTGGCCGAGCTCGGCGAGGCCGAGGCCGCCTCGGGCGATCCGGCCGGCGCGACGCGGCTGGCGCTGGCCGCGGAGAGCTCGCAGTCGGGCCACGCCCGGGCCCAGACCCTGGAGCGGCTCGGCGGGGCGCTCTGGCTGCTCGGACAGGAGAGCGCCGCCGCGGAGGCCTTCGAGCGAGGGCTGGCTCAGGCCGAGGGCGGTGACGAGCCGCGGATCGCTCGCATGCAGGCGGGACTTCTGATGGCGAGCCGCTTCCACCCCGGAGCTGCGGGACCGGGCGATGAAGCGACTCGACCCGATGCTGCGCGAGCCCGGGTTCGGCCGCCCGCGCGAGCCCGGAGTGCTGGCCTGCCTGGCCTACGAGCGTGCCCTGGCGGGTCGCCGGAGCGCGCGCGTCTCGGAGCTCGCGGAGCGGGCGCTCGAGGGCGGGGCGCTGGCCGACCCGCACGCCCTCCCCGGGCCCGAGTGCTTCGCGGCCTGCTGCGCCCTCGTGTGGGCCGACTCGCTCTCCACCGCCGAGATCGCGCTCACGATGGCGCTCGAGTCGGCGGGCCGGCGCGGTCACACCGGAGCGGCGGCGGCCGCGTCCCGCTTCCGCGCCTGGGCCGTGCTTCAGCGCGGCCGGCTCTCCCACGCGGCCGCCGACGCCCTCGACTCGAGCGGCGCCGAGGGCGACGGCCCCACGGCGGCGGTGCCCTCGGCGGCGATGATCCTGGCCGAGGTGGACATGGAGCAGGGCCGGCTCGAGGAGGCGGCGCTGCTCCTCGAGGATCCCGCCCAGCGGACCTCGTGGGAGGACGGTCCCCGCCACGCCTTCCACCTCGCCGCCCGCGGGCGGCTCCACTTCCTGCGCGGCGAGCACGAGCTGGCGCTCGAGGACCTGCTCGAATGCGGCCGCAGGCTCGAGTCGCTCGGCATCCACAATCCCTCGGTGCTTCCGTGGCGCTCCCGCGCGGCGGTGGCCGCCGCGGCCGGGCATGACCGCGCCCGGGCCATGAGCCTGGCCACCGCCGAGGTGTCCCTGGCCCGCACCTTCGGCGCCCCGCGCGCGCTGGGTGTGGCGCTTCGCGCCGCGGCCCTCGTGGGCCCTCCGGAGGAGCGGCTCGCGGGCCTGCGCGAGGCCACCGAGTGCCTGGAGCGCTCGCCCGGCGCGCTCGACCGGGCACGGGCGTTGATCGACCTGGGGGGCGAGCTGCGCCGCGGCGGACAGCGCCGGGAGGCGCGCGAGCGGCTGCGGGTGGGCCTGGACCTGGCGCACCGCTGCGAGGCCACGGTGCTCGCCGCCCACGCACACCAGGAGCTGGTGGCCGCCGGCGCGCGGCCCCGCCGCGAGCGCCTCAGCGGCTCAGAGGCACTGACCCCGCGCGAGCGGCAGGTGGCCCAGCTCGCCGCCCGCGGCGTTCGCAACCGCGCGATCGCCCAGCGGCTCTTCATCACCCAGAAGACCGTGGAGTGGCACCTGGGCAACGCGTTCCGCAAGCTGGAGCTGCACTCGCGCGACTCGCTGATCGGCGCCCTGGGCGACGACGCGGAGGCCGAGGGCCTCGGACGCTCAGGCGGACGCGCCCGCGGGCCCCGCCACCACCCCTCGCTCGTAGAGCCTCCCGATCTCGGCGTCGCCCAGCCCGAGCACCTCGGTGAGCACCTGGTCGGTGTGCTCGCCCAGCACGGGCGCGGCCGAGGGCGCGAGCCGGGGCGCCCCCGAGAAGTCGAGCGGCGAGCCCGGCATGAGGTAGGAGCCGATGCCGGGCTGCTCCACCTCCTCCCACATCGGGTTCGCGGGCGAGCAGCGCGGATCCTCGTCCACGAGCTGGGTGAAGGTCTGGTACGGCGCCCAGGACACGCCGTGCCGGTCGAAGAGCTCGCGCAGCTCGGGCACGGTCCGCGCGAGGACCCAGGGCTTGAGCGTGGCCCCGATCACCTCCCGCGCCGCGAAGCGGCCGCCCTCGTCGTCCAGGTCCACGTCCATGAGCTTGCCGATGGTGTCGAAGGCCTCGCCCAGCCCGGTGGCCTCCACCAGCCCCTTCCACTGTCGCGCCGGTGAGCGCCACGATCATCACCCGGCGGCCGTCCTTGGTCATGAAGTCGCGGCCGAATGCCCCGTAGAGGTAGTTGCCGTCCTTCGGCCGCTCGTGGTGGTTGATCTGCACCTCGGCGACCTTCCCCAGGGCCGCCACCATCCAGAAGGCCACGTCGGAGAGCGCGAGCTGCACGCACTGGCCCTCGCCGGACCGAGTCCTCCGGCGCTCGGCCGCCAGCAGGCTGGTGGTGGCCATCATCCCGGTGATGGCGTCCCAGGCCGGCAGCAGGTGGTTGAAGGGCACGCTGAGGTTGCGCGGGCCGGTGGCCCAGGGGAAGCCGGTGGCCGGGTTCACCGTGTAGTCCACGGCCGACGAGCCGTCGTGGTTGCCCACGATGTTCACCATCACGAGGTCCGGCCGGCGCGCGGTGAGCGCCTCGTAGTCGAGGAAGCCGCGTGCCGGGAAGTTGGTCAGGAACAGGCCGGCGTCGGGTCCGGGCGCGGTGATCAGCTCCATCACCAGCTCCCTGCCCCTCCTCGGAGCCGAGATCCACCTGGATCGAGCGCTTGCCCTTGTTCAGCCCGGCCCAGAACAGGCTCCGGCCCTCGGCGGTGACGGGCCAGCGGCCGCGGTCGAGGCCGCCGCCGATCGGGTCGAAGCGGATCACGTCCGCACCCAGCTGCGCCATCGCCATGCCCCCGAGGGGAGCCGCCACGAACGCGGATCCCTCGATGATGCGCATCCCGTCGAGGATGCCTGCCATTCCGCCCCCTTCCCCTAGCCCACGAGGGCCAGAAAGCTCCAGTCGAGTACCGGCTCGGGCTCTCCCCCGCCGTCACGCATGGCGGCCACGAGCGCCCGCAGCGAGGCCAGTCCGCCGCCGCCCGGGCAGGGCTCCACACCCTCCACCTCCAGCCGGGTGCGCAGCACGTCCCCCTCGAACACCGGGCCCAGGTGGTCGCAGCCCTGCCAGGCCACGATCGTCGCGATGGCCGGGATCGCCCGCGTGGCGTGCGCCGCGGCCACGCCGATGGTGTGCCCGCCGTACACGAGCCGGCGACCGTGTGAGCTGCCGGTGGCGTCGGTGTGGGCCGTGGCCAGATTGAGGGTCAGCCGGGCCAGCTCCGGCGCGGCGGTCACCGTCTCGCCCGCCTCCACGGCGAAGGCCATCCCGCGCTCCAGATCGTCGTGGTACGGACCCGGCGCCCGCTCGCGGAGCGCGTCCACGTGCCATTCGCTCGGCAGGGCACGCTCCACACGCCCGGGGTCCACGGCGGTCGGGATGTGGCCGAAGTCGTCGGCGTGGCCGGTGTCCGCCGAGGGATCCCGCATCGGGATCATCGGACAGCGCCAGAAGTCGAGCAGCGGCTCGCCCCGGGAGTCGGTGGTCCGTATCCGCAGCGCCACCAGGCCGGCGGCGGACCCGTCCTCGCGGCGGCGGTTCTGCTTCAGGCCCACCACCTCGGTGGTGGTGCGCAGGGTCTCGCCGATGAACACCGGCCGCTCGAGCACCAGGCCGCGGTAGAAGAGGTTGCCCCTCACGCGCTGGGTGGGCCCGGTGGACTGGCCGATGGCCACGTCGCAGACCAGGTTGGGGTGGGCCAGCAGGCGCTGCTCGCCGGTCACCGCGGCGACACAGCTCGGCGTCGAGGGCGAGCCGGAGGCGATCGCCGGTCACCGCCTGGTGCACCGCCGCGTGACCGGGGGTCAGGGTCACCCCCGGGGCGTCGTCGAAGACGGTGCCGCGCGCGAAGTCCTCGAACCAGGGCCCGGCGACGCTGACCGGGCGCGCTCACGCCAGTCCCGCGGCCCGGCCGCGGGCCACGATCTGGAGCCGCGAGCTTGCGGCTGGCCTCGTCGATCATCGCGCCGTCGAGCTCCACCGCCCCGCGAGCCTCGTCGCCCTCGGCACGCTCGAGCGCGGCCACCACCGCGCTCGCCCGCTCGAACTCCTCGGCCGCCGGGGTGAAGACCTCGTTGATGGTCTCGATCTGAGCCGGGGTGCACCGCCCACTTGCCGTCGAAGCCGAGGGCGCGCACGCGCTCGGCCCGGGCCCGCAGGCCATCGTCGTCGCGGATGCCGAGGTAGGGCCCGTCGATCGCCTGGAGGCCGGAGGCCCGGGCGGCCACCAGAAGGGTCTCCTGGGCGTGTAGCCAGCGCTCCGGCGTGTCGGGACCCGGCGGGCGCCCGAGCGAGGCGGCCAGGTCGGCGTAGCCGAGGATCAGCGTGTCGAGGCGGGGTGACGCGGCCGCGATCTCGCCCGCCCGCAGGAGCCCGCGGGCGGTCTCCACCAGCGCCTGGATGCGGACCCCGGCCGCCGGCTCGCCCAGCGAGTCGAGCAGCGCCGACACCAGGCCCACGTCCTCGGCGCCCTCCACCTTCGGCACCACCAGCGAGCCGACCGGGGTGCCCGCGCTGCCCGCGAGCGGCGGTCACGTCATCGGCGAACCACGGGCTGTCGATCGCATTCACGCGAACCGCGACCGACGGCGGGCGGGATGGCGCCCCGGCCGAGCAGCTCGGCCACGAGATCGCGCGCGTTCGGCTTCTCGGCCGGCGCGACGGAGTCCTCGAGGTCGATCACCACCTCGTCGGCCGGGAGCGCGCGCGGCCTTGGCCAGCATCGCCTCGGAGGAGCCGGGGACCGACAGGCAGGATCGCCGGGCTCTCATGGCGGAACCCTAACCGCGCGCGGCGGGGCCGGTCGCGCTCCGAACGCACCGAGGCCCCCGGCGACGCGGGGTATCCGCGCGACGGGGGCCTCGGCCGTCCCGAGCCCAAACGCCTCGGGGGCCCGCCGAAGCGGGCCCCCTTGGCGCTTGGCTTGGCTCTTCCGTTTACCGGACGAGCGACACCCGAGCCTGAGCCGCCTTGGCGGAGACCCGGATGGTGATGGTCTTGCCAGTCCGGACCTTCTTGGTCCAGGTGCCCAGCTTGCGCCCGTTCTTGCGCGATCGGCTTGACACGCAACGTGGCGTACTTGTGCCCGTTGCCCTTGACCTTGACCACGAGGTACACCTTGCCGTGGCGCTTCACGAGCCGCGCGTAGGCGAGACGAGCCTTCTTGACCGCCTTCGGGACCGTCTTGCCTGCCGGACGGCCGTCACTCCACCAGCCAGATCAGGCGCGGTGCGCGCGATCTGCTGCGGGGTCGGCGGAACCGGCTTCGGAGTCACGATCACCGGAGGAGTCCCGAAATTCACGTCGACGCTGCGGAGCAGACCCTCGGGGTCGAAGTCCGCAATCGTGTTGATCACTTCCGGATCGCTGTTGAGGATCTCAACCGCGGCCCGGCCGTTCGCGTCCGTGTACTGGCACACGTCCGCCGTGCCCTTGCCCGGAGCATCGGTCCCACCGATGAACAGGGTCGGGGTCAGCTGGCCGGAGTACCCGAAGGCACCGTCGGCCTTGCTGTCGATGTTGAAGCAGACGCGCTCGTGAACGAACGGCTTGCCGTCAACGTCGTTGGCCTGCGCCACCACGATCCGCGAGTTGGCGTTCGCCTCGCCGGGACCCTTCGGGTAGATGGACAGGTTCTTGCTGAACAGCGAATGCACTTCCTTGGCCAGCGGATCCGACACCTTGGCCGTATCGTCGACCGACTGGTACGGGTACCTCGCCGTGGCGGTGATGCTCGACGTACCGAGGAGCGAAATGCCCTCGAGGTCGCATCCGCCGTTGGCGTTCCGGATTCCGAGCGAGTTGTAATACGCGCCCGTGCCCGGGTTGTACTGGACCTGCGCCTCGCCGTGCTCGTCCGTGTAGACGGCCACGACCTGCGGGCCCGACGGGGTCTGGCGATACACCGGCGCCTCATCCTTACGGCGGAGGCACGTGGTGTTCACCGGCACGGCGGTCCGCAGGACCTCTGCGAACGACCAGTAGTTGTACAGGCCGTCGACCAGGAACCCACGGAAGTTGTTCCCCTGGGCCGGGCCGTCGATGCCCGACGAAAGCGGGCCGCGCGACGTTGACGGGATGTACGTGTCGTAGAACGGCGCGTAGTAGTTGTGCGCCGTGGCGGTGCCGGTCGAGTTGCGGCTGTAGACCGCGGACTTGTCGGCCGGCTCCAGCGAGCCCACGCCACCGAGGTCCGAACCGCCCTTGTTCGCCGCGATCGCCACGTCAACCCGAGCTGCGGGCATCGGAGCGTCGTCGGCGTTCAGCCGGCCGTCACTGAGGAGCGTGTTGATGCTGCAGCGGATCGAACGGGCCGATCACGGGCGCCGCGGCGAAGTCGCCGAAGACGCGCGAGAAGGGACCACGGTCGGTGCTGGGGGTGTTGCAGTTGTCCACCGCGTCCTGAGTCGTGGGAGCCACACCGGTGGTGCAGTAACCCGCCACGTGGGGCTCGTACTTCGTCAGGTCGTCGTGGATGTCCCAGCGCGCCGCGTTGTTGTCCGGATTGGAATCCGAATCGTCGGCGAGCGCGCCGGCCAGCGTCGGCCATGCGTCCGGCAGCGTGAACGAGCCTCCGGCGCCGAGCGGGTGCGGGAACGTACCCTTCACCTTCACCTGGATGCGGCCGTTGTGCTCGCCCGCGTCGAACTTGCCGTTGCCCGAGCGGATCGCCGAGCGTCGGGTCACCGGTGGGATCGCTGACGCCCACCTCATCGATGGCCGGCTTGTTCAGGCTCATCCAGATCGAGAGGAACTGGTGCTTGAGGATCGGCGTGCCGCCGGCGTCCGACACCACGAGCTTGATCCGGGCCAGTCCGGGATCGAGCGTCACGAAGTCAGCCGCGACACAGTTCTCGAAGCCCTTGATCGGTCGAGGTCTCGACCTGCGGCTGAATGCCGGGGCCGGTCCACTCCTCCACGATCCAGTCCACGCTTACGGGGGTCTCGCCTCCCAGAGCTGGATCGCACTTCACGAGCCGAACCTGCTCTCCACGCCAGGCGAGGTAGGGGATGTTCGTTGTCTGTGGGTCTTGGGGCGCGGCCGCAGCGGGTCCTGCCGCCAGCGCCGAGCCCAGGACACACGCAAAGAACGCGAGACTCAGTTTGAGCCTCCCGATCTGACGCATGGGCCAACCTCCTGAATTCGTAAATCGCGCCCACCCCGCTGGCGGGACCGCTCAGTTAAAGCGAACGTAAGCCCGCGCGGGCCAAACCGCGCCGGGGCGGTCCACCGGTCTTCGCCACCCGGGACCCTGGGTCTGCACAACCTGATCCCTGGGTATTTGGACCGGCCACCCCGGGTTTTTCTTCGGCCGGGGGCGGCGGTGCGTAGCATCACGCAGCCGTGGTCAAGATCTACACGCGCAAGGGCGACGACGGCACCACCGGGCTCTGGTACGGAGGCCGGGTGCCGAAGCACGACGGCCGGCCCGAGGCCTACGGGTCGATCGACGAGGCCGCGTCCGCGCTCGGCGTCTGCCGGGCCGCGGCCGAGCGCGGCGGCGAGCTCTACACGGACATCCTCCGGATGCAGAACGAGCTGTTCGTGGCCGGCGCCGAGCTGGCCACCGCGCCCGAGGCCGCGGACCGCCTGGAGGACGGGGTCTCACGGGTCACCGCCGAGATGGTGGAGCGCCTCGAGGGCGACATCGACCGCTACATGGACCGGGTGAACCTGCCGCCCAAGTTCGTGATCCCCGGCGGCAACGAGCTCTCCGCCCTCCTGGACGTGGCCCGCACCGCCGTGCGCCGGGCCGAGCGGCGGGTCAGCGCACTCCACTCCACCGGCGAGTTGGCCGATGACGTGGTGGTGAGATACCTGAACCGGCTCTCCGACGCCGTGTACGCCATGGCACGGTTCGCGGACGAGCCCGAACCGGAGCTGTTCGAGGGGAGAGGATGAAGGCCACCGCCGTCCGGAGGCGCGGAAGCCTCAAGCACGACCTGAAGGTTCGGGATCATCGGCTGCTGGCCGACGAGCCCCGCGAGAACGGTGGCGACGACAGCGCGCCGAGCCCCCAGGAGCTGCTGGCCGCCAGCCTCGCCTCCTGCACCGCGATCACGATCGAGATGTACGCGCGCCGCAAGGGCTGGGACGTGGGCGAGGTGGAGGTGGACGTGGACTACGAGCCCGCGCAGCGCGGCTCGCCCACCCGCTTCAGCATGGAGGTGCGCCTCCCCAAGGAGCTGCCGGAGGACCAGCAGCAGCGGCTGCTCCAGATCGCGGCGAAGTGCCCGGTGCACCGCACCCTCGAGGGCGAGATCATGTTCGACGAGCGCGTCACGGCCGATATAGGCCCGAGGGAGGAGCGCAGCCCGATCGGTGATCGGGCGAGCACCGACGACGTCTCTCACGCCGGACTCCGCCTTTCCCACATCTCCATCGTCCCGAACGGCTGGTAGCCCAGGTGCTCGTACACCGGCCGCCCCAGCTTCGTGGCCTGGAGCGTGCTCACCTCGCATCCCCGCGCCCGGCCGTCGGCCAGCGCGTGCCGCATCAGACTCGACACGATGCCCCGGCCCCGGGCCGCCGGGTCCGCCGCCACCCACCAGATGCTGCAGTCGCCGTCGTGGTCCTGGCTCACCACGGAGGCCACCGCGCGCCCGTCCAGCGTCCCGACGTAGTTGAACCGGGGATCCGCGGCGCCGTCGCCGATGATGCGCTGGAACGCGTCGCCGGTGCCGTAGGCCAGGTCGTTGATCGCACCGATGTCGCCCGAGCTGCGGGCGACGGGTCGGGCGCAGGGTCGCCGGGCCGCGGCGCCTCCACGTCCTCGAGCTGGGCGATCATCGCCGTGGGGGTGGCGTCGAGCACGTGCCCGGCGCCGGCCAGCTCACGTCGTGCCCGCTCGTGGTGCTCCGGCACCCACACCGTCCAGGCCAGTACTCCGGCCGCCTCGTAGGCCTCCGCGAGCTGCGGGAGCGCGGCGATCAGAGCGTCCTCGGTGCGGTAGAGCACCGAGTTGGGAAGGGAGCGCTCGGGCACCGCCGGGGTGATCCCCGCGAGCACGCCGTCGAGCTCGAGGCAGCGGCCCTCGGAGGCGGACGGGACCGCGCGAAACGCGACCCACATGCTCTCCAGCATGCGCTCCCACAAGCCCCCGTGGCTCATCACGGGCGGATAATAGGACGGTGGTGGACGCGGACTCGCTCCGGGAGCGGCTGATGACCGCGGAGGAGGCGGCCGAGCTGGACGCGCCCGGGAGCAAGGACGCGGCCGTGCTCGTGCCGCTGCTGGCCGACACCCCCGTGCTGTCCGCGGTGTTCACCGAGCGGCGCGCGGACCTCCGGCGCCACGCGGGCGAGATCTCGTTCCCGGGCGGGCGCCCGGACCATCCCGACGAGGACCTTCTCGACACCGCCCTGCGCGAGGCCGAGGAGGAGATCGGCCTCAGCCGCGATCGTGTGGAGCTGGTGGGCGCGCTGCCGCCCGTGGGCACCTTCGTCACCGGCTACCGCGTGTTTCCCTTCGTGGGCCTCATCTCCCCCGGCGCCGCGTGGACGCCCCAGGAGACCGAGGTGGCCCAGGTGCTCGAGCTCAGCCTGCCCGACCTCGTGAGCGGGCACGAGATGAAGCGCCTGGTGCGCCGCGGCGTGCCCTTCCGGACCCCCACCTACACGGTGGACGGCCACCTGGTCTGGGGAGCGACCGCGCGGATGGTGCAGTCGCTCCTGGAGAGGGCTCGCGCCCGCTCCTGCGCTAGCGAGGGCTCAGACGTCCTTCTCGATCGGGACGGCCACCATGTTGCCCCACTCGGTCCAGGACCCGTCGTAGTTCTTCACGTCCTGCTCGCCGAGCAGCTCGTGGAGCACGAACCAGGTGTGGGCCGAGCGCTCGCCGATGCGGCAGTAGGCGATGACCGGGCCGCCGTTGATCACGCCCTTCGTGGTGTAGAGCTCGCGGAGGTCGTCGGCCGACTTGAAGGTGCCGTCCTCCTGGACCGCCTGCGCCCACGGGACCGATGCGGCGCCCGGGATGTGGCCGGCGCGCTGCGCGCCCTCCTGCTCGTAGCCGGCCATGGCGATCAGCTCGCCGGAGAACTCCTGCGGGTGAGCGGACGTCCACCAGCGCGGTGCCGCTGCCGAGAGCGCCCAGAACCTCGTCGCGGTGGGCGCGGATCGCGGCGTCGCCCTCCTGCGCGCTGAACTGCTGCGCCTCGTAGGAGGGCACGTCCGAGGTGGTGGGCCGCCCCTCGGCGATCCACTTCTCACGCGGGCCGTTCACCAGCTTCACGTTGTTGTGCCCGTAGTACTTCAGGTACCAGAAGGTGTAGGCGGCGAACCAGTTGTTGCGGTCGCCGTAGAGCACCACGGTGTGGTCGTTCGACACTCCCGCGTCGCCGAAGAGCTTGCCGAAGTCCTCCGGCCCGAGGAAGTCGCGCTTGACCTGGTCCTGGAGGTCCTTCTTCCAGTCGAAGCCGATGGCGCCGGGAATGTGTGCCTCGGCGTAGAGCGCCGGGTTCTCGTCCACCTCCACGATGCGGATCGAGTCGTCGCTCAGATGGTCCTCGACCCACTGGGTGTCGACAAGGACGTCGTTGGCGTAGTCGGCCACGTCTCCTCCATTTCCTTCTTAAGTCGGGCGCCTTTTAGGTATTTCACTTTCAGACTACTAGGCGGCGTATGCTCCGCGCCGTGGAGCAGTCGCCGCTTCGCCCGGCGCCCCTTGCACCGCCCGGTCCGGTGGATCCGACCGACGCGCGGGCCCGGATCGCGGCCGCTCCTCCCCCGGCTCCAGGAGGCCCCCGCCACGCGCGCTGGCGCTGGTCCTCCTCTCCGGCCGCTCCCGGGTCGAGGCCGCGGCGGCCACCGGCATGTCCGCCGAGGAGCTCGGCGCGGCGTTGGCCACCGGGCGCAACCGGCTGCGGCGCGCCTCGCATCCGCTCGAGGGCAGCGGCTGGTGCATACGCGCGGAGCGCCACATCTCCGATCGCCTGGACGGGGTGCTCGACGCCGCGGGCGCGGCGGTGCTGGAAGCACACCTGGCCAACTGCCCCCGCTGCGAGGAGCACGAGCGGCGGCTGGTGCAGGCCCAGAACGCGCTGGTGGCCGGCCTGGGCCGCCAGCCGTCGGAGGACATCCGGCCCGGCCGGCGCTGACCGTGGTGGAGGAGGCGGAACCGGCTCAGCCGGCGGCGGAGGACGGCCTTCCGGCGATAGTGACCGCCACCGTGGCGGTGCTGCTGGCGATGGCGGCCGCGCTGGTGCTCGCCGCGATCGCGCTCGCCGTGGGCGCCGTCGTCTAGAGAAGGTCCGCCACGGCGGCACGCACGCCGCGCGAGCCACACGTCGTGGCCGGCCGGGGGCTCCTCCGACGATCACGCCCGGCAGGCGCCAGCGCTCCTGGGCCTCGCGCACCAGGCGCGCGCCCTCTCCCAGCGTTGCCGGGTCGACCGTGCCCGCGGCCTCATAGACGAAGCCCCGCACCGGGGTGTCCACCAGGCGCTCGAGGAAGGTCTCGAGGCGCGGCCCGTGGAGGTCCGCCGCCCCGGGTCCGGTGGCGCCGCCCAGCAGCCACGCCACCAGCGTCACCCCCTGGAGCTGGGTCATCAGCGTGCCCAGGCGATCGGGGTCCGCCACCACGCCCTCGGCCCCGGCCGCCTCGATGGCGGACACGCGGGAGGGGTCACGGGTGGTGCCGCGCACGGCGAGGCCGTCGGCCGACGAGCGACTCCGCGAGGGCGCGGCCGCGGCAGCCGCAGCCCACGATCAGGACCCGGGCCAAGCGACCGCGCCGCCGGTCAGGACCCGGACGGCGGCCGCTGCCGGAGCTCGTCGCGCCAGCGCTCGTCCTCGGCCACCCGGGCGTGCATGTCTTCCTCGGTGAGCTCCGGACGGCCCGACGCCCGCCGGCGCGCGTTCTGGGCCTCGAGCATCTGGTCCACGTCGTCCATCTCCAGCTCGGCCTCGAGCTCGGGGGAGCGCGTGGGCTTCCAGTCCACCTGCTCGGCGCCCGAGCCCGGGTACCACCGCCCGAGGGCGAAGAGGATCCCGCCGCCGACGATGAAGGCGAACAGGATGAATACGCCGAACTCGTCCACTCGGGCGAGTCTACGCCCGTGACGGGGCGGCGCCGCCCGGCGCGGCGCTAGCGGCGCGGCCGTCCGCGCGGGACGGTGCGGAACGGACCGGAGATCTCGAAGATCGCTCCGGCGCCCCGGTAGCGCTGCGAGGAGAAGTACATGCGCTTGCCGCGCGGGTTGAACGTCACGCCCGTGAGCTCGGATCCCAGGTGCTCGGGTCCCGTGGCCGTGAGGAACCGGGCGACGCGCCGGCGCGGGGTGATCAGGCCGATGTCGAGCTCGTCGGTGCCGTTGTCCTCGCACACGTAGAGGTCCCCCGCGCGGGACGCGGTGAGGTTGTCCACGCCGGTGAGCGGCGGGTTGGCGCGCGACGCCCCGTCGTAGAGCACGTCCATGTGGCGCCGGCGCGTGTCGTAGGCGTGCACGCTTGTTGTCCGCCGTGGTGGCCACGTAGACGATGCCGCTGTCGAACCAGATGCCCTCGCCGCGGGCGAACCGGGTGGCGGCGGGCACCTGCTGGCGTGTGGGGGTGGTCTTCGCCGCCGGGTCGGGCACCTCGCGCCAGCTCACGCGACCGCTCGGCCGCACCACCGCCACCTCGAGCTTTCCGTGGGCGAGGCTCGGCCAGCGGCGGGGCGTGAAGCGATAGAGGCAGCCGTCGCCCACGTCCTCGGTCAGGTACACCCGCCGCCCGCGCGGGTCCACCGCGGCGGCCTCGTGCTTGAACACGCCCATCGCCGGACGGGCCACCGCACGCTTGCGCCCCCTGGGATCGCACTCCCACACGCGCCCGGTGTCCACCTCCTCGCACGAGAGCCAGGTGCCCCACGGCGTGGCCCCGCCCGAGCAGTTGACGTCCGTGTCCCCGAGGATCCGGTAGGCGTCGCGGATTCGTCCCGCGCTTGTCGAAGCGGATCGCGCCGGCGCCGCCGCCGGACACCGCGGGCGCCTCGCAGTTGGACACCAGGATCCACCCGCCGTCGGGCGTGGCGTAGGTGGCCTGGCCGTCCGGGAAGACGTGCCAATCGTGGTCGGTGCCCGGCACTCGCTGGGTCCCGCGGGCCACGATGCGGGACCTGAAGCCCTCCGGCAGCCTCAGTCCGCGTGCGTCCGGCTTCCGGAGCGGCCCGTAGGGACCGGGACCGGGCCGCGCGCCCGCGGCCAGGGCGTCGCGCCAGAATGTGGCGCCGAGGGCCACACTGCCGGCCGCCGCGGCGCCCACCTTGAGGAAGTCCCGCCTACGCTGCACAGGCCCTTTCTACCCGAACGGGGAAGATGGGGCGCCACGGGCTATCCGCAACAATTGCGCTGAGATGTAGCAGTACAAGCCACAGAGGAGACACTTGATCGACTTCGAGCTCACCGACGAGCAGCGCCTGATCCGAGAGACCGCGCGCGACTTCACCGACAACGAGATCGTCCCGCGCGCCCGGGACAACGACCGCAACGAGCACTTCGACACCGAGCTGGTCCAGAAGATCGCCGACATCGGCTTCCTCGGCGCGATCGTGCCCGAGGAGTACGGCGGACGCGGCGGTGGACTACCGGACCTACGCGCCTGATCGTGGAGCAGGTGGGCCGGGGCTGCTCGGCGATGCGCACCGTGGTGTCGGTGGTGACCTCGCTCGTGTGCTCCTCGATCGTGCGCTGGGGCACGGAGGAGCAGAAGAAGGAATGGCTCCCGCAGCTCTGTTCCGGCGAGGCGCTCGGCTGCTTCGGCCTGACCGAGCCCGACACCGGCTCCGACGCCTCGAACCTGAAGACGCGCGCGGAGAAGATCGACGGCGGCTGGCGCATCAACGGCGGCAAGATGTGGATCTCGCTGGGCAACTACGCGAAGCTCGCGCTCATCTTCGCCCAGACCGACCCGGAGAAGAAGCACCGCGGGCTGGCCTGCTTCCTCGTGCCCACCGACTCGGAGGGCTTCGGCAGCCAGGAGATCCACGGCAAGCTCGGCCTCAAGGGCTCGGACACCGCGGAGCTCTCGCTGGACGGCGTGGAGGTGCCCGACAACGCCCTGATGGGTGAGGTCGGCGACGGCTTCAAGATCGCGATGTCCGCACTCGACTCCGGGCGCTACAGCGTGGCCGCGGGCTGCGTGGGGATCTGCCAGGGAAGCCTGGACGCCTCCGTGGCGTACTCGAAGGAGCGCCAGCAGTTCGACCGGCCGATCGCGTCCTTCCAGCTCGTGCAGGAGATGATCGCCGACATGGTGGTGCAGACCGAGGCCGCGCGTGGCCTCGTGTGGCGCGCCGGCTGGCTGAAGGACACCGGGCAGCCGAACACCACCGAGACCTCGATCGCGAAGCTCTACGCCACCGAGGCCGCGGTGAAGTGCGCCAACGACGCGATCCAGGTGCACGGGGGCTCGGGCTACGTGGACGACTACCCGGTGGAGCGCTACCTGCGCGACGCCCGGGTCACGACCCTGTACGAGGGGACGTCGCAGATCCAGAAGCTGATCATCGCCCGCTCGGTCACGGGCATCAACGCGATGGTCTGATGGCCACCGTCCTCGCAGAGATCCACGAGGGCGCTGTGGGTGTGGCCACCCTGAACCGTCCCGAGGCCCGCAACGCCCTCTCGCCCGCGGTGATGGACGAGCTGGGCGCGATCCTCGAAGGCTGGGACGCCGACCCCGACGTGCGCTGCATCGTGATCGCGGGCAACGACGAGTGGTTCGCCGCGGGCGCGGACATCAGGAGCATGGCCGACCGCACCTTCCAGGACGCCCTCGTTGCCCCCTCCACCACGTTCTGGCCCCGCCTGGCCGCGATACGCACTCCACTGATCGCCGCCGTGTCCGGCTACGCGCTGGGCGGCGGCTGCGAGCTCGCCCTCGCCTGCGACATGATCGTGGCCTCGGAGCGGGCCGAGCTGGGGCAGCCCGAGATCCTGCTGGGGATCATCCCCGGCGGGGGTGGCACCCAGCGGCTGGCCCGGGTGCTGGGCAAGCAGCGGACCATGGAGCTGGTGCTCACCGGGAAGCGGATCTCCGCGCTCGAGGCCGAGAAGATGGGCCTGGTGAACCGGGTCTCGAAGTCGAAGGAATGGCTCAGCGACGCCATCGAGCTGGCCCAGGTGGTGGCGCGCCGGCCTCCGATCGCCGCCCGCCTGGCGAAGCAGGCCGTGCTGGCGGCCGACGAGACCACGCTGAGCGGAGGGCTCGACCACGAGCGGCGGCTCTTCGAGCTGGCCATGGCCACCGAGGATCGCGTGGAGGGCATGCAGGCCTTCCTCGAGAAGCGCAAGCCCGAGTTCCGCGGCCGGTGAGCGCGGCCGCGCCCACCACCCTCGGTGTCGTGGGCGCCGGGACCATGGGCGCGGGGATCTGCCAGCTGGGCTGCGCGGCCGGCATGCGCGTGCTGCTGCACGACCCGGTGCCCGCGGCGCTCAAGCAGGGGGCGGGACGGACGCGCCACGGCCTGGACCGCTGGGTGGCGAAGGGGCGGGTGCGCCGGGAGAGGCTGGGGCCGCTGGAGACCGTGGACGAGCTGTCCGGGCTGGCGCCCTGCGAGCTGGTGATCGAGGCCGCGCCCGAGCGCCCCGACCTGAAGCGCGAGCTGTTCGCCGCCCTCTCGGAGGTGTGCGGCGAGGACACGGTGCTGGCCACCAACACCTCCTCCATCCCGGTGACCGGGCTGGCCGGCGCCGCGGCCCGGCCCGAGAACGTGGTGGGCATGCACTTCTTCAACCCGCCGCCGCTGATGGAGCTGCTGGAGGTGATCCGGGCGGAGCAGACCGGCGACCGCGCGGTGGATCTGGCCCGCGCCGCCGGCGAGGCGATGGGCAAGACGGTGATCCTCGCGAACGACGGTCCCGGGTTCCTGGTGAACCGCTGCGGGCGCCCGTTCGGGGCCGAGGCGCTGCGGCTTCTCCAGGAGCGGGTGGCCGGCCACGAGGAGATCGACCGCATCGTCCGCCTCGGCGGTGGCTTTCGCATGGGGCCGTTCGAGCTGATGGACCTGGTGGGCGTGGACGTGGGCTACGAGGTGGCGCAGTCGTTCACCGAGCTCTCGTTCGGCGAGCCGCGCTGGAAGCCGAGCCCGATCCAGGCGCGGATGGTGGCCGCCGGGCGCCTCGGGCGCAAGTCGGGGCGCGGGCTACTACGAGTACCCCGAGGGCGCGCAGCACCGGCCGGACGACCCCGAGCCGCTCGAGCCCGGCGGGGGCGGCGGCCGCCCGCTGAAGGTCGTGGGCGACGGACCACTGGCGCGCGGGCTGCGCGACCGCGCCCGTGCGGCGAAGTTCGACCTCTCGGAGGGCGGCATCCCGTACGCCGTGGTGGACGCGCGCGTGCGGGCGGGCGAGCCGCTCGACGCGGGCGGAGCCCCGCTCATCGTGCTGTGCGCCGACCGCTCGCTGGCCGGTCACGGCGCAGGAGGGAGCTGTCGGGTTCCACCTCCTGCCCCCGGTGGAGGACACGCGCCTGGCCGAGCTCACGCGCTCGCCGTCCACCTCGGACGCGGACGCCCAGGCGGCCGAGGCCCTGTTCACCTGGCTCGGCCTGCACACCCAGTGGGTGGCCGACGCCCCGGGCCTGGTGCTCGGGCGGATCGTGTGCCAGCTCGTGAACGAGGCCGCCTTCGCCATCGGCGAGGGTGTGGGCTCCGCCGACGATGTGGACGCCGGCCTGACGCTCGGTCTCAACCATCCGCGCGGAGCGGTGACCTGGGGCGAGGCGATCGGCCTCGACCACGTGCTCGCGGTGATCGACGGCCTCTGGTCCGAGCGCCACGAGGAGCGCTACCGGGCCGCGCCGCTCCTTCGGGCGGGCGCCGGCCTGCGGGAGTAGGCTCGCTCCGGTGTCCCAGGAGAACGTCGAGTTCCTCACCACGCTGTTTGCCGGCGTGGACAACATGGAGAAGGACGCGCTTCTGGCCATGCTCCCGGTGATGATCGGCGAGATCTGCGATCCGGAGATCGAGTGGGTCGAGGACCCGAAGCGGGCCGACGGTCGCATCTACCGCGGCCACGCCGGGGTTCGCGAATCCTGGGAGCGGTGGCTCGAGGACTTCGATACGTACGAGGTCGAGCCCGAGAGCATCATCGACCACGGCGACCATGTTCTGGTCACGGCCGTGGAGCACGGGCGCGGCAGCGCGAGCGGGGCCGAGGTGAGCTCCCGGATCTACACCGTCGTCAGCTTCCGGGACGGGAAGATCCTCCGCTACCAGGAGTTCTACGACGAGCAGGATGCGCTCGCGGCCCTCGAGCGCTAGGCGCGGAGCATCAGCCGTGGCCACCGCCGACCTCACCGTGCTCGCCCTCGGCCGCCCCGAGGTGAGCGCCAGCCCCTACATCGCGGAGATCCAGCGCCGGCTCGCGACGCAGGATCGCGTGGGCTACCGGATGCACGCGATGGGCACGTCGCTCGAGGGCACCACGGCGGACATCCTCGCCGTGGTGGCCGAGCTGCACGCGGTGCCCTTCGAGCAGGGAATCCCGCGCGTCTACACCGTGCTGAAGCTCGACGAGCGCCGGGACCGGCCGGACCAGACGCTGGAGGACAAGGTGGCCTCGGTGGAGCGGCGCCTCAGCGAAGGAGCGCCGCCACCGCCTCCCGGTGCTCCGCCGTCGTGAAGCACTGAGGCTCGGCGAACTCCTCCATCGTGATGGCCTGCTCCCAGGTCATGTCCGCCGCTCCGCGCAGCAGCGGCTTCATCATCGCCGGCACGTGGGCCGGCAGCGCCTCGATGCGCTCGCACCATTCCCGGGCGGCCTCCGCGAGCTCCTCCGCGGCATGGCAGGAGTTGGCCAGGCCCATGGCCACCGCCTCCTCGCCCGAGAGGTGCCGGCCGCCGGCGAACAGCTCGTAGGTGCGCTGGTACCCGAGCCGGCGCGTGAGCAGCCAGCTGGTGCCCACCTCGGGCAGCAGGCCGATGCGGCCGAAGGCCGGCACCAGGCGGGCGCGGTCGGACACCAGGATCAGGTCGCAGGCCAGCGCGAACGCCAGCCCCACCCCGGCCGCCGCCCCGTCCACCGCGGCGATGAACGTCTTGTCGGTGCGGGTGATGAGTCGCGCGATCCCGCCGAACTCCATGCGGATCCAGCGCCAGAGCTGCGGCGCTCCGCCCCCCGACTCCAGCATCGGCTGCGCGGAGTCGCGCATGAGGCGCAGGTCGCCGCCGGCCGAGAACGATCCTCCGGCACCGGTGAGCACGATGGCCCGCAGGTCCTCGTCGGCCACGAGCTCCTGGAGCGACTCGCGCAGCCGGATCGTGAGCGGCGCGCTCAGGGCGTTCAGCCGCTCGGGGTCGTTGAGGGTGACCGTTGCGCGGGCGCCGTCGCGCTCCACGAGCACGAGGTCCTCCGCCCCGCGCGACTCGGCCAGGATCTCCGCGTAGGTGGCGGTCATTTCGGTTCCTCTCCGGCCCGCAGCGCGTGCCAGGCGGCGTCGCCCAGCGTCCGCTCGGCCTTCGTGATCGAGCTCTTCGTGCGTCCGGCCAGCCAGTGCCGGGCAAATTCCTGGCTCGGGCCGATCAGCACCGTGTAGTAGAGGTCCAGCGGCATCCGCCGGATGCGGCCCTCCTTCACGTGCGGGCTCAGCCAGGCCTCGGTGGCCCGGAACACCTCGCGGTTCAGCTCCCGCACCTCCTCGCCGCCCGACTCCCGGCCGGTGAGCAGGAGGCGGGCCAGATCGGGATTGGCCGCGACCCAGCGGAGGTGGTGGCGCACGAGCCCGCGCACCCCCCGCTCGGCGTCCGGTCTCCCGCCGCAGCACCTCGAGGTAGCCGCGCTGGTAGTCCCGCAGGGCCTCCACGTAGAGGGCGGCGGCGATGCCGCGCTTGCCCCGAACCAGTGGTAGATCGAGCCGACGCTGGCACCCGAGCCCCGGCGGACGTCCTCCACCGTCGCGGCATCGCCCTTCTCCGAGTAGGCGGCGAGGGCGGCAGTGAGTATCTCCTGGCGCATTAGAATAGTATTCTAGAAGATGCTTCTAGACGACGCCATGCCCCGGTGGGATTTCCGCGAGCGACACTCCACGCGAATCGGCCGGCCGCCCGCCGAGGCGATGGCCGCCGCCCGGGCCGTGACCGCCCGCGAGGTACCGGTGCTGATCGTGCTGATGGGCCTGCGCAGCCTGCCCGCGCTGCTGTCGGGCAAGCGCCGCGGACGTCCGGACGACCCGCTGCTGGACGGCTTCACGCGTATGGGCTTCACCGTTCTGGGCGACTCGGACGAGGAGCTGGCCTGCGGCGGCGTGGGGCGCTTCTGGCAGCCGAGCGGCGGGCTGCGCCGTGTGGGCGCGAACGAGTTCGCCGCCTTCCACGAGCCGGGCTACGCCAAGGCGGGCTTCAACTTCCTCGCCGAGCCCACCGCCGACGGCGGCTGCGTGCTCACCACGGAGACTCGCGTGCTGGGCACGGACGCGGGCGCCCGTCGCCGCTTCACCCTCTACTGGACCGTGGTGCGGCCCGGCAGCGCGCTGATCCGGCGGGACTGGCTACGCGCCATCCGGCAGGCGCGCCGAGCGCTCCGCCGGCTGAGCCAGGCCCGGGCCTACTGCCCAGGGCCCGGCGCAGGGCCGCCGCCTGCTGTGACGGCACCAGGAAGCCGTCGCAGCTTCCGTGGGTGAGCAGGCTCACCATGGCGGCCGCATCTCCGAGCAACGGCCCGATGTCGTCGCCGTTGAACGCCGCCCGGCCCTCGGCCACCCGCTTCATGCGCGGCGTCGCGCACCCGCACGATGGTCGCCTGGTCCTCGGCCGAGAAACGGCTCCGGTCCACGTAGGCCCGGTTCACCACGCGCGCGAAGACCACGGCGTCATCGAAGTTGGCCAGCGGCGCGTTGCCCACGAACGTCGGCGGGTTCGAGGTGTTGGCCAGCTCGCGCGTCACGGCCAGCGACGTGGCTATCTGCTGCTCCAGCTTGAAGAAGTCCACCACGTCGTACTCGTCCTGAGCCGTGTGGTAGCACGGGCCGTTGGCGTCGGTGAAGAAGACGCTGGGCACACCGGCGCTGATCAGGCTCGCGTAGTCGCTGCGGTACTGGCCGAACATGGAGCTGAACATCGAGGTGTCGAGCGTCTGCTCGTTGGCCGCGTTCCGGACTATCTCCTGGAAGCGGGCGCCGCCGGTCTCCGCGGCCACGGCGATGGTCGTGTTGCGGAGGCTGGGCAGGAGGTTCGCGCCCTGGATGTCGAAGTTCACGTAGCCGACGGTCTTGGCCAGCGGCACCACCGGATGCTCGGTGTAGTACTTCGAGCCGAGGAGGCCGTCCTCCTCGCGGTCCCACACGGCGAGGATGATCGAGCGCCGCGGCGGGGTGGCCTGTCCCTTGATCGCCCGCGCGATGGCGAGCAGCGCGGCCACTCCGGCCGTGTTGTCCGTGGCGCCGTTGCAGATCGTGTCCGCGGGGTCGCTCGTGCGGCAGTTGCTGCCGAGGTGGTCGTAGTGCGCGCCCACCATCACGTACTGGTCCGCCAGGTCGGTGCCGGGAATCACCGCGAGCAGGTTGGTGCCGCTCGGGAAGGTCTGGATGTAGGCGGCGTCGCCCGTCTGGCTCGAGTCGAGGCCGTTCGCGTTGGCCTTCAGCTCGCCGAGGATGTAGGAGCGTGCGAGCGCCGACCCGGGCGTGTTGTTGTCCCGCCCCTCGGTCTCGTCACCCGCGATCCGCAGCGACGTCGTACTGGGCGCAGCCCGTCAGAGCCACGATCGCCACCAGCCCGGCACACAGGAACAGACGCGTCTCATCCCCCACCTCTCACTCGGATCGGCCGACCCTAACCGAACGTCGACCGCCCCGCGCGACGCTCAGACCAGCCCGGAGAGGGCCTCCAGCAGGCGGTCCACCTCGTCCTCCGTCGTGTAGTGGAGGAACCCGGCCCGCACCGCGCCGCGCTCGGACAGCCCGAGCGCCTCCATCGGCGCGAGCGCGTAGTAGTCGCCGTCCCACACGTAGAGATCGAGCTCGGCCAGCCGCTCGGCCACCTCGCGCGGCGGGCGATCGCCGACGTTGAAGCAGAAGGTGGGCGTGCGCTCGGCCACGCGGCCGGGATCGGCGATCCCGTAGAGCTCGATCCCGCCGATCCCCGCGCACGGCCTCGAGGAAGCGGCGCGACAGCGCCTCCTCGTGCTCGCCGATGCGCTCGAACGCGGCGTCCAGGCCGGGCGCCGAGCGAGTCGCAGGTAGCCGATCGCCGCCGTGGTGCCCGCTATCGCCTCGTGGGACTGGGTGCCGGACTCGAACCGGTGCCCCGGGCGGCCACTCCGAGGCCGGTCGCACCCGGTCCGCGGGCAGCGACTCGGCCAGCCCGCGCTCGATCGCGGCCACCCCGAGATGCGGCCCGAAGAACTTGTAGGGGGAGCAGAGCAGCACGTCGATCCCGAGCTCCGCCCGGCGCATCCGCCGGTGGGGGGCCAGGTGCACGGCGTCGGCCCACGCGAGCGCACCGGCGCGATGGGCGGAGGCGGCGATGCGCGCGGCGTCGGTGATCGATCCGAGCGCGTTGGAGGCGAGCGTGAACGCCACCACCCGGGTGCGCTCCCCGAGC
Source organism: uncultured Thermoleophilaceae bacterium (assembly GCA_963752455.1). Classification (GTDB taxonomy): domain Bacteria; phylum Actinomycetota; class Thermoleophilia; order Solirubrobacterales; family Thermoleophilaceae; genus JACVRW01. The sequence continues at coordinate 66,721 of CAVVYE010000011.1, forward strand.
AGGGCCTCCAGCGCGTCCACGTCGAGGGTGCCGTCCCCGGCGCGGATCGGGGCGCGGCGCACCACGAGGCCGTGGTCCCGGGCCACGAGCAGCCAGGGGGACACGTTGGCGTCGTGGTCGAGATCGGTGACCACGATCTCGTCGCCCGGGCTGAGGGTGCGGGCCACCGCGTGCGCCAGCAGGAAGTTCAGCGTGGTCATGTTCGCCCCGAAGGCGATCTCCTCCGGGGCGCTGCCCGTGAGGCCGGCGGCGGCCTCGCGCGCCCGGGCCATCACGGCGTCGGACTCCTCCGAGGTGCGGAACGCGCCGCCCAGGTTGGCGTTCGAGCGGCGCAGGTAGTCGGCCATGGCCTCGATCACCTCGGCCGGCACCTGGGAGCCTCCGGGTCCGTCGAAGTAGGCCGCCGGCCGCTCAGCGCCGGAAACCGCGAACGGACCGCGGCCGAGGTCCACTAGGCGCGGGCGAGCAGCCCGCGGAGCACGTAGTGCAGGATGCCGCCGCCGCGGAAGTAGAGCCACTCGGTGGGGGTGTCGATCCGCACGCGGGCCTCGAACTCCACCGGGTCGCCCTCGTCCGGGGTGGCCGTGACCTTCAGCGTGCGCGCACCGTCCTCGAGAAGCTCGAGGTCGAAGCGCTCGAAGCCGCGTGAGCCCGAGCGACTCCACCGACTCCCCGTCCGGGAACTGGAGCGGCAGCACGCCCATGCCCACCAGGTTCGAGCGGTGGATGCGCTCGTAGGACTCGGCGAGCACGAAGCGCACACCCAGCAGCCGCGGGCCCTTGGCCGCCCAGTCGCGCGAGGAGCCGGACCCGTACTCCTTGCCCGCGAGCACGCAGGGTGGGCACGTTCTCCTCGGCGTAGGCCATCGCGGCGTCGTAGATCGACATCTCCTCGCCGTCCTTCACCGTCACGCCGCCCTCGGTGCCCGGCGCCAGCCGGTTGCGCAGGCGCACGTTGGCGAACGTGCCGCGCATCATCACCTCGTGGTTGCCGCGGCGGGAGCCGTAGGAGTTGAAGTCCCGGTGCTCCACCCCGTGCTCCAGCAGGTAGCGCCCGGCGGGCGAGTCCTTCTTGATCGCGCCGGCCGGTGAGATGTGGTCGGTGGTGACGCTGTCGCCCGAGCAGCGCCAGCGCCCGCGCGCCCTGGATCTGCTCGGGCTCGGAGGGCTCCTCGGCGCTCATGCCCTCGAAGTAGGGCGGCAGCTTCACGTAGGTGGAGTCGTCGTCCCAGGCGTAGCGCTCGCCCTCGGGGATGGGCAGGCCGTTCCAGGCCTCGTCGCCCTCGAACACCTCGCCGTAGCTGCGGCGGAACATGTCCGACTCGATGGCCTGCTCGATGGCGTCGGCCACCTCGCGCTGGGAGGGCCAGATGTCGGCCAGGTGCACGTCGTCCTGGAGCGGGTCGTTCACCAGGTCCGTGTCCATGCGGCCGGCCAGCGCGTAGGCCACGCAGAGCGGCGGCGAGGCCAGGTAGTTCATCTTCACCTCGGGGTGGATCCGGCCCTCGAAGTTGCGGTTCCCGGAAAGCACCGAGCACACGGCCAGGTCCTGGTCCAGCACCGCCTTCGACACCTCCTCCGGCAGCGGCCCGAGTTGCCGATGCACGTGGTGCATCCGTACCCCACGAGGCTGAAGCCGAGCTGCTCCAGCGGCTCGATCAGGCCGGCGCGCTCCAGGTAGTCGGTGACCACCTTCGAGCCCGGCGCGAGGCTGGTCTTGACCCACGGCCGCCGCGTCAGGCCGCGCTCCACGGCCTTCTTCGCCAGCAGCCCGGCGCCCAGCATCACCGACGGGTTGGAGGTGTTGGTGCAGCTCGTGATCGCGGCGATCACCACGGCGCCGTGGTCGAGCTCGAACTCGGTGCCGTCGGCCATCGTCACCGGCGTCGGCGGCCCAGGGCGGGTCGGCGGCGGCCGAGTGGTGGTCGTGGGCCGGCTTGCCCGGGCGGCTTCCCGGACTCGAAGACGGCCACCGAGTCACTGGCCGGGAACGACTCGGCCACGCCCTGGTCGAGCGAGCCGTTCTTGGGCTCGTGCTCCACCGCCTCCCCCAGCATCTCGCCGAGCTCGGACCGGAAGTCCGACGCCGCGTTGGTGAGCGCCACGCGGTCCTGCGGCCGGCGCGGGCCGGCGAGGGAGGGCACGACCGTGGACAGGTCGAGCTCGAGGTGTCGCTGTACACCGACTCCTCGGCATCGGGCTCGTGGAAGAGGCCCTGCTCGCGGCAGTAGGCCTCCACCAGCTCCACCCGCTCGCGCCGGGCGGCCGGAGAACTCGAGGTAGCGGAGCGTCTCGGCGTCCACCGGGAAGATCGCGCAGGTCGCGCCCATCTCGGGCGACATGTTGCCGATCGTGGCCCGGTCGGCCAGCGGGCAGGTTGGGCAGCCCGGGTCCGTAGAACTCCACGAACTTGCCCACCACGCCGCGCTCGCGGAGCATCTGCGTGACCGTGAGCACGAGATCGGTGGCGGTGGCGCCCTCGGGCAGCCCGCCCACGAGCCGGAAGCCCACGACCTGCGGGATCAGCATCGACACGGGCTGGCCCAGCATGGCCGCCTCGGCCTCGATCCCGCCCACGCCCCAGCCGAGCACGCCCGAGGCCGTTCACCATCGTGGTGTGGGAGTCGGTGCCCACCAGCGTGTCGGGGAAGGCCTGCCCGTCGCGGGTCTCCACCACGCGCGCGAGGTACTCCAGGTTCACCTGGTGGCAGATGCCGGTGTTCGGCGGCACCACGGCGAAGTCCTCGAAGGCGGTCTGTCCCCAGCGCAGGAAGGCGTAGCGCTCGTGGTTGCGCTCGAACTCGAGCTCGGCGTTGCGCTGGAAGGCCAGGTGCTCGGCGAACACGTCCACCTGGATCGAGTGGTCGATCACGAGCTCCACCGGCACCAGCGGGTTGATGCGGCCGGGGTCGCCCCCGAGGTCGGCCATGGCGTCGCGCATGGCGGCCAGGTCCACGATCGCCGGCACGCCGGTGAAGTCCTGCATCAGCACGCGCGCGGGCGTGTAGGCCACCTGGCTCGAGGACTGGTCGCCGGCCACCCACTTGGCGAGGTTCTCGATGTCCTCGGCGGTCACCGCCTGGCCGTCCTCGTTGCGAAGCAGGTTCTCCAGCAGGACCTTCAGCGAGTAGGGCAGGCGGGCCACGTCGTACTTCGACTGGAGCGCGTCGAGGCGGAAGATCTCGTGCGTGGTGTCCCCCACACGGAGGTCGGCCCGGGCTCCGTAGCTGTCCGGATGGCTCACGCCTCAAAACCCTATCGACGGCCCCGCTCCGGATCGCGCTGCGGCCAGTGCGCGTGGCCACGCGCGAAGCTAAGGCTGAGGCCCCGCCGGTCGATAGGTCTTTACATGAGGTCCAGGGCATCGGCGCTGAGGGAGCGCCTCGCCCCCAGGGCGAGCTACGCGGCCACCACGGCCTCGCTCGACGATCCGCGGGCCGCCGCCCGCTTCCTCGGATTCGCCTACGCCGCCGGCGCGGCGCTGGCCATCGCCTCGATGGCCTTCCCCCAGCCGCCCGGCACCGACGTCACCGGGCTGTTCGGGATCTACGCCGTGGCCCTGGCGGCGGGGGTGTATCTCCTGGCCCGCGGCTCCCGCGTCACCGAATGGGAAACCGCGGGCGCACTTCTGATGGGGACCGTGCTGGTGTCCCTCGCCATCCACTTCACCGAGGACCGGACGGGCGTCTACTCGCTCTTCTACGTCTGGATCGCGATCGAGTCGGTGTACTTCCTCTCCCACCGGCGCCGCACTGGTGCAGCTCGTGGGCGTGGCGGTGGCCTTCGGCCTCGTGTTGATGAGCGAGCGTCCGCCGGGCGCCGAGGAGCAGTGGCTGATCACCGTGGGCACCGTGGTGCTGGCCGGAATCCTCGTGGGCGCCCTGAAGGCGAACGTGGAGCGCCTGATCGCCCGGCTGGCGTCGGCGGCGCACACGGACCCGCTCACCGGACTCAGCAACCGCCGCGCATTCCAGGACGCGCTGGAGCTCGAGCTGGAGCGCGCGCGGCGCGGTGAGCGGCCGGTGAGCCTGCTCGTGGCCGACCTGGACCACTTCAAGCGCGTGAACGACCGCCTCGGGCATCCGGGCGGGGACGAGGTGCTGAAGCGCTTCGCCGGCCAGATGACCCGGCTCACCCGCGGCGATGGACCTGCCCGCGCGCCTGGGGGGCGAGGAGTTCGCGCTGGTGCTGCCCGATGCCGCCAAGCACGACGCTCTCCTGGTGGGCGAGCGGCTCCGGCGCGCGGTGAAGGCGGCGTTCGTGGACACGGCGACGCCGCTGACGGTGAGCATCGGAGTGACCACCTTTCCGGATGACGGGGCAGAGCGTGGACGACCTGCTTCGCGCGGGCGACCAGGCGCTCTACGCGGCGAAGAGGCTCGGGCGCGATCGCACGGTGCTCTTCAACGCCGAGGTGATCGCCGACGTGGTGCAGGGGGAGCCGGCCGCGGACAGCCCAGGCGCCCGGCCAGCTGTCCGCCGTCCTCGTGCTGGCCGAGACCATCGACGCTCGCGACTCGGGCACCGGACAGCACTCTCAGCCGTGGGCCGGTACGCGCGAGCCGCCGCCGTGGGTCTCGGCCTCCCGCAGCCCGAGGTGGAGCGGATCGCCCTGGCGGGCGTGCTCCACGACGTGGGCAAGATCGGCGTGAGCGACGCGATCCTGCGGAAGCCGGGGCCGCTGGACGAGCGACGAGTGGGCCGAGATGCGCAAGCACCCCGAGCTCGGGGCGCGCATCCTCGCCGGCGCGGACCTGCCCGACCTCGCGGAGTGGGTCTTCGCCCACCACGAGCGGGTGGACGGCAGCGGCTACCCGCTCGGCCTCGGCGGCGAGCAGATTCCGCTGGAGGCGCGCATCCTCGCGGTGGCCGACGCCTACGAGGCGATGACGAGCGCCCGTCCGTACAGCGGCGCCATGACGCCCGAGGAGGCGGCCGCGGAGCTGCGACCGCTTCTCCGGGACCCAGTTCGACGCTCGCGTGGTCGAGGCGCTGCTCAGGTCTCTGGCAAGACCGCCGGGCGCTCCGGTCCTGGGCCCGGCGCGTTAGCGCGACCCAGCTCGGACGCCATCCACAGGGCGTTCACCCCGAAGAAGAGGAAGTCGATGCCCACGAGCAGCCCGATCGCCCAGTCGGACGAGCTCGGGAGCTCTCTCGGCGATGAGGATGCCGAGGACGATGGAGACCAGCCCGCTGAACGCGGAGAGGCCCGCCCCGGGAGCGCCGAGGTGCGCGAGGCCTCCCGCGAGGCGCGCGAAGCCGATCGCCACGAACCAGATCACGAGCATCACGGTGAGCGTGTACGTGCCCTCGAGCGGCGCCGCGAGCAGATAGACCCCCGCGATCGCGGTGAGCGCCGCCACCACCAGCCGCAGCAGCTTTCGGCCGAGGTCGGGCGCCGCGAAGGCCTCCACGGCCAGCGGGATGCTGGCCACGAGCAGCACGATGCCGATGAAGATCGCGGTGCCCACGGAGGCCACCGCCGGGACGGCGATCGCCCCCAACCCGGCGAGCACGCCGAGCACACCGGCCACCATCAGCATGGTCCGGGCGCGGCGCAGGTCTTCGGGTGCGGAGCTCACTTGGCGAGCGTGTCACCCGACGGGGTGGGAGGCTCCGGCTCCCGCTCCGGCGTCGACGACGACGTCGACTGGGCGATTGCCTCGTCCACGGCCCGCACCACGGCCTCCGGCCGGTTCACCCATTCGAACTTGAATTCGGAGTCATCGGTGCCCGCCGTATCGAAGTCCACGGTGCCGACTTTGAACACGCGATCGATCACGCCCTGCTCGTAGTTCACGTTCTGGACTCGATCAAGGCGAGTCTCCTGGACGTTGCGCCGGACGATCCCCCGCGAGATGCGCAGCCGCCGGTTGGTGATCAGGTACTTCGTGAACAGGCGGCGCACGTATCCGATCACGAGCGTGAGGACGAACACCGCGACCACCACGCCCAGCCCCACGCCCAGCGAGGTCGTGAGCCAGAGGACTCCGCCGAGCACCAGGGCCGCGATCAGGCCGCTGACGTAGAACGACATCAACGCTCTCCAGGAGGGCCGGCCCTCGTACAGCGGGTGCTCGTCGGCTCGCAGTTCCACTCTCGGGCGGGATGTTCTCACGCCCAGAGGTCGAGCGACTCTCCAGGCGCCAGCACCCGCACCTCCACACCGGGGGCCAGCTCCGCCGCGTGAGCCGCGAAGCGCCGCGCCGGCTCCGTGAACCAGTCGCCGAGCCGGCGCCCGCGCGGGTAGAGGGTGCCCCAGTGGATGGGCACCGCCACGCGAGGGCGGATCAGCGCCGCCGCGCGGGCGGCGGACTCGGGATCCAGGTGTCCCCCACTCCCGAGCTCGGGACCCCATCCGGCCACGGGCAGCAGGGCGAGGTCCACCGGACCGATCTCCCTCATGCCCTCGAACAGGTCGGTGTCTCCCGCGAAGTACACGCGCGCGCCGGCCTCGAGCACGAAGCCGACCGGCTCCGCGCGCGGACCGAGCGGCCGGCGCCGTGGGTCGTGCGCCGCGGGCACCGCCGTGATCCCCACTCCCGCCACCTCACCCGACTCGCCGGGACGCAGCTCGGTCACGGCGGCGAAGCCGGCTCGCTGGAGCAGCGCGCCCGCCCCGTGCGGCGCGAAGGCCGTGACCTCGCCCGGATATCCCTCGCAGCGAGGGGAGGTCCAGGTGGTCGTAGTGCAGGTGCGAGACCAGGACGGCGTCGAGCCGCTCGGCCAGGTCCGCTGCCGGCGGCTCGCCGTGCCGGCGCAGGTGGGCCACGTGCGAGCGCAGCACGGGATCGGTGAGGAGCCGGGCGCCGGCCAACTCGACGAGGACGGTGGAGTGGCCGCCCCAGGTGACGCGGGCGGCGCTCATCCGTGTTGGCGGGCGGTCAGAAGACGGTTGCCCAGTCGTTCTTGATGCTGACGACCGTCCAGCCGTCGCCGGCGGCCTGGTCGAGCGCCTGCTCGGCTCCTGTGGTGTAGGCGAACTCGCGCTCACCGTCGTCGTGCAGGACCAGCAGGCGCAGCGAGGGCTTGTCGGGATGCTGACTGAAGTGCAGCATCGGGATATCACCGTTGGAGTTCCCGGCCGCCAGTAGCGGCCTGCGGCCGGTGCGGCTCCATATGCGAATCGGCTTCTCCGGGCCGTCGTCGAGGTAGTCGGCTTCCGCCCTGTGCGTGATCGTGCCGCCGCGCTCGTCGCTGGTGTAGGCGAGCGCGGCGCTGCTGCCTATCACTCGCTGACGGGGGATGCCGTACAGCTCCTGGCTGATGGGCCGCATGAAGTCGCGGCCGCCGCCCGAGACGATGTAGTTGCTGAACCCGTGGTCGGCGAGATACCCAAGCAACTCGACCATCGGCGCGTAGGAGCACTCGAGATACCCGCGGCCGAGCGTTGGATGCTGCGTGCCGCGCAGGAACTCGCCGGCCCGCGACTCGAAGTCCTCGACGCTGATGCCGTCGTAGGCCGCCAGGATGCCGCCGGCCAGGACCGTCACGTTGGTGTCGTTGCCCGCGTAGTGCTCGGCCATGACCGCACTCAGCCAGCCGTAATCGCGATCGTAGGCGGCCTTCCAGGGCTGGCGCTCGCGCAACTCCGCGTCGGCCTCGGCCATCTCGACCAGCCGGCGAAGGATGAAGTCGAGCTGGATCGGTAACGGCTGTTCGCACCAGAGCGTGCCGTCGTTGTCGAACACGGCCAGGCGGTCATCGACCGGCACGGGCTCGGACCCGTCCTCGCCCACCACACGCCCGACGAACTCGATGATGGCCTGCTTGGCCGAGCCGTCGCGCCAGCTCGACAACATCCCCTCAGTCCCGGCCATCACTCCACCGGCCTGGGCTCTTCCTCCGCCAGGAACACCAGCGTCGCCTTCACCCGCTTGCTCACGTCCTCCGCCTCGGACAGGTTCAGCTTCAGGAAGATCGAGTTGATGTGCTTCTCCACCGCGCGCTTCGTGAGCACCAGTGACTCGGCGATGGAGGTGTTGCTCTTCCCGACAGCGATCTCCGCGAGCACCTCACGCTCGCGGGGAGTGAGCTCCGTGAGCGGTGACTGCTCCGACCGCGCCTTGGCCGCCACGAGCGCCTCCACGATCTTGGGATCGATCACCGAGCCGCCGGTCGCGACCGATTTGATCGCCCATACGAGCTCGGCGCGATCGTGCACGCGCTGCTTCAGCAGGTAGGCGCGGCGGTCGGAGCCGGCATCCAGCAGGGCCAGGGCGTAGCTCGGCTGCGCATACTGGCTGAGCACCAAAACACCGATATCGGGGTAAGAGGCCCTCAGGATGGAGGCGATCCGAATCCCCTCGTCGGTCTCGGTGGGTGGCATGCGGATGTCCGTGACCACCACGTCCGGGCGCGTGGTTTCCACCGCCTCGAGCAGGGAATCCAGGTCTCCGCACGCGGCGACGATCTCGATGTCCTCCTCCGTTGCGAGGAGCTGCTGTATGCCCTCCCTGACGATGAGGCTGTCCTCGGCCAGGGCCACCCTGATGGCCACAGGCGGACAATATCCCGGCGGGACACCGGGCTCCACAAGTGGGGCGGAGCCTCTCACCGGCCCCCGCTGTGCGACCCAACTCACAGGCGCCCACCCCCCGCCCGACACCGGCCCGCCCCATTGCCGGGAGACGGGCCCGTTGGGAACCTGTGCGAACGGCCCCGATGCGATCGGTTTGGCGGGATGACGGAGGCAGGAGCTCTCAACGGCCACACTCGCCTGTTACAGGCGCCACGGCCAGGCGGGAGCGATGAGGCCGCTGCCGACGTCGGAGTGCTGATCGTCGACGACAGCGCTCCGTTCCGGCGAGCCGCGCGCGACGTGGTTACCGCCACTCCCGGGTTCGAGGTGGTCGGGGAGGCGGCCTCCGGCGAGGAGGCGCTCTCGGCCTTGAAGGGGCTCGATCCCTGCCTCGTGCTCCTCGATGTGACCATGGGAGGCATCGACGGCATCGAGACCGCCCGGCGCATCACCGCCGGGTACCCGCGCCCCACCGTCGTTCTGGTCTCGGTCAATGATCCGGCCGGCCTGCCCTCGAGGGTGGAGGCCTGCGGTGCGGTGGCGTTCGTCGACAAGCGTGACTTCAGGCCGGCGCTGCTCGCGGAGCTCTGGGACAGCGCACGGCCGCCGGGGCGCCGCCTAGCCGCTCGATCTGGGGAGTTTCACCCTATGCGGGTGAGGTCCATGGGGTGTGGCGGAGGTACGTTGCAAGTCGGCCCGAGTGCGGGCATCGAACCTCACGAAAGGAATCGAGAAATGGCCGACAGGCCGGTATTCCTGTACGCCGCCGTCTACGACGAGATCGCCGATGCGGAGGCCGATTACGAGGCCGTGTTCGACCTCCACGCCGCGGGAGCGATCGGGACCTTCGACTCGGCGGTGATCCGGAAGGAAGACGACGGCAAGGTCCGGGTGACCAAGACCGAGAAGCCGACCCAGCACGGCGCCTGGACCGGGGCTGGTGTGGGAGCTCTTGTCGGGATCCTGTTCCCGCCCGCGATCCTCGGCGCGGCCATCGTCGGCGCCGGGGCGGGCGGCCTGACCGGTCACCTCACCCGCGGCATCTCGCGCGGCGACCTCAAGGAGCTCGGCGAGGAGCTCGACGCGGGCACCGCCGCGGTGATCGTGATCGGCGAGTCGAAGATCGAGGAGCAGCTCGAGAAGGCGCTGACGCGCGCCAACAAGCTGATCGAGAAGCAGGTGGACGCCGACGCCGACGAGCTCGAGCGCGAGATCGACGCGGCGGCACGAGAGGGCACCACGACCTGACCTGAGAAGGGAAACAAGCCATCGCGGGCGAACCTAGACAGCAGCGCGAGCCCGCCCGCGGCACCCCGGGGTGATGCGGGGACCTCCAGAGCGTCCCAAGATCGCGACATCGATGGCGTCCGAACCCCACACTCAGTTCTCGGCACCCACTTGGCTCAGGAACCTGGGCTTCACGTCCTGGCTGCTTGTCGGGTTCGTGCTGATCATCATCGGGGTGATCTGGCTGCTCGGCGAGACCTCGACGATCGTCATGCCGGTCATCCTTGCGGCGGTCCTCGGCGCCGTGGCCGGACCGGCCGTCAGCTGGCTGGAGCGTCACAGGGTTCCCCGTATCGGCGGGGCGATCCTGGTCCTGCTCGGGCTTGTGGCCATCGGCGTGCTCATCTTCTGCCTCGTCTTCGGTGGGATATCGGCCAACTCGGGAGATATCTCGGGGAAGGTGGACCAGTCGCTGGACAAGATCCAGGGCTGGTTGAAGGACGTCGGCATCGACAATTCGCAGAGCGCAAAGGAGGGCGCGCAAAAGGCCGCGCCGGAGATCCGCACGACGCTGCTCAGCGGGGTGGCGGACGGCATCGCGGGTCTCAAGTCGCTCTTCTTCTTCCTTGCCTTCGCGCTCCTCAGCACGCTGTTCGTGCTCAAGGACGGGCCGGTCATGCACCGCTTCATCAACCGGCACCTGGGCGTGCCCGAGCCGGTGGCGAACATCGTCACGACCAATGTCGCCCAGTCGCTGCGCAACTACTTCCTCGCCGTGACGATCATCGCCGGGTTCAACGCCGTCCTGATCGGTGGCGCGGCGCTGATCCTCGGCGTACCACTCGCGGGCACGATCGCCGTCGTCACGTTCGTGGGCGCCTACGTGCCCTACGTCGGCGCCTGGGTCGCCGGCGGCTTCGCCGTCCTGATCGCGCTGAGCACGGGAAGCAGCTCGGACGCGCTGATCATGGCGGTGGTCGCCCTGCTCGCCAACGGCATACTCCAGCAGATGATCCAGCCGTTCGTGATGGGCGCCACCCTGAGCATCCACCCGCTCGTGGTGCTCGTGGTCACCATCGGGGCCGGCGCCCTGTTCGGGATGGTCGGGCTGACCCTCGCCGCACCGCTGACCTCCGCGGCAGTGCACATCGCCAACGAACTGCAGTCCCGGAGCGGCGCCGCGGCGCGTGGCCAGCCGGCCCCGTCCGGCTAGCCGTTCAATCCGCCGAAAGCGCCGGCGCTGCGCTCGGCCGGGCCGCCCTGGAGCGTCTTCCGCCAGCCCGTGAGGATGCCGTGCACGCTCGCGGCGCCGAGGATGGGGCCCGGCGGTAGCCTCGAGGTGCGACGGGTAGAGGATGAACGGGCGCGTCTGGAGGCCGCCGAGCCCGCCGTGGAAGCAGATCAGCTCCTCGAAGGCGCAGCCCTCTTCGAGCTCGGGGTCGTAGAAGCTCCCCACCATGATGTCGGCGACATGCTCGAAGCCGTCGGTGCGCAGCAGGTGCTGTGGCGCGGTGGGCGAGAACGGCGCGAGCGGGTCCTCGCCCTCGACGCGGCCGTCCGCGAGGTAGTGCGCGCCGCGGGCGCCGAGCGCGACCGCCCCGTGCTCGGACGAGCGGACGAGCAGCCAGCCGACGTGGGGGTGCGCGCGGAGGGCGGGCACGAGCTGCGGGTGCCGCGCCTCGATCTCCTCGAGCGTCAGCCGGCGGCGCTCCTCCATCAGGTAGACGAGTCCGAGGTTGCCCGAGCCGAGCACGACGACGTCCCGGTCGGAGACGTCGTTCTTGGCCCGCTTGGCCTTCTTTCCCGTCGCCTCGCTGACGGCGTTGCCGACCATCGAGCTCTGCTCGTCCCCGCCGGCGATTCCGGAGACCTCGCCGCGCGTGAGGGAGCGCTCGACGAGCTCGTCGAGGCCGTACCCGTTGCGTTGCTTGAAGGTCGCGCCCTGCGTCTGCCCGTGGTCGGAGAGGACGACGATCTCGTACGGCCGCGGGGCGTAGCGGCGCGCTCGCTCGATCTGCGCGAAGCTGGTCGTCGAGCTTGCGCAGGGCCTCGAGCGTGTCGGCCCGCTCGAGGCCCGAGTGGTGCGCCACCTCGTCGTAGCTCGAGAACGTCGCGTAGACGGCAGGTCGCCCTCGCATCATGTCGGTGAGCACGCCGGACACGATCAGGTCGCGCACGAAGACGCAGAGCGCCGCCCTCATCAAGGGGTAGATGCCGCCTCGGTGGCCGCGCGGTCGCACGTCACGGCGGATGGCGCGAGAGGGCCGCGGTCCACTCGAGGATCGATCTCCCACAGGAACAGCACGAGCGTGCGCGTCACGTTGTCGCCGTTGGCGAGGAATGCCCGATAGCCCGGGTTGGACTTCTTCTCCGCCTCCATCCGGCTGACCGTGAGGATCACGTCCTCCGCCTCGCCGGAGAGAAGGTTTCCGCGGCTGGCGCCGCCGTCGACCAGAAGGCCGACGCCCGTCGCGCGGCGCCGCTCGATCTCGGCGCAGTCCGGCGGCGCCGAGCACGTCATCAGCGTCGCGGTCTCCTTCTCCACCCAGCGGAAGGCCGAGATGTCGTCGTTCGATCCCAGCAGGATCCCCGCCTGACTGGCACCCGTCTGCGAGGAGAGATCGGTCTCCCACTCGGTCAGACGATGCGTGCCGTCGGCCAGCCAGCGGGCCATGGTCGGGGCGTTCCCGTCGCGCATCGCCCGGCGCAGCACGGGCAACGCGAGCCCATCGATCTCGAGGAAGACGATCCCGGGGACGTCGGTGCTGGCGATGATCCCCTGCCGACGCGCGATCCGTCTGCGCGATGTGGAGCGAGTACGTGTCATCCGAGCCGAGGACGACCGCGAGCACGACGCTCACAGCGGCGACCACGAGCGCGGCAAGAAGCGCCCAGCCGAAGCTGTCGACGGTGAGCACCCCGTTGGTCAGGTCGTCGGCCCAGCGGAGAATGGCGGCGTCCGCGAGCAGTACCAGCAGGAAGCCGAGCACAAGCGTGAGCGGCAATCGCAGCGCGGCGAGGATGGGCGGGACGATCGCGTTCAGCGCCGCGACGATCGCCGCGACGAGCAGCGCACCCCAGAAGTTGTCGATGCTGACACCGGGCAGGATCCCGGCGGCCACCATCACCGCGATGCCCATGGCAAGCCAGGAGACGACGAGCGGGAGCACCCGAAAACGCGGACGCTCGGGTTGCCAGGCCGTGGATTGGCCGTACGTCTGCTCGGGGTCGCTGGGCATCAGTTCTCCTTCTCAGTGGGTGATGCATCATCCCCCTTCGTGGCGTTTGCGCCGCCGTTCCTGGATCTGCACCCGCAGCGTGTCCCAGCGCGACCGCGCCTGGGCGGTGACCTCATCCCATTGGCGCCGGACCTCGTCCTCGGCGGGCCGTTCGCCCCGCCGGATACGGTCGAGCTCGTCGTGGACCTCGCGGCCGGCCGCCGCCGAGGCGACGACCACGACCATGGCGCAGAAGAGCGCCGAGATCATCGCGAAGACCGCGCCGATCACGCCGTAGCGGGTGGCGTAGCGTATTGAAGAGGTGCGGGACATACACGGTCGCGCCGACCGAGTAGGCCGCGAGCAACACCGATCCGAGGATGGCGAACGGCAGGAGGTCCGGGCGCTCGAGCCGTTTGGCGCTGAGCACCCGGCCGCCCCAGAGCAGGAACGCCGCCGCCACCGGCGCGGCCAGCAGCGCCGCTGTCAGCTCGAGGCGGCTGCGCCCCAGCGCGGCGTGGATGAGGCCGCTGACCGCGAGGTACAGCGCAGAGCCCGCCGATCCAGAGCAGCCCGTTGAAGGTGTTGCGGACGCTCAGCGGGCTGAGTTCCCAGGTCTGCTCGAACAGCCGCTGCACTCCCCGGCTGAAGCTCAGGACCGCGACCATCAGGAAGAGGAATCCGACGATGCCGAGGCTGGTGTCCGTGCCGGTGGGCGGCGAGAAGATGTCCGTGACCGCCTCGGCACCGCCTCCGGTCAGCTCGTACCGGTCGATGATGCGGTCGGCCGTGCCCTTGCCCCCGAGCTCCGAGGACATCGCGCTCGTGACGATCATCAACGGGATCGTCGCGGTGAGTGCCGCGGAGGCCAGCGCGATCGCGCGGTCGAATCCTGCGATCTTCTGAAACCGGTTCACGACGCGGAGCACGAACTCGGGTCGCAGCCAGAACGTCAGCGTCCGCACGGCGCGCTCGCGATTCACGTGCAGCTAAGTCAAGCTCATAGGAGGTTGCGCAGGAGGTCCGGCGGGAGCTCGGACAACTTCTCCGCCTCCACGAACTCGCTCGCCAGCGGCCTGCCGCTCACCCGCGATACCGCATCCTCCAGCACCCGCACCCAGAGGTGCTCCACAAGCACCGCCGCCAGCGCGGTACCGGGCTCCAGGACGGTGCCGAGATCGCGCAGCACCTCGCCCTCGTCCCCGCCGAGAGCTCGCTCGGCCGCCTTGCGTCGCGCGGCTGGATCCAGCCGGAAATCGAGCAGCCTTCCGGTGAGGCCGGTACCACCCGGGACGTCGATCGCCACAGGTTCTCCCGTGGCCTCGTCGGCGGCGACGAACAGCACCTCCAGGATTCGCAGGGCACCGCCGCTCTCCAGCCGCTCGAGCGCGCCGACAAGCTGGCCCTGGAAGGAGGCGTTCGCATCGAAGGCAAATACGAGCAGTTGCCTCGATGGCAGCGTCACGGGTGGGACGGAAACTCGTCTGCCGTCTGGCGGCGCAACACCTCGATGCCCACCACGGCGAGCACGGCCAGCAGCACGACGACCAGGACCTGGCCGAGGTTGTTGATGCCGGGCATGATGGTCAGCCAGAGCAGGAACAGCACGGCGACGACCGCGTAGACCGCGGCCGGCTGGTCGCGCAGGTACGGCGCGAGCGCGCGTCGTACGGCGACCTCATGGCGGCCGGGCCCTGCCAGCATGCCCGCGGCGACGAACGCCACCCCGATCACGAGGGCGAACAGCGCTCGTTCGCGCAGCGTTCCGGAAACGATGTCCCATACGGATTGGATGGCCGGCTTGACGGTCTCGGAGCTCGCCACCCCGTCCACCACCGCGCCGCCGAGCAGGCGCCGCGTCATCAGCACGAGCAGCGTCGCGATAAGGATTCCGCCTCCAGCCGCGATCAGTGCCCGCCGGCGCCAGCCCACCGCCAGGTAGATCGCGGCCACGTACATGAAGAGCACCAGAAGCGGCAGCACGAAGCCCAGATTGCGGAGCGCCCTCACGAGGGTCTGAAGTCCGTCGAGTCCGCTGGACTTCATGACCACGAGTCGCCCGGGGCTCTGCACGGCCTGGCGATCGAGCACGGCCGTGACCCGCGCCTGGGTTACCGCGAGCGCGCTGTCGAGGCGATCGACCTTCGCCGATTGCGGATCGTCGAGCACGGCGGTGGTGCGCTCCGACACCGCGGTCAGCCGACTGTCCAGGGCTGATAGCCGGCCATCGAGCTTGGTAAGACGATCCTGGAGCTGTGCCGGGGCCTTCCCCTGAAGGCTCGTGAGCTTCTTGTCGAGGCTCGCGATCGTTCCCTGAAGCTCGAGTGCTGTTCGTCTCGAGCGTCTGGAGATTCTGTTCCAGCTCCGGGGTCAGCGTGCCCGCCCTCCACCTGGGCGAGGTTCGCGCGCACCGTCTTGATCCGGCCCTGAATCGTGGTCAGGCGCTCCTTGAGGTCCTTCGAGGTCTCCTGGACGATGCTCTGGATGTTGGCGATCGTCGCCGGGTCCACTCCCAGGCGGGCGGCCAGGTCGGCGATGACCTGCCCGTACTCGACCGTCACCACTCCGCCGGTGTTCGAGACGTACTTCCCCTTGTCCTCGATCAAGCCCACGAACTGCCCGTGCGACACGCGGATGGAGTTCGCGACCAGCTCCTGGACCCGCGGCGAGGCCAGCGCCTTCTCCGACACGTTGAGAGCGAGCTGCCGGGTTGCCGCCGCCACCGGAGCCGCCAGCGCTTTGGCATTGCTGGGCAGCTTCTCCTGGATCTCGCCCGTTACATCGACGTTGGCGTACAGCTGATCGACCAGGAAGAAGCTCAGCTCCTGCTGAACGTCCTCGTCCTTGAGGATCTCGTCGGTGGTGTTCACCACCTCGTCCGTGTCGAGCACGGCGCGCTGAACCCAGTTCGCGGTGATCGAGACGACCAGCAGCAGCGAGGCGATCACGATCATCGACCACACCAGCCCGCGGCGGCGTCGCTTGGGCTCAGGTGCGCGCTCGTCGTCGTCGCGCGGGGTCTCGCTCGATGGGTCTCCCATGGAACCGCACAGTCTCAACCGTGACCGGGCGAAGCAATGGGGCGCCCCGGTGTGGTGGCAGGGGGGGCGGGCATCCCGACGAGTGGTGCCTCCCACCTTGAGCGGGTCAGGCGGCGGCGGCTACGGTCGCTCGGTGGGCACGCGAGCCATTCCCGGACCGCGTCACTTGGCTCGGACACTCCACCGTGCTGCTCGAGCTGTCCGGGATGCGCCTGCTCACGGACCCCGTGCTGCGGAGCCGGATCGCCCACCTTGTCCGCGTGGCCGAGCCGGTCGACCGGGCCGCCCTGGCCCCACTCGACGCTGTGCTCATCTCCCATTTCCACAGGGATCACTTCGACCTTCCCTCGCTCCGAGCCCTTCCCCGAGATGCGCACCTCGTGGTGCCCACCGGCGCCGGTGGCCTGGCCGCGCAGCAGGACTTCCGGGCCGTCACGGAACTGACCCCCGGGGACCAGGTGCGCATCGGATCGGTGACGGTCACCGCCGTTCCCGCCCTGCACGATGGACGGCGAGAGCCCCTGGGCCCTCCGCCGGTGCCATCGGCTACGTGGTATCGGGGCGCTCCGCGGTGTACTTCGCGGGGGACACCGACCTCTTCGACGGGATGGAACAGCTCTCGTCTCGTCTCGACGTGGCCCTCCTCCCGGTCTGGGGCTGGGGCCCCAGTCTGGGAGAGGGGCACTTGGATCCCACGCGGGCCGCCCGTGCGCTCGAGCTGCTGCGGCCCCGCATCGCCATACCGGTCCACTGGGGAACCCTGTTCCCGGCGGGACTGTCCCGGCTGCGCCCCAGAACCCTGAGGGAGCCGCCGCTCCTCTTCGAGAACGAGGCCGCCAGGCTCACGCCGGATGTGGAAGTGCGCATTCTCGCCCCCGGCGAGAGCACGTGATCGATCGCGGCGCCGCTCCCGTCGGGTCCGAGCGCCTGACCCGGGGCCGGGGGAACCGGCCCTCGTCCCGTCGCCCGCCCGTTCTTGCGTTTCGTCACGTCCCGCTGCACCGCCACCCATACCGTGCCGTGATCGGGATGGTCGAACACCACGACGTGGCTCTCGCACCAGACCGCCGAGCCGTCCTTTCGCCGGTTGCGCACCTCGAAGCTCCCCTCTCCCCCGGCCGCCAGCGCGGCTGCGATCTCTCGTACCAGCCGGTCGCCGTCGCCGGGCTCGTCCTCCCAGTTGATCTCGGCCACCGGGCGCCCGTCGAGCTCGCCGGGTGCGTACCCCAGGATCTCGGCGAATCGCGGATTCGCATGGACGATCGTCGCGTCGGAGGCACGCACGAGGCAGACGCCCTCCGTCGCTCGGTCGAGCACGACCGACTGCAGGCGCACCTGCTCCTCCAGCCTTGTCTGCCGGGTCACGTCGTGCCAGGTGAGCACGAGCCGCCCCCCGCCCAGGGGCGCGGCACTCACATCCACCGCCCGCCGGGGCTGGCGGCGGCCGTCCCACCGGTCCTGGTACCGGCTCCACCCTCGAATCCGCGCGGCCGCCCTCGAGAACCCCTCGCTGCCAGCGGAATGCGGCCGAGTCGCGATATTCGGGAAACAGCTGGCAGAGGGTTTGTCCCACCAGCTGCTCGCGTGGGAGACCGAAGTCGTTGCGTGCCGCCTCGTTCACGTGCTCGATCAGAAAGTCGACACCACGCCGCGATCGTCCCGAACCGCCCGGTAGATGCCGAAGCTTGCCTCCAGTGCCTCGGTGGCCCGCTGGAGCAGCGTCTCCACCTGAGGCGGCAGCTCCGCCGGGCCCACCGGAACGCTGCCCGCGACGCAGGTTCCCTGCCCCGGCACGGACCCGATCGCCAGGCGGCCGCCCACCGCGCCGACGCGGTCGCGCATGTTCGTTATCCCCGCGCCGCGCTCGGTGGGCCCGTCAGGAAGGCCCGCCCCGTCGTCCCGGACCTCGAAGCGAAGCTCCTCGTCCTCCCACAGGCTCACCGACGCCGACGTGGCGCCCTCCGCGTGCTTGGCCGCATTCTGGAGCGCCTCGAGGCAAGCGAAGTACACGGCGCTCTCGATTTCGGGCGGGTAGCGGTCCGAGCCCGCGCGCGTGCACGCTCACGCTCAGGTGGCCTCCCTGTGCCGCGTCACGCAGGGCCTCCGTGATGCCGCGCTCCACCAGTATCGGCGGCACCAGGCCACGCGCGAGGGACCGCACCTCATCCACCGCGTCGTCCACCTCCTGGCTCAGCTCACGCAGGCGCCTGCCGGCGCGCTCGGGATGTGCTTCCACGAGGTCCCCGGCCAGGGCAAGCTGGATCCCGAGCGACACGAGCCTCTGTTGCGCCCCGTCGTGCAGGTCCCGTTCGATGCGCCGGCGCTCGAGGTCCGCGGCGGACATGATCCGCCCCCGTGACTCCTGGAGATCCCGCAACGAGGAGCGCAGCTGGGTCTCGAGGCGCTGGTTCTCGAGGGCCATGAGGGCGAAGCCGCCGGCCACGTCGGTGATCACCGGCGCGTCGGTGAGCGCCGGATCGTGCACCAGGACCGCCACCCGTCCCCGGCTGCCCCGGACCTCGGTGAGCGCGCGATCGGGGCCGAGCGGCGGGAGGCTCACGGGCTCACCCGCGGTGTTGATCCACCCGCCCGAGTCCTCCGGGTTCCAGTACACCACCTCGAGCGACGGATCTCCCACCGCGTCGGCGATGAGATCGCGTACCTCCTCCCCCTCGGGCCGGCTTCCGTAGCGTGCACCGAGCCTCACCAGAGCGCGCCCCGCGGCCATCCTCGCGCGCAGGAGCCCGAGCACGAAGGCGACGGCAAAGGCCGGAATGCACAGCAGCGCGACCGTGCCGAGGACCTCGGTCAGCTGCGAGTCCGGCGAACCGCGCCTGGCGACCATGAACGCCGTCGCCGCGGCCATTCGCACGATGGCAACGACCAGGACCGGCAGCAGGCCCACGCGGGTGAGCCTGCTGCCCCTCACGAGGCGCAGGGCCAGAACCAGCGTGACCGCGGCGAATATGACGGTGGTGGTGACCTGCGCGAACGGGATGAGGAAGGAGTCGATGAATCCCGGCTCCGACCCGATCGCCTGGAATGCGTTCGGCGGGCAGTCGGACCCGCAACTGCTCCACGGGGTCGGGACGGGGTACTGCTCGACGAGCAGCGAGGTCGGCAGGTACAGCACGCCGACCGTCACGGCCGCGGCACGGAACAGCAGCTTCTCCGCGCGGCCGACCAGGCGGCCTGACGGGTAGGCGAGAACCACGTATATGAGCAGCGCCTCCGCCAACCAGGCAGAGATCCTGCCCACGCTGTAGAGCAGGCTGTCGGCGGACTCCGCGAGCATCGTGGGCGCCCAGAGGAAGCCGCTCAACACCAGCAACCGGCCGAACCGGCCGGCCGACGCGGGCTGCGAGTAGAGCGCGTAGAGACCCGCCCCGATCGGCGCGGCGATCACCAGCGCGTGCACGATCGCCGCGAGCGCGCGGGGCTCGGGTCCCGCCCCCGTCAGCGCAACCGCGACAGCCGCGGCCGAGAGAGCCAGGCCCGCCGTGGCCACCGCGGCGAACGCGGGGACGGGAGGTCGACCCGGGTGCGGTACCGGAGGTCGAGCGTGGCGCGAAGTGCGACCGATGCGAGCAGATGGTTCCATCGGGGGCTGCACCGGGCATCGTGCGTAGGCCGGGCCGCTGCATGCGTGCTCCTCAGCATCCCGCGACGGGCGACCTGGCGCATCAGTCAGACGGCGCGCCCGAGCTCGCGACATTTGCGCGCGTTCCATACGTCATTTGGCGTAGGCTCGACCGCAGCGTGAGTACTCACTCTCAGGCCTTTGCGCCACCGCAGGGGTTTCGCGACGCGTTTGCGGCCAGGGTGCCGCTCACCCACGGTGCGGTATCTGGGAGGCGTTCTCCTCCTCGCGGCGGCCTACTACGGCGCGGCAAAGCTCGGGCAGACGCTGCGGTACACGGCGTCGGTATCCGCGATCTGGCCGCCCGCCGGGCTCGGCATCGCCGTCCTCTACCTGTGGGGACTCCGCTGGTGGCCCGGCCTCCTGCTCGCGGAGCTGGTCGTGAACGGAGAGCTTCTCCTCGGCGACGCCGCGTTGCCGGCGGGCAGTCTGGTCGGCCAGCAGGCCGGGAACATGGGCGAGCTCGTGGTGGGCGCGCTTCTGTTGCGCCGGCTGGTCGGGCCGAACGCCGCGCTGGACCGCACGGACCAGGTCGTGGGAATGCTCGTGGCGCTCGGGGCCGCCACGGCGATCAGCGCCACGATGGGCACCCTCTCGATGCTGGCCGGCGGGGTGATCGCCGGAGGCGACGCGCTGACCTTCTGGCGGACCTGGTGGCTCGGCGATACCTCGGGAGGACTGGTCGTCCTTCCGCTCATGCTCACGTGGGCCCGGGATCCCGGAGCGTCATGGCGGCGCGTCCGTACGTGGGAGGGCGCCGTGATCGTCGCGACCGTGGCCGCGCTCGGCCTCCTCGCCCTCTCGACCGACGAGCCGGTGACCTACATGGTCTTCCCGGCGTTGATCTGGGCGGCCTTCCGATTCGGGCCGCCGGGCGCGTCCGTGGCGATCGCGGTAGCAGCGGGTGTGGCGATCGGCGTGACCGCCAACGAGGCCGGGCCGTTCTATGAGCAGCCCATCGACCACCGCACCCTGAGCACCCAGCTCTACATTGCCGTGGCCGCGCTCACCACTCTGTTCCTCGGCGCCGTCGTGAGCGAGCGCGAGCGGTCCTCCCTGGCACTGGCCGAGGCGAAGCGCCGCGAGGGCGAGCAGGCCGCGGAGGAGCGGCACCGGATCGCCCGCGACCTGCACGACTCCGTGTCCCAATCGCTGTTCTCGACGGCGCTGCACACGCGCACCGCTCAGCGCGTCCTGGACCGGGAGGAGGTGAGCGCGTCCGAACCGCTCGGACGGGCTCTCAGCTCGATCGGCGAGCTGACGCGCGATGCCCAGCGTGAGATGCGGGCACTCATCTTCGAGCTCGGTCCCGGTGCGGTGGAGGACGGGCTCGTGGCCGCGCTGTCCCAACACGCCTGCGAGGGTCGGCGCACGAGAGGGGCTGGTCATCGACGTCCGCGGTCCGGAGGGTCGCCTGGCCCTCTCGCCCGGCACGGAGACCCAGCTCTTCGGCATCGGCCGCGAGGCCCTGACCAACGTGCTGAAGCACGCCCAGGCGGGCAGGGCGTGGATCCGGGTCGAGGCAAGGCCGGCCGGCGTCGTGCTCGAGATCCGGGACGACGGCCGCGGGTTCGACCACACGGCCCGCCACCCCGGCCACTTCGGCCTCGAGTCGATGAACAGCCGCGCGACTCAGATCGGTGGGGTCCTCACCATCACGAGTGCCCCGCGATCCGGCACCGTGGTGACGGTGGAGGTCCCGGCCGAAAGCGGGCCGTCGGCCAATGGCGGCTGAGCCCGACAGCCGGATCCGCGTTCTGGTGGTGGACGATCACGCGGTTGTTCGCCGGGGACTGCGGGCCTTCCTCGAAAGCGAGCCGGACATCGAGGTGGTCGGCGATGCCGAGGGACAGGCCGAGGCGCTTCGACTCCTCGCTGAGGGCAAACCGGATGTCGTCCTCATGGACCTGCAGATGGCGCCCGTGGACGGCGTCCAGGCCACGCGTGAGATCCGCGCCCGCTATCCCGACGTGGAGGTGGTGGCGCTCACGTCCTTCTCCGAGGAGGAGCGTGTCCAGGCCGCCCTCCAGGCGGGTGCTTCCGGATACCTGCTCAAGGACTCGGATCCCGACGAGGTGGTGGCGGCCATTCGGGCCGCTCACCGCGGCGAGCTCCAGATCGATCCCGCCGTGGCCCGTGGCCTGCTGTCCTCACTCGCCGCGGCTCCGCAGGGCGACCCGACTCGAGATCTCACACCCCGCGAGGTCGAGGTGCTGCGGCTGCTGGGCATCGGGAAGCCCAACAAGGAGATCGCCGCGGAGCTCGAGATAAGCGAGCGAACGGCCCGGACACACGTGTCGAACATCCTCGGAAAGCTCGGCCTCACATCACGCACGCAGGCAGCCCTCTGGGCGGTTCGCGAAGGGCTCGTGGACTCCCAGGGCTGAGCGTCGGGGGTCCGCCCGCCCCGCCGGGGGTGGTGCTCACCTACCGCAAGACGGTGGCTCGCGCCCTTGCCGCACGCGGAGCGCGCCGAGGATCCTCTCCTTAGTGGAATCCGCATTCGCGCTGAAGCCACCGGACTTCGACTCCGGCACGGCCGGTCCGGCCGTGTCCGTGCTGGCGGGCGGCGCGCATCGCACGGATGCGCGCCTGCTGCCTCCACCCCGGCCGGCGGGGCTCGTGCCGCGGCCACTGGCGGTGCGTCGCCTCCTGGAGACCCACGAGCTCCCCATTGCGCTGCTCGTTGCCCCGGCCGGCTACGGCAAGACCACGGTCCTCTCAGAGTGGGCAGACCGGGACGCTCGCCCGTTCGCGTGGGTGAGCCTCGACGCGGACGACCGCCACCCGGCGCGGCTCCTCGCTTCCATCGCGGGCGCCCTCGAGCGTGAGCGAGCCCGTCGGGAAGGGAGTCCTCACGAGCCTTTCCTCGCGGCGACCGGACGCGATCCGGCGCGCCCTTCCTCGATTGCTGAGGTACCTCGCCTACCGGGAGCAGCCCGTGGTTCTCGTCCTCGACGACCTCCATGCCCTCGAGGGGTCGGAGGCGCTGGAGGTCGTACGGGCGATCGCCCGTGGCATGCCGCCGGGATCGCAGCTCGCGCTGGCGTCACGCCACGAGCCCGACGTCGGCGTCGGGAAGCCTGCGTGCTCATCGCAAGGTGGTGGAGCTGCGGGCCGGGGAGCTCGCGATGTCGCGGTCAGAGGCGGCGGCCCTGCTCGACGCTGCCGGGCTGAGCCTCGGCCAGGAGGAGATCACCACGCTGGTCCGCCGCACCGAGGGGTGGGCCGCGGGGCTCTACCTGGCTGCCCTCTCGCTTCGGGAAGAGCCCGATGTTCGCGGGGCGGTGTCGCGGTTCGGGGGGGCGGATCGCCTCGTTGCCGAGTACCTGCGAGATGAGTTCCTGGCACCGCTCGGGCCTGAGAAGACGGCCTTCCTGACGCGGACGTCGGTGCTCGACACGCTTTCCGCGCCGCTGTGCGACGCGGTGCTCGAGAGCTCGGGATCCGGCGGCACGCTCGCGGAGCTGGCGCGATCCAACGCGCTGCTGATCAGCCTGGACCGGACCGGCGACTCGTACCGCCACCACACTCTGTTCGCCCAGATGCTGCGCGCCGAGCTTCGGCGCCTGGAGCCGCGCCGGGAGTCCCGCCTCCACCGGCTTGCGAGCGCCTGGTATGGCTCGCACCGCGAGCAGCACCTCGCGATCCGGCACGCGGTGGCGGCGGGCGACGTGCCGGCCGCGGGGGCCCTCCTGTGGGCCGGTGCCCCGGTGCAGATCGCACACGGGCGCAACGACACGGTCGAGAGCCTGCTGAAGGAGTTCAGCGGCGACCAGATCGCCGGCTCTGCGCCGCTCGCGGTGGTGGCGGCCAGCAGCCGGCTGGCCGCCGGAGCGGGCGCTGAGGCGGAGCGCTGGGCAGCGGCCGCGACTCACCGTGTGGCCGAGGCCCCGCGGCGTGCACGCGACTCGCTGCGAGCGGCCGCGCTGCTCCCTGCCGCCCTGGCCGCGCGGGAGGGCCTCGCGGGCATGTGCCGATCCGCGGCGCAGGCGCGAGAGCTCGGGCCGGACGATGGCCCCGTGCTCTCGACCTGCAACCTGCTCGAGGGCGTGGCCCGGCACCTGGCCGGTGACCCGGACGGGGCCCGCGACCCTCTCGAGGCGGGCGCACGCGGCGGTGCGGCGGCCACGCCGAACATTCAGGCCCTGTGTCTCGCTCAGCTCGCCCTGCTGCTGGTTCACGACGATGAGTGGGACCGGGCCGCGAGCCTGGCCAGCCGCGCCCGGTCGTCGCTCGAGGGGGCGGGGCTGGGGAGCTACCCGACGAGCGCACTGGTCTTCGCCGTCTCCGGACTCGTGCGCGCGCACCGGGGCTGGCGGGAGGAGGCACACAAGGACACGCGACAGGCCGCGAGGCTCCTGGCCTGCCTGGACGACTTCGCGCCGTGGTACGAAGCCGAGACTCGCCTCGTTCTCGCCCGAGCGGCGCTCCGGCTGGGCCACGTCACCGATGCCCGGGCGCTGACGACGGAGGCGGCCGCGTTCGTGGACGCAACGCCCGACTCTCCCGTCCTTCGTGAATGGATGGGCGCCATGCGTTCGCAGGTCGACACGGCAACGGGCTCCGCGAAGGAGGCCTCCACGCTCACGACGGCCGAGCTCCGCGTCCTGAGGTTGCTCCCCACGCACCTGTCGTTCCCCGCAATCGCGAAGGGTCTCTACGTTTCTCCGAACACGGTGAAGACCCACGTGAGGGCCGTCTACCGCAAGCTCGACGCTTCCTCGCGCGCGGAGGCGGTGGCCCTGGCGCTCGAAGCCGGCCTGCTCGAAGCGCAGCGTGCCGCGTGACGGAGTGACGCGCCGGCGCGATCCCGGAGCGGGATGGCGGACGTTCGCGGCCGTGCTCCTCACCATCGCGGGAGCCCTGAACTTCATCCTCGGGGTGGCGGCGATATCCGGCTCGGATTTCTTCGTAAAGGGATCCGACTACATCGTGAGCGGGCTCCGCTCGTGGGGCTGGATCATCGCGCTCACGGGCGTGATCCAGTTCTTCACCGCGTTCTCCATCTGGGGCGAGACGGCGTGGGGCCGGTGGATCGGGACCGTCGCCGCGGGAAGCAACGCCATCGTCCAGATCCTCTTCCTCCCGGCCTTTCCGCTCGCGGCACTGGCCATCTTCGGGCTCGACATCCTGATCATCTACGGACTGGTGGCCTACGGCGGTCGCCGGCCCACGATCGCGTGACGGTGCGGGCAAGGGGTGTGAGCACCCGCTGGGATTCGCAGGAGCGCCTCATTGCGCACCATTGCTCGCGCGGGGGACGATCACCCTTGATGGACGACGCCACGCACGGGGATGGATGGGTCGTGTTCGCGGGAATCATGGTGCTCGTCGCCGGTGTCCTGAACTGCATCTACGGGATCGCCGCGATCGACAACGCGGACTTCTTCATCGAGGATCAGAGGTTCATCTTCAGCGACCTGGCGACCTGGGGCTGGATCATCCTGATCATCGGGTCGGTCCAGCTCGTCGCGGCGATGTCGATCTTCGCCGGGAACGAGCTCGGGCGCTGGATCGGCCTGGTAAGCGCGAGCATCGGCGCGATCGGCGCCCTGCTGACGCTTCCGGGCTACCCGTTCTACTCGCTGGCCGTGTTCTCCATCGACATCCTGGTGGTCTACGGATTGGCCGCCTACGGTGGCCGCCGCGAGCAGGACAGGCTGACGTGGGCGGCGAACACACCCCGCAAGGACTCGTGTGCACACCGTGGCGAGATCGGCAGCCGTGCTTCAACGTGGCGGCCGGCTCGCACAACCCAAAGAGAGAGGACTCGATATGAGAGGTCAAGGACGAGCGCTGTTCGCCGGCATCCTGTTGCTGATGGCGGGGACGCTCAACATCATTTACGGGATCGGCGCCCTGGACGACGCCAACGTCTTCGTCAACGACCGCGGTTCATATTCACCAACCTCAACACCCTCGGCTGGTGGCTGATCATCCTCGGAATCATCCAGCTCACCGGAGGCTTCTCACTGCTGGCCGGCAACACGTATGGCCGGGTCATCGGGATCGCCGCCGGAAGCCTCGGTGCAATCGGCGCCCTGCTGGCGATCGGTGGGGCGTATCCCTGGTGGTCACTCGCCATCTTCGCCCTGTGCATCTACGTCGTCTACGGCCTGATCGTGTACGGCGAGCCCGAGCCCGGCGAGCCCGTCCGGCGCTAGTCCCGAGCTGCGGGGCCTGGCGACCTGCCAGGCCCCGCTCAGTATCACCCGATCCGGGTGTTGATTCGGCTCGGACGCTGACCTACGCTCGCAGCGGTGATCTTCCGGGCGATGCGATCACGAGCGCCGCGATCCTCCGGCCGGCAGCCTGCCCTGGAGAGCTCCGCGAGCTCGCTCTCGAGCAGTGGCGAGATGCGGCGAAGCGCGTGGAGCGGCACTACCTGGCCTGGCAGGCAGCCGAGCGGGGTGATCGCCACCAGCGATACGTGGCGTTCCTCGGCGCGCTGCACTCCGAGGAACAGGCCGCGGTGCGGGTCGCGGGGTGCGCCCGGGCGGTCCGGGCCGGCCCGACCGACCTGATTTGACCCTCGAGGTCATCGTCCTGGCGCTTGGGAGCGCACTGCGCCCGGCGGGCGTCGCCGCGCTGTACGCGTTGCTCAGCGCACCCCACCCCCGTCGTGTCCTCGCGGCCTACGTGGTGGCCGGCTTCGCCTTCAGCGCGGGTTTCGGGATTGCCGTGGTGGCGTTCTTCCATGGCGCGGACCTCCGGCACGAGAACGGCGACGTGGACTCCCTGATCCAGCTGGTGGCCGGAGTGGCGGCACTGGGATACGCCGCCGGCGTGGGCACCGGGCGAGCGCAGCCACCTTCGCGCGAGGAATCGTCCAGGGGGTCGCGGGTCACGCAGTCCCTCCGCAGGCCTTCCATGGGAACCGCGGCGGTGGCCGGGGTGGCCACTCACCTCCCGGGGCTGTTCTACCTGGTGGCCCTCAACGCGATCGTGAGCAAGAGCGACACGGTTGCCATCGGTGCGACGGAGGTGCTGCTCTTCAACGCCATCTGGTTCAGCGCCGCCATCGCGTCGGTGGTGATCTTCCTGATCCGTCCGGGTGCGGCGCAGAGGGCGCTGGGCCGCGCGAGCGCCTGGGCGCAGCGCAACGCCCGAGCGGCCACCGTGGGGGTGTTCGCGGCGGTGGGCCTGTACCTCACGCTCGACGGAGCTCTCGGCCTGCTGAACTGAGGCGGGAGAGCGCGCACCGTTTCCCCTGCCGTGCCATGACAGGATGATCGACTCAGAGTGCACATCGCCTACCGTCACATCGCCCTCGGCGCGGGCGCGCTGACCGCGCGCGCCGCGGGTGCCACGCTCTCGGTGCCGGCACGTCTGGTGGGCCCCGCCCTGGGCTCCCCGCTGCTGGCACCGGCGCGCCGGACGGCCGAGCGGGGGATCGAGGGACTCGCGGCGCTCGGCGGCCGCGAGGAGGAGAGGGCTGCGGCTCCTGCTCCAGGACACGGGCCAGGAGATCCTCAGGGGCCCGTTGATCGACCGGGCTGGTGGCTGCGATCGTCGAGGCCGGAGTGATCGAACGCGTGGTGGGACGGCTCCTCGACGAGGAGGTGGCCGACCGGATCGTGGCCCAGGTGCTGTCGAGCGATGACGCCGAGCGCCTGGTGGTGGTGGCGCTCGAGAGCCCCGCCACCGACCGCATCGTGCAGCGCGTGCTCGAGAGCCCGGGCGTGGAGCGAGCCGTCCAGCAGGTCCTCGAAAGCGATCTCGTGTTCGCGACCACGGAGCGGGTGCTGGAGAGCCCGGAGCTGCAGCGGGTCGTGGAGCACATAGCGGAGAGCCCGGAGGTGCGGAACGCAATCGCCGCGCAGTCGCTCGGACTCGCGGATGTCGTGGCTCAGGAGGTGCGCACGCGAAGCGCCAGCGGCGACGACACGGCGGAACGCCTGGCCCGGTCGCTCCTTCGCCGCCGCTCCCGCGACGGCGGCGGCGCTCGGTGACGGCCCCGCGGTCGTCCCGGTCCCGTACGCGGGCGCGGTCACACGCTCGCTGGCCTTCGGGCTCGACCTGCTGATCATCAACACGGCGTTGGCCGTCACCGGCGCGGTGCTCGGCCTGCTGGCGTCGGCGCTGGGCTGGACGACCTGGACGTGAAGGCGTGGCGTGGTGGCCGCGCTGATCGGCGCCTGGTGGCTGGTCCTCGGTATCTACCTGGTGACCTTCTGGACGCTCGTGGGCCAAACCCCGGGAATGCGGGTCATGCACCTCCGGGTCACGCACGACGGGCCGGCGCCCGCGGCTGGCCCGCTCCCTGTTGCGAGCGGTGGGGATGGTGCTGGCCGCGATACCGCTGATGGCGGGGTACGCACCCATCCTCTTCAACGAACGGCGCCAGGGCCTCCACGACAAGCTCGCCCACACGACGGTCGTGTACGTCCCTGAGGACGTGGAGGTGGAGCTGGACACAACCGCCGTCGAGGTGGTGGCGCCCACCCGGGTCATCGGCCCCGGCCCTGCGGAGCTCAACCCGCCGAGCGCCGGGCAAGGCCGCCCACGAGCACGCCGATCACCGTGACCAGGTACAGCTGGCCCACGAGCATCTCCACCACCGCGAGCGTGTGTCCCGCGGGCGTGGCGGCCGTGTAGTCCCCGAACCCTGTGGTGGTGAGGACGGTGAAGCTGAAGTACACGATGGCGCCGCCCGAGGCGTCGTGGCCGTTCGTGAAGTAGGGACCCGTCTCGAGGGTGGCCACGAAGCCCACGGTCCACGCGAACAGGAGGCCGATCAGCAGGTAGATCGCGAGCGCGCCCGCCACGGCCTGGAGCGTCATTCCATGCTCCCGGACGAGACGCCAGAGCCCCCGGGCCAGGGCAATGGGAATGAGGGCCGCCAGGAGTCCGCTGATGACGAACACGACTCCGTGGGACAGGACCCCGGTCCCGATGGCCACGATCACGGCGACCGCCGTGGCTCCCGCCACCGCCGACTCGTGCTCGGCGGACATCCACGCGCGCGCGCGAGGTGGCCACCACCACGATCAGTGCGCCGAACTCCAGGCCGACCGCCACGGCGCGAGCCCAGTCGGCGGCGGGCGCGGCGACGGAGAACACCAGCAGGGTGAAGGTCAGACAGGAAGACGGCCCCGTAGCGGTACTCCGCCGGGCGCGTCTCGTGAGGTGCGGTCACGGCGGCGGCGTCGCGGCGGCGGGCGCGGCGGGGGCGGCCGCCGGGGTGAGCCTGGCGCTGACCACATACGCCACCACCACCGCCACGATCACCAGCGGCATCACGCTCAGGCCATCGGTGCCCAGAAGAATCGTGGCCAGCAGCGTCGAGGTGAGCGGCAGGCTCAGCATCACCGTGCACATCGCGCCGATGCCCATCGCCACCCCCGGTACGAGCGAGAGCCCGGGGAGATGGGACGCGACGATCCCGGCCGCCGCTCCGACGAACATCGCCGGGAACACCGGCCCTCCCCGGAAGCTGCTGAGCGCGATGGCGTAGGCGAGGCTCTTGCAGAGCACGAGCAGCAGCAGGGCGCCCACGGACCAGTCGGCCGCATGCTCCACCAGTGGGCCGAGCCCGGATTGTCCCGAGAAGAGCACCGGGGAGAAGCCCTTGTCGGTGGCTTCGGCGAATCCGAAGGCCAATGCCCCGATGACGAGCCCCAGAACGGGCATCAGGAGGACCCTGTGCGGGTCCACGTGCGGTCGGATGAGCAGCGCGAGCGACTGGATGCCGCGCCCGAGAAACGGCGCCACGAGGCCGAACACGATGGACCAGCCGAACATCGCAACCGTGGGCCTGCTCGAAATCCGGGAGATCGGGGATGGCGAGCGAGAGGGTGCCCAGGCCCGTGAGGGAATCGAGGCCGATGAAGATGAGCGCTCCGAGGCCGGCCGAGAGGAGTCCCGGCACGAGCACCACGCCGAGCATGGGGCCCCCGAGGCCGGAGGCCTCCAACAGCAGGAACGCTCCCAGGAGAGGGGATCCCAGTAGCGAGCTGATGGCGGCGAAGCTGCCCGCGCCCGCGATCACGGCGCTCGCCATGTCCGGGGCATCCCGCGCGGCCAGGCGCACCGCCAGCGCCCCCAGCCCGCTCCCCAGCAGGATCAGCGGAGCCTCGGGCCCGAGGACCACTCCGAAGCTCAGCCCCGCCATGGCGGCGAACACCATGCCCGGGAGCTCGCGCGGCGGGAACACGCCCCCGGCTTGAACCCGTCGGCCGGCGAGTGCCCGCCGATACCGGGCAGGTGGGTGATCGACAGCGCCACCAGCAGACCGGCCAGAGCGAGCATCGGCATCGGCCACCAGGTCGGCGCGGTGTCGAACCCCAGCCCCTGCGGAATGTCCTTGAAGAAGGCGGTCTGGAGCTGGTCGACCACCGCGAGGAAGCCGTACGACGCCACCGAGACCGGCACGCCGATGATCGCGGCCAGGAGCAGGAGACGCAGGTACTCAGGGCTTCTGAGGAGCGCCTGCGGGTCGGGGGCCGCCGGCGGGGCCGCCATTTCGCCTAGCTGCAGTCGATCGGGGCGAATGCCTTCTTGTACGCGGCCGCCAGATCTTCCACGGCCGACTGCAGCTGCGCCTTGGCGTCGCCTCTGGCCAGGCCGCCCACCACCTGCTGTGCCGTCGTCCTGACCTGCGACGTGAACGTCTTGGTGGCCGTCTCCACCTGCGTCTTGCGGTCGGGGTTCAGATCCCCCTGGGCGTCCGCGATCTCCTTCAGATCGCCGTTGATCGCCTTCAGGCTCTGCTGGATCTGGTCCACGCTGGCGGTCGTGATCGTCAGGCTGCTCAGCTCATCCACCTGCTCCTGGATGCCGGCGCGGGCGTCGCAGACCTGGGTCTGAGCCTTGTCCTCATCGGACTCCCCACAGGCCACGAGCAGGAGCCCGGTACATGCCGCGACGATGAGCGCCAGTCGTCTCATGCCTGCCTCGGACTAGCCCAGCGCCTTGGCCTTGATGGCGTCGAACTCGGCCTGGCTGATCGCCCCGCTCTGGAGCAGGCCGTGGGCCTTGTCGATCTCCGCCGCCGCGCCACCGGAGTCGGCGACCGAGCGTACGTACTCGTCCATCTGACCCTGGGCGGCCCGAGCACGCTCGGCGTCGCGCTTCGCCATGTCGTTGCCGTTCGAGATCAGGTAGATGAACACGCCGAGGAACGGCACCAGAATCACCACGATGAACCATCCGGTCTTCCCCCATCCCGACAGGTCATCTCGCCGGAACAGATCCCCGAAGATCCGGAACAGCAGCGTGAACCAGATCACCCAGGCGAAGAAGATCAGCATCGTCCAGAAGATGTCCATGAACGGGTAGTCCGCAGCGATCACCATGTAAGCGCGTTACCTTCCACTCGGTTGCCAGTCGTGCCGGCAGACCGCCGACGTTCAGCGGGCTGATCGTCGCGGCCCGGCCCGTGGCTCACAAGGTGGCGCCCACGACACTGGTAGGGGGTGTCCGCCTCCATGGCCGCGGCAATCACCTTGATCGGGTGATGCCGCACGCGGCCCGGCGGCCCAGAATCCTCCGGTCGGCCCTCGACTTGCAACGAAAGGCGACCTATGACGACCGCGGTACGACCTGACGCGCGCAGCGCCGGAGGCGGCGATCAGCGGCCGGCCGACGTGCTCGTCGTCTTCGGCATCAGCGGCGACCTGGCGAAGGTGATGACCTTCCACTCGCTGTACCGCCTGGAGCGGCGGGGCCTGCTGAGCTGCCCGATCGTGGGAGTGGCGGGCGACGACTGGACCGTCGACGACCTGCGCGATCACGCCCGCAAGGCGATCGTGGACTGCGGCGAGTCGCTGGACGAGGAGGTGTTCGAGCGCTTCGCCGCCCGGCTGTCGTACCTCAGCGGCGACTTTGGCGATCCGGGCACGTTCGAACGGCTCACGAAGGAGATCAGCGGGGCACGCAGCCCCGTCTTCTACCTCGAGATCCCACCGTCGCTGTTCGGCATGGTCATCAAGGGCCTGGCGGATGCGGGCCTGACCAAGGACGCGCGCGTGGTGGTGGAGAAGCCCTTCGGCCACGACCTCGCCTCCGCCCGGGCGCTCGCGGAGGAGGTCCACGAGTACATCGACGAGTCCCAGCTCTACCGGATCGACCACTTCCTCGGGAAGATGGGCCTGGGGGAGATCATCTACCTGCGGTTCGCGAACACGGTCCTGGAGCCGCTGTGGAACCGCAACTACCTGTCGTCGGTGCAGATCACGATGGCGGAGGACTTCGGCGTGGAGGACCGGGGCCATTTCTACGATCCCGTGGGAGCGGTGCGGGACGTGGTGGTGAACCACCTGATGCAGGTGGTGGGCGCGACCGCCATGGAGCCCCTCTCCTCGGGGGACGCGACGGTCCTGAAGGACGCCCTGGTGGCCGTCTACCGGGCCATGCCCGAGGCCGACCCGAAGCAGTACGTGCGCGGGCAGTACGAGGGCTACCGCGCGATCGACGGAGTGGCCGCCGACTCGACCACCGAGACCTACGCGGCCATAAGGCTCGAGATCGACAACTGGCGCTGGTCGGGAGTCCCGTTCTTCATCCGCACGGGTAAGCACCTGCCCGTGTTGCAGACGGAGCTGCGGCTCGTCTTCAAGGAACCGCCGCACCTGGGCTTTCACCTCGCGGACTCCGAGCGCCCGGACCCGGACCAGCTCGTGATCAAGCTCGATCCCACTACCGGCATCAGGCTGCTCGTGAACGCCCAGCGCGGCGAGACCCGGCCACCCGAGCAGATCAACATGGACATGGAGTTCGCGGACGAGGGCGGCGAGGGCCCGACCCCGTACGAGGTGCTGCTGCACGCCGCGATGATGGGCGACAGCAAGCGCTTCACCCGGCAGGACGGCGTCGAGGAGGCGTGGCGGGTCTTCCAGCCGCTGATCGACTCGCCCCCGCCGGTGCACCCGTACGCGAAGGGATCGTGGGGGCCCGCGGCAGCGGACCAGCTCGTTGCGGGCCACGGTGGATGGCGCGGCCCGTGGGTGGCGTCATGAGCGACAAGCCCAGCCCCGAGGCCGCACCGCCCAGCGCCGCCGCACCGTCTCCGTACCCGCCGATCGCCGATTACGCGTTCCTCTCGAACTGCCACACGGGCGCCCTGGTGGCCCCCGACGGCGCGATCGATTGGCTCTGCGTGCCGAGCTTCGACTCGCCGAGCATCTTCGGCACGCTGCTCGACCGCGAGGCCGGCGTGTTCCGGCTCGGGCCGTTCGGGCAAAACGTGCCCACGGCGCGGTTCTACGAGCCCGGGACGAACACCGTCTCCACCACGTGGAACACGCCCACGGGCTGGATCCTGGTGCGCGACGCGCTGACCATGGGCCCGAGCCGCGGCGAGGATGAGATCACGCCACATACGCGGCCCCCGGCCGACGACGACGCCGACCACCTGCTGGTGCGCACCGTCCTCTGCCTCGAGGGCAATGTGGAGATCGAATTGATCTGCGAGCCGGCCTTCGACTACGGGCGGGCGCCCGCCGAGTGGACGATGGAGGGCGGCGACCGCCATACCGCCGACGCGACCGGGGCGGGCCAGACGGTGCGGCTGCGAACCGACATGTCGATCGGCATCGAGGGCGACCGCGTCCGCGCCCGGCACGTCGTGAAGCAGGGCGACCAGGTCTACTGCTCCCTCTCCTGGTCCGAGGAGCTGGACTCGCCGCAGGACATCGACGAGGCCAACGCGCGGATGGCCGCCACGCAACGCTTTTGGAGAGGCTGGCTCGGGCGCGCCCGCAATATCGACCACCGCTGGCGCCAGCCCATCCAGCGCTCGGCCCTGACGATCAAGGGTCTCACCTACATGCCGACCGGCGCCACCGTGGCCGCGCTCACCACCTCGTTGCCCGAGACGCCCGGCGGGGAGCGCAACTGGGACTACCGGTACACGTGGATGCGCGACACGACGTTCACCCTCCAGGCGCTCCACTGGCTCCAGCTGGACTGGGAGGCCGACGAGTTCATGGCGTTCGTGGCCGATCTCGAGGCGAACGAGGACGGCGCGCTTCAGATCATGTACGGGATCGACGGGCGGCGCGACCTCACCGAGTCCACACGTGACGAGCTGTTCGGGTACATGGGAGCGAGCCCGGTTCGGATCGGCAACGGCGCCTTCGACCAGCGCCAGAACGACGTGTTCGGCGCCGTGCTCGACTCGATCCTGCTGCACACCCGGCACAGCCAGCGACTGCCCCGGCGACTGTGGCCGATCGTGCAGTCCCAGGCGGAATGCGCCACCGCCGTATGGCGCAATCCCGACCAGGGGATCTGGGAGGCCCGGGGGGCGCCCCAGCACTACGTGTCGTCCAAGCTCATGTGCTGGGTCGCGATGGACCGGGCCGCCAAGCTGGCGAAGATTCGCGGAGGCCCGGAGCTCGGAGCCACCTGGGCCGCCACCGCCGAGGAGATAAAGGCCGACATCCTGGAGCACGGCGTCAAGGACGGCGTGCTCCGCCAGCACTACGACACCGACGCCCTGGACGCGTCCACGCTCCTGGCGGCGATCTTCGGCTTCCTGCCGCCCGACGACGAGCGCCTGCACAAGTCGGTCGACGCGATCGCGGACGACCTGACCGAGGACGGCTTCGTCCTGCGCTACCGCACCGGGGAGACCGACGACGGCCTCTCCGGCAAGGAGGGCAGCTTCCTCATCTGCTCCTTCTGGCTCGTGTCCGCACTGGCCATCGTGGGCGAGGACCAGCGCGCCCGGGACCTGATGGAAAAGCTCCTGGCCGTGGCCTCGCCGCTGGGCCTGTACGCCGAGGAGTTCGACACCAGCACGGCGCGGCACCTGGGGAACTTCCCTCAGGCCTTCTCACACCTGGCCCTGATCGAGGCGGCGGCCCGGATCATCCTCGCCGAGCGCCTGAAGGAGTTGACGGAATGAGCTCTTACGACGTGATCGTGATCGGCAGCGGCGCCGGTGGCGGCACCCTCGTCCACCGCCTGGCCTCCTCGGGCAAGCGGATACTGCTGCTGGAGCGCGGCGACTGGCTGCCTCGCGAGCCGGCGAACTGGAGCGCGGCGGACGTGTTCGTGGACAACCGGTACGTCTCGCCGGACACCTGGTACGACGCGGAGACCGCCAAGGCCTTCCAGCCGCAGATCCACTACTTCGTCGGCGGGGCCACGAAGCTCTACGGCGCGGCGCTGTACCGCCTGCGCGCGGAGGACTTCGGCGAGCTGCGCCACCACGACGGCATCTCCCCGGCGTGGCCCATCGGCTACGACGAGATGGAGCCCTACTACACGCAGGCGGAGCAGCTCTACCAGGTGCACGGAGCGCGGGGCGAGGATCCCACCGAGCCGCACGCGAGCGCGCCCTATCCCTTCCCGGCGGTGTCCCACGAGCCGCGCATCCAGCAGCTCTCGGACGACCTCGAGGCCGAGGGGCTCCATCCCTTCCACGCCCCGTGCGGCGTGATGCTCAACGAGGACGACATGCCGTACAGCAACTGCGTTCGCTGCGCCACCTGTGACGGCTTCCCGTGTCTCGTCCACGCCAAGTCCGACGCCGAGGTGCTGGCCGTGCGGCCCGCGCTCGAGCACGCGAACGTGACGCTCATGACGGGCGCGCGGGCCGTGGCGCTCGGCACCAACCCGGCGGGCACGGTGGTCACGGAGGTCGTGGTCGAGCGCGACGGTGCTCGCGAGACCCATTCCGCCGACATCGTCGTGGTGTCCTGCGGGGCGGCCAACTCGGCCAAGCTGCTGCTGGCCTCGGCAGCGACAAGCATCCCAACGGCCTGGCCAACGGGTCCGACCAGGTGGGCCGCAACTACACCTTCCACAACAGCCAGGCGGTGCTGGCGCTGTCGAAGGAAGAGAACCCCACGGTGTTCCAGAAGACGCTGGGAGTGAACGACTTCTACTTCGGCAGCGACGACTTCGAGTTCCCGCTGGGGAACATCCAGATGGTGGGCAAGTCGTCGGCGCCGATGTACCACGGCGAGAAGCCGCTGCAGACGAAGCTCGCCCCCACACGGACGCTCGAGAGCATGGCCCGCCACGCGGTGGACTTCTGGCTCTCCACCGAGGATCTCCCCCGCCCCGACAACCGGGTCACGCTCGATCGGGACGGGAACATCAGGCTCGGCTACACGCCATCCAACGACGAGCCCAAGAAGCGCCTCTTCCACAAGCTCAAGTCGATGCTCGGGAACCTCGGGATGCACCACGATCACCTCGTCCCGCGGCACGCTTACCTGAAGAACGAGATACCGGTGGCGGGGGTGGCCCACCAGGCCGGGACCTGCCGCTTCGGCACCGACCCCGAGACATCGGTGCTGAACTCGGACTGCCGGGCCCACGAGCTCGACAACCTCTACGTGGTGGACACGAGCTTCTTCCCCAGCATCGGGGCGGTGAACCCGGCACTGACGGCGATGGCCAACGGGTTGCGGGTCGGGGACCACCTGCTCGAGCGGCTGGGCGCCGGTAAGGCATCCGAAGAGGCCGCCCGTGCCGGATAACGGCACAGGCGCCCACCGGCGCCGGGTGGTGATCGTCGGCGGAGGCTTCGGCGGGCTGGCCGCAGCTCGCCGCCTCCGGCGCGCCGACGTGGACGTGACGGTCATCGACCGGATGAACCACCACCTCTTCCAGCCGCTGCTCTACCAGGTGGCGGTGGGCTCCGTGTCGACGGGCGAGTGCGCCGGACCCATCCGGGTCGCGCTCCGGCACGGCCGCCGCACCAACGTGCTGATGGACGAGGTTGTGGACGTGGACGTGGACCGGCGGGAGGTGGTCCTCGACCGCGGTGAGCGGATCGGTTACGACAGCCTCATCGTCGCGTGCGGCGCGGAGACGTCCTACTTCGGCAAGGACGAATGGCGGGACGTGACGTGCGGGCTGAAGACGCTGGCCGACGCCGTGGACCTCCGCAACCGCATCTTCGGCGCGTTCGAGGAGGCCGAGCGCACCACGGATGCGGAAGCCCGAAGGGAATGGCTGACCTTCGCGGTCATCGGCGGCGGCCCGACCGGCGTGGAGATTGCCGGCGCGCTCGCGGTCGCGGCCAAGGACTCACGGAAGGGGGACTACGCGCGGATCGCCCCCGAGGACTCGCAGGTGATCCTGCTCGATGCCGGCGAGCGCGTGCTGTCTCCGTTCAGCGAGTCGCTGTCGGCCAAGGCCGCCAAGGGGCTGGCCGAGCTCGGGAGTGACCGTGCGCGAGGGCGTGCGGGCCACCGCCATCGACTCGCGCGGTGTGACGATCGATGTGGGCGGCTCGAGCGAGCGGATCACCAGCCGCACGGTCATCTGGGCTGCCGGGGTGCATACCGTCGGACTGACGGGAGTGCTTGCCAAGGCCACCGGGGCGGAAACCGACCGTGGGGGACGGATCAAGGTTCAACCGGACCTGACGGTGCCCGGCCACCCGGAGATCTCGGTGATCGGCGACATCGCCAACCTCGAGGGTCCCGGCGGCAGGCCGTTGCCCGGCCTGGCGACGGTGGCCATCCAGCAGGCGGCCCACACGGCCAAGGCGATCAAACACGGGCAGCCGGGGGCCACCAAGCCCTTCAAGTACCTCGACAAGGGCGCCCTGGCGGTGATCGGCAGGGGCCGGGCGATCTGCGAGATCAGGGGTCTGAAGTACTCCGGCCGCATGGCGCTCGCCACCTACCTCGGAGTGCACCTCTTCTACCTGGGAGGCGAGGGCAAGCGCCTCAAGCTGCTCATCGACTGGATCACCACGCGCTTCGGCGACCGGGGGAACCAGGTGATCCAGGGTGAGCTGTCGAGCGTGGAGCGTGCGCCCCCGAGGCAGGCGGCCACGCCCTGAGCACCTTCCTCCCGATCGCATCGGAGCTCGAGGCGGCGAGAAGCCAGATGGCCTTCACGCTCGGGTTCCACATCATCCTCGCCTGCATCGGCGTGGCCTTCCCGGCCATGATGCTGATCGCGAACTATCGCGGCCTGCGCCACGACGACGAGGCCGCGCTGCTGCTCGCCCAGCGCTGGTCGAAGGTGGCGGCCGTGACGTTCGCGGTCGGCGCGGTGACCGGCACGGTGCTGTCCTTCGAGTTCGGTCTCCTGTGGCCGGCGTTCACGGCGAAGTTCGGCGAGGTCTTCGGGGTCCTGTTCGCGATCGAGGGCATCTTCTTCTTCCTCGAGGCGATCTTCATCGCCATCTACATCTTCGGCTGGAAGCGGCTGTCGGGATGGGCGCACTTCTGGACCGGCGTCCCGATAGCGATCACGGGGCTCGGGGGCGCGTTCTCCGTGGTCGCCGTCAACTCATGGATGAACCAGCCGCAGGGCTACACGCTCACCAACGGGGAGGTGACCGACGTGGAGCCCCTCAAGGTGATCTTCAACCCGGCGGTGCCCTACGAGGTGCCGCACATGATTCTCGCCGCCTACATGGTCACGGGCTTCCTGGTCGCCTCCGTCTACGCCGTGGGCATGCTGCGCGGGCGGCGCGACCGCCATCACCGGCTCGGGCTGCTGATCCCGCTGACGGTCGCCTGCATCGCGACTCCGATTCAGTTGGCGGTGGGCGACACCGCTGCCCGTGCGATCGCCGAGGACCAGCCGATCAAGTTCGCGGCGATGGAGTGCGTGCAGGAGACACACACGCACGTCACCGAGTACATCTTCGGTCGCTGCACGTCGGACGGCATCAAGGGCGGGATCGGCATTCCGGGCCTCGACTCGTGGCTCGTGGGCTTCAACACCGACACGAAGGTCATAGGCCTGAAGACCGTTCCGCCGGATGACCGCCCACCCGCCAAGACCATGCTCCACTGGGCCTTCGACATCATGGTCGGGATCGGAACCGCGCTCATGGGGCTCGCCCTCTGGCTTGCCTTCGGGTGGTTCCGCGGGCGGGACATACCCCGGTCCAAGTGGTTCCTGCGTGCCGTGGCGGTGTCGGGCGTGGCGGCGATCGTGGCGATGGAGTGCGGCTGGATCGTGACGGAGGTCGGCCGGCAGCCCTGGGTCGTCTACAACGTGATGCGCACCGAGGACGCCATAACCGGCGCCAGCGGGGTCTGGGTGACCTTCTCGATCGCGATCGCGCTGTACACGGCACTCGGCGTGGCCACCGTGGTGACGCTGCGCGCGATGGCGCGGCGCTGGCGCGAGGAGGACGAGGCGGACGACGTGCCCTACGGGCCGGGTCCGAGCCCACCGCCGGCAGCCCTTCCCGGAGATACGGGTTGAGCAGCGCGGACGCAGTGGCCGTGGTGCTCTGGGTCGGCGTGACCTTCTACTCGGTGTTCGCCGGCGCCGACTTCGGCGCCGGCTTCTGGGCATTGGTGAGCGGCGATGGCGAGCGCGGCCGGCGGGCCCGCGAGCTGGTCGACTGGGCGATAGGACCGGTCTGGGAGGCGA
>CAVVYE010000012.1:0-12905 GCA_963752455.1 uncultured Thermoleophilaceae bacterium
AGCAGGCCGATATCGAGCGCCTGCTTCCGGCGAACGCGGACACCGCCACCGCCGTGGAGCGGGTGGCCGGGGCGCTCGGGCTGTCGGACGTCGCCGCATCGCCTCAGGAGACGTTCTGGGCCGTCCGCATGCTCCTCGAGGCGGCCGCGGCCACGCGCCCGCTCGTGGTGCTGTTCGAGGACATCCATTGGGGAGAGCCCACCTTCCTCGAGCTGATCGAGCACCTGGCGGGGAGGATCCGCGGGGTCCCGGTCCTGATCGTCGCCGCCGCCCGCAGCGACCTGTTCGACACCAGGCCGGACTTCGCCGTCGGCGTGGCCGGCGCCACGCGGATGGACCTCGAGCCGCTGAGCGGCCCCGAGAGCCGGACACTGATCGAGCACCTGATCGGCGACGCCGGCGTGGCCGCCGATCTCTCGCAGCGGGTCTTCAGCGGCGCGGACGGCAACCCGCTCTTCGTGGAGGAGCTGGTGCGCATGCTCGTGGACGAGCACCACCTGGAGAAGGACGAGACGGGCTTCTCCGCGGTGCGGGAGCTGGCATCGGTGGCGGTGCCCCCCACGCTCCACGCGCTGCTGGCGGCCCGCATCGACCGTCTCGGCGCATCCGAGCGCGCGGTGGTCGAGGCCGCCTCCGTGATCGGGAGATCCTTCGGGGGCGCGGCCGTGCTCGAGCTGGGCCGCGGCGGCGACCGCGCCGAGCTCGACCTCCAGCTGCTCGCACTCGAGCGGAAGCAGCTGATCGAGCCGGACGGCGGGCACTTCGCGGGCGAGCGCACGTTCAGCTTCACCCACATGCTGGTACGCGACGTGGCGTATCACGGGATCCTGAAGGAGCTCCGCGCCGACTACCACGAGCGCTTCGCGGACTGGCTCGAGCGCGAGGCGGGAGAGCGGGCGAACGAGTACGAGGAGATCCTCGGGTACCACCTCGAGCGGGCCCACCGCTATCTGGCGGAGCTCGGGCCGGCCGACGAGCGAGGCCGGGCGCTGGCCGCCCGCGCCGCCGACTCGCCTCGGGTCCTCGGGACGGCGCGCCCTGGCGCGCGGAGACATCCCTCCCGCGGTGAGCCTCCTCGAGCGCGCGGTATCGCTGCTCCCGAAGGACGATCCCGCCCGGCGGGACCTCACCCTCAAGCTCGGGATCGCCCTGGCCGAGACCGGCCAGCTCAGCCGCGCCGACGCTCTCCTGCACGACCGGATCGAGGCCGAGCGGCGGGGCCGCAGCTTCGTGGTGTTCCACGACGGCACCGGGCAAGCGTCACGTGGTGGACCTTCCCGAGGAGAAGCCCGACGATCACGGTGGGCAGGCGGCCCGACAACGACGTGGCGCTCTCGTGGGACAACGAGGTGTCGCGCCGGCACGCGGAGCTGGTCCGTGTCCCCGGAGGCTGGATGCTGTCGGACGACGGATCTCGCAACGGCTCCTTCCGCAACGGCGAGCGCATCACGGAGCGGCGACCGCTGCGCGACGGCGACGTCCTCCGCTTCGGCGACACGGTCGTTCTGTACCGCGCCCCCGCGACGGACGAGGATCGCCGCCCGATCGCGGAGCCCGACCAGGTCACTTCGTTCGGACAGAGCCCCACCCACGGGCGGGAGTCGTCCGAGGTGGACCCTGAATAGCCCGGCCCGCGCGATAATGCCGGGCGTGCTCCCAGAGTTGAAGGCGCGTCTCGAGGCTGAGCGCTCCGGCCGGCCGTTTCTGGTGTTCACCGACGGCGAGGGCCGGCAGCAGCTCTTCTCCGTTCGAGCCCGGCATGACCGAGGCCTCGATCGGGCGCGAGCGCTCCACCGACCTGGTGCTCGAGCTGGGACGATCAGGTCTCGCGGCTCCACGCCCGGCTGGAGCGGGCCGACGAGGACTGGACGGTGGTGGACGACGGCCTGTCGAGCAACGGCACGTTCGTGAACGGCGAGCGCACCCGCGGCCGCACCCGCCTCGCCGACGGCGACACGCTGCGCCTGGGCGCCACCACCATGACCTTCCGCGCGCCCGCGGGCCGGCCGGTCGCGGGCGCCGGCGCCAGCCCGGACGAGGTCGATCTCTCCACCACCCAGCGCCGCGTCCTCGTGGCCCTGTGCCGGCGCTACGGGGACGAGGGCGGGGTCCCGGGCCCGGCGGGCGACGAGCAGCTCGCCGAGGAGCTCTTCGTGTCGGTCGACGCTCTGCGGACGCACCTGATGGTGCTGTTCGCGAAGTTCCACCTGGACCAGGCGCCGCCGGACCAGCAGCGCACTCTGCTGGTCGAGCGGGCCATCTTCGACGGCGTCGTCTCGGAGCAGGACCTATAGGCGCGCTACTCCCCCCCGGTTCCACCGTCGCGGGATACGAGGTGGAGCGCGTCGTCGGCTCGGGCGGCATCGGTGTCCTCTACCGCGCCCGCCAGGTGCGGCTCGACCGGCCGGTGGCACTCAAGGTCGTGGACCCCGAGGTGGCCGGCGACCCGGTGGTGCGCGAGCGGCTGCGCCGCGAGGCCAGGACCCTGGCCGCGCTCGACCACCCGAACGTGGTGCCCCTCTACGAGGCGGGCGAGGAGGGCGGCACGGTGTTCATCGCCACGCGCTGGGTGGAGGGCACCGAGCTCGGCAGCCTGATCCGTCGCGACGGGCCTGCTCGAGCCCGCCCGGGCGGCGCGGATCTCCGCTCAGATCGCCGCGGCGCTGGAGGTGGCCCACGAGAAGGGGCTCATACACCGGGACGTGAAGCCCTCCAACGTGATCGTCACCTCGGAGGACCACGTCTACCTCACCGACTTCGGCCTCACCAAGCGGGCCGGGTCGGCCTCGGGGCTCACGATGGCCGCCCAGATGCTGGGAACGATCGACTACGTGGCGCCGGAGCAGATCGAGGGCAACGAGGCCGACACGCGGGGAGACGTCTACGGACTCGCCTGCGTCCTCTTCGAGACGCTGATCGGCACACCCCCGTTCGCGGGCGAGACCGGCGGGATGGGGAAGATGTGGGCCCACATCAACGCCGAGCCGCCGTCGGCACGCGAGCACCGGGCCGACGTGCCCCGCGCACTCGACGACGTGGTCCGGCGCGGCCTGGCGAAGACGCCCGACGAGCGCCCCTCCGCCGCGGACTTCGGCGCCCAGGCGCTGGCGGCCGTGGGCGAGATGCCCTAGATGGCATGGCTCCGGTGCTCGCCCGATCGACGCTCGGGCTGCGCTCCGATCGGCTCTGTCCTCGCCGCTCGGCTGCGCTCCTCACCTGGGCGGGAGGGTCCTAGGAGCAGTCGAGCGCGTCCGTGGTCAGCATGATGCGGCCGAGGGCCACCCACGCGGCGCCGTAGTAGGTCGGCGAGCGCTTGTCGAGCTTCTCGGCCGCGGCCAGCAGGCGGTCGCGGGCGCCGGTCTGGCCGGCGGCGTCCGCCGCCCCGGCCGCGGCCACGAGCACCACGGGATGGAGCGAGCTGCCGGCCGGCTTGCCCGACAGCTCGTGCTCCACCGGTATGTCCGCCGGCTTGCGTCCTTCGAAGACCGGCCATGCCCGGGCGGCGATACGCCGGCCGGCCGGATCCGGGTCCTCGGCCATCCGCACGAGGGTGCGTGCGGCGTCGAATCCGAACAGCGGGGTCGCGTCGGGCTGGCCGGGTGGCCCGGTCGGCACGACGTTGTCTCCCTCGACCCGGGCCCAGTCGGGAGGCAGCGGCGTCGAGGGCTGCATCAAGAGATCCGTGACCGTGCGTGAGGTGGCCGACATGCTGCCCCAGCGGCCGTCGCCCGACGCCGTGCCGAGCGCCGCGAAGGTGGCGGGCGAGAAGTAGCTCGGGTTCACCACGATCGGGTCCTTGCGGGCCCATGGGCCGGCCACGAGCACGTCGGCGCCCTGGAACGAGGCGCGTCTCGTTGGCCATGAACGCGTCCGCCAGCTCCAGCGCCTCCTTGCGCAGGCCGGGGCGGTCGAAGCGGCACGAGCCGGCGAGCAGAGCGCGCGCGGCGTCCACGTCCGCGTCGGAGGCCGCCTGTGGATCCACCACCTCCCCGTCGCGCCAGAGGAAGGAGATGAGTCCGTCAGGGCGCAGGATGTTGTCCTTGGTCCAGGCCCACATCGCGTCGAATCGCTCCTCGTCGCCGGCGGCGGCCGCGATGAGCATGCCGTAGGCCTGTCCCTCGCCCACCGTGTCGCCTCCCTGGTCGATCCGCGAGACGCGGCCGTCGTCGGTCACGTAGCGGTCGAGGAACCGCGTGGAGGCGGTGGCGGTGGAGCCGCTGAGCGCGGATCCCCCATCGGACTCGGACGAGTCCTTCCCCCCACCGCATCCGAGCCACGACAGCGACGCTGCCTCCCAACCCGAGCGCGAGCATCATCACGGCGAGACCACGCCCCGGGCGGATCAGGCCGTCACCTCATGGCCCGCGGGCTCCAGGGCCGCGGGCGGCGCGGGCCGGGGTTTGGCGAGCGCGGGCCAGCAGCCCGTCATCAGAACCGAGACGTGGAACATCGCGAAGGACACGTTGTTGATGGTGGCCGCGTCCTGGTTCTTGATGAGGCCGTAGATGCTCACCGCGACCAGGATGCCGACGCATACGAGCGCGGGCATCACGGCCCCCGGCTGGCGGGCCTCCGCGCCCTTCTTCGGGGTGACCACGAAGGAGCCCTTGCGGCGCAGGACCGTGAACACGGTGGACAGGACGTGGATCCAGAAGCTGGCGGCCGCCAGCGCGAAGGCCGCGAAGGTGTACGCGCCCGCCCCGGCGAGCGCCGCCGTGGTGAGCGCGATGGCGAAGTAGGGCGCGAAGTGCAGCAGGAACTCCGGCGCGTCGATGCCGGCCAGGGGCTGGCCCCCGAACAGGAGCCTCACCACGGGGAAGCACATGTAGATGAGCACCGTCCAGCCGGAGAGGAAGTACGAGGCCGAGAGCAGGTACTGCGCCTTGAGGCGCCAGGGAAGGCGCGCTCGCAGCGCGCGTGGGAGCCCCGACAGGCAGCCCCGGGCCCAGCGCTGCTGCTGCGAGACGTAGGCCGCCATGTCCTCCGGCCCGAGCCCGCGCGACAGCACGTCGGGCAGGTAGGCGGTCTTCCAGCCCTTCTCGTGGAGGTGGATGGACAGCTCGAAGTCCTCGGTGAGCGAGTTCGTGGGAAAGCCGCCCACGCTCTCGAACGCCGTACGGCGGAAGAGCACGTTGGTGCCGCAGCAGAACACGGCATCCAGCCCGTCCTTGCCGCGGGCGATGGCGCCGAAGAACAGCGCCTGCTGGGCCCAGGAGGCGGCCGCGACCCGGTTGCCCTCCGTGTTCGCGTAGTACTGGGGGGTCTGGACGAGCGCGACCTTCGGGTCCTCCATGTGCCCCAGGGTGGCCTCGAGGAAGCGTGGGGTCGGCCACGTGATCCGAGTCGAACACGGCGATGTAGGGCGCGTCGGTCAGCGCGAGCGCGTTGTTGATGTTGCCCGCCTTGGCCCCGGAGTGCTCGTCCCGGCGGATGTAGCCCACGCCGTGACGGGCCGCCAGGTCGCGCATGGCGTCGTCGTTG
Organism: uncultured Thermoleophilaceae bacterium; assembly: GCA_963752455.1. Classification (GTDB taxonomy): domain Bacteria; phylum Actinomycetota; class Thermoleophilia; order Solirubrobacterales; family Thermoleophilaceae; genus JACVRW01. The sequence continues at coordinate 5,482 of CAVVYE010000012.1, forward strand.
CCGTCGTCCAGCACCCAGACCCGGACCTCGGCGCCGCGAAGTCCCGCGGCCGCGGCCACGGTCAGATCCACGATGTCCACCGGCTCCTTGTACACGGGCACGAACACGTCCACGGCCAGCCACTCGCTCGGCGCCTTCGGCTTCCGCACCCGCTCGCTCGCGCACGTCCACCAGAAGCCGAAGGCCTGGGTGAGGTTGAAGAGCTCGGCCGCGATCAGGATCCCGTAGAGGATCGGGTTGCCGATCCGGTCCGGGTTGAGCAGCCAGCCGAAGTACCACACCGCGGCGGGCAGGCCGAGGAGGGCCATGATGCGCACGCGGTTGCGCACGCTCACCCCGGACGGCACCGGCTCCCATGTCACCTTCCGCAGGCGGACGTCCCAGGGGCGGCTGCTCACCGGAACTCCCACACTTCGGTCTGCGGCTTCGTGACGTGCACCACCTTGTTCCCGAAGAAGCGCTCCTTGCCCCCCGACCTGCGGCGGCTGAAGAAGGTGAGCTTCCCGACGAGCTGGTTGGTGCGGTCGAAGAAGAGCTTGTTGTCCTGGAAGGAGGCCACCACGTACACCTTGCTCCCCTCACCCCGCCTGGGCAGCCCCTGGCGCAGCGGGCGGCTGTTCAGCTGGGGTGCGTAGTACTCGAGCACGTAGCGCATGTCGGGAGGCTCGTACAGCACCAGGCTCTTGGGCCCCGCGGTCTTCTCCACCTCGTCGATGGCGCCGCGGAAGTCATAGAGCCGTGGGTTGTCGTCATTGGTCTGCTGGTCGATGAGTCCGAGGACGAGGGTCAGCACTATGACGCCGGTGGCGAGGAGACGTGCCGAGGGCTTTCGGATCCAGCCGGTCACGAGCCGGGCCACGAGCAGCAACAGGAGCGGCACGGCCACCAGGAAGTAGCGCACCTCGAACAGCTCGCGGTCGAAGATGGCCACGATCAGCAGGAGAACGATCGGGGTGATCGCGGCGGCGCCGAGAATCAGGGTCTGGCGCGAGCCGCCCCGGCCGAGCAGCAGCAGGGAGAGGAGCAGGAGCAGCGGCCACATCGCGGCCAGGAGCTCGGTGATGCCGTCGGGGTGGTAGCCCCAGAGCGCCCAGGCCATGTTGGACACCACGGCGTAGAAGGAGAGGTCGTCGTAGGTCCCGTTGGGCGAGCCCAGCGCCGAGCCGGCCGAGTCGAACTGCTTGTGGGCGAACACGAGCAGGGGCACGAGCTGGATGGCGAGCACGGCCGCGGAGTAGGCGAAGCCCAGGGCGAGCGGCCTCACGTTCTCCCGTGCGCGCCGCCGCTGGATCAGCACGCCCACGAAGATCAGCTGCTGCACCCCGATCAGCAGCAGGCCGAAGTAGTGCGACCACAGCAGGGCGGCCGTGGCGAGGATGTAGGCCGCCCAGTTCACCACGCCCCCGTCGCGGATCGCCCGCAGCTGCGTCCACAGCGCGAGCAGCCCGAAGAGCGTCACGAACGCGTACATCCGAGCCTCCTGGGCGTACCAGATCAGCAGCGGGGAGACGGTGCCGAACGTGGCCGCCACGAGGCCGGTGCGGCGGTCGTAGAGCTCGCGCCCCAGCAGGTACAGCGCCGGAATCACGAGCGTTCCCGCGATCAGCGAAGGGAGCCGGACGGCCAGCTCGCCGTCGCCGAAGGCCCGCACGGTCAGCCAGAGCGCCATGTGGTGGAGCGGCGGATGGCGGTCGCCGTACTGCAGGTTCTCGAACATGTCATGGAACGAGAGGTTGGCCTGGTGGATGCTGATCGCCTCGTCCAGCCAGATGCCGCGGGGCACGGCCAGGCGAATGGCCAGGCCCACGGCGGTCAGGGCGGCCAGGATGCCCACGGCCATGCGCAGTGGCGTATCCGGCTCGCCCCGCGTGGGGAGCTTGCCGCGGGGCCCGAAGAGCTCGGCTTCGCGAGCGCCGCGGAGGCGCTGCCACAGGTTTCGCGAGGGGTTCGCTTGCAGCGGCTTGGTTGGCACAGATCCTGCCCGTCGGAGGGGGAGACGGCGACTGCTGCGCGACTCTACGAGGTCCGGGGTGGCCGCTCAAGGGTCACCCGCGCCCGAGCGGATGGGGCTTACGCCCGCGTTCCCCCCGGGATACGCTAGGCGCGTGACGCAGGCCGACCTGGAGTTCCCCGAGCAGCTCGGGCGGCTCGCTCTCTTTGCCGATCTACCGGCGCCCGAGCTCGAGAAGATCGCGAGCAGCGGCGAACAGGCGTCCTTCCGCGAGGGTGAGTGGATCATCCGCCAGGGCGACCCTCAGTCGGCGGTCTACTTCATCGTCGAGGGCGAGGTGGGCGTGGTGATCGACGACGAGGACCGGCGCGTCCTCCCGAAGGGCAGCTTCTTCGGGGAGGTCTCCGTTCTCCTCGAGGAGCCGGCCAGCGCATCGGTCATGACCAGGACTCCGGTGAGCTGCCTGATCGTGCCCGGCGAGGACGTCCAGGACTTCCTGGTGTCCCACCCCCAGGTTCTGTACCGCGATGCTCAAGGCCGAGGCGCGGAGGCTCCGGACCGCCACGGAGTGGCGCATCTGATGGAGGTCGAGCAGGACCCGTTCGAGGACGCGGGCGCCTCGCGCCCGGGTTACCTCCCGATCGCCGAGCACGGGATCATCGGAGATCTCCACACCGCGGCACTGGTGGGCACGGACGGCACCATCGACTGGTACTGCTGCCCGCACTTCGACTCCCCCAGCGTCTTCGGCTCGATCCTCGACCGGGAGCTGGGCGGCTACTACCGCATCGCCCCGGCCACGGAGGGCTGGACCTCCAAGCAGCTCTACTTCCCCGACACGAACGTCCTGATGACGCGCTTCCTCACCCGGGCCGGCGTGGGCGAGGTTCAGGACTTCATGCCGATCCACGACGCGCCGGGAAGCGTGTACCGGCACCGGCTCATCCGGCGCGTGCTCGGGGTCCGCGGAGAGCTCACCTTCCGGATCGAGGTGGAGCCGCGCTTCAACTACGGGCGCGACCCGCACACGATCGTGTTCCACGAGAACGGCGTGGTGTTCCGCTCGGCGGAGATCTCCATGGCGCTGGAGTCGGCCACGCCGCTGACCCTCGGGGAGAACGGCGTGTCGTGCGAGATCACGCTGTCCCCCGGGGAGGCCGTGACCTTCGTGCTCGAGCGGGTGCCCGAGAACTACGTGCCGCGGCCCTACTCGGAGGCCGAGACGCGGGACGCGCTCGACCGCACGCTCGAGTACTGGCGGCAGTGGCTCGCCAAGTCCCGCTACCAGGGCCGCTGGCGCGAGATGGTGCACCGCTCGGCGCTCACGCTCAAGCTGCTCACCTTCAGGCCCACCGGCGGGATCGTGGCCGCGCCCACCACGAGCCTGCCCGAGCAGCTCGGCGGCGGTCGCAACTGGGACTACCGCTACACCTGGATCCGCGACGCCGCCTTCTCGCTGTACGCGCTGCTGCGGCTGGGCTTCACCGACGAGGCCGCGGCGTTCATGGAGTGGCTGCGCGAGCGCTTCAGCGAGGTCCGGCCGGAGGGACACGGGCCGCTCCAGATCATGTACGGGATCGACGGCCGGTCCGAGCTCAAGGAGGAGGTGCTCGACCACCTCGAGGGCTACCAGGGATCCGCGCCCGTCCGAATCGGAAACGGTGCCGCGGACCAGCTTCAGCTCGACATCTACGGCGAGCTGATCGACTCGGTGTACTTCTACAGCCGCAACGGGTCCCCGGTGGACCACGACTCGTGGGTGGACCTCAGCCGGGTGATCGAATGGATCTGCGAGAACTGGGACCAGGCCGACGAGGGCATCTGGGAGGAGCGCGGCGGCCGCAAGCACTACACCTACTCGCGGCTCATGTCCTGGGTGGGCCTCGAGCGCGCGGTGAAGATGGCCCTCGAGCGCGGGCTCCCGGCCGACCTGCCGAAGTGGCAGGGGGCGCGCGATCAGATCTACCACCAGATCATGGCCCGGGGCTGGCACCAGGAGCGCCAGGCGTTCGTCCAGCACTACGACAGCGAGTTCCTCGACGCCTCCGTGCTGCTCATGCCGCTGATGGACTTCGTGGCGCCGACCGACAAGCGCTGGCTATCGACGCTCGACGCCATGTCACGCGAGCTCGTGAGCGACAGCCTCGTCTACCGCTACAACATCGAGGCCTCCCCCGACGGCCTGGAGGGCGAGGAGGGCACGTTCTCGATCTGCACGTTCTGGTACGTGGAGGCTCTGGCCAGGTCGGGCCGGGTGGACGAGGCGCGGCTGGCGTTCGAGAAGATGCTCACCTACGCGAACCACCTCGGCCTCTACGCCGAGGAGATCGGGCTCACCGGAGAGGCGCTGGGCAACTTCCCCCAGGCCTTCACGCACCTGGCGCTGATCCGCGCCGCGTTCTGGCTGGACCAGGAGCTGGGATAGGGCGCCGGTGCTGGCGCCTTTGCACCGTATAGATGCATAAGCGCCACGCACTCGAGCGGGCACCACGCCTACGCCGGGGGCTACGGCCTGATCCGAGTGACGTTGTCGCTCGAGTTGTTGCTCACCCACACCGAACCGGCGCCGGCCGCGATTCCCACGGGCGTGGTGCCCGCCTGGATCGGCGCACCCACCACCCTGCCCTCATCCGGGTCGATGCGGCTCACGGAGTTGCTGCCTTCGTTCACGACCCAGAGGTAGCCGCCCGCCACAGCCATCTCCTTCGGGCGGTCCCCGACGGTGATCGGCCGGCCCACCACCCTTCCGGAGCTGGGGTCGAGCCGAGTCACCCGGTCGTCGCCCACGCTCGACACCCACACGGAGCCGAGCCCCTCGGTCACGCTGCGCACGTTCTTCCCCACTCCGGCGGTCTCGCCCACCACCTCGCCCGTCGAGGGATCGAGGCGGCTCACGGTGCCGCTGAAGCTGTTGGCCACCCACACGAAGCGGCTGCCCGCGAATATGCCGATCGGCTTGTTCCCCACGCCGATCGGCTCGCCGACCGTGGTGGCCGAGTCCAGATCGATCCGGCTCACGCTGTCCCCGTCGCCGTTCGCCACCCAGAGCAGCCCGCCTCGGGCTGACAGGCCCTCGGGTCCGGGGCCCACCGGCACGACCGACGCCGAGCCCCCCTCGATGCGGCTGACGGTGCCGTCATCGGTGTTGGTCACCCACACCACGCCGTCCGTCACGGCCACGCTGTCCGGGTTCTGACCCACGCGCACCGGTTCCCCGGTAGCTCGGTTGGTGCGGGCGTCGAGGCGGGTGACCACGCCTCCGGCGGAGTTGGCCACCCACACGGTGTTGCCGCTCACGGTGATCCCGTCGGGGCCGTTGCCCGCCGGGATGTTGGCCACCACCGTGGGCTTCGTGACCTCGCCGGAGGAGCGACCGTCGTCGGACGAGGACCCGCCCTCGTCGCCTCCGGAGAACACCCCGGCAGCCGCGAGCACCCCGGCCACGGCGACGGCCCCAAGCAGCGCAACGCCCGCGATCGGGAGGGCCCGGCCGCGCGAGCGCTCGGGGGGGAGCGCCGCGGCGGGCGGCGCCTGTGGGGGTGGCGACGGCGGCAGAACGGGCGCGGGTGCCGTGGGCGGAGCGGCCGGCGACAGCTCGGTGGCGTGAGGTGCCGCGGGACCGGTGGCCAGGCTGCGCTCCGGCTGCGACGGGTCCGTGCCTCCGAGCGCCGCCCGCGCGGCGCGGCCGAGGTCGCCCGCGGAGGGATAGCGCTGGGCGGCCTCCTTCGCGAGCGCCCGCTCGATCACCGCGTCGAGGCCGGCCGGCGTGCCCGGCGCGGTCTCCACGGCGCTCGGCGGCGGGTCGTGGAGGTGGGCGTACATCTTCGCCACCTCGCTCTCCCGGTCGTACGGGGGGCGGCCGGTGAGCGCATGGAAGAGCAGGCACCCGAGCGCATAGACGTCCGCCCGCGCGTCGGCCGGCTCCCCCATGATCTGCTCGGGCGGCATGTAGTCGGGGGTGCCCACGAAGTGCCCGGCCTGCGTGAGCGCCGTGGTGGACGCCGTCTTCTTCGTGAGGCCGAAGTCGGTGAGGTAGGCGTGCTCCCGGCCGTGCGTGGCCGTGAGCATCACGTTCGCGGGCTTCACGTCCCGGTGCACCAGGCCACCGCTGTGCGCCGCGTCCAGAGCATCTCCGATCTGGTCCACGATCGCGACGGCGCGGGCCGGGTCCAGGCGTCCCTCGCTCACGATCAGGGAGCGCAGGTCGGTGCCCTCCACCCAGCGCATGGCGATGAACAGCCGCCCGTCGGCCTGGCCCGCCTCGTAGACCGGGATCACGTTCGGGTGGTCGATCGAGGCCGACAGGTGGGACTCCCGCTCGAATCGCGCGCGGAAGTCGGGATCGCCGGCCAGCTCCGGCACGATCAGCTTCAGCGCCACGGTCCGGCTCAGGGCCATCTGGGTGGCCCGGTACACCCGGCCCATGCCGCCCTCCCCGGCCACGCCCTCAATGCGGTAGCCGGCGAAGACCGAGCCGATCGAGACCTCGGCCATGCGGTGAATATAGGACCCGGCGTCAGCCGCCGGACGGCCGGCCGCTCAGCTCGTGGCGAGCGAGCCGAAACCCCGGAGGTGGCAGATGAGGCCCGGGGTGCCGGGCGGGAGCCCCATCGAGGCGGTGTAGACCCGGCCCCCGCCGGGCGCCTGTGCGCTCTGCTGCTCCTTCCGGCCGGCCAGGAGCTCGCCGCACAGCGCGGGCGCGGTGGCCTCGCCGGAGAGCGCGGGATTGAGGTCGCTCCCGCCGAGTGTTGCGTCGTAGTTGCCGTTCCCGTTGTAGTCGATGCCGTGCACCACGACGACGCCGAGGTTCTTGCGAATCAGGCGCACGGTGTTGGGCCGGAGCCTCATTGTGCGCGTGTACTTGATGTTCCCGGTCGTCGGGTAGCGCGGGAACTCGAGGATGCTGGCCACGCCGATGTCCCCCCTCGTGGTCAGGGAGACGCGCGGATGACCGTAGAACCCGGCCCCGTCCAGGGTGCTGATGGAGAGATTCCCGTTGTGCTCCTGAGCGGCGTCCACGGTCGGGCACGCACCCTTCTCGCCCGCGTGGATGTGCATCGCGTGGGGCTCGCCGTCCACCAGGCCGTTGGTCCGGAGCGTGACCGTGGCCAGAGTCCCATTGAGCCGGAGCGTGGTGTTGCCGAGGCCGTCCACCTTGTTGGTGGGCACCGGACTCAGCGTGGCCGGCACCCGCTCGCCGAGGTCCTTCTTGGAATCGTCGTCGGAGGAGCCGGTGGCGAGCACCACTCCCCCCACGGCCACGGCCGCGAGGGCCGCGATCCCGGCCACCAGCGGCCAGCGGCGCTTGGGGGATGGCTCGGCGCCGCCCGAACCGCCGGGAGGGCCCGCGGCCGGCGGCGGGGGAGCGGCCAGGCCGCCTCCGGGCGGAGCCTGCGGCGGGGCGGTGGCGGCCGGGGGCGGGGCAGCCGCGGCCGCACGCGGCGCGGCGGTGGCACCGGGCGGCGGAGCGGCG
>CAVVYE010000013.1:0-221012 GCA_963752455.1 uncultured Thermoleophilaceae bacterium
CGCGGGAACGGACACCGCGGTGCCGATGGCGGTGGTGATCGCGGTCTGCGCCGCCGCCGCGGCGGCCGCCTACCGGGGCCTCGCGGGCCGCCCGCTGCCGGTTCCCCCGTGAAATTCCGGTGAAGGTGGCTTAGAGTGCGCCGGTGCCCTCCACCCGCGCAGTCACCCTCGTCCTGTCCTGCCTCGTGCTCGCGCTCGCCACGGGCCTCACCGGGCTATCGAGCGCCAAGGAGCCGCAGGCGCCCGCCACGCCGGCCGAGATCGTGGCGCTACCACGACTCCGGCGAGTGGCAACCGTGACACCACCCGCACGATCCAGCGGGCCAAGACCTTCGTCCGCCGCTGGCTGGCGCGCCACCACGGCCGACTAGGCGGCCGCAAGCCCGCGATCGTGCTCGACATCGACGACACCTCGCTGTCGCTCTACGAGTGCGCCAAGGCGCGCAACTTCCAGGCCTCCGTGGTGTGCTCGGTCACCGAGGCGACCCTCCCGGTGATCAGGCAGACGAAGTCGCTGTACAAGCTCGCCAAGCGCCGCGGAGTGGCGGTGTTCTTCATCACCGGGCGCCCCGAGGGCCTTCGGCCCATCACGGTGAGCCAACTGGAGGCCGGTGGGTACCGCGGCTACCGCGCGCTCTACCTGAGGCCCGCCGATGACCACGCCTCGTCGCTCGTGCCCTACAAGTCGAGCACCCGCAAGGAGATCACGCAGGTCCGGCTACCGGATCCTGGCGAACGTCGGGGACCAGCAGAGCGACCTGAGCGGCGGCTACGCCCGCCGCGCGTACAAGCTGCCGAACCCGATGTACTTCACGCCTTAGAAGGCATGGTGCGGTGCTGGCCCGACACCGTCGGGCTGCGCTCCTCCTAGCGCGCGGCGTCGAGGTTTCGTTCACCAGCGCGTCGGCGCGCTCGTTGTGCTCCCGGCGCACCGAGCGCACGGCCCAGCCGTCGAACCCGCGAAGGGTGCGCATCGCCTCGAGGAAGAGGGGCTTGAGCCCGGCGTTCTTGACCTTGTACTCGCCGCCCACCTGACGGGCCACGAGCTCGGAGTCGTTCACCACCTCGACCTCGCGGGCGCCGAGCTCGCGGGCCAGCTCGAGCCCCAGCAGCAGCGCCCGGTACTCGGCCACGTTGTTGGTGGCCGCGCCCATGTAGACGCTGCGCTCGGCGAGCTCCGTCCCGTCGGGAGCGGTGGCCACAGCGGCCGCGGCGGCCGGCCCGGGATTGCCGCGCGCGCCGCCGTCGACGTGCACGACGACCTTGTCCATCGCGAGCGGGCGGGCTACTCGGCCGCCGGCGCCTCGATCACGGGGAAGCTGCCCTTCGGGCGCTTCCTGCGGCGGTCGGAATGCGACGGGTGGTCGCCCACCGTCCCACCCTGGGCGCGGCGGTCGATGATGACCTCCACGTGCGGATCGTCGCGGTAGTAGTCGGCGAGCTTGTCGTACAGCTCATCGGCCAGGGCCTGGGGGACGACGCAGTAGATCAACCTTCCGAACCTCCATCGCTGACGCTGTTTCCCGCCAGCACCCGACCGTTCGGGTCCAGCGCCGCGTTCCACTCTCTTAGGTATTCGTCGATCTGGTCGATCTCCTCCCCCTTCTCCAGCATGAGGACGGGATCGGACTCGTCGCCCAGGTCCACCCGGTAGCGGTACCAGGACAGTTCCCAGGCCACGACGAGGGACACGGCACTCGGGCCGCCGTCGTCCGGGCGCGCGCTGACCCACGGGTCTCCGAGCGTCCGCCGCAGTCCGGCGATCGTGCGCTGATGGTCGGAGTCGTTGAAGAGCTCGAGCGCCCGTTCCACCTTGGCCCCGGCGGTGGTGGGTACCGCCCGGACGTGACGCGGGTCCTTGGGCCGCGAGCGGGGCTTGCTCGGCGCGGCGAACGGGATCGTCGGGCGGGAACTCGGTCTCGGCCCCGTTCGCGCCGAACGCGGGCTCCGGCTCGCTGAAGGTCTGGGGCTGGCCGGCCGGGGCGGGCTCGGAGCGGCGGCGGCGCAGGCGCGAGAGCAGCGAGGGGCCCTTCTCCTCCCGGGGGAAGCGCGCCGGCACGGAGCCGTCGGCCGATTCGCGGATCCAGCCGTGGTGCTCGGCGCGAGCGAAGCAGAGCGGGCACACGCGATTCCGGTGCCCGCCGGGGGCGAGATACGTCTCCGTCTGCTCGCCCTTCAGGATCGTACGGCCGCAGACGTCGCAGTTCAGCGCGTCGTGGACCGGTCTCAGTTCCTTCTTCACGCCTTCCCGATGATAGGGCTGGCGGCCGGGCTAGCCTGAGGCCTTCGAGCCGCCTTCACCGCCGCCTCCTGGGCGCGCGCCACCACGCGCTGGGCCACGTGCGAGGGCACCTCCTCGTAGCGGGCGAGATCCATCGAGTAGTCGCCCCGGCCGCCGGTGATCGCGCGCAGGTCGGGGGCGTATTCGAGCATCTCCTCCATCGGCACCTCGGCCCGGATCTCGGTGACCGTGCCCTTCGGCTCCATCCCGAGCGGACGGCCGCGGCGGGAGTTCAGGTCCCCGATCACGTCGCCCACGCAGTCCTCGGGCACCAGGACGCTCACGGTCATGATCGGCTCCATGAGCAGGGGCCCGGCCTTCTCCATGGCGTCCTTGAAGGCCATCGACCCGGCGATCTTGAACGCCATCTCCGAGGAGTCCACGGCGTGGTGCTGGCCGTCGTACAGGCGCACCCGCACGTCGCCGACGGGGTAGCCGGCCACCACCCCGTTGCGCATCGCCTCCTGCACGCCCTTCTCCACCGCGGGGATGAACCCGCCGGGGATCACGCCGCCCTTGATCGCGTTCACGAAGTCGAAGCCCTCGCCCGAGCGCAGCGGCTCGATCTCGATGTGGCAGTCGGCGAACTGACCCCGGCCGCCGGTCTGCTTCTTGTACCGGGCGTGTGCGCTGGCCTTGCCCTTGATCGTCTCCCGGTAGGGCACGCGCGGCGGGTGAAGCTCCACCTCGGCGCCGAAGCGCTCCTTCATCCGCTCAACGATCACCTCGACGTGGATCTGGGTGAGGCCGGCCACGATCTGCTCACCGGTCTGTTGGTCCCGGTGGAAGTCGATGGTGGGGTCCTCCTCCTGGAGGCGGCGCAGCGCCGTGCCCATCTTCTCCTCGTCGCCCTTGGCCTTGGCCTCGATGGCGAAGGCCATCACCGGCTTCGGCATCTCCGGCATCCTGAGCGGGATCTCCGCGTCGCCGGCCGCGAGCACGTCGCCCGCCCGCGTCTCCTTCAGCTTGGCCACGGCGCCGATGTCCCCGGGGCCGAACTCCTCCGCGTGCTCGGAGTCCTTCCCCTGGGGCACGAGCAGCTGACCGACGCGCTCCTTCACGTGTGCGCGGCAGTTGTGCACGTGCGAATCCTGGGTCACCACGCCCTGGTAGACGCGGAACAGGTTGAGGCGCCCGGCGAACGGATCGGCCAGCGTCTTGAACACGAACGCGACCATGTCCTTGTCCTCGTCCGGCTCGAGGGTGATGCCCTCGAGCTCCAGCGGGCCCTTCTTGGCCGGGGACGGCAGGTCCTCCACGAGGGCGTCCAGCAGGCGGTTGATGCCCAGGTTGCGCGTGGCCGCACCGCAGGTCACCGGGAAGATGCGGCCGTCGGTGACGCCGGTCTTGAGCGCGCTCACGGTCTCCTCGTGGGAGATGTCCTCGCCCTCGAGGTAGCGCTCCATCAGCACGTCGGATACCTCGGCCACCTCGTCCATCAGCTTCTCGCGGTACTCCTGGGCCTGCGCCTGAAGCTCCTCGGGGATCTCGATCTCCTCCGCGCCGCCGCGGTCGGCGCCGTCGTAGCGGTAGGCCTTCATGTCCACCAGGTCGATCACGCCCTGCAGCTCGTGCTCGGACCCGATCGGGATCTCGGTGGCCACCACGTGCGGGCCGAAGGCCTGCTTGAGCGAGTCCAGCGCCCGGAAGAAGTCGGCACGCTCGCGGTCGAGCATGTTCACGAAGATGAGGCGCGCGAGGCCGAGGTCGTCGGCCCGCGGCCCAGAGGCGGTCGGTGGTGACCTCCACGCCCATCACGCCGTTCACCACGAACACGGCGCCCTCGCACACCGACAGGGCGGCGATCGCATCGGCGAGGAAGCTGGGCTCGCCCGGAGTGTCCAGCAGGTTGATCTTGCGGTCGTCCCACCGGAACGAGGAGAGGCTCGCCGAGATCGACATCTCGCGCGCCTTCTCGTCGGCGGCCGAGTCGGAGACGGTGGTGCCGTCCGCCGTGGTGCCGAGGCGGTTGATTGCTCCCGCCTCGAACAGAAGAGCCTCGTTCACCGACGTCTTCCCGCTGCCCCGGTGGCCGACCAAGGCCACGTTGCGGATCCTCTTGGGCGATTCGTGCGCCATCCGTCTCCTCTCCTCGACGTTGGGCGCAGACTACTCGCCGGGAGCGGGCGCGCGGTGGCTAGCTCGACTCGGTGAGCGGGTCGCCCTGGAGCCGGGACTTCAGGCGCAGGACGGCCTTCGTGTGGAGCTGCGAGACGCGCGACTCGGTGACGCCCGAGCACCTCGCCGATCTCGCGGAGCGTGAGGTTCTCGTAGTAGTAGAGGGCCACCACCAGCTTCTCCCGCTCGGGCAGGCGCGCGATCGCGTCGGCCAGGCGGTCCTTCATCTCGGTGGTGTCCATCTCCTGCGCCGGGTCGGCCGCGTGCGGGTCCTGGATCGTGTCCAGCAGCGACACCTGGTCCCCGGACGCGTCCGACACGGTCCAGAGCTCGTCGAGCGCCACCACCGAGGAGTTGGAGATGCGCACCAGCGAGTCGTTGAAGTCGTCCACCGTGACGTCCAGCTCGTTCGGCCATCTCCTTGTCGGTGGGCGCGCGGTGCAGCTCGTGCTCGAGCTTGGCGTTGGCACGCTCGATCTCCCGCGCCTTGGTGCGCACGGAGCGCGGCACCCAGTCGAGGGAGCGCAGCTCGTCGATGATCGATCCCTTGATGCGGGTGACCGCGAAGGTCTCGAACTTGATCTCGCGCTCGGGCTCGAAGCGCTCGATCGCCGAGATCAGGCCGAGCAGCCCGTACGAGATCAGGTCGGACTCCTCCACGTGGGAGGGCAACCCGCTGGACATGCGGCCGGCCACGTACTTGACGAGCGGCGAGTAGGCGATCACGAGGCGCTCGCGCGCCTTGGGGTCGCGCTCGTCCTTGTAACGGCGCCACAGGTCTCTTAACTCGATCGCCTTGAGGTTCGTCTCCACCGGGTCTCTCCGGTTAGGCGCGTGGGTGGGCGCGCGAGTACACCAGCTTGAGCCGTTTCGACTCTACCCGAGTGTATGTCTGGGTCGTGCTCACGGAAGCGTGCCCCAAGAGCTCCTGGATGGTGCGCAGGTCCGCGCCCCCCTCCAGCAGATGGGTAGCGAAGGAGTGTCGCAGCGTGTGCGGAGAGATCCCGCCCTGGAGCGCCGTCCGGCGGGCCTGGAGACCGAGCCGGCGGCGCACGTCCGAGGTCGAGAGGCGGCGCCCGGTCTTCGAGATGAAGAGCGCGGTGTCGCCCTCCGATGCGTCCGCCAGGGCCGGGCGGCCGCGGGCCAGATAGGCCTCCAGCGCCTTCCAGGCGTGCTCGCCGACGGGCACCACGCGGGTCTTGCCGCCCTTCCCCTCGACCCGGACCTCCTCGGCGTCGGGGTCGATCGACTCGGTGTTCAGGTCCACGATCTCCTGGGCGCGCAGGCCGGCGGAGTACGCCAGCTCGAACAGGGCCCGGTCCCGGTGGTCGAGCGGGCCGGAGGCCGGCACGCGCTCGAGCAGGTCGGCCACCTCGCCGGGACGCAGCACGCGCGGCAGGTAGGAGTCGCGCCGCGGAGAGGCCACCAGGTCGCCGGGATTGGCGTCGAGCGCGCCACGCTCCACCAGATGCCGGTAGAAGGCCCGGAAGGCGGCCAGCTTGCGTCCCACGGTGGACTTCGCCGCCCCGCGCTCGGACAGCACCCCGGCGAAGCGCCTCAGGTCCCTGTGCCCCAGGTCCGAGGGCGCGAGGCGCTGCGCGGAGGCCCACTCGGCCAGCTGGGCCAGGTCCACGCCGTAGGCGCGGCGGGTCTTCTCCCCCATGCCCTTCGCGCGCTGCCACTCGTCGAAGCCGCGCAGGGACTCGGCCCAACTAGCCTCCGAGGGCGTGGGGCTGTTCTTCGTCAACACTCGGGACGGGCGGGTGGCCACGCGCACTCAGCTCGCCGAGGCCGGGCTGACGGGCGAGGACGACAAGCCCGAGCCGCCGTGGCACCGGATCCAGGGACCGAGCGACGCGTCCACCATGTGGTACGCGGTGCTGCGCAAGCACGTCAGGGGCATCTTCATAGGCACGCTCTGCATTCGACACACCGGGCGCCAGACCCTCTTGGAGGATCAGGGCTGGGAGGAGATCCCCGTGGGGAGGATCGGCGTGGACGGAGATCCGGGAACTCAGGCGATGTAGATCGGCGTTCCCACGGGGACCTCCGGGTACAGGGCGATCACGTCGGGGATCGCCATGCGGATGCAGCCGTGGGAGGCCGCGCTGCCCAGTGAGTAGGTCTCGTCGGTGCCGTGAATGCCCGCGCCGTCGAAGATCCCCAGCCAGCGGGCCTTGAGCGGGTTCTCCGGCGTGCCGCCGGGGACCACCTGCCCGGCCAGGTCCCCGGCCCAGTCGCTGTTCGGCACGGTCCAGGCGGGGTCCACCGCCTTGTTCTGGATGTGGTAGAGCCCGGCCGGGGTGTCGAAGCCCACGGCGCCCACCGCGACCGTGTAGGTGTGCACCAGGCGCAGGTTCTTGTAGAGCTTCAGCTTGAAGTTGGGGCGATCGGCCACCAGGATCACCGGGTACTTCTTGGCCAGCTCGTCGCGCGTGACCTTCGGCTGGGTGCGGGTCACCGGCGTGCGCACGCTGCGATTCACGCCGGGCACGGTCAGGGCCTGCTCGATCCGCTGCACGAGCGCCGGGCGGTCCACCCGGAACCCGACCTTGGAATCCACCTTCTCGAGCGACGGGAACTCCACCTCGGCGTCCTGAGCGGGCCGGTCCACGTTGGCGGCCACCCGCTTGGCCAGCTGGCGCACGGCCGCCCGCGAGTACATGATGCGGGCCGGAACCTGGGCGTCCTCCTCGCCTCCGGTGAGATCGCGGGCCACCCGGCTGATGATGTTGCCCTCACGGCTCACGTCCAGCGCCTCGTCCACCATGCCCTTCACGTCGGCGCGCACGCCGGCGTCCTCGGCCGACAGGTTGAAGCGCCGGTCTCCGTGCACCGCGGCCACGGGCTGGCGCAGCGGCTCCCGGAGCACGCGAGCCACCTCGCCGCGGGCCTCGGCCTCGGTCATGCCGCCCACGTCCACGCCGGAGACGGTCACGCCCTTGGCGATCTTGTCGCCGCGCGAGCTGTCGTAAGCGACCGCGCCAACCGCGCCCACGAGGAGGGCCGCGACCAGAACAGCTACGAAGATGAACGACCTCTGCCTCATGCGCATCGCGGCGGCGCCGCGGATGTGAGTGTAGGCACAAGACGGGCGGTGCGACACGCGTGCATCGTCTTTTGCGGGGGTTTTGTGCGCCGACCGGGCGGGAAGGCTGGCGCCGCGGCGCGCTATCCGGAGCGGGCCAGAACCGAGTCGATCGCCGCCAGCACGCGCTCGCGGCCGGCGTGCCGGCGCTCGTGGTCGCGCAGCAGGCCCAGGTCGTGCGCCTCGAGCGAGCCCAGGAGCGCGATCACCTCCTCCGCGGCCAGGTCGTCGTAGTGCTCGACCGGGCGGTGCACGCCGGGGTGGCGGGTGCTTCGGGGCGGCGGCGGCCCGGTCACCGGCCTCCACGTGCGCCCACCGCTGTTCCTCGGCCAGGCGCTCCTCCTCGAGGCGAAGGGCCTCGGCGCGCGCCTCGCCCTCGAGGCCGTCCACGAGGCGGCGCAGCTCCGCCATCTGCTCGCGATCCAGGTGCGGCCTTCCCGCTGCGCCGCGCGCGTTCTTCACGTGCGGGCTCCAGCGCAGGAACTCCTCCACCTCGCGCTCGTAGCGGTAGGGCTCGTGCACCCCGCGCACCACCGGCTGGAGGCGCAGGTGCTCGCCCAGCTTCATGACCGACTCCCGGCTGGTGTGCTGGTAGTGGAACCCGGTGGCCTTGTAGCGGCGGTTGTCCACGCCGCGGCCGAAGCGCAGGAGGCCCACGGTCTCAGGCGGAATCCTGATTCCCACGCGCCGCAGGGCCGACACGGCCAGGCCGGTGCCCCACGGCGGGATCACGGGCGCGTATGGCTTGCCCAGGAGCCCCGCCACCTCGCTGAGGGCGAGCACGCCGTCGCCCGCGATGTTGAACACGCCCGGGAATCTGCTGAGCCACCGCGTGCTCCAGCGCGTGCACCACGTCGTCCTCGTGCACGAACTGGTAGCGCGGGTCGAACCCCAGGATCATCGGCACCGCCGGAAGCGAGAAGAGGTCGATGTGGGAGGTCTTCACATCGGGCCCGAGCACGTTGGCGAAGCGCAGGATGGTCACGTCCACGTCCGGGTTCTTGTCGGCGAAGTCCCCCACCGAGGCCTCGGCCTCCACCACGTCGCGCTCGATGCCGGTGCGCGGGCGGCGCGAGCGGCCCATCGACTCGTCGAAGAAGGCCGGATCGTCCTGTTCGCACCCGTAGAAGTGGGTGGAGGACTTGAACACCACCTTGCGCACGGGCGAGCCGCTCCCGGAGCAGGCGGCCAGGATGTTCATCGTCCCGATCACGTTGTTCTCGTGGGCCTGGGCGGTGGTGGTCGTCGGTGAGTCCACCACCAGGCGGGTGTCCACCACGGTGTCGATCTCGGCCGCCTCCACCACCCGGCGCAGAAGCGCGTGCTGGGCCCCCACCTTCACGTACTCGGTGCGCTCGAGCTCCACGTGGGGCTCCTCGTTGTCCACCCCGATCACGGCCTCCACCGAGTCGAACGCCTCGAGCGCCTGGGCCAGCCGCCCGCCCCAGTACGTGGACAGGCCGGTGACCAGGATCCGCCGCGAGCCCCCCGTCATCCGAACCACACCGACTTGCGGTCGGCCAGCATGTCCCAGAGACCCTCCTGGATGCGCGCCCGGACCTCGTGGGCCGTGGTCTGCACCAGGGCCTTGTCCTCGTGGAGGCCCTCCTCGTCGAAGCGCATGGGCTCGAGGAAGCGGAGCTTGAACTTGGCGGGCAGGTATCCCAGCATCCCGGCCAGCCCGAGGTGCGGGAACGTGGGCGTGATCGGGAAGTAGAGCAGCCCGGTCACGCGCTTGAGCAGGCCCATCTGGGCGAACACCGGGGCCGCCTCCTCGGCGCCCACCACGCACACGGGCACGATCGGCACCTGGGCGCGCATGGCCGCCTCCACGAAGCCGCCCCGGCCGAAGCGGCGCAGCCGGTAGCGGTCCTTGTAGAGCTTCTCGGTGCCCTTGCGGCCCTCGGGAAACACCAGCACGAGCTGCTCCTCGTCGAAGAGCAGGCGGTGCACGTTCGCCGGGTGGGCCGGCACGCACCCGATCTTCGGCATCAGCATGGAGAACCCGGGATAGCCCTTGAAGAAGTGCTCCACGGTGATGTTCAGGGAGCGCGGCTGGGGATGCTCCTCGCGGATGGCCTTGGTGATCATCGCCGCGTCCGGAGGCAGCGCTCCCGAGTGGTTCGACACGAGCAGCGCGCCGCCGGCGGCGGGCACGTTCTCGATCCCCTCCACCTCGGCCCGGAACCAGTAGCGGTAGAAGAAGTCGTAGAGGGTGCGGTCCATCAGCCCCTCGATGCGCTCGGAGCGCCCCCAGTCCGTGAGCCGCGCGCTCGGGCTCCACGCCGGGGAGGTGGCGCCGCAGCTCCTCCTTGCGCACGGCGGGAAGCCCGGCGGCCGGGCCGCGCTCGGGGAGCACCTCCCGGGTCGAGAGCGTGGTTCGCGTGGGCTCCGCCATCGCGCGATTGTGTCAGGGGCGCGCGGCGGCCGGTCAGTGCAGGGTCACGGCCACGTGCTCGGCGGCCACGACGGTCTCGCGCTCGGCCAGTACCCGCCACCCGCGCGGGTCGCCCGCGCCGAACAGCTCGGTGACCACCGCGGTGGGGCCCGGATCCCCGCCGCGGGCCCCGTGGAACGCCACGATGCCGCCGATGCGGACGTGCGGGCTCCAGAGCTCCCAGTCGGAGCGGCACGCGTCCCGAGAGTGGTCGCCGTCGATCACCACCAGGTCCACCGGGGTGGGCCAGTCCCGGGCGGCGTCCTCGCTCGAGGCCACGTGCCAGGACAGGCTCGGGCCGCCGCGGCGCTTGGCCGCCCGGCTCACCAGGGCCTTCACCGCGTGCTCGTCCCAGTTCTCACGCCAGCCGGCCGTGTGCGTGAACTCCTCCACCAGGTGCAGGTCCGCGCCCTGGGGCAGGCCGTCCACGAGGCTGAGCGCGCACGAGCCCTCGTGCACCCCGACGAGGACGGCCCGGCGCCGCCCGGCGGCGAGTCGCTGCAGGAGCTCGGTCTCAGCGGGCGAGTGCGCGTAGCGGGGGGTGACGAGCCCGGTGCGCAGCGCGAGCTGGCGGATGGTCTTGTTGCGGCGAAGCCGCTCGGGCGCCCGGTGGCGCAGACCCTCCGGCAGAGGCATGGTCTCAGCCCATCTGCTCGAGGACGGGGTCCAGCTCGCTCCTGAGCGAGACCCAGTCGGGGGCTCCGATGACTCCGTCCTCGGTCATCAGGTCAACGTTCCAAGGGTGGGTGATGGTGGCGGCCACGATGCCCGCGCGCCGGGCTTTCACGATGTTCACTGGGCTGTCGTCCACTAGCACGTCGATTCTAAGCTCGATGCACCGGGAGATCTTGTCGAACGAGCAGTGCAGGTCGTCGTACGGCATGCCGATGCTCTCGAGCCAGCGCTCGGTGGCCGGGGCGGTGACCGGGCGGCGGTGGCTCGTCACGTGGATCCAGTGCCCCTGCTCGTGCCAGGCCCGCACGGTCTCCACGGCGTCCGGGTAGGGCACCGCGGCGGCGATGTTCTCGTCCGAATGGGTCTCCTCCACGCACTGCACGAGCGCGTCGCGCTCCAGGGCGGTGATGCCCCAGCCGTGCTGGTCCTCGTACGGGAGCTCCACCCCGTAGCGCTCCTTGGCGATGCGCTCCAGCAGCTCCCAGTAGTGGTGCAGAGTCGAGTCGATGTCCAGGCCTATGCGCGCCATCCCGCAGGTACAGTAGGCGCAATGCCGAGGGTTCTCGCCTCCCACGCGCGTCCCACCTCGCCCCGGCGGGCCCGGACCGCCGGGGAGGAGTACGGGGGCACCGCCGAGCCGAGCTGGCGCGAGGTGGACTGGGCCTCGCATCTGAGGCGCGGCCGCTTCGCCGGGGCCGAGGTGAACTACGTGGACATGGGCCCCGCCGACGGCCAGGCCGCCGCCCGGGCGCCCGTGGTGTTCGTCCACGGCCTCGGCGGCCAGTGGCAGAACTGGATCCAGAACATGCCGCGCGCGGCACTCGATCGCCGCGTGGTGGCGCTCGACCTTCCCGGCTTCGGGCTCTCCCCCATGCCCTCCGAGCCGATCTCGATCCCGTTCTACGCCCAGGTGGTGGAGGACCTGGCCGCCACCCTGGGGCTCGGGAACGTGGCGCTGGTGGGCAATTCGATGGGCGGCTTCGTGGGCGCCGAGCTGGTGATCGACTTCCCCGCGCGCGTGGAGCGCCTCGTGCTGGTCTCGGCCGCGGGCATCACCACCAACAACCTCTTCCGGGCGCCCGTGGTCACGCTCGGCCGGGCCGCCGCCGCGGTCACGGTCTACACCGCGGCTCGCCACCGCCAGACGGCGCGGCGGCCGGTGAGCCGGCACCTGGCCCTGTCGCTGGTGGCGCGGCATCCCAGCCGGCTGGACGCCGACCTGGCGTGGGAGGCGATGATCAAGGGCGCGGGCAAGCCCGGATTCAACGACGCCCTGCGCGCGAACCTGGAGTTCGACTTCCGCGAGCGGCTGCCCGAGATCGCCTGTCCGACGCTGATCGTGTGGGGCGAGGACGACGCCGTGCTGCCCGTGGAGGACGCCGAACGAGTACGAGCGCCTGCTCCCCGACGCCCGCAAGCTGCTGATGCGCGACACCGGCCACGTGGCGATGCTGGAGCGGCCCGGCGCCTTCAACGACCTGCTGATGGAGTTCCTCGACGAGACCGGCCCGGCGGAGGCGAAGGAGTCCGCGCCCGGGGTCACCCAGGTGGCGTAGGCGGCGCGTGAGCTTCTCGAGGAAGAACCTCCACGACGTGGAGGACATGGCGGCCAAGCACGGCTTCGCCGACCTCCAGGAGGCCCGCTTCCCGCGCGACGACCTGGACGCGGCCGAGACCGGCCTCGCCTACCTCGTCCTGCGCCCGGGCAAGCGCCAGCCCTTCGCTCACCGCCACCGGGCGGCGGAGGAGATCTACGTGGTGCTCTCCGGCAGCGGCCGCGTGAAGCTGGACGACGAGATCGTCGAGCTCAGCGTCATGGACGCCATCCGGGTGGCGCCCTCGGTGACCCGGGCCTTCGAGGCGGGCGACGAGGGGCTCGAGCTGCTGGCGTTCGGTCCCCGCCACGCGGGCGACGCCGAGCAGATCAAGGACTTCTGGGATAGTCAGCCTGGTCCGGCGTCAGCTCGTGATCGCGCCCAGCGCGGCCGACTCCACGTGCCGGGCGTACTTGCCCAGCACGCCCGTCTCGTAGAGCGGCGGCGGGGGCTCGTACGCCTCCACCCGCGCGGCGATCTCCTCGGCCGGGAGGTCCAGGTTCAGCTCGCGGGCGGCCACGTCGAAGATCACCGTGTCGCCGTCCCGCACGGCGGCGATCGGTCCTCCGTGGCGCGCCTCGGGGGCCACGTGACCGGCCATGAAGCCGTGGGTGGCGCCGGAGAAGCGGCCGTCGGTGAGCAGTGCCACCGAATCGCCGAGCCCCTCGCCCACCAGCGCGGCGGTCACGTGGAGCATCTCGCGCATGCCGGGTCCGCCCGCCGGGCCCTCGTTGCGGATCACCACCACGTCGCCGGGCTTGATCTCCTGCGCCTTCACGGCGGCGAAGGCGTCCTCCTCGCGCTCGAAGACGCGCGCCGGGCCGCGGTGCTCCATCCGGTCGTGGCCGGAGAGCTTCACCACGCAGCCGTCGGGAGCGAGGTTCCCGCGGAGGATGGCGAAGCCGCCGTTCGGCTTGATCGCCTCCGAGGGCGGGAGCACCACCCGCTGCCCCTCCGTCTCCACCGCCTGGTCGGCCAGCTCGCCGAGCGTCTGGCCGGTCACCGACATCGCGTCCTCGTGGAGGAGGCCGGTCTCCTTGAGCCGCTTGATCACCAGCGGCACGCCGCCGGCGCGGTAGAGGTCGGTGGCCACGAAGCGCCCGCTCGGCTTCAGGTCGGCGAGCAGCGGGGTGTTCCACGCGATGCGGTCGAAGTCGTCGAGCTCGAGCTTCACCCCGGCCTCGTGGGCCACGGCGAGCAGGTGGAGCACGAGGTTGGTGGAGCCGCCCGACATCGCTCCCGCGGCGATCGCGTTCTCGAGGCCCTCGCGCGTGATCAGGCTGCTCGGGCGCAGGTCGCGCTCGAGCACATCGAGCACGAGGCGCCCGCACTCCGCGGCCACCTGCCCCTTCTTCCCGTCCTCGGCGGGCACCATCGAGCTGCCCACCGGGGAGATGCCGAGCACCTCGAAGGCCATCGCCATGGTGTTGGCGGTGAACTGGCCGCCGCAGGCCCCCGCGCCCGGCGAGGCGTGCGACTCGAGGTCGCGGAGCTCCTCGTCGCTGAGGTCGCCGGCCGCGTGCGCGCCGATGCCCTCGAACACGTCCTGGATCGTCACGTCCTTGCCGCGCCAGCGCCCGGGGGCGATGGAGCCGCCGTAGAGCATCAGGCTGGGGATATCGAGGCGGGCCAGGGCCATCACGCACCCGGGAAGGGTCTTGTCGCAGCCGGAGAGGGCGATCACGGCGTCGAACATGTGCCCGCGGGTCACGAGCTCGATGGAGTCGGCGATCAGCTCGCGGCTCACCAGCGAGGCCCGCATGCCCTCGGTGCCCATCGTGATGCCGTCGGAGATGGCGATGGTGTTGAACTCCATCGGCGTGCCGCCCGCCTCGCGCACCCCCTCCTTCACCTTCTCCGCCAGGCGGCGGAGGTGGAAGTTGCAGGGCATCGTCTCCGTCCAGGTGTTGGCGATGGCCACCATCGGGCGGTTGAGCGCGTCGTCGTCGTACCCGACGCCCCTCAGGTAGGCGCGCGCCTGGGCCCGGTCCGGGCCGTCCAGGATCACCCGGCTGCGGCTGCGCAGGTCTCGGTCGCTCACTGAGTGCCCGAGGGGAGCCCGCCGCGGCGAGGACGCCGCCGCTCCCATTCCGCCAGCCGCCAGAGGTCGCGACGCACCCGGGCGGGATCGAGCTGGCGCCCGACCAGGTGCATGTTCGCCCGGCGGATCACGCGGTCCTCGTCAGAGGTCAGGGCCATCCACTTGGCGAGCACGTCGTCGGAGGCGGGCAGCCGCGATGCGCCGGTGGCCCCGCTCATGTCCGGGAACTCGACGCAGTACTCGCTGAGCAGGCGGCCGGTGCTCGGGAGGTAGGCCACGATCGGCTTGTGGGGGTACACGAGGTAGGCGTAGACGGCGCTCTGGCCGCGGTCGGCCTCGCGGCGCACATGCCGCCCGGCCACCCGGATGAACCCGAGGTCGCGGTACATCCCCCACTCCTCGTCGTTCACGCAGGAGCGCAGGAGCTCGCGTGCGCGCAGCTCGGCCCGCCGCTCGCGGCCCGGGTCGTAGAAGGCGAGCTCGGGAACCGTCCTCCGACCCCCGCCTGCGCCGCGCGCTCGGCGCGCTTGCGGGCCACCACGGGCATGACCAGCGGGGCCGCGAGCGCGGCCGCGATCAGGGCCAGTACCAGCAGTGCGAGGAGCACGGCGCCCGGTCAGCCACCCGACGCGCGTGGGAAGAAGATCACCCGCTCCGCGCCGGGGGGGATCTCTCCGTAGTGCCTTCACCATCTGCGCCTCGCGGCGGCCGCTGCCGGGGTGGGTGGTGGGCACGGCGGCCCACATGCCCTCGTCGAGCTGGCGCCGGAACTCCTCCACCAGGCGCTCCTCGTCCTCACGCATGAGGGGATCCCCCTCGGCGAGGAGCACCTCGCCATGACCCGGCTTCATGCGCAGGAACTTGATTGCTTCTCCAGTCGGTGCGGAACGCGGACAGCCGCCGTGGCGGTCGATGGATTATGCCACGGCGCTCTGGCCGGCCCGCCGGGGTGCCGCGCGGCCGGCCGGCGCGCGACGGCTCAGGCGGGGCGCCGGCTGCGGACGTCGAGAACGTCCACCGGGCCCGGGCCCGCCCCCAGCTCCCCCAGCCCCCGGGCCACCGCCGCCGAGGCGATGATCTTGGCGCGCCGGGATGCCTCCAGCGGCTCGTAGCCGAGGGCCAGATGGGCGGCCAGGGCCGACGAGTGGGTGCAGCCCGAGCCGTGCGCCGCTCCGCCGGGATGCCGCTCGCCGTGGATCTCCACCAGCCGGTCGCCGTCGTAGAACACGTCGCTCGCCTCCTCGCGGTGCCCGCCGGTGACCACCACGGCGCCGGGCCCGAGCGCATGAACGGCGCGCGCCAGGTCCGCCGGCGCGGTCGCCCGCCTCGAGTCCCGCCAGCGCCGCGGCCTCCATCAGGTTGGGCGTGGTCACGGCCACCCGCGGCAGCAGCCGCTCGCGCAGCGCCCGCTCGGCCTCCTCCTCGAGCAGCCGCCCGCCGCTCTCGGCCACCATCACGGGGTCGAGGACCACGGGAACGCCCGCGGGGATCAGCTCCAGGGCGCGCGACCACGGCTTCGATCGTCTCGGTGTTGCCGAGCATGCCGATCTTCACCGCATCCACTCCGATGTCGTCCACCACGGCTCGCACCTGCTCCACCACCGCCTCGGGGGGCAGCGGGAACACCGCGGTGACGGCCTCGGTGTTCTGGGCGGTGATCGCGGTGATGGCGGTCATCCCGTGAACCCCGCAGGCGGCGAAGGCCTTGAGGTCGGCCTGGATCCCGGCGCCGCCCCCGGAATCCGAGCCGGCGATGGACAGGACGCGCGGAAGCGCTTGGGCGGGGGATGCCATCGCGCGGGTGAGGATAGGCGCCGGTATCCGGTGTGGGGGCCCGCGGCGCGGCCGGGCGCGGGCGGGGATGCACCGGACCCCAGGGAGCACGGCCGGGCGCAGCGCCGAGCACCGACCCCTTGCACACGGCGCTGCGCTCCCAGCCGCCGAGGCCACGCCGGAAAATGTGCCCGCCGGCCTCGAGCCGGCCCAGGGCAACCCTCACCTCGGAGGCGCCGAGGCCCAGCCCGCGTCCCGATCTCATCCACCCCGCATCCGGCCTCCACGGCCTCGAGAACGCCCCGCAGGTCGCGGCCCGCCGGGCGCCTTCGCCGGCGAGCGGGAGCGGGCCGCACTCCGACCCCGAAGAGCTCGTCGAGCACGTCCGCCACCCCGGTGACGGGCACGGCGCCGTCGCGCAGGAGGCCGTTGGTGCCCTGGGCCATGCTGGCCGTGATCCGGCCGGGCACCGCGGCCACCGTCCGGCCAAGGTCGCGGGCGAACTCGGCGGTGATCAGGCTCCCGCTCGGATCGGCGGCCTCGACCACCACCGTCATGCGCGCGAGCCCGGCCATGATCCGGTTCCGGGCGGGGAAGCTCCAGCGGTGCGCTCCGGTGCCCGGCGGCAGCTCCGAGAGCACGAGCCCGGACCTGGCCACGAGGCCGTGAAGAGTGCGATGGCGCAACGGGTAGGCCCGCTCCGGGCCGCACGCGAGCACGGCCACGGGCACGCCGCCGCCATCCAGGCATCCGCGGTGCGAGGTGGCGTCGATACCCGAGCGCCAGCCCGCTCACCAGCGTCACGCCGGAGGCTCCCAGCCCGCGCCCGAGGCCGTACGCGACCTCGTTGCCGTAGGGCGAAGGGCGCCTCGTGCCCACCACCGCCACCGCCGGCTCGCCGGCGCAGCGAGGCGAGCACGTCCCTCCGGCCCACGCAGAACAGCGTGGTGGGCGGGTCCGGCAACTCTCCCAGCGACTGCGGGTACGAGCCGGAGTGACGGCACACGGCGAACACCCCGGCATCGGCCAGGGCCCGGCGCTCCGCGGCGAGCGCTGAAGCGCTCCAGGTCCGGAGGCGCGTCTGGTCCTGGCTCGATCCCGGCCGCCGCGGCCATGAGCTCGTGATCGCTCAGCGCGAGCAGGCCGGGGGCCCGCCCCCGGCGGCCCGAGCATGCCGGTGATGCGCGGCGCGAGGTGCGCCAGCAGCCGGGACCGGCGCAGGCAGGCACCGCAGGCCTCCACCGAGGCGCTCATGCCGCCAGCTGCTCCCAGCCGTCGAGGCGGTAGGTGAGCGCCTCCTCGACGTCGCGCGCGTGCACCCGCGACGCGGCCGCCGAGGTCGGCGATCGTGCGCGCCACTCGGAGCACTCGGTCGTGCCCCCGCCCGCTCAGGTGGGCGCTCTCGCGCGCGGCGATCAGCCGGGCCACCGCCTCGCCGTCCACGGACACGCAGCCGACGGGTGAGGCGGCCGTCCATGTCTCGCGTTGCAGAGCGCGGCCGTGCCCTCGAGTCGCTTGTGCTGGCGCTCGCGGGCGGCCATCACCCGCTTCCTCACGGCGTCGCTCGACGGCCCCTGGGGCCGGGCGCCGGCGAGCTCCAGCGGCGGCACCGCTCGGACCTCGCACACCAGGTCGAGCCGGTCGAGCAGCGGGAGGCTCAGCCGCCGGAGATAGCGATCCCGGTCGGCGGCCGAGCAGCGGCAGCGCTCCACCGCCCGCCCGCAGGGGCAGCGGTTGCACGCGGCCACGAGCACCGGATTGGCGGGGAACTCGAGCGCGCGCTGGCCGCGCATGATGTGGACCCGTCCCTCCTCGAGCGGCTGCCGAAGCGCGTCGAGCGCCATCCGCGAGAACTCGGCCAGCTCGTCGAGGAACAGGACTCCGCGATGGGCGAGCGTGACCTCGCCCGGGCGCGGGAGGCCTCCTCCGCCGACCAGGCCCTGCGCCGAGATCGTGTGGTGCGGGGCGCGAAACGGGCGCTCGCGCATGAGCGCGCCCGACCCGAGGCCGGCCGCGCTGTGCATCTGGGTGATCTCGAGCGCCTCCTCGAGCCCGGGCGCGGGCAGGATCCCCGGCAGCCGCCGGGCGAGCATGGTCTTGCCCACCCCCGGCGGACCGACCATCAGCAGGTTGTGCCCGCCGGCCGCGGCGATCTCGAGCGCCCGCTTCGCGTCCTCCTGCCCTCGAACGTCGCGAAGGTCGAGCTCACCCGTCCGCGCGTCCTCGCCGGCAGGGCCGGCGTCGGGTATCTGGTCGGGCTCTCCCTCGCCTCGGAGAAGGCGCGCGATCTCCTGGAGGTCCCCGGCCCCGATCACCTTCAGGCCCTCGACCAGGGTCGCCTCGGGGGCGTTCTGGTGCGGGACCAGCATGCGCTCGCACCCGGCCTCCCTCGCGCCCATCGCTGCCGCCAGCGTCCCGCGGACGGGCCGGAGCTCGCCGCTGAGCGACAGCTCGCCGCAGACGGCGGTGCTCACGAGCGCCTCGTGAGGGACCTGCCCGCTCGCCGCGAGCAGCCCCACCGCGATGGCGAGGTCGAAGCCCGGGCCCGCCTTCCTCACGTGGGCGGGCGCGAGATTCACCGTCAGCCGCTTCATCGGGAAGTCGAGCCGGGAGTTCTGCACCGCCGCGCGCACGCGCTCGCGCGACTCCCGGACCGCCCGATCGGGCAGTCCCACGAGCGTGAACGCGGGCAGCCCGCGCCGGACGTCCACCTCCACGGTCACCTGGTGGCTGCGGACCCCCTCCAGGGCAAAGGTCGAGACGCTTGCGAGCACAGACCGGCACGCTAGGCCGCGATGCGCGCGACCGGTGGGGACGCCGGACGTGACAACTCCGCTCCAACGCGTCGCGGAGATCTTCGCGGGCTTGTAACCCACGGCGCACACGTGTCCGATCGGCCGCCCGTAGCGTCGTCGACATGAGCACTGGTGACACCAGAAGGGCGCTGGGAGCAGCCGGCGAGCGTCTCGCCGCGGCCCACCTGCGCGCGCTCGGGTTCACGCTGATCGAGGTCAACTTCCGCACCCGTCACGGAGAGCTCGACCTCGTGGCGGCCGACGAGCGCTACCTCGTCTTCTGCGAGGTCAAGTCCCGCATCGCGCGCGGGCGCGGCGACGGCATCGATCCGCTCGCGTCGGTGGATGCCCGGAAGCGGCAGCGGCTCCGGCATGATGGCTCGAGAGTGGCTGCTGCGCCGCCCCGACGGCCGCGCCCACCCACCCGACATCCGGTTCGACGCCATCGGCGTCACGCTCGACCCGGCGGGCGGGCTGGTGGCCCTCGAGCACGTCGAGGGGGCGTTCTAGCCGATGGCCGCGCGGGTGAGGGCTAGCCCAGCGCCAGCTGCTGGTACGCGATCGACTGGAACGACATCCGGTGGAGCGGCGACACGCCGTGCGTCGCGATCGCCGCGCGGTGCTCCGGAGTCGAGTAGCCCACGTTGGTCCGGAAGTCCCAGTCGGGATGCTGCTCGGCGGCCTTGTGCATGAAGCGGTCCCGGCTCACCTTGGCCAGAACGGACGCCGCGGCTATCGCCGCGCTCCGGCAGTCCCCGTCCACCACGGCGCGCTGCTCGAACCCGAACTCCGGCACGCCGAAACCGTCGACGAGGCAGAGGGCTCCCGGACGGGCCACGCCGAGCAGGGCGGTGCGCAGGGCGTCCAGGTTCGTCACGTGCAGGCCGCGGGAGTCGATCCCGCGCACGCAGCGCGAGACGATCACGGAGCGGGCGGCCGCCCGCAGCACGAGCGGGTACAGCTCCTCCCTGGCCTCGATCGTGTGCTGCTTCGAGTCGTTCAGGCGGCTGAGCGCGCGGCGGTCGCTGAGCGTCAGGCGCTCCAGGTCGAAGAGCACGGCCGCGGCCACGAGAGGCCCGGCGAGTGAGCCGCGCCCGGCTTCGTCGGCACCCGGCCACGAACCGGTACCCGAGGTCGCGGTCGAACGCGAACAGGCGGCGCCCGGTGGCGTTCCGTCTTGCCCGTGCCTTTCGCGCGGCGCGGGAAGTGGACCCGCCGGCCGGCTTCGTTTCGACGCTCGCCTCTCTCGCCACGCTGCGCGCGATGATAGGCAGACTCGCGGCGGAAGTGGGCCTAGAGAGTGCCGATCCGGTTGGGCGGCCAGTACGTCATGAACGCCTTGCCGATGATCCAGTCCTTGGGGATCGGGCCCCACACCCGGCAGTCCGCGCTCTCGCCGCGGTTGTCCCCCATCATGAAGTAGTAGCCCTTCGGCACGGTGATCTCCTGCGGCAGGTTGCAGGTCCCGCAGCTCGCGTCCAGGTGCGCGAAGCCCTCCTTCTGCCGGCGCCCGTTCACGTACACCGAGCCTTCGATCACCTTGATGCGGTCGCCGCCGACGCCCACCACGCGCTTGATGAAGTTCGTGTCCGAGCGCGCCCGCGGTCGGGCGCGGGCAGGCGGAGTCGGTGGCGTGCTCGATGCCGCACGAGTTCGAGTCCGCGCCCGCGGGCGGCTTGAACACGATGATGTTGCCCCGCTTCGGGTCGGTGAACCGGAAGCTCACCCGGTCCACGAGCACTCGCTGGCCGATCTCGAGCGTCGGGACCATCGACTCGCTCGGGATCCGGAACGGCTTGACCAGGAATGCCTGGATCCCGAGCGCGAGCCCGAGAGCCACGGCGACGATCGAGACGAGCTCTAGGAGGGAGCCGCCGGCGCTCTTCTGCTTGATACCCGCCACGGCGATGGGGCGATCCGGCCTAACCGGTGGTCTCGCTGCTGTTTTCCTCGTCGCTGTCCGCTGACTCGGCGTCGCCCTCTTCGGCGGCCTCGGCGTCGGGGGCAGCGGCATCTTCAGACGCGGCCTCTTCCGGCGCGGCCTCGGCTCTCGATGAAGCGTCCTCTGGCGCAGCCGCCTCGTCCGCAGGGGCCTCCGTGACCTCGGCACCCTCGGCGCCCGCCTCGCCCTCCGCCGCCGCGGCCTCAGCCTCGGCGTCGGCGGCCTCGGCGGCCAGCGCCTCCTCGCCGGGGCGCGGCGCGTCGTCGGCCGGCATCGCGCCCGGCTCGTAGGCCTCCTCGACCCCGCTCCAGCGGCGCTCGCGCACCCGCGCGCTGCGCCCGACCCGATCGCGGAGGTAGTAGAGCTTCGCGCGGCGAACGGCGCCGCGAGCGGCCACCTCGATGCGCTCGATCTTCGGCGAGTGGACCGGGAACGTCCGCTCGACGCCCACGCCGAACGACTGCTTGCGGACGGTGAAGGTCTCGCGCGCGCCGTGGCCCTGGCGCTTGATCACCACGCCCTCGAAGACCTGGGTCCGGCGGCGGGTGCCCTCCACGACCTGGAAGTGCACGCGCACGCGGTCGCCCGCCTGAAAGACGGGAATGCGGCGCAGTTGAGCGCGCTCGAGGCTGTCGATGACGCCGGACATTGAGAAGGCGAGGGCGTGAAGCCCGGTCGGGGGGATGGTGCTTGCGCGGGCTCCCCCGAGGGCTGACGCGCAGACGCGGATGGTAGCGGAGGCGCCCCCGGTGGCCCCGACCGGCTACTCGGTTCCCGCCGCCCGCCGCCGGCTCTGCTCCAAGCGCCACTCGCGGATGCGGCCGTGATCGCCCGACACCAGCACCTCCGGGACCTCGTGCCCGTGCCACTCGAAGGGACGCGTGTAGTGCGGGTACTCCGGGGCGCCCCCGAGCGCCGGACTGAATGACTCCTCCACGACGCTCTCCTCGTGGCCGAGCGCGCCGGGCAGCCGGCGCATCACGGCGTCGCACACCACCATCGCCGCCAGCTCGCCTCCGGACAGGACGTAGGGCCCGATCGACACCACATCGCTCGCCAGGTGCTCGTTCACCCGTTCGTCGAAGCCCTCGTAGCGCCCGCAGAGCAGGGTCAGCTCGGGCTCGGCGGCGAGCTCCGCCGCCAGGGCGTCGTCGAACCGGCGCCCGCCCGCGGCCAGCGCCACCACCCGCCGCTGCGAGCGGAGCTCCTCGGGCTCCACCCCGTACCGCGCCCGGAGTGCGGCCTCCACCACATCAACCCGTATGACCATGCCCGCTCCGCCCCCGTAGGGCGTGTCGTCCACCTGCCCGGACTTCAGCGGCGTGCTGGCCCGCAGGTCCACGGCCTCGAGCCGGTGGCCCAGCTCGGCCGCATTGCGTACGTGGCGCTGCTCGCCGAACCAGCCGAACCAGGACGGGAACAGCGTGAGAACGTCGATGTTCACGGTCCGCCCAGGAAGTCGCGGTCCACCTCGATGCGACGGGCGGCCGGGTCGAACTCGCGCACCGCGTCCGAGATGAACGGCACGAGCGTCCCGTCCTCCAGCTCGAGCACCGCACACGACGGGAGGTCGAGAACCCGGGCCACCCGGCCGAGGCCCACCACCTCGCAGCCCTCGATGTCCGAGGCCAGCCACTCGCCCTCTCCCAGGACCTCCTCCACCAGAAGCGGGCGATCGCGGATGGTGGCGGAGTCGGTGATGCCGGCCAGCCGGATCAGCGGGCGCCGTGCGGTGCCCGCGCGGCGCTCCACCGTGGTCTCGCGGCCGTCCACGGTGACCGCGGTGCCCTCGGGGAGGTCGTGCGTGGCCCCCTCCACGTAGAAGCTTCCGTCCCACCCGTGCGCGCGGCCCACGCGCCCGGCGGTGACGAGGGTCAATCCACCACGTCGACGAGCACGCGGCAGTCGTGGCGCACGGCCACGGCCTTCATCACCGTCCGCAGCGCCGCCACCGTGCGTCCGCCTCGGCCGATCACCTTGCCGGCGTCGTCCTCGGCCACGCGCAGCTCGAGCACCACGGTGCCGTCGTCCTCCTCGACCCTCTCCACCGAGACCTCATCCGGCTCGTCGACGAGAGACCGGACCAGGTACTCGAGCAGGTCCTCCACTACGAGGTGGTGTCGTCTTCGCCCGCGTCGGGAGCATCCCCGGCGGGCTCGGACTCGGCCGGCTCCGCGTCGCCTGAGTCCTCGGGCGCCGCGGCGGCGTCCGGCGTATCGGCTTCCGCGGCGGCGTCCGTCTCGGGGGCCGCCTCAGCCTCGGGGGCCTCGGGAGCCGCCTCCGCCTCGGGAGCGGCCTCGGCCGGCTCCAGCTTGACCTGAGGCGCGGCCTCGGGCGTGGGCCCACCGCTCTTGCGCCTGGGCCTTCATCAGTTGCTTGACGGTGCCGCTCGGCTGGGCGCCGCGGGCCAGCCAGTGCTGGAGGCGCTCCTCGTCGATGCGGATGATCGAAGGGTCGGTCTGCGGGTTGTACTGACCGATCGCCTCGATGTAGCGGCCATCGCGCGGGGAGCGCTGGTCGGCCACCACCACGCGCCAGATCGGATTCTTCTTGCTGCCCACCCGGGTCAGTCGGACTCTTACCGCCATGAGTCGGGAGAGGTTAGCGGCCGCCGACGAGCGACTGCAGTGAGGGCATCTTCCCCCGGGAGATCTGGCGCATGACCTTCTTCATCTGCGAGAACTGCTTGACGAGCTGGGAGACCCCCTGGACCGTGGTCCCGGAGCCGTGCGCGATCCGGCGCCGCCGCGAGCCGTCGATCAGCTGCGGATTGGCCCGCTCGGCGGGGGTCATGGACAGGATGATCGCCTCGAGACGGTCGAGCTCCTTCTCGCTCACCTGGAGGTTCCCGAGCTGCTGGCTCATGCCGGGCATCATCTTCAGGATGTTCTGGAGCGGGCCCATGTTGCGCACCTGCTTCATCTGATCCAGGAAGTCGTCGAGGGTGAACTGCTCCTTGCGGATCTTCCGCTCGAGCTCCTGGGCCTGGCGCTCGTCCATCTGGCGCTCGGCCCGCTCCACGAGCGTCATCACGTCGCCCATGCCGAGGATGCGCTGGGCCATCCGGTCGGGGTGGAAGCGCTCGAAGTCGCCGAGCTTCTCGCCGGTTGAGGCGTAGATGATCGGCTTCCCGGTGATGGCCTTGACCGACAGCGCGGCACCACCGCGCGAGTCGCCGTCCAGCTTGGAGAGCACCACGCCGTCGAAATCCGCCGTCTTCGCGAACTCCTCGGCCACGTTCACCGCGTCCTGGCCGGTCATGGCGTCCACCACCAGCAGCACGTTGTGCGGCTTCAGCTGCTTCTTCATGCGGGAGAGCTCGTTCATGAGCTCCTCGTCCACGTGGAGGCGGCCGCTGGTGTCCACGATCAGCGCGTCGCGGCGGTCCTGGCGCGCCTGGTCGAGCGCCCATTCGGCGATGTCCACCGGGTCGCGCGACGTTCCCTGCTCGTACACGGTCGCCCCGGCCTGGGCTCCGACCTTCACGAGCTGATCCACCGCCGCCGGCCGGTACACGTCGCAGGCGGCCACGCCCACGTCCATCCCGTGCTCCTCCTTGAGGTGCCGGGCGAGCTTCCCCGTGGCCGTGGTCTTGCCCGAGCCCTGAAGGCCGGCCATGAGGATCACGGTGGGCCCCGGCTTGGCGAAGACGAGCTCGCGCCCGGACCCGCCCATGAGCGTGGTGAGCTCGTCGGCCACGACCTTCACCACCTGCTGCCCCGGGTTGAGGGAGTCGAGCACCTCCTGGCCCAGCGCGCGCTCCTTCACGTCCGCGGTGAACTGCTTCACCACCTTGAAGTTCACGTCGGCTTCGAGCAGCGCCAGGCGCACCTGGCGCATGGCCTTGGATACGTCGTCCTCGGTGAGCTTGCCCCGAGAACGGACGTCGCCGAGGGCCTCCTGAAGCCGGTCGGAGAGCGAGTCGAACATGCTCGGCTGAGGCTACACGCTGGATCGCCGGCGGCTCGGTCCGGAAGGCGGCCCCGGGGGCGGCTGCGGCGGGTCCTCACCGGGCTCGGCCTGCCCACGCCGTGACGTTCGGCAGCGCCTCCCCCAGCTGCCCCGAGCGCCTGGGTGATCTCGCTGGGAATGATCCACATCTTGTTCGACTCGCCCTGCGCGATCTGGGGCAGGGTCTGGAGGTACTGGTAGGCGAGCAGCTTCGGGTCGGCGTCGCCCTCGTGGATCGCGGCGAACACCGTCTCGATCGCCTTGGACTGGCCCTGGGCCTCGAGGATCTGCGCCTCGCGCCGGCCCTCGGCCCGGAGGATGGCGCTCTGCTTCTCCCCCTCGGCGGTGAGGATCTGCGACTGCTTGACCCCCTCCGCGGTGAGGATGGCCGCCCGCCGGTCGCGCTCGGCGCGCATCTGCTTCTCCATCGCCTCCTGGATCGAGGCGGGCGGATCCACGGACTTGAGCTCCACCCGGTTCACCCGGATGCCCCACTTGCCCGTGGCCTCATCGAGAACGATCCGCAGCGCGGAGCTCACCTTGTCGCGGGACGTGAGGGTGTCCTCGAGCGTCATTCCGCCGCAGACGTTGCGGAGCGTGGTGACCGTGAGCTGCTCGATCGCCGCGATGTAGTCGGCGATCTCGTAGCTGGCCGCCTTCGGGTCGGTGACCTGGAAGTAGATGACCGTGTCGATCTGGATCACCAGGTTGTCCTCGGTGATCACCGGCTGGGGCGGGAAGGACACGACGTTCTCGCGAAGGTCGATCAGCGGCCGGACGCGGTCGACGTAGGGCACCACGAGCGTGAGCCCGGCGTCCAGGGTGCGGTGGTAGCGGCCGAGCCGCTCCACCACGCCGGCCCGCGCCTGGGGCACGATCCGGATTCCTCGCGAGAGGGTGAACAGGACGACGAACGCCACCACCGCCAGTGCGATCAGGGTTGCCACGTGCGGGAACCTCCTAGTCCGAGACGAGCGCCGTGGCGCCGTCGATCTTGAGCACCTCGACCCGGGTGCCGGGCTCCATCACGCTGATCCTCGTCGTAGGCGCGCGCGGTCCATATCTCGCCGCCCAGCTTCACCGAGCCGCCGTTCGCGTCCACCCGCTCGATCACCACGGCGGGCTTTCCCACCAGCGCGGCCACGCCGGTGCGCAGCTTGGCCGGGGTGTGCAGGTGGCGCCGGGCCACCGGCCGCAGCAGTGCCACGGACGAGGCGGCCACCAGGATGAACACGACCCACTGGAGCGCCAGCGCGCCCCCGGCGAGGGCCACTCCGCTGGCCACCAGCGCCGCCACGCGCCACCGGCCCCAGGAAGAAGCTGAGCGTGAGGGTCTCGCCCACGGCCATCACGCCGGCCGCCGACCAGCCAGATAAGCCAATCTTCCATACCCCCATTGTGGCCACCTCCGCGGTCGGGGGCGCCGGATATCAGCCGGTGGCGCCCTCGAGGCGCTCGCGGGCCCCGCGTCAGGGGAGTGCGCAGCAGGCCCCGAGCGCGTCCCGTGTCGAGCGCACAGTTCCGCGGGCGCTCGAGCCCGGCCTCGGCGATCGAGGTGCGGCGGATCGCCTCCGCGCCGAGGCCCGCGGCCGCGGCGACGAGGCAGGCGAACTCGTAGCGGGTCACCACCTCGGAGCCGGCCACGTTGAGCACTCCCCGCTCCGGGAGGTCCACCAGCTCGAGCAGCGCGGCGGCGAGGTCCGCCACCAGCACCGGGCAGCGGAGCTCGTCGTCGAAGAACCCGAGCTGCTCGTCGCCGCCGGCGGCCTGCAGCGCGAGCTGCTCGTGGCGGCTCTCCCCGTCGCCGCCGTAGATCAGCGACGTGCGCACCAGCACGGCATCGGGGTGGGCCGCGGCCACGAGCCGCTCGGCGTCGGCCTTGGCCCGGCCGTAGTCGGTGATCGGGGACGGGGGATCGTCCTCCGTGTAGGGCGCCGGGCTTGGTGCCGTCGAAGATCACGTCGCTCGAGATGTGCACCAGCCGGGCGCCCACCTCGCGCGCGGCCGCGGCCACGGCCTCCGCTCCGTCCACCGTGGTCTCCCGGGCGCCCTCCCCGTCCTGGCGGTAGGCGGTGTGGATCACGGCGGCGGGACGCACCCGCTCCATCGCCTGGCGCACGGCGTCCGCGTCCCTCACGTCCAGCCTCAGCCACCAGACCCCGTCATCGTCCGCGGGCGAGCCGGTGTGGCGGGTGGCCACCACGCGCGCCCCGACGCCTGGCGGAGCAGCTCGGCGCCCAGGTATCCCGTGCCGCCGGTGACGAGCAGTGGGCCGCTCCATCGACATGGTCTCCTGGCTCACGGCTCGAGGATGGCCCGCGCGAAGTCGTCCGCGTCGAACGGGCGCAGGTCCTCGAGCGTCTCCCCCACGCCGATCATCTTCACCGGGACGCCCAGCTCCTGCGCGATGGCCAGGGCGATGCCGCCCTTCGCCGTGCCGTCGAGCTTCGTGAGCACGATGCCGTCCACGTGCACCGCCTCGCGGAAGAGGAGCGCCTGGCGGAGCCCGTTCTGGCCGGTGGTGGCGTCGATGGTGAGCAGGGTCTCGTGGGGCGCGTCCGGGATCCGGCCGGCGATGACCTTCCGGATCTTGCGCAGCTCGTCCATCAGGTGCTGCTGGGTGTGGAGGCGGCCCGCGGTATCGATGATCACCACGTCGTGCCCGCGGGCCTCGGCGGCCTCGATGGCGTCGTAGACCACGGCACCCGGATCCGATCCCGCCTCCCCGCGCACGATCTCGCATCCCGCGCGCTCGGCCCAGGCCGTGAGCTGCTCGGACGCGGCGGCCCGGAAGGTGTCGCCCGCGGCCAGCAGGACCGACTTGCCCAGCTCCTTCTGCAGGTGCCAGGCGATCTTGCCGATCGTGGTGGTCTTGCCCGTGCCGTTGACCCCGACCACCAGGATCACCGTCGGGGTCTTCGTCAGCGGAATCGTGTCCCCCTCCACGCGAGCGGTCTCGGCCAGCAGCTCCCGCAGCCGGCGCGTGAGGTCCTCGCCGCCGGTGAGCTCTCCGCTCACCGCCTCGCCCTCCAGGCGCTCGACGATCTTCGCCGTCGTGGGGGCGCCCACGTCGGCGTAGATCAGGGTCTCCTCCAGGTGCTCGAAGGCCTCGTCGTCCAGCGACTGGAACATCGTGGCCTGGAGCTCCGCGCCGAGAGCCTGGCGGGTCTTCGACATGTTGTCCCGCAGCCGTCGGAAGAACCCTCCGCGCTGGGAGCCATCGTCCTCGGTCGCGTCCTCCGCCGGGGCTTCCCCGGTGGCGAACAGCTCCTGCCAGCTTCGGGCCATCGCGCGGTGAGGATAGGCGCCGCGCCGGTCCGTCTAGGCCGCGGCTTCCTCCACCGTCTTGCCGCCCAGCTTCCGCGAGATGACCCGCGACACCCCGTCCCCGCCCATGCTCACGCCGTAGAGCGTGTCGGCCGCGTCCATGGTGCGCTTCTGGTGGGTGACCACGATGAACTGGGCGCGATCGGAATAGCGCGCCACGAGCTGGAGGAAGCGATCGATGTTGATGTCGTCGAGCGCGGCCTCCACCTCGTCCAGGATGTAGAACGGGCACGGCCGGGCCAGGAAGACGGCGAACATGAAGGCGAGCGCCACCAGCGACTTCTCTCCGCCCGAGAGCAGCGAGAGGCGCTTGGCCGACTTGCCGGGCGGGGTGACCTCGATCTCCACGCCCATCTCGGGGCTCTCGCCCTCCGGCGCGTCCTCATCGGCGCCGGCGGCGTCCTCACCCGCGGGCGACTCCCCGCCCACCACGGGGCGCGGCGCCTGGTCGGCGCGCACGAGACGAAGGCTCCCGCGGCCGCCGGGGAAGAGATGCTGGACCACGTCCTCGAAGTTGCGGGCGGCGGCCTCGAAGGTCTCCTCGAAGCTCTGCTGGATCCGCCGGTCGGTCTCCTTGATCAATCCCTCGAGCTCGGCCAGCGCGCCCTCGAGGTCGCTTCGCTGGGCCTCCAGCTCCTCGACGTGGGCCACGGCCTCCTCGTACTCCTGGGCGGCGAGGGGGTTCACCGGGCCGAGCTGCTCGCGCCGGCGCTGCAACCGCTCCACCCGCGCCTCCAGGGCGGCGCGCTCCTCCTCGGGCAGGGGCTCGGATGAGGGCTCGGCCTCCAGGCCGAGTCGCGTGGCGAGCTCGGCCAGCTCCCGCTCGATGTCAGCGGCCGAGTCGCGCGCACGCTGGGCGGTGACCTCGGCGGTGGTCACCTCGTCGCTGCCCCGCTTGAGGCGCCCTCGGAGCTCGGCCTCCTCCTGGGCGCACGCCCGGAGGGTGGAGGCCGTCTCCTCGCCGGTGGCCGCCCCGGCGGCCAGCTCCGTCCCGAGCGCCTCGCGCTGGGCCTCAACGGCCCGCAGGGCCTCCTCGAGCGCGGTGGCGGCGCGCCCCGCGGCCCGCACCAGCTCGCGGTCCGCCTCGATGCCCGTGCGCAGCGTGGCCAGGTCCCGCATGCGGCCGGCTCGCTCTCGCTCCGCCCGCTCGGCCAGGTGGCGCTCGGCGCGCAGGTCGGCCGACAGCTCGGCGCGGCGCACGGTGTCCGGGCCCTCTCCCGGGGCCTCGCGGCGGCGCTCGAGCAGCCAGCGAAGCCGCTCGGCCGCCTCGGCGCCCTCGGCGAGCTCGCGGCCGGCCTGACGCAGCGCGTTCTCGGCCTCCTCACGGCCGGTGTCCGCGGTCACGATGATCCCGGCGGCGCGCTCGACCTCGGCCCGCGCGTCGCGCTCGGAGGCGGCCGCTCGCTCGGAGGCGGCCACGATCTCCTCGCGCCGGCCCAGCTCCGCCAGCAGCCGCTCGCCGCCTCCGGGCGGGGCCTGCGAGAGCTCGCCCGTGGCGCCGTCCAGCAGCCGGCCGCCGCGGGTGACGGCC
Source organism: uncultured Thermoleophilaceae bacterium (assembly GCA_963752455.1). Classification (GTDB taxonomy): domain Bacteria; phylum Actinomycetota; class Thermoleophilia; order Solirubrobacterales; family Thermoleophilaceae; genus JACVRW01. Next base: position 29,555 of record CAVVYE010000013.1, read on the forward strand.
ACCCCGCGGAAGGAGCCGGACACCGGCTTCAGCGAGTCGACGACCCAAACATCGCCCAGCAGGCGATCGGCGAGCTTCGCCACCCGCGCCTCGGGACGGACGTGGGCGAGCAGGCGCGTGGCGCCCGGCACGGGCGCCTGGCCCGCGGGACGGCCGTGCGCACGCGAGCTGACGAGCGCGGTGCCCGCGCCCTCGTGGCTCTGGTCGAGCAGCTGCTCGCCGGCAGCCAGGTCCTCCACGACCGCCGCGGTGAGCCGGGAGCCGAGGGCCGCGGCCAGGGCGGGTTCGTACCCGGCCTCGGCGGTGATGCCCTCCACCAGCGCGGGCTCTCCGCCCGGCGCGGTGCCGGCGGCGCCGCGCACCAGCCGGTTGAGGGCGGCCAGCTCCGACCCGGCCTCCGCCGCCGCGGACCGGGCGGCCTCCACGGCGCGCTCGGCCTCGCGTCGCACGCCGCGGGCCTCGTCGGCCGTGCGCTCCGCGGCCGCGAGGGCCTCGCGGCGCTCGGCCACCGTGCGCTCCAGCGCCTCGATCTTCCCGCGCGTCTGCTCCAGCTCGGATTCGAGGCCGGCGAGCTCCTGGGCCCGCCGCTCGTCCGCGTCGGCGTCGAGGCGTGCAAGCTCTCGCTCCAGGGCGCGTACGCGCTCCGACGGCATCAGCGCATCCCACGCCTCACGCGCCGGCGTCCTGCCGTGGGGGCTCGGGGAGCCGCGCGTCCGGCATCTCCTCCCGCTCCTCGGCCGTGTGGGCCGCCTCGGCCTCCATGACGTCGAGCTGGCTCTCGCGGCGCCGGCCGCGATCCTCGGCGGCGGAGCCCTGGTCGCGCACCCGCTCGAGCCGCATCTGGATGCGATCGGCGGCCGAGCCGGCGTCGAAGCGCCGCGACTGGAGCTGCTCGCGTTCACGGTTGTGTGCGGCGAAGGCCTGCTCGGCGGCCTCGCGCCGGGCGGCCACCTCGCCCAGGAGCCGCTCGGCCTCGTCGCGCTCGGCCGCGGCCGCCCGGGCCCGGGTCTCGGCCTCCACGAGGGCGGCACGCGTTCGCCGGGTCGCGTCCGCGGTGAGGGTCATCCGCGCCTCCAGCGACTGGCGCTCGATCCGCTCGTGCAGCTCGGCCGCCTCGGCCTGTCGCTTCAGCGGGCGGAGCCGGGAGCGGGCCTCGCGCTCCACGTCGAGCGAGCGGGAGAGGTTCTCCTCCGTGCGCTCGAGCTTGAGCTGCGCCCGCCGGCGGCGCTTGCGGTGCTTGCCGAGCCCCGCGGCCTCCTCGATCATCAGCCGCCGCTCGCGCGGCCGCGAGAGCACGATCGCCTCGACCTTGCCCTGGGAGACCACCGAGTGCATCTCCTTGCCGAGGCCGGAGTCGGACAGCACCTCGAGCACGTCCACGAGACGGCAGCGCGCGCCGTTCAACCGGTACTCGCCCTCGCCGTCGCGGTCGAGCCTGCGGACGATCGAGATCTCGGAGAAGTCGGTGGGAAGAGCGCCGTCCGAGTTGTCGATCACCACCTCCACCTCGGCGGAGCTCGAGCCGCCGACCCCATGGCCGCCGGCGAAGATCACGTCCTTCATCGTGGACCCGCGCACGGCGAGCGGGCTCTGCTCGCCCAGCGCCCACAGGACGCCGTCGGTGATGTTCGACTTGCCCGAGCCGTTCGGGCCGACGATCACCGAAACGCCGGGACCGAACTCCAGCTTGGTCCGTGAGGGGAAGGACTTGAAGCCCTTCATCGCGATCGACCTGAGGTGCATCAGCCGGTGGCCTCTTGCTCGAGGGCGGTGAGCGCGTGGAGGGCGGCCTCCTGCTCCGCGCCCTTCTTCGTCTTTCCCTCTCCGCGGCCGACCTCCTCCCCGTCCACCTGCGCCACCACGAGGAAGCTGCGCTCGTGCGCCGGGCCCTGCTCGGCGACGGTGTGGTACTCCACCACCTCGGCCCGCCGGGCGAGCCGCTCCTGGAGCACCGACTTGTAGTCCACGGGGTGCTCGAGCGACTCGTCGATCTCGTCGGCGAACGCCGCCACCACCGCCGGGGCGGTGCGCTCGAAGCCGAACTCGAGGTAGGCCGCCCCGATCACCGCCTCGCATACCGATGCGAGCACCCGCTCCGACTCGACGAGCGTGCGAGCACCGCGCCCGGCGCCGCCGTCGGGCGCCTGGTCCCGCAGGGCGTCGGGCACACCCAGCTCGCGCGCCACGCGGGCGCACGAGGCGCCGCTCACGGCCTGAGCGCGAACCTTGGTGAGCCGGCCCGCGCCGTAGCGCTCGAAGCGCGGGAACAGATGGGTGGACACGGCGAGGCTCAGGACGACGTCACCCAGGAAGGCGAGGCGCTCGTACGAATCGGACCGGTGCTCCACCCACGAGGCGTGGGTGAACACCTGCCGCCGGAGCGAGTCGGGCAGCGCGTCGAGAAGATCGCGGAGGGTCTCACGCTTCGGCGGCATGGGCGGCGACGAAGTCCGCGGCCTGGCCGACCGTGAGGATGCCGGCCGCCTCCTCGTCCGGAATGCGGATCCCGTAGCTGTCCTCCAGCTCCACCACGAGCTCCACCAGGTCCAGCGAGTCGGCCTCCAGGTCCTCCTTGAAGCGCGTGTCCTCGGCGATCCGGGCCGGGTCCACCTCGAGCTCGGTGGACAGGTGGTCGCGGATGCGCTGGAGCACCTCAGCGCGTTCCATCGCCGGCTCCCCCCGAGCCGCTCGCGGTGCTCTCCTGCGTCACCGGGGCGACGCTACCAGCGGCCGCGGACCGCAGGGCACCGGCGGCCCTGAGCGCCGCGGCGGTGCGGTCCACCATGTCCTCGTCCACGGCGCGCCGCGCGAGACCGATCGCGCTGGCGATGCCCTTGGGCCCGAAGCTGCCGTGGGCCACCACCACGGGCTTGCGGAGGCCCAGCAGGATCGCGCCCCCCACGCCCTCCGGGTCGAGCCGCTCGCGCAGGCGGTTCACCCGGCCGCGGATCAGCAGGCCGCCGACGGCCGACACGGGGCCGGAGGTCACCGCATCCCGGATCGACTCGCGCACCAGCCGCGAGGTGCCCTCGAGCACCTTCAGCGCGACGTTGCCGGTGAAGCCGTCGGTGACCACCACGTCGGCCCGCGCGCCGGGCAGGTCGAATCCCTCCACGTTGCCCACGAACTCGAGGCCGCCGGCCTCCACGATCCGCCGGTGGGCGGCCTGCACGTCGGGCGTGCCCTTCCCGGACTCCTCTCCCACCGAGAGCAGCCCCACCCGCGGGCGCTCGAGGCCGTACACCGCCTCCATGAAGCAGGAGCCCATGTAGGCGAACTGGACGAGGTGCTCGGGCCGCACCTCCACGCTGGCGCCGGCGTCCAGCAGCAGCACGGGCCCGCCGGGGATCGGCAGGAGCACGGCCAGCGCCGGGCGGTGCACGCCCCGGATGCGCTTGACCTGAAGCGTGGCCGCGGCGAGCGTCGGCCCGGTGCTGCCGGCGGAGACGAGCGCCTCGGCGCGTCCCTCGGCCACCGCCCGGGCGGCCTGGACGATGGAGGCGTCGGGAGTCGAGCGAACGGCCTGCGCCGGCTCCTCGCCGGAGCCGATCGTGACCGGAGCGTCCACCACCTCGACCCTCCCGGCGCTGGGACCCGACCTCGGCGGCGGGACCGAACAGCAGCACGTCGAGGCCGGAGCGGCGGGCTCCTTCGGCGACCGCGCCCGGCCCCTGATCGGCGCCGTTCGCGTCGACCGCGATCACGGTCTACGAGTCGTCGTCGCCGGAGCCCGGACGCTGGACGATGACCTCACGCCCGGCGTAGGTACCGCAGTTCGGGCATACCCGATGGGGCAGGCGCGGCTCATGGCAGCGCGGGCAGTGGCGGAGGGTGGTGGCCTCCATCTTGTGCTGCGAGCGCCGCTTGTTGGTGCGCGAGTGCGACTGTCTTTGCTTGGGGACGGCCATGAGGGAACGGCAGTCTAGCGGTGGCGATTCGAATCGAGCCGGAGCTCGCGCAGCGCCGCCCAGCGCTCGTCGGGCGCGCTCTCGTGCCGGTGGTCGGGCCCCGCCTCGTTCAGGTTCTCCCCGCACACCGGGCAGAGGCCGAGGCAGTCGTCGCGGCACACGATCCGCACCGGGAGGGCGAGCGCGAGGGCGTCGCGGGCCCACGACTCCACGTCGAGCTCGTCGCCGTCCAGGTAGGGCGAGTCGAGGTCCTCCCCGCCGCCGGGCTGGTCCACCTCGCGAGCGTCCACGGACACCCGGTCGGCGGCCAGGCCGAGGCAGCGCATGCACGGGCCGCGCGAGGTCGGCGTCGAAGCGCAGGCGCAGCGAGTAGCCGCTGGTGGTGTGCGCCACGTCCAGCGTGGCGTCCACGCTGTCGCCCGCGCACCCCGTAGCGCTGGCCGCCGAACTCGAAGGAGTCCACGGGAACCCGGAGGGGGAGGCGGCGTCCCTCGCCCGAGGAGAGGGAGAGCCGCCCGAGATCGAGAGTCTCAGTCCGCTGGCCCATGGCCCGAGATTAGCGCCGGCCGGCGGACCGCGGAGGGCCCTGCTTCGACCTCGATCAGCTCCACCCGGTAGCCGTCGGGATCGCGCACGAAGCAGATGAGCGGACCCTCGGAGCGACCGCCCGGCCGGTACGGCGGCTTCTCCGGCTCGATGCTCTGGCCGGCGAGCTGCTGCCAGCGTGCCCTCGAGGTCGTCGACGGCGATGGCGATGTGGTTGTAGCCGGTGCCCAGCTCGTAGGAGTCCACGCCGTGGTTGTAGGTGAGCTCGAGCCGGGGGTCCTCGCCCGGCATCCCCATGAAGACGTTGATCGCCTCGTCCCCGATGGGCATCCGGCCCACCTCCTGGAAGCCGAGCTTCTCGTAGAAGGAGACCGAGCGGTCGATGTCGCCGATCCGGTAACAGGTGTGCAGGTAGGAGGCCACGGGCCGGACGATACCTCCCCGGAAAGGCGAAAGCCACGCCCCTCGTGAGAGGAGCGTGGCTTCGCGGAACTGCGATTTGCTCTCTTGGTGAGCTACGCGGCTAACCGCTCTGAGCGGCCGCCTTGCGCAACCCGAATCCGGCACACAGGAGACCTGCGGCCGAGAGGAGAAGCAACGGCACGTGCCCGCCGGTGAACGGCAGGCTCGACGTGGCGGTGGCCTCGGTGACCGTGCCGGCTACGCCGCTGGTGGGAGCAGTTGTGCCCCCTGCGCCGCCGCCGGACTCCTCGGACTCCCCGAGAACCTCGCCCTGCTCGCCTCCCTGCTCGCCGGGCGACTCGCCACCGGGGCGTCTCGCCGCCGGGGGTTTCCCCACCTGGGGTCTCGCCGCCGGGGGTCTCGCCGCCAGGCGTTTCACCGCCGGGCGTCTCGCCACCGGGGGTCTCGCCGCCAGGCGTTTCACCGCCGGGCGTCTCCCCACCAGGGGTTTCCCCGCCGGGAGTTTCCCCACCTGGGGTCTCCCCACCGGGCGTCTCGCCACCGGGGGTCTCCGCCACCGGGGGTCTCCCCACCGGGGGTCTCCCCACCGGGGGTTTCCCCACCGGGCGTTTCCCCACCGGGGGTCTCGCCACCGGGGGTCTCCCCACCGGGGGTTTCCCCACCGGGAGTCTCCCCACCGGGGTCTCCCCACCGGGGGTCTCCCCACCGGGGGTCTCCCCGCCGGGCGTCTCCCCACCGGGGGTCTCCCCACCGGGCGTTTCGCCGCCGGGCGTCTCCCCACCGGGCGTCTCCCCACCGGGCGTCTCGCCGCCAGGCGTATGACCGCCAGGCGTCTCCCCACCGGGGGTCTCCCCGCCGGGAGTGTGGCCACCAGGCGTCTCGCCGCCGGGCGTGATGACCGCCAGGCGTCTCGCCACCGGGTGTCTCCCCACCGGGCGTATGACCACCGGGGTCTCGCCACCGGGCGTGTGACCGCCGGGCGTCTCCCCACCGGGCGTGTGACCGCCCGGCGTCTCGTGCGGAGGCGTCCCACCGCCGGAGGGCGGAGTAACCGCCTCCGGGGTGCTCTTCCTCCTTACAGGGGTTGTCCTCCGCCGGATCCTTCCGACGGGGGCTGTGCCCTCGTCCGAGTGGTGCTCCCGAGCCCGATCCTCCGGACCCGTGATCCCAGCCGGAACCTCCGCTTCCACCGGAGTCTCCGTGCCATCCGGAGCCTCCGTGATCGGAACCGGAGCCATAGCCATGAGACGAATGGTCTCCACCGGCAAACGCGTTGCCGGCGCTCACCAAGGAGAGCCAGAGCGCGACGGCGAACGCCGAGATCCATACGAATCTCCGCATGCCCGAGGCACTTGGCTCGGAAAGCTGCATAGGTTCTCCCTTCGGGGGTTGCTAACGGCGGCATAGCAAGGCCACCTGAACCCACCAGAGGCCCCGCGAAGGAGACGAGTAGAACAGCAACCTCGGATGTTTTACCCGTCGATCCTGCAAGAAACTTCCCAAAATCCGCGCGATTTCGCGTTGCGGTTCGCTCCTTCGGGGGATTCGGGAGGGATTTGGGCGGGCGCCGACGCCTCCGGGCACCCCAAACGGCAGCTGGAGCGCCCCGAGCGGGGCGTCCAGCGCCGGCAGCGCTGCCGCTAGGAGACCTCGGCCTCTTCGCGACCCTGGAGGCGGTCGCGGCCGCGCTGAACCGCGGCGATGAACTTCGTGAGGTTGACCTCGAGCGTGTTGAGGATGTCGTCGGCGTAGTCCTCCGCGCCGAGACGGATCTCGCGCTCACGGGCGCGGGCGTCCTCGATGATCTCCTCCGCCTGGCGCTCGGCCTGCTTGACGATCTCCTCCTCGGAGATCAGGCGGATCTGCTCCTCGCGAGCCTCGCGCACGACGCGCTCGGCCTCGCGCTTGGCCTCGGCGAGCATCTCCTGACGCTCCTTGACGATCCAGCGGGCCTGCTTGATCTCCTCGGGGATCGTGGCCCGCATCTGGTCGAGGATGTCGTAGACCTCCTCCTTGTCCACGCGCACCGTGTCGGTGAGCGGGACGACCTTCGCGTTGTGGATCGTGTCGTCGAGCTTGTCGATCAGGACGAGGACGTCCATGAGCTCTACCTCCGCGAGGCCATGAGCCCCGCGCTCCCGTTGATCGGCTTTGACGTCACGTGATCAGATCCCCTGTTCTTCAGCGCTTGAGCTCTTCCTGCAACCGTGCGGCCACCCGGTCGGGCACGAGCCCGCTGATGTCGCCGCCGAACATGGCCAGCTCCTTGATCCCGCTTGAGGACAGGAAACTGTATTGCGGCGCGGCCATCAGGTAGATGCTCTCGATGTCGGGCGCCATCTTCCGGTTGAGCTGGTTCATCTCGAACTCGTACTCGAAGTCCGAGATCGCCCGCAATCCTTTGACGATGGCCTTGGCCCCGTGCTCGCGGGCGAAATCGACGAGGAGCGTATCAAAGGGTTTTACCTGCACATTGCCCAGTTCCGCCGTGGCCTCGGCGATGAACGACACGCGCTCCTCGGCGGAGAAGAGCGTCTTGCTCTTGCGAACCGGACTGGTTGACCACGCCCACGATCAGCTGGTCGAACACCCCGGCCGCCCTGCCGATGATGTCGAGGTGCCCCATCGTCACCGGGTCGTAGGAGCCCGGGCAGACGGCCGTGCCGCCGTTGCGCTCAGCCATGGATCGCGATGCGCGTGTCGCCGTAGGTGCGCTCGCGCAGAAGGGGAAGCGTCAGCTCCAGCGGGCGTGCGTTTGTCGGATTCGGTCACGGTGCGGGCGTCGTCGTCGAGAACCGCCGGCAGGGCCGCGGACAGCGGACCGGCCAGGCGGGAGGCGGAATCATAGGGCGGGTCGCAGAACACGAGGTCGAATGACCCATCGCACCCGCCGAGGAACGCGAGCGCGTCGCGCCGCACGACGTCCGCCCCGGCGACCCCGAGGTCGTCGAGGTTGCGCCTGATCGCGGCCACCGCGGCGGAGTCGCGATCCACGAACACCGCCGACGCCGCGCCCCGCGAGAGGGCCTCGATCCCGAGCGCGCCCGGAGCCCTGCGTACAGGTCGAGCACGCGCGCGCCGTCCACGTCCCCGAGCATCGAGAAGAGCGCCTCGCGGACGCGATCGGCGGTGGGCCGCGTGCGGGTGCCCCGCGGCGCTCGCAGGCGCCGGCCCCCGTAGGTGCCGGCCACGACCCTCACGCCGGAATCGGGTCGAGCTCCGGGCCGAAGCGGGCCACCGCCGCGTCCCGCAGCAGCGCGTTCTCCGGCTCGGCCAGCTCCGGATCCGACCGCAGCAGCTCGTCCGCCAGGTCCCGGGCTCGGACCAGCAGGGCGGTGTCCTCGGGGAGCTGGGCCACCCGCAGCTCGGGCAGACCGTGCTGGCGCGTGCCGAGCACGTCGCCCGCCCCGCGGAGCTCGAGGTCCACCTCGGCGAGCCGGAAGCCGTCGCTCTCGCGTGGCGATCGCCTCGAGGCGCGGCAGCTTCGCGTCGCCGAACAGGATGCACAGCGAGCTGTGCTCGCCCCGGCCCACGCGGCCCCTGAGCTGGTGGAGCTGCGACAGCCCGTAGCGCTCGGCCGCCTCGATCAGCATCACCGTGGCGTTCGGGACGTCGATGCCCACCTCCACCACGCTCGTGGCCACGAGCACGTCGGCCTCGCCCGCGCGCGAACGACTCCATCGCCGCCTGCTTGGCCTTCGAGGGAAGCTGGCCGTGGATCAGCTCCACGCGCTGGTCGCGGAACTCCGTCGTACGCAGGCGCTCGAACTCCGCCGTGGCCGCCTTGGCCTGGAGCGCCTCCGACTCCTCCACCAGCGGGCACACCACGAAGCACTGGCGCCCGGCGGCGATCTCCTCGCGGATGCGCTCGTACGCACGCTCGCGGGCGCGAACCCCGTCCACCACGAAGGTCTCCACCGGCCGGCGCCCGTGCGGAAGCTCGTGGAGCGCGGTGGCGTCGAGGTCGCCGTACGCAGTGAGGGAGAGCGTGCGCGGGATCGGCGTGGCCGTCATGTGCAGCGCATGCGGGGTGAGCCCCTCCGGTGCCTTCGCGTCGAGCGCGGCGCGCTGGCGAACCCCGAAGCGGTGCTGCTCGTCCACCACGCACAGGGCCAGGTCCCGGAACTCCACCGGATCCTCGATCAGCGCGTGCGTGCCCACCAGCAGCTGGAGCTGGCCCGAGCCGAGCGCGCCCAGCAGGTCGCGCCGCCGGGCCGCCGGAGTGGATCCGGTGAGCAGCTCGAGCGGCAGCGCACCGCCCAGCAGGCGGTCGAGCGTGCGGTGGTGCTGCTCGGCCAGGGTCTCCGTCGGCGCCATCAGCGCGGCCTGCGCGCCGTTCTCCACCGCGCGCAGCATCGCGTGGAGCGCCACCACCGTCTTGCCCGCCCCCACCTCCCCCATCAGCAGGCGCTGCATCGGGCGCTCGCGGGCCAGGTCCTCGTCGATCTCGCTCATCGCGCTCTTCTGGTCGCCGGTGAGCTCGAAGGGAAGCGACCAGCGCCAGCGGTCCACCACCACGCCGCGGGCGGCGAGCGGACGTGCGCTGCGCCCGTGCCGCCGCGCGCGCCTGCGGCCGGCCACCGCGAGCTGGAGGAGCAGCAGCTCCTCGAAGGCCAGGCGCCGCCGCGCTCCGCGCTCGTCGTCCTCGCTGTCGGGGAAGTGGGCGCCGGCCAGTGCCGCCGGGCGCTCGGGCAGCCGCTCCGCCACCCGCATCGCCGCGGGCAGCGGCTCGGGGCTGAGCAGGAACCGTCCGCGCGCGTCCCAGACGAGCGAACGCAGGCGGGCCGCGCTCAGGCCCTCGGTGGCGGGATGCACCGGCACGAGGCCCACGGTGTGCACCGGCGCGTCCCCGCCCCCGAGCGGCTCGTGCTCGGAGACCCAGAACTCGCCCGCCCGCCGCAGGCGGCCGTGGAGGAGCACGTTCGTGCCCGCGGGGAGCTGCCGGGCCAGCCACGGCTGGTTGAACCAGACGGCCACCAGCGGGCCCGACGCGTCGGCCACGCGTGCCTCGACGCGCTTGCGCCGGCGGTCGCGCATCGGCCGGACCGTGACCGAGCGGACGACGACGGCCACGGTGGCCTCCTCCCCCACCATCAGGTCGCCGACCTCGCGCACCTCGCGGCGGTCGCGATGCGAATGCGGCAGGTGCTCGATCAGGTCGCCCACCGTCGCGATCCCGAGCGTCGCGAGCGCCTTCCCCCCGCCCCGCTCAGCTCCACCGGCTCCTCCAGCGCGCTCGGACGGGGGTACGACCTCACCGGCGCGGCAACCAGGTCCTCCGGCGTGAGCTCGTCGAGGGACGCGAAGCCGGTTACTCCGCGCAGAGCAGCCACCACCAGGCGGGTTGGCCGCCCACGTGGTACTCGACCTCCACCCCCTCCGGCACGTACGCCTCCACCTTCTCGCGGTCGAGCGGAGCGCCGTCGCCGGCCAGGCAGGTGACCAGCTCGCTGCCGGTGGCGAGGCGGTCGAGCGTGGCCGCGAGCGTGGCCTCCGGGTCTCCCCAGGCCACCAGCTCGCCCCCCGCGTATCCCACGGCGTCGCCGGCGATGAAACGGCCCTGGCGTCGTCACGGGCGGCGGGCGCCACCCCGCCCACGCGCAGGGACGCGGCCGCCCGGCCCACCGCCTCGGCGTTCTTCTCCGCCCCCGCGTTGGGGTCGAAGGCCAGGAGCGCGGCCAGCCCCTCCTGCGGGGCGGTGGTGGGCACCACCCGCGCCGGCTTGTCCGACAGCTCCGCCGCGCGCTCGGCGGCCAGGATCACGTTCGGGCTGTTGGGCAGGACCAGCACCTCGCGCCCGTTCGCGGCGTGCACTCCCGCGAGCAGCTCGTAGGTGGACGGGTTCATGGTGGCGCCGCCGTCCACGACCAGCACGCCGAGCCCCTCGAACAGCATGCGCACGCCGTGCCCGCTGGCCACGGCCACCACCGCACAGGTGGACTCCTCGGTGGGCGCGTGCTCGGCCAGCCGGGCCGTGCGGTCGGCCACCTGCTCGAGCATGTCGGCCACGTCGAAGCGGGAGACCTCGCCCGCGTCGGCGAACAGGGCCACCGCGCTCTCCGGATCGTCGGTGTGCACGTGCACGCGAAGGGTGCGCTCGTCTCCGACCACCAGCACGGAGTCGCCGAGCGCCTCGAGGCTCGGCAGGAACGACCCGGCGTCCAGGTCCTCCCCGGTGACGGCGAAGTTCGTGCAGTAGCGGAAGCTCGAGGACTCGTGCTCGGGCCGGTGGAGCGCCGCCGGGGCCAGCTGGTGCTCGAGCTCCGGCGCGGCGTCGCCCCTGAGGGCCGCGAGGCAGCCGGCCACGATCACGATCAGGCCGTAGGCGCCCGCGTCCACCACTCCGGCCTCGCGCAGCACCGCGAGCTGGTCGGGGCCGCGCTCCACCGCCTCCTTGCCCGCCTCGAGGGCGTTCTCGAGCACCTGGGCCAGCAGCTCGTCCTGCTGCTCGGCCCGGGCGTCGAGCCCGAGCCGCTGGGTGTCCATGTGCGCGAGGTCGTGGGCCACGCGGCTGGACATCGCGCGCACGGCGGAGAGCATCGTGCCCTCCGCGGGGTTGCGCACCGACGCGTAGGCGGCGTCGGCGGCGCGGGCCAGGGCGGCCGACACCAGCACCGGGTCCACGAGCTCGCCCGGGCGCCCGGCCAGCTCCTCGGCGGCGCCGCGCACGATCTGGGAGAGGATCACGCCGCTGTTGCCGCGCGCGCCCAGCAGGGCGGCCCGGGCCACCGCGGCCACGATCTCGTCGCGCCCGCGGACGTCCAGCGGCTGGCCGTTCATGCGGTTCAGCTCGTCGAGCACCGCACGCATCGTCAGCGCCATGTTGTCGCCCGTGTCGCCATCGGCGACCGGGAACACATTGAGATCGTTTACCTCCTGGCGGCGGTTCTCGAGCTCAGCCAGAGCTGCGGCCACCACGCGCCGGAAGCGGACGAGGGACTCGTCGGCCACGTGGGGGTTCTACACCGCCGGGCGGCGGCGTTACCCGGTGGAGGGGTAGGACGAGGTGGCCGCGGCGCTCAGAGAGCCTTGGTGACCTTGGAGGCCTTGAGGCAGCGCGTGCAGACGTACTCGCGGCGCGGGGCGCCGTTCACGGAGATGCGGACCTTCTGGAGGTTGGGCTCGAAACGGCGCCGGGTGGCCACCATCGAGTGGCTCCGGGTGTTGCCGAACGCCGGGCCCTTTCCGCATGAGTAACAGACCTTGGACACGGCGGATGAGGCTACCAGCCGTGCACGGTCGAGCGCCCGACACTCGCTGCGCTCCTGCGGCTCCGCTTTTGCGAAACAGGTAATGTTTATGGTAAACATCTGCGTTCCCAGGTCCTACCGCGGACCGGAAACGAGGAGGAGACAGTTCGATGAAGGCTCGCTCGGCCGCCAAGGTCCTCACGACACTCGCTGTTTCCGTCGCCGCTCTGACGGGACCCCTCGCCCCCGCGGCGAGCGCGACCGACGTCTATGGGATCGCGAACGGGTGTTACGCCCTGAAGGAGTCGTACTCGGGCAAGTACGTGGTGCGGGCGGGCAACAACTACACCGCCACGGCAGCCACCGCGGCCGCGGCCACGCCCTTCCGCCTCCAGGCCACCGCCCTGGGCCGCTACCTCCTCTACGGGCCCGGCGGCGCCATGCCGGCCGTGAGCCTGCTCGGCCAGGTGCAGGCCGCCACGAAGCCCGGCCCGACCGCCGACTGGCGCTTCGAGTACGTGAGCAAGACCCTGAGGCTCGTGAACGTCTCCAACGGGAACGGGCTGAGCGTGAATGCGGCCGGGCAGCTCATACACGGAGCGGGCGCGCCGGTCCGGTGGAACGTGGTGCCCGCGCAGGGCTGCGCCACCTTCCCCGAGATCCAGGTGAACGTGACGGGCACGCCGCTGAAGGGCGCGACCCCCACGTCGCCGGTCCGCGGCTTCTTCGACGACCACATCCACCTCGGGGCGTACGAGTTCCTCGGCGGGCGCTTCCACTGCGGCCGCCCCTGGAGCCCCTACGGCGTGACCGCGGCGCTGCGTGGACTGCGTCGACCACTTCCCCAACGGCGCGGGCGCGGTGTTCGAGAACTTCCTCTCCGTCGGCAGCCCGGTGGGAACCCACTCGACCGAGGGATGGCCCAGCTTCGCCGGCTGGCCGCGCGACGAGTCACAGACGCATGAGGGGACCTACTGGAAGTGGATCGAGCGCGCCTGGCGCTCCGGGCTCCGCGTGATGGTGAACGACCTGGTGGAGAACCGGGCCCTCTGCGAGCTCTACCCGCTGAAGAAGAACAACTGCAACGAGATGACGAGCGCCTACAAGCAGGCCGAGGGCATTCACGAGCTGCAGGACTACATCGACGCCCAGTTCGGTGGTCCCGGCAAGGGGTTCTTCCGGATCGTGAAGAGCTCGGCCGAGGCTCGCCAGGTGATCAACGCGGGCAAGCTCGCGGTGGTGCTCGGGATCGAGGAGTCCGAGGTGCTCAACTGCGGGCAGACCAACGGAACGCCCAAGTGCACCGCGGCTCAGATCGACAGCGAGCTCGACGGTCTCTACAGGCTCGGCGTGCGGTCGCTGTTCCCCGTGCACAAGTTCGACAACGCCCTCGGCGGGACCAAGTTCGACGGCGGCACCTCGGGCGTCGTCGTGAACGTCGGAAACAAGTACGCGACGGGGCAGTTCTGGGCCGCCAACCACTGTGACGTGGCCGACCACGACAACGAGCCCACCAACCCCGCGGGGCAGAACGCCCTGCTCGCCGCACTGTTCGGTCCGGTGGTGACGAACCAGCTGCTCTCCGGGCAGCTGCCGGTGTATCCGCCGGGACCCCTGTGCAACCCCAAGGGCCTCACCTCCCTGGGCCAGCACCTGCTCCGCTCGATGATGAGCAGGGGGATGATCGTGGAGACCGATCACATGAGCGCGAAGGCCCGTCAGCAGGCGCTGTCGATCCTGGAGGCATCGAAGTACCCGGGCGTGATCTCGAGCCACTCGTGGGGCGATCTGGGCACGCAGAAGCGACTCCAGAAGCTCGGTGGCCTCGTGGGTCCGATCTCGACCGTGGCCAACCAGTTCGCGGACGAGTGGCGGGTGGCCCGCGCGAACCGCGACACGCGCTTCACCTTCGGCACGCCGTTCGGGTCGGACATCAACGGCCTCCACTCGCAGCCCGTGCCGCGAGCCAACGCGGCCGCGAACCCGGTGACCTACCCGTTCCGCTCGTTCGACGGCGGCACCGTGATCGACCGCCAGCGCTCGGGCACCCGCGTGTACGACATCAACACGGACGGCGTGGACCACTACGGCCTCTATCCGGATTGGATCGAGGATCTCCGCAAGGTCGCCGGCCAGCAGATCGTGACCGACATGGCGAACGGTGCCGAGGCCTACCTGCAGATGTGGGCGAGGGCGGAGGCCGCCGCACGCTGACGGGCGCCGACGCCCTACCGTCTCCGGCCATGGCCGGAGAACGTGAGACCGTGGTGCGGGAGTTCTTCAAGCACCTGGATGCCGGGCGGCTCGACGATTCGCTGGCGCTGCTCGATCCGGACGTCGTGATCGTGGTGCCGCCGTCGATGTCGGCCGAGCCCGACACCTACGAGGGGCTGGAGGGCGCTCAGCGCTACATGGACGGGTTCCAGGACCTCGTGGACGAGGTGCGCTTCACCCCCGCCACGATCCTCGAGGAGGAGGGCCACGTGATCGTGGAGTTCACGCTGACGGGCCGCGGTGCCCAGAGCGGAATCGAGCTCGCCCAGGCGGGGGCCGGGGCGATCTGGGTCGAGGGCGACCGCATCGTCCGCATCGAGACCCACCCGGATGTGGATACCGCACGGTCCGAGGCGCGAAGCCGTTAGCTTCCTGCCCATGCGCCTCCGCTCGATCCTCCTCGCCGTCGTGTCGCCTCGCCGCCCTCGCCGTGGCCGCCGCGCCCGCGTCCGCCGCCAACCCCTGGATCCAGAAGAAGCGCCCGCTGAACATCGCCCACCAGGGCGGAGAGGACGAGTTCCCCTCCAACACGCTGTACGCGTTCCGCCAGGCGGTGCGCGCGGGCGCCGACATGCTCGAGCTCGACATCGGCGCGACCAGGGACAACAAGGTGATCGTGATGCACGACACCACGGTGGACGGCAAGACCAACGGCTCCGGCACCGTGTCCTCCAAGACGCTCGCGCAGATCAAGCGCCTGGACGCCGCGTACTGGTTCGCGCCGAAGGCCGACGAGCACTACAGCCACGACCTGCGCCGATCCGCCTATCGCTTCCGGGGCGTGGCCACCGGCCACCGCCGCCCGCCGAAGGGCTACCGCGCCTCCGACTTCCGCGTGCCCACGCTGCGCGAGGTGATGCGGGCCTTCCCCCGGACGCCGATCAACGTGGAGATCAAGGGCCGCACCACGGACGAGGACCCGGCGGAGTACCTGCGGAACGCGGAGATCCTGGCCAAGCTCCTCAAGCACACGAAGCGCCGCGACCTCATCGTCGTGTCCTTCCAGCAGCCGGCGGTGGACCGTTTCCACGAGCTGGTCCCGAAGATCGGCCTCGCGCCGGGCATCGGCGGCGTGGCCAACTGGCTCGGGGAGATGTCGCCCGGGCCCGGGAGTGGTGGCCTTCCAGGTGCCGATCACGTTCACGTTCGGGCCCACCCTGCTCGAGGTGACCACCCCGGCGAACGTGAACCGCGCGCACGCCGAGGGCTACGCCTGGCAGAACTGGTTCGGGGGCGACGACCGTGACGCCCCCGGCACGTGGCGAAAGCTGATCGACATGTGCGTGGACGGCACGATGACCTCGCACCCGCGGGCCTACGAGAAGGTGCTCAGGGCCCATCCGCGGCCGGCGTCATGCCGGCGCGCGCCGGCTAGCTCTCTGCGGAAGCAGCCGGCGTGGCCGGCTGCGCACCGACGCTCAGCACGCGGCCGAAGGCGGCCAGCGCCTCGTCCACCCCGGCGCGGTCCACATCCAGGTGGGTCACGCAGCGGATGCGCCCCCTCCCGGCGGAGCTGATCCGGACACCCTCGTCCGCCATGGCGCCGATGAGGGCGGCGGGGTCGTCCACGGTGGCGATCACGATGTTGGTCTCCTGCGGCAGCACGTCGAGGCCCAGGGCGCGCAGGCCGTCGGCCAGCACGCGGGCGTTCTCGTGGTCGTCGGCCAGGCGATCCACATGATGGTCGAGAGCGTGGAGGCATCCCGCGGCGAGCACGCCCGCCTGCCGCATGGCCCCGCCCAGCATCTGCTTCCAGCGCCAGGCCTCCGCGATGAGCTCGGCCGACCCGCAGAGCACGGCGCCCACCGGAGCCCCCAGGCCCTTGGAGAAATCGAGCCACGCGGTGTCGAAGGGCGAGGCGTAGTCGGCCGCCGGCACCCCTGAGGCCACGGAGGCGTTGAGGAGGCGGGCGCCGTCGAGATGGGCGCGCAGGCCGTGGCGCCGGGCCACCTCCAGCACCTCGTGGATCTGCTCGAGCGGCCACACCCGCCCGCCGCCCATGTTCGTGGTCTGCTCGACCGACACCAGGCGCGAGCGCGGCAGGTAGCGGTCGGCGGGAAGGATTGCCTCCTCCACCTGCCGGCCGGTGAACATGCCCGCCTCGCCGTCCAGGCGGTTGGTCATGGCGCCCGCCAGCTCGGCGGGACCGCCGGCCTCGGCGATGATCGGGTGCGAGGTGCGATGAAGGATCACCTCGTCGCCGCCGGCCCGGATGTGAAGCCGGAATCCGATCCCGTTGCACATCGTGCCGCTGGGCAGGAAGAGGCCGGCCTCGTGCCCCAGCAGCTCGGCCACGCGCTCCTGCAGGCGGAGGACCGTGGGGTCGTCCAGCCGCTGCTCGTCCCCCACCTCGGCCTCGGCGATCGCCCTGCGCATGGCGGGCGTGGGCCGCGACTGGGTGTCGCTGTAGAGATTGACGCGGAGGCTCACGAGGCGAGGGTGCGTCTCAGCTCGGCCATGCGCAGCACGGCGTGCGCGGCATCCTCGCCCTGATGGCGCTTGCCCCCGCCCACCCGGGCCAGGGCCTGCTCCATCGACTCCACCGTGAGCACACCGAAGGAGCAGGGCACACCGGTGTCGAGCGACACGCGGGCGATCCCCGCCGCCGCCTCGCCGCACACGTAGTCGTAGTGATCGGTCTCGCCGCGAATCACGGCGCCGAGGCAGGCCACGCCGGCGTACCGGCCCGAGTCGGCGCAGTACTTCGCCGCCAGCGGGAGCTCGAACGCCCCGGGCACGTCGTGCACCTCCATGCGAACGCCCGCGTCGTCGAACACCCGCTGCGCGCCCTCCACCAGGCGGGCGGCCAGGTCCTCATAGAAGCGGCCGACGCAGGCCGCGTAGACGTCACTCATCCCGGCGGCGCGGGGCCGGTCCCTGCCCGTAGAGGTCCGGCATCTCCTCCTCGGCGCGCTCGCGGTCGAGGATGCGCTCCTCCAGGATCATCTCCTCGTCGAGCGCGAGCCCCTGGTGGTGGAGGAGGTGGCCCATGCGCTCCTTCTTGGCCTTCAGGTACTCGCGGTTGTGCTCACCCGGGGCGTGCTCGATCGGGATCTGGTCGGTCACGGTCAGCCCGTACCCCTCGAGCCCCACGATCTTCTTCGGGTTGTTCGTGAGCAGGCGGATCGCGCCCAGGCCCAGGTCCACCAGGATCTGAGCGCCGATGCCGTAGTCGCGCAGGTCCGCGGGCAGCCCGAGCCGCACGTTCGCGTCCACCGTGTCGAGGCCCTCCTCCTGAAGGCGGTAGGCGCGCAGCTTGTTCAGCAGCCCGATGCCCCGGCCCTCCTGGGCCAGGTAGAGGAGCACGCCCCTCCCCTCCTCCTGGATGCGTATGAGCGCGTCCTCGAGCTGCTCGCCGCAGTCGCAGCGCAGCGAGTGGAACACGTCTCCGGTGAGGCACTCGGAGTGCACCCGCACGAGCACGTCCTCCTGGCCCGCCACCTCGCCCTTGACCATGGCCACGTGGTGCTTGTCGTCCACGAGCGAGCGGTATCCCACCACGTTGAAGTCGCCGAACTTCGTGGGCAGCTGCGTCTCCACCACCCGCTCCACGAGCTTGTCGTGGCGCCGCCGGTGGGCGATCAGGTCGGACACCGTGATCATCTTCAGCCCGTGCTCGGCGCAGTAGCGCTCGAGGTCCGGCACGCGGGCCATCGTGCCGTCGTCGTTCATCACCTCGCAGATCACGCCGGAGGGGTTGAGCCCGGCCAGGCGCGCCAGGTCGATCGCCGCCTCCGTCTGGCCGGTGCGCTCGAGCACCCCTCCCTCCTTGGCCTTCAACGGGAAGATGTGGCCGGGCTGCACCACGTCCCGCGGGCGCGACTGGGGGTCGATGGCCACCTGGATCGTGTGGGCGCGGTCGTGCGCCGAGATGCCTGTGGTGATGCCCTCGCGGGCCTCGATCGACACGGTGAACGCGGTCTGGAACGGGGACTCGTTCTTCGCCGCCATCAGGTCCAGGCCGAGCTCGTCGCAGCGGGTTGGGGTCAGGGCCAGGCAGATCAGCCCGCGTCCGTGCTTGGCCATGAAGTTGATGGCCTCCGGCGTGGCGAACTGGGCGGCCAGGGTGAGATCGCCCTCGTTCTCGCGGTCCTCCGCGTCGCACACCACCACCATCCGCCCTGCGCGGACGTCCTCGATCGCCTCCTCGATGCTGCTGAAGGGCGAGCTGCTCATGACGCTCCCCCTCCCACCGCGGCCCTCGCGGCCTTCTCGGCGTACTTGGCCAGCACGTCCACCTCCAGGTTCACGGTTCGGCCCGGCTCGGCGGCGCCCAGGGTCGTGCGCTCCAGCGTCTCCGGGATCAGGGACACGGAAAAGCCGGCGTCATCCACCTCGAAGGCCGTGAGCGAGACGCCGTCCACGGCGATCGAGCCCTTGTTCACGATGTAGCGGAGGATGTCCGGGGAGGCCTCCACGGTCACGACGCGGGCAAAGCCGTCCTCCGTCACGCGCGCCACGGTGCCGGTCCCGTCAACGTGGCCCTGGACCACGTGCCCGCCGAGGCGATCGGCGGCCCGGAGCGGCAGCTCCAGGTTCACCTCGTCGCCGGGGGTGAGCGGCCCCAGCGAACTGCGCGCCAGCGTCTCCGCCATCAGGTCGGCCGCGAATCCCTCGGCGTCCGGGTCGCGGGCGGTGAGACATACGCCGTTCACCGCGATCGAGTCGCCCGCGGCGAGCTCGCCCGCCAGCTCGGTGCGCACACGCAGCCGCGCGCCGCCGCCGTCGCGCTCGATCGCGTCGACCGTGCCTCTGGCCGCCACCAGTCCGGTGAACATCAGGCGCTCACCACTCGTTCAGCCTCGCCACGATCAGCACGTCGTCGTCTATGCGCTCGGTCTCCATCGCGAGGGCCCGGGCGGCGCCGGCGATGTCCTCGGCCCCGATGCCCTCCACCACGGTGCGGGCCTCGCGGCCGCCGGCCAGCACGGGCGCGATGAACACCCGCGCCTCGTCGATCTCTCCCGCCTCCAGGAAGGCGCCGGCCAGGTGGGGGCCTCCCTCGAGCAGCAGCGACTGGATTCCACGCGCGCCCAGCTCATCCAGGGCGTGGGCCACGCGAGCCCCCTCGTTCGCGCCCGTGGCCACGATCACATCCACGTCCGCCGCCCTGAGCGCCTCCAGGGAGGTGCGCCCCGCTGCTCGTGACGCCACCACCGTGACCGGCACCTCGGCCACGCCGGCCACGAGCTTGCTGGACACCGGCAGGCGGGCCTCGGAGTCGAACACCACCCGGCGGGGCTGGCGCGCCACGCCCTCGATCCGGGCGGTGAGCTGAGGGTCGTCGGAGAGCGCGGTGCCGATCCCCACCGCCACGGCGTCGGACTCGGCCCGCCAGCGGTGCGCCCGGGCGCGGCTCGACTCGCCCGAGATCCACTGGGAGTCGCCGGTGCGGGTGGCCACCTTGCCGTCGAGGGTCATCGCCGACTTGAAGACCACGAGCGGGCGGCCCGTGCGGGCGTGCTTGAGGAAGGGCTGGTTGAGCATCCGGGCCGCCGCGGCGAGGTCCCCGTCCAGCACCGTCACCTCCACCCCGCCATCCCGCAGGATGCCCGGGCCACGTCCCGACGCGTGCGGGGACGGGTCGTCGGAGGCGATCACCACGCGAGCGATGCCGGCCTCGAGGATGGCGTCGGTGCACGGCGGGGTGCGGCCGTGGTGCGCGCAGGGCTCGAGCGACACGTAGAGCGTGGCCCCGGCGGCGTCCGCCTCGGAGGAGTTGAGCGCGGCCAGCTCGGCGTGCGCATGACCGGGGCCGGCGTGGAAGCCCTCGCCGATCACGCGGCCGTCCTTCACCAGGACCGCCCCCACGAGCGGGTTGGGACTCGTGTGCCCACGCGCGGCGGAGGCGAGCTCGATGCTCCGAAGGAGATGGCGCTCGTCGCGCTCTGTGGCCGTCGTCTCGGGCATTCCCGGGGTCCGCGCGAGCCCCATTGACTCGCGAGTCAACAGTACCAGCGGGCATGCCGGCCCAGCGGGACCGGCCACTACGCTGCGCGCGTGTCCCGGGTGCTCCTAGGCCTGATCCTGATCGGCGGCTTCGCGCTCCGGATCTGGAACAACGACTACGGCCTGCCCTACGTCTGGAGCCTCGACGAGGGCTCCCACTTCGCGAGCCGCTCCGTGGAGATGTTCTGGCAGGACTTCGATCCCGGCTACTACCAGAACCCCGCCGCCTACACGTACCTGATCTACGGCCTCCTGCGGGTCATGTACGGGCCGCTCGGGTTCATCTTCGACCTGCCCTTCGGGAACATCACCCAGCAGTTCAGCAAGGACCCCACCGAGATCTACGTGGCCGCCCGCACCCTCGCCGCGGTGCTCTGCATGGTCGGCCGTGGTGGCCACCTACTGGGCGGCGCGCCGCGTGTGGGGCGCGCGCGAGGGCGTGGTGGCCGCGGCCGTCCTGTCGTTCGCGTTCCTGCCCGTGGCCTACTCGCGCGTGGCCGTGACGGACGTGGGCTCGATGATCGGCGTGGCCCTGGCCCTCTACGGATCGGTGCGCGCCCACGAGGAGGGCCGGTTGCGCCACTACGCGCTGGCCGGCGCGGCGGCCGGGCTGGCCATGGCCTTCAAGTACACGGCCGGCCTCGCGCTGCTGCCCCTGGCCATCGCCGCGCTCTCCCGGCTCCGGGCCGACCGTGCCCGGGCCGTGGCCGGCCTGGCCGCCGGTGGCGCGCTCGCCGCGGTGGTGTTCCTCGTGCTCAATCCCTACGTGGCCGGGTCCTTCGACACCTGGTGGACCGATCTTCGCGACCAGGCCGAGGTGGCCGCGGACCAGTCGAAGCCGGGCCAGGACCACGGCGGCGCGGGCTACTACCTGGAGAGCCTCAGCTGGGGGCTCGGGTGGGCCGCGGCGCTGGCGGCGCTGGCGGGGGCCGTGATCGAGCTGAGGCGCGACCTGGTGCGCGGGCTGATCCTGGCCGCGGTGCCGGTGGCGCTGTTCGTCTACCTGAGCCTGCAGGCCCGCTACTTCGGGCGCTGGCTGCTGCCCGCCTACCCGGCGCTGGCCATGCTGGCCGCGGTGGCGCTCGTGCGCGCCGTGGACGCGCTCCCCGAGCGCCGCGGGCGGCTGCCCCTTCGCGCCGCCGCCCTGGCCGCTCTCGTGGTGGTGGTGCTGGCCCAGCCCGTGGCCGCCGACGTGCGCTCGGCCCTGGTGCTCGGCCGCGAGGACACCCGCCTCGCAGGCGCGCGACTGGCTCGAGGACCGCTATCCGCCGGAGCTCCGCGTGGCGATCGAGCCGGCGGTGCCCGGGCGCTACTACCGGTCGAACCCGGACGGGAGCCTGCCCGCGTGGCTCTCGCGCTGTCCCGGCCCGGGACGGCTGGACCTCGGAGGGGTTCGCCTACGCCGGCCCCGGCGGGCGGCGGGTGTGCGAGCAGTTCAAGCCGGGCCAGTTCGCGCGCCCGGACGGGGGCGTTCGCGCCTCCGCCTACCACCTGGTGCTCTCACCCGAGGTGGTGGACGACTACCGCCGCTACGGCTACTGCCTGGTGATGACGGTGGGGGTGGTGCGCGAGCGCGCACTCGAGACCGGGGAGCCCCGGGTGCGGGCCTACTACCGCCGCCTCGAGCGGGAGTCCCGGCTGCTCCGCGAGTTCAGCCCCTACGACCCGGGGTCCGATCCGGTGCCGTTCAACTTCGACCTCTCCTACAACTACTACCCCACGGCCTACCATCGCCCCGGCCCCGCCGTCCGGATCTACCGGCTGCGGGACTGCAGGCAGGGCTACGGGCCCCCGCTGATCCGGATTCCCAAGGTCCGGGAGCTGCCCCCGTTCGCGCCGCGCGAGGACGGCGCGCCGGACGAGGAGACCTAGCCGGCGGGTGCCCGCCGAGCGTCCGCAGCGAGAGGTGCGCTGCCGGAAGCCGTACCTGGTGCCGCGGGGCGGCGAGAGCCAGTCGGTGGCGTACTTCGCGTACATCAGCGCGCGCGGCCGCCACCAGGTGCCCACCGGGGTCGGGCCGCCGTTGCAGGAGCCGGCCGAGTAGCCGGGGCGATTGAGGTACAGGTAGGCGTCCACCTTCGGGTCGGCGGTGGCCGTGGTGGGCGCCGGGCCGAGCCCGCGCAGGCCGGGGTGGCACCAGACGTTGATGGTGCGCCAGATGTGGCGGCTGTGGCTGATCCAGCGGCGGTAGTGCACCGGTCCGCGCCCGTTGTAGGAGGTGTTGATCACGAACGGCTTGCCTCCCACGCGGCGGGAGATGTCCCGGCCGTGGAGGATGTTCGACCGCGTCCAGTCGTGGTGGGTCACGTTCAGCATGAACCCGCGCACCTTGTCGATGCCGATGAAGCGCAGCTGCTTGGCCGTGCGCTTGGCGGGCTCCCAGTCGGACGCCCCGGCCTCGAGGTAGATGGTGGCGTTCGGGAGCTTGGACAGCGCGTTCACCCCGTAGCGCAGGGTCCGCAGGCGAGCGCCGCGGCGGCTGGCGGCCAGGCAGTCGAGCGTGCCCAGCGAGTCGGGCTCGAAGCCGATGACCACGCGGGCGCTGCCCACGGCGCGGACGAAGTCGTCGTACCAGGCGCGCGTGCGCGCATCCTCCTTGGCGCCGCCCCCGAGGTAGTCGTGGGCACACCCCACGCCCTGATGGCGCATCACGATCATCTGGGGCACCGAGCCCGGCTGGTCGCATTGCACGCGATCGAGAAAGCCGCGGATCTTCTTCACCATGTGCGGGCGCGTGAAGCGGCCGAACCAGCGGAAGCGCGGCTCACGGGCCAGGCGCCAGATGAGGTCCGCCTTGCCGTTCTGGCCGCTGCGCCTGTACTTCACCCAGTCCCCGTAGGCGGGCTCCATGCGGTCCACGAAGAACTTCAGCCCGAGCAACGGGTCGGGCGCGGCGGGGTCCACCCCGCGCGGATCGATGCCGAGCGGCACGGCGGACTGCGACGGATGCTGCCTTGACGCACTCGGCCCAGTCCTCCGGATATTCGCCGCGCGGCCCGTGGGGCACGGTGCGCGGGCGCGGTGGCGAAGTCGGGCGGCACCAGCGGCCCCCGGGCGGGGAGCTGGGCGCTCGCCGCGGAAGGGCAGAGCAGGGCGGCGGCGAGGGCCGCGAGGGCGATTCGGCGGATGGGCATCACTGATCCATCGGCACCTCGGAAGCAGGGTTGAGCCGCGCAAGCGCCGGAGCGGACGCTATCTGGCGCGCTTCGCTAGCCTCCGGCCGCCGTGAAGGCCGCCCTCCCGCATCGCCGCCCTCGTGGCCTCGGCTGCACATGCGCCTGAGCCGACGCGGATTCGTGAAGGCCGGGGCCGCCGGCGCCGCGGGCGCCGGCGCTCCTCTCGGCCACGGGCTGCGACCTCCCCAGCGCCGAGGGCTCGAACGGGCGCAAGAACGTCCTGCTGCTGATCATCGACAGCCTGCGGCCGGACCATGTGGGCGCCTACGGGTCGCCTCAGATCCAGACTCCGGCCGTCGAACTCCCTGGCCTCCACGGGGACTTCGGTTCAACCGCGCGTTCCCCGAGGCGATGGTCACGCTGCCCGCCCGGCGCTCGATCTTCACCAGCCGCCGGATCTTCCCCTTCCGCAACTTCAAGCCGAACCCGGAGCTCGGGGTGAGCCCCGGCTGGGAGCCGATCCTGGATCCCGAGCACCGGACCTTCACGGCCGAGCTCAAGCACGCGGGCTACTGGACGGCCCAGGTGAGCGACAACCCCTTCCTCGCCTTCACCGGCCCCTACACGCCCTTCCGCAAGAGCTTCAACCGCTGGGACACGATCGTCGGCCAGTCCGGGTTCCTGCACCCGCCGAGCTCGGTGCCGCTGGAGACGGTCTACCACTGGCTCCCGCCGGTGCTTCGCGACGACCGGTACACGCCCGGGATGCGCAAGTACCTCGCCAACTCGGGCGCGGGCGTGAACGAGGAGGAGACGTGCGCGGCCCGGGTGTACTCGAAGGCGATGGACGTGCTGGACGAGCTCACCGTGCGCGAGCCCTGGTGCCTCACGATCGACTGCTTCGATCCCCACGAGCCCTGGAGCCCGGCCAAGAAGTACATCGACATGTACGGCGACCCCGAGTACACGGGACCGGAGATCGGCGTCACCCGCTACGGCAACTCGAGCTACCTCACCGAGGAGCAGATCCGCAGGCTCCACGCGGTCTACGCCGCCGAGGTGACGCAGACCGACCACTGGCTCGGCCGCTTCCTCGACAAGTTCTACGAGCGCGGGCTCGACGAGAACACGGTGATCGTGCTGCTGAGCGACCACGGCTACCTCCTGGGCGAGCGCGGGCTCACCGGCAAGGTGCCCTCGCAGCTCCATCCCGAGCTGGCGCAGGTGCCGTTCATCGTGGTCCACCCCGACGACAAGGCGGCGGGCGAGGTGAGCTCGCATTTCGCCTCGACCCACGACGTGGGCCCCACGATCCTCTCCATGGTCGACGTGGACCGACCCGACTGGATGGAGGGCCTCGACCTGTCCCCCCTGCTGGACGGCGAGCAGCCCTCCGATCCCCGCCCGTTCCACTACGGCGGGATGTACAACCGGTTCTACATCCGCACCGACGAATGGGTCCTGATCGGCGACAACCGCGGCCAGGAGCGCTCGCTCTACGACCTGACCCAGGACCCCCACGAGTTCTTCGACGTGGTGAAGGACAATCCGAAGCTCTCCGAGGAGCTCTACCAGCAGGTCCTGGAGGCGGCCGGCGGGCCGCTGCCCTACTACGACTAGCGGCCAGCGGGGACGACGCGACGCGGCTGCATGGCTGTCCGGCGAGCGTACTCCGGCGGCCGCGCTGATGGCAGGAAGCCTCGGGGTCGAGATCCACGCGCAGCGTCAGGAGGTCGGTCTGCATCAGACCGACCGTCGCGGTGTTGATCCTGGAGCGCCGCCGCGTCCGCGCGATCGCCTTCAGGCGGGCGCGAGGGTCATCGTCGGGCATCACACGCGCGCTGCCGGAACGCCAGCGCCGCCCGATCCTCACCCGTACCCGCGGGTTCGCCTCGATGTTGAGCACATACGCGGAGTGCCGCCCGTGCTCGGACACGATCCAGAAGGCGTCTCCGTCCAGCCCGTCGGTCACCGGGTTCTGGCGAGGCTGGCCGGAGCGGCGGCCCACGGTCTCGAGAATGGCCGTGCCCGGTACCGGAATCCCGAGCCGGAAGAGCGTCCGGACCACCGGGTTGAACGCATACTTGGCCAAACCCGTGGCGAGGCGTCGCTTGAGCACGTCCGCATATTGACCGGTTGCCGGGCCGTGCCACCACTTGAGAGGATCTGACCGGTGCTCAGCGTGCGCACGTACACGTCCATCGCCGCCCTCACGGTCCTGGCGCTCGCGGTGGCCGACCCGGCCGACGGCGCGCCCGCCCCGCAGCCTCTGCCGGGCCAGTACGAGGGCCCTCCGCCGGTCGATGGTGGAAAGCCGCGGGCAGGAACTCCAGGCGGCCGCGGGCAGTTTCTGCTGGTTCGTCCGGTTTGACGATGGCACGGGTCGAGGCCTGTGCGCCGACACCTTCAGGGCGCCCGTGACGGACGAAGAGCTCCCCGTGCGGGGCAAGCGAATCGTGCGCATCGATCTCGGACGCCCGGCGGCAGAGCCTGCGGGTAGGCCTGCCGGGACAAACCGTGCGCGCCCCCCGGCGAAGCGACCCGAGCGGCCGCTACTGGGCCCTGCGCCTCCCGCGGCGAATGCCCGCGACGACCGTCCTGAACCTGGGCGCCAAATTCACCCAGGGCAACGTGCCCTACGGCGCATCCCTGCGCAGGGTCAAGCCCTAGCCGCTAAGCGAAACGAGGAGCGGCGCGGCGCTCGTCGGAGGGCGGCGACGGTTTGCGTCGCCGGACGAGACCGTCAGTTCAGGTCTCGAACGGGGATGCGAACCGGAGCGCAAGCCCGACGCCACGGCAAACGAGCCCTAGGAGTGCAGCGGCTCCTTCATCGACTCCGTCTCCGGAGCCTCGATGTAGGGCTGCTGCTCGTCCTGGTTCTCCTCCTCGTGATACGCCGACTCGGCGTTCACGGCCCAGATGTCGTGCTCCGTGCCCTTCACCAGGTTGTCCACGGCGCGCATGGCCGTGAGCATGGAGTGGTCCGAGTTGTTGTACCGGTGCAGCCCGTTACGGCCGACCTGGATGAAGTTGTCGAGGCCGTCGAGCCACGAGCGGATCCCGTGGACGCGCTCGGAGTAGTCGGCGTCGTACATCGGGTACGCCTTGGGCACCCGCTGGACGAAGCCGAACTCGAGCTGGTCGCGCTTGGCCAGCCCCAGCTGCTCCAGCTCGCGCATGCCGAGCTGGACGAGCGCGTCGTCGTCCATCTCCCACATCTTGTCGCCGGCGAAGCAGAAGAACTCGAGCCCCACACAGGCCTTGCTGGGGTCGGGAACCATCCAGGGGCTCCAGGACCTGAAGTTCTGGATGCGGCCGACGTTCACGTTCGGATCGTGGATGTAGATCCAGTTGTCCGGGAACAGGTCCTCGCCGTTCAGCACCAGGGCCACGGTGAGGAAGTCGCGGTAGCGCAGGCCGCGCGCGGCGGCCATGACCTCGGGCTTCGGATGCGGGTCGGCCATGCCGACGGTGTTCCGCAGCGGAAGCGAGGAGATCACCGCCGAGGGCTCGAGCACCATGTCGTCGCCCACGTGCACGCGGGTGCAGCGGTCGCCCGAGAACTCGAGCTTCGTGACCCGGTGGTTGAGCAGCACCTTCCCGCCGAGCTGCTCGATGTCCGTGGTCATCTGCTCCCACATCTGCCCCGGGCCGTAGCGCGGGTAGTTGAACTCGGAGATGAGGCTGGTGACCTTGTCGCCCCGGTTGCCGAAGAAGGCGCTCCACGCGGCCCTGAAGAAGGACAGGTTCTTGATGCGCTGCGCGGCCCAGTCGGCCCGGATCTCGGAGGTGGGCACGCCCCAGACCTTCTCGGTGTAGGACTTGAAGAACTGGTTGAAGAGGAAGCGGCCGAAGCGGTTCGAGACCCACTCCTCGTAGGTCTCCTCCTTGCCCTTGGGCTTGACCGCCGCCCAGAGGTAGGACACGAGCGCCCTCGTCAGGTCCACCGGGCCGAGCTTCTTCATCACGTCGGGACCGCGGAGCGGGTAGTCGAGGAACTTGGCCTCCCCGTGACGATCGCGCCAGTAGATCCGCGACATGCGCGGGCGCCGGAGGAACTCCTCCTTCATGATCTCGTGCCAGAGATCGTCCACCTCCTTCACCTTGGTGAAGAAGCGGTGGCCGCCGAGGTCGAAGCGGTACTCGCCGCCCGGCCCCTCGCGCACCGCCGTCTTGGCGATTCCCCCGACCTGGTTCTCGGCCTCGAGAACGACCACGGGCAGCCCCTGCTTCGAGAGCAGGTAGCCGGCGGTGAGGCCCGCGGGGCCTCCGCCGAGGATCACGGTGGGCTTGTCGCGCAGCTCGGGGTTGGCGATCTGAGTTTTGGAGTTCTCGTTCATCCGGTCTTCTCGTAGATGACGCCGCGCACGCCGATCCGTGTGGCGCGACGATAGAACCTGGGTCCGACGGCGACCCTTTCGAAGCTCTTGTCGGTGGCGAGTGCGCGTCCCCACTGAGCCGACCGCCGCCTCACGAGCTGGGTCCAGGGTGCGTCCCAGTCATCGTTGCGAGAGGTGACCGGATGCACGATGAGCACTCGTCCGCCGACGGGGAGCCTAGCAAGCAGGGGTTCCAGGTTCTTGGCGGGCGTTGCGTCCTTCATCCGGTCGTAGCCGTCGGTCCAATCCATCACGCGGTCGTTCTCCACGGCACCCATGACGTTCCCGAAGCGGAGCTTCGGCGCTCCGCCGAGGTCCTCCAGGTGGTACGCCAGCAGCGGTCCCTGCTCGGGCTGCATGGAGAGCACGAGGTCGTTCTCGTGCAGCTCGGGCACGGCGAAGATGCGCAGGTCGGCCGCGTTCGACTTGTTCGTGAGCCCGAACGTCTTGGGGATGGACCAGACCCCGAGGATGATCACGAGGGCCACGAGCCCGAGCTTGCCCGCGCGCGAGAGCCCGAGCGCGCCCACCAGCAGCAGCGGCCCGAGGATGACGCCGAGGTAGCGGGTGGTCCACGCGGGCGAGACCTGGGAGACGAGCCACGCCACCGCGAGCGTGGCGGAGGCCACCACGAGCGCCCGCGATCACCGCCGTGCGCTCCCGGTCGTTCACCTGCTTCTGCAGGATCGCCGCGATGCCCGAGCCGCCGGCGAGCACGAGCGCCACCGTGGGCGTGCCGCCCCCCAGGAGCGCCTTGGAGATCTGGATCGGGCGCGCCGAAGCGGGGCGGGTTGAGCCAGGGCGCGCCCGTGTGCTGGAGCTGGTGGAAGAGGGTGGGCAGCCAGGGCAGGTAGAGCACCGCCACCCCGCCGAAGCCGAGCAGGGCGTCCCGCACGAAGCGCCGCCGGTCCTCGGACACGTACCAGCACGGGATGAGCGCGGTCACGGCGCCGACGCCGAAGAACAGCCCCCAGTTGTGCGTGTACACCAGCAGCGCCAGGAAGATCACGAACGCCGGCAGGTACGAGCGGCGGCGGAAGGCGAACACGTGCAGGAACGCGGCCGTGGTGAGCAGTGAGAGCACCAGCATGAGCGAGTACATGCGGGTCTCCTGCGCGTAGTTGGTGAGGAAGGGGTTGACCGCGCAGAGCGCCGCGCAGATCAGGCCGGCGCGGCGGCCGAAGAGGCTCCAGCCCGCCCACAGCCCGCTCGGGATGCCGAGCAGCGCGATGAACATCGAGAGGCTCTGCGTGTCGGCCGGGCCCGTTGCCGAACACGTCCATCCAGACCGAGAGGAGCATGTAGTAGAGCGGCGGCGACCCGTCCACGCGCAGCACGCCCGGGATGTCGAAGAGCGGCTGCGACGCGATGCCGATCGACAGGCCCTCGTCCATCCACAGGGACTCGCCGAGCGACTTGGTGCGCAGGTACAGCGAGACCGCGAAGAGGACGGCGACGACGATCGCGGGCAGCAGGAAACCTGCCGACAGCGGGCCCACACTCGGGAGGGCGCGAGCACGCGAAGCGACGCTGGCCACCGGGCGATCCTAGTGAAGGGCGGGGTCGTCGTCGCGGCCGCTTGGGCCGCGGCCTACGGCGTGTCGTAAACGTCGAGGAAGATGAAATACGGTGTGAACAGGTCCTGGAAGGTGGCCGCCGCGCAGTCCGGGGGTGTCGTTCCCGGGGTGGTCGTGTAGTTGATGGCGTCCGGGTCGGGCGCCGTGACCCCGGCCCTGACCCTGAGGAGCCCGGAGGCGGGGTTGCCGTCGAAGGTGGTTCCCACCGCGCCCACCGCGGCCTCCTTGCCGTGCACCGCCACGCAGGTGACCTGACCGGAGAAGGTGTTGCCGAGGTACCCCGGGAGGTTCAGGGTGCCCGAGGGGTTCGTGCCCGAGGCGTCGCTCTCGGCATCGACGCTCCCGGAGTGCCCGACCCCGCCCAGCTGGAGGGCGAAGACGCCGTGCACGGCGTCGCCGGCCGGACGGATGGTCCGGAAGGTCCGGGTCTGCGCGCACACGCCGTTCGGAGCGCTCCGGTCGGTCGCGCAGAGCCGGAAGGAGTACTGCGTGTCCGCGTTGAGTCCGAAGGGCAGGAGGTAGTTGGGCTCGGAGACGGGACCGGTGAGCCCGCCCTCGTAATCCTTACCCTGCGTCTTTGTGACAAGGCCGGGGTTGGCCGTGGCCCAGTACTCGAAGTACACGTGCGCCGGGCCGCTGTTGGTGGTGCCCTTCCCGTTGAACGTCGCGTGGTCGAAGCCGATGTTGGTCGCGGGCTCCGTCGAGCCGTAGCACCGGCCAGTATCAGCCCGGTGGCGAGGACGGCCAGCGCCGAGAGCGCGCGCCTCGTCCTCATGGAGCGTCGTACACGAGGACGGGGCTGTAGTACAGGTCCCTGAGGGTCGAGAAGCTCCCGGCGGTGCAGTCGGGCGGGGTGGTGCCCGGCGTCTCCGTCCAGTCGACCTTGTCCTGGGTGGCCAGCCAGTTCGGGCCGCCGTCCACGATCACGAAGAGCGCCGTGGTGGGCACGCCCGCGTCGCTGCCCACGGCGCCGACGGTGGCCCTGTTGCCCTGGACGCGCAGGCAGGTGACGTTCCCCGAGAACGTGCCGCCGGGAGCCGGCTTCTTGTCACCGGGCAGCGTCATCGTCCCGCCGGCATTGGCGCCCGAGGGGTCGCTGTGGGCGTCGACCGTACCCATGTGATCGATGCCTCCGAAGATCGTCAGGTAGTTGCCGCGGACGACGTCGCCGGACGGTCGCTTGGTGGCGAAGGTCCGCGTCTGCGCGCACACGCCACCGGGAGCGCTCGAGTCCTTCGCGCACACCCGGTAGGAGTACGGCGTGCCCACCGTCAGACCCCGCGTACGAGCTCGCCGTCGACTCGGAGAAGTCACCCGACGATCCGCCTGGCACGTCCTTGCCGAGGGTCGTGAACACCGGACTGCGGATGGGCGGTCTGCCAGTACTCGAAGTAGACGTGCGCGTCGCCCGCGTTGGCCGTGCCGTGGGCGTTCAGCGTTGCCTGGTCGAAGTCGATCTGCGTGGCGGGCTCGGTGGAGCCGTAACAGCCGGCGAGCGCCAGCGCCGCGGCGACGACGGCGACGACGGCTGATGGGCGAAGCCTCCTCACGTGGAGGCCAACCTACAGGTTGGGTCAGGAGGGCGGTACGGGCGCGGTGGGGACGTCGGGACCGGCGCGCGGGCAGTCGGGCGCCCCGCGGTCCGGCGGCACGGTGAGGAGGCGCCACTTTCCGCCGGTGGCCACGAGCCGGTAGCGGCCGTCGGTGGGCTTCGTCACGAGCGGTCCGTCGGGCACCGTGCGAGTGCGGAACACGACGCCCGGCGGAGGCGTCTCCTTCCAGCCCACATCGATGCCGTGGAGGTGCAGCTCGTAGGCCACCATCTGCGTCTGGAACGGCCCGCTGAACACCCCTCCGCAGGACACGAGCGCCTCCCGGCCGCCGGCGTTGTCGATCAGTCCCTTGAGGTCGTGCCAGAGCTGGGCCTCGTGGCGCAACCCGCCGGACACGCGGCCCGTGTTGTCGGCCTTCTCGGTGATGTACGGGGAGAAGACGGCGAGGCAGAAGAAGAAGGTGGCGGCGGCGGTGATCGGCGCCGCCCGCGGATCCTTGAAGGCCTTCGCCCCCAGCCAGCCCACGCCCTGGAGCACCCGCGCGGCACCCAGGCCGCCCAGGACACAGGCCACCGCGGTGGCCACGATCAGGTAGCGCTCGTTGCCGGCGAACCCGGCCTCGGTCATCACGGCCACGAGCACGAACCACGCGGCGCCGCCGAGCCCCAGCGCCACGGTCAGGCCCTCGCGCCGGTGTCGGATCCACGCGACGAGCGCGTAGCCGAAGCCGATGAGGATCCCGATCTTCACCGGCGCGATCACGACCTTCCGGAACCGGCTCGCGATCTCGAGCGCCGGGTGATCCGCGAACGCGGCGCTGCCCGGGTTCGGGTTGTTCGCACGCGCGCCGGCGCGGAACGGATCGCCCGACCCCCACCACTCGGGAAGGAACCAGAGCGCGGGCACGAGCGCGCCGAGGAACACCATGCGGAGTCGCAGCCGCGGCTCCGCGAACCAGAGCCAGAGCCCGTAGATGCCGAGGAACGGCCACACCTCGGGGCGGAGCAGCGCTCCGGCGACCCCGAGGTAGAGCGCGTGGTCGCGGCGCCCGTCGAGGTGCCGCTCGAAGGCCCAGAGCATGAGCGCCGCGAGCAGCGCCTCCGAGTTGCCGAGGGAGGCGTCGCGGACGAACTTGAAGCTCGAGAACAGCGCCAGCGCGGAGAAGGTCCCGGCCAGCACGCCGTACCAGCCACCGCCGATCAGGCGCCGCGCCACCCGGTAGGCCATGACGCACGCGAGCAGCCCGCCGGCGCGGGCCACGATGAGCCAGAGGTACGGGGCCACGTCGTCTCCGAAGACGGAGAACACCGTGGTGAAGACGATCGGGAGCGGCTTCCACGACGGCCCGCCCTCGGTGACCAGGTCGAGGTGGGCTATCTCCCGGCCCCACATGATCCAGGCCCACGGGTCGTAGGTGGGCGTGGAGGGCGTCACGAGCGAGATCGGCGGCGACGACGAGGCAGGCGAGGATCAGGCCGGGCATCGAGGTGGCCCAGCGCCAGAGCACCGGTCCGAGCGCGCCCGTGCCGAGCTCGCCGCCGCTCAGGGGGCTGGCCAGGCCGGTATCCCGCCGGCGGAGCGGACGTAGTTGTTCGGCGGGCGCCCGCATCGCGGGCCTAGACGGTGGGTTCCGCGGCGGCGCGCGTGGAACGGAGGAGGTCGCGCACGCGGGCGAACCCTCCGTAGCGGGTGACGAGCAACGATCAGGCCGACCACGGTGATGGGCACGAAGAGGATGAAGCGGAGGAGCAGGAGGTAGGAGAGCGCCGCCGTCTTGCTGCCCCCGATGGCGTGGACGCCGTAGACCACCGCGGCGTCGAACGTGCCCACGTATCCGGGGGCCGCCGGGATCATCGCGAAGAGGTTGGTGAGGGCCACGAGGTAGAGGGCGCCGGACGCGGATATGTCCAGCTCGGTGGCGCGCGCCACGGCGAGGTAGACGCTGGCCTCGGCCGCCCAGATCACGAACGAGCCGGCGAGCAGGACGGCGCCGTCCCAGCCGAGCAGCGCGCGCGGCGCCTCGGCGAGCGGGCGGATCCAATCCCGGAAGCGGGTGAGCAGTCCTCGCCTTCGCATCACCTGAAGAGTGACGGCCGTGACGGCGAGAACGACGATGGCGATCGCGCCCACGATCAGCGGCTGGTTGTTCGGGATCGTGGTCCCGCGAAGGACGGCGAAGACCACCACCACGAGCATCACTCCCAGCGCCACCGCGTCGAGCACCCGCTCGCTCACCACCGTGCCGGCCACCTCGCGCTTGCCCGCGCCCGTGCGCTTCGACATGAGCACCACGCGCATCACCTCGCCGGCTCGGGCCGGGCAGCACGTTGTTGCCCATGTAGCCCACCGTGGTCAGCGCGTAGGAGTCCGCGCGGCTGGCCTTCACTCCGGTGAGGTGCAGGATCCGGTGCCAGCGCTCGCCGCGGAGCAGCGTGGCCACCGCGTACAGCGCGAGAGCCGCCGACCATCCAGGCGTAGGACGCGGCGGTGTTCGGCAGCTCGGGCGCGTCCTGATTGGAAGCCCACCACACCACCGCCGCGAGCGCGACGAGCGACACCAGGGCTTGGATCAGTGCGAAGCGTCGGTTCATGGGACGGTTCTCGAGGCCCGGACACTTCTCGATCGGGCGAGGAGCTGCGCAGCCGCCACCGGCCGCGGGGAGCCGATCGGCGGGGTTCACGGTAGCAGTCGAGACCACCTCCCGGGACCCATGCTTCCCATCTTTCCCGGGATTCCGGTGGACCACGCTTGTACCCTCGTCGCCGCCCTCCGCCGTGCTCTCTCTCCGACTCATCCCCCTGGCTTCCCTCGCCGCGCTCGCGGTGCTGCCGGCATCCGCCGCCGGCCAGGTCACCCCGCCCACCACTCCGCCCCCCGCCCCACCACCGCCGGCGCTCGAGGTTCAGCCGCCCACCAAGAAGGTGCTCATCAGGGACGGCCAGGACGGGCGCCTACTGCTGGGCGGCCGCTGGTACTTCCGCCAGGACGACCTTCTGGCGGGAGAGGCGGCGGGCTGGTACGCCCAGCGCGACCTCAGCGGCTGGAGTGCGATCCGGGTCCCCCACAGCTGGAACGCCACCGACCTGACGCAGAACCGCCCCACCTGGGGCTGGTACCGCAAGGAGTTCAGGCTGCCGAAGGATCCGAAGGATCTGAAGCGGGCGTGGAAGGTCCGCTTCGAGGGGTCCAACTACCGCACCACCGTGTGGCTGAACGGCCGGAAGATCGGCGGGTTCACCGGCTACTTCCCGTTCGAGCTGGACCTGAAGGGCCTCAGGAAGGGGCGCAACAGCCTCGTGGTGCGCGTGTCCACGCTGCGCACCCGCACCGACCTGACCCACTGGCGGCCCGCCGCCTTCAACGGCTACGGGTCGGGCGGCTGGTGGAACTCCGGCGGCCTGCTGCGCGAGGTGTACGTGCGCCCCGTGGACACGGTGGACGTGGAGCGCGTCCAGGCCCTCCCCCGCGTCCGCCGGCTCGGCGGGCCCGCGCGCGTGGAGGTGCGCACGACCCTGCGGAACCTCACCACCAAGGACCGCAACGTGGCCCTGGTCCTGCGCCTCACCGGCCAGAACGAGGACCAGCGCATCAACACGCGGCCCGAGACGGTGCCCGCCGGAGGCCGGCGCCTGCTGGTCACCCGCGTGACCATCCCCAAGCCGCGGCTCTGGCAGCCCGGGCGACCCGCCCTCTACGGGCT
The DNA here is from genome assembly GCA_963752455.1 of uncultured Thermoleophilaceae bacterium. GTDB lineage: Bacteria > Actinomycetota > Thermoleophilia > Solirubrobacterales > Thermoleophilaceae > JACVRW01. The sequence goes on from CAVVYE010000013.1 coordinate 64,171, forward strand.
CAGCGTGTCCGGGGACCTGGAGCTGAAGCGGAAGCGCCGGATGGACCCCGACCCCCCGCCCCGGCGGGTCGGCACCTATCGCGTCAGCTTCGGGGTCAAGAAGCTCGACACCCGCCGCGGCGTGCTCTACCTGAACGGCCGGCGGCTGAACCTGCGCGGCGCCAGCGTTCACGAGGACGACATCAACGAGGGGGCGGCGCTGTCACCGGCCACGCGGTCGTTCCTGCTGCGGCGCCTGCGCGACCTCGGGGCCACCGTCACCCGCTCCCACTATCCCCTTCACCCCGCCTTCATCGAGGCGCTCGACCGCCTGGGGATCCTCTACTGGGTGGACGCTCCCGTCTACCAGATGCCCAACACGTTCTTCGACGATCCGGGCGTCCGCGAGTCGGCCATCCGGGCCGTGCGCGCCACCGTGAACGCGAACGTGAACCACGCCTCGATCTTCACGTGGTCGCTGGCCAACGAGCCCGCGGGGAACCGCTCCGAGCTGGGCGTGATCGGGGTCGGCCTCGACGCCTTCATCCGGGACGCGTCCGCCGCGGCGCGTGAGATCGATGACACGCGGCTGATCGCCATCGACCGTCAGTCCCGGGTCGGCGAGCCGGCCGCCGTTCCGGCGTACCGCTACCTCGACGTGCTCGGGGTGAACGAGTACTTCGGCTGGTACGACTCCTACAAGGCCGACCTGGTGCGGCCGCCCACCACCACGGCCGAGCTGGGGCCCTTCCTCGACCAGCTCCACGCGGCGAATCCCGACCTGCCGTTCGTGATCACGGAGTTCGGAGCGGAGGCGTCGCGCGACGGGACGGAGGAGCAGCGCGGAACCTTCCAGTTCCAGACCCGGTACGTGCTCGACCACCAGGCGATCCACGCATCCAAGCGCTTCGTGGCCGGCTCGATCGTCTGGGCGCTGCGCGACTTCCGCGTGGAACCCACCTGGTCGGGGGGCGCGCCCGCGGCCTACGCCACGCCGCCCTGGCACAACAAGAGCCTCATCGACCAGACGAACGCACGCAAGCCCGTGTACTCCGCGGTGAAGAAGCGGTGGCGGCGCACGAGGCCCCTCCGCTGATGAGGGCGGGCTGCGATGCTCGGCTCATGCGCTCCCGATCGCGATCGGGCTCCGCTCCTCGCCGCCCACTAGCCTGCCCCGCCGTGAAGCAAGGTCTCGTTCTCGCCGCCCTCATCGGGGTGGCCGTCCTTCCCGGCTGCTCGATCGGCTCGAACGACGGCTCGGGGAACGTCGACGACTCCGACAAGCAGGCCGTGGCGCTCGAGTGCCTGACCGAGGAGAAGGGCCTGGACGCCACCGCGGACGGCGAGGACGCGATCAACGTCGGGGACCCGGAGACCGGGCCCCGGATCGTCTTCTACCTCACGAGCGGTGAGGCCGAGGCGCGCCAGTTCGAGGGCGACGCCGAGGGTGCCGAGCAGATCGGGAGCGCGCTGCTGTTCGTGCGGGACGGCTCCGACGACCTCCTCGAGGACGTGGAGTCCTGCCTGGGCGACCTCTGATGGCCGATGGTCGCAGGAGCGCAGCCTGATCGGTGATCAGGCGAGCACCGCAGCCATGTCATTCAGATTCCGCCGAGGCGCGTGAGCGATCCGCTGGACGAGACCTCGAACACGTCCAGGCGGTTGCGCCCCCGCCGCAGCGACGACTCCGGGATCATCACCGAGAAGAACTCCCCGTCCTCGCCCTGGGCCAGGGCGAACGTGTTGCCCACTGCGGCGATGCGCCCGTTCACCGCCACGGCAATGTCTCTGGGGGGCGTCCCGCCGCTCAGCCGGCCCACCGGGTGGGTGGGAAGGAAGTCGGAGCGCGGGTTCACGTTCGCGTAGTCGGACGCCTCCGCGATCTCCACCGAGCCCCGGCCCCCGCCCACCGGCACGCGCCGTCCCAGCAGTTCCTGGTGCGGGCCGATCCGGTAGATGCGGCCGGGGCCGTCGGCCCCGGTGCCGAAGAGGCGGTGGTTTCGATCGCGGACACGCCGCTTGGCCGCCTCGAACTCCGCCACCGAGAAGCGCAGCGGCTTGAACGTGTTGCGCTGGAGGATCCTCAGCGCCCGCCGGTTCTGCACCACCGGGCTGAAGGCGGAATGCCCATCCATCTTCACCTTGGGCTCCAGGTTCAGCACGTCGAAGATCGTGGGCAGGATGTCGATCGTCTCGACGTACGCGTCGTTCACCCGTCCCGTGTGCTGTCGCGGGGCCTTGATGAACAGCGGAATCGGCGCGATCTCTCCGTAGTTCTCCGCGTCGAGCCGCCGCCGGTCGCGCCGGCCCTTTATGAACGCCACACCGTGATCGGCGGCCACGACGATCAGGGAGTCGTCCCACAGGCCCTCGCGCTTCAGGTGGCGCCACAGCTCCTGGAGCAGGAGGTCGGCGAAGCCGGTCTGGAGGAAATGGCGCTGGAGCAGCACGTCGAGCTGTCCCTGGTCGTTGTACGACTGGTTCGACATGCCCGGCACCGCGTCGTTCGGCGGCTTGCGGTAGCGCCGGCCATCCGGCAGGAACTGCCAGGGCACGTGCGGCATGAGGGTGTGCTTGAAGTTCAGGCTGGGCCGGCGGGTCTTCTTGATGTTCGCGACCCAGTCCTCGAAGCGGGCGCGCCGCCCGCCGGCCAGGTTCGAGCGCGTGTGCGACTGGTTGCGGTCGCTGCTGCTGGACCCGCTGCCGCCGCTGCCGCTGCCGCTGCCGCCGCCGAAGTCACCCCAGTTGTCGGACACGGAGTCGAGGTCGGCCTCGATCCCCGGCGGCGACACCACGTGGAGCCACACCAGACCGAGGTCCTCGCTCATCGATGAGATGCGGTCCTCGTAGGGCTCGTCGAGACGGGAGTCCGCGCAGAGGTCGCGGGAGCAGACCGAGGTGGCCTCCTCGGACACGTTCAGGCGATGGGTCTTGGCGAACAGCGAGAAGATGCTGTTCGGGTGGTCGGCCGAGATCGGCAGGCGGTCCTTCGCCGGCAGGTCTCCGTCCATGATCGCCGGCTGCGCCCGCTCGGTGGAGTCGTAGATGGTGAACGCGTTCTTGAACCAGGTCGCGTTCCGGGCCAGCTCGGCGAACCCCGGATAGCGCTTGGTGTCGAGGCGATCCTGCTCGTCCACCAGGGTGTTGGACGGCAGCTCGTCGAGCAGCACCACGACGATCGGAGCCTGGGTCACACCGCCGATGGTGCGAGCCCCGGCCTCCTCGGGGAAGGCGAGCTTCGACACCGGAGACCCGATCAGGAACAGCAGCAGGAACACGAGCGGCGCGGGCGACAGGATGTTGAGGAAGGAGCGCAGCGGCTCCGCCCGGGCGTAGAGGGCGGCCAGCGCGACCCCGACGGCCACGGACAGGCCGATCAGGAGCCCGTCCGAGACGTCGATCGACTTCTTCAGCGCCTGCCCGGCGATGAGCGTGACCAGCGCGGCGAGGAAGACCAGGTGAGCCGCGCGGAACACCCTGCGCCCGGCCAGGCCCAGCAGCAGCTCGATGGCCAGCAGCAGCAGCGGCGGGAGCACCACCAGCAGGACCGAGAAGGAGATGATGTCGAAGCCCGAGGAGCCGCGGGCGGCGAAGAACTCCGGGTTGTCACCCAGGAGGTCGAAGAGCGGCTGCGCGACGGCGAAGGTCCAGAGCACGGCGAGGTTGAGGAAGTGCCACATCGCCTCCTTCGCCAGTGGCCGCTCGGGAGGCGGCGAGGCCGCCCCCTCGCCGCTCATCAGCCCTTCGGACGTGCGTGATAGAGCACGCGGGTGCCCGACTCGAGGCGCTCCGAGCGCTCGATCTCGAACCACTCACCGAGGCAGCGCTCGAAGAAGCCGAGCTCGTAGTCGGGGTGCAGGCCGTCGCGCTTCGGCGCGAGCAGCTTCTTGACCATCGGGTCCTCGCGGGTGGGGAACTCGATCACCAGCGCCGAGCCGAGGCTGGCCAGCCAGTCCACGAACTCCTTCACCGGGACGTTCGCCGCGATGGCCACGTGATGGATCAGCGCCAGGGCCAGCACCAGGTCCGGCTTCCCGCGGTCGGGCAGCGACCTCCGCTCGAGCCCGCGCCAGCCCAGGCCCGGCGACGGGTCGGCCAGGTTCATGGTGAGGGTGAGGATGTTCTCGTTGCCCTCCTCGCGCAGGTCGCGGTAGAGGAGCTCCACCGGCCCCTGGTCGGCGTCGACGGCCACCACCGTGGACGCCCCCTCGGCGGCGATCCGCGAGTAGCGGCCGTTGTTCGCGCCGATGTCCCAGACGAGATCCCAGTGGCGCGAGGTGGCCACCGAGCGCACGAACTCGTCCTTGCGGGCCGCGTCGTCGTCGGTGTAGCTGTTGCGCTCGCCGTAGGCGGTCCAGACGCCCTCGGGCGGGCTCCAGTCGAGGCGCGAGACCAGCTTGCGCATCTTGCGCACGTTGGCCATCACGATCTCCTTCTTCAGCCCCCTCTTCTTGACCTCGTTCTTGACCTCCTGCGGGCGGTCGGCGTAGCGCGCCTCGAGCCGGGCGTGAAGGAAGACGTTGGTGAAGAGCCCGCGGTGGAAGCGATCCCGGAACGAGAGCAGGGACCTCATCTGCGCCGGGGTGATGCCGTCGATCGATCCGCGCAGCCAGGGATGGAAGGGCACCCCCTTCAGGGACTGGAGGAGCAGCGGGTACAGGTAGAGCATGCAGAACTGGCGGTAGCCCACCCAGGGCTCGCCCTCCCGCAGGCGCTCGAAGGACCCGATGTCCACGAACACCGGCCTGGCTCCACGGAACTGCACGTTGTACGGGGTGGAGTCCTTCAGGACGAGGTCCTTCTCGAGCGAGGCCAGGAGCAGGTCCAACTGGAGCAGGGCTGCGTCCTTCATCATCGAGAACGTCCACTCATAGGGGTATGAGATGAACGGGATGCGCTCGTGCCTCAGCACACCCGCGGGCTCGTGCACCAAGAGGCCGCGGAGGGCGTCCGTGCTCTCCGCGCGCTGGGTGGGCACCACGCGCTGGTCCGCGAGCAGGCCGGATTCCTCCAGCGCCTCGAAGTCGCTCAGGCCGTCGGCCGAGAGGGCCCGGTACACCTGGCCGTCGGAGTAGAAGACCCGGCTCTCCGGGTCTCTGAAACTCCCCGGCTCGAGGCCGGCGGAACTGCTGGTTTCATTGGGCGGCCCCATGGGCGGCGCCGAATAGTAGAGCCCTCCGGCGGATAACCGCCGTGGGCCCTCCCGAAGCCGCCGCTAGGCGGAGTCGGTGCTCTTCGCCGCGGGGGTCTCGGCCGCCTCCGGATCGTCCTTCCTGATGTGAAGGAAGCGGAGGATGCGATTCCAGTAGAGCTTGGCGGTGACGGCGACCGCAGCGACCCCGCCGGCCAGGATCTGCAGGATCATGCTTCCGCTGCCGGGATCCAGATATGCGAGAACGGTGGTCATGGGGTGGTGGAGAGCTCCGTGCCGGGTTAGGAAGAGGCGGGAGGCTAGCAGAGTGTTGCCCATCGGTGAACCAGCCGTGGCCGACCGGTGAACAACCATTCGCCGTACGCGCGAGCTATGTGAAATGCCTGCAAAAAAGCCGTAAACGCCGCAGGCACCACGCGGGGACGCCCGCGTGGTCTTTACGCTACCGGACAGCCCATGAAGTTGATCATCCAGATCCCGTGCTTCAACGAGGAGAGCACCCTTCCCGCCACGCTGGCCGACCTCCCGCGCGAACTGCCCGGCGTGGACTCCGTGGAGTGGCTCGTGATCGACGACGGCTCGACCGACCGGACGGTGGACGTGGCCCGCGAGCACGGCGTGGATCACATCGTGCGGCTCACCAACAACCGCGGCCTCGCCGCCGGGTTCCAGGCCGGTCTCGACGCGTGCCTGAAGCTCGGCGCGGACGTGATCGTGAACACGGACGCCGACAACCAGTACTACGGCGGCCACATCTCCCGGCTGGTGGAGCCGATCATCGCCGGCAAGGCCGACATGGTGATCGGGGACCGGGAGACGGACAGCATCGAGCACTTCTCCCCGATCAAGAAGTGGCTTCAGCGCTTCGGCAGCGCGGTGGTGCGGCGCGCATCCGGCACCGGAGTGCCCGACGCCACCTCCGGCTTCCGCGCCTACAACCGCGAGGCCGCGCTCCAGCTCCAGGTGGTGTCGAAGTTCACCTACACCCTGGAGTCCCTGATCCAGGCGGGCAAGATGCTCGTGGCCGTCGAGCACGTGCCCGTGAAGACGAACGCGCAGACGCGCCCCTCGCGCCTGTTCCCGTCCACCGCGGCCTACGTGCGCCGCAACGGACTCTCGATCTTCCGCATCTACGCGCTCTACGAGCCGCTGCGCGTGTTCATGGTGGCGGCCGCGCTGGTGGCGCTCGTGGGCGTGTTCCTCTGGGCCCGCTTCGCCTACTTCTTCGTCTCCGGCGAGGGAGAGGGCCACATCCAGTCGCTGATCGTGGGCGCCACGCTCTTCATCGTGGCCGTACAGCTCGCGGCGCTCGGGGTGGTGGGCGACATCCTGGCCGGCAGCCGCGTGCTCCAGCAGCGGATCCTCGAGCGGGTGCGCCGGGTGGAGCTCCAGCTCGGCGTGCGGCCGTCGCACTACGAGCCGGGCTCGAAGGGCGGCGGGCAGGCGCCCACCACCGGAGCGGACGCGGGCGAGGCCACCGGCAAGCCCGAGGAGCCGCACCCGGCGGACCGCGCGCACGAGGAGCTGCGCCTGTGAGCGACAGCGCCGCGGCCAGCGTTCCCACCGGCAACACCTTCGACAAGTACGGCTCCACCAACCCGGTGGTCAGGCGCCTGATGGGCGGCTTCCACGCGACCCTCGACGAGCTGTGGACCCGGGCCGCGCCCGAGACCGTGCTCGACGTGGGCTGCGGCGAGGGCGTGCTCACCTACGAATGGGCCGAGCGGCTGGACCAGGGCCGCATCGTGGGCATCGACCTGGACGACCCCAAGCTTCGCGCCGAGTGGGAGGGTCGCCGGCGCCCGAACCTCGAGTTCCGGGCAGAGGAGGCCACCGCGCTGTCGTTCGCCGACGGCGAGTTCGACCTGGCCACCGCCATCGAGGTCCTCGAGCACGTGCCCGAGCCGGAGGCCACGCTGGCCGAGATGGCCCGGGTGGCCCGGCGCGGCCTGCTGGTGTCGGTCCCCCGCGAGCCGCTCTGGCGCGGGCTGAACATGGCCCGCGGGGCCTACCTGCGCGATCTCGGCAACACGCCGGGGCATGTGAACCACTGGTCCAAGCGCGGGTTCGTGTCGCTGCTGTCGCGCTACGGCAGGGTCGAGCAGACGCGCTCGCCCTTCCCGTGGACGATGGTGCTCGTCCGGGTGGATTGATGCCGTGTCCGCGAAGATCGGGCTCCGCTCCGCCGGATGGCCGAGCTCCCGCGCGCGGCGTGGGTACGGGCGGGGCGCGGCGATCCTGTCGGCCGGCATCGGCCTCACCGGGGTCGTGACCTTCGCCTACTTCTCGCTGGCCAGCCACGCGCTGTCCGAGGACGAGTACGGCGGCGTGGCCCTGCTCTGGTCGGCCATCTTCATCACCGTCTCCGTGCTCTACCGGCCGGTGGAGCAGCTGCTCTCGCGCACCATCGCCGACCACGACGCGCGCGGCATCCCCGGGAACGACGCGCTGCGCGTGGCGGCCACGATCCAGCTCGGCCTCGGCCTGCTCTTCGCCGTGCTCGCGCTCGTCTTTCGCGGAAGGCTGCAGGACGACCTATTCGGTGGCTCGGCCACGCTCTACTGGATCCTGATCGCGGCCGTTCTGTTCTACGCCGCGAGCTATTTCGCGCGTGGGTATCTCGCCGGCCACCGCCGCTATGAGCTGTACGGCGGTCTCGTCCTCATGGAGTCCCTCTCGCGCTTCCTGTTCGCGCTCGCCGTCACCGTGGGGATCGCGAACGGGCAGGCCGCGGTGGCGCTGGGAATGGCCGCCGCCCCGCTGCTCTCGCTCGTCGTCGTGCCCATCGCCCTGACCCGGAGGATCGCGCCGGCGCCCGCCGCGCCCGCGGAGCCGGCCGAGATCGAGAGGGAGGCGGCCGCCCCGCGCGAGCCGGAGTTCACCCTCTCGCGCGGCACCGGGTTCGCGCTCGCCGTGCTGGCGATCATGCTCGCGGAGCAGACCTTCCTGAACGCCGGGCCGCTGCTCGTGCGGGCCACCGAGGGCGAGCAGGGCGCCGCCCTGGCCGGCTTCGTGTTCAACGTGCTGCTCCTGGCCCGCGCACCGCTGGTGCTCTTCCAGGCCGTGCAGACCTCGATCCTCCCCCACCTCACACGCCTGTGGGTCACGGGTGAGGGCGCCGACCCCTTCCGCCGCAGCGTGAACGTGACGCTCATGGCCATCGCCGGCTTCGCGGGCGTGGTGTCGCTCGTGATGCTGGCCGTGGGCCCATGGCTCATGGGGCTCGTGTTCGGCGGCGACTTCGACTACGAGCGCGGCGGCCTCGTGCTCGTGTCCGTGGCCATGGGCCTGTACCTGTCCGCGGCCACTCTCAACCAGGCGCTGCTGGCCCAGGGCCGCGCCCGCCAGGCCTGCGCGGTGTGGGTCGGCGCGGCCACCGCTTCGTCCTGTTCCTGCTGGTGTCACCGATCGACGACCCGGTGCTCTCGGTGGAGGTGGCGCTGCTCGGAGCCGCGGCATGCCTGTTCGCCCTGCTCCACACCATGTACCGTCGCGCCTGAGTCACGTGGCCGAGTTCGTGGTCATTCCGACGCGCTTCAACGGGCCGCCGGCCAGCGCCAACGGCGGCTACACCTGCGGGGTGGTGGCCCAGATGGTGGGCGCCGAGGTGTCGCGGGTATCCCTGCGCTCCCCTCCCCCGCTCGGACGGCGGCTCTCCGCCACCCATCACGGCGGCGGCCGGGTGGACATCCACGACGGCGGCGAGATCGTGGCCGAGGGCGAGCCGGCGGAGCTGCTGCTCGACGTGCCCGAGCCGATGGGCGCCGAGGAGGCCAGGCGGGCGTCGGAGGCCGGCACGGCCGCATGGGCCGCGTCCCACCCCTTTCCCACATGCGTGGTGTGCGGTCCGGACCGGGCGGCGGGGGACGGCTTCCGCATCTTCCCCGGGCCGGTGCCGGGCCGCGAGGGCCTGCACGCCGCGACCTGGACCCCCGACCCAGAGCTCGCGGGCGAGGACGGCTACGTGCGCCCGGAATGCGTGTGGGCCGCGCTCGACTGCCCCACGAGCGCGCCGGTGGCGAACTTCGGCCAGGGCCCGCCGGTGGTGCTCGCTCGGCTCACCGCCCGGCTCGGCTGCGGGGTTCGCGCGGGCGAGCGCCACTCGGTGCTGTCGTGGCCGCTCGGCATCGACGGCCGCAAGCGCCACTCGGCGAGCGCGCTGTTCGACGACTCCGGGCGGATGATCTGTGCGTCGCAGGCGCTGTGGATCGAAGCTCTGCGCGAAGCAGCTCCGGAGCCGCCTGATCACCGATCGGGTGGCCCGGAGCGTGCCCTCACATACAGTCTGTATGCGGGTGTACGATGTCGCGCGTGAGCGCTACGGAGACGGTCCACCATCGCACCTGTCCCTTCTGTGAGGCCACGTGTGGTCTCGAGGTCACGATGGAGGGGGATCGGGTCACCGCGGTGCGCGGCGACCGCGACGACGTTTTCAGCCGGGGCTTCATCTGCCCCAAGGCCACCGGCCTCAAGGAGCTGCACGAGGACCCCGACCGCCTGACCACGCCCCTGGTGCGCCGTGATGGAGAGCTCGTGGAGGCCACCTGGGACGAGGCCTTCGAGGAGATCGACCGCCGGCTCGCCCCCATCCTGGAGCAGCACGGCCGCAACGCGGTGGCCACCTACGCCGGCAACCCCAACGCGCACAACCTCTCCTACCTGACCTACGGGCCCGTGCTGCTCCGGGCACTCGGGAGCCGGAACTTCTTCAGCGCCAGCACCGTGGACCAGATGCCGAAGCAGGTGTCCTCGGGGCTCATGTTCGGGCACCTCCTGAGCGTGCCGGTGCCCGACGTGGACCGCTGCGACCACCTCCTCATCCTCGGCGCCAACCCGCTCGTCTCGAACGGAAGCCTCATGACGGCGCCCAACATGCGCGGCCGGCTCCGGGGTATCCGCGAGCGCGGCGGCAAGGTCGTGGTGGTGGATCCGCGCCGCACCCGCACCGCCGAGGAGGCCGACGAACACCACTTCATCCGCCCCGGCACCGACGCCCTGCTGCTCGCCGGCATGGCGGCCACGCTCATCGGCGAATCGCTGGTGGATCCCGGTCCCCTGGCCGAGCACGTGGAGGGGCTCGAGGAGACATGCGACCTGCTCCGCGACCTCACCCCCGAGCGCATGGCCCCGGCCACGGGCATCACGGCGGAGGAGATCCGCCGGATGGCGCGCGAGCTGGCGGGCGCCGATCGCGCCGCCGTGTACGCCCGCATGGGCACCACCACCCAGGAGTTCGGCACGGTGGCGAGCTGGCTGGTGGACGTGCTGAACGTGCTCACCGGCAACCTCGATCGCGAGGGCGGGGCCATGTTCACCCTGGCCGCCGCCGGACAGCGCAACTCGAACGGCGAACCCGGCCACGGCCGCGGAGTGAACCTCGGGCGGTGGGCCACCCGCGTCCGCGAGCTGCCCGAGTCATTCGGCGAGCTGCCGGTGGCGGCGCTGGCCGAGGAGATCGACACGCCCGGCGAGGACCGCGTCCGGGCGCTGATCACCGTGGCCGGCAACCCGGTGGTGTCCACGCCCAACAGCGGGCGGCTGGAGCGAGCGATCGAGGAGCTCGACTTCATGCTCGCCGTGGACATCTACGTGAACGAGACGACGCGCCACGCCGACGTGATCCTCCCGGCGCCCGAGCCGCTGGCCAAGTCGCACTACGACCTCGCCCTCTACCAGCTCGCCGCTCGCAGCATCGCCAACTACTCGCCGGCGATCCTGGAGCACGACGGGCCGGCCGAGTGGGAGGTGCTCCTGCGCCTGGCCGGCATCGTGTCCGGCCAGGGGGCGAACGCCGACACCGACGCCCTCGATCGCATGGTCATCGAGACGCTGGTGGCACGCGAGGTGGCCGATCCGCATTCGCGCGTGTCGGGCCGCGACCCCGCCGAGCTGATCGCCGAGATGGAGCCGCGGCGCGGCCCGGAGCGGGTGCTCGACCTGCTGCTGCGCACCGGTCCCTTCGGGGATGCGTTCGGGACCGAGCCCGACGGGCTGACCCTGGACCTGCTCGAGCGCAACCCGCACGGGATCGACCTCGGGCGCGCACCGCCCGCGGATTCCCGAGGTGCTGCGCACCAAGTCGGGGCGAATCGAGCTCGCTCCCGAGGCGATCGTGGCCGACCTGCCTCGCCTGGAGGCGGCGGCCGAGCGCCATGTGAACGGAGGGATGGTGTTGATCGGGCGGCGCCAGCTCCGCTCCAACAACTCCTGGATGCACAACCTGCCCAACCTGGTGAAGGGCAAGGACCGCTGCACCATGCTCGTCCACCCCGACGACGCCTCCCGGCTCGGCCTCGTGGACGGGCGAGCAGGCGCTCGTGACCTCGGCCGCGGGCTCCCTGGAGGCCCCGGTTCAGGTGAGCGACGAGATGATGGCCGGGGTGGTGTCGATACCCCACGGGTGGGGCCACGACTCCCCCGGGACTCGCACCGGCGTGGCCGGCGCGCACCCCGGTGTGAACAGCAACGTGCTGGCCGACGAGAACATGGTGGAGCCGGTGAGCGGGAACGCCGTGCTCAACGGGATCCCGGTCGAGGTGGTGCCGGTTCGCGCGCTCGCGGGCTCGAGGAGCGCAGCCCGATCGCCGACGGGCGAGCACCGGAGCTGCCTTAGATCGCCTGGAGCATCGAGGCGCCGCAGCTGCGGCATTCCACGTCGGCCGTGTCGGACATCCGGGCGATGGTGGAATGCGCGCCGCAGTTCGGGCATCCGGAGCGCAGCTCGAAGCGATGCAGGCAGGACACGCAGCGGTAGCGGCCCGGCAGGTTGGTGCCGCGCATGGCCCGCTCTCCGCAGGAGGGACACTGCGGGCCCGTGCGGGGAGTCTGGTCCGCGGCCGTCGGCATGCCTCTAACCGTAACTGCATGCTGCGGTGCTCGCCCGATGACGATCGGGCTCCGGTCAGCTCGCGCCGGGTGGCCTAGCCCGTGAAGCGGCCCGGATGGCCGCGGAGGAAGTCCGCCGTGGCCATGGGGCGCCCGCCGGCGGGCTGCACCTCCAGCAACTCCAGGACTCCGGAGGCCGTGCCGTACAGCAGCCGCTCGCCGTCCACCTCGACGGAGCCCGGCGGCACCTCGCTGCCGTTCTGGCTGAGCGCCGCCCGCCGGACACCCAGCCGCTCCTCATCGTCCAGCTCCACGAACGTGCCCACGTGCGGGGTCAGCGCCCGCACGCGGCGCTCCAGCTCCTCGGCGGGACACTGCGGGTCGAGCCGGCGATCCTCGCGGTCGATCTTCTCCGCGTAGGTGATCCCCGTCTCGGGCTGCTCGCGGAACTGGGGCAGGGTGTCGAGCGCCTCCACCAGCAGCTCGCCGCCGAGCACCGCCAGGCGCGCGGACAGCGAGCCGAAGTCGTCGTCTGACTGGATCGGCTCGTTGCGCTGCAGGCAGAGCGGGCCGGCGTCCATCTCCGCGGTGGGTCGCATGATCGTCACGCCCGTCTCCTCGTCCCCCGCCTCGATGGCCCGCTCGATCGGGCGCGGCGCCGCGCCAGCGGGGCAGGAGCGACGGGTGGACGTTGAACCACTCGTGGTCGGAGAGCAGCGGCTCCTTGATCAGCGCCCCGTAGGCGCAGATGCACACCGCGGCCGGCTCGGCGGCGGCGATGCGCTCCCGCGCCTCCTCCGCGTTCACGCTGTCCGGCTGGATCGTCTCGATGCCGAGCCGTGCGGCGGCCTCGGCCACGGGCGGCGGGGACAGCTTGCGTCCGCGGCCGCGTGGGCGGTCGGGGCGCGTGACCACGAGCTGCGGCCGGTGCGGTCCGGCCGCGAGCCGGTCCAGGACCTCGGCCGCGAAGTCCGAGGTCCCGAGATAGACGGTCCTCATCGGCGCGAGCCTAGACGCTGAGCCCGTCGGCCGGCTCCGGGCCGCCGGGGTTTCCCTTCAACCCGGCCCCGGGAACTTGTGCGACGAGCAACGAGGGAGGAGCTCGACTTGTACACCCAGGATTTCGATCCGGTATCCAGCTCGCTCGGGCTGACCGCGATCTTCGCGCGTTCTGCCCATCGTCACGCTGTTCGTGCTGCTCGGCGGGCTGAAGATGAAGGCCCAGTGGGCCGCGCTGATCGCGCTGGCCGTGGCCATGCTCGTGGCGCTGATCGTCTACGGCATGCCCGCTCGACCAGACGCTGCTGTCCGCCAGCGAGGGCGCGACCTTCGGGATCTTCCCGATCATGTGGATCGTGATCTCGGCGATCTGGGTCTACAACATGACCGTCGCCAGCGGCCACTTCGCCGTGCTTCGCCGCTCCTTCGGTGCCATCTCCGACGACCAGCGCGTGCAGGCCGTGATCGTCGCCTTCTGCTTCGGCGCCCTGCTCGAGGCGCTCGCGGGCTTCGGCACCCCCGTGGCCATCACCTCGGTGATGCTGATCGCGCTCGGCTTCAAGCCCATCAAGGCCGCCTCCGTGGCCCTGGTGGCCAACACCGCCCCCGTGGCCTTCGGCGCGATCGCCATCCCGATCACCACGCTCGGCGAGACCACCGGCCTCCCGGCGGACGACCTCGGCGCGATGGTGGGCCGCCAGACCCCCTTCCTCGCCCTGATCGTGCCCCTCATCCTCGTGTTCATGGTGGACGGCCGGCGCGGCGTGCGCCAGACCTGGCCGGTGGCCGCTGATCGGCGGCCTGACCTTCGCCTTCGCCCAGTTCGCGTGCTCGAACTACATCTCGATCGAGCTCACCGACATCGTGGCCTCGCTGCTCGCCACCGGCATCCATCGTCGTCTTCCTGCGCGGGTGGCAGCCGGGCGAGCCGCTCCTGGCCGAGCCGTCCGGCGGCTTCGGGTGCTCCCGCCGTGGCCGGCGGCTCCGTGCACGACCCGGTGCTGGAGGCCGAGATCGAGCCGACGCGACGACCGTAAGCCGGACTCCGCGCGCCGACGTCGCCAAGGCCTACGCGCCCTACCTGATCATCATCGCCGTCTTCTCCATCGCGCAGATCACGGCGGTCAAGGAGGCCCTGGCCGAGTCGCCGTGGACCACCACCTTCGAGTGGCCCGGACTGGACGTGAGGAACCCCGACGGCGAGCCGCTCTCGAGCATGACGTTCAACGTGAACTGGCTGCCCGCGGCGGGCACGCTGATGCTGATCTCGGGCCTCATCACCATGGCCGTCCTCGGCCTGCGGCCGGCCCGCGCGCTCCGCACCTTCATCGAGACGCTGGACCAGCTCAAGTGGGCGATCCTCACCGTGGCCGCGGTGCTCGGCCTCGCCTACGTGATGAACCAGTCGGGCCAGACGGTGACCCTCGGCCTGTGGGCGGCGGGCGCCGGCGGCTTCTTCGCGTTCCTCTCGGCGCTGATCGGCTGGCTCGGCGTGGCCGTGACCGGATCGGACACGTCCTCCAACGCCCTCTTCGGCGCCCTCCAGGTGAGCGCGGCCGAGGATGCCGGGCTGTCGCCGACGCTCATGGCCGCCGCCAACAGCTCCGGCGGGGTGCTCGGGAAGATGATCTCGCCGCAGAACCTGGCCATCGGCGCCGCCGCGGTGGGCATGGCGGGCCAGGAGGGCGACCTCTTCCGTAAGGTGCTCGGGTGGAGCATCGCTGCTCGTCCTGCTCATGTGCGCCATCGTCTATCTCCAGTCCACGGCGGTCCTCGATTGGATGGTCGTATAACGACGGCCGCGGGCGCGGGCCCGGCCTGGGGCGACGGCCCGCCCCCGAACGAGGACGCCGAGCCGCAGGGCAGTGGACCTCGGCCCGCTGGTGGCCGAGTGGCGGCGAGCGCTGGGCGAGAAGCACGTCATCACCCACGAGCACCAGCTGCGCACCTACGAGTCGGACGGCCTGCTCCAGTACGCCGTGGTGCCCGGCGCGGTGGTGCTGCCGGGCTCGGCCGAGGAGGTGGCCGCCGTGGTGGCCTCCTGCCACCGCGAGGGCGTGCCCTGGGTGGCGCGCGGCGCCGGGCTCGGGACTGTCCGGAGGGGCGCTGCCGGTGGCCGACGGCGTGCTCATCTCGCTCACCCGCATGCGGCGCGTGCTGGAGGTGGACCTCGACAACCAGCGCGTCGTGGTGGAGCCCGGCGTGACCAACGTGGCGGTGTCGGAGGCCGTGGCCCCCACCCACTTCTACCCGCCCGACCCGTCGAGCCAGATCGTGTGCACGATCGGCGGCAACGTGGCCGAGAACTCCGGCGGCGCGCACTGCTTCAAGTACGGGTTCACCACCAACTACGTGACCGGCCTGGAGCTGGTGCTGGCCGACGGCACCGTGCTCACCGTGGGCGGCAAGGAGCTGGAGCCGCCCGGGCTGGACCTGCTCGGCGCCTTCGTGGGCTCCGAGGGCACGCTCGGCGTGGCCACCAAGGTCTGGCTGCGGGTGATGCCCCGCCCCGAGGCCGTGCGCACCCTGGTGGCCTTCTTCGGCTCCACCACCCAGGCGGGCGAGGTGGTGTCGGCCATCGTGTCCGGCGGGATCGTGCCCGCCGCGGTGGAGATGATGGACAACCTCTCGATCCGCGCCGCCGAGGGCTACACCGGGGCGGGCTACCCGACCGACGCCGGCGCGGCGCTGGTGGTGGAGCTGGACGGCTCCGAGGCGGAGTGCAACACGCGCTTCGACGAGGTGGTGTCGATCTGCGAGGAGGCCGGCGCGGACTCGATCCGCGTGGCCCAGGACGAGGCCGAGCGGAACGTGATCTGGACGGCGCGCAAGGCCGCCTTCGCCGCCATGGGCCGGATCGCCCCCAACTACTACGTGCAGGACAGCGTGATCCCGCGGACCCGGCTGGCCGAGGTGCTGGGGCAGATCGAGGGCATGGCGGAGGACTACGGGCTGCAGGTGGCCAACGTCTTCCATGCCGGGGACGGCAACCTCCACCCGCTGGTCTGTTACGACGGCCGCAAGGAGGGCGAGGCGGAGCGTGCCGAGGAGCTGGCCGGGCTGATCGTGAAGGCCTGCGTGGACGCCGGCGGCTCGATCACCGGCGAGCACGGCGTGGGCGTGGACAAGAAGCGCTACATGCCGCAGATGTTCAACGACGACGACCTGGGCACGTTCCAGCGCCTGCGCTGCGCCTTCGACCCCGACGGGCTGGCCAACCCGGGCAAGGTGATGCCCACGCCGCGCCTGTGCGGCGAGGTGCCCGGCCCCTACCGCCGCCACCCGGTGGAGCAGGCCGGGCTGGGCGAGCGCTTCTGATGGCCACCGAGGCCGCCCGGCTCCTGACTCCCGGCTCGGCGGAGGAGATGGCCGCTGAGATGCGCACAGCCGCCGCTGCCGGACACGCCCTGCGGGTGCGCGGCGCGGGCACCAAGCTCGACTGGGCGGCCGTGGCCGCGGCGCGGCCCGAGGTCGAGCTCTCCACCGCCGGGCTCGACCGGATCCTCGAGCACAACGCCGGAGATCTCACCGCGGTGCTCGAGGCCGGCGTGCCCCTGGCCGCGGCCCAGCGGCGTTTCGCGGAGCGAGGGGCAGATGCTGGCGCTCGACCCTCCCGACGGAGGGGCCACCGTGGGCGGGGTGGTGGCCGCGGGCGACTCCGGGCCGCTGCGCTCTCGCTACGGCGGCGTGCGCGACCTGGTGGTGGGCGTGACCGTGGCGCTGTCGGACGGCACCGTCGCCAAGGCCGGCAGCAAGGTGATCAAGAACGTGGCCGGGTACGACCTGGCCAAGCTCTTCGCCGGCTCGCTCGGATCGCTGGGCGCGGTGCTCCAGGTGTCGGTGCGCCTCCACCCGATCCCCCCGGCCACGATGACCGCCGCGGGCGGCACCACCGACCCCGCCGTGCTCGCCCGCGCCGCCGCGGCGCTCACGCACGCCCCGCTCGAGCACGCCGGCCTGGACATCCGCTGGGAGGGGGGCGAGGGCTGGGCGGTGGCCCGCTTCGGCGGCGCGGCGTGCGGCCCGCAGGCCGAGGACGCCGCCAGGATCATGCGCGAGCGCGGGACTCGAGGCGGAGCTGGTGGAGGACGACGACCGGATCTGGTCCGCGCAGCGCGAGGCGCAGCGTGCACGAGCCGGCGAGCCGGACACCGTGGTGCGCGTGTCGGGGCTCCAGACCGACCTTCCCGCGCTCCTCGGGGAGGCCGAGCGCCACTCGGCCGAGCTGGTGAGCCGTGCGCCGCTGGGGCTGTCGTGGCTGCGCCTGCGCGACCCGTCCGGGGCGCCGGAGGCCGTGGAGGCGCTGCGGAGCCGCTTCACCGCCGTGGTGCTGGACGCTCCGCCGGAGGTGCGCGAGCGGGTGGACCCGTGGGGCGCCCGGGACGCGGCCAGGGTCGAGCTCATGCGCCGGGTGAAGGAGCGCTTCGACCCCGCCGGGATGTGCGCTCCCGGGGTGCTGATGTGAGCGGATTCGACGACATCCGCGCTCCGCAGATGGACCTGATCGACGACTGCGTGCACTGCGGCTTCTGCCTCCCCACCTGCCCCACCTACCGGCTGTGGGGCGAGGAGATGGACTCGCCGCGCGGGCGGATCGTGCTCATGAAGCAGGGCCACGCCGAGCTGTCGGCGCCGCTGATCGACCACATCGACAACTGCCTCGGCTGCATGGCCTGCGTCACCGCCTGCCCGTCGGGGGTGCAGTACGACAAGCTGATCGAGGACACCCGCGCGCAGATCGAGCGCAACGTGGAGCGCCCCCGCTCCGAGCGCGCCTTCCGCCGCCTCGTGTTCGAGCTCTTCCCCCATCCCGGGCGCCTGCGCGCGCTCGCTCCCGGACTGGCACTGGCCCAGCGCCTCGGCCTGCCCGCCCTGGCCGCAGCGCCCGCGCCTGCGGCGCCTGGCCCCGCGCCTGGCCGGGATGGCCGCGCTCTCCCCCGACGCCTCGGCCGCGGATGCCCTGCGGCGCCTGCCCGAGCGCTACGAGGCCCGCGGCGAGCGTCGCGGCACGGTGGCGCTGCTCCAGGGATGCGTGCAGCGCGTGTTCTTCTCGGACGTGAACGACGCCACCGCGCGGGTGCTGGCCGCGGAGGGCCTCGAGGTGCACGTGCCCCGCGGTGCCCCGCTGCTGCGGCGCGCTCCAGCTGCACGCCGGGCGAGGACACCGGCGCCCGCACGCTGGCCAAGGCCACGATCGAGGCGCTGGAGGACTACGAGACCGTGGTGGTGAACGCCGCCGGCTGCGGATCGGCCATGAAGGACTACGGGCACGTGCTGCGCGACGAGCCCGCCTGGGCCGATCGCGCCCAGCGCTTCTCGGAGCGGGTCCGCGACGCCACCGAGGTGCTGGCCGACCTCGAGCCCCGGGCCGAGCGCCGGCCGGTGTCGCTGCGGCTGGCCTACCACGACGCCTGCCACCTGGCCCACGCCCAGGGCGTGCGCGCCCAGCCGCGGGAGCTGCTGCGCGCGATCCCGGGCGTGGAGCTGCTGGAGCCGGACGACTGGCAGATCTGCTGCGGGTCGGCCGGCGTGTACAACCTGGTGAAGCCCGAGCCCGCCGCCGAGCTGGGCGAGATGAAGGCCCGCAACCTGCTGGCCACGGGCGCCGAGGCGGTGGTGGCGGGCAATCCCGGGTGCGCGCTTCAGATCACCGCCTCCGCCGCCCGGCTGGGACGATCGCTGCCCGTGCTGCACCCGCTCGAGGTGCTGGCCCGCTCGATCGCGCCGGCCGAGTAGGCGCCGGCGCTCCCGGGAAGGCTCGAACACATGATCGGAGCAAGAGGGATGGAGATCGGCGGACCGGTCGAGGACCGCTACGACGAGGTGCTCACCGAGGGCGCCCTGGACCTGCTGGGCAGGCTTCACCGCGAGCTGGACGGCTCGCCGCCGCGAGCTGCTCGCCGCGCGCACGGAGCGCCAGGCCGCGTTCGACGCGGGCGCCGGCCTCGACTTCGTGCCCGCCCCCGAGGACTTCACGATCGCCCCGGTGCCGCGAGGCGCTCCAGGACCGCCGCGTGGAGATCACCGGGCCCACCAGCCGCAAGATGGTGATCAACGCGCTGAACTCGGGCGCGCGCGGCTTCATGGCCGACTTCGAGGACTCGAACTCGCCCACCTGGTCGAACATGATCGGCGGGCAGGTGAACCTGGCGGACGCCATCCGCCGCGAGATCGAGCACGAGGAGAAGGGCAAGCACTACGAGCTGGGCGACGACCCCGCCGTGCTGCTCGTCCGGCCGCGGGGCCTGCACCTCCCCGAGCGCCACCTGGCGGTGGAGGGCGAGACCGTGGCCGGGGCGTTCATGGACTTCGCCCTCTACGTCCACCGCAACGCGCAGGAGCTGCTGGACCGCGGCGCGGGGCCCGTACTTCTACCTCCCGAAGCTCGAGTCGCACCTGGAGGCGCGCGTGTGGCGCGACGCCTTCGTGATCGCCGAGGAGGCGCTCGGCCTCGAACGGGGCACCATCAAGGCCACCGTCCTGATCGAGACCATCCCCGCCGCCTTCGAGATGGACGCGATCCTCTACGAGCTTCGCGACCACGCGGCCGGGCTGAACGCCGGCCGCTGGGACTACATCTTCTCGGCCATCAAGCGCTTCCGGACACGGCCCGACTTCGTGCTCCCCGACCGCTCCGCGGTGACGATGACGGTGCCGTTCATGCGCGCCTACACCGAGCTGCTGGTGAAGACCTGCCACCGGCGCGGCGCACACGCCATGGGCGGGATGTCGGCCGTGATCCCCAGCCGCACCGACGAGGAGGCCAACCGCCGCGCGCTCGAGGCCGTGCGCTCGGACAAGGAGCGCGAGGCCGGGGACGGCTTCGACGGCACCTGGGTTGCTCATCCGGACTCGGTGGCCGTGGCCACCGAGGCCTTCGACGCGGTGCTGGGCGACCGCCCCAACCAGGTGGACCGCCTCCGCGAGGAGGTGGAGGTGTCCCCCGACGAGCTGCTGGCCATTCCGGAGACTCCCGGCGAGGTGACCGAGCAGGGCCTGCGCTCGAACGTGAACGTGGGCATCCAGTACATCTCGTCCTGGCTGCGCGGCAACGGCGCCGCCGGGATCTACGGGCTGATGGAGGACGCGGCCACGGCCGAGATCTCACGCGGCCAGGTGTGGCAGTGGGTGCGCCACGGCGTGAAGCTCGCCGACGGCCGCACCATCACCCCCGAGCTGGTGCGCGAGCTGGAGGGCGAGGAGCTCGAGCGCATCCGCACCGAGATCGGCGACGACGACTGGTTCCGCACCGAGGGCCGCCCCGACCTGTCGCGCGAGCTGTTCGAGCAGGTGGCGCTGTCGGACGAGTTCGTGGAGTTCCTCACGCTGCCGGCGTACGAGCGGCTGGAGGACTGACGCTGCGAGCGGCTGCTCGCCCGTCACACAGCCTCGCACGCGCCCGCGAGTGTGGCCGACTTGTCCCCATAGCGCGCACAACTCGGGCCACACCTGGGCCCAGGGCGATGTTACGGGACACGAACGAGCGTGACCGGCCGCGCGGGCTCAGGCCGCTTCGGCGCTGCGCTGCTGCTCGCGCAGCTCCTTGAGCGCCCGCTTGCGCTCGTCGCGCGGGGTGCGGTCCAGGATCAGCACGCCGTCGAGGTGGTCGATCTCGTGCTGGATCACCCGGGCCTCGAGGCCCGATGCCTCCACCAGGCGCTCCTCGCCGCCCTCGTCGCGGGCGCGGACGCGGACGAACACGGGCCGCTCCACGTCCACGGTGATGCCGGGGATGGAGAGGCAGCCCTCCTCGAGGTACTCGCGCTCGTCGCTGGCGTACTCGATCTCCGGGTTGACCAGCGCGGTGATCGGCGCGTCGTGCCCGACGCGTGTACACCAGCAGCCGCTGGGAGATGCCGAGCTGCGGCGCGGCCAGGCCCATGCCGAAGGCGTCGCGCATCAGGCCGGCCATGCGCGCCACCTGAGCTCTTGAGCGAGTCGTCGAAGCGGTCGACCGGGGTGGCGCGGGACTTCAGGACCGGGTCGCCGAGGCGCTTGATGAATGACATCGCGGCGGCCCGGCGCGCGGCCAGCTCGGGATCGATCGGAGTCTCCTCCTCCTCGTCCTCGCTCACGACCTCGCGTCGGCTCGTCCGCCATGGCGGTCGAGTTTATCGCCGCGGAGGGCCGTTGCCAGGGTCGGCGGCTACTGCGGATCCACGTCGACCGCGAACGAGGCCGCGCCGTGCGCCCGGTCGGCGGCCACCGTGTCCACGGCCGCGCGCACCGCGTCGATGGCCGGCGCGCGCTCGGGCGCTCGCACCACGAGCTGCGCCCGGTGGCGGCCGCGGCGGCGGAAGAGCGCGCGCCGGGCCGAGCACGGGCACCCCGGCGGCGGCGATCAGCTCGCGCACCGCATCGGCGGCCGCCATCTCGGGTCCGGGGGCCTCCGAGGAGCACACCACCCGCACCAGCTGGCCGTAGGGCGGGTAGCCGAAGGCCTCGCGCCGGCCGAGCTCGCCCCGGAGGAAGCCCTCGGAGTCGTGCTGTGCGGCGTGGAGCAGGACGCGGGCCGTGGGGTCCAGCGCCTGCACGATCACCCGCCCCCCGCGCTCGCCGCGCCCGCTGCGTCCGGCGAGCTGGGCCACCAGGGCGAAGGTGCGCTCCTCGGCGCGGAAGTCGGGAAAGCGCAGCGTGGAGTCGGCGTCCAGGACCACCGCCAGCGTGACGGCGGGGAAGTCGTGGCCCTTGGCCACCATCTGCGTGCCCACCAGCACCCCGGACGGCGCCGCGTCGAACGCGCGCAGCACGCTGCCGCGTCGCCGGCCGCCGTGACGTCCGCGTCCAGGCGGAAGACGGGCAGCGGGCGCATCAGCTCCTCGATCTCCTCCTCCAGCTGCTCGGTGCCCGCGCCGTGGCGGGCCACGGACACCGACCCGCAGTCGGGGCAGTCCGGAGGCACCCGCTCGCGGTGGCCGCAGTGGTGGCAGGCGATCTCGCCGGCGGAGCGATGGAGCACCAGCGTCACGTCGCAGTCGGGGCACTCCCACACGCGGCCGCAGCTGCGGCAGGAGAGGAAGTTGGACCAGCCACGGCGGTTCAGGAGCACGATCGCCTTCTCCCCGCGGCGGCGCACCTCGTCCAGGGCGCTCCGGGTGCGCTCGTGGAGCGCGCCCTGCACCCCGAGCATGCCCACGAGCTCCACCGGGGGCATCCGGCGATGGTCCACGCGGCTGGGCAGCGTGAGCCGGTGGTAGCGCACGAGGCTCTCCGGGCGAGGGGTGGCGCTGCCGGCCAGCAGCACGGCGCCCTCCTCCAGAGCGCGGCGCTCCGCCACCACGCCGGGCGTCGTAGCGGGGATCGCCCTCCTGCTTGTACGACGCGTCGTGCTCCTCGTCGATCACGATCAGGCCGAGGTCGGCGAACGGGGCGAAGATCGCCGAGCGCGGCCCGACGCACACCCGCGCCTCCCCCGTGCGCATGCGCCACCACTCGTCGTAGCGCTCGCGCGGGGCGAGCTGGGAGTGCATCACGGCCACGGAATCGCCGAAGCGCTCCACGAACCGTCCCGCGGTCTGCGGGGTGAGCGCGATCTCGGGCACGAGCACGATGGCCGAGCGCCCGCGCTCCAGCGCCATCGCCACCGAACGCAGGTAGACCTCGGTCTTCCCGCTGCCGGTGACCCCGTCGAGCAGCAGGGGCGTGCCCGGGTCGCCGGCCTCGAGGCGCGCGGCCACCGCGTCCAGGGCCGCGCGTCTGGTCCGGCGTGGGCTCCGGAGCGGCGCCGGCCGAGGCGCCCACGGCGTCGATCCGCGGCCGGCGGCCCGGCTCGAGGGCCTGGCGGAGCTCCACCAGGCCACGGCGCTCCAGGCGGCGCAGGGAGCCGTGGTCGCAGCCCGTGTCCCGGCCCAGGGCCGCCGCGCCGACCGGCCCGGCCGCCAGCGCCCGCAGCGCGGCCTGCTGGCGCGCGCCGAGCCGCGCCGCGTCCTCGGGCGGAGATGCACGCGGCCGGCGTCGGTGAGCTCCACGCGCAGCGAGCTCCGCGGGCGCAGCGGGCTACCGCTGCCGGTGCCCGTACCGGGCGGCAGCACGAGCGCGAGCCCCCGCGCCGGGGCCGAGCAGTACTCACGGGCGAGCCAGAGGCCGAGGCGCACCAGCGCCGCCGGCACCTGGGCCTCGAGCGCGCGCAGGGGCTCGGCCAGGCGCTCGGGCGGCAGCTCGCTCTCCTCCGCCATGCCCACCACCACGCCCAGGAGCCTCCGCCGGCCGAACGGCACCACGAGCATGCTTCCCACCCCCACGCCCGGCAGATCGACGCCCAGGCGGTAGTCGAACGGCCCGCGCAGGGAGCGCGCAGGGGTCAGTGGCTCGACCTTGGCGATCACGCGCCGAACCTACGGGGGGACCCGGACGCCCCGTGGCCGGGCGGGGACGTGTGAACATGTGCCCCGTGGACGACGACTCGAACGCGAGCGAGCTGCTCGAGGGCGCCACCACGGAGCAGGAGCGGGAGGCCCGCCTGGCGCTGCTGGCCGAGCTGCGCGAGGCGGGCGTGCCGGAGGAGGAGCTGCGGCGCGCCGTGGCCGAGAACCGGCTGGTGCTGCTGCCCGTGGAGCGGGCGCTCTCCTACGGGGACGAGCGCCTCACCGCGGAGGAGGTGGCCGAGCGATCGGGTCTCGACGTCGAGTTTCTGGACCGGGTGAACCGCGCACTGGGAAGGCCGCGCCCGGCGCCGGGCGAGCGTGCCTTCGACGAGGCGGACGTGCAGGCGGCCAAGAACATCAGCCTGATTCGGCAGGCCGGCATCCCGGACGAGAGCATCTTCGAGGTCACCCGGGTGCTGGGCCAGGGCATGGCCAACCTCGCGGCCACGCTGGCCACTGCGTTCGGCTCGGCGTTCCTCCGCGCGGGCGACACCGAGTACGAGCTCTCCGCGCGCTACGGCGAGGAGACGGCGCAGCTCCTGCCGCTGCTGGAGCCGGGCCTCGGTCACGCCCTCGCGCACGCACCTGCGCACCGTGCTGCGCCAGGTGGCGGTCGGCGCCGGCGAGCGCGAGAGCGGCCGCCTGCCGGGAGCCGTGGATTCCACGGTCGCGTTCGCCGACCTCACCGGCTTCACGCGCCTGGGCGAGAGCGTGCCGGCGGACGAGCTCGGCGCACTGGCGGAGCACTTCGCGGCGCTGGTCGGCGGAACTGGTGGAGCCGCCGGTGCGGCTGGTCAAGACGATCGGCGACGCGGCGATGCTCGTGTCGCTCCGACACCGACGCCCTTCTCTGCCATGCTCCTCGACCTGGCCGACGCCGCCGACGCCGAGGGCAGCGGCCTGCCGGCCATCCACGCCGGCGTGGCCCGCGGCCCTGCCCTCAACCGCGGTGGCGACGTGTACGGCTCGGCCGTGAACCAGGCCAGCCGCATCGCCGAGTTCGCCCGCGCCGGGGAGCGTGGTGGCCTCGGAGGACGTGAAGAACGCCGCACAGGGCGAGTACAGGTGGTCCTTCGCCGGCAGGCGCCGGCTGAAGGGCCTGGCCGAGCAGGCGAGCCTCTACCGCGTGCGCCGGCCGCCCGAGCCGACGCCGCGAGTAGGCCTACGCCGGCGTCGACGCGCGCTCGCCCAGCCCGGCGGCCTGGCGCAGCGCGTCGGCCTTGTCCGTCTTCTCCCAGGTGAAGTCGTGGTCCTCGCGGCCGAAGTGGCCGTAGGCCGCCGTCTTCTGGAAGATCGGACGGTGCAGGTTCAGGTACTGGCGGAAGGCACCGGGGCGCAGGTCGAAGTGCTCGTTCACCAGGCGGTCGATGTCCCGCCGGGCGATCTTCTCCGTGCCGAAGGTCTCCACCATCACCGACACCGGGATGGGCGACGCCGATGGCGTAGGCCACCTGCACCTCGCAGCGGTCGGCCAGCCCGGCCGCCACCACGTTCTTGGCCACGTAGCGCGCCGCGTAGGCCGCCGAGCGGTCCACCTTCGACGGGTCCTTGCCCGAGAAGGCGCCGCCGCCGTGGCGGGCCATGCCGCCGTAGGTGTCCACGATGATCTTGCGGCCGGTGAGCCCGCAGTCGCCCACGGGGCCGCCGATCACGAACCGGCCGGTGGGGTTCACCATGAAGTTCTTCGTTGGTGTTCAGCTTGCGCTCGTCGTAGAGCTCGGCCGGGAGGATCGGGTGCACCACCTGCTCCCAGAGGTCGGGGCGGATCAGCGTGTCCGGGTCCACTCCGTCCTTGTGCTGGGTGGAGATCAGGAGCTTCTCGATCTCGATCGGGCGCGCCGTTCTCGTAGCGCACCGTGACCTGGGTCTTGCCGTCGGGCCGCAGGTAGGGGATCACGCCGGCCTTGCGCACCTCGGCCAGGCGGTGGGCCAGCTTGTGGGCGAGCGAGATCGGCAGCGGCATGAGCTCCGGCGTCTCGCGCGCGGCGTAGCCGAACATCATTCCCTGGTCGCCCGCGCCGGCCAGGTCGAGCTCGTCGTCGTCGGCCGGGTCGGTGCGCGCCTCGAGCGCGGTGTCCACGCCCTGGGCGATGTCCGGCGACTGCTTGTCGATCGCGTTGATCACGGCCGCGCTGTCGGCGGAGAAGCCGAGGTCGGCGTCCGTGTAGCCGATTCCGCGGATCGTCTCGCGCGCGACCTGCTGAATGTCCACGTAGGTGTCGGTGGAGATCTCGCCGGAGACCACCACGAGGCCGGTGTTCACGAGCGTCTCGCAGGCCACGCGCCCCATCGGGTCGTCGCGCAGGACGGCGTCGAGGACGCCGTCGGAGATCTGGTCCGCGACCTTGTCCGGGTGGCCCTCGGTGACCGACTCGGAGGTGAACAGGTACTCGTCGTCTGAAAGTTCTGGAGCGCTCATGAGTCGCGAAAGGGTACAGACCCGGTCGGGATTCGGCGCATCTATCCGGTCGACGAGCGTCCGGAGTGAGCTCGTCCAGCGAGTGAATCACGGCGTCCGCGAGGCCCAGCGCCTCGTCGCCGGGCGGATAGGCCGGGTTCGGAAGCGCCACCACGCGCATCCCCGCCGCCCGGGCGGCGCGGATGCCGTTGTCGGAGTCCTCCACGGCGGTGGACGCCTCCGGCGCCGCTCCCAGGCGCCTCAGCGCCTCGAGGTACACGTCGGGCGCGGGCTTGCCGCGCTCCACCTCCTCCGAGGACACGGTCACGCCGAACCTGTCCGCCAGGCCGCTCAGCTCCAGGAAGAGGTCGATGATCTCCCGGTTGGACGAGGAGGCGAGGCCGAGCGGCCAGCGCTCCCCGATCCGCTCCACGGCCTCGCGCGCGCCCGTCGATGAGCGGCAGCTCGCGGCGGTAGATCTCCTCCACCCGGGCCACCACGTCGTCCGAGATCTCCCCGGGCTCCATGTCCACACCCAGCTCCTCGCGCAGGTACCGCGACCACTCGGGCGAGCTCATGCCCATCATGTCCCGCGGGGCTGAGTCGCTCCAGCGCCCTCCGCGCTCCGACGACCAGCTCCCGCTTGGCCTCGTTCCAGACCTGCTCCGACTCCATGCAGCACGCCGTCGAGGTCGAACACCACGGCGTCCGTCACTCCTTGTCCCGCCCCTTGAAGTCGATGATCAGCGGCACGCCGTCGAGCTTCCACTGGTCGCGCAGGCGGTTCTCCAGGAAGTAGGCGTAGTCGCGGGTGACCAGGCTGCGGTCGTTGACCTGCACGGCGAACCGCGGCGGCCCGGTCTGGAACTGGGACATGTAGTAGAGCCGCAGCATGCGCCCGCGCTTGGCCGGCGGCGAGCGCACGCTCTGGAGATCGCTCAGGAAGCGGTTGAGCGGCGAGGTCTGGATGAACTCCTCGGAGCGGTCGGCCCGCTCGAGGGCGGCGGCCACCAGGCGCTTGAGCCCGCGGCCGCTGTCGGCGGACACGGCCAGCACCGGCGGGCGCTGGCGCAGCTTGCGGGTGATCCGCGCCTTCGCGTCCTCCAGGTCGGTGCGCGTCACGTCCCACTTGTTCAGCGCGATGACCGTGGCGCAGTGCTTCTCCATCGCCATGTCCGCCACCCGCAGGTCCTCCGAGGTCACGCCCTCGGCCGCGTCGCACACCACGATCGCCACCTGGGCGCGGTCGGCCGCCATCTCCGATCGCAGCTGGGCGTAGTAGTCGATCGTGCCCGCCACCTTCGAGCGCCGCCGCAGCCCGGCGGTGTCCACGAGCGTGACCGGGCGGCCCTCCACCTCGATGCGGGTGTCGATCGAGTCCCGGGTGGTGCCCGCCACCGGGGTCACGATCACCCGCTCCTCTCCCAGCAGGCGGTTCACGAGTGACGACTTGCCCACGTTCGGGCGCCCGATCAGGGCGAGCCGCACGGCGTCGTCCTCCTCCTGCGCCGCCCTCGGGCAGGCGCGCCGCGATCAGGTCCAGCAGGTCGCCCGTGCCGAGCCCCTGGGTGGCCGACAGCGGGAGCGGATCCCCGAGGCCGAGCCCGTAGAACTCCGAGGCCAGGCCCACCTGCCCGGCGCTGTCCACCTTGTTGGCCACCACCAGCACCGGCAGCGTCTTGCCCCGCAGCTCGTCGGCCAGCTCGGCGTCGCCGGGCCGCAGCCCGGCCTTCGCGTCCACCACCAGCACGGCGAGATCGGCCTCGGCCAGGGCGGCGCGGGCCTGCGTGCGGATGGCCTCCCCCATCTCGTCCTCGTCGGAGAGGTCGATTCCGCCCGTGTCCACGAGCGTGAACGAGCGCCCGTTCCAGTCGGCCTCCACCTCCTTGCGGTCGCGGGTCACGCCCGACTGCTCGTGCACCACCGTCTCGCGGGTTCCGGAGAGGCGGTTGACCAGCGTGGACTTGCCGACGTTCGGGTAGCCCACCACGGCCACCTTCGGCAGGCTCACGGCGCCGCGGCCCGCACCATGCCCGCGATCCGCTCCACCACCTCGTCCACGGTCAGGCCGGTGGTGTCGAGCTCCAGGGCCCCCGGCGCCATGGCCAGCGGCGAATGCTCGCGCGAGGCGTCCTGGGCGTCCCGGAGCGCCTGGTCGCGGGCCACGGAGTCCTGGTCGATGCCGAGCTCCTCCGCCCGCCGCGCGCGCCCGCTCGGCCGGGATCGGCGTTCAGGAAGATCTTCACGGCCGCCTCGGGCACCACCACGCTGCCGATGTCCCGGCCCTCGGCCACCCAGTCTCCGCCCTCCAGCAGCTCCCGCTGCTTGCGCACCAGCGCGGCGCGCACGCGCGGGTTCGTGGCCACGCGCGAGGCCGCCTCGCTCACCTCGGGAGTGCGAATCGCCTCGGTCACGTCCTCGCCGTTGGCGATCACCCGGTCTCCGAGCGAGATCTCGAGCCGCTCGGCCTGGTCGGACGCCGCGCCCCCGTGGCGAAGGGTCATGAGGCCCACGGCGCGGTACATCGCCCCGGAGTCGAGGTAGGTGAAGCCGAGCGCCCGCGCCAACGCGCGCGCCACCGTGCTCTTGCCCGCTCCCGCGGGTCCGTCGATCGCCACGACCATCGATCGAGAGGCTACTTCCGTTCGGAGGAGACGCTCAGGAGAGGAGCGCGGCCAGGTCCTGCTCGAAGCCGGGATAGGACACCGCCGAGGCGTCCATCCCCACCGACCTCCACGCCGTCCGTGCAGGCCAGCCCGGCCACGGCGCCGAGCATGGCCAGCCGGTGATCGCCGTGGGAGTCGATCGTGCCGCCGGGGAGCGGCGAGCCGTCGCCGCGGACCACGAAGCCGTCCGGCGTCTCCTCGATGTCCGCGCCGAGACCCGCAGCCCGCCCACGGTGGCGCTGATGCGATCCGACTCCTTCAGCCGGAGCTCCTCCGCCCCGGTCACCACGGTCTCGCCGTCGGCGAACGCGCCGAGCAGCGCCACCAGCGTCAGCTCGTCGATGGCCAGCGGCACCTCGTCCGGGCCCACGCTCGGTGGCCTCCAGCGCCGACGAGGCCACGTCGAGCTCGCCCACGGGCTCGTGGTCGGCCTCGGTGCCCGGCGTCCTCGAGCTCGCACACGATCACGCCGCCCATGCGCTCGGCGATCCTGAAGAACGCGGTGCGGGTCCAGTTGAGGCCCATTCCCTTGACCACCACCCGCGATCCGGGCACCAGCATGGCGGCGGCCACCACGAAGGCCGCCGACGAGGGGTCGCCCGGCACCACCATCTCGTCCAGCTCGAGCTCGTCCACCTGCGACACGGTCATCCGGTGGCCCTCGCGCTCGAACGGCACGCGCGCGCGGCGCAGCATGCGCTCGGTGTGGTCGCGGCTGGGCGCCGGCTCGGCGCACGGTGGTGGAGCCGTCGGCCAGCATCCCGGCGATCAGGACGCACGACTTGACCTGGGCGCTGGCCACCGGCAGCGCGTACTCGATGCCTCCCAGCTCGGCCCCGTGGATGGTGAAGGGCGGAAAGCGCCCGTCCCGGGCGTCCACGCGCGCGCCCATGTCGATCAGCGGGGCCGCCACCCGGTCCACCGGCCGCCGGCGGATGGAGTCGTCGCCGTCGAGCGTCCAGGTGCGCCCCGGCTGTCCGGCGAGCCAGCCGGGCAGCAGCCGCATCAGCGTGCCCGAGTTCTGCACGTTCAGGAGGCCGCCGGTGGTCTCCACCGGGGCGCGCAGGCCCACGCCACGGACCAGCACCGAGCCGTCACCGTCCTCCTGCACCCCGGCTCCGAGGCTGCGGAGGGCGTCCAGGGTGGCCACCGTGTCGGCGGACTCCAGGTAGTTGCGCACCACCACGGGCTCGTCCGACATCGCGGCGAACAGCGCGGCGCGGTGGGAGATCGACTTGTCCGCGGGCGGGGTGTAGGAGCCCTGGAGAGGCCCCGAGGGCGCGAACCGCGCGTTGCGGCTCACAGCTCGGCTACGGGAAAGCCGAGCTCGCCGATCAGGTCCGCCGCGCGGGCGGCCTCGCCGTCCCCCGCGATCCACAGCGTCATGTAGCCGGTGCGCATGTCCGCGGCCGGCGCCAGCGCCATGTCCACGATGTTCACCCCTGCTCTGCCCAAGTGCCAGCGCCACGCGGGCGACGATACCGGGGCGGTTCGGCACGGTGAGGCGAAGCTCGTGCACGGGGGCCTCCCCCAGGTGCGGCTCCAGCAGCCGCCGGCGGTCGGCCTGCGCGGCGTCGTTCCACTCGGCCACACCGTCGCCGGACTCGAGGATGTCCGCGGCCGCGTCCAGCGAGCGGGCGAAGCGGCGCACCTCCCCCACCACCGCCTCCCGGTTGGCCGCGTAGACGTCGGTCCACATCGCCGTGTTGGCGCCGGCCACCCGCGCGGCGTCGCGGAAGCTCGGCCCGACCTGGCGAAGCGCCTCGCCCTCGTCCATCAGGCGCTCGGCGGCCTGGTTCACCAGCACGTTGGCCATCACGTGCGGGCAGGTGGCTGAACACCGCCACCAGGCGGTCGTGCGTATCGGGATCCACGGGCACCGGCCGGGCGCCCATCTGCTTGACCAGCCGGTGGAGGCGCTCGTACAGCAGGCCGGAGGAGCTCTCGAGCGGCGCCAGGTACCACACCGCGTCCTGGAACAGGTCGGCCCGGGCGTGCTCCACGCCGCTCGTCTCCGCTCCGGCGATCGGGTGACCGCCCACGAAGCGGGGGTCGTCGATCTGGGCCAGCAGCGCGGCCTTGGTGGAGCCCACGTCGGTGACCACGCAGTCCTCGGGCGCCGCCTCGAGCGCGGCGCGCACCTGGCCGGCCAGGGCGCCCACCGGCGCACAGGCGAAGCAGGCCTCGGCGCCGTCGAGAGCCTCCTCGAGCGACCCCGCGGCCACGTCGATGGCCCCCAGCTCGCGAGCCAGGGCCAGCCGATCGGGGCTGCGTCCGAATCCCACCACCTCGGCGCCGGTCACGTGCCGGCGGGCCGCGAGGCCGATCGAGCCGCCGATCAGCCCGACGCCGAGGACGGCGATCCTCATCCCGAGCGCCGCGCCCGCACCGCTCCGGCCAGCCCCTCCAGCACCTCCGAGGTCATGTCCCAGTCCATGCACGCGTCGGTGATGGACTGCCCGTAGGTGAGCGGGGCGTCGCGGGCCACCTCCTGGCGGCCGGCCACGAGGAACGACTCGAGCATCAGGCCGACGATCGCCCGGTTGCCCGCACGGAGCTGAGCGCCCACGTCCTCCGCGGCCGCCGGCTGGCGGGTGTGGTCCTTCGCGCTGTTGTCGTGAGAGGCGTCGATCACCACGCGTTCGGGCAGGTTGGCCGCGCGCAGCATCTCCAGCGCGTCCTCCACGGCCTCGGCCCGGTAGTTCGGAGCGCCCTTGCCCCCGCGCAGGATCACGTGGCAATCGAGGTTGCCCTTCGTGTAGAGGATCGCCGGCCGCCCGGCCTCGTCCACGCCGGCGAAGGCGTGCGGCACCGCCGCCGCCCGCACGGCGTCCACGGCCACCTGGACGTTCCCGTCGGTGCGGTTCTTGTAGCCCACGGGCATCGACAGGCCGGATCCGAGCTGGCGGTGGATCTGGCTCTCGGTGGTCCGGGCGCCGATCGCCCCCCAGGCCACCGCGTCGGAGATGTACTGCGGGGTGATCGGGTCGAGGAACTCGCAGCCCACCGGCAGGCCCAGGTCGAGGATCTCGAGCAGCAGCCGGCGGGCCACCCGCAGGCCGGTGTTCACGTCCCCGGAGTCGTCCAGGTGCGGGTCGTTGATCAGGCCCTTCCAGCCGGTCGTGGTGCGCGGCTTCTCGAAGTACACGCGCATGGCGATGCACAGGTCGTCACGCAGGTCCGCCGCCGTCGCGGCCAGCCGCTGGGCGTAGTCCCGCGCGGCGTCCAGGTCGTGGACGCTGCACGGCCCCACCACCACGAGCAGGCGGTCGTCCACGCGATTGAGGATCGCCTCCACCTCGTTTCGCCCGCGCACCACCACCGCCGTGCGCTCGTCCTCGAGCGGCATCTCGTCGAGCATCTGGCCAGGGCTGGCCAGCGGCACGATCTGATGGATCCGCTGGTCGCGAACCTGGTCGAGATGTCGGGACACGTCCATCCCCGCCTCAGCCCTCATCTGCCGTGGGAGAGCCGGCCGGGCGGGGGGCGCTCTCTCTTGTCACCGTCGTCATCGCAAACAAGCCTTTCAGACGTCCTTCTGGGTGGAGTCCGTGCGGTACTGCTCTTATCGGCGTCCGGGGGGTGGAGCTTTTGCGCTGGCGGGCAGGAGGTCCTGCGGCCGCGGCCGGACGCCTAGCTAAATCGCCAGTAGGCATACGCGCGCCGACGCCCGCCGCAGGGGGCGGTGTCGATCGAAGCCGGCGTCGCGTGAGAGGACATCTCGCAGGAGTTTCTAGCAGCGAGGCGGCCGGCGGCAAGGCCCGCGGCCGCTACAGCACCTCGTCGAGCGCGGCCAGGAAGCGGTCGTTCTCCGCCCGCGTGCCGTAGGTCACGCGCATCCAGCCCGGCCCTCCGAGCGCCGTTCCGGCCCGCACGATCACGCCCCGCTCCTCCAGTCCGCGCACCACCTCCTGCTCGTCCCGGTCGCCGAGCGACACCCACGAGAAGTTGGCCTGGCTGTCCGTGGAGGCCAGTCCGCGCGCCTCGAGCTCCGTCTCCACGTGCATGCGCTCCACCGCCGTGCGCTCCACCCGGCGCTCCACCTCGTCCTGGTGCCGTATGGCCTCGGCGGCGGCGGCCTGGGCGAGCGCGTTCACCGAGAACGGCTGGCGCACCCGGTCCACGGCCAGCCGGAACTCCTCGGACCCGAGCGCGTATCCGGCGCGGAGGCCGCAGAGGCCGTAGACCTTGGAGAAGGTGCGCAGCACCACGAGGTTGGGGTGACGGCCCAGCAGGTCCAGCGAGTCGTCCGGGTCCTGGAGGGTGGAGAACTCCACGTAGGCCTCGTCCAGGATCACCGCCACGTGCCGCGGCAGGCCGGCCACGAAGGCGTCGATGGCGGCGGGCGGCAGCGACGTGGCCGTGGGGTTGTTCGGGTTGCAGACGAGCACGATCCGCGTGGCCGCGGTGACCTCGCGGGCCATGGCGTCGAGGTCGTGGAAGCCGTCCTCGTCCAGCGGCACGGTGATCGCGGTGGCGCCGCTCATCGCCGAGAGGTTCGGATAGATCGAGAAGGAGGGCCACGAGTACACGATCTCCGCGCCCGGCTCCAGCATCGCCTCGGCCGCGGCCAGCAGGATCTCGCACGATCCGTTGCCCACCGTCACCCGCTCCTGGGGCACCCCCGTGCGCTCGGAGATCCGCCTCCGCAGAAGCGAGGCCGACGGGTCGGGATAGCGGTTGAGCGTCCGCAGCTGGGCCTCCACCGCCTCCAGCACCTGCGGGTGCGGGGGCCACGGCGTCTCGTTGGACGCGAGCTTCACGAGCTCGCCGTCGAAGGCGTAGGTGGCGGCCGCCGGGTACACCGGGATCTCCCCGACCTTGGTGTTGAACTCGAGCGCCACCGGTAGCTCGAGCGGCTATTGAGCCCCTTGGAGATCGCGGCGCAGCGCCACCGCCTCCCGGAGGTAGACGTGGCGGGCCGGCGTGCCGGGCTCGGCGTAGCAGTGCACGAGCAGGCGGATCACGCGCGGCAGCGAGCCGGGCACGTCGATCTCGCGGGCGCACAGCAGCGGCACCCCGTCGAGGCCGAGCTGGCGGGCGGCGAGAGCCGGGAACTCGGCGTCGAGATCGTTGGTGCACGTGAAGATGCAGCTCACGAGATCCTCGGCGCGGAGATCGTTGCGCTCCATCACCTCGCGCACCAGCTCCTCGGTGGCGCCCACGATGGCGGCAGCCTCGTTCTCCGTCACGGTGGTCGCGCCCCTGCAGCGCCCTGAGCCTCACGGGCGCGGATTCTTCCATCAAGAGGCGGCGCGGCCTCGCGAGCGCTTCCGCCGGCCGGCGGGACGCGGGTCCGGCGTGGACTCGGTGGACCGGCGCAGCTTCTCCACGTCGGCACGGGAGAGGAGGCGGCTGTCGCCGGGTGCGAGGCCGCGGAGCCGGAGCGGCCCGAAGGCCACCCGCTCGAGCTCGGTGACCCGGTGGCCCACCGCGTCGAACATGCGCCGCACCTGGCGTTTGCGGCCCTCGCGCAGCACGATCTCCGCCACCCCCCGCCCCGGCTGGCGCACGCGCGCCGGGGCGGTCATGCCGTCCTCGAGCTCCACCCCCTGCTTCAGCGCCGCCAGCGCCCGGGGCGAGAGCCGGCCCGGGGTGATGCGGGCGCGGTAGACCTTGTCCACTCCGTAGCGCGGGTGGGTGAGGCGGTCGGCCAGGTCGCCGTCGTTGGTCAGCAGGATCAGCCCGGTGCTGTCCGCGTCCAGGCGCCCGACCGGGTAGAGGCGGCGGTTGGTGCGCACCATCTCCACCACCGTGGGACGCCCGTGGGTGTCGTGGGCGGTGGACACCACGCCCTTCGGCTTGTTGAGCACGAACACCTCGTGAGGCTCCGGGGCCACGGGCCGCCCGTCGACCGTGACCGGGGTGTCCTCCTCCACGCCGTGAGCGGGATTGGTCACCACCTGGCCGTCCACCCGCACGCGGCCGTCGGCCACCAGCTGCTCGGAGGCCCGCCGCGAGGCCACGCCCGCGTGAGCGAGGAACTTGCCCAGTCGCATGGACCAGAGGCTGCCAGACTCGACCGCCGTGGACCTGAAGCTGCTCGACGAGCGCCTGGCCGCCCACGGCGAGCCGGGCTTCCGCGCCCGCCAGGTGTGGGAGTGGACCGCCCGCGGGGCGGACTCCTACGAGACCATGTCGAACCTGCCGCAGGAGCTGCGCGCGACGCTGGCCGGCGAGGTGCCCTTCACCACGCTGGCGCTCGAACGCGAGGCGGTGGCCTCCGACGGCACGCGCAAGGCGCTCATGACCACGGCCGACGGCCGCCCGGTGGAGGCGGTGCTCATGAGCTACCGCGACGGCCGGCGCTCGCTCTGCCTGTCGAGCCAGTCGGGATGCCCCCTGACCTGCACCTTCTGCGCCACCGGCCGCATGAAGTT
Organism: uncultured Thermoleophilaceae bacterium; assembly: GCA_963752455.1. Classification (GTDB taxonomy): domain Bacteria; phylum Actinomycetota; class Thermoleophilia; order Solirubrobacterales; family Thermoleophilaceae; genus JACVRW01. The sequence continues at coordinate 98,934 of CAVVYE010000013.1, forward strand.
CGGCCGCAACCTCACCACGTCCGAGATCCTCGACCAGGCGCTCCACTTCCGGCGCTCCACGCCGGTGACGAATGCCGTGTTCATGGGCATGGGCGAGCCGCTCATGAACCTCGACTCGGTGCTGGCCGCCTGCGAGCGCCTGCCCGAGGTGGGGGTGGCGTGGTCCAACACCGCGATCTCCACCGTGGGCTGGCTGCCCGGGATCGAGCGCCTGGCGGAGGAGGGACCGCCGGTGCGGCTGGCGCTCTCGCTCCACGCGCCCGAGGACGCGCTGCGGTCAGAGCTGATGCCGGTGAACGAGCGCTATCCGCTGCGCGACGTGCTGGACGCCTGCCTGCGCTGGCACGAGCACCGGCGCCGCGACGTGTTCGTGGAGTACCTGATGCTCGACGGCGTGAACGACCGGGTGGAGCAGGCGCTGGCCCTGGCCGAGCTGCTCCAGCCCCGGCGGGCGTTCAAGGTGAACCTGATCCCCTACAACCCCACCGAGGCGGGCTTCCAGGGATCCACCCGCCGGCGATAGCGGCGTTCAAGGCCGCGCTCGAGTCGAAGGGCGTGCGCGCCACCGTGCGCCTCACCCGCGGGCGGGACATCGACGCCGCCTGCGGGCAGCTCGCGGCGCGCGCCTGAGCACCGGTCCGGTGCGCAGCCGGGCCAGTCGCCCCGGCCCGGCCTCCCTAGGTCGCGGCTCCGCGGCTGGCGCCGTGACGGTGCCCGTCACCTCCTGCCGGCGCGCCACGGCGGGCGGCCCTCGGCCGCCAGCCACGAGCCGCCCACGATCAGCACCAGGCCGGCCGCGGTGGCCAGCCCGAAGGACTCGTCGAGCAGCGTCACGCCGTAGATCACGGAGAAGCCGGGCGCCACGTAGGCCACCAGCGACGCCTCGCGCCGGGCCCCACCCCGGCGATCAGGGAGTAGTAGAGGACGAAGGACACGCCCGTGCCCAGCACGCCCAGCGCCACGAGGGCGCCCACGGTGTCCAGCTCGGGGCCGTGCGGAGGCAGGTCGATGGCGGCCAGCGGAGCCACCATCAGCGCGCTGGCCGCCATGGTGGCCGCCACCACGCCCACCGGCTGCACGCCGTGGATGCGGCGCTTCAGGAACCAGGCCCCGAGCCCGTAGCCGAAGCTGGCCAGGATCACCATGAGCCCTCCCAGGAGCGCGGTGGTGCCGCCCTCCGCGTCCACGCCGAGCAGCAGCCCGACGCCGGCCACGCCCACGCCGACGCCCACGAGGCTCAGGGCCGCCGGCCCGCTCCTCGCCGCTGAGGGCGAAGGCCAGCAGGAAGGTGAAGATCGGCGCGGTGGCCACGAGGATCCCGGTGAGGGACGAGGCGAGGTGCTGCTCGCCCGCGCTGATGAGGAGGAAGGGAGCGGCCACCTGGATGGCGGCGAGCACGAAGATGGCTCCGGCCTGGCCACGAAGGCCGGAGAGCGCGCCGGTGGCGCGGGCCAGCGGGAGCAGCACCAGCGCGGCCAGCGCGGTGCGGATGAAGACGATCGGCGCCGCGCCGAAGTCGTCCTCGAGCGCGACCTTGATGAACAGGTAGGAGGCGCCCCAGAAGGCGGCCAGGAAGCCGAACTGGATCCATGCTCGTCGCGTCACCCGGTCCCGAGGATCGCACAGCGAGCCCATCAGCCGCGATGAAGACATCTACAACACGCGATAAGATGCGCTAATGCTCGACGTGCGCCGCATGAAGGTCCTCCGCGAGGTGGCGGCGCGCGGCTCCTTCTCCGCGGCGGCCGAGGCGCTGAGCTTCACCCAGTCGGCCATCAGCCAGCACGTGGCCGCCCTCGAGCGCGAGACGGGCGCCCGGCTCGTGGAGCGCAGCTCCCGCGGCGTGCGCCTCACCGACGCCGGCCGCTCGCTCGTGGCCCACACCGACGCCATCCTCGCCCGCATCGACGCGGCGGAGGACGAGCTGGCCGCCATCGCCGGCCTGCGCGGCGGCCGCCTGCGGCTGGCCTGCTTCCAGAGCGCCGGCGCCACGCTGGTGCCGCGCGCCGTGGCCGCCTTCCACGCCGCCATCCGCAGGTGGAGCTGGGGATGGTGGAGGCCGAGCCCGAGGAGGCCTGCGCGCTGCTGCGCTGCGGGGACATCGACATCGCGCTGGTCTACGACCACGACTCGGTGCCCGGGGCCCTCCCCACCGACCTCGAGCTCACCCCCCTGGTGGAGGACAGCTACGACGCGATCCTCCCCCTGGGCCACCGCCTGGCCGGCCGGCGCAAGCTGAAGCTGGCCGACCTGGCCGACGAGCCCTGGGTGTGCTCCACCCGGGCCTCCGGCTGCCGCAACATCATCGAGGTGCTGTGCCGCGAGGCCGGCTTCGAGACGCGCGTGGCCTTCGAGGCGGACGAGACCACGGCGGCCCAGGCGCTCGTGGCCGCGGGCGTGGGCGTCACGCTGCTGCCGCGCCTGGCCCTCACGGCCGTCCATCCCGGCGTGGTGGTCCGCGAGGTGGCGGACCGCCCGATGCGGCGCGTGTGGGCCGCCCGGCAGGAGGGCTCCTACACCTCTCCGGCCACCGAGGCGATGCTCCAGATCCTGCGCGACGTGGCCGAGGAGTTCTCGGAGTCGCGCCTCGAGCTCGCCGCCTCCTAGCGCGCTAGCGGAGCATGTCGTCAGTCCAGCGGAGCGGGGCGGCCCGAGGTGGTAGCCCTGGGCGAAGTCGGCGCCCAGCTCGCGCAGCAGCTCCAGCGCCTCCTCGTTCTCCACGCCCTCGGCCACGGTCTGGATGCCGAACTTGCGGGCCACGTCGATGATGGCGCTCACCACCTGGAGGTCCGGGGAGTCGGGCTTCAGGTGGCGCACGAACTCGATGTCGATCTTGATGTAGTCCACCGGCAGGTGCTTGAGGTAGGTGAAGCTGCCGTAGCCGGTGCCGAAGTCGTCCAGGGCGAAGCCGCAGCCGAGCTCGGACAGCTGCTCGGCCAGGCGGGTGGCCTGCGCGATGTCCCGCGCGGCGGCGGTCTCGGTGATCTCGAACACGACGTTGTGCGGGTCGGCCCCGGCGTCCCGGAGCTGCTCCTCCACGTACTCCACGAGCGAGGCGTCGCCCATGCTCTGGGCCGAGAGGTTCACCTCCACCCGGCGGTCGCTGGCCAGCCGGGCGGCCTGGGCGATCACCCAGCGGTCGATCAGCGGAGCGAGGTGGAAGCGCTCGGCCGGCGGCAGGAACACGCCCGGCATGATCAGCCCGCCGTCCTCGCCGCGCATGCGGACCAGCAGCTCCTGCTGGACCTGCTCCCCGGTGGCGATGTCCACGATCGGCTGGGCGTGCAGCACCAGCCGGTCCTCGTCGATGGCCTGGCGGATGCGCAGGGACCACTCGAGCTTGCCCCGGAGCGCGTCCTCGCGCTCGCGCCGCTCGGTCACGTCGGTGCCGACGCCGCACACGGCGTAGACCGTGCCGTCGGCCTCGCAGCAGCGGGAAGCGGTGCACCAGGTAGGTGCGCGCGCGGCCGTCGATGGCCAGCAGCTCCTCCGCCTCGTGCGCCCGGCACGAGTCGAGCACGCGCTGGTCGCCCGCGCGGCGGCGCTCGGCCTCCGTCTCGGGCAGCAGGTCGAAGTCGCTCCGGCCCACGGCGCCGCCCGGCGGCAGGCTCAGCTGCACCTCCAGCTCGCGGTTGGCCAGCAGGTAGCGGTGGGAGGCGTCCTTCGCGTAGATCACGAGCGGCGAGTTGTCGATGATCGCCTGCATCTGGCGGTGCTTCGCGGCCACCGCGTCCTCCACCCGCTTCTGCTCGGTCACGTCGCGGGCGGTGCCGGTGCTGCCGATCACCTCGCCGTCCGGGCCGCGCAGCGTCACGGCGTTGAAGCTCAGCGTCACCGGCGTGCCGTCCTTGCGCAGGTGCTCGGTCTCGTACTGCTGGTACTCGGCCCCGTCCAGGATCTCCGCCGCCACCAGCCGGTCGCGCTCGCCCATCAGCGGGGTCTGGAAGTCGGTGAAGGCGCGCCCGATCATCTCCTCGGGCTCATAGCCGTGGGTGGTGCGCACCGCGTCGTTCACGAAGGTGAAGCGGTTCTCCAGGTCGATGGCCCAGATGATGTCCTGGGAGGTCTCCACGAGCTTGCGGTACTTGTGCTCGCTGTCCAGCATCGCCAGCTCGGCCCGCTTCAGGTCGGTCACGTCGAGCATCAGCCCGTGGAGCAGGAGCTCGCCGGTCTCGCCCACGATCACGCTGGCGTCGTCGCGCACCCAGAGCACCTGCCCGCTGCGCGTGAGCATGCGGTACTCCGACCTGAGCCGGTCGCCGGGACCGAGCAGGCCCTCCTCGTCCTCGAGCACCCGCTCGCGGTCCTCGGGGTGGATCTGCTCGATCCAGAGCCGCGGGTCGGCCAGCCACTCCTCGGTGGTCCAGCCGAGCATCCGCTCCACCTGCGCGCTCACGAAGGACCAGCGGCCCTCGGCGCCGAGCGAGGCCGTGTAGACCATCGCCGGCACCTGCTCGATCAGCGCCCGCAGGCGCTGGTCGCCCGAGGCGAGCGCGCCCTCGGCGCGCTTGCGGTCGCTCACGTCCTGGGCGGCGGCGCAGAAGTGGCCGTTCTCGTAGGACGCCGTCCAGGAGAGCCAGCGCCAGCCGCCGGCCCGGGTGGAGGTGCGGGCCTCGAACACCACCTCGGCCCGGTGCGCCTCGCGCGCCCGGTCCAGGGCGCGCCCGGCATCGGCCAGGTCCTCGGCGTGGAGCAGCTCCAGCCAGTTGCGCCCGTTCAGCTCCGCCGCGTCGGAGCCCACCGCGCGCTGAAAGGCCGCGCTCGTGAACGTGAGGCGCAGCCGCGAGTCGGCCACCAGCGAGCAGCGCCGGGCTGAGCTCGCCAAGTCGCTCGACCTGCTCGGGCGCGAGACCGTTGCTCGCACCGAGCGCGTGCGCAAGCTGGCTCGAAATCGAAGGGGGATACGCCATGTCCAGGGAACGCGAAGGCTCCGTCTCCCCTATCGGCACCCCTTTAGGCCCCCGTTAGCTGCGACATAACCCGAAAGGGTGACACCCGATCCGGGAGGCCCGCTTCCCGAGCGGCTTTGCGGGGCTCAGCCCTGCGCGCGCTGCTCGCCCGCGCGCACCAGCCGCTCGCGCAGCTCGCCCTGCTCCTCCGGGAGTGGGGTCGAAACCGGCCGGATCGGGCAGGGCGTCGAGCCCGGAGAGGCCGAACAGGCGCTCGAAGAGCTCGGTGGTGCGGTACATCGTGGCCCCGAAGCGCGAGCGGCCGGACTCCTCCACCAGGCCGCGCTCCAGCAGCGTGCCCACCGCCGACTCCGAGGCCACGCCGCGGATACGGGCCACCTCGGGGCGCGACACGGGCTGGAGGTAGGCCACGATGGCCAGGCACTCGGCCTGGGCCTGGGTGAGCGGCGGGGTGCGGGGCCGGGCCAGGAGCCGGCGCGCGGCCCGCTCGGCCACCGGGTCGGTGGCCAGGGTGAAGCCCCCGGCCACCTCGCGCAGGACCACGCCGCGGTAGCCGTCGGCGTAGTGCTCGCGCAGTCGCGCGAGCGCCTCCACCACCTCGCCCTCCGACACCTCGCAGGCGTCGGCCAGGCGATCCACCGGCAGCGGCTCGGGGGACAGGAAGAGCAGCGCCTCGGCGATCCGCGCGAGCTCGCCCATCCCGCACCGTGTCCGTCATGCCTGCTTCACCTGCACCGTGATCGGGCCGAAGGGCACCTCCTGCTCCCAGGCCGCCTCGCCCGCCTTGTAGAGCTCCAGCAGCGCGAACAGGGTCACGGCCTCGGTCAGGCGGTCGGCGCCCGGCCACGGCCTCGTCGAAGCTGAAGCTGCGCCGGGTGGCGAGCAGGTCGCGCAGGTGGCGCAGGCGCTGCTCCACGGACACCGCGGGCCGGCGCACGTGGCGCAGGTCGAGCGGCGGCGGGATGCGCAGCAGGTCGCCGAGCGCCTCGACCCAGGCGATCCGGGTCGTAGGCCGCCTCGGCCGTCTCCACCGCCACCCGGCGCAGCTCGGGCGGCAGCGGGGCGGAGCGGTAGCGGAAGCCGTGCTCGGCGTCGAGGCGCTCGCGCAGGTCGGCGGCGGCGCCCGCGGTAGCGGTGGTACTCGAGCATCCGGGCCAGCAGCTCGTCCGCCGCCTCGCCGGGCACCAGGTCGAGGCCCTCCTCGTCCTCGTCCACGGGCAGCATGAGGCGCGACTTCAGCTCCAGCAGCGCCGCGATCAGCACGAGGAACTCCGTGGCCGCCTCGAGGTCCAGCTCCCCCGCGCGCTCCAGGTGGGCCACGTAGGCGAGCACCACGTCGGCCAGGTCCACCTCGAGGAGATCCACCTCCTCGTTGAGGACCAGCGTCATCAGCAGGTCGAACGGCCCCTGGAAGACCTCGAGGTCGAGGTCGAGATCGACTACGGACACGGGCGCAGCCTAGACGCGGGGTCCGACGCCCATGGCTGCGCGGACGTCCGTCCATCACTCCGGTGGCGATCTCGCGCGCCCGGCCGGCGCCCTCCTGGAGCGATGGCCTCCAGCGCCGGCTCGTCGGCGCGCAGCTCGAGGTAGCGCTCGCGGACCGGGGTCAGCAGGTCCACCACGGCCTCGCCCACCGCCTCCTTGAAGGCGCCGTAGCCCTGCCCGGCGAACTCGCTCTCCACCTCCTCGGGCGTGATGCCGCGGATCACCGCGAGCACCTCGATCAGGTTGGTGATCCCGGCCTTGTCCGGGCCGCGCACCACCTCGCTGCCCGAGTCGGTCTGCGCGCGCTTCAGCTTCCGGCGGATGGCGTCGGGCTCCTCGTCGATGTACACCAGGCCGGCCTCGGTGCTGGAGGTCGTGGACATCTTCGAGGAGGGGTCCTGGAGGTCCATGATGCGCGCCCCCACCTCCGGGATCCGGTGCTCGGGCTCCACCAGCACGTCGGCGTAGGTGGCGTTGAAGCGGCGGGCGATCTCGCGGGCCAGCTCGATGTGCTGGCGCTGGTCGTCGCCCACCGGCACCTCGTCGGCGCGGTAGAGCAGGATGTCCGCCGCCTGGAGCACCGGGTAGAGGAAGAGGCTGGTGCGCACCAGCTGCTGCTCGCGGGCGGACTTCTCCTTGAACTGGGGCATCCGCTGGAGGTCCCCGTAGGGGGTCACCGAGCTGAGCAGCCAGCAGAGCTCCGAGTGCTCGCGCACGTCGGACTGGCGGAAGAGGATGCAGCGCGCCGGGTCGAGGCCCGGCGGCCAGCAGCATGGCGGTGGTGTCGTACACGTAGCCCGGGAGCGCCTCCGGGTCGTAGGTCACGCTCGTGGCGTGCAGGTCCACGATGCAGTAGATCGCCGGGTCGCCCCGGTCCTGGCCCTCCACGTACTGCCGGACGGCGCCGAGGTAGTTGCCGAGGTGCTTGCGCCCGGTGGGCTGGATGCCGCTGAAGATGCGCACGGGCGCCTAGAGCGCGCCCGAGGACTCGCCGTCGCTGCGCCCGGCCCGCTCCGGATCGCCGGGGTTCTCCCCCATGCCCTGGCGCACCACCGGCCGCTTGGCCGCGCCGGCCTCGTCCAGGCGGCGGACCGGCGTGGTGTACGGGGCGTTGCGCGCGATCTCCGGGTCCTCGCGCGCCTCCTCGAGGATCGAGCGGAGGGCGTCGGCGAAGTGGTCCAGGCGCTCCTTCGTCTCCGTCTCGGTGGGCTCGATCATCAGCGCCTCCTCCACCAGCAGCGGGAAGTAGACGGTGGGCGGGTGCACGCCGTGGTCCAGCAGGCGCTTGGCCAGGTCGAGGGTCTTCACCCCCAGCTGGTCGCGCGCGCCGCGGCCCGAGAGCACGAACTCGTGCATGCAGGTGCGGTCGAAGGCCACGGGCAGGTACTCGCCCACCCCGTCCTCGGCCAGCCGGGCCTTGAGGTAGTTGGCGTTCAGGACCGCCACCTCGGAGGCCTCGCGCAGGCCGTCGCCGCCCAGCGAGAGGATGTACGCGTAGGAGCGCACGAACACGCCGAAGTTGCCCTGGAAGCCGCGCAGCTTGCCGATCGACTTCGGCCGGTCGAAGTCCAGGTCGAAGCGCGGCCCGGAGCCGTTGTCGGCCTCGTTCCGCACCACCTGGGGCACGGGCAGGAAGGGCTCGATCCGGTCCGACACGGCGATCGGGCCCGGCGCCCGGACCGCCGCCGCCATGCGGCTGGGTGAAGGTCTTGTGCAGGTTGAAGTGCACGATGTCGAAGCCCATGTCGCCGGGGCGGGCGATGCCCATCACGGCGTTCAGGTTGGCCCCGTCGTAGTAGAGCGTGGCCCCGGCGTCGTGCACGATCGAGGCGATCTCCTCGATGTTGCGGTCGAAGAGCCCGAGCGTGTTCGGGTTCGTGAGCATCAGGCAGGCCACGTCGTCGGTGGCCTTCTCGCGCAGGTCGTCCAGGTCCACGCCGCCGTCGGGCGCGGTGCCCACCTTCACCACCTCGTACCCGGCCATGGTCACCGTGGCCGGATTGGTGCCGTGGGCCGTGTCCGGGGTGAGCACCTTGGTCCGCCGCTCGCCGCGGTCCTCGTGGTAGGCGCGGGTCAGGAGCAGGCCGGCCAGCTCGCCGTGCGAGCCCGCCGACGGCTGCAGCGACACGTGCGGCAGCCCGGCGATCTCCGACAGCGCGCGCTGCAGGCGCCACATCAGGTCGAGCGCGCCCTGGGCGTGCTCGGGGTCCTGAAGCGGGTGGAGCCGCGCGTGCCCGGGCAGGGCGGCCACGCGCTCGTGCAGCTTCGGGTTGTGCTTCATCGTGCACGACCCGAGCGGGTAGAAGCCCTCGTCCAGGTGGAAGTTCTTCGAGGAGAGCGTGGTGTAGTGGCGCACGATCTCGGGCTCGGACACCTCGGGCAGCTGCGCGGGCCGCTCGCGCACGAGCGCGGGCGGCAGCACGTCCTCCACCGCCACCTCGGGCACGTCGGTCTCGGGGGCCACGAAGGCCCGGCGCCCGGCGCGGGTGCGCTCGAAGATCGTGACCGTGTCCTCGTCCCGGCGGGGGTCGGCGACGAAATCGCTCATCCGCACCGCCTCCTTCTCACGCGCGCCCCGCGGGGCGCCCACCACCTCGGCCAGGCGGTCGATGTCCTCGCGGGTCCGGCGCTCGGTGATGGCCACCAGCAGCCCGTCCGCGTACTCGGGGTAGTCGCGCCCCAGGCGGTAGCCCGGGTTGATCCCGGCCGCGCGGGCCCGCAGGAAGAGGCTGTCCAGGTCCGGCACGCGCACGGCGAACTCGCGCACCACCGGCCCGGGGTTGATCTGCTCGAGGCCGAGCGCCTGGCGGGCGTAGTGGGTGCGGCGCAGCATCAGCTCGGCGAGCTCCACGAGGCCCCGGCGGCCCAGCCAGGACAGGTAGACCACGCCGGCCAGGGCGTTCAGCGCCTGGGCCGTGCAGATGTTGTGCGTGGCCTTCTCCCGGCGGATGTGCTGCTCGCGGGTCTGGAGCGTGAGCACGAAGCCGCGCCGCCCGTCCACGTCCTTGGTCTCGCCCGCGATCCGACCGGGCATCCGCCGGATGAACCGCTCGGCGGCGGCGAAGAACCCGAAGCTCGGGCCGCCGTAGTCCAGCCGGTTGCCGAGCGACTGGCCCTCGCCCACGCAGATGTCGGCGCCCACCTCGCCCGGCGGCTTGAGGATGCCCAGCGGAAGCGGGTCCGCGGCGCACACGAGCAGCGCCCCGGTGCGCTTGCCCGCCTCGGCCAGCTCGCCCACGTCCTCCACGGTGCCCAGGAAGTTCGGCTGCTGGACGAACACGGCGGCGGTGTCGTCGTCCACCGCGGCGGCCAGGGCGGCCGCGTCGGTGGCGCCGGCGTCGTTCAGCGGGACCTCCACCACCTCCATGCCGTATCCCGCGGCGTGCGTGCGCAGCGCGGCGCGGGAGTGCGGGTGAAGGCCGCGGCTGGCCACGAGCCGGGTCCGGCGCGTCTCCAGCTTCGCCAGGTACCCCGCGGCGGCCACGGCGCTCGGGCCCTCGTACACCGACGCGTTGGCCACGGGCAGCCCGGTGAGCTCCGAGATGGCCGTCTGGAACTCGAACATGACCTGGAGGCCGCCCTGGGAGATCTCGGGCTGGTAGGGCGTGTAGGGCGTGAGGAACTCGGACCGGCTGGTGAGCGCGTCCACCAGCGAGGGCACGTAGTGGTCGTACATGCCCGCCCCGAGGAAGCTGGTCTCGGCGTCGGCGTGCCGGTTGCGCGCCGCCAGCGCCGACATCTCCTCGTGCACCTCCTGCTCCGAGAGCCCGGCGGGCAGGTCGATGTCCCGCCCGAGCCGGACGCTGGCCGGGATGTCGGCGAAGAGGTCCTCGAGCGAGTCGGCGCCGATGGCGCCGAGCATCGCCGTCAGGTCCTCGTCGGTGATGGAGGTGTAGCGGGACATCAGCCCCCTGATTGCAGCAGATCGCGATAGGCGCTCACGTCGAGCAGCGAATCGAGCTCCGACGGGTCGGAGAGCTTCACCCGCACCATCCACCCGTCCCCGTAGGGATCGCTGTTGATGTGCTCCGGCGCGTCGCCCAGCGCCTCGTTCACGGCCACGATCTCCCCGGAGAGCGGCGCGAACACGTCGGACACCGCCTTCACGGACTCCACCTCCGCGTAGACCTGGTCCTTGGCGAGCTGGGCCCCCACCTCCGGCGGGTCGAAGAACACGACCTCTCCGAGGGCGTCCTGGGCGTACCAGGTGATGCCGAAGGTGGCCTCGTCGCCGTCGACGCGGGCCCAATCGTGCTCCGGGTGGTACTTGAGCTCATCGGGATAGGACGCTTCCAAGAGGTCTCCTCGTCGGGATACGGGTCTGGGAGGGGGTTCGCTTACTGATTCTTCCGGTACAGCGGCTTCTCGCCCACCTCGGCGGCCCGCGGCTTCCCGCGCACGTCCACCTCGATCGGCGTGCCCGGCGACGCGGCCGCCACCGGCACGTAGGCCATTCCGATTCCCTTCTCCAGACAGGGCGAGAGCGAACCGCTCGTCACGACCCCCGCGCCGGCATCCGTGCTCACAGGGTTGCCCTGGCGGGGAATGCCCGGGCCGGTGAAGAAGAAGGGCACCAGCGTCTGCTCGGGCTCCAATCCGCGCAGGGCGTCCGCCCCGATGAAGCCCGTGTCGGGCTTGCAGCACCAGCCGAGCCCGGCCTCGATCGGGTTGCGGTCCTCGGACAGGTCGTTGCCGTAGAGGTGGAAGCACACCTCCAGCCGCAGCGTGTCGCGCGCGCCCAGCCCGACCGGGCGTCACGCCCCGCTCGGCCAGCGCGTCCCACACCTGGCCGGCGCCATCGGGGGGGATCATGAGCTCGGCCCCGTCCTCGCCGGTGTAGCCGGTGCCGCACACGAGGCAGTCCACCCCGGCCAGCCGCAGGTCGGCGGTGCGCATGCGGGCGGGCAGCTCGCCGTCGGCCAGCGCCTCCAGCGCCGCGCGCGCATCCGGGCCCTGAACGGCCAGCATGGCCCAGTCGGCGTGGGCGTCCACCACCTCGGCGTCGAAGTCGCCGGCGTGCTCCCGGAACCAGGCCAGGTCCTTCTCGTGGTTCGAGGCGTTCGTGACCGTGAGGAAGCGGTCGGGGCCGAGGCGGTAGGTGAAGAGGTCGTCCAGCACGCCGCCGTCGTCGCGGCAGAGCACCGAGTACTGCGCGCCCCGCTCGGCGATCTTCGTCACGTCGTTGGAGAGCAGGCGCTGAAGGAGGGCCTCGGCTCCGGGGCCGCGGGTCTCGATCTCACCCATGTGCGAGACGTCGAACATCCCCGCTCCGGTGCGCACCGCCACGTGCTCGGCCCGGATGCCCTCGTACTGCACGGGCATCTCCCAGCCGGCGAACGGCACGAGGCGCGCACCGGCCTGCTCGTGGCGCTCGTACAGGGGCGTGTGGCGGAGGGTGGGGGCGGCCGAGGACAGAGCCGAGAGGCTACAGCGGGCGCGCGAAGTGGTACGACGCGATCCGGAGCCGCTTGCGGAAGTACAGGCGGTGCGCGTCCTGGCGCTCGGGACCGACCCCGGAATCCAGCTGCAGCGCCTGAGCGCCGAGCCGGCGGCCCTCCTCGGCGCACCAGTCGATGAGCGCTCCGGCATGCCCGCGCCCGCGGGCCTCGGCCATGGTGGAGAGGTCGTCCACGTAGAGCACGTCGCCGGCGTACAGGGTGTGCAGCAGGCGGAAGCCCGCCACCGCCGTCACCCGGCCGTCGTCCTCGAACGCGCCCACCAGCCGGTAGCCCTCGGGCCGCTGCTCCTCGTCCACGCGGCGGGCGAACTCGTCAGCGTCCGTGAGGTGCGTACGCAGCTCGCGCATCGCCTCGAAGGCGAGCGCGGTGTCCGGCGGCAGGATTTCCCTGAAGGCGGTCAGTCCTTCAGGAAGGACGGAACGTCGATCTCGTCGTCCGAGATCTCGAGCGACTTGCGCTGGCGGTCGTCCAGGGACACGTCGCGGCGGCGCGGCTCGCGCCGGCGGCCGGTGGAGTCCTCCTGGAAGAGCGGCAGGCGCCCGGGGCGCTCGAAGCCGGTGGCGATCACGGTGACGCGCACTCCGTCGCCCATCGCGTCGTCCACCACGGCCCCGAAGATGATGTTCGAGTTCGAGTCCGCCGCGCTCTGGATGATCTCCGCGGCCTCGTTCACCTCGAACAGGCCGAGGTCGCTGCCGCCGGTGATGTTCAGCAGGATGCCCGTGGCACCCTCCACCGACTGCTCGAGCAGCGGGCTCGAGATCGCGTTCTTGGCCGCCTCGGCGGCGCGCTGCTCGCCCGCCGCCTCTCCGATGCCCATCAGCGCGGAGCCGGCGTCCTGCATGATCGTGCGGACGTCGGCGAAGTCCAGGTTGATGAGGCCCGGGCGTGGTGATCAGGTCGGTGATGCCCTGCACGCCCTGGCGCAGGACGTTGTCCGCCTCGCGGAACGCGTCGAGGATGCTGGTGCGGCGCTCCACCACGGCCAGCAGCTTCTCGTTGGGGATCACGATCAGCGTGTCCACCTGCTCGCGGAGGCGCTCGATGCCGTCCACGGCCTGGCGCATGCGCTGGGTGCCCTCGAAGTCGAACGGCTTGGTGACCGTGCCCACGGTGAGCGCGCCCACCTCCTGCTTGGCCACCTCCGCGATCACGGGTGCCGCACCGGTGCCGGTGCCGCCGCCCTCGCCCGCCGTGACGAAGACCATGTCCGCGCCCTTCAGCGCCTCCTTGATCTCATCGCGACTCTCGTTGGCCGCGCCGTAGCCCACGTCCGGGCTCGCGCCCGCGCCGAGGCCGCGCGTCAGCTGGTCGCCGATCTGAAGCTTGATGTCGGCGTCGCACATCTGCAACGCCTGGGCGTCCGTGTTCACCGCGATGAACTCGACGCCCTTGAGGCCGGCGTCGACCATGCGGTTCACCGCGTTGGTGCCACCGCCGCCGATGCCGACGACCTTGATGACAGCCAGGTAGCTACCGGTATCCATTGGGCTTTAGGTCCTCTCTCTGCTGCTGAAGCTCAGGCGCTCGTCGAGGGTCAGCGACGGTCGCCAAGCCGGGACTGTAGGTGGATATCGGCCGAAGTGTCAATGCCGCCCGCAACAATCTATGCACGTCAACCTAGAGCATGACTTGAGGGTTGTGTATCGACCTCAGCCCGAGGTCGAGAGTTTGAGCGAGGACCTTCGGAGCGCTACGGAGCGGGTGCTTCCGCGGCCCCTCCGACGCCCCCGGCAAGGGGCACGGTGGGGGTCACCGGCTCGGCCGGGGCCGGGGTCTCGGCCGCCGGTGGCGTGGCCGCGGCGGGGGGCGCCGCGGCGGCGGGCGCCTCCCCGGTGAGCGGCTCGGTGGCCGGGTCCACGGCCCCGTCGGTGACGGCGCCGGCCTCCGGGGTGGCGAGCGGCGTGCCGTCGGCGCCGAGCACCGGCGCCTGCTCCTCCGCCGGGCGGGGCCACGGTCTGGAAGGCCAGCCCGCCGACCGCCGGCCGGCCGGGCACGCGAAGGTCCACGTAGGCGGCGCCCTGGGCGTCCTGGTCGGCCAGCACGCGGGCCGCCGCGGTCCACTTCTCCCTCAGCCGCCTCGTGCCGCCGAACACCAGCTCGGGGCCCTCCCGCATCGTGGCCACGAGGCCGCGGTCGGAGTCGCGGTGCACCTCGTCGAGCCGCCGGCGCAGCGCGGGTGGAGCAGTGCCGGCCACGCGCGCGCCGGCGAGCGCCACCGGGTCGCCCAGCCGCTGGCCCTTGAGGCCGCCGTGCGCGCGAACCGTGGGCAGCGCGCCGGGCGTGGGCAGTCCCTGGAGGACGGTGCCGTCCACGGCCACGGGCACCCGGCCCGCGTCGGTCACCGCCATGGCGGCGGGCACGTGCTCGATCACGCGGATGGTCATCCCGTGCGGGAAGTCGGTGGTCACCTCGAGGGCGCGCACCACCGGGAAGCCGGCCACGGCCTGGTCGAGGCGGTCCTCGCGCACGTGAAGAGTGGTCATGGTGCGAGCGGTGGCCGCGAGCGCCGAGCGGACGCGCTTGGCATCGTCGGCGGTCACGCCCGTGACGGTCACGCTGCTCCACGCTCACGAGCGAGGAGTCGCGCGCCCAGAAGCGGTAGACGCCTCCGAGCACGAGGAGCACGGCCAGGAGCGCCACCAGGATCCGGCGCGTGCGCGCGGACGGGCTGGGAAGCCGGTGCGCGTGGGGCCGGACGGCGCGCAGGGCGGATCGGGGAACCGCGCCCAGGCGGGCGGCGGCCTCGGCGACGCGCCCGGGACGCCGGGCCGCCGGCGAACCCGCCCTCATGCCCGCTCTCCCCCGAGCGGCGACAGGTCCACGTCGCCGAGGATCTGCACCTCCGGCTCCAGCTCGACGCCGAAGCGCTCCCTGACCCTGCGCCGGCCCTCACCCATGAGGGCGATCACGTCCGCCGTGGTGGCCTCCCCCATGTTCTCCACGAAGTTGGCGTGCTTCTCCGAGAACCTCGCCCCACCCACCGTGAGGCCGCGACAGCCCGCCTCGTCAAGCAGCACCCCGGCGCTGCGCCCCTCGGCGGCCGGATCCTCCGGGTTCTTGAAGGTGGAGCCGAAGGTCTTGATCCCGGAGGGCTGTGCCGCGCGGCGGGCGTCCCGCATGGCGGCCAGCGTGGCCTTCACCTCCGCCGGCGGAGCCGGACTGAGGGCGAAGGACGCGCGCGACACCACCTCGCCCGGTCCCAGGTTCGATCGCCGGTAGGCGAAGCCGAGCTCCGAGGGCTCGCGCCGGTGAGCGCCGGCCGGCGTGACCACCTCGGCCCATTCCAGGACGCGTGCCAGATCACCGCCGTAGGCGTTGGCGTTCATGCGCACCGCGCCGCCCACCGTTCCGGGGATGTTCACCCCGAACTCGAGGCCGCTCAAACCGGCACGCGCAGCTCGCGCGGCCGCCTGTGGCAGCCGCGCCCCACCCCCGCAGACGAGCCGTTCGCCCCTCTGCTCGATGGCGGCGAGCGCTCCGTCGAGCTTTATGACGAGTCCTCGGAATCCCGCATCCGATACGAGGAGGTTCGAGCCCGAGCCCACCACTCCTACCGCCAGCCGCTCATCTTTAGCCCAGCGCAGGAGAGCGGCCAGGCGCTCGTCGCCGTCGGGACGGGCGAACCAGTCCCCGATCCCGCCCGTGCGGATGGTGGTGAGTCGGGTGAGCGGGTAGTCGCGCTCCACCCCGTCCGGAGCGCTCACGCCGCCAGCCTCCGGGCCAGATCGTCCACGTCGCCCGCGCCCATGGTGAGGAGGAGGTCGCCCTCGCGCAGCTCCTCGCTCAGAAGGCGCTCGGCGTCGTCCCTGTCGGGCAGCCACCACACCGGGCGCCCGTGGGCGGCGTCCGCCGCCGCGCCGGCCACGCTCAGGCCGGTGACGCCCGGGAAGTCCTCGGCGCGCTCACGCGCGGGGTACACGTCGAGCACCACCACGAGGTCCGCGAGCGCGAGGGCGCGCCCGAAGTCCCGCGCGAGCCGGCGGGTGCGGGAGTAGAGATGGGGCTGGAAGCAGGCCACGAGGCGTGCCGGCTCCAGCGTTCGCGCCGCCTCCAGCGTGGCCCGCACCTCGGTGGGATGGTGGGCGTAGTCGTCGAACACGCGCGCCCCGGACGCCGTGCGCCCGTGATCCTCGAAGCGGCGCCCGGCGCCGGTGAAGCGGGACAGCGCCGGGGCGGCCTCGTCCAGCTCCACCCCGGCGTGACGGCAGGCCGCGATCGCGGCCAGCGCGTTCAGCACGTTGTGCCGCCCGGGCACGGCCAGCTCGAAGCCCACACCGGCGACGGTGAAGCGCGACCCGAGCGGGAGCAGCTCCACGCTCTCCGCCCGCAGGTCGCCCTCGTCGATGCCGTAGGTGAGCGTGCTCCCCTCGGTGGGCAGCCGCGTGCCCGGCCCGAGCACGAGCAGCTCCGCCGGGGCGGCGAACTCCTCGAAGGCGCTCTCCACCTCGGCGAGCGACCGGTAGGTGGCGTGGTGGTCGAGCTCGATCCCCGTGACCACCGCCACCTCGCGCGCGAGCTTCAGGAAGGAGCGGTCCGACTCGTCGGCCTCCACCACCGCCCACTCCCCCGCGCCCAAGCGGGCGTTGGTGCCCGCGGCGCGCAGCTCGCCACCGATCAGGAAGGTGGGATCGCGCCCCGTCTCCAGGAGCACGAGCGCCGCCATCGACGAGGTGGTGGTCTTCCCGTGCGTGCCGGCCACGGCGATGGTCCGCCTCAGCGCGGTGACCTCGCCGAGGAGGTCCCCCCGGTGGAGCACCGGAGCGCCGGCCTCGCGGGCGTGGACCAGCTCGGGGTTGTCGGGGGCGATGGCGGTGGACACCACCAGCTCCGCGCCCTCGGGCGGGGGCAGGTCGTGTCCGGTGCGCGGCTCGATGCCCGCCTCGCGCAGGCGCGCCGAGTATGGGGACTCCGCGCGGTCCGAGCCGGACACCTCGGCGCCCAGCTCGCGAGCCACCAGCGCGAGCCCGCTCATGCCGGCTCCGCCGATGCCCACGAAGTGCAGCCTGCGTCCCGCGAAGGGGCCAGCTTCCATGCCGGGGCACCATAGCCCCGGGATTGGTCGTTCCTGGACCTTCGGGGGGACGTTGGCGAGAGCGCAGATTCCGGGTTACGCTGGCCATACGCCCCGAATCGACTGACGCTCGTCGCCGAGCCCGCGGTGAAGGACCACCGAGCCGCGCCGGCCCGAGCCGGACCCCTCATATACCCCCCAACGTGAAGAGCCTCGCGGCCATGTACTCGCGCTTCCCGGCGCGACTCCGCCTCGCGACCGTCAAGGCCGTGGTGCCGGTGGTCGTGGCCGGGTCGCTGCTGATGGCCACCGGGCTGGTCCAGGCCGCCGCTCCCACCGCCGAGCTTCGACTGGTCCCCGACCGTGCCCCGGGTCAACCAGTCGGTGACCTTCAACGCCAGCGCGGCGGACGAGGTGGACGGCGACGCGATCGCGTCGATCGTGTGGGACTTCGGCGGCGGGGCCACGGGCTCCGGCGAGAGCGTCCAGCACAGCTTCGCGAGCCCGGGTACGAAGTCGGTGACGATGACGGTCACGGACGCGGCCGACGAGTCCACCGTGGTGACCCACGGTCCTGCGGGTGAACGCCCCGCCCTCCGCCTCCTTCACGGCCGGGTCGCCCATATCGGTGGGCCAGAACGTGTCCCTCGATGCCTCGAACACCACCGACGACGCCGCGCTCTCCGACGACGGGTTCGAATGGGACCTCGACAACGACGGCGACTACGACGACGCTGCCGGCCGGCAGGTCACCGCCTCGTTCTCCTCCTCGGGGCAGAAGACGATCCGCCTCCGGGTCACGGACTCCGACGGCGAGTCCGACGGCGCCACGCAGACCGTGACCGTCGCTGGCCCTGAACGCCCCGCCCCAGGCGGCGTTCGACTTCAGCCCCACGCGCCCGAACGTGAATCAGTCGGTCTCCTTCGACGGCTCGGGCTCGAGCGACGACCAGCCGATTGCCTCCACCGACTACGACTGGGACCTGGACGGCGACGGGCAGTACGACGACGCCACCGGCCCCACGCCCACCACCTCCTACGGCTCGCCCGGCGGCAGGACGGTGGGGCTTCGCGTTACCGACCTCGCCGGGGAGACCGACACGGTGAGCCATTCCCTGGTGGTGAACGCGCCGCCGAGCGCGGCGTTCGGCTTCACCCCGCAGGCGCCGGTCACCGGGCAGGTCGTGTCCTTCAACGGATCCGCGTCGAGCGACGACCTGACCCTGGCGGAGAGCGCGTTCGCCTGGGATCTCGACGGCGACTCCCAGTTCGACGACGCCACCGGGCGCCAGCCGAGCACCACCTACGCCACCGCGGGCACGCGCACGGTGGGCCTCCGGGTCACCGACAGCGGCGGCGTGGCGGACGTGCAGACCGCCAGCGTGACCGTGACCCTCGCCAACACCCCGCCACAGCCGGCCTTCACCATCACCCCGGTGACCCCGAGCCCGGACGTGGGCGACGTGGTGTCGATGAACGCGGCGGGCACCACGGACGACAAGTCGCTCACGGCGACGTCGTACGCATGGGACTTCGACAACGACGGGCAGTACGACGACGCCACCGGCGTCACCCCCACCACCACGTTCGCCACCGCCGGAGCCAAGACGATCGGGCTCCGGGTCACGGACTCGGACAACGCCGCCGCCGCGGTGACGCACCCCGTGACCGTGCTCGCGAACGCCACCCCCGTGGCGCGGGCCACCTTCACCCCGGCCCGTCCCAATCCCACGGCCACCACCACCTTCAACGCGTCGACCTCGACCGACGACGATCCGATCCCGGCGAACGCCTACGCCTGGGACTTCGACAACGACGGGCAGTACGACGACGGCACCGGCGTCTCGGCCACCAGCTCGTTCGCGACCTCCGGGGCCAAGACGGTCGGGCTTCGCGTGACCGACGCCAACGCGGTGGCCGGCACGGCGACCATCAGCGTGCCCGTGAACCGCGCGCCCACCGCCGGCTTCAGCCTCGCGCCGCAGACCCCGCGCGTGGGTGAGACCGTGACCTTCACCTCCGCGGCCACCGACGACGTGGCCCTGCCCGCGGCCACACCCACCGGCCCCGTGACCTGGGACCTCGACAACGACGGCCAGTTCGACGACGGCACCGGGAACAGCGTCACGCGCGCCTACGGCGCCGCCGGCGACCAGGTGGTGCGCATGCGGGTCGTGGATGCGGGCGGCCTGGCCACCATCGGAACCAAGACCTTCCCCGTCCAGCAGTTCCTCCCCACGGCGTCCTTCACGAGCTCTCCGGCCCACCCGTTGCCGGGCCAGACGGTCACCTTCAGGTCCACGAGCGCCCCCTCCCCAGGGGGCCCAGATCACCAACTCAGGAGTGGGATTTAGACGGAATTAGCGGGATCGACGCCACCGGCGCCGTGGTCACCACGATCTATCGGACCGCCGGGCGTCGTACCGTGACCCTCAAGGTGACCGACACCCAGGGTTTTGACATTGCCACCGCGCCGGTCGCGGTGAACGCTCCTCCGAGCGCGGCTTTCCGCGTCTCGCCGACGCAGCCGTACGTGGGCGACGCGGTGAGCTTCGCCTCGGTGTCGGGCGATCCCGACGGCCCGCTGCCCACCGAGGCATGGGACCTGGACGGCGACGGGCAGTACGACGACGCCACCGGCAAGACCGCCTCCCGGACCTTCACCACGGCCGGGGCGCACACCGTGCGGCTGCAGGGTGATGGACTCGGCCGGCGCGGCCGGCGCGGCGACCCTCACCCTCAACGTGCGCCCACGCCCGGTGCCCCCGGTCGACCGAGCTCCCGCAGCTGGCCACGCGCGTGCGGGTCACCAGCCAGCGCGGCCGGACGAGCACGCTGATCCGGACCCTCGGCGTGCGCGCGCCGCGGGGCGCGACGGTGAAGGTGAAGTGCATCGGCCGCGGCTGCCCGAAGCGCGGCGCCTCCAGCACGCGCTCGAAGGGCAAGGTCATGCGGGTGAAGTGGCTCGAGCACCGCCTCCGCGCCGGCACCCGGATCACGATCTCGATCACGCGCAAGGGCTACATCGGCTCCTACACCTCGCTGGTGGTGAGGCGCTCGAAGGGCATCGCCCGCAACGACCTCTGCCTGCTGCCCAACAGGAAGAAGCCGGGCGGCGTGCCCGTCGTGAGGATGCGGACCGCAGCGCTCAGCGGCCTCGTGGCCGTCCTGCTGCTGATTCCGGCGGCGTCCGCATCCGCGGCCGACCCCACCGGCGATTTCGACATCTCCCCCAACGTTCCGCTCGTGGGTCAGGACGTGACGTTCACCCCGAAGGCCCTCGCCGATCCCGAGATCCTGCCGATTCTCGGCGGCATCAAGTCGGTCAAGTTCGACTTCGGAGACGGCTCCGAGATCACGGACTCCGACGCCCCGTTCGAGGCCAAGACGCACGCCTACGGCAGCCCCGGAACCCGCACGGTGGTCATGACCATCACGGATATCGCGGATGACACGACGACGGTGGACCACAACGTCCGCGTGAACTCGCGCCCCACCGCGCGCTTCTCCTTCTCCCCCGAGACCCCCAACGTGGGGGCGCGGGTGACGCTGAACGCCGGAGGCGTCCACGGACAATCTCACCATCCCGAACGCCGGCTTCGACTGGGACCTGGACGGAGACGGCCAGTACGACGACGCCGAGGGCGAGACCACCAGCGTCATCTTCCGGACGCCCGGCGACAAGACGGTCCGCCTGCGGGTGACGGACTCCGACGGCGTGACCGACAGCATCGTGCACGTGATCCACGTGAACCTGCCGCCGGTGGCCGCGTTCGTCTGCGTCGCCCACCGCCCCGGTCACCGGCCAGAGCGGTCGAATTCACCTCTGTCTCCAGAGATCCCGATGGGCCGGTGAGCGCCGAGGTCTGGGACCTGGACGGCGACGGCCAGTACGACGACGCCCAGGGCAAGACCGCCTCGATCACCTACAAGCTGGCCGGGACCAAGACCGTCCGCCTTCGAGTGACCGACGCGCAGGGCCGAACGGACGTGAGGGCCGGTGAGCTTCTACGTCGGCGCCGGCAGAGGCTCCGACGATCCCGATCATCCGCCCCCGCCCGATGATCCGCGTCCTGGGCCTGGCCTACGTCAGGGACGTCCGCATCGATCTGTTCAGCGTCAAGACCGTCCCCGGCACCACCGTGAAGGTCAGGTGCATCGGCAAGGGCTGCCCGCGCCGAAAGGCATCGAGCACCCGCGCCAGGACCAAGCTCGTCCGCGTTCGCTGGCTCGAGCGCCAGACTGCGTACGGGCACTCGCATCGTGGTCGCGATCACGCAGCCCGGCCACATCGGCCTGCACACCACGATCACGCTGCGCAAGAAGAAGAGGCCGGTGCCGCAAGATTCTGCCTCTACCCGGACCAGGCCACGCCCACCCGGTGCCCGAAGAAGTGACCGGAGTCCGACAGCTGATGCTCGTGCTCGTGCTCGCCCTGGCGTCGTTCGGGGCGCTGTTCGCCGCCGGCCGGGCCGACCGCGATACGGAGCCGCAGGCGGCGCCGCCCCCACGCGAGGTGGCGCTGCCGGCGGCCTCCGTGACCGTCGCGAGCCTGAAGACCACCGCGGCGATCCCCGCCCTGCGGGAGCGCAAGGTGAAGCCCAAGAAGGCGCCCGCCCCCGCACCGGCGGCGGTCGAGCCCACTCCCGCGGTCACCCCCGAGCCCACGCCGGCGCCGGAGCCCACGTTCACCCCGCCCCCCGCGCCGGCGCCCGCTCCCACGCCCGCGCCCACCCCGCCAGCCGCAGCCCGACCCCGGCCAGCCGTTCGACGACTCGGGCTGATCCGGTGAGCGAGCGCACACCCACGAAGGCGCCCACCCGCCGGCGGGCCGCCCCCACCCGGATCGCGGGCCACCAGCTGCTGCGGCCGCTCGAGGGCAGCCACGCGACCTGGGAGGTGCCCAGCGACGATCCCAAGCGGATCGAGCTGCTGGTGCTGGGCCGTGCCCGCAAGGGCGAGCAGCCCGAGGTGCGCACGGCCTTCGATCGCCGCCTGCGGGCCCGCGCGTCCCTGCGCCACCCCCATCTGGCCTCCGTGGTGGACGGCGGAGAGAGCCCGCGCGGCCCCTACGTGGTGATCTCGCTCCCGCGCTCGCAGCCGCTCTCCACGCTGATCGCCGAGGGCCCGCTGGACGGCGCCCGCACCTACAACCTGCTCACCGGCGTGGCCGACGCCCTCGACGCCGCCCACGCCCGCTGGCTGATCCACACGGACCTCACGCCGCGCGCGGTGTTCGTGGAGCCGGGCGGGAGCGACTGGGCGTACCTCACCGACTTCGGCATCGTCCACAACCGTGCCCCGCTGGCCTTCGCCCGGGCCGGCTACCGCTCGCCCGAGGAGCTGCGGGGCGAGTCGCCGGTGCCCGAGAGCAACGTGTACTCGCTGGCCTGCATCGTCTTCACCTGCCTCGCCGGCACGGCTCCGTTCGGGCGCAAGTCCAGCCGCGCCGCCGTCCAGGCCCAGCTGCACGAGCCGCCGCCGCGCCTGACCGACGCTCGGCCCGACCTGCCCAAGCTGCTGGACATCGTCCTCAACTCGGCCCTCTCGGAGGACCCGGACAGAGCGGCCGAAGTCCCCCGGAGAGCTGATGCGCGAGGTCGGCCAGGCACTCGGCGTGGTCGAGCGCCCCACCGACGGCACCACCCGCTCGGGGCGCTTCCGCCGCCGCGCGCCGGATCACGCCCGCCGACGACGGCTTCTGGTCCACGCGCTCGTCCGCCACCGCCACCACCACCGATGCCGCGGCGCAGGGCCCAGACCACCACGGCGCGGCGTGGCCGCCCCGGTCGCCCCGCCGGCCGAGCCCACTCGTACCAACGGCAGGACCTCGCCGCAGGAGCGCCGCGCGGACGCCGCCGCGGCCCGGTCGCGAGCGGTGCTCGTGCCCGCGGAATCCCGCACGAAGCGCCGCGGCGCTCGGCCCCTGGTGCTCGGCGCGGTGCTCATCGCCGCGATTGCCGGCGCGGGCATCGCGGGCTGGACCGTCGGCGGGGCGGACACCGAGACGAAGCCCGATCCGGGCGCCGTGGCCGCCCAGCGCTCGGCGGCGGCCAAGGCACGCACCGCCGCGGCACAGGAACGCGAGCGCGTGGCCTGGCTCGGCTCGGCCAACGACTCCATCGCCCGTCTCGACGCCCGCCGCGCCAGCCTACCGGCGCAGCCTCGCACGGGCGAAGACGCCCGGGGACCAGGCCGCGGCCGCCCGCCGGCTGGCCTCGTCCTTCGCGCGCGGGCAGGACCTGGTGGAGCTCGCCCCGGCCAGCGTGGCCGGTGCCGCCGCCCTCGGCGACGCCCTTCGCCGCGCGGAGAACGCCTACACGCGGCTGGGCACCGCCGCGAGCAACGGCAACCGCTCGGCCTACCGCCGCGCCGCCGACTCGGTGCGCGAGGCCGAGGGCGCGGTGGCCGTCCGCCCTGAAGCAGCTCGGCCAGCCGGCGACCTGAGCCGCTAGCCCGCCGCGATCAGCCCGAGCACGGACTCGGCGATCCGGTCGGCCGCGTCCGGCCGGGCCACCGTCTGGGCCGAATTGGCCATGGCCGCCAGCCGCTGGGGCGCCCCCAGGAGCGTGCCCGTCTCGCGCGCCAGGCGCGGGCCGTCGAGCTCCTCGTCCGGCACCACCACCGCGGCGCCCGCGGCCTCCATGTAGCGCGCGTTGGCCATCTGGTGGTCCGCGGTGGCGTGCGGATAGGGCACGAGCACGGCCGGGAGCCCGGCGGCCGCCACCTCGAGCACCGAACCGCCGGCGCGGGCCACCACCAGGTCGGCCGCGGCCAGGGCGTCCGCGAACGGCTCGATGTAGGCGAAGAGGCGGTAGTGCGGCGGTGCGCCGATGGCGTCGAGGCGCTGCCGCAGGTCGTCGTAGTCGCGCTGCCCGCAGGCGTGGAGGATCGCGCACGGGGCCGCGGTCCCGAAGGCGTCGAGGGCCGCCTCGTTGAGGCGGCGGGCGCCGAGCGAGCCGCCGAACACGAGCACGCACAGGCCCTCGGCCGGCAGTCCCAGCCGGCGGCGGGCGGCGGCGCGGTCGGCCGTGCCGGTGCCCGGCGGCACCGGGCGCCCCACCACCTCGTAGCGGCGGCCCGTGCGGCCCTCGAGCGGGAAGGACAGGAACACCCGCCGCGACAGCGGGGCCAGGAGCCGGTTGGCCACCCCCAGGTGGCTGTCGGCCTCGGTGATGGCCAGGGGCAGGCGGAGCGAGCGGGCGGCCAGTCCCACGGGGCCGGCCACGTATCCGCCGCCGCCGATCACCGCGTCGGCACCGGTGCGGCGCAGGAGGCGGCGCGCCCGCCCGGTGGCCCGGGCGGCGAGCAGCAGCGCGTACGCCGCCCGCAGCGGGTTGCCGCGGTCGATCCCGCGGATCTTCAGCCGGTGGAGCGGATAGCCGGCCGCGGGCACGAGCTCCGCCTCGGCCCGCTCCCCCCCGATGAACTCGACCTCCGCGCCGCGGGCCCGAAGCGCCTCAGCGACCGCGAGCGCCGGCACGACGTGTCCCGCCGTCCCGCCGGCGGCGATCACGACCTTGGGCATCGCGTCCCCCCTCGATCGCCTCCAGACGCGGCTTGGCGCTGCGCGCCTGGCGGCCACCCGTGGCGGCCACGTTCAGGAGCAGGCCCATGCCTCCCATCAGCACCACCAGGTTGGTGCTGCCGTAGGAGAGGAATGGCAGCGGCACCCCGGTGAGCGGCGCCATCCCCAGCACCGCGAAGAAGTTGAGCGTGGCCTGGCAGAGGATCAGCGAGGTGATCCCGGCGGCCAGCAGGCGCGAGTGCAGGTCGCGGGCCATCTTGGCCGTGCGCAGGCCCGCGTAGGCGATCATCCCGTAGAGGAAGATCACGCCCATGATCCCCACCAGGCCGAGCTCCTCGCCGATGATGGCCAGGATCATGTCCGTGTGCGCCTCGGGCAGGTAGAAGATCTTCTGCACCGATTCCCCGAGGCCGACCCCGAACATCCCGCCCGAGCCCAGCGCCGTGAGCGCCTGGACCGCCTGGAAGCCGCTGCCGCCGGCGTCCGCGAAGGGATCGATGAATGACGTGAGCCGGGCGCGCCGGTAGGGCTCGGCCACGGCGAAGATGAGCGCCACCACCGCCAGCGCCCCCACGATGATGGCCAGGTTCCGCCTCGGCACCCCGGCCGCCACCAGCAGCGCCCCGATCGAGAAGCAGATCACCATCGCGGTGCCCATGTCGGGCTGCTTCAGCAGGATCAGGCACGCCAGCACCACGACGATCAGGAGCGGGATTGGCCAGTCCCTTCAGCGTCTTGGTCTGGCGCGGACGCGCGGCCAGGATCTGGGCGGCGTAGAGCACCAGCGAGAGCTTCAGGAGCTCCGAGGGCTGGAACTGGAGCGGCCCCGCGGCCAGCCAGCGCGTGGCGCCGTTCACCTGCACTCCCACGTGCGGCACCATCACCGCGAGGGTGAGGAGGAACGAGCCGATCAGCAGCACCGGCGTGAGGCCCTTGATGAGCCTCAGGCCGTGCCGTGAGGCGCCGTGCAGCACGGCCAGCCCCAGGATTCCGCAGAGCACGTAGCGCTTCAGGTAGAACGCCGGGTCGTCCGTGCCGTTCAGCAGCGACTCGGCCGAGCTGGCCGAGTAGACCATCACC
This sequence comes from uncultured Thermoleophilaceae bacterium, assembly GCA_963752455.1. Lineage (GTDB taxonomy): Bacteria > Actinomycetota > Thermoleophilia > Solirubrobacterales > Thermoleophilaceae > JACVRW01. Next base: position 124,413 of record CAVVYE010000013.1, read on the forward strand.
GCGCCGAAGGCCAGCAGGCACAGCGTGGCTGTGTAGAGGATCGAGTACTCGACCGGTCGCTTGCGGGCGGCACGCGCAGGCATCCGGGCTCCCTTCGACGCCGGGTGGCGGAATCATGCCGACGGCAGCAGACGTCTGAACCGCTCGCCCCGCTCCTCGTAATCGCGGAACTGGTCGTAGCTCGCGCAGGCCGGGGAGAGCAGCACCACCTCGCCGGGCTCGGCGGCTCGGGCCGCGTGCCGCCACCGCCGTCTCCAGGTCGCCGCTGAGGTGCAGCGGAACCGTGCCCTCGAGGTCCCGCCGAAGCTCCTCGGCGGCCGCCCCGATCAGGTACGCGGCCCGGCAGCGGGCGGCCACGGCCTCGCGCAGTCCGCGAAATCCGCCGCCCTTGAGGCTGCCGCCGAGGATCACGTGAACGCCGTCCGGGAAGGCCTCGATGCCACGCCGGGCGGCGGCCACGTTGGTGGCCTTCGAGTCGTTCACGAACAGCACGCCGCCCACCGTGCCCACCTCCTCCAGCCGGTGCTCCACCCCGGCGAACGTGCGTCAGGGCCTGGCGCACCGCCTCCGCCGGCACCCCGGAGGCCAGGGCCGCCGCGGCCGCTCCCAGGGCGTTCTCCAGGTTGTGCGCGCCCCGCAGGCGGAGATCGGAGGTGGCCATGAGCGGCGCGCCCTCCCAGGTGATGGTCCCCCCCTCCTCCGCCATGTCCGCCCCGGCGGGGCCGAAGGTCACCCTCCGGGCGGCGCCGGGCACGGTGAGGCCGGGAGGAGCCACGGCCACGTCGCCGTGCTCCTGGCGCGCGAAGACCCGCAGCTTGGCGTCGCGATAGCGCTCGAAGGTCCCGTGGCGGTCCAGGTGGTCCTCCTCCAGGTTCAGGAGGAGGGCGGTGTCCGGGGCGAAGGCGCTCGCGTCCTCGAGCTGGAAGCTCGAGGCCTCGCACACCACCACGGCGGCGGGCTCGAGCTCGGCCACGTGGCTGGACAGCGGCGTGCCCACGTTGCCCGCCACCGCCACCGGCGTGCCCGCGGCCCGGAAGACCTCTCCCGAGCAGCTCCACGGTGGTGGTCTTGCCGTTCGTGCCGGTCACGGCCACGAAGCGGTTCGGGAGAAGGCGCCAGGCCAGCTCGAGCTCTCCGTGCACGGGCAGCCCGCGCTCCAGCGCGGCCGCCACCACCGGCGCCTCACGAGGGACCCCCGGGCTCTTCACCACGCAGCGCACCCGGTCGAGGAGCTCCACCCCGTCGGTGCCCAGGTGGGCCTCGAGCCCGGCGGGCACGTCCGGCGTGCCCGAGTCGCAGGCGATCACCCGCCCGTGCGGCTCCAGCATCCGCGCGGCGGCCAGCCCGGAGCGGGCGAGGCCCACCACCAGGTACGGCCCCTCCGGCAGGGGAGGCCGGCCGGCGCTCACCGGCAGAGGCTCAAGTGATCGACTGCTGGTAGAGGGTGAAGCCGATGGCGGCGCAGATGGCGGCCACGATCCAGAAGCGCAGGATGATCTTGGTCTCCGACCACCCCATCAGCTCGAAGTGGTGGTGGATCGGCGCCATCAGGAACACCCGGCGGCGGAAGCGCTGGAACGACACCACCTGGATGGCCACGGACAGGGCCTCGATCACGAAGATGCCGCCGATCAGCACCAGCAGCAGCTCGGTCTTGGTGAGCACGGCCAGGGCCGCGATGGCGCCGCCCAGCGCCAGCGACCCGGTGTCCCCCATGAACACCGAGGCCGGGAAGGAGTTGAACCACAGAAAGCCCACGCAGGCGCCCACGATGCAGGCGGAGAACAGCGCCAGGTCCGCCTCCCCCGGTGGTGATGAAGGTCATGGCCGTGAAGGTGAGGAACACGATGGCGCAGCAGCCCGCGGCCAGGCCGTCCAGGCCGTCGGTGAGGTTCACCCCGTTGGTGGCCCCCGCGAGCACCAGGAAGATCAGGACCGGGTAGAAGTACCCGAGGTCGATCGAGGCGTCCACGTAGCGCAGGTTCAGGCTGTCCGTGAGCCCGACCCACTCCTTCACGGCCACCCAGAGCGCGATCGCCGTCAGCGCCTGCACCAGCAGCTTCGTGCGGCCCGAGACGCCCAGGGAGCGCCGGTGCCGGAGCTTCGTCACGTCGTCGGCGAACCCGAGTGCCGCCATGGCGAGCGTGGTGCCGAGCACGCAGAGGCTCGCCGCCCGGTACTCGGACAGGATCAGGAACGGCACGCAGATGGCCAGGAGGATCGCCAGCCCGCCCATGGTGGGCGTGCCCGCCTTCCCCGCGTGGCCGGCCGGCCCCTCCTCGCGGATGTGCTGGCCGAACTCCTGAGCGCGCAGGAAGTCGATGAAGCGGGGGCCCAGGAACATGCAGATGAACAGGGAGCCCATGCCCCCGATCAGGATCTCGCCGAGCATCAGGAGTGGGCCAGCACCCGCTCGAGGCCCGCGGAGCGCGAGCCCTTGACGAGCACCCGGTCACCGGGCCGGGCCACCTCCTCGAGCAGCGCGGCGGCCTCCTCCGGCGAGGCCACCGGGTGCAGCTCTCCCTGGAAGGCGTCGGCGTAGCCGAGCGCCTCGCGGCCCACCGGAACCAGGACGTCGATTCCCAGCGCGCCCGCCTGCTCGCCCACCGCGCGGTGGAACTCGGCGGACCCCTCCCCCAGCTCGGCCATCGTGCCCAGCACCGCGATACGGCGCTCGGCCGGGCTGGCGGCGAGGTGATCAAGTGCGGCGCGCATCGACATCGGGTTCGCGTTGTAGCAGTCGTTCACGACCACAACACCGCCCGGGAGCTCCACCACCTGGCCGCGCAGCGACGAGAACCGCACCTCCACCGGGCCCCCCACGTGCACGCCCGAGAGCGCCTGCGGCGGCCACCGCGGCCAGCGTGTTCAGCAGGTTGTGGGGCTCGGCGTAGCCCAGCTCGAGGTCCACCCGCTCGCCCCGCGCCTCGATCTCCGCGCGGCCCGCCGTGTACGAGAGCAGCTGCACCTGCCCCCCGGGGCCGAAGGACCAGGCGTCGAGATCGTCGCGGCGGTGGCGCTCCAGCAGCGGCTCGCGCGCCGGGAGCACGCAGGCGGCGCCGGGCCGGAGGTCGCGGATCAGCTCGGCCTTGGCCGCGGCCACCCGCTCCACCGTGTGCAGGAGCGCCAGGTGCACGGGGCCCACGTTCACGATCACCCCCACGTCGGGCTCGGCGATGGCCGTGAGCTCCGCGATCTGCCCCTCACCCCGCATGGCCATCTCGAGCACCACCACCTCCGTTCCGCGGGGGGTCTCGAGCAGCGAGAGCGGAAGGCCGATCTCCGTGTTCAGGTTCTCGCGGCTGGAGTGCGTGGGCACCTGGGCTCCCAGGAGCGCGGCGAGGATGTCCTTGGTGGAGGTCTTGCCGGTGGAGCCGGTGATGCCCACCACCCGGGAGCCGAGCTCGCGGCGCCACCCGCGGGCCAGGGCCTGCAGCGCGGCCAGCGGGTCCGCCGCCGTGATCACCGTGCCTGAGCCGGCTCCGTCGGCGGGTGCGTGCTCGGGGGCCACGAGCACGCCCCATGCCCCCGCGTCCAGAGCCTGCTCCGCGAAGGCCCCGCCGTCCACGCGCTCCCCGCGGAGGCCGACGAACAGGTCTCCGGGCCCCACCTGGCGGGTGTCCACCACCGCCCGGCGCGGCCCCGGAGCGGCCGGGTCGCCGCCGGCCAGGTCGCCGCCGGCCTGTTCCGCCACCCATGCGGCGGTCAGGTCGATCACGCGGGCGCCGCGAGCCGGGCGCGCAGGGCCTCGCGCACCACGGTCACGTCGTCGAAGGGCTCCTTGCGCCCATCCTCGAACTCCTGGCCCTGCTCGTGACCCTTGCCGGCCACCACCACCACGTCGCCCGTCCCCGCCTCGGCCACGGCCAGGGCGATGGCCCGCCGGCGGTCCACCTCGCGCATCGCGCCCGGCCCCGCTCCGGCCATCACCTCGTCCACGATCGCGGCGGGATCCTCGCTGCGGGGGTTGTCCGAGGTCACGATGGCCAGGTCGGCCAGGCGGCGCGCGGCCTCGCCCATCAGCGGGCGCTTGGCCCGGTCGCGGTCGCCACCGGCGCCGAACACCACCAGCAGCCTCCCGCCGGTGATCTCCCGCGCCGCGCGGAGCACGTTCTCGAGCGAATCGGGGGTGTGGGCGTAGTCCACGAGCACGCCGAAGTCCTGCCCCTCGTCCACCGGCTCGAACCGGCCGGGCACCCGGCCGAACCCGGGCAGGGCGGCCGCGATCGTGTCCATCGGCACGCCCAGGGCGCGGGCGGCGGCCACCGCGGCCAGCACGTTCTGGACGTTGAAGAGGCCGGGCAGGGGCGAGCGGAGGTCGAAGGTGCCGTCGGGACCGTCGAGCACGAACTCCGAGACCGTGAGGTCGAAGCGCACGTCGCGGGCCCGGTAGTCGGCGTCGCGGGCGATCGCGAACGTGGTGGTCTCGACCTCCGCGGCGATCCGCCTGCCCCAGGAGTCGTCGACGTTCACCACCGCGGGCCCGGGGCCCTCGAACAGCCGCCGCTTGGCCGCGAAGTACTCCTCCATCGAGGGGTGGAAGTCCAGGTGATCCTGCGTGAGGTTGGTGAACACCCGGCAGGCGAAGTGGATCCCGGCCGCGCGACCGAGCTCGAGAGCGTGTGAGGACACCTCCATGACACAGGCGCGGTCCCCCGCCTCGAGCATCCGCCGGAAGGTGGCCTGGAGGTCGATCGCCTCGGGGGTGGTGCGCTCAACCTCCTCCTCCACTCCGCCCACCACCTGCTTCACGGTTCCGAGCAGCCCGGTGGCGCGCCCGTCCGCCTCCAGCAGGTGCCGCACGAGGAACGCCGTGGTCGTCTTTCCGTTGGTGCCGGTGATCCCCACCACGTCCAGGCTCGACGTGGGGTCTCCGTGGAAGCGGGCCGCCGCGGGCCCCATCGCGGCGCGCACGTCCGGGACCACGATCTCGGGCACTCCGAGGCCGAGCGGGCGCTGGCACACGAGGGCCACGGCACCGCGCTCCACGGCCTGGGGAGCGAAGTCGTGGCCGTCCACCCGGAACCCGGGCACGCAGAAAAAGAGCGTCCCCGGAGTGACGCTCTGAGTCGAGTAGGCGAGTCCCGAGACCGCGACCTCGGGCGCTCCATCCCCCATAAGCTCCTGGAGGGTCATGCTGCGGGAGCAGTGTAGTCCCGCATTCCGTCGTCTTTCCGGGGCGCGCGCTCAGTTCGGCCCCGCCACCGGCCGATGGGATCCACGTGTGCGCCTCCGTGTCCGGCGCGCCCGCTGAGGCACCCCTGGCCAAGTCCGTGAGCCTCATCGCGGCGCCTACGCGGCCCGATTGGGCCATCGCCCTTGGGGGGCGGTCCGCCTGAGCGCCGGCGCCCGCATAGCCATGGGGCCCGCGACGCGTGGTGTGACGCCCCCCTCGGATCCCTCCGGACGGGGCGGCTTCCTGAGCGATGTGATCGTCGAGCTGGGCCTGGCCGACAGAGCCACGGTGGAGCAGGCCGTGCGTGCCGCGCGCAGCCCGGGCACCACCGTGGCCCGGGTGCTGGTGGAGAGCGGCGCGCTCACCGAGGACCAGCTGGCCCGGGCCATCGCCGAGCGCCACGGGCTTCCCCACGTGGATCTGGACAGCCTACGAGCTCGACCCCGTGGCGGCGAACCTGCTCGGGCCGGGCGCATCCCGCCGCTACTCCGCGGTGGCGATCTCCTTCTCCGGCGACCGCCTGCTGGTGGCCATGGCCGATCCCGCCGACCCGCTCAGCATCCAGGACATCGCCGAGCTCACGCAGAGGGAGGTGGTGCCCGCCGTGGCGCCGGAGGCGGCGATCCTCGCCGTGGCCGAGCGGCTGCCTCTCCCCGTGCCGGAGGGCGGGCCCGTGGCCGTGCCCACCGAGGAGCCGCCCGAGGCCGCCCCGGTGCCGCAGCTGCTGCGTGAGGAGCCCGCACCCGCCCGAGGACGTGCGGAGGGAGCTCGAGGACCTGCAGGACGAGCTCGAGGACACCCGCGCGCGCCTGGCCGAGGCCGAGGCCGGCGCGGCGGCCGGGACGACGCTCGAGCTCGAGCTCGAGAGCCTCCGGGACCGGCTGGCCGCCGCCGAGGAGGCGCGATCGCGGGCGCTCGACGAGGCCCGCCGCCTGGAGGCCCGGGCGCCGGCCGAGGACGCCGGGCCGGTCAGGCTTCGCCTGGAAGCGGCCGAGGCCGAGCTTGCCGAGCTGCGGCCCGTGCGGTCGCGGCTGGCGGAAGCCGAGCGCGCCCTCGAGGCGTCGCGCGGCGATGCCGCCCGGGCCCGTGACCTCGCGGAGCGCCTGGCCACGGCGGAGTCGAAGCTCGAGCGCGCTCAGGAGGGCTCACACGAGCGCGAGCGGGAGCTCCGGGCCGCGCAGACCGAGGTGGAGGCACGGGCGAGCGAGCTCGCCGTGCTGCGGGACAAGCTCACCGGCGGCCGAGACCGACGCCGTGCGCCGCCGCGCCGAGGCGGACGCCCGGCGGGCCGAGCTGGAGTCGGCACGGGCGCGCACCGACGCCGCCGAGCGGGCGGGCGAGGATGCCCGGCGGCGGGCGGCGGAGGCCCAGGCCGAGTCGGAGGAGGCACGGGCGCGGGCCTCGGAGGCGGAGCGGGCGGCGCAGGAGGCGCGCGTGCGGGTCGAGGAGCTCCAGGCGGCCGACCGCCGCGCGGAGCAGGCCAGGCTCGCTCTCGCCGCCCTGCGCGAGGAGTCCGAGCGCGAGCGCGAGCACCAGGCCCTGGAGGCCCGCGACCTGCGGGCGAAGGCCGGCCTCGGAGGAGAAGCGGCGGCGGATGCTCGAGGAGCGGCTCGCGGAGGTCGAGGGCGGAGTGTTCGCGGCGGAGCGCGCCTTCGAGGAGCTTCGCCAGGCCCAGCGCCGGATGCGCGGGTCGCTGCGGGCGCTCACGGAGCCCGACCCCGCGGACGACCCCAGCGACCGGGAGGACGGGCCCGACGGTGCTCCAGTCGGGAGGGATTTTCAGGTACGGCAGGGCGAACTCGGCGATTCGCTCGAACGCCGGTGCGGCCACCGTGCCGCCGTAGTAGTCGCCCTGGGGCTCGTCGACCATCACGGCCACCAGCAGCCGCGGGTCACGCGCCGGGGCGTAGCCGATGAAGGAGGCCACGAACTTCGTCTTCGAGTACCCGCCGTCGGCATCCGGCTTCTGCGCGGTTCCGGTCTTGCCCGCGAGCGTGTAGCCCTCCACCTGGGCCTCCTGCGCCGTGCCGCCCGGGCCGAGCACGCCCTCGAGCATCTGCGACACCTCCTCGGCCGTGCGGCTCGAGATCACCCTCCGGCCCGGCTTCCGGGCGCCCTGGATGATGTACGGATCGTGCATCACGCCCTTGTCGGCGATCGCGGTGAAGCCGCGGGCCATCTGAATGGGGGTGACGGCCAGGCCCTGCCCGATCGGGAGGTTGCCGATCGACGAGCCCGAGTAGTCCTTGGCGCGGGGCACGATCCCCTGCTGCTCGCCCGGGAGCTCGATGCCGGTGGGACTGCCGAAGCCGAAGCGGTGGACCCAGTTGTCGAAGCGCCGGTCGCCGAGCCTCAGCCCGATCATCACGGAGCCGACGTTCGAGGACTGGGCCAGGATGTCCGACACCTTCAGGTTCACGGTGCCGCGGTCGTGGGCCTCCCCGATCGTCCGGTCGGCCACCTTGATCTCGGGCGGCAGCTCGAAGGCGGTGTCCGGGGTGATCAGGCGATCCTGTAGCGCCCCGGCCACGGTGAAGGCCTTGAAGGTGGAGCCCGGCTCGTAGCTCACGGCCACGGAGCGGTCCTGACGGGCGTACGCCGGCGCCCCGCCGATGTCGTTGGCGTTCACGCGCGGCCAGTTGGCCAGGGCGAGCACGGCGCCGCTGCGGGGATCGAGCACCAGAGCGGTGGCGCCCTTGGGCCGGTAGGTGGCGCCCACCTCGCCCAGCACCTGCTCCGCGCGCTCCTGGATCGCCGAGTCGATGGTCAGGTGAAGGTTCTCCCCCGACGACGCGCGCTTGGTCTCCACCATGCTCACCGGCTGCCCGAGGGCGTCCTTCACGAGGCGGCGGCTGCCGTCCTCGCCGCGCAGGGTCTCGTCCTGGCCGTACTCGAGCCCGGAGAGGCCGGTGTTGTCGATCCCCACGCTCCCCAGCACCTGTGAGGCGAGCCAGCCCTGGGGGTAGGTGCGCTTGGCCTCCGTGACGGTGCCGATGCCCTCGATCTTCAGGCCCTGGACCTTGTGGGCGAGCCAGGAGTCCATCTTGCGCCGGAGGTAGACGAAGCCCTGCTTGCGGTTGCTGAGCTTCTCCAGCAGGTCGTCCGCGGGGCGATGGATCAGCGGGGCCAGGCGCGCGGCCACCTTCGCCGGGTCGGTGATCAGAAAGGGGTTCGCGAAGACGGTGACGGCGTCCTCGGAGACGGCGAGCTCGAGCCCGTGGCGATCGAAGATCGTGCCCCGGCGGGCGGTCACCGTCAGGTCCTCCTCCTGCTGTGTCACGGCGCGCTCCTTGAGGGAGCCCGGCCTTCACCGTGCCGATCCACACCGCGCGCACGGTGGCGATGCCGAGCAGCGCCAGAAAGACGGCGAAGAGCAGTCCGATCCGGCGCTCGACCAGCCGCACGCTAGCCCGGGGGGACCGTGGTGGTCGTGGTCGTGGCGGGCGGGGCCGTGACGGTGGTGGCAGGGTCGGTGGTGGCGGTGGCGCCCGTGGCGTCGGTGCCGGCGGTGGCCGTGGGATCGGCCGCCACCGGGGTCTCCGGCGTGGTGGTGGTCGTCGTCGTGGCCACCGGGGTCACGGGCGACGGCGCGATCGTGGTCGCGGTGGGCACGGGGGCCTCCCCCGTCGGCGCCACGATCAGGCGGGCGGCCTTGCGGGCGTCGAAGCCGGGATGCGCCTTCAGGTAGCGCACGTCGCCGGCGGCCGGGAGCACGAGCCCGAGGCGGCCGGCGGCCTCCTGGATCCGCTCGCTCGATCCGAGCAGCGCGGCCTCCTGGCGCAGGCGCGCGTTGTCGCGCTTGAGCGACGAGCTCTTGTCGGCCGTGGCGGCGATTTCGCGGTTCATGCGGAGGAGGTCGACGTTGAAGAAGACGATGCCCACCAGCAGCACCCCGATCAGCACGATCCACGCGCGACCGGACAGCAGGGCATCGAGCACCCCGCCGGTGCGGTTCCGCAGGGCACGCGTGAAGGGCGCGTCGGCGATCCGGACGGGGAGCGCGACCGAGCCGCCTCCGGCGCGGGCCCCCGCGGGGATCGCCGGGCCGGACATCCGCCGCGGCGGGCGCTTGGCCGCCGGCTTGGCCCGGCGGGTGGTGCCGGTACGGGCACGCGTGGGCGCACGCCGCGGCCGGCCGGGCCGGGCGGCGGGAGCCGTGTGGGCCGGAGCGGCGGCTCCGGCCGAGCGGGCTGCGGCCGTGGCCGCCGCGGCGCGGGCCATCAGTCCTCGTCCCCGGAGTCGATCTTCCGCGCGGCCCGCAGGCGCCCGGACTTCGAACGCGGATTGTCGGCCACCTCGCCGGGCGTCGGCGCCACCGCGCGGCGGGTGAGCAGCTCCGCCTCGGGCTCGCGCCCGCAGGCGCAGATGGGGAAGTCCGGCGGGCAGATGCAGCCGCGGGCGCGATCGGCCAGGAAGCGCTTCACACGCCGGTCCTCGAGCGAATGGAAGGAGATGGCGGCCAGGCGCCCTTCCAGGCGCAGCAGGTCCCAGGCCAGCGGCAGAGCGGCATCGAGCGAGTCGAGCTCGTCGTTCACGGCGATCCGGATCGCCTGGAAGATCCGCTTGGCCGGATGGCCGCCCCCGAAGTTGCGCCTCACCGCGGCGGGCACGGCGGCCTCCACGGCGGCCACGAGCTCGCCCGTGGTGTCGATCGGGGAGCGCGCGCGCCGGCGCACGATCTCGCGGGCGACGCGCCGTGCGGAGGGGTCCTCGCCGTAGCGATGGAAGAGCTGTGAGAGCCGCCGCTCCTCCCAGGTGTTCACCACCACGCGCGCGTCCAGCTCCTGGCCCTGGTCCATGCGCATGTCGAGCGGCGCGTCGTAGGAGTAGGAGAACCCGCGCTCGCGCGCGTCCACCTGCATGGAGGACACGCCCAGATCCAGGTAGACCAGATCCGCGGACACCCCCTCCTCGAGGAGAAGGGAGAGGCCGTCGGCGTAGTTCATCCCGAGGAAGCGCGTCTCGCAGGGCGCCTCGCGCGACATCTCGGCGAAGCGGTCCTCGGCCGCCGGGTCGCGGTCGATGCACACGAGCGTGCCGGTGGAGCCGAGCCGGTCCGCCACCAGGCGGGCGTGCCCGCCGGCGCCGAAGGTGCAGTCCACCGCGATCTCGCCCGCCGCGGGGGCCGTGAGGTCGATGAGCTCACCGGCCAGCACGGGAGTGTGCGTGCGGTTCATGTCAAGAAGGATGGCCAAGGCGTCCCGTCACCTCCTCGATCTCGGCGTCCAGGCTCTGCTGCTCCTGCTCCCAGCGCCCCCGGCCCCAGACCTCGAGGTGGTCCCCCACCCCGACGACCACGACCTCCTTCTCGATGGCGCCGTGAGTCGAGAAGCGGTGGCGGAAGGGTCACCCGGCCGGCCGAGTCGAGGTCGATCTCGAACGAGTTGCCCTGGTAGAAGCGCGAGAGCTTGCGGTACTCGGGGCCCATGGGGTTCAACCCCTCGAGCGCGCGCTCGATGATGCTCTCGTGCGTCTCGGGCGTCCACACCGCCACGCAGGGCTCGGGCGTCTTGGCGAGAACCACTCCGCTGGAGAAGGGCGTGCGGAACCGCGCCGGGATGCTCAGCCGGTTCTTCGCGTCCAGCGAGTGTTCGTAGTGCCCTCGAAAAGCCAAGATGCATCGGTGCTGAGAAGAGTCGGACCGGAGTGGCGGAGTGGGAGGAGCCCCGCCACTCCGGTCGCTTGATGTGCGACACCGTACCCCACTGGCTCCCACTCTGCAACACAATGCCCCACTTCGGTGGAGGATTTCGCGGAAAGCGACCGCCGACGGCGTGCGAAACCGCATGCCAGAGCGGTTTCTCGCGGTGGGGAACGCCCACCCGGCTGCCTCCGCCGGCCGGGCGATTGCGTGCGCGATGCCCCGGCGGGTGCAATCGTGCGTGCATTGCGGCCCTTTGCAGGGATAGTTGCGCCGGCCCGCGCCCGGTGGGACACGGTGGGAGACGAACGGCGGCCTGGCCTGCGTGCGCTTCCTCCACCCCGCCGTACAGGTAAGAGAACGGCCCGGACGGGGCTGCCGAGCCATCCGATGCCGATTACTGTCGCCTGCCGGCAGCAATCGGCGTCGAACCTACACCGGCAGCAGCTCCCCTCCCGACCCCGCCAGGGCGGACACCAGCGCCGCGGCCACCAGCAGCAGCACGGACGGCACCAGCAGCAGGGCCACCACCAGCTGGATCTTCGGCCCCGCGCGCGCCGCGTGCTCCCGCGCATCGCGGCTGAGCGCCGCCCGGGCGTCGCGGGACTGTGCGGCGAGCGTCCTGGCCAGCGGCGCCCCGTGGCGGCAGCGAGCGGTCCATGGCGGCGATGAAGGCGGCCAGCGCGGGCACGGGCAGCCTGCGCCCCATCTCGTCCAGCGCGGCCGGCGAGCGGCACGCCAAGGGCCACGCGGCGCCCGGCAGTCCTCCATTCGGCCGCCAGCGGGCCCGCCCGCCTGCTCGCCCACCGATCGCAGCGCCTCGGGGAGCGACGCGCCGGACTCGACCGTGACCCGCAGCAGGTCGAGCAGCGCGGGGAGCTCGCGCAGGGCCGCTCGTCTCCTCTCGCGCGCGAGCCGGGCGAGCCACAGGTCCGGGAGCAGGAACCCGCGTCGCGGGTGCCAGCACCAGGATCACCGGTCCCAGACGGCCCGGCGCGGCCGCGGCCACCAGGGCGCCGAACAGCCGCGGTGACGAGAGCCATGGCCAGCTTCGCCGTCATCACCTCGCGCTCGCCCAGGCCGCCGGGCCGCCCGGCGGCGTCGAGCCGGGCCGCAAGGTCGCCCGGGGCCGGCAGAGCCGGAGAACCCCGATCCCATCGCCGCCAGCCCTCGGATGAGCGGCACGCCTCCCCGCCGGCGCGGGAAGCGACCCGAGCAGCTCGCCCACGCCGGCCACCCCGAGCACGGCGGCCAGGAAGGCGCCGGCCACACCGGTCATCGCGGTGGGCGTCCGAGGCGGGCGATCAGCACTCCCGCACCCACCTGGAGCGCCACGGCCAGGCCCACCAGCCACGCCGTGAGCAGGGATCCGAGCAGGCCGGCCAGCCAGCCGGGGCTGGCCAGCTCGGTGAGCAGCGCCCCGCCCGCCGGGAAGGAGCACCACGAGGAGACCCGTGAACCGCGCCTGCGCCGTGGCCGCCCGGAGCTCGCCGTCGAGGCGGGACTGCTCCTCCATCGCCTCGGCGCTGTCGCGCAGCAGCCGCGCGAGGTCTCCCCCGGCCCGGCGCTGCAGCACGCACGCGGCCACGAAGGTGTCCACGCGCTGCGATCCCGCGCGCTCCCGCATGGCGGCGAGCGCGTGCTCGGTGCGCGCGCCGGCGGCCAGTTCCGCGCCCGCGCGCCTCAGCTCGTACCCGGCCGCCCCGCCCACGCCCGGCGCGGCCTCCGCGAGCGCGCCGCGCAGCGAGCGCCCGCCGCCGATCGCGTCCGCCACCGCCACCGCCATGGCCGGGCAGCCCAGGTCCACCGCGCGCCGGTAGCGCTCACGCCGGGCCCGCAGGAGGCGAGCCACCGCCCACGGTCCGCCGGCGGCCAGCGCCACGCCCGCCGCCGGGCCGGCCAGCGCGGTGCCCAGCGCGAGCGCGGCCGCGGATCCCGCGGCGAGGAGGCGCCGCCGCTCCGCCGCGCCCGGGTCGCGTCCCTCCCTGCCCTGCCTGACCACCGCCTCCACGAGCACGCCCGCGGCCCGCACGGCCGCGGGCGCCCGGGCGAGGCCCGACCCGGCCAGCTCGGCCATGCCCACCGCGCCGCACGCCGCCGCCGCCGCGGCCAGGAGGACGGCCATCGCCTAGCCCGCCCCGGCCCGGAACGCGGCAAGGCGCCCGGCGAGCGTGCCCTCCCCGGGCGCCCGCAGGGGACCGTCGCGCCGGAACAGCTCGCGAGTGCCCGCCCCGCCGGCCACGCGCACCACCTCGGTCACCGACTGCACCACGCGGCTCCCGTCCGGCTGCCGGACCTGGTGCACCACCACCTCGAGCGCGCCGGCCACCTGTTCCCGGACGGCCGCATGTGGCAGGCCCACGCCGGCCATCAGCGCGAGCGTCTCGATCCTCCGCAGCGCATCCACCGGCGAGTTGGCGTGCACGGTGGTGAGCGAGCCGTCGTGACCGGTGTTCAGCGCCTGGAGCATGTCCAGCGCCTCACCGCCGCGGACCTCCCCCACCACGATGCGGTCGGGCCTCATCCGCAGCGCGTTGCGAACGAGCTGCCGGATGGTCACCTCGCCGCGCCCCTCGAGGTTCGCCGGGCGCGACTCGAGCCGCACCACGTGCGGCTGGCGCAGCCGCAGCTCGGCCGCGTCCTCGATCGTCACCACGCGCTCGCCCGCCGGGATCGTGCCCGACAGGGCACCCAGCGTGGTGGTCTTCCCCGAGCCCGTGCCCCCGGACACGAGCACCGAGGCCCGCGCCGCCACGCACAGCGCCAGAAACTCGGCCACGCGGTGGCCGACCGTGCCGGCCCGGACCAGGTCGCGGAGGGAGAACCCCTCGCTGCGGAACCTCCGGATCGTGAGGCAGGGACCGTCGATCGACAGCGGGGGAATCACCACGTTCACCCGCGAGCCGTCGGCCAGCCGGGCGTCACACAGCGGCGACGCCTCGTCCACACGCCGCCCGAGCGGCGCCAGGACCCGCTCGATCGCGTGCATCAGCTCGCCCTCCCCCTCGAAGCGGACGCCGGTGCGCTCGATCCGGCCCGCGCGCTCCACCCATACGTCTCCGGGGCCGTTGACCATGACCTCCTCCACCGCCGGATCCGAGAGCAGGGGCTCGAGCGGCCCGAGCCCGGTGGCCAGCAGCAGCACGCGCTCGCGCAGCGCCGCGCGGTCCGCCTCGGGGAGCGAGCCGGCCTCCGCCTCCACCACCCGCTCGACCTCGGCGCGCAGGCTCCGCGCCCGCCTCGCCGGTCCGCGCCCGCTCGATCAGCCGGTCCCGCAGCGCGCGGGCGAGCTCGTCGAGCGCGTCCATGGAGAGGGAAGCGCTGTGGGCACCGGATCCGCCCCCCAACAGCGGGGCGGAGGCTCAGCCGCCGAGGATCAGGCAGGTGGACGTGCCGTGCGCGAGCAGCTTGCCGTCCGCCTCGCGCGTGATCCGCCCCTCCGCGGTGGCCACCCGGCCCCCGCGATGCACCACCCGCCCCTCGGCCCGGATCTCGCCGGTGTCCGCCGTGATCGGGCGCACGAGGTTGAACTTCGTCTCCAGGGTCGAGTAGCCGGACCCGGCCGGGAGCGTGGAGTGCACGCAGGCGCCCATGGCGCTGTCCAGCAGCGTGGCCGACATTCCGCCGTGCACGACCCCGATCGGGTTGTAGTGCTGCTCGCCCGGGACGGCCGCGAACACCACGCGCCCCTCCTCCACCTCGACCAGGCTGAAGCCCAGCAGCTCCTGGATCGGGGCGGTGGAGAGCTCGCCGTCCCGGATGGCCTGGAGGAACTCGAGACCGGCCATCCCCCGAGCCCTCTCGGCCAGCGCCCCGGGGTCCTCCCAGGTGATGGTCAACTCGCGGGCCACGGCGCGCATCATCGCCGAAGCCCGCAACCCGAGGCCCCCCAGCCGTGTTGTCCATTCGCAGGAGCAATGAAATCGACGGGAGGTCGAAACAACATGAAGCGCTTCGCGCGCCTGCCCTCACCCGCCATGGTGGTGGCCTGTGCAGCCCTGTTCGTGGCCCTCAGCGGGGTCTCCTACGCCTTCGCCACCGGCTCCATCGGCAGCCGGGAGATCCGCAACGGATCCATCCTGAACCGCGACTTCAAGGACGGCACCCTGCGCGGCAAGGAGTTCAAGCCCGACAGCCTCGGGCCGGCGGCGATCAAGGAGCAGTCGCTTGACGCCTCGAAGCTCGGTCCGGTGAACAACGCCGCCATCGCCGAGGGCGTGAACCGCGGCGTGGTGGTGGCCGTGAACGGCACCCCCGTCCGGGGCCGCGCCACCTCGACGGCCAGGACCGGCGAGGGCCAGTACCAGGCGATCTTCGACCGGGACGTGCGCCAGTGCGTCTACGCGGCGACCCTGGGCGACGAGTCCGCCTCCGGGCCGGGCACCGGCCAGATCGCGGTCACCTCGCTGGCCAGCAACGTGAACGGCGTCCGGGTGGTGACGCGCGACAGCGCCGGCACCCCCTCCGACCGCTCGTTCCATCTGATCGTCTCCTGCTGATTAACCACAGCCGAGGGAGGAGCGCAGCCCGATCGGTGATCGGGGCGAGCACCGGACCATGCACTCAATAAGGTCAGGGGCCATGAGCACGGCCCCTGACCAAGCCCTGGAATCCGCCTCCTGGAACCTCGAGCCGCTGGTGGGCGACCGCGGTGCCGAGGGCGTGGTGGCCCTCCTCGAGGATGCCGGCGAGCGCGCCGGCGCCTTCGCCGAGCGCTACCGGGGCACGGTGGCGGACCTGGACGCCTCCGGCCTCGCCGCGGCGATGAACGAGCTGGGAGAGATATCCGACCTCGCGGGCCGCGCCGGGTCCTACGCGATGCTGAGCTTCACGCTCGACACGGCCGATCCCGAGCGGGGTGCGCTGCTCCAGCGCGGCCGCGAGATGGGCGCCCGGATCGAGACCGACCTCCTCTTCTTCGAGCTCGAGTGGAATGAGCTGCCGGACGAGCGCGCCGCCGAGCTTCTGGCCGACGACGGCGCTCGGCTTCTGCCGCCACTACCTGGAGACCCTCCGGCGCTACCGCCCCCACCAGCTCTCCGAGCCGGAGGAGAAGGTGATGACCGAGACGTCCGTGACCGGGCCCGTCGGCCTTCCGCCGGCTGTTCACGGAGCAGACGTCCTCGATCGCGGTGGACCTTCCCGGGGAGGACGAGCCGGTGTCGCTCGAGCAGGCCCTGAGCCACCTCCAGGGCCCGGATCGCGACCAGCGCGAGGCGGCGGCCACCGCGGTCACCGAGGCGCTCCGCCCGGGCCTGCGCACGCGCGCCTTCGTGTTCAACAACCTGCTCCAGGACAAGGCGGTGAAGGACCGCCTGCGCTCCTACCCGAGCTGGATCGCCTCCCGGAACCTGGCCAATGAGGCCAGCGACGAGTCCGTGGAGGCCCTGATCGAGGCGGTGCGCTCGCGCTACGAGCTGGCCCGCCGCTGGTACCGCCTGAAGGCTCGGCTGCTCGGCCTGGACCGCCTCGGCTACTGGGATCGCGCCGCGCCCGGTGGGCCAGTCGGACGAGCGGATCCCCTACGGCGAGGCCCAGTCGATCGTGCTCGACTGCTACTCGGAGTTCTCTCCCGAGCTGGGAGCGGTGGCCGGCGAGTTCTTCGTCGACGGGTACATCGACGCGCCGCCGAGGCCGCGCAAGCGCGGTGGCGCGTTCTGCTCCTACACCGTGCCGAGCGCGCACCCGTACGTGATGCTCAACTACACCTCGCGCCCCCACGACGTGCTCACGATGGCCCACGAGCTCGGCCACGGCGTGCACGCCGCCCTCGCCCGCCCGCAGGGCATCTTCCAGTTCACCACCCCGCTCACGCTCGCGGAGACGGCGTCGATCTTCGGGGAGACGATCGTGCTCGACCGCCTGCTCCAGCGCGCCCCCGACGCCGCCGCGCGGCTGGACCTGCTGGCCGGGTCGCTGGACGGCGCCGTGGCCGCCGTGTTCCGCCAGATCGCGATGAACCGCTTCGAGCATGCGGTGCACACCGGCCGCCGGGAGACCGGAGAGCTGTCCACCGACCGGATCGCCGAGCTCTGGCTCGAGACCCAGACCGACCTGCTCGGAGACTCGGTGGAGCTGAGCGACGACTACGGGCTCTGGTGGTCCTACATCCCCCACTTCGTCGACACCCCGGGCTACGTCTACGCCTACGCCTACGGGCACCTGCTGGCGCTGTCGGTGTACCGGCGCTACGAGGAGGCCGGCGCGGACTTCGTGCCCTCCTACCTCGATCTCCTCCGCGCCGGCGGGTCGAAGCCCCCGCAGGAGCTCGGAGCGATGGTGGGCGTGGACCTCGCGGACCCCGGCTTCTGGTCCTCGGGCCTGGATCTCGTCGAGCGCCAGCTCGAGGCGGCGGAGGCCGCCGCCGCGGAGGTTCAGGCCTCCGCCGAGAAGGCTCCCTAGTGGACGACGCCGTGACGGAGCGCGTGGCGCTGCCGAGCGGCGAGGTGGAGCTCACCCGGCCCCGCGACCCGGAGGCGCTGATCTCCGAGGAGGCGTTCGAGCACGAGGAGCTCCTGCCCTACTGGGCCGAGCTGTGGGCCAGCGGGGTGGCGCTGGCCCACGACATCTCGATGCGCGCCGCTGCGCGGCGCCCGCACGCTCGAGCTGGGCTGCGGCCTCGCGCTGCCGAGCATCGCGGCCGCACGGGCCGGGGGCCGGGTGCTCGCCACGGACTGGGCCCCGGACGCCATCGACGCGGCCACCGCCAACGCGGTGCGGAACGGCGTGGAGATCGAGACGATGGTGTGCGACTGGTCCGCACCGGCGCCACTGCTCGAGCGGGCGCCGTTCCACCTCGTGCTGGCCTCTGACGTGCTGTACGAGCGGCGCAACGTGCGCCAGCTCCTGGAGCTCCTGCCGCGGCTGGTCAGCCCGCGTGGCCTGATCCTGGTTGCCGATCCCGGGCGTCCCGCGGCGGAGGAGTTCCTGGAGGGCGCCCGCTCGCTGTTCGAGGTGGGCACCATCCAGAGCCCGCGCAGCGCGCGGGTGGTGATTCACCGGTTGCGGGGCAGGGCCTCGAGCGCGGTGTAGATCTCCCTCGCGGCCCGCTCGCCCAGGCGCAGGCTCTCCAGGCGGTAGCTCTCGTTCGGAGCGTGGAAGGCGTCGTCGTCGAGGGCGAAGCCGCTCAGCACGGTGGGGATCCCTCGCTCGGCCAGCTCCGCCAGCACCGGCAGCGTCCCTCCCAGCCGCACGAAGGCCACCTCGTTGCCGCTCGCGCGCCCGATGGCCTCGGCCGCGAGCCTGCAGGGCCGGATGACCGGGGTCGAACAGCGCCGGGTCGGCCAGCTCCATCTCCACCGCCACCTCGGCGCCCGGCGGCGTGGCCGAGCGCAGCATCCACTCGAGGGCCACCGCCACCTCGGCGGCCGACTGCCCCGGGGCCAGGCGCACGGTGAGGTGCGCTCGCGCCACCGACGGCACGATCGTGCGCGGCTCCCCCACCCAGATGCCGTTCACGTCGAGCGAGGTCTCGGCCCCGGTGCGCTCGTAGAACTCCCCGGCCGCGCGCCCGTCCGCGGGGCGCCCGCCGACCCACGAGATCACGTCCTCGCCGGAGGGCAGCTTCTTCCAGGAATGCCGCTCGGCGTCGGTGGGAGGCGCGATACCGGCACGGAGCTCGCGGCGGAGCGTCCCGTCGGATCCGGGGAGCACCTCCCGGAGCATGTCCGAGAGCACGTGGGCGGCGTTCAGCACCGCGCCGCCGTAGACGCCGGAGTGCAGGTCCCGCTCGCCGGTGCGGACCTCCAGCGACGTGGAGATCAGGCCGCGCGCGGCGGTGGCGATGGCCGGGGTGTTCTCGTCCACCATCATCGAGTCGAACACCACCGCGCAGTCGGCGGCTCCACGGTCCTCGCGGATCCAGCGCATGGCCGAGCGGGAGCCCACCTCCTCCTCGCCCTCCACCAGGAAGCGCACGTTCACGGGCAGTTCGTCCGCGCGGGCCATCTCGCAGGCCACGTGGAGCAGCGGGAGGAAGTTCCCCTTGTCGTCCGCCGCGCCTCGCGCATAGAGGCGACCGTCGCGCTCCTGCGGCTCGAAGGGCGGGCTCTCCCAGTGGTCGAGCGGACCGGGATGCTGAACGTCGTGGTGCCCGTAGGCCAGCACGGTGGGTGCGTCCGGCCGCGAGGAGCGGAGCTCCCCCACCACCATCGGATGGCCCCCGTCGAGACGCACCAGCTCGGCCTCGCCGCCCGCATCGGCGATGCGCTGGCGGACCCACTCGGCCGCTCGGTCCAGCGCCTCCTCGTCGCCCCCGCCGGTGGACACCGACGGGATGCGAAGGAAGTCGATCAGCTCCTCGAGTAGTTCAGGCACGGGGCGTGATTGTGCCGTAACGGACCGCCTAGGCTTTGTCGCCATGCGCCGTCTGTTCCCTCTGGTGGCGGCGGTTGTCCTTGTGGACACCATGTTCTTCGCGGCGGTGGCCCCCCTCCTGCCGCACTACACGGACGATCTCGGCCTGTCGAAGTCCGCCGCCGGCGTGCTCGCCGGCGCGTACCCGGCGGGCACATTCCTCGCCTCGATACCGGCGGGATGGGCCGCCGCGCGCTTCGGCGTGAAGCCCATGCTCCTCACCGGCCTCGCGCTCATGGGGATCACGAGCGTGATCTTCGGCTTCGCCCAGCACGTGATCCTGCTCGACGCGGCCCGCTTCGCCCAGGGCGTGGGCGGTGCCTGCTCGTGGGCGGCCGGCCTCGCCTGGCTCGTGTGCGCCACGCCCTCCGATCGCCGCGGCGGGGTGATCGGCTCGGCGCTGGGGGCGGCGATCGTGGGCGTCCTCCTGGGTCCCGTGCTGGGCGGGGCGGCCACCGTCGTGGGCCCGGAGCTGGTGTTCAGCGGCGTGGCCGTGGTGGCCGTGATCCTGGGAGCGTGGGCGTGGTCGATGCCCGCCGCCGCGCCGGAGCCCGGAGCCACGATGCGAACGCTGGCGTCCGCTCTACGCCGCCGCTCGGTCCAGATCGGCTTCTGGCTGTTCGCGCTACCCGCTCTGTTCGCGGGGACCCTCGAGGTCCTGGTGCCCCTGCGCATGGATGATCTCGGCGCGTCGGGCGCGGCCATCGGGGCGGTGTTCCTCGTGGCCGCTGCGGGCGAGGCGGTGCTCAGCCCGTGGAGCGGGCGCCTGTCCGACCGCCACGGGCGGCTTGCACCGATCCGCGTCGGCCTGGCCGGCGCCGTGGTGATGGCGGTGCTGCTGCCGCTGCCGGGGACCGTGGTGCTGGTGGCTGTCGCACTGGTGGCCGCCATCGCCGCGCTGGGCGCGTTCTGGGCCCCGGCCATGGCGCTCCTCTCGGACGCGTCGGAGGAGGCGGGCCTCGATCAGGCGCTGGCCTTCGGGGTGGCCAACCTGGCGTGGGCTCTCGGGCACATGCTGGGCAGCAGCGGCGGAGCCGCTCTGGCCGATGTCACGGCCGACGCCCTCCCCTATGCGCTGCTGGGAGTCACGTGTGCGGTCACTCTGGTGGCCGTGCAGCCGCGCTACCGCGGGCTCGGGCGGCCGCGCCCCTAGGCGCGGGAGCAGGTGGGCCAGGGATCGGTGCCGCTGCGCCGGTACAGCTTCAGCGCCAGGCGGTCCTGAGTGGCCTCGGAGGCCGCGGCGGGGTCGCCGGTGCCGCCCAGTCCGCGCCAGGTGGCGCGGGTGAACTGGAACTTGCCGCGGTAGCGGCCACCGGGGGACACCGCGGTGGGGTCGCCGCCCGACTCGCACTTCGCGATGCGGCGCAGCACCCGGGGCAGCCGTACGCTCGAGCCCTCGTAGGGCGCCGTGACGTCGCCGGCCTCGGCGCCGCCGCCTCCGCTGGGCCTCTCCACCGATGCCGCGCTGAATGCGCGCAGGCCGAGCGCCCTGCGGGTCAGGGGTCCCACCACGCCGTCCACGGTGAGCCCGTGACGGCGCTGGAAGCGCCTGACCGCCCTCAGGGTGATGCGGCCGAACACTCCGTCCACCGGGGATACGTGAAGCGAGCGCTGAAGCTTCTTGACCGCCCGACCGCGGTCGTCCTTCTTGAGCACAACCGTGCTCGAGCTCGAGGCCACGGGCGTATCCGCCATCGCGGTACCGGTCGCGCACAGCAGGGCCAGCAGCATCAGG
Source organism: uncultured Thermoleophilaceae bacterium (assembly GCA_963752455.1). Taxonomy (GTDB): domain Bacteria; phylum Actinomycetota; class Thermoleophilia; order Solirubrobacterales; family Thermoleophilaceae; genus JACVRW01. Next base: position 145,320 of record CAVVYE010000013.1, read on the forward strand.
GTGCCCGCGCACAGGGGGCGGCAGGCGCCGATTCTTACTCGCAAGACGTGACTTCCCTTCCTTTCCCGCGCCTACGGGGTGAGCTGACGGGCTCGCGCTGGAAAGTGCGCTACACCGCTTGTGTGCGGCGATTCGCCCCTGCGACCTGACGGCCGCGTTGGGTCCCCCGTTCCCGGCCGCAGGGCGACCGAGACTCGGCAATTCGACAGACGACGGTCAGGTACTCAAGCAGATCTGCCGGAGATGTGGGCTCCCGCCCTCGGGCTGGACCGCTCAGGTCGGGGCCGTCGAGGAGGTCGTCCACGACGGTGACGATGTCCACCGATTCCGCGTCCGAAGCGGCTTTCGGGGGTTCCGACCGCCGCGGATTCCTCGGTATCCGCGGGTGCCTCGGCCTCCACGGGCTCCTCGGCCTGCCACGCATCGGGCTCGGCGGACTCCACGATCGCGTACTCGTCCTCCAGGGGCTGCTCCGGCTCGGGTGCCGGCGGGACCGGCGGAGGCTCGATGAGCCCCGCGGCGTAGGCGTAGTCCTCGACATCGGGTGCTGCCGTGTATTCGTCGAGCGCCGTGTCCACGGCGTCGGCCACGCTGGGCACCTGGGTGATCGCGGTGACGATCACATCGCCCTCGGGCGCCAGGTCGATCGGGTTTCCCACGGCCGGCGGCATCGCCGACACTCGCGGCTCCCCCTGCTCCTGCGGGAGCGCCAGAGAGTCCATCTCCATCGTCGGGAATTCCACCGGAGCGACGGCCGCCTCCGGGTTGAGCGGCTTCAGCCGCGGCTGCGGGTCGGGCACGGGCGGGCGCCAGTCGGACCCGGGCGGCGGGGGTTCGGGAGGCGGTGGCGGTGGCGGTGGCGGTGGCGGTGGCGGCGGTCCCGCCGCGGGCGGCGGAGGCTCGGGCTCCGGCGGCGGCGCCGACGGCGCGACCGGCGGAGGCTCGGGCTCGGGTTCGGGTTCCACCTCGGCGACCGGCTCGGGTTCCGGCTCGGGCTCGGCGACGGCTCGCTCGGCGCCGCGGCGACGACGGGGCTCGGGCTCCTCCACCACCTCCGCGTCGCACCGGCGGCCCCGGGGGCAGCGCGGGGAGCGGCGGCTCGGCCCGCCGGCGTGCCCACGCCCGGGCCAGCCCGGCCGCCGCAAGCAGCAGGATGAGGCGCCTGAGCGCGGTCATGGAAGGAACATAAGCCCGGTGCCGGATAGCCTGGCCGCGATGGACCTGGGTCTGGACGGGAAGATTGCGCTCGTTACGGGGGCTTCGGCCGGCATCGGCCGCGGGATCGCCGCGGCGCTGGCCGCCGAGGGGGCCCGGGTCGCCGATCAGCTCACGCTCGCGCGAGCGCATAGAGACGGCGGCCGCCGAGATCGGGGCGCGGCCGTACGTGTTCGACTCCGCCGACCTGGAGGCGGCGCCCGGCCTCCTGGGGAGCGTGGAGGCGGACCTCGGCCCGATCGACGTGCTCGTCACGAACACCGGCGGCCCGCCGCCGGTGCCCTCCGGCCTCGACACGACGCGCGACCAGTGGGAGGCGGCCTACCGGGAGCTCGTGCTCTCCCCCATGGCCCTGATCCAGCCCACCGTTCGCGGCATGGGCGAGCGCGGGTTCGGGCGTGTGCTGAACATCTCGTCCAGCGCGGTGCACGAGCCGATCCCGGGCCTCCTCCTCTCCACCGCTCACCGCAACGGCCTGCTGGCCACCTTCAAGCAGCTCTCACGCGAGGTCGCGGGCCAGGGCGTGACCCTGAACACGATTCTCCCCGGCCGCATCGCCACCGACCGCCTGGCCAAGGTCTACGGATCGATCGACGCGGCGGAGGAGGTGGCCGCGGGACAGGTGCCCGCCGGCCGGCTGGGAACGGTCGAGGAGATCGCCGCGGCCGCGGCGTTCCTCTGCTCGGTGCCCGCGAGCTACGTGACCGGAGTCGCGCTGCGCGTGGACGGCGGGCTCACGCAGAGCATCTAGCGCTCCGCGCGGCCCGCCGATCATGGTGCGGTGCTCGCCCGATCAGCGATCGGCTCCGCTGCTACCTAGGTGGTGAGTCCGGTCGTTGCCCGCTCGGGCTCCAGCGCCAGGTCGAGCACCTCGTTCACGGTCATCACCGGGTGGAAGGTGAGCTTCTCGCGCACCTCCTCGGGCACGTCGTCGAGATCGCCCCGGTTGCGCTCCGGGATGATCACGTCGGTGAGGCCCGCGGCGTGTGCGGCCAGCACCTTCTGCTTCAGGCCGCCGATCGGCAGGACGCGACCCTGGAGGGTCACCTCGCCGGTCATGCCCGACGGTGTGCCGAACCGGACGCCCGCTCAGGAGCGAGGCCAGCGCGGTGGTCATGGTCACCCCGGCGCTGGGGCCGTCCTTGGGGATCGCCCCCGCGGGCACGTGCACGTGGAACTCGCGCTCCTCGAAGGAGTCGCTCGTCCAGGTCCAGCTCGTCGCTGTGGCCGCGGACGTAGGAGAGGGCGATCCGCGCCGACTCCTTCATCACGTCGCCCAGCTGGCCGGTGAGCACGAAGCCCTCCTTGCCCTTCATCGAGGTGGCCTCGATGAACAGCACGTCGCCGCCGGCTCCCGTGACGGACAGGCCGGTGGCCACTCCCGGGACGGCGGTGCGCTCCGCCGCCTCCTGGAAGAACCTCTGCCGTCCGAGCGCGTCGCGGATCTGGGCGGCGTCCACCGTGACCGGTGCCTCCACCTTCCCCGACGCGATCTTCGTGGCCGTCTTCCGGAGCAGCGTGCCGAGCTCGCGCTCGAGTCCGCGCACGCCCGCCTCGCGGGTGTACTCGGTCACGATCGACCGCAGCACGTCGTCACCGATCTCCACCTCGTCCTCGCGGAGCCCGTTGCGCTCGCGCTGGCGAGGCCACAGGTAACCGCGGGCGATGGCCACCTTCTCCTCGGTGGTGTAGCCGTCGAAGCGCACGACCTCCATGCGGTCGAGCAGCGGCGCCGGGATCGTCTCGGCCACGTTGGCCGTGGCGATGAACACCACCTCGGACAGGTCGAGCTCGACGTCCAGGTAGTGATCGCGGAACGAGTGGTTCTGCGCGGGGTCGAGGACCTCGAGCAGGGCCGCGCTGGGGTCGCCGCGCCAATCCGCGCCGACCTTGTCGACCTCGTCCAGCATGATCACCGGGTTCATCGTTCCGGCGTCGCGCAGGGCACGCACCAGGCGTCCCGGCAGCGCGCCGATGTAGGTGCGCCGGTGACCCCGGATCTCGGCCTCGTCGCGCACGCCGCCGAGCGACATGCGCACGAACTCGCGGCCGGTGGCCCGGGCGATCGACTCGCCGATGGACGTCTTTCCCGTGCCGGGCGGGCCGATGAGGGTCAGGATCGCGCCCGAGCGCTTGTCCTCGGTGATGCCACGCTCCTGGCGCAGCTTGCGCACGGCGATGTACTCGACGATGCGGTCCTTCACATCCTCGAGACCGGCGTGGTCCGAGTCGAGCACCTCACGCGCGTGCACGGGATCCAGACGCTCGTCGGAGCGCTCGGACCACGGCACGGACGCGAGCCAGTCGAGGTAGGTGCGGATCATCGAGGCCTCACCCGAGGACTCGCCCATGCGCTCGAGCCGCCCGAGCTCGCGCTCGGCCTGCTCACGCACGGCGTCCGGCATGCCCGACTCTTCGATCTTGGTGCGGTACTCGTCGGCGAAGGACGCGTCGTCCTCGCCCAGCTCCTTGCGGATGGACTCCATCTGCTTGCGCAGGAAGTACTCCCGCTGCTGCTTCTCGGCGCCGGACTGCACGTCGTCGCGGATGCGCGTGCGCACCTGCATCTCGGCCAGCCGCTCGCGCTGCATGGCGAGCGCCTTCTCCAGCCGTTCGGTCACGTCGAGCGTCTCGAGGATCTCGACCTTCTGGTCGTAGCTCAGGTCCGGGGCGTAGCCGGAGGTGTCCGCGAGGGCTCCGGGCTCGGTGATGGCTCGGACCCAACCCGCGATGCGGCCGTCATCGCCACGAAGCTCGAGCAGCTCCTCCACCACGGCGCGGTACTCGCGCTCGAGCTGGCGGGTCCGCCCGTCCACGGGCTGGGCATCGGGATGCGGGGTGGTCTCCACGCGCAGGTTGCCGGCGGGGTCGGTGGACGCGGCGCCGATCTGGGCACGGTGAATGCCGTTGAGCACGGCGGCTCTGGCGCCGCCGGGCAGCTTGATTCGCTCGCCGACCTCGGCCACGGTTCCCACGTCCGCGAACTCCTCGCCCTTGCGGGGCACGAGCACGACGCGCTCCTCGTCACCAACGTCGACAGCCAGGGTCACAGACATGTTGGGGAGGACGACTGTGTCGTCCACCGGGATGAGCAAGAGGGTCTGCATCGGCTTCGTCTCCAAGGGAGGGGTACTTACGTTAGGTAAGTCTAGCGGCGGGGTGGATGGGCGACCACGCCGCGCCGCATGCGATATTGCCCGCGGTGAGCGCCGATCCCGACGCGCGCGCCCGTCAGGCGGCCGCCGAGGCCGCCGCCGCGCTGGTGGAGCCGGGCATGACCATCGGCCTCGGGTCGGGGCGCGCGGTCTGGGCGCTGGTGGACCTCCTCGGGACCCGGCGCGGCGTTCGGGCCGCCGTGGCCTCCGAGCGCTCCCGGGCACTGGCCGAGGCCGCCGGCATCGAGCTCGTCGAGCTGGACGGAACCGTGGAGCTCGACCTGGCCCTGGACGGCGCGGACGAGGTGGACCCGAGCGTGGGACTGATCAAGGGCGGCGGCGGTGCGCTGCTGCGGGAGAAGATCGTGATCTCGGCCGCCGCCCGCTTCGTGGTGGTGGCGGAGGAGAGCAAGCGCGTCGAGCGCCTGGGAGAGCACTTCCGGCTTCCCGTCGAGGTGGTGCGCTTCGCGTGGCGAGACACCCGCCGCCGGGTGCTGCCGCTGGTGGACGGGCGCCGACCTGCGGATGAACGGGGACGAGCCCTACGTGACCGACGAGGGGCACCTCATCCTCGACTGCGGGCTGCCCCCGGACGTGCCCGCGGGGGAGATAGCCGCGGGGCTCGAGCAGGTGACCGGCGTGGTGGAGCACGGCCTGTTCCTCGGCATGGCCGAGCAGGCCTCCTCGGGCGGGCCGACGGCACCGTGGCCGTGCTCCGGGCCGGCTAGAGCTCGCCCGCCCCCACCGCCACCGGGCCCGGACCGGCCGCGCTCCCCGGGCGGGCGGAGCAGCAGCCTCACCTCGCGCGCGAAGTTCTCCGCCGCCGTGAGGTAGGCCGCCTGGCGCAGCGTGACCCTCAGCGTGGCCCGCGCATCCGCCGCCCCCGCGGCCCCCTCCGGGGCATCGCCCGCCGGCCGCCGCGCACGCCCGCCAGGAGCTCGACGGACTCGAGCGCCACCACGGTGCGCCCCGCCGCGCCGCCGGGCTCACTCGACACCAGCACGTCCACCCGCGACCCGGGCGCGGCCCCCGCCAGCGCGGCCCCGCCGGCCACGCCGACCTCCACCGCGCGCTCCCCGCGGCGCAGCGCACCGGGCGAGCGCTCCGCCCGCACGTCACGCAGCCGGCTGACGGTGACGTAGCTGCCGCGCGGGAGCGCGGTGGCCGATCGCCCGCCCGCCGCCTGGTCCACCGAGCCGAGCCCGTCGGGCGGCGCGTAGCGGGCGGGCACCCGCGCCAGGCGGAGCGCGCCGCGGCGGAGGACCGCTCCGGCCGCCACGTCCCGCGCGGTGACCACCACCGGCACCTCCGCGCCCACCCGGGCCTCCACGTCGCGCTCGAGCCCGTGCACGTGCGAGGCGGCCATGCCGCCGCACACGAGCGCCAGCGACACGAGCAGCATCCCGCGCCGCCGCGGGCTCACGCCGCGCCGGGTCCGGCGGGACCTCGCGGGAGGTCCAGTGACGCCACCACCGCGTCGCCCTCGCGGCGCACCTCGAGGTCCCCGCCGAGCTCACGCGCGGCGCGCGTGGCGATGCCGAGTCCGCGCCCGCGTCGCCGCCCGCCCCCGCGGGCGGGCCCGGGCGGGTTCCGGAGCTCGAGCCGGGTGCCCGTGGGCGTGCGGCGTGCCGTGACCTCCAGCTCGCCGCCGCCGTGCTCGGCGGCATTGTCCACGAGGTTGCCCACCACCTGCGCGAGGCGCGCCGCGGTCCGCGACCACCGTGGGACCGCCCGCTCTCGGCCCGCCACCGGCGCCCCAGGCGCCGCCGACGCCCGGGCGAAGCGCACCAGATCCACGGGCGACCCGGGCTCCGCCACCCGCTGAACCCCCCGCGCCGCGGCCGAGGTCGGAGAGCCCCGCACGCAGGCGCTCGAGCTGCACCTCCACCACATCCACCCGCTCGTCCCGTTCCGGGCCCCGGCCCCAGCGCTCGCAGGCCAGGCCGAGCGCGGTGACCGGGCCGCGCAGCTCGTGCTCGGCACACTCGATCCGGCGCAGCCGCCGCGCCAGCACGGCCACGCGGATCGTGGCCAGCGCCAGCGCGAGCCAGGGCCAGGAGTGCGGTGCCCGAGCCGGTCATCGCCCGGACGCCCGCGCGAGCGGTGAGTACCTTTGGTCACAAGAGATGAACACGGTCGCACTCATATTCATCGGGGTTCCGGTGCTCATCGCGGTGGTGCTCGGCCCGTTCTTCGGAGCCGAGGATCGGCCGGCCTTCATCTGGCCGGACAAGAAGCCCCGCCGCATGCTCTGACCCCCGTGCGTGCTCACAGCGTGTCCGTGAGGCGATAGCCCACGCCACGCACGTTCAGCACCCAGCGCCGCGACGACGAGCGGAGCTTCCTCCGCAGGCGGCACGCATGCGCGTCCAGGGTTCTCGTGGCGCCCACCGATCGGTAGCCCCATACGTCCCGCAGCAGTTCCTGCTTCCCGTACACGCGCGTGGGGTCCTCGGCGAGCGCGCGCAGGAGGGCGAACTCCTTCGCGGCGAGCTCGACGGGCGCCTCCCCCAGCCTCACCGCCCGGGTGAGCGGATCCACCGAGAGCTCCCCCACCCGCAGGACGCCGCGCCGCGGCCGCCCCTCCGCCCGGCGCAGCAGCGCGCGGATCCGGGCGAGCAGCTCGGGATAGAGGAACGGCTTGCAGAGATGGTCGTCGGCCCCGCGGGCGAAGCTCCGCAGCCGGTCCGCCTCACCGCAGCGGCCGGTGACCACGATCACCGGAACCCCGGGGTCCACGCGGGTGGAGATCCCGTCGGCCGCCCGGACCCGGTCGATCAGCTCGAGCCCGCTCGGGCCCTCGAGCCCCAGGTCGACCACCAGGATGCCGGGAGCGCGGGCCTCCACCGCGCGCAGCGCCTCGTCCACCCCCGCCGCGCCGAACACCCGGAAGCCGTCCGCCTCGAGGTTGTCGGCCAGGAACCGCCTGGTGGCCTCGTCGTCCTCCACGAGGAGCAGTGAGCGTTGCTCGTCCACGACCCCTTGAGCGGTGGGCGGCGAAAACTCGCCCCGGCTGCAACTGCGGTTGCAGGCTTGGCGCCGGGGAAGGAATCGGACTTATGATGGCGACGCTCTGCCCGGGCCCCCGGGGGCCCCTCTTTCTATGGACACTGCGCGACGCGGAAATTACGAGTCCGGCTCAGACTACGTGCTCGAATACGGTGAGCTCCGGTTCACCTTCAACGAGCGCGACTTCACCGAGCGCGTGGAGCAGGCCGCGGCCAAGCTCGGTTTCGTCCACGGCCGGCTGGCCCTCGAAGAGCGCGAGGACCTCGTGAACCTCGCGGTGAACGGCGAGGTGACCGACCCCCACTCCGAGCTGGGCGAGCACATCAACCTCTGCTGGGGCGATCTTCACGGTCCCTCGGAGCGCTCGCTCGTCCACTGGATCCGGCGCCTGGTGTTCCGCGGCGCCTGGCTCGACCAGCGCGTTCTGGAGGGCGAGCTCGAGGTGGTGTTCGACGACATGACGAACTCCTTCGGCTACGCCCAGCCCGAGCGCAACTTCGAGCTCATCGAGCTCTCGCCCGAACCGTCCTGGAGCCGCGTGGCGTACCGCTCGGCTCCCGCCGGTTGACGGGCATCCTCCCGCGCCATTATCGTTTGTTGCAGCCGCGCTGCGAATAGTCCGCGCGCCGGCGCCACCGAGTGAGGAGAGGAACTAGCGCAATGCTGACCCGAGGCCTGTTGGTCGCGATCGCCGGACTTGCCCTGCTCGCCCCCGCGGCGAGCGCCAAGGATCGGGTGCTCACCCTCTACTCGCCGAAGATCCAGTCGCTTCCGTACGTCCACGACTCGAAGCACGTGGACCTCAAGGCCGACGGCCATGGCGCACCCTCCAAGCCGGGCTTCATCACCGGCTTCAAGGAGATGGCGCTGGTGGACAGCAAGAACCCGAAGGCCAAGCCGCTGCCCATCGCCAAGATGATGGTGCACCACTTCCTCTACTTCGCCCCCGGGCGAGTGAACGACGTGAGCGGAGGATGCTGGAGCGGCGCCGGATCCATCGGCGGCCGCGGCGAGGAGCACCCGCTCGGCCACCCGCAGCTGGGGTCGTCGCCCGCGTTCCGCGCCCGGTACGGCATCGAGAACCGCAAGGCGGACGGCACCGCGCCGGACTGGAAGCTCACCGCGATGGTGATGAACCACTACAAGAAGCCCAAGGCGTTCTACGTGCGCACCCGGGTCTACTACACGACCGAGAAGCGCACCCCGGTGATCCCGCTGGTGATCGGGAAGTGCAGCCAGCTGAACAACGGCATGTCCTACGACGTGCCCGGCGGCGGCAAGAAGGGCTCGAACTTCGTGGACAAGAGCGACTGGGTGGCGCCGTTCAACGGACGCCTGCTCATGGCCAGCTCCCACCAGCACGGCGGCGGCAAGTACCAGGCGCTCCAGAGCCTCACCTGCAAGCGACGGCTGTTCAAGGCGCCCGTCTACTACGGGCCCTCGAAGCACGTGTACAACACGATCCGCCCGATCCTCCACGAGCCCGGGCCGATCGGAAACGGCGCCTACGCCACCGGCGCCGGCATCCCGATCCGCGAGGGCGAGGTGCTGCGCCGCGTGTCCGTTCACGACAACCACAACCTCCACGTGGCCTCGATGGGCTTCTGGTACACGTGGTTCGTGAAGGACGAGAGCGTCAAGCCCTGCGGCAAGATGCCCAAGGACATCACCGAGATCAACAAGCCGAAGCGCTACGACAAGACGCCGGACTTCGACCTCAAGGTGCCCCAGCTGTCCAAGCCCAGAGGCGCCATGTCGGCGTTCGACGGGAACATGCTCGAGGTGGGAGACGACTTCTTCCGCCCCGGCCGCATCACGTCGAAGGTGGGCCAGACGGTGACCTGGCGCTTCGGGGGCACCAAGCCGCACTCGGTGACCGTGGCCAACGGGCCGCGTGGCTTCTCCTCCGTGTACTGGGGACAGACCGGCGGCCAGTACAGCGTCACGCCCACGGTGAAGGGCACCTATCGCCTCGTGTGCCTCGTGCACCCGACGACGATGGCCGAGACGCTCGTTGTGAAGTAGCCGGAGGCTTAGAGCAGGTCGGCGCGCAGGGTGCCGCTGGCGGCGGACACCTGCGGGACCGGCGCGTCCGGTCCGGCGGAATCGAGCACGATGCGGGTGGTGGCCCAGCGAAGGGCCTCGGAGCCGTCACCGGTCACGGCGATGACCGTGAGGGAGCCGCCCTCCTCGGTGTTGCGGCCCGCGCCGAACACGCGGCGGCGCGCGGCCTGGGGCAGAGCGTCGAGCGAGTCGACGGCCACGACGGCATGGGCGCCGCGCTCCACGCGGCGCTTGGCCCGCTCCACCGCCAGCTCGGCGGCCTGGGCCTGAGCCTCGGGCGAGCGGTCGAAGCTGCCTCCCACCACGTCGGCGCCCGAAGCCGGCCCACTCGGCCACCTCCTCGGGACGCGCGCCCGCGAGTGCGACCTGCACCGGGACATCGGGACCGCCCTCGGAGAGCGCGGCCACGATCTCGCGCAGCAGGGTGCTGGCTCCGGCCCCGGGCGGGCCGGCGATGGCCACGCGGGAGCCGCGCCCGAAGGGCACGGAGCCGACCGCGGGCGGGCCGGGCAGCCGCTCGGTGGCGAAGACCGCGGTGAGATCGTCGAAGGCGGGGCGCTCGGCGGGCGGCTCGGCCGGGCCGCCGTTCACCGTCTCGACATGGATCAGGGAGGGGTGGCGCTCGTTGCGGCGCGCGGGCCGGACCGGGACCGCTGAGCTCGTCGCCGGAGCGGAGCTCGCAGCGCCGGATCTGGGCCGGGGAGACGTACACGTCGTCGCGGGAGTGCACCGCCGGGTCCACGCGCACGAAGCCGCTGCCGTTGGGCAGGATGTCGAGCACGCCGGTGGCGATCTCCTCCTCGGCCACCGGCTCGTCCACCACCTCGGGCTCCTCCTCGCCGGCGGGAGCCTCGTCCTCCGGCTCCTCGTCCTCGGCGCGGAGAGTCGTCCTCGGGCTCCTCGGCCACGGGCGCCTCGTCGGGCTCGCTCGCGGCGGGCTCCTCCTCGTCGCGCCGCGCCGTTCTGGCCGCGGAGGATGGCGTCCACCAGCTCCGCCTTGCGCTTGCTGCGGAAGCCCTCCACCCCGAGCTCCGACGCGATGGCGTGGAGATCGGCTAGCGGGCTGTCCTCTAGTTCTTTGCGCTGGAGTACGGGCACGAGGCGACCAACCCTACTCGCCGGATCGGGCGCAGCGCCCGCCGGCCGCGGTCAGGTGACCCGCTCGACCGCGTCCAGCACCAGCTGCATGAGGCGCGTGAGCGAGTGATCGATGTTGTCGTTGTCGATCACGGCCACGCCCTCCGCCCGCGCACGCTCGGCCAGGTGGGTCTGGAGGGCGCGGATGTCCTCGAACGCGGCCAGATAGCGCTCGGCGGGCCGCGAGCCCGGGCGGTGGGAGAAGTGGCCCCGGTGGAGCTCCTCGTCCTCCACCACGAGCAGCGCCTCCACCATCACGCAGCGGTCCGCGGAGGCGTTCGTCGAGCGCCCCCGGCAGCACGTGCACCCCCTCCAGGACCACCGGCTTGGCCTCGCCGATCGCCCGCTCCACGATCGCCTCGGTGGCGGTGGCCACGTGCCGGGCCTGGTCGGCGTAGCCCTCGAGCCCGCCGGCGGCGAACGCCGAGTAGTGCACCGTCGGCATGGCCTCCTCGGTGAAGAACGCCCGCAGGACCTGGCGCACCACGTCGGTGGCGATCACCCGGTTCACCCCCAGGCGGCCGGCCAGCATCGTGGCCAGGGTGGACTTGCCCACCCCGGTGGTGCCGCCGATCATCACCACCAGCGGGCGCTCGAGCCGCCCCAGCCGGGTCCAGGCGCGGAAGCGCCGCACGGCGCGATCGCCCTCCTCGGCCTGGAGCACCTCCTCGCAGACGGCGTTCAGCCCCGCCACGTCCAGCTGCTCCGGCGCCGCGCTCGCCGAGACGCCGCTCCACGGCCCGTGCCAGCTCGAACGAGCGCTCGGGCGAGAGCCCGATGGCGGACAGGCTCTGCGCCATCAGGCCCTTCGAGTAGGGCAGCCCGTGCCCCTTGTGGAAGACGATCGTCTCGCCGGCCATCGCACCCAAAGGCTAGGCGGCCTGTAGGGCCAGCAGCGCGTCGTCGATGCCGACCGGGCGGTTGCGCACGAACGCCACCTGCGCGCCCTCGGCCAGGGCACGCCGGGCCACGGTGTCGATCGCGGCCGCCTTCAGCTCGGTGAGGTACACGTCGCAGCCCGCGGCGGCGGCGCGGTCGAGGTCCTCGGCCAGGGCCGGCGCGCCGGGCCAGGTTGGTGGACACGAGCACCGGCTCCACTCCCTCGCACGAGGTCGGCGCCGGTGGTGAAGAGCGCCACCCGCGCGCCCGTCCGGCAGCGGCTCGGCCGGCTCGGGCGCAGGCGCAGGGGAAGCGCGCCCGGCGGCGGCGTGGGCGCCCTCCGCGGCGAGCACGAGATCCGCCCTGAGCAGCCGGTACTCGGCCATCGGCTCGAGCGGGCCGGCGCCGACGATGCACACGGTGCGATCCACCTCCACCGGCGGTATGCAGGACCCCGAGCCCTCGAACAGGATCGCGCCGGGATCCATCGCGGCGGCCATCGCCGCGCCCTCCACCACGTTCGACTCGGCGGGCTCGCCCGCCAGCCCGCCCCCCACGCGGCGGCACCCGACGGTGGGCACGCCGGCCAGCGCGGCGTCCTCCAGGTAGTCGGAGGCCGCGTGCTCGCCGCGGGAGTCGATGTCGAGCAGCTCGATCAGCCCGATCCCGGCCCGGGCGGTGCGCGGCTCGGGCGGCCCGCCGCGTCCCATGCACACGATCACCGGATTCGGCCCGCCTCGCGCAGGAGCTCGGCCCAGCGGCAGGCCACCGCCGTCTTGCCCGTGCGCTTGCCGGTGCCGATCACCGCCAGCTTCGGGCGCGGGCGAGTCCACCCGCGCATAGCGCGGCGGGGTGAGGCGCAGGCCGGGGGCCTCGTAGTCGAGGCCCAGGTGGAGCGCCAGCGCGGCCAGCGCGAGCTTGCCCGACGGCGGTGAGCACGGGCTCGTCGGCCAGGTCCACCACCGCCGCCGCGCCGGGCGCCAGCCGCGGGAGGGCGGTGTGGGGCTCCACCTCCACCGGGCGGCCGTAGTGCTCCTCGAGCGAGCCGCCCGCCGAGCTTCTCCTCGCCGCCGCAGAACACCACGCCCGCCAGCCCGCGCTCGGCCTCGAGCCGCGTCCAGGGCGTCGCGTACGGCGGCAGGGGTGGTGCTCGCCGTCGATGAGCGCGATGGCCGGCCGCCCGTCAGCCGTGCGCCGTCTCCCCCAGCAGCGACGGCCCCTTCTCGTACTCGAAGGTCCGCGGGTCGAACGAGAGGATCGCGTCGCCGTCCTGGAAGGGGGTCTTGCGCACCACGCGGACCGTCTCGTGCGAGGCCTCGATCACCATGTAGCAGGGCTTGGTCTTCCCCCGCAGGCGCGTGGTGGACACCGTGCCGGCGTTCACCACGAACAGGTCCTCGAGGCGCCAGGCGTAGGACACGTGCTTGTGCCCGGAGAGGACGAGGTGCACGTCCGCGCTCTGGAGGGTCTCCAGGGTGTCGCCGGCGTCGTGCACCACGTTGCGCTCCCTGCCCGTGCCCGGCACGGGCAGCAGGTGGTGGTGCAGCACGAACACGCGCAGGAAGGCCTCGTTCGCGGCGAAGCGCTCGCGGATCCACTCGTAGCGGCCGCGGCCGATCACGCCGTTGTCGAGGTCCGGCTCGGTGGAGTCCACGGCCACGATCGACACGCCCCCGGAGTGCATCTCCGAGCGGCGCTCGCCGAACAGCTCCTCGAAGTGCACGTAGCCCACGTTGCGCGAGTCGTGGTTGCCCGGGATCACGATCATGCGCTCGCAGTCGAGCCGGGCCAGGTACTCGGCGGCCAGCTCGTACTCGCCGCGGAACCCGTCGTTGGTGAGGTCGCCCGACACCACCACCACGTCCGGGGCCAGCTCGTTCACCTCGGTGATGGCCTGGTCGAGCAGGTCGGGCACGAAGTGCGGGGAGCCGCAGTGGAGGTCGGAGAGCTGGGCGATGGTGTACGAGCTCACGCCCCGAGCACCTCGGGCTCGCGGCGGAGCTCCTCGGCCAGGCGCAGCTCCGGCGGCACCTCGCGCTCCCCGCGCAGCGCGGCGCGAACGCTGAGGTAGTCGCGCGCCGCGGCCACGTCGTGCACGCGCAGGATCGACCCGCCGCCGTCCACCACGCACCCCACCGCGGCCAGCGTGCCCGCCAGCCGGGCCGCGGGCGCGCGGCCCGGTGATCGCCCCGATGAAGTCCTTGCGCGACAGGGCCAGCAGCAGCGGCCGCCCCAGCGCGCGGACCTCGGCCAGGCGCCGCAGCACGGTGACGGACTCGGCCGGGGTCTTGGCCAGGTCGATGCCCGGGTCCAGCACCAGGCGGTCCTCCCCCACCCCGCGCGCCCGCGCCTCGGCCACCCGCTCGGAGAGCAGCGCCACCACGTCGCCCACCACGTCGTCGTAGTCCGGATAGCCCTTGACCTTCGGGGGCGTGCGCGTGTGGGTGACCACCAGGGCGGCGCCCGACTCGGCGCACGCGTCGGCCACGAGCGGCTCGCTGAGCCCGCTCACGTCGTTGATCATCTCGGCCCCGGCGGCCAGCGCCGCGCGCGCCACCTCGGCCCGCCAGGTGTCCACGGACACCGAGAACCCCGCGCCGCTCAAGCCGCTCCACCAGCGGGATCACCCGCGCGATCTCCTCCGCCACGGGCACCACCGGGCGATCGGTGCGGCCGGACTCGCCGCCCACGTCGATCAGCTCGGCCCCGTCGGCCGCCAGCTGCGCGGCCCGCTCGGCCAGCTCGTCCACGCTCTTCGGGCGCTGCGCATCGGAGAACGAGTCGGGCGTGGCGTTCACGATGCCCATCAGCACGGGCTCGCGCATGTCGAGCACGCGCTCGCGGAGGACCAGCTCGGAGGTGCTCACGCCGCCTCCTCGGGCGCGGCCCCCGGCTGCGCGATCGGCTTGGGCGCCACGTCGGGCACCGCATTGGCCAATGGAGTGACGGGAGCGTCGCCCGCGAGCCCCTCGGCCACGCGCCACCTCGCGCCAGTCGCTCGAGCTCGTCCTCGTAGCGCGCGTCGTCCCAGCCGAGCTCCGCGGCCAGGGCGCGCGCCACCCGACTCGCGCCCTCGGACCCGGGCGCGCTCAGCGCCCGCCCGTCCAGCAGGCCGAGCCGGGTGCGGCGGAGCATCACGTCGGCCAGCGTCAGCGCCTGCTCGCGGCGGGCGGAGAAGGTGGCCTCGGCCACGAGGTCGGGCAGGCCGGGACTCACGCGCTCGGCCAGCGACGGGTCCTCGGCCGCCACCTCCATCACGTCCACCGCCGCGTGGCCGTAGCGGGAGGCGAGGTGGATTCGGCTGAGCTCGTCCACCCCCTCGACCTGCGGAAGCTCGGCGGGATCGATGGGCAGTCCCAGCGGGAGCTCGTGCGTGCGGCAGGCCGACTCCCGGCCCTCCCGCTCCACCAGGCGGTCCACGGCCATCTTGGCCATCCGCCGCCACGTGGTGAGCTTGCCGCCGGTGATGGTCACGAGGCCCGGAGCTCGTCTCGTACAGCTCGGCCTTGCGCGAGATGTCCACCGACTTCTTGGGGTCGCCGGTGGAGATCAGGGGCCTCACTCCGGCGTAGGCGCCCACCAGGTCCCCGGCGCCGAGGGAGCTGCCGAAGAAGTCGTTCACCGCCTTCAGCAGGTAGGCCACGTCGTCGCCCGCGGCGGGCACGTGCTCGAGGTCCCCCTCGTAGTCGTTGTCGGTGGTGCCCACGAGCGTGCGGCCGAGCCAGGGCAGCACGAACACTCCGCGCCCGCCACCGGCGGGCACGATCACGCCGGTGGCGCCCACGTCGAGTGCCTCGCGCGGGAGAAGGACGTGCGTGCCGCGGCTCGGGCGGATCCGGGGCACCTCCTCCTCCCCGTAGAGCTCGTCCGGGCGCAGCTGGTCCGCCCACACCCCGGTGGCGTTCACCACGTTGGCGGCGGCCAGCTCGAAGCGCCCTCCGCCCACCACGTCGCGCACGAGCACCCCGGCGGCGCGCCCGCTGCGCTCCACCAGGCCCTCCGCCTCGCAGCCGCGGGCCACCACCGCGCCGTAGCGCTCGGCCTCGCCCAGCACGGTGAGCACCAGGCGCACGTCGTCGGTCTGGCAGTCGTAGAAGAGGTAGGCGGCGGTGGGGTCGCGGTCGGCCAGGGCCGGCACCATGCGCACGGCCTCCGCGCCATCGATCGTGCGGTGGCGGTCCGGGCTCCACTCCTCGCCCTCGTCGCGGCCGCGGCGCCAGCTCATGGCGTCGTACATATTCAGTCCGACTCCCATCAGCCGGTCGGGGCGCTTGCCCCCGAAGCTCGGCACCAGGAGCGGCAGCGGCTTCACCAGGTGCGGGGCGAGCTTCACCATCAGCGAGCGCTCGAGCAGCGCCTCCCGGACCAGGCCGAGGTCGAAGTTCTGGAGGTAGCGCAGCCCGCCGTGCACCAGCTTGGAGGAGCGGCTGGAGGTGCCGGCGGCGAAGTCGTTGCGCTCCACGAGGGCGACGCTGTACCCGCGCGAGGCCGCGTCGAGGGCCACGCCCGCGCCCGTGATCCCGCCGCCCACCACCACCACGTCGAAGGTCTCCCGCTCCATCGTGGCCAGGGCGTCCTCGCGCGCGATCATGGGAGCCAGGTGACGAAGTCGCTGGTGCCGAGCCGCGCCGGCGGCTCCTTCTCCTGGCGCGGCGGGCCCAGGTGCAGCAGCCCGATGATCCGCTCGCCCTCCGGCACCCCCACCGCGGCGCGGCCCTCCTCGGAGCGCAGCACCGCCGGTGTGCGCCAGTAGCCGGCGAGTCCGCGGCCGTGGGCGGCCACGAGCACGATGTAGCTGGCCACGGCGGCGGCGCACAGGTCCTCCTCGTCCTGCACCGGGTCCTCGCTCCCCACCACCGAGGCCACCACCAGGGTGGGCGCGCGGTCGAGCTTCGACGCCGCCTCGGGACCGGCGGCCTCCTTCAGCCGCGCGAGCGACTCCGCGCCCAGCACGCGAAAGCGCCACGGGTTGGTGAGGTTGTGGTTGGGGGCCCAGCGGGCGAGCTCGAGCAGCTCGTCGAGCGTCTCCCGCGGCACCGGATCGGCGCCGTACGCCTTGTGCGTGCGCCGGGTGCGGATCGCCTCTTCCACATCCACCCGTTCGACGCTACCGGATAGGTTGCCCGCGACTCGCAATCGATAGGGGAAGGCGGAGTACTCATGGCGGGCGGAACCGTGCTGGTCACCGGAGCCTCGACGGGCATCGGGGAGGCCACGGCGCACCACCTTCGCGACCTCGGCTTCGACGTGGTGGCCGCCGTGCGCACCGAGGAGGACCGCGAGCCGCCTGACCGCAGACGGCGTGCGAGGCGGTGAGGCTGGACGTGACCGATCCGGCTCAGATCGAGGCGGTCCGGGTCGAGATCGGAGAGCGTCCGCTCGCCGGCCTGGTGAACAACGCGGGGATCGCGGTGGCCGCTCCGCTGGAGTTCATCCCGCTGGACCGGCTGCGCCAGCAGCTCGAGGTGAACCTGGTCGGCCAGGTGGCCGTGATCCAGGCCCTCCTCCCCGCCCTGCGCCGGGCCCGCGGCCGGATCGTGAACGTGACCTCGATCGGCGGGCGGATGGCGCTGCCGCTGGTGGGGCCGTACGCGGCCTCGAAGTTCGGGCTCGAGGCGGTGAGCGACTCCCTGCGCCGCGAGGTGCGCCAGTTCGGCGTGAACGTGATCGTGATCGAGCCCGGCGGGGTGAAGACGCCGATCTGGGCGAAGGGCAGCGCCATGGCCGACGAGATGCTCGCCGGGATGCCCGCCGAGGGCGAGCGGCTCTACGGGAGCATGATGAGCGCGCTCCGCAAGCAGACCGTGAAGATCGGCGAGAAGACGGGACTGGAGCCGCGGGAGGTGGCGGAGGTGATCGGCACCGCGATGACCAAGAGCCGGCCCCGCGCGCGCTACCTGGTGGGACGGGAGGCGAAGGTGCAGGCGCAGCTGGCCAAGCGCGTGCCCGCCCGGATGATGGACCGCCTGATCGGCGCCCAGCTGCGCTAGCGGTACACCGGGTCGGGCGACTCGGGGTCGATCCGCCCGAGGAAGCGCTCGACCGCCGCGAGCGCCACGCGCTGGAGACCGGGGCCGAGGCTCACCCGGGCCACGCCGAGGTCGCGCAGCTCGGGCAGCGGGGGCGAGCCCGGCCGCACGAGGAAGTTCACCGCCCCACCGACCTCGGACACGAAGCGCTCCACGTCGGCCGGCTCGGACAGCGCGATCGGGTAGACGCAGTCGGCCCCGGCCTCGCGGTAGAGCCGGGCGCGGCGGATCGCCTCGTCGAGCCAGCCCTCCCCCTGGCCATCCGGGGTCGCGTCCACGCGGGCGTTCAGCACCACGTCCACGCCCGCCGCGCGACCCGCCGCCTTCACCGCGGCGTGGCGCTGGGCCTGAGCCTCGGCGTCCACCAGACCGCCGCCCACGTGGTCGGTGTCCTCGAGGTTGAGGCCCACGGCGCCGGCCTCCAGCAACATGGTCACCAGCTGCTCGGGCTCGAGTCCGTACCCCGCCTCCACGTCGGCGGTGACGGGCAGGTCCGCCGCCGCGGCCACCCGGCCCACGGCGGCGAGCATCTCGGCCGGCGGGATGGAGTTGTCGTCCGGGTACCCGAGCATGGCCGTGACCGCGGCGCTGGCCGTGGCCAGGACCGGGAAGCCCGCGCCGGCGACCGCACGTGCGGAGGCCACGTCCCACACGTTCGGCAGCACGAGCAGCTCGTCGGCGCCGTGCAGCTCGCGCAGGCGCTCGGCGTGAGTGGAGAGGCGGTCCGCATCCACGGACCGGTACTCAATCACCCGCCGGGGCGTCGTGCCAGGCGCAGCAGCCGGCGCCGGAAGGTCACGAGCAGCGCCACCACGGCCGCCGCTCCCCCGGCCACCAGCCAGGGGGACACGCCGTCGTCCGCCTCCTCCGTGGGCGCGCGGTCGAGCGTCATCCCCGTGGGGCGGCCGGCGTCGTCGCCGAGGCCTGACGGGCCCGAGCGCTCGGCGCGCGCGCCACCGCCCGCGTCGCCGCCCGCCGCGGTGCCGGCCCGCGGCGCCTCTTCTTCTCCGGCGCCGCTGCCGGGGCCGCTGCGCCTCCACTGCCGCCGGGCGGCGTCCGCGCCCTCCGGCGAGGCCGATTCCGTGGACTTCGGCCGGGGCTTCAGCGGCGCCGTGGCCACGGGCAGCGCAGCGCGACGGAAGGCGAGCAGCGCCTGGGCGGTGACCCACACCGGCGTCTGCGTGCTGGAGCGCGAGTAGGCCACGCTGCCGTCGCCGCGCTGCAGGCGGCGGATGTAGCCGAGTGCGCGCGAGACGGTGCCCGGAGCCCCGCCCACGGCCACCAGTCCCTGCACGGCGTAGGAGGTGGATTGGGTGTTCGAGCTGGACCCGGCCATCTGGCCGAATCCGCCGTCTCCGTTCTGGTGCGCGCGCAGCCACGACACCGCCCGTCGTGCGACGCGGCCCCTGGAGCGGCCGGTCACGGCCAGCGCCTGAAGGGCGGCCCCGGTCATGTCGGCATCGCTCTGGGCCGACCGGGCCACCCCGAAGCCGCCGTCCGCGTTGTGCGAGGCCGCCAGCCAGGCGATCGTGTCCGCACCGGCGCTCTGTCGCGCCGCGCGCAGCGCCAGCACTCCGAAGGCGGTGTAGCTCACGTAGCCGCCGATCGAGCCGTCGCCGCGGCGCCTTCCCCTGATCTCCGCGGCCAGGTCGCGCCCGCCGAAGCGCGTCGGGGAGAGGCCGGCGGCCCGCAACACCATCGCCGTGCGCTCCACCTCGCCGATGTCGCGCTCCGATGCGCTGGATACGCCGGACGTAGGCGGCCAGCGAGCGCCCGCTGCCCCGCCGCACGTCGCGTGGGTTGTGACCTGCGGCCGCGAGGCCGAGCGCCGCCCAGCCGCTGAAGAGGGCGTTCGAGTCGAAGCCGGGACCGCGTGCCGAACCCGCCGTCACGGTTCTGGGCCTTCAGCAGGTAGCCCTCGGCACGAGCCGCGGGCGACGCCGCCAGGGCCTGGGAGGACATGGCGAGCATGGCCACCACGGCCAGCACGCCGCGGCCGCCGCGCCGGCCGGCGCCGGCCAGCGGACCTCGAACCGCCGGCGGTAGCGCCGCAGCGCCCGCACGAAGGCCGGCCCGATCAGCAGCGAGAAGCCCACGTTCCCGATCGCGTGCGCGAGGTTGTAGGGCAGCGAGGTGGCCGCGATGGCCAGGTAGGAGTCGAGGTCCTGGCGCGCCGCGAGGGTCCACTGGTACACGTCCATCCAGGCGCCGAAGGCCAGTCCGGCCGCGCCGCACACCGCGGCCAGGAGCAGCCTGTTCGGCTCGCGTCCCCGAAGCATGCGCGCCATCACGGCGCCCAGCACGCCCACCATCCCCCATCCCGCCATCTGCCACACCGTCCATGGGCCCTGCGAGAGGAAGATGTTCGACACCAGCGCCGCGACCGCCCCCACCGCGAAGCCCGGCGCCGCGCCCAGGGCGTAGCCGCCGAAGAGCACGATGTCCGTGGTGGGCTTCACGTTGGGGATGGCCGCGAAGGCCAGCCGTCCCACCACCGCAAGGGCCGCCAGCACGGCCACCAGCGCCAGGACGCGCGAGGGCGGGCGCTCGCGCTCGTACCAGGCCAGGCCGACCGCCACGGCCACGGCGAGCAGCAGGAAGGACGCCAGTGCCCAGCTCATGCGGGCGCCCCGGCCAGCCGCTCGCGCAGGAGCGCCGCGCCGTCGTCGGGGGTGAGCGCGCCACCGTCGGTCACGCGCGCCACGTCCGTGGAGAAGTGCCAGCCGCCGCCGAGCACCTCGAGCGGCGAGGCGTCGGCGATCGGCACTCCCTGGCCGAGCAGCACCACCCGGTCGGCGAAGGTGGCCGCGAACTCGGTGTCGTGGGTGGCCACCATCACCGCGGCGCCCGCGCGGGCCAGGTCCCCGCAGCGCTCGGCCAGGGCGTCCTTGTGCACGCGGTCCATGCCCCGGGTCGGCTCGTCCAGCAGCACCACCGAGCTGGGCTCGCCCTCGAGCACCACCTCGAGCGCCAGCCGCTGGCGCTCCCCGCCCGAGAGGTCGCGCGGGTTGGCGTCGGCCCGCCCGCCGAGCCCGGCCGCGGCAAGCGCCTCGGCCCCGACCTCGTCCCGGGCGTGCTCGTGGAGCAGGTAGTCACCCGGGTTCTGGAGCAGCAGCGCCACCGGACCGGTCGGCTCCACGCGTCCCCGCGTCGGCTCGATCAGGCCCTTCATGAGCCGGAGCAGCGTGCTCTTGCCCGCCCCGTTGCGGCCCATCAGGGCCACCCTCTCCCCCGGCCTCAACGCCAGCGTGATGCCGCGGAGCACCACCGGGCCGTCGGGGATCTCGACCCAGGCGTCGCGCACCTGCAGGGCCGCGCCTCCGCCCGCCGGCGCGGGGCTTCGGGGGATCGGGGCGCCGGGGCTCGAGCGCGGCGCCGCGCAGCCCCGCCCGGGCCTCCCGAACGGACGCGGGAAGAGGACGCAGGCCGGCGAGCGAGAACAAACGCGCGGCGGGGGTGGCCAGCGCCGGAGCCGCGTCCGCGGCCCAGGCCAGGAAGTCGTGCGGGGGTGCGTCGCAGGCGATCCGCGACTCCTCCATCGCGATCACCCGGCCCGCGGCCGGCAGGCAACGCTCCAGGCGGTGCTCGGCCATCACCACCGCCGTGCCCCAGTCCTCGTTCAGGCGCCGCAGCAGCCACACGAGCTCGTCGCCCGCCACCGGGTCCAGCTGTGAGGTGGGCTCGTCCAGCAGCAGCAACGCGGGGCGGCGGACCATGGCCGCGGCCACCGCCACGCGCTGGAGCTCGCCCCCGGAGAGGGTGTCCGTGCGGCGCTCGAGAAGGTGGGCCACGCCCAGGGCCAGAGCGGTCTCCTCCACCCCGCGTGCCACCGCGGCCGGCGGCTCGCCCGCGTGCTCCAGCGGCAGCTCGAGCTCGGCCCGCACCCCGCCCATCACCACCTGCGACTCCGGCTCCTGGAGCACCGTGCCGCACACCGCGGCCAGCTCCCCGGGGCCGTGATCGCGCACCGGCATCCCGGCCACCGTGAGCTCCCCGGTGGCGTCGCCTCCGTGAAAGTGCGGCACCAGGCCGCAGAGGGCGCGCAGGAGCGTGGACTTGCCCGAGCCGGAGACGCCGGCCAGGACGGTGAAGGTGCCCGGCTCGATCTCGAAGCTCACGTCGCGCAGCGCCGGCCCTGCCGCCTCCGGGTAGGTGTAGGTGAAGCCGCTCGGCGCGCACCAGCGGGTCAGGCACGGGCCACCCCCAGGCGCGCGCTCGGCCCGGCGAAGGGCAGCGGCGGAGAACACCAGCAGCAGCGCGGCCAGCGCCAGCTCGGGAGCGCCGACGCCGATGTCCAGCAGCGGGTAGAGGTCCACCGAGGCCACACCGGCCACACGGCCCCCCACCGCGAGCACGGCGATCAGCAGCGCCGCGGCGGCCAGGCGGATGTCGTGGCGCGACCACGCGACGCGGCGCCGGGCCGGGCGCCCGCCCAGCGCGTAGCCCCGCAGCTCCAGCGCCGCGGCCAGGTCCACGGAGCGGTCGAGTGCCCCGGCCAGGGTGGAGCGGGCCACGGCCAGCCGGCCCGCGGGCACCGGACGGCATCGCGCGGCATCGCTCATGCGCGTGGCGTCGCGGGCCAGGACGGGCACCAGCCGCGTGGCCAGCGACGCGGTGAGCGCGGAGCGGTAGGACACGCGCCGGAACAGGCGCAGCAGCGCGTCCGGGTCCACGACCACGGACATCAGCCAGAGCGCGACGATGATCACCACCACGCGGAGGCCGGCCACCGCCCCGGCCACCAGGGCCTCGAGCGTCACGTCGAAGCGCCGCCCGAGCACCTCGCCCCCGCGGATCAGGAGAGTGTTGCCCTCCTGGTAGACGAGCGGATTGACGATGGTCACCAGCAGCGCGAAGGGCAGCGCCACCCACATGGAGCTCAGCACCTCCCGGCCCACGCCCGCGCCGGCCGCGGCCACGCCGATGGCGGCCAGCGCCGCCAGCAGCACCAGAGGGTGCTGGTAGAGCGCCCCGACCAGGGCGAGCGAGGCGCAGAAGGAGGCGGCCACGCCCGCGCGCGCCGAATGCAGGGCGCTCGGCTTGAGCCGGTACACGGGCACGAACTTCACGGGCGCTCCAGGGGCAGCTTCTCCACCCGGTTGCCGGTCACGGCCACGGCGTAGGCGTCGCGCAGCCGGCGAGCGGAGAGCGCGCGCACGCCCGCCGCGAGGGATGCCTCGTCCAGGCCGGTCACGAGCCAGACGATCTCGTCCGCGCGCGGCTGCAGCGCCACCACGAGGGCCGTCCCGTCCCCGGGACGCACGGTGCGCACCACGTCCCCCGCCTCGTCGAGCAGCTCGATCCGCGCGCCGTCGCCGGCCACGCGGGCGAACACCCCGCTGCGCTCGGGGCTGTCCTCCAGGGCGGCCGCCCCGCGCACGATCTTCGCCCGCGGCCACGTGGCCACCACCAGCCGGGTGGTCTTCTCGGTGCCCGGCGCCCCGATGGACGATCCGTTGGCCGACGCGCCCACGTCGTCGAGACGCGCCTTCGCGTCGCGGCACGGGGCCGAGCCGGCGTCCTCGCACTCCACGCGCACGGGCCTGCGCTTGCCCTTCACGCCGTGCAGGAAGGGCTCCGGGAACGCGCCCACGATCGCGGGCGCCCGGGCGGCGTGGTCCCAGCGGCGGTAGTCCCACTGCACGCGGTCCCCGGGCGAGAGCTCGTACTCCGCGGCCCCCTCGCTCGACTCCACCCCGTTCACGAAGAAGAACCAGTCCTCGCGCCCGCCGGAGCCGCGGCCCTCGAGCCCGTCGATGGACTGCACGAAGCGCCCGCCGAAGCGGGTGTCCACGTCGAACTTCGAGCGCAGCAGGCGCATCACGGTCTGGTCCTCGCGCACCTTCGGCTCCGCGAGCGATCCGAGCGCCCGGTGGCCGAAGTCGCGCGTGACCCTCAGGGTCACGCCGTCGCCCGCCAGCTCCTCGCCCGCCCCCAGGCCGCAGCCGGCGGCGAGGCCGGCGGCGGCGATGAGGGCGGCGAGGAGCCCGAGCGGACGACGGTGCCTCAAGGGGTCACCCGCGCTTCACGACCTCGCAGTCGCGCCCGACCTTGTCGGCCCGGTCGGCCTTGACCTGGTCGCGGCCCTTGCCGCACCTGACCCGGTCCACGCCCTTCCGCCGGACCGAGATCACGTCCGCGCCGGCACCGGCGTCGATCGTGTCGGCCGCAGCGGTGCCCGCGATCTTGTCGGGACCCTGGCGAGCCCAGGATGGGAACCCCTCGGTGCGAGGTGCACTTACCGCTCTTGGACACGCACACGTACGCGCTGCCCGAGGGGATGTCCGCCCCGCGCGTGGCCCGCAGGCGCAGGTTGCCCTTGCCCCGGGTGTCCACCCGGGCCGTGCCCTGGGCGTCGGTGGTCTCACCGCCCACCGTGGCCCCCACGGCCGGCGTGCGCTTGCCCGCGGCGTCGTACGCGTAGACCCTCACGGTCACGGTCGAATTGGTCTTGGCGTCCGCCGGCGCGGTGAGCGAGAGCTCGTCGCCGGTGTTCACGTTCGCGACGGTGTCGCTGAAGTACCACAGGATGCTCGAGCGCTTGCCCAGCGTGAGCTGGTCGGCACCCACCTCGGGCGACTTGTGGTCGGCCTTGTAGACCCAGTAGGCGGTATCGGTGCCGCTGTACTTCCCGACCCCGCAGACGAACAGGCCGAAGTCGAACTCGTCGCTGATGGCGAGCGGACGGAAGGCCTTGCTCACCTGTGATGCGGACCAAAGCTGGCCGAGCGCCGTGGCGCCGGGCACTGTCTTCACGTCGCCGGATCCCTTGCAGGTGGCGCTCTTCGTGGTGCGGATCTTGGCCGTATCCGCATACGCGCGGACCTGGCCAAGCGACTTCCCGCCGCCCTCCACTCGGAGTGATCCGGCGGTGGATGCGGAGGCTGCTGCTGGGGCCAGAAGCGCGGCGGCCGCGACAGCGGCGGCCACAACCCGGCCCGGGTTGGTGAGAGATGCGTGCATGCGTCGCCCTTTCCTCGAGGGTCGTTTGACGAGGCCGGAGGGCAGTTCTCCTGGCTTGCAGCTCCACGTCGCGCCTTCCCGGAGGCCGTTGGCCCCCAGTGGCTCAGTGCGACGCTTCAGCGCTCGCTCACAGTGGCGGGACCGCGCCGGACTCTCACCGGACTTCCCTGGACCACCGGCCAATTGGTGCCGGGCAGGTTACTCCTCCCGGGGTCCGCTAGCCGCGGCGCAGCGCGGCGGTCACGCCGCCGAGCACCGCCGCGGCGGTGAGCGCGATCATCCCGGCCACCGCCAGGAGCGCCGTGTGATCGGAGGCGAACTCCACCACCTCGTCCGTACGGGTGAGCACGATCGTGAGGGCCACCAGCGAGACGGCGCCCACGGCCACGAGGGTGACCGCGGCCAATCCGACGGTGGTGGTCCAGTCGGCGGCCCGGCGCCACGTGGCGGTGAGCCTCGGTGCGGCCCGCGCGCTCGGGCCAGCGCTCCGCCGCGTACCGCAGTGCCGCGGCGATGGCCAGCGTCCACCCGCCGGCCAGGAGGAAGCCGCCGAGCACGTCGCTCGGGAAGTGCCAGCCGAGCACCACCACGCACAGGCCGACGCTCAGGGCGAGACCCATCCCCAGCACCGCCGCGAACGGTCGGGCACGGGACGGGGCCACGAGCACGCCCGCGAGGGCCACGGACATCGCGGCGGTGGAGTGCCCGCTCGGGAAGGCGGCGGGATCCACGTGCGCTCCGCCGACCGTGCCGCTGAAGCGCGGGTAGGCGAGCAGCAGCTTGAGGAGCTGGCTGGAGATGCTCGTGGCCGCCAGGAGGGCGATCACGCCGACGGCCAGCCGCGGCCGGCCGCGGGCGAGTCCCACGCCCGCGAGGAGGAGGGCCATCAGCCCGACCGTGGCCGGGTCGCCGAGGTGCGCGATCCAGTTGACCCGCGCCTCGGTGGAGGGCCGCTGGAGGTCGATGAACCCGTGCAGGGCGTTCGCGTCGAGCGAGCGGGCGTCTCCCGACCCGTAGGCCACGGCAACCAGGATCAGGAACGCGACCGCGCACCAGAGGGCGCCGAGCACCAGAACACGTGGCCGAAGGGTCATATCTCCAAGGTAGCTGGCGCCCGTGCGCCGCCCGCCGGGCTCCGCCGCACCGCCGCTATAATCCCGCGACCTGGCCGCCATCGTCTAGGGGACTAGGACGCCGCCCTCTCACGGCGGTAACGGGGGTTCGAATCCCCCTGGCGGTACTTATCTCGCGACGGAATGGCCCGAATTCGGTAGTGCTGTACCGTCTTTGGGGTATACGTCGCTCGTCTGGCTCTTGTTTTCCTCTTCCTCTCGGCGCGGCTCTCACACAGAGAGGGATGTTCGGAGGCCTGATGACGTCGGTGATGCTGTCGAACGAGATGGTGCGGATCTACAAGGAGCTCTTCGGGCGCGGTCCGACGAAGGCACGCTCGGACTGGGCCGGCCCGGACACGCTGGTGTGCACGCTGGAGGACAGCCTCACCCCGGCGGAGCGCAAGATGGCCGAGCTCGGCGAGGACCAGCGGGTGAGGGAGATCCGGATGTTCTTCCAGCACTCGTGCGAGGCGAACTTCCGCGAGTCGGTGGAGCGGATCACCGGCCGGAGGGTCAGGGCCTTCACGAGTGGGACCGACACCGCTGAGGACGTGTCCTCCGAGGTCTTCTACTTCGAGCCCGAGGCCAGTAGACAGACCTGTCTCCGTTTGCGCGTCCCCATTCCGGGCACATCCGGGGTGGAGCGGGACCGACTTGCGCGACCACTAACTCGGGATGGCTCGTCGGGACTGCTCCTTTTTCTCTCAGACAGGCTGCGCCCAATTGTTTCCGAGCGAAACAGGCGGGTAGTCCCCAAATGGGCAGGGCTGTCCTCGAGGGAAGGGATGAGAGATGGCCAGCAGCACGCCAGCATCACGCAGTTCGCAAGGGACGCGCAGCTCGCAGAAGAAGCGCAGCTCGTCCAACGGCTCGGGACCCCGGGCGAAGGCCGGCGGATCCAAGAGCTCCGGCGGAGGATCCACGCGCAGCGGATCCTCGCGCCCAAAGTCGGCGGCATCGTCTCGAAGCCGTGCCACAGCGGCGAGCAAGAAGCCCACGGCACGGAGCCGCAGCAAGCCGGCCGCGCGGAACAAGGCTGGAGCACGGCGGAGCCCCGGTGGCGCCGCCAAGAAGAGCGACGGCGTTGTGGGCACCCTCAAGAGCACAGCGCGCAGGGCGAGCGGGCCCGCGATGGCGATCGGCGCCGGTGCCGCCGGCGTGGCCGGAGGACTGATGCTGAAGAGCCTCACCCGGCCCAAGAAGGTGCTCGGGGTTCCGATTCCGCGCGCGGTGCGCAAGGCGAGCCTTCCCGACCTCGACGTGAAGTCGGTGGCCAAGAGCATCGGCAAGGCCAGCAAGCAGTTCGGGCAGACCTCCAAGAGCGTTTCCAAGGACATCGAGCGGGTCGGCGACCAGGCCGAGCGCATCGGAAAGGTCCTCGGCTGATGGCCGCGACGAGAACGAGGTCCGCGTCGTCGACAAACGGCGGGCCGCCCGAGAAGGTCCTGGCGAAAGCGCAGGAGGCGGGTGACTCGGTGATCACGGCCGCGCGCCGGGCACGAGGTCCCGTGCTCGCGGCCGGAGCCACCGCCGCCGGCGTGGCCGGCGGCCTGGTCCTCGGCTCACGCCTCAACTCGAAGCGGGGCGGCCTCGCGCGCCGTGCTCGCTCCACGGCGGAGGATTCTCGGTGTGCCGGTCGGGCGCAAGAGCGGCTTGGCGAGAACGGCCGAGGCTCTCGGCGAGGTGGCCAGGGAGCTGAGGTCGGCGAGCGACCAGGCGTCCAGGACGACCGAGGACGTCCACCAGATCCGCGACACGCTGGAGGCCTCGAACAGGCGATCCCCGGTCGAGGTCGTGCTCGACGGGCTGACGCACCGGCGCGGCGCTCACCGGCGCGAGGCCTGACTCGCGCCGGGGCCCGCCAACCGAGCCCTCAGCCGTGCAGCGCGACCAGCGCCGCCGACTGCGCCGGGGTCATCCCCGCAATCGGCTCGCCGTCCCACGACACGTCCTCGTACATGGCCACCTGGAGCTTCTCGTGCTCCCGCAGGCTCAGCCGCTCGTGGTGGCAGAAGGCCAGAAACGAGTAGAGGCTGGGAAGCTCGTCGTGCCAGCCGCGGTCGGCCCCCGGAATGTGGAGCAGGTCGTGTATCGACCCCGGCACCTCGCGCAGGCCGTCGGAGAACATCGCGCCGATCACCGCGAGGTCGAGTTGGGTCACGCGCCCCGGCGGGACCATCACGAGCTCCTGGTCCGGGTCGAGCAGGCTCCCGGCCAGCTCGTCGCTCTCCATCAGCAGGGCGCCGTCGGTGGTGCGGGGATTGCACTCGATGATCCTCAGCCCGTCGTCCGAGCTCACGAAGTCGAGTGACATCTGGCCGGTGTAGCCGAGCTCCGCGCCCAGGCGTTCGGCCACGGCCAGCGTCTCCTCGCCGGCGATCGTCTCGAGCTGTACGGCGGTGCTGTGGTGGTACTGCCGCGGCGCCCGGTAGGTGCAGTGCCCCGTGACCCTCCCGCCGTGGAGGGTGCTGTAGGTGCACACCATCGGCCCGTCCACGAACTCCTGCACCAGCCAGGGCGCGTCGGGCGTGGGGTGCACGTCCTCGAGCCGCACGCGGCCGGCGAGCGGTCCCGTGTTCGTGAGGAGCGTGACCCCGCCCCGCGAATAGACCCCACGGCCGAAGTAGTGCGGCCAGCGGGCGACGGCCTCCCGCAGCTCCTGGTCGCTGCGCACGGTGACTCCCACGGGTGCCGGGATCCCGAGCCGCTCCACCAGGGCCTCGAAGGAGTGCTTGTCGTGCACGCGGGCGAGCGTCTCGAACGGCGGGGTGTAGAGCGCGGCCACGTCCTCCAGCCGCTCGCGCAGGGTGGAGAGGTAGAAGGCCTCCTCCCACGTGGGAACGATCACGTCGACCTCGTGGTCGGAGCAGAAGGCGCGCACCTGGTCCACGAAGCGCTCCGTGTCCGCCCTGGGCGAAGCGGTGACGGCGTGCGCGGTCACGTAGCGCGAGTGATTCCCCGGAGCCGCCTCGTAGGTGTCCGAGGAGAACACCTCATGTCCCGCCCGGCGCAGCCGGCGCATCACCGCGAGCGCGAAGGGCATCCGCGCACTCGTGACCAGGACCCTCACGCGCGCCAACCTACCGCGCCTAGGCGGGCGCCGGAACGGGATCGAGCTCGGAATCCCCGCGCCCACGCCGCAGGCGCAAACCCAGCAGCGGGAAGGTCAACGTGGAGATGATCGCGGCGCCCACCAGCGCCGCGGCGGTGGAGCTCCGCATGTGCCCCTGCTCCACCGCCACCGTCGTGATGGCCACCACGAGCGGCAGCTGGGTGGCCGAGAGCACGGCCAGTGCCAGCCGGTCGCGCGCGTCGAGCACGCGGCGGTAGAGCAGGAGCGCGGGCAGGCCGCGCACGACCAGGAACATGGCCACGAACAGCGGCACCTTCGAGCATCCCCGAGGCGCTGCCCAGCACCGCGTCGAGGTCGAACGTCACCCCGCTGAACACGAAGAAGAACGGGATGAAGAAGCCGTAGCCCACGGCGATCAGCTTGGACTCGAAGCGAGTGACCTCGCGTCCGCGGACGCTGAGCCGGGTGATGATGCCCGCCACGAACCCGCCGAGCAGGATGTCCAGGCCGAGCTCGGCCGCCAGCGCCACCAGCGCGAACACGAGGACCACGGCGAACCGGATGGCCAGCTGGGCGCTGGTCTCGAGGGTGCCCTCGAGGAGGCCCCAGCCGAGCGAGACCGAGCGCACGGCCAGCACCGCGGACACCACGGCAAGGGCGATGAAGGCCAGCAGGATCAGCGCGGTGCCGAGCGGGTGAGTGGTGGAGAGCCAGAGCGTGATCAGGAGGATCGGCCCGAACTCCCCCACCGCGCCGGCGGCCAGGAGGTAGGTGCCGAAACGCGTGCGCAGCTCGCCGGCGTCGGACAGGATCGGGATCAGCGTGCCGATGGCGGTGGTGGCCGTGGCCGCACCGGTGAAGCGCAGCGAGAGCACCACACCCGCGGCGGCCAGCAGCCCGCCGAGCCCGAAGGCGAGCGCGAGCGAGAGCGAGCCAGCCCAGCGCCCCCAGGCGGAGAGGCTCGCCCCGGATCCGCTGGAAGTCGATCTCGTAGCCGGCGAAGAAGAAGAGCATCCCCAGGCCGAGATTCGAGAAGAACTGGGTGAATTCGTCGGGGTCGGCCAGCCCGAGGACCTCGGGCCCGATCACGATGCCCAGCACGATCTCCACCACCACGACGGGCACCGCGACGTGGCGCCCCAGAACGGCAACGGTGAGGGCGGCCAGGGCGGCCATGGCCACCATCGCGAGGAACGAGCCCTCGTCCACCCCGGACACCCCGATCCCCCGGCCGGTGTCCGCCGCCAGCGGGCCGATCGCGGCCAGCACGCTCAGCGTGCAGGCTTGATGCGGAATCCGGTCCTGGCACCCCGGCCGCGTGTGAACGTGCCGGTCTGCGCGCTGAGCACCCAGGGACGCGGCAGCACGCCGTCGGGATCGTCCAGGAAGGCAGCCAACAGACGCGAGGCCGAGCTGCACGACAGGCGCTTGCCGAGAAGAGTCACGCGGTACGGGCCTCGCCGCAGGCGCAGCTTGCCGATGCTGTCGTTGCCCAGCACCCTGAAGGTGGCGGGACAGCGGTTACCGGACGGGTAGACGCCGCTGCCGCCCCCGCTCGGGCGAGGCGGCCCGACCAGGCGCTTGACGCGGAAGCCGACGTTGCGGGAGCCGCGCAGGAACGAACCTGTCTCCGGGTCCACGAACCACGGCCGGGGCAGGACGCCGTCGAAGTCCTGGAGGAACCGGGTGAAGGAGGACGAGGCGCGGGCGCAAGTGATCCGGCCCACGGCGAGCAGCGTGATCAGGTACTGGCCTTTCGGGAGCGCGAAAGAACCGATGTGGTCGTTGTGGAGAACCTGAAAGGTGCCCGGACAGACTGTGCCGATCGGATGGTGGCCGCCTCCACCCCCACCCCCGCCGCCGCCCGTTCCGGCCGGGGTCACGCTGAAGCCCACCGACCCCCCGGGCCCGCGCGTGAAGCTGCGCGCCGAGACGTTGACGACCCAGGGTCGCTGGAGCCGACCGTCGAAGTCCTCGAGGAATTGCCGTAGGAGGTCTGACGCCGCGCCGCACGTCAGGGCGGACGGATCGAGGAGCGTCACCGTGTAGGCGCCCTTCGGCAGGACCAGCTTGCCGATCGAGTCGTCATGGAGCACCTCGAAGGTGGCGGGGCAGACGGCCGGCGTCACGGCCTGGGCGGACGCACCGGCGGGAGCGGCCAGCGCCCCGGCGGCGGCCAGCGCTGAGATCGCCAGCAGTCGGCAGCGAATCAGCGCCCGCATCGGCATGAAGATACCGCGATGCGCAAGTGGCGGCGCGCTACTCCGGCAGTCCCAGCGCCTCCCGGGCCTCGGCCTCCGTCCGGTACCACCTCCACCCGCCCACCAGCCCGTCCCGGACGTGGGCCACCTGCCACATCGTCTGCTCGAGGGACATGCCGCTCCGGGCCGCCGTGCCCACCACGCGCGCCTTCACGATCGTGGCGTCGCCGAAGCCCTCCACGCTCTCCACGAGGGGCACCCAGTCGGGGAACACGGTGAGCATGTGCTCGAGGAACTCGCGGACGCCCTCGTGCCCGCGGTAGACGGTGGCCTCGGACTCCTGGATCAGGGAGGTGAACTCGATCGAGGGGTGCGTGAGAGCCACGAATCCCTCCATGTCGCGCCGCTCGAGGGCATCGAACGCCCGCCGCGCGAGCTCCTCGTTCTCGTGGGACACCCGCCGAGTATTCCGCAGCCTCTAGGGCAACCCAAGCTCGGCCAGCGCAGCCGCGGGATCGCTGTGGCTCACGATGCTCACCGCCAGTCCGTCTCGCACTTCGAACACGAAGCCGGCGGTCGATTCGATGTGGACCCCGGTGCCGCGCCCCTGCGCCGTGACCTGTCCCACCACGCCGACCCGGTCGCCGCGCTCGCGGAAGTCGGTGGCGTCGATGCGGTACGTGTCCCAGTCCTCCTCGATGTCGTGCATGAACTGCCGCATGCCCTCGTGGCCGCGGTAGCGCAGGCCCTCGAGCTGAGCCCGGAAGGGGAGGAAGTCGCACTCCGCGTCACAGAGGCTCACGAGCACCTCCACCTCGCGGGCGTTGAAGGCCGCGATGGCTCGGCGGACGAGCTCCACGTTCTCCTGCGACATCACCCCGAGTATCCCGCGCGAGGCAAGCGCGCGAAAGTCAGCCGCCGAGCTCGTGGGCCAGGCCGGCGGCCCGCCGGGCGATCTCGTCGCGGGTGGCGCGCACCTCGTCCAGCGGGCGGCCGCTGGGGTCGGGCAGGTCCCAGTCGATGTAGCGCTTGCCGGGGATGTAGGGGCACTCGTCCCCGCAGCCCATCGTCACCACCACGTCGGCGCGCTCGGCCATCTCGGTGGTCAGGCGCCGCGGGACGCGGCCCGCCAGGTCGATGTCCATCTCGCGCATCACCTCCACGACCTCCGGGTGCACCCGCTCGGCGGGCGTCGTGCCCGCCGATTCGGCCTGGTGGCGGCCGGCCGCGGCGCGCTCGAACAGCGCCGCGCTCATCTGAGAGCGGCCGGCGTTCTGCAGGCACACGAAGAGAACCCGCGACATCTACGCCACCTCGACTCCGGGGTCGCCGCGAACCAGCTGGTACGCGATCGCCCCGGCGGCCGCTCCGGCGAGAGGGCCGGCCACGTAGATCCAGAGGTCGTCCCATCGCCAGGCCACGAGGGCGGGCCCGAAGGATCGAGCCGGGTTCATGCTGGCCCCGGTGATGGGCCCTCCGAACAACGCGTCGAGGCCGACGGTTGCGCCGATGGCGATGGCCGCGGCGGCACCCACCGCTCGCGTGTCAGTGGCCACGGCCATGATCACGAACATCAGGAACGCGGTCATCACGATCTCGTAGACCAGCGCACTGCCGGCGGCGACCGTCGGCTGCGTGGCGCCGAGGTCGGCCGGACGGTCGGTCCACACGGCGTAGAGCAGCAGCGCGCCGGCCACCGCGCCCGCCAGCTGAGCGGCGACATAGGCCACCGCATCGCGAGGGGGGAAGCGCCGGACGAGGGTGAACGCCACCGTGACGGCGGGATTGATGTGCGCTCCCGACAGGTGGCCGGTGGCGTAGACCATCACGAGGATCACCAGCCCGAACACGAGGGCCACGCCCACCACTCCCAGATCTCCGCCCGAGTGCGCGTCGGTGACGATCGCCCCGCAGCCCGCGAACACCAGCGCAAAGGCCGCCAGCCCCTCCGCCGCGGCGCGCCGCGCGAGGCCCGGCCGGCGGTCCGCTCACAGCGTTTCGAGCGGAACGCCCACGATCTTGAGGCGGCGCGAGAGCCCGGAGATCGCGAAGTCGCGAATCTCGTCCGCGCCGGCGCCGAGCGCCACCCAATCCGTGCCCGTGCGGTCCGGCGGCGCGAGGGACTCCGCGACCGCGGGGAGAACCGACCGCAGCGTCTCGCGCACCACGTCTCCCAGAGTCGGCTGCTCGCGCACGGCTTCGCGCAGGAACCAGGTTCCGTACGCGATGTGCCGCTGCTCGTCGTGGTGGATCTTCGAGTACCCCTCGACGAATCCGCCCAGCAGCTCCGCGCGTTCGAGGTACCCCGTGATGAAGTTGAAGGCGGTCAGGCCGAGGGTGCCCTCGATGACCACGTGGTAGGTGGTGACGAACGCGACCTTCGCGGCGGCGTCTCCCGGCGCGGCCACGAGGCGCTCGTGCGCCTGCACCAGCGCCTCGTCGAAGATGGTCCCGAACGCGGGAGAGAGCTGCTCGCGCGCCCGTGCGACGTGCTCCCCGATCGTCCCCGGATCGGCGATCACCTCGTCCTGGTAGCGCGCGTAGAACTGCATGTGGCGCGCCTCGTCCACCTGCTGCGTGGCCAGGAACGTGGCCTCCTCCTCGGTGCCGTGCGCGCCCACGAGGCCCGAGAACTTGGTGGTGATGCGCTCCTCGGCCACCATCAGCGACGCCAGCGCCCAGAAGACCAGGGAGCGGTCCTCTCCCGTCATGCCCTGCCACTGAGCGGCGTCGGCCCCGAGCTCGATCGTGAACGGGCTCCACTGCCCCTCCTCCCAATGGCGGTAGAGGGTCTGCGGATCGTGCAGGTGCGGTTGATCGCCGGCCACGCCGCGCCAATCTAATGCATTGACGTCTGCCGATTCAATTGATATTCATATATCGATGAGCGTCGATCTGGAGCTGGCCCCCAAGCAGAAGCGCCGTGCCGGCGAACCGTGCTGCGAGCCGGTCGTCTACCCGGACGTGGATCGCGAGCGTGCCGAGCGCATCGCCGCGAGCTGCCAAGGCCCTGGCCGATCCGATCCGGCTTCAGCTCGTGGACGTGCTCCGCAAGCACGCCGGCAAGGTCTGCGTGTGCGAACTGGTGCCGCTGTTCGATGTCTCTCAGCCCACGCTCTCGCATCACCTGAAGGTGCTGCGCGACGCCGGGATCGTGGACTCCGAGCGCCGCGGCCTGTGGGCGTACTACTACGTGAATCCCGAACCGCTGGAGGACCTGTCCCTATGGCTGAGATGACCGATGTCCGCGACCGCGTTCGCGCCCGCTACGCCGCCGCCGCGCGGGGAGCCGCCGGCGCCGGATGCTGCGGCTCCACGACCCTGCGGGACGACGAGACGCGGCGTGTTCGGTGAGGGCCTGTACGCCGCCGGGGAGCGCGGCGCGGCGCCCGAGGCCGCGGTGGCGGCCTCGATGGGATGCGGCGTGCCCACGGCCGTGGCCGACCTCCACGAGGGAGAGACGGTTCTCGACCTGGGCTCAGGGGCCGGGGCCGACGCCCTCATCTCCGCAGGCCGGGTGGGGCCCACGGGCAGGGTCATCGGTCTCGACATGACCGACGAGATGCTGGAGCTTGCCCGCGCGAATGCCGCCGAGGCGGGCGTTCAGAACGTGGAGTTCGTCAAGGGACACATCGAGGAGCTCCCGCTCGCCGACGACACCGTGGACGTCGTGATCTCGAACTGCGTCATCAACCTGTCGGCCGACAAGCCCGCCGTGATGCTGGAGGCCGCCCGTGTCCTGCGGCCAGGCGGCCGCCTCGCGGTCTCCGACGTGATCGCGGATCCGGACATGGACGCCGGCACCCGGGCCGACATGGAGCAGTGGACCGGGTGCATCGCCGGCGCCCTCACCCGGCAGGAGTTCCTCCAGGCGCTCGAGTCCGCGGGCCTCGAGGACATCGAGATTCGCGAGACCCATCGCGTGCACGAACACGCAAGCTCGGCGATCGTCCGAGCCGTCAAGCCGACGGGCTAGCCGGGCTGGACGATCAGGAACCGGTTCCCCTCGCTGTCGCGGAAGAAGAACTGCGCCGGCACGGGGTCGCTGACGCCGGCCTCGGTGGAGACGAGCCCGGACCTGCGCCCGCCCTCGCGGGCGATCTCCGGATCCACGTCCACGCCCCTGGCGCCGAGGCTCGCGTGGTCGGCCTCGATGTCCTCGGTGGCGAAGGCGCAGCGGGCCTCGTCGCCGCCGGGCGACTCGCCTTCGCCCGGGGGAACGAGCGCGATCGTGTTCGCCGCGCCCGGCGGGGCCACCTCGACCCAGCGAAGCCCCTCGGCGCCGTACGTGAAGTCGGCGCGCTTCTCGAACCCGAGCGTGTCGAGGTAGAAGGCGAGGGCTCGTTCCTGGTCCGAGACCGGGACGAAGATCGCCCCCACCTCGTTGATGCGGGTGGTCTTCTCTGAGTCGGTCATCACGCGCGGCCACGTTACCTGCGCGGTTCGAGCGGCTGCGGCGCGCCGCTGCAGGACCTGTCCCATACTCGGCGGATGAGGCGACTCTGGCCCATGCCCGCCTTCGTGGCGCTGCTCTTCGCGATCGGTGTGGGCGGTGGCCACGGTGGCCATCGCCACGGGCACGGCGATCGCGACGGGCGATCGGCACGGCGCCCTCTTCTGGTCGGTGGTCGCGGTGCTGGCGATCGTGGCCGTGGTGCTGGTGAGAGCCACGGCGGGAATGGGCCGCAGGGTCCTCGGCCTCACGCCCTGGGCTCCCCCAAACGGGTAGTTGCGCCAGCAGCTACTTTTGATGGAGGGTCGCCCGGCGGTCCGAACCGGCCGTACTCGTGAGCCGTACCACGAGAGAACCGATGAAACCTCCGATCGCCCACGCCCGCGGCATCGACGCCTACCGGCTCGATTCCTACATCCCCGAGCGACTCGTGGAGGAGATGTACGACGGCCGCCGCCTCAGCCGCCTGCTCGCCCGCAAGGCCCTCCGGCGCGTCACCGGGCGCTTTCGGCGCTCACAGTCGCCGGAGGCGGTGGTGACCTCGTACGCCGGGATCGCGGTGTTCGACCGCCCCGAGCTGCACAAGGGCGGCATGTCCTTCGGGCGGGACTTCCCGCGTGCTCTCAACGAGCTGGGCGTGGGACGCTGCGGCCGTCTCTTCGAGTACTGCGCCGGGCCCGGCTACATCGGGTATTCGCTCCTGGCCGCCGGCTGGTGCGGGAGCCTCGCGCTGGCCGACGTGAACCCCGAGAGCGTGGCCGCCGCCCGACGGACTCGCGAGTACAACTCGCTCGAGGATCGCGTGGACGTCTACGAGTCCGACGCCCTCGACCAGATACCCGCGGACGAGCGCTGGGACCTCGTGATCGCCAACCCGCCGCACTTCCTCGCCGAGCCCCGCGACGACGCCGACATCCAGGTGTTCGACGCCGGCTGGGACGTGCACGAGCGCTTCTATTCGCAGGTGGGCGCGCACATGAATCCCGGTGGCGTCGTGGTGATGGTCGAGAACGCCGCCGCGTCCGACCCCAACAGGTTCCGGGAGATGATCGAGGCCGGCGGCGGGCGCCAGCGAACCCTGCATCCCGGCAGCGACATCCACGGCCGGCCGAACGGGCTCTACTACCAGGTCAGCGAGTGGTGAGCCCCGGCGACCGCGGACCGCCCTCGGTCCATCAAGGGTGATTTCGATGCCCGTGCCCGGGTAGTCGAGCTTCAGAGGCGGGACCGGCGCGTCAGACTTCGGCAAGGGGGATTTCGTGCCGGGACCGCCTTGTTCATACGGGCAGCGCCGCCCGGGCGATGAAACACCGCCCATCCGGCGCTGCGGCGCCGGCCGCACCTGCGCCGGTACTCCGCGGACGTGAGCCCGCCCCGCACCGCCCCTCAGTAGCCCTTCGAGTTTCCGCCCGAGTTCGAGTCGTCGCCGGAGTCCTCCTCGACGACTCCGCTTCCGCCGCCGGCCACCACGACGGTGCCCTTCATGCCCATCTCCTTGTGGTTGCCGATCGGGCAGTACATCTCGTAGGTGCCCGCCTTGCTCAGGTCCACCGTGAGCGTCGCCGACTTGCCGGCCGGGATGGAGTCCGTCTCCGCCTCGCCGTTCGGGCCCTCGACCTCGAGCGCGTGCACCACCTGTCCGTCGTTCTTCACGTCGAAGGTGACCCTGCCGGCCTTCTTGACGGCCGGGTTCGCCGGATCGATCTTGAACTCGGTCTCCGAGAGCTTCACCGTCCCCGCGGCGCCGCCGGCTTCCGTGGACGCCGGCGTGGACTCGGCCGCACCGGTGGACGCGCCGTCGCCGTCGTCGTCCCCACCGCATCCCGCGATGGCCAGCGCTCCCACCGCGAGCGCTGCGGCCAGTGGCCTGAGTCCGTGCATCGAAGCCTCCGTGGTCGGCGCCCCGGGCAGCCGGGGCGGTTGGCGTCGAGGTTGTACGCAGCGCGCGACCGGCCCGGTTCGACCGCTCAGTACACGACGCCGCCGGCGAGCACCCGCTCGCCGCGGGTGCCGCGTGTCACCACGATGCGCTCGTAGTCCCCGGGCCGCGCGGCCGAGGTGAGCCTCACGCGCGCTCGCCCGCGTGCGTCCACCCGGAACGTGCCCCCGCTGATCCACCGCCCCTTCTCGGGAATGCACCAGAGCTCGTACACGGGAGTCGGGCCGGGCGGCATGCCGGTGACCGAGAGGTCCACGCGCGTGCCCTCGCGCACGGCGCGAAGGTCGGCCTCGGCCGCGGCGCCGCCGCCGCCGTGGAGATACACATGGCCGAACGCCTCGTCGCCGTCGGAGGAGAAGAGCGCTCCGGAGAGCACGAGCCCACCGCGGCCGCCACCGCCACCAGCGCCGCACCCGCGATACCGAGGCGGAGGCGGCGGCCGAACCAGGGCCGACGCGGGCCCGCCCTGCGGGGACAGCGTCCGGCGCTCGCGCGCGAACCGGTCGAGCACGAGCTCCTCGAGCTCGGCGGGCGGCGCCGCGGGCTCGGCGTCGGCGGAACCCGCAAGGTCGAGCAACGCCGGCAGGCCGGCCAGCTCGGCGTGCTCGCGGCGGCAGCGCGGGCAGGACTCCAGGTGGCGGTCCACGCGCTCCGCCTCCTCCGGGTCGAGCCCGCCCAGCACGTGGCCGCCCAGGAGCTCGCGCAACTCGGAGCAGTCGCTCACGGCCCCACCTCCATCTCGTCCAGGATCAGCCGGAGATGGCGCAGGGCGTAGTAGGAACGGCTCTTCACGGTGCCGAGCGGCAGCCCGAGGGCCGCGGCGATCTCCTTCATGGTGAGGGACTCGAAGTGAGCCAGGCGCAGCACCTCCCGGTGCTGCGGGACTGAGGCGGGCCAGCGAAGCGGCCACCTGCCAGCGCAGGAGCGCGTCCTCGAGCGCCCGGTCCACCGCGCCGGGCTCCTCACCCGGTGCCGGGCGCCGCCAGCGACGGGCGCACGGAGGCCCGGCGGCGCAGGTCCACGATCCGGTTGCGGGCCAGGGCATAGAGCCAGGTGCGGAAGCTTCCCCGCTCCGGGTCATAGCGCTCGGCGTTGCGCCACACGTTCGTGAACGTGTCCTGCACCACCTCTTCGGCCAGCCCCCTGTCACCCAGCGCGTTGAGGGCGAACCCGTAGAGCTCGCCACCGTAACGGCGGTAGAGGGTCCGCAGACCGTCGCCGGTCGGATCGCTGGCGAGCCGACCGATCAGGCTGGCATCGCTCACCGCCATTCAGCGTGACATACGCATGGCGCCGCGTGAGCGGTTCGGCGCAGCGCTGTCTTTCGTCCGACCATGTTTGACAGACGCCCAAAAGGGGTCTAGGACTGGAGTGGAGCACTCCGCCCATCGTTCCTCTGGCGAACGGGTGCCGGAAGGTCCTCCACCCTCATGCCCACTGTGATTCGACGAGCAACGGTCGCGCTGCTGACGCTTGCCCTGCTGCTGCCCGCCACGGCGCTGGGCAAGTCGCTGTTCCGCACGGGCAAGTACCGGGGCGCCGACGACGCCCGCTACCTGCGCATCGCCTTCACCGCCGGGAAGGCCGAGGCGCGCGACCTCACCTTCTCGCTCAAGCGCATGCCGGGGAAGTGCAGCACCGGGGGAACGCTCAGCGGCTCGCAGGTGCCCTACGCGCTGCCCGACCCGGCGATCGGCAAGAAGGGCGTGTTCAAGCTCAGCGCCGAGAGCAAGGCGGAGTACGTGCCGTCGAAGGTGATGATCCGGGGCACGCTCAAGGGCAGCACCGCGTCGGGCAGCTTCCGGCTCACGCTCGGACCCCTGGACGACGGCACCACCTGCGACACGGGCAAGATGGCCTGGACGGCCAAGCGCCGGTCCTAGCGCCCGGCCACCGACCGCGCCTCCATCTCGGCCTCGGTGGGCGAGGGCAGCTGTAGGAAGACTCCGAGGTTGGCCGTCTCGCTGTCCGGCCCGCGCCCGCCGATCACCGCCGCGCAGGTGAGCACCCGCCCGCTCTCCCGCAGGATCCGCACCGCCGGGCCGTAGCGCACCGCGTCGTCGCGAGAGAGGTAGCCCACGAGCGTTCCCCCGATCGTGACCCTGATCGCGTTGGGATCGTGCGGATTCTCCGGCTCGGGCACGAGCGCGGCGGTGGCCTCGTGCCGCGCGGCCTCGCCGGCGTCGGCCCCCGCGATGTCCCGCAGGGGCTCCTGGTAGTGGGACACGCCCACCACGCGCACGCGCGAGTCGGCGAAACCGAGCCGGATCTCGGAGGGCTGTGCGGCCATCGGAACGTGCATGTTGACGCCCTCCCGGCGACGCGAGATCGGCCCGAAAAAAGGCCGCAAATTGCGAATTTCTGGCCGCGCTAATGCCGCATTTTGCGGCAGCGCCAGGTAAGAACCCACCCGCCGAGACGGTCGCCCGCCGCGCCTGACTCGGTCCTCCCGCCCCCGGCGCCATGGACGGCGCCGCCCAGGCGCGGAGCGATCCCTTCGCCCCGACCCCTCACGCCGCCCATGCGCAAGCTTGCCGCCTGTCTGATGCTGGTCCTGGCCGCCCTCGCGGTCGCCTCGTGCCGGCCGTACTCCGGCTCGAGCCCGTTCAACCGCCCCCTGCCCGCGAACCCCAAGCTCCTGGCGAACTCGCAGGGCATCGTGGACCGGCTGGACGGGTGGGGACCCGTGCAGCAGCTCCGCGTGGGCCAGGCGGACACCGAGGAGGACTACTTCCACCCGCTGTACTCGGGCGGGCCCAAGGATCCGCTCTACACCGTGCACTGCGTCCGCTGGACCGACGCCTGCGAGGTGGAGGGCGCCCGGGTGCGCATACCCGCGGCGGCGCGCGCGGCGGGCGGCGCCGACGGGCACATGGCGGTGCTCCAGCCCGACGGCTGGGAGTACGACTTCTGGCAGGTGCGCAGCAAGCCCGCGGGCGGCGGGACGCTCGTGGTGAGCCACGGCGGCCGCACACGCGCGGACGGCGACGGCCTCGGCTCCGACGCCACCGCAGCCGAGTTCGGCCTCGCCGCGGGCGTGATCGGCGGCCCGGAGATGAACGCCGGGAGGATCGACCACGCGCTGTTCGTGCATGCCCGCTGCACCTCCGGCCGCTCGGTGTACCCCGCCGCGCCCGGGACGACCGGTGCCGTGTGCTCCGAAGCGGGCCAGTCCGACACGAACGCCCCACCGCTCGGTGCGCGCCTGTGGCTCAACCTGAGCGACGGCCAGATCAACGCCCTGCCCGTGCCGCCCTGGAAGAAGACCATCCTGCGCGCGCTCCACCAGTACGGGGGCTACGTCGGGGACACCACCGGAGGGCGCGTCTCCTGGGGCATCCAGGCGGTCTCCGGATCCACCTACACGAGCTTCGGGTGGAAGGACCCCTGGGTGACCTTTGCCCAGCGCGCCGGGGTCGAGCGCTGGGACGGCCTCTACTACTTCGACGTGGACTCCGGGGTGGATTGGACGCGTTACCTCGAGGTGGTGGACCCGTGCGTGGCCCAGCGGACGTGCTGAGGCCGGGGTAACGCCTCTTTCACCCACGCTTCACCGCGCGATCACATCCCCTGGCGGGCCCGTGCCGACACTGAATGCATGGACGGTCGAAGCAGGATCCTGTTCGTCGGGCTCGTCACGATCTACCTGCTCATGCGCATATTCGATGCCGGAGCCACCGTCTCGGAGATGGTGATCTACGGGTTGGCCGCCGGGTTCGGGCTCGAGTTCGTGATGGCCTCATGGCCGGCTCTCTGGGCCCACCCCGAGCGCCGGTATTAGGGCACCCTTAACTTCATCCCCCATGTGCGCTAGATTCGGGCTGTGGAAGCCCGGCGGTCAGAGCTCCTCAAGGCGTCGCCCCGCATGTTCGACTCGGCGCTCCTCGACCGCCTCTCGCGGGTGCATCCCACCGTTCCGCTGTACATCTTCGTGCCGGCGATCGTCGTGCTCTTCACACTGGGCGCACGCGAGCTCACCACGCTCGGGTCGCTCGGACTGGTGGCCGGCGGCTACCTCTTCTGGACGCTCACCGAGTACTGGATGCACCGCCTCGTGTTCCACTTCGAGCCCGAGGAAGGGCTCGGCGCGCGGCTGCACTGGATCATCCACGGCGTCCACCACGACCACCCGAACGAT
Organism: uncultured Thermoleophilaceae bacterium; assembly: GCA_963752455.1. GTDB lineage: Bacteria > Actinomycetota > Thermoleophilia > Solirubrobacterales > Thermoleophilaceae > JACVRW01. The sequence goes on from CAVVYE010000013.1 coordinate 186,690, forward strand.
CCCCTGCGCCTGGTCATGCCGCCGTCGGTGAGCGTGCCCCTGGCGCTGATCTTCTTCGGCCTGTTCCACGCCGTGCTCCCGGCCCCCTCGGCGAACGTGTTCGCCGCCGGGTTCCTCGCCGGCTACCTGGCCTACGACATGCTGCACTACCACGTGCACCATCACCGCCCGCGCACGCGGCTGGGGAAGCTCATGCGCGAGCTGCACATGCGCCACCACTTCCAGGACGACACGCGCGGCTTCGGGGTCAGCGCCCCGTTCTGGGACCGCGTGTTCGGGACCTCGCAGCGCCGCTCCGCCGAACGCCGATAGTTCGTCCGTCGCTGCGGGAGCGCAGCCTGATCGTCGATCGGGCGTGCACTGCAGCGGCGCACTCATGCGGCTGAGAGGATTCGAACCTCCACATCCCTAAGGACACAGGCACCTGAAGCCTGCGCGTCTGCCAGTTCCGCCACAGCCGCGGGCGACATCGAACCTTAGCCGCCGCGGAGCGCCGCGGTCGGATACCTTCGCGGCGTGAGCGAGCGGGTGCCCTTCCGCGCCTACCAGGCGGAGATCTACCTGGGCGGCATGACCGGACAGCGGCCGGAGCTGCCCTTCGCGCCCGAGGAGTGGGAGCGCCGGGCCCGCGACCGGCTCGATCCCGAGCCCTACGCCTACGTGGTGGGCGGGGCGGGAAGCGGCGACACGATGCGCGCCAACCGGGCGGCCCTCGACCGCTGGCGCATCGTGCCCCGGATGCTCCGGGACGTGGAGGCGCTGGACCTCTCCACCACTCTCTTCGGCGCCGAGCTGCCCGCGCCGCTGCTGCTGGCGCCCGTGGGGATCCAGGGCATCCTCCACGAGGACGCCGAGCTGGCCACCGGCCGGGCCGCGGCGTCGGTCGGCGTGCCGCTCACGCTGAGCACGGTGTCCTCCGTGCCGCTCGAGGAGGTGGCCGCGGCGATGGGCGAGTCGCCGCGCTGGTTCCAGCTCTACTGGCCGCGCGACCCGGAGCTGGCCGCCAGCCTGGTGAGCCGGGCCGAGCGCGCCGGCTACGGAGCCGTGGTGGTGACGCTCGACACCTCGATGAAGGCCTGGGCGCCGCTGGACCTGGCGGGCGCGTACCTGCCGCAGCTCCAGGGTCTCGGGATCGCCAACTACCTCTCCGATCCCGTCTTCCGCGCCGCCCTGCCCCAGCCGCCCGAGGACGACATGCAGGCCGCCATCGGCCACTTCGCCATGAACTTCGTGAACCCGACGCTCACCTGGGACGACCTCGCGTTCCTGCGCGAGCACACCTCCCTCCCGATCGTGCTCAAGGGCATCCTCCACGCCGACGACGCCCGGCAGGCGGCCGAGGCGGGCGCGGACGGGATCGTGGTTTCCAACCACGGAGGGCGCCAGGTGGACGGCGCGCTGGCCGCGCTCGACGCTCTGCCGGACGCGGTGGCGGCGGTGCCCGACGACTTCCCCGTGCTGTTCGACAGCGGCGTCCGCGGCGGCGCCGACGCCGTGAAGGCGCTGGCCCTCGGCGCGCGGGCCGTGCTGCTCGGGCGGCCCTACCCGTGGGCGCTCGCCGTGGCCGGCGAGGAGGGCGTGCGTCACCTGCTCAGGTGCGTGCTGGCCGAGCTGGACCTGACGCTCGGTCTCAGCGGCCACCGCACTCCCGCGGAGCTCGGGCCGTCCGCTCTGCGCCCGGCCGGCTGAGCGGCGCGCGCGGCCGCTCCTGAATAGAGTGGAAGCGTCCACTGAAAAACCGCGAAAGGACTGACATGGCGTACGAGGTCCCGCCTCTTCCGTACGACTACAACGCGCTCGAGCCTCACATCGACGAGGAAACGATGCGCATCCATCACGACAAGCACCACCAGGCCTACGTGGACAAGGTGAACGCGGCCCTGGAGGGCACCGATCTGGCGGACAAGCCGATCGAGGAAGTGATCAAGAACCTCACCCAGGTGCCGGACGACAAGCGCAACGCCGTACGCAACAACGGCGGCGGGCACCTGAACCACTCGCTCTTCTGGGAGTCGATGTCGCCCGACGGCGGCGGCGAGCCCGACGGTGACCTGGCCGCGGCGATCGAGTCCGCGTTCGGCTCCTTCTCCGACTTCCAGGGCAAGCTGAAGGACGCCGGCGTGAACCAGTTCGGCTCCGGCTGGGCCTGGCTCGTGCACGACGGCTCCGGCGTGGCGGTCCTGTCCACGGCCAACCAGGACAACCCGATCAGCGACGGCAAGACGCCGCTGCTCGGCGTGGACGTGTGGGAGCACGCCTACTACCTCAAGTACCAGAACAAGCGCCCCGACTACCTCGACGCCTGGTGGAACACGGTGAACTGGGCGAAGGTGGCGGAGCGATACAGCGCAGCCGGGTGAGCCCCCGGCGTCCGGGCGGGCGCCGCGGCGCCCGCCCGCGCGCGGCCGCGCCGCGCGCCTGTCATCCTTGGAGGGTGACCCCGACGTCCGCCGACTGGGTCGAGCACGCCAACCACACGCTGGTGCGTGACGGCTACCGCAGCAGCGCCGCCCGGGGCGCCGTGGTGGGTGCGCTGGCCGACCTTCGCTGCAGCGTCACCGCCAGGGGGATTGCCGATCATCTCTCCGCCCGGGGCCAGGACGTGGGCCAGGCGAGCATCTACCGCGCCCTGGAGCTGCTCGAGCGGCTGGGACTCGCACGACGCGTGGACGCCGGCGAGGGCGTGGCCCGCTACGAGCCCGTGGACCCCCACGGCGACCATCACCACCACCTGGTCTGCGATCGCTGCGGCGAGGTGGCCGCCTTCGAGGACCGCGACCTGGAGCGGGTGATCGCCCGGCTGGCCGAGAGAGTCGACTTCTCCATCGACGCCCACGACGTGACCCTCAGGGGCGCCTGCCCCGCCTGCCGAGCCGCCCGCTACGGCGTTGGACCGCTTCTTCGACGACATCACGCGGGCCTACGACCGCGGCATACAGGCGCCGGGGAAGGAGCTTCACTTCCTGGTGCTGGTGGCCTTCATGCTGTCGTTCGGCTTCATCCGCACCAGCGCCCACATGATCCGCGCGCAGGTGAGCTGGTGGCCCGGCAACGTGGAGACGAAGGGCGGCACCCACGTGCACCACATGGTGTGGGGCATCCTGCTGCTGCTCTCGATGGGCTACCTCGGCATCACCACCGATATCGAGAGCCCCTGGATGGAGTTCGTGGCCATCGCGTTCGGCATCGGGATGGGCCTGACCCTGGACGAGTTCGCCCTCTGGCTGAACCTCGAGGACGTGTATTGGTCGGAGAAGGGCCGCCAGTCGATCGACGCCGTGATCGTGGCCTCGTGCCTGCTCGCCATCGCCCTGCTCGGGCTGCAGTTCTGGATCGACGTGTACGAGGCGCTGCTGATTCTCCTCGGCGTGGGCGGCACAGACCCTCGAGGCCGACGAGACGAAGCTGGTGCTGGTCCCGATCCAGACCGCCGGCATGGCGCTGGCCCTGGTGTGCTTCATGAAGGGCAAGCGCTTCGCCGGGATCGTCGGCCTCTTCGTGCCGCTGGTGGGCCTGGTGGGAGCGGTGCGCCTGGGACGCCCGGAGTCGCCCTGGGGGCGCCGCTACGAGGCGGCCAAGCGCGACCGGGCGCAGGCCCGCTTCGCCGTCAGCGTCTCGCCCGATCACCGAGGGCTGCGCTCGTTGACGGCCGGCTGCCGATGCCATGCCTTAGGCCGCGGCGTGCCCGGGGGCATGTTCCAGCGCCGGACCACGGCCACGTCGCGCTCCCAGCCGAGCACCGACACCGTGGCCGTGGCCAGCGCCAGCAGCCCGCCCGCGGACGGGGCCAGACCGATCCAGCGCGCGGCCAGCACACGCAGCACGTGGCCGTGGGCGAACAGCGCCACGTCACCCTGCGTCTCGCGCAGCTCGGCGAGCACGGCGTCCACCCGCCGGCCCACGTCCTCCGGACCCTCGCCGCCCGGGCAGCCGTCACGCCACAGGTACCAGTCCGGGCGCCGCTCCCTGATCTGCGGGGTGGTCAGGCCCTCGTACTCGCCGTAGTCCCATTCGAGCAACTCGTCCCGCGGCTCCGCGCGATCCCCCAGTCCCGCGAGGCGACAGGTGTCCGCCGCCCGGCTGAGCGGGCTGGTGAGCACCCGCGCGAACTCTCTCCCCTCGAGCGAACGCGCCAGAAGCGCCGCCTGGCGGCGGCCCTCGTCGGTGAGCGGCACGTCGGTGCGCCCGGTGTGCAGGCCGGTGCGGCTCCACTCGGTCTCGCCGTGGCGCACGAGCACGAGCTCCCCGGGTGTGGGGGTCGCGCTCAACCGGCGCCGATGGAGGAGCCCGAGAAGAAGAAGAACCAGATCTCGAAGGCGGCGAAGGCCAGGAGTACCCCGCCCACCATGATCCGCTCGCTGGGTGGCAAGCTCGCGCCGCACGCCCTCGTACTCCGGGCGCTCGCCCCGCATGCTTCGCAGCCAGGGCGCATGGTCGCGCACCGTGGGCTCGCCGCCGGTGAGCTCGTTGTAGGCCCGGCTCGTGACCTGCAGCCCCTGGTAGAGCCCGAAGCAGATCACGCCCAGCGCCAGCAGCACCACGCCGATGGCCCCCATCGTCGGCGGTCCGGTGCCCTGCACGCGGGAGCCGAGCCAGAGTGCCAGCAGCGGGCCGCCGGTCCAGATGTTGAGGAGCAGCACGGCCATCAGCCCCGCGAGGAGGAAGCGCTTGAGCCGGTCGGGCACGGCGCCATTCTCCCTCACGCGACTCGGAGGCGGGCGTCTATGTGAGGAGGCCGCGGCGGAACCCCTCCGCCACCGCGGCCGGCCGGTCGCGCACCCCGAGCCGGTCGTAGATCTTCTCGAAGTGGGTCTTCACGGTGCTCTGGCTGATCACCAGGTCCTCGGCGATCTGCGGGGTGGAGCGCCCCCGGGCCGCGAGCTGGAGAATCTCGCGCTCGCGCGGGGTGACCGAGGATGGCCGGAGGTGGAGTCCGCGGCGGATGAGGAACCGTCCCATCTCCTCGCCGAGCGCCGCGAGGGTGCGCAGGAGCCGGTCGCCCACCGCCCGCGCGTCCTGCCCGTAGAACTCGAGGCAGCCCAGGATCTGCCCGTCGGCGGCAATCGGGAAGGCCACGCCTCCGCGCAGGCCCGCGACCGTGGCCATCAACCGGCGCTGGACGGTGGGGTCGGCGGCCGCGTCCATGACCCACACGGGCGCGCCGGTGCTCCAGGCCTCGCCGGGCGGGCTATCCCGCCCGCGGGAGAGCGAGAGCGCACGCGTGGCCGCCTCGAACTCCGCGGCGTCCACGCCGGGCGCGCTCCAGAACCAGCGGCAGCGCAGCCGCCCGCTGCGCTCGTCGGGCATCCAGAGCGCGCCCACCACCCAGCCGAGTGCGTTGCCGATCCGCGAGAGCAGCTCCTCCACCGCCTCCTCGAAGCTCTCCCATTCCGCCAGCGTCTCCGACACGGCGTGCACCGCCCCGAGCTCGTCCCGGGTGTCGCGCTCATCGGTCACGTCCCTCACCGTTCCCACGAACCGGGGCGGCCCCGCCTCGGCCTCGGTCGTCCGCCGCGCCGTGCCCACCACCCAGCGCGCGCTGCCGTCGGGCCTCTCGCACCCGCCACTCGGTGCGGGGCATCTCGCCCGACTCCCTCGAGCGCACGCATCGCCGAGTCCAGCGCCGGCCTGTCCTCCTCGGACACGCGTCCGAGCACCGACTCGGGGGTGGGCACGAAGGTCTCGCGATCGAGCCCGTAGATGTCGTACATCTCGTCGGACCAGGTGATCACCCGCCGCTCCATGTCCCACTCCCATGTGCCCATGCGGGCCAGCTCGGCCGCCTCCGCCAGCATCACGGCACGGTCGTGCAGGGTCTCGCGCAGCCGGCGGGATTCCGTGAGGTCGTGCACGAAAGCTCCGAACACCGGTGGCGAGTCCGTCAGCTGGGTCACCACGTACTCCACCCGCATCTCGGTGCCGTCACCGCGCACCGCGGGCATCTCGATTCGCCGGCCCACGAGCTCCGCCCGCCCGGGTCCCACCGCCCGCTCGAGCCTGGCCCGATGGCCGCTCCGCAGCCTGGGCGGCACCAGCACCTCACCGAGACCGCGTCCCACGGCGTCCTCGCGCTCGCGTCCGAACAGCCTGGCGGCGGCGCGATTGAACTCGAGGATCACCCCGCTCTCGTCCACGGCCACAAACGCCTCGAGGGCGTCGTCCACCAAGAGCTGCCAGGCCGGGGACTCGCTCGCGCCCAGGGCCATTTGCACAGTTTCCGTAAAGCGGCCGTCCGCGGCCATCGGACGATCGTCCTATTTCCCGATGTTGCATCCCGCCCCGGGGCCGGTTTACACTCGCGCCGCTCGGGGCTGGAGGAGGCCTCGGACCGAGAGGAGAGGAGCCTCGGATGTCGCCGTCGCTGCAGGCCGGGAGGGCCCGGCTCACCCTGACCGTCCTGGCCGCCGCCGTGGTGGCCGCACTCGCCGGCCAGGTGCCCGCCGCCGGCGCCGCGCCCAACTACGTGTCGCTCGGGGACTCGTACACCGCCGGGCCGTTGATCCCCAACCAGATCGCGCCCTACGGGTGCCTCAAGTCGGACCGCAACTACCCGCACCTCGCCGCGCCGAGCATCGGCCTCCCCCTCCGCGACCCCAGCTGCAGCGGCGCCGAGACCTCCGACATGACGGCCGCGCAGAGCGTGACCGGGGGCTCGAACCCACCGCAGTTGAACTCGCTGGCCGCGGACACCCGTGTGGTCACGCTGGGCATCGGCGGCAACGACATCGGCTTCACCGGGATCATCGAGGACTGCGCCAGCCCGACTCCGTTCGGCCGTCGCTGCCAGGACAACTACGTGGTGAACGGCCGCGACGAGATCACCGCACGGATCCAGGCCACCGCCCCGAAGGTGGGCGCGGTGCTCCGCGGGATCCGCCAGCGCTCGCCCTCCGCCCGGATCTTCGTGGTGAACTACCTGCCGGTGCTCCCGGAGACGGGCATCGGCTGCTGGCCCCAGATGCCGATCGCCTGGGCCGACGTGCCGTACCTGCGCAGCAAGCAGCGCGAGCTGAACGCGATGCTCGCCTCCCAGGCGGCGGCGAACGGGGCACGGCTGATCGACGCCTACACGGCGGGAATCGGCAGGGACGCCTGCAAGGGCTCCGGCACCCGCTGGGTCGAGCCCATCATTCCGGCGAACGCGGCCGCCCCCGTGCACCCCAACCTCCGGGGCATGCAGGGCACCGCCGCCGTGGTGGCCTCCGCCGTCGGGCGCGGCTGAGCCGGGCGTCTCCCCCTGACAGGGGAGGCGGCCGGGCGTATAGTCGGAACATGGCCCCGCCCGAGCCTCCGCGCGACGACGTGCCCAAGAGCGGGCGCGACCGCATCCTCGAGGCCGCGTACCCCCTCTTCAGCCGCTCGGGAATCCGCGCGGTGGGAGTGGACACGGTGGTGGAGGCGGCCAGCGTCGCGAAGATGACGCTGTACCGCAACTTCCCGTCGAAGAACGACCTCGCCCTGGCCTTCATGGAGATGCGCGAGGAGCGCTGGACACACGCCTGGCTTCAGGCCGAGGTGGAGCAGCGGGCCACCGATCCCGCCGCGCGCCTGCTCGCGATCTTCGACGTGTTCGACGAGTGGTTCCGCCGCGACGACTTCGAGGGCTGCACGTTCGTCAACGTGCTGCTCGAGCTCGCTGACCAGGAGGATCCGGTGCGCCGGGCCACGGTTCGCCACCTGGCCAACATCCGTGACTTCCTCATACGGCTGGCCGGCGAGGCCGGGGTGGCCGACCCGGACGCGTTCGCGCGCCAGTGGCACATCCTCATGAAGGGCTCCATCGTGGCCGCCGGCGAGGGCGACCGCGAGGCCGCCCGCCGCGCCCAGGAGCTCGGAGTCCTCCTACTCGAGCGCCACGGCGTGCTCGAGCACAGCTAGCCCGCGCCGTCCCTCAGGAGACGCCGAGCTCCTCGGCCGCGGCCTGGGTGCCCTTGATCCGGTTCTCCATCTTCTGGAAGGCCACGTCACGGGCGTAGTCCGGCGAGCCGTGGTTCGGCTTCTCGTCGATGCTGAACGGTGAGAACCCGCAGTCGTCGGTCGCGCCGAGGCGCTCCTTCGGAATGAAGTCCGCGGCCCGGACGAGCTGGTTCCTGATCTCCTCCGGGCTCTCCACGCGGGGGTTCTGCGGGTTGATGACGCCGATGTAACACATCTGCGCCACCCCGTTCGCATCCTCGCGACTGTGCTTTCCGATCGACTCGTAGACCGGGTCCTTGTCCCGCTCGCTGGCCATCTGGATGAGGAAGTAGCCGGCGTTGATCTTGAACATGCTCGGCAGCAGGTCGTTGTAGGGCACGTCCGCGCTGTGCACCGAGTCCCGGTCGCCGCCCGGGCAGGTGTGGATGCCGATGTTCTTCCTCTCCTCCGCGGAGAAGCGATCGAACACGTTGTTGATCAGGTCGATGAAGTGCGGCAGCATTCCGGCGCCCGTCCATGGGTTGCGCGGGTCGGCCCGCGTGGCCAGGCGGCCCTCGGTGAAGTCCACCGACACCCGCTCGGCGCCGGCGTCGAACGCCTGGCGGATGTCCCTCTCGGTCTCGTCGCAGACCTGCCCCTCGAACTCCTCGCGGGAGTAGCCCTCGATCTCGTCCTTCAGCGGATACAGCAGAGCCAGCATGGACGGCGCGATCACCGCCTGCTTCATCGGCTTGGTGGCGTAGCCGATGGACTTCTTCAGCGTGTCCGCCGCGTAGGTGGAGTAGCTGAAGGGGCCGCCCGTGATGCGCGGGAGCTGGCGCCCGTGCCCGTCGGCGAAGATGGCGAAGAACTGGCCGTCACCCGCGAAGTTGTCGGCCAGCCCCGTGCCGGCCAGCGTCTCGGCGATCGGATAGGTGGCGAAGCTCGACCAGCGCTGCTCCCCGTCCGAGACGATCGGCGCGCCCGTGGCCTCGGCCCGCTCGATCGAGTCCTTCACCGCCTCGTCCTGGAGCTTCTCCAAGTCGTCGAAGCCGATCCTGCCCTCGTCGTACTCGGCGTACGCGGCCTGCAACTTGGACGGCCGGGGCAGCGAGCCCACCGGTTCCGTCGGGATGCCCGTCGCGGTCCTGGGGTCGTAGGCCATGCGCTCTCCTCCAGCCGTCGTTTGTGCCCTCTGCGCGGGTGATACAGACCCGTCTGTACAGGGGCCACGAACATAACCGGGCCGCCTGGGCCACGTCAACCTGCGCCGACGCGCCGCGTTCGGTTGCAAAGCGAGCAGGCCGGGTGTTAGCGTCGCGGCATGGGAGGTACAGGTCTGTCTCGTGCGGCGGACGATCATCACGCGGCGCCCCGGTCGCTCCCGCTCGACACCCTGCTCAGGCACGCCGGTGCCACGATGGCCGCCGAGCACGGCGCTCTGGTGGCGCTCGACTACGGCTCCTCGGCGGGAGAGGTGGCGGTGGGCCTACGGGCCGTGGGCATCGCCGACAGGTCGGAGATCTCCGTGCTCGAGGTGTCGGGCCCGGCGGAAACGTTCGACGAGGCCGTGGAGTCCCTCACCGGCCTGGCCCCGCGGCTCGGGAGGGCGGTGTACCGCGACGGCTGGTGGTGTCCCACCGGCCCCGGGCGTCTGGTGATCCTGTGCCCTCCCGGCCGCCTGGAGGGGCTCGCGGCGGAGGTGGGTACGCGGCCCGGCCTCGCCGGCTCGGACATCACCGACCGGCGGGTGGTGCTGTCCGTGCTCGGCCCGCGCGCGGAGTCGCTCATGACCACGTCCGGGCTCGCCGGTCTTGCCGGAATGCCCCTCGGCGCCACGATCACCGGTGAGCTGGCCGGTCGCCCGGCGCTCGTGGTCCGGGACGCTGCCCCCTCATACCTGGTGTCGCTGGCCGTGGAAGATGCCCTGCACGTCTGGGAGACCCTGCTCGACGTCGGGCACCCGCTGGACGTGGGCTTCATCGGCCGGGAGGCGCTCGACCGCCTTGCCGTGAGCGCCCGCATGCGCGACCGCCAGAGGGGTCCCCTGTGAGACGCGGCCGCCCCTGCCGGCGCGCTGGGCTGCTCAACGGTGCACAGCGGCCAGGAGCGACGCGTATGAGCGGACCAGCAGTGCGCGCTCGTGCGCGAGCAGCGGGTTATCCGGGTCGCTGCCTGCCTCGACCCAGCGGTCGGAGACGTCCATGGCCTCGGCCCTGAGCGCGGCGGCCTGCTCCACGTCGGCCGGATCGGCCCCGTACGAGTAGGCGTAGAGGTCCCGCAGGGCGCCGATCAGCTCCGGTGAGCTGCCCGAGCCCTCACCGTGCTGAGCCTCGCGGTGAGCGCGCCACCACTCCACCTCGAGCTCGCGCGGCCCGGACGGGATCCAGCGCGCTGCCCTCGCTCTTTCGCACCAGTTGGTAGAAGCGGGTCATGAGCGCCCGCGCCGCGTCAGGATCGTTGTCCGGGAAGGGCGCCCACTTCTGGTTGGCCCGCAGGACCAGCCACGCCCCCACGAGCGTGCGCGTCCGGTTCATGCCGAACGCGGCACGGACGAGCCCCACCGAGGCCGCCAGAAACGGGGGCCAGCGCCGCTGGTAGTAGGTCTCCCAGGCGCGGCACTCGAGCGTGCCCACCCTGCGCGGATCGAACGAGCGCATGGAGTCGGACACGCCTCTCCCCCGCGACTCAGTCGTCGTTCAGCGCGCCGTAGGCCAGCGCGCCGCCGAACCCGATCAGGCCGAGCCCGGCCACAGCGTCAGCCAGCCGGAGGGCGCGTTCGCCCGCCGCGCGCCTGGCCACCGCGGTTCCGGAGGCCAGCAGCGTCGTCCAGGCGAGGCTCCCCGCCCCCACCCCCGCCACCATCAGCACGGCAGCGCCCGAGCTGCCGGCCGCGCCGGCCACGCTGGCCGCGGCGAAGATCGCCGCCCAGGAAGCGATCGTGGCCGGGTTCGACGCCGTGCCGGCCAGCGAGGTGAGAAAGGCCTGCCGGGGCGTGGCCACCTCTTCGGGCACCTCGCCGCCAAGCCTCACCCGGAACGCGCTGTAGAGGGTGCGCGCGCCCAACGCCACGAGCACCACCGCGCCCACCAGCCCGAGCGCGATACGCACGGGCTCGATCGTGAGGAACGGTGCCGCGCCCGCCGCACCGCAGGCGGCGTAGAGGGCGTCGATCACGGCGATGCCGGCCCCGATCGCGAGACCCACCGCCCACCCATGGCGGAGGGTGGAGCGCAGCAGGAAGAGCGACATCGGCCCCAGCTGGAGCGCGACGAAGAAACCGAGCCCGAATCCCACCACGAAGGAATGCACGCCCGCGATTTTCTCATGCGGGCGTGCGGTGTGGCGGTGAGGCGTGACCGGCGACCCGGGGAGGCCGCCGCGTTGCGGCGGCTCCCCCGGATCCCCCTGCTACGGCCGGAATCCGCCCGGGGAGGGAGGAGCCGAGCGGCGGAGGGTGATCCCCCGGTCCGCGAGGTACTGCGCGTTGTTGTACGAGCTGCCGATGGCGGCGGCGGTGGAGGCCTCGTTGCTGCCTCCGATCTGCTGGGGCCGGCTCTGGCCCACCGCGGCGGCGGTGGACGACTCGTTCACACCGGTGACCCGCTGGGCCTGGGTCTGGCCCACCGCGGCGGCGGTGGAGGCCTCGTTGACACCGGTGACCCGCTGGGCCTGGCTTGCGCCGATGGCCGCTGCGGTCGACGCCTCGTTGGCGCCGCTCGAGGTGATCGGGGAGGGACTCGAGACGGCCGCGGCCGATCCGGACGAACTCGAGTCGTCGGTGAGGAATCCATCGTCCAGCGCCACGTACGCGCCGGTGGCTCCGGCGAATCCGAGAGCCAGGGCGACGGCGGGCACCATCAGGTTCTGGCGATTGGGCAGGCGGACTGCGTAGGACATGAGAACTCCCTCGTTAGGAGGCTCCGCCGGAGAGGCCCTTTGCTTCGATCGGCGGGTGCGAGTCCGGTGGGCGGGCGGTGCCGTTTAGCCGATCGCCAATGTTCTATCCCGACCGCTCAGGACGAACTGAGGTGTTCGTCACATTCGGAGCCTCGTCACATACGGACGCTCGTCACAGAGGCGCCCCCTAAGCCGAGAGTCCGCCGGCGGCGGACTCCCAAAGTCGGGGCGACTGGATCAACTCCGCACTGCAGAGCGGCCTAAGCCCCCCGCTGCGTCTGGACTGCGTCTGAGTTGACCGCGCGCAGCGGCGTCACATTGGTCTGGAAGGCGCGGTCGATCTCCTCGAGCGCCCCGACATCTCCGTGGCCGTAGACCGCCAGCAGCTTCAGCACGCCGGCGAGCGTCCAGCCCATCTGTTCCGCGATCACCCGCGGCGGGAGACCGAGCGTGGCGTGCATGTAGTGGACGCAGTAGTGCAGTGGCGAAGGTCGGCCGGGTCAATGGGCCGGGTGTCCTCTGAAGTCGCTGACTGGCTCATAGAGCCAGCTTCGCCCAATGCGTGTCACAAACCTGTTGGGGACACGTTCGGCCCGGCGGTAGGTGGTAGCGGTTTTGCTCGCCTTGGTCCCTCCCTACCCCGTGACCGGAGTCAACGCCAACGGCGACCACCTCGTGCTGACGCCGAACTGGACAGACACAAGGACCAGCCTCGACTACAGCGCCCAGCACAGCTCAATCAGCCCCCAGGGCGAGGATGCCGTTTCGATTCACGTCTGCAATCCCACCACAGCCGCTATCGACGACGGCAACACGCGCTTCAACCTGCTCGTGATCGACGCCCAGTAGCTTCAGCGCGTCATTCGCGCGGGAACATGGCGTCCATTCCGGCGCGCAGCGCGCCCGCGGAAAGACGTCCAGGCGCAACGGGCAAGGCGCGATGCGAGAAGTACGTGACAAACGTGAATGCGATCAAGCGCGCGCCGTTCGAGCCGTACTCGACGACCGAGGGATTGCCGCCCCAGCTCGCCAGCCAGCCGCCGGAGTCCAGCTTGCGTGCGCTGCCGCAGCAGCCGGAGGTGGTCACCTCGCTGTCGGCGAGAACCTCCAGACGGGTGGCCTCTCTGGTTGAAGGATCCACGTCGTAGCGCACCGCTCGTGGCGCACGGCCGAGTCCCGTTCCGTTGTCGTGCACGGTGATGGTGCCGTCGGAGAGCCGGCGTACATCGTGTTGGCCGCCGAGCACGTTCGCGTTCGGCTCGCCCGTCACGCTCAGGCTCTCCGGGACAGTGGTCCCTCCGAGCTTCCAATCGACATGGCCGTCGCTCCGCGCGATGCGGTAGACGGAGTCGTTATGGCGCATTGAGACGAGTAGGCCGTCGCCATCCGGCTCGACGGCATTGATGTGCACGGGGTCGTACGCGGTCCGGCCGTCGGGCAGCGTCCTGCGCCCTGAGATCACGCTGGGCCACCACCTACCAGTCTCGGCGAGCGCGATGTGGTCCTTGCTGTTCCAGGACCAGACGAGGGAGCCCTCCGGGTCCACCTCCTGAATCTCAGCGTCGACAACAGTCGCGTCGGAGGGTCCGCCATGCGCGCTCAGATCCACGTGGTCGCGAGGGGGATAGGACACGACCACGTAGTTGCCGTTCGGCAGCTCCTGCAGCTCGTGGTCGTCGGTCGGCGTGCCAACTGTGCCGATGGTGCGCAACAGCGTGCCGTCGAGCCGCCGGACCTCAAACGGCGCGTCACGCACGGCGTACCCGCCCGAGCTCGGGGCGAGCGCCACCGAGTCATCCGGAAGGAGCTTCACGACCGAGGGCGCCGCGTCGGCGCGGTACCACCATACGGGCGCTCCGTGCGTGTCGAAGAAGGCGACGTAACGCTTGGTGAGGCCGAAGCTCAGCGACGGAGCCATGAGCACCCACTGGAGACTCGAAGGACCGGAGCTCGAGAAGCTCCAAGACGGGAAGTCTCCCGGCAAGCATCGTACGTGGTACTCGCGCAACGAGCCGCTCGTGCTGACTCGATGTCAAACCGCTGACCTGGCGTGAGTCCGACCGCTGTCGAGAATCCTCCACTGGCCGCTGGTGCGCCGTCGACGGCGACTTCCGTTCCGGGTGGGGCGTCGACCGTCACGCTCACCGGCTCGCTGCCGCATCGCGTCACGTAATCGCTGCTCTGTGGATCGAATGCCGGGTACAGCCCCGGCTCCGCGGAGATGTCGAGCGCGGCTGCGGTCGTGAAGGTCCGGTTTGTGGGGTGCAACCGCGCGAACCCGCCTGGGCACCGGGCGAGGTGCAGATCTGGAAGTGGTAGGTGGTCTCCGGCTCCAGCCCGGAAATCGACTGCGACACGGTATCTTCGGCCCGTTCGCGTTGTGGCCCTGGGGGAAGGTCACCGTCCGGTCGGGCGTGACTGTGTCGTAGGTGGTCGTCTCGCCGTAGCGGAACCAGTAGGTGACCTCGCCTGCCTGATTGGAGCCGACGTCGGCGTTGAGCGTCGCGCTGACGTCACTCACGTCCGTAGCAGGCTTCGAATCGCCCAAGGAGCAGCCGGACGCCAGGAGCATCGCGGAGACCGCAGAACGAGCTGTAGGCGCTTCACACCACCTCGCCAACAATGCCCCGACCTCGCGGTCGGCCTTGGGGGTCGCGAGCGCGTCGGCTTCCCACCCGCGACACTCAACCTATCCGCGGTCTGCATCGAACGCAAGAAGCGCGCCCAGCGCCTCGCCGCGGTGAACCAACGAGCTCCTGGCGGCGGGTGGCCATGTCACCGTTCGCGTAACACCAGGAACACAGCAGCGATCAAGAGGGCGAGGCCGACCGGTCCGAATGGCGGTACGTGCCACGTGATTGGCACCGCTGAGACCACGAGTAATAGCACGACCGCGACCGAGCTACGAGCGTCGGCTCGGCGGAACAGGGCAACCCCGGGCCCAAGCTACAGGCGCCGCTCACAAACCTGCCAGCGCTGTACGAAACTTGGGGAACACTTGAGGTGGTCCGGGGTTTGCTCGAAGTCGGAAGGGCCTTGGGCTACGTTGGCGGGCGCTTGCGGCCGGGAAGTGACCGGCAACCGGCCGCACCACTTTCGGCCACGGCTCAGTGGGCACCGCCGGCGGCGGCTCGAGGGTTCCACCTGCGTCTGACTTCGGCGCCAGGGTGCGTCTGGACTGCGTCTCAGTTGCGACCGCCGGGTGCATCGCTGTGCACCCCTATGCGGAACCGGCTCCACGTCGGGAGCCGGTTTGCGTCGCAATGCACCCCCGTGCGCACGGACGCTGAGTCGGGGCGACTGGATTTGAACCAGCGACCTTTCGGCCCCCAGCCGAATGCGCTACCAAACTGCGCCACGCCCCGAGGCGAAGACCGGTGCAGTCTAGCTCAGGCCCGCGGGCGGTCCGTACGGAACATTTGCCCAGTAGGTTGCGCTCCGGCACGCCCCCCTCGCAACCCTCCCGGAAGGACTTGAGATGAGTACGGCCCCGACCCCCCTCCCCATCGTCTTCATCCACGGCATGTGGATGACGCCGCTCAGCTGGGAGCACTGGATCGAGCGCTACCGGGCTCGTGGCCACGAGGTGCACGCGCCGGCGTGGCCGGGTCTCGACGGCGATATCGAGGAGCTGCGTCGCGACCCGGCGCCGCTGAGGGGACTCGGCGTCGAAGGAGATCGTGGACCACTACGACGCGATCATCCGCAAGCTCGACCGCCCGCCGATCATCATCGGCCACTCCTTCGGGGGGATCCACGCACAGCTCCTTCTCGATCGCGGGCTCGGCGCCGCCGGAGCGGCACTCGGCACGGGCGCGCCGAAGGGAGTGCTGACGCTTCCGTTCTCGACGATCCGGTGCCGCCTGGCCCGCGCTCGGGAACCCGGCCAACCTGAAGAAGGAGACGCCGCTGACCCAGAAGCAGTTCCACTGGTGCTTCACCAACTCGCTCACCCGCGAGGAATCGGACAAGGTCTACGAGCGCTACTACATCCCCGGCGCCGCCCGCCCGTTCTTCCAGGCCGGGCTCGCGAACTTCAACCCCAACGCGGTGACCAAGGTGGACTACAAGAACCCGGACCGCGCGCCGCTCGTGCTGGTGACCGGGGCCGAGGACCGCATCTGCCCGCCGTCGGTGAACAAGGCGAACTACAAGCATCAGAGCAAGGCACCGTCGGCCACCGACCACAAGGAGTACCCCGGGCGCTGCCACTTCCCGGGCCAGGACGGCTGGGAGGAGGTGGCCGACTTCATCCTCGAGTGGACCACCAGCCACGCGAAGCAGGCCGCGTGAGCGGCGTTCGCATCACCCACATCGGCGGGCCCACCGTCCTCATCGAGGTCGGCGGATGGCGGCTGCTCACCGACCCGACGTTCGATCCCCCGGGGAAGAGGTACTTCTTCGGCTGGGGCACGATGTCGCGCAAGCTCGAGGGTCCCGCGGTGGCCGCGGGCGACGTCGGCCAGATCGACGCGGTGCTCCTGTCCCACGATCACCACGACGACAACCTCGACCCCGCCGGGCGTGCCCTGCTCCCCTCCGCCGGGGTGGTGGTGACCACCGCGTCGGGCGCGAAGCGCCTGGGCGGATCCGCACGCGGGCTCGAGGCCTGGCAGGCCACCCGGCTGGAGGCGCCCGGGCGGCCCACGATCGAGATAACCGCCACGCCCTGCCGGCATGGACCGCCGGGCAGCCATCCGATCGTGGGCGACGTGATCGGCTTCGCCCTCCGCTGGGACGGCCAGGAGCACGGCGTGCTCTGGATCTCCGGCGACACGGTGCTCTACGACGGAGTGCGCGAGGTGGCCGACCGCCTCGCAGGTGGACACCGCGCTGCTGCATCTCGGCGGCGTGCGGTTCCCGGTGAGCGGGCCGCTGCGGTACACGATGACCGCGAAGGACGCGGTGGAGCTCTGCGGGCTCGTCCACCCCCGCACCGTGATCCCGATCCACTACGAGGGCTGGAAGCACTTCCGCCAGGGACGCGAGGCCATCGAGCGGGAGTTCGCGGGCGCGCCCGAGGATTTCCGGCGGAGCGTTCGCTGGCTCCCGATCGGCTCTCAGGAAGAGATCGCGGCCTGAGCCGAACTCACGTTCCGCCGAGCGGGCGCAGGGCCGGCGAGTCTGCCGCCCTCGATGGCGAACAGCTGCACCGTGTTCGCGCCCTGGCGGAGCGAGCTCTCGGGAATCATCACGGTGAAGAGGCGGTTGGAGCTTGGATCCAGGGCGATCGCGGGCGCGGTCGCCTCGATCGTCCCGTTCACCGCGACCGCGAGGTCGAGCGGGGCGCGGCTACCGGGACCGGCCAGTCGGCCGGTCACCTTCACCGGGAGGGACGGCGCGTCGAGCCGGACTTCGCGGAACCAGGTCGGGGTAGTCGAGCTCGGCGCGGAGCGCGCCGGCCGGCAACGCCGGCCAGCGCGCGACGGGGGTGCCGTGCAGTTCCCGGTGCGGTCCGATCCCGAACGGACCGCGGGAACGGCCGAACAGCTTCAGCTTCAGCCGCAGCGAATCCGCGGCGTGGCGGCGGAGCGATCTCGGGCTCAGCCGGACGCGCTCGCCGTTGCGCTTGATCAAGAGCGACGGAACGCGGGATCCTCCGCGCCGCCGGCCCGAACACGGGTCGCCCCTCCACTCGCCAGCCAGGACGGAGTCGCGCGACGCGCGCGATCGTCGGCAGGATGTCGAGGTTGCGAACGTGGCGACGGTCGATCCGCCCCGCGTGCTGGCGCGGCAGCTTCACGAAGAGCGGCTTCAGGGCGATGTCGCCGACGTTTCGGCGGTCGACGTCGCGGCCGTCATTGCCCGGCCGGCCGAAGCTCTCGCCGTGGTCCGCGGTGACGACGATCAGCGAGCGGTCATAGAGCCCGGTGGCCGGAGCTGGTCAAGCACGCGCCCGAGCAGGCGATCGGTGAACTCGACCTGCAGCAGGTGTCGCTGGTACTTCTGCTGGACGAGCCACGGGATCGAGTCCCAGTGGTCCCAGGTCACGCCGTTTTCGCTCGGCCCGTCGAAGTAGGTGTGCCCCGACGGCAGGTAGACCCAGGGCGAATGCGGAAACAGCACGTGCTTGAAGTAGAACGTCGGGCGTCGGCGACGGGCTGAAGCGCTCGACCCAGCGCCATGAACCGCTCCGGCCGGCCCGCCTCCAGCTGGCGCTTCGATCGACTCCCTGGTCTGGGGCCGCACGTTCGGGCAGAGCCGCTTCGGGCAGAAGCTCGTTGCCCTCCTCGCCGGCCTCTATCCGGTACCGGCGACCGAGCAACGTGAACAGGTTGTTCGGGTGCTTGGCGTAGGTCGGCTTGGCGAACCGCCACGATGTCCGGCTCGTGAAGATCTCTCGAAACGCACGCCCGGTCTCGTCGAGCGAGGTGGTGGCGTACGGGAACCAGGTCGAGTCGGCCGCGAGGCGAGCGAAGTTCGGGTAGCGAACGCGGTCGATCCGGCTGCGGGCATTGAGCAGGGAGACGGTCGGGAACGCGTCCATGACGATCATCACCACGGGCGGACGCGCGGCGGCGGCGTTCGCCGGCGCGGGCTGTGTCGACGCGGTCGATGTGCCGACGAGACCCAGCACGCACAACGCCCCCACCATGGCTGTGACACGGCTCCTCATGTTCGGACGAGGATCCTAAACCGGTAGGCCGCCTGGGTGCGAAGGTCAGCAGCCGGCCATGACCGTCGCCGCGAGCGCCATCCGATGGTCCTTGTTCCAGGGCGGCCCAAGCGTTGCCCGCGGGCCGCGGAGCACCTCGTCGGCCCGCTCGCCGAGAACGTTGGCGGCCTGGCCCTCCACATCCGTGGCGTCGTAGAGGTGGACGGCCCAGCCGCGCGCGTGTGCGAGCTCGGCCAGCACCTGGCGGTACATGATCGAGTCGGCGCGGCTCTCGTAGGGCGCACGGCGTTGACGGGCGATCTCCGTGGGGAAGTCGGGCGACCAGGCACGCAGCGACATCGACACGATCGGTTCGGGCAATGCGGCGGCGAGCCGATCCAGCGAAGCGGACGCTGCCCGCACCGCCGACGCCTGCACCTTCGCGACCAGTGCCGCGATGGCAGCGTCATCGAGCGGCTTGCCCTCGTGGTGGTGGATCGGTGCGGCCGTCATGCCGGGCTCGATCAGCTCGATCCGCCGGCGGTCCACGACCCGGTGGTCGGCCGATGCCGTGACCGCCACTGCCCAGCCGAGGTGATGAGCTACGCCCAGCCGCATACGGAGGCGGGATTGCGAGTGGCCTGTAGAGCCGGTTCCGCTCTACAAGCCGAAGCGGGCGAAGGGAATCGAACCCTTACTAAGAGCTTGGAAGGCTCTTGTGCAACCACTACACCACGCCCGCGAGGCACTCCAATGATAAGTCCTAGCAGCCCTGCGTAAATTCGGGCGGCCGACCATCACCATCTGGTTCTTCGTCCGTCCGTGCCCCATCCTTGAGGCGAGGATGGACCTGCGCGGGCAGGGGTGCCACTCGCCTAGAGTCGCCGCGTGGTCGCTCGGCAGCGTGGTTCGTGGGGTATCGGCAGCGGTCGCGGTCGCCCTGCTCCTCGTCCTGAGCCCGTCCGCCCTGGCGGCCTCGCTCGACGCTCGCGGCAGCCGCCCGGCCGGCACCGTGGACCGGGAGTTCGTGTCGTTCGGGATCGACATCTCGCAGCTCACCGAGCGCTCGTCGGGCACGCCCTTCGACTTCAGCCGGCCCCGGCTGGCCCGCCTGGTGCGTGCCCTCGGCCCCGCCTACATCCGCTTCAGCGGCACGAAGATCGACCAGACCTACTACGACCCCACGGGCGTCCCTGGGGCCGAACCCACCCGGCGCCTACAAGTTCGTGCTCGGCGCCCGCGAGTGGGATGCGGCCAACCGGTTCGCCGCGGCCAACGGGCTGCGGGTGATCATCGGCGTGAACGGCGGCCCGGGCCCCCGCAACCCGGACTTCACCTGGAACCCGGACAACGCGCGGGCCCTCCTGGCGCGGGCGGCGGCCATCGGCCTGCCCGCCGGCGGTGGTCTCCTTCGGCAACGAGCCCAACATCACCGTGTACGGGTCCTCCAACCCGGCGAGCTATTCAGCGGCGGACTACGCCCGCGACGTGCGCGCCTTTCTCGCCCTGAGGGCCGAGGTGGCGCGGCGCTCCACCTTCATCGGCCCCGGCTCGTTCTTCACCACCGGTGCGGAGCGCCCGATCGCCAACGCCCCGCTCGGTCCGGACACCTCCGCGATCATGCCGCTCACCGGCCGCCTCTACGACGCGGTCTCCTACCACCACTACCCCGCGTTCGGGAACACGGCCATGTGCTCCGGCCTTCAGCCGCGACCGCCCACCGACCCGCTGGCGGCCGAGTTCCTCGACCGGGTGAAGGGCTCGCTCGCGTACATGCGCGGGCTGCGCAACGCCAACGCGCCCCGGGCGGCCGCTCTGGGTGGACGAGTTCGGGAACACCGCGTGCGGCGGTGTCGTGGGCTATTCGAACACGCTGGCCGCCAGCTTCTACTACCTGAACGCCCTGGGGACCATGGCCCGCGGCGGTGTGCACGTGGCCACCCGCTGGACGATCGCCGGGACACAGCCCTACGCGCTGCTCGACGACGCGACGCTCACGCCCCGTCCCGACTACTGGGCGGCGCTGCTGTGGAAGCGCCTGATGGGCACCACCGTGCTCGACCCGGCGGTCACGGGCGCGCCCGCGGGGCTGCGTCTCTACTCGAGCTGCACGCCCGGGGTGCGCGGGGGCGTGACCACCCTGGCCCTGAACACGGACCATTCCGCTCCTGCCGCGATCCACCTGCGGGGACCCGGCGCCCGCGGCGCCTCTATCCACGCCGTGACCGGCGACCTCGCCGGCGACCGGGTGGCGCTGAACGGCCGCCCGCTGGAGCTCACGGCGGCGGGCGAGCTTCCCTCCCTCTCCCCCGCGCCGGTCGCCCACGGCGACGTGACCGTGGCCCCCGCCTCCTACGCCTTCATCACCCAGCCACGCGCCGGCGCATGGGCGTGCGGCGCGCGGCACTGGCCGCGACCCTGGTGGCATCCACGGGGCGGCGGCGCTCGCCCCTGACCGCGGCGCTCAGGCCGAGACGAGCCAGCGCTTCGGGTTCTCCACCATCATCTGGTCGAGCTGCTCGCCCGTCATCCCACCCTCCTTGAGCGTGGGGATCACCTCCTCGAAGAGCACGGTCATGCTCCACTTCGGCACCTCGTTGGCCTTGAGGTACTCCTGCACCTCGCGCGGGAACCAGTCGAGCGTGGAGCAGAAGTCCTGCGAGAGGAACATGCGCTCCACGTACCCGCGCTCCAGCAGGGCGAGCGTGGTGGCGTTGCGGCGGTCCATGGGCAGGAACAGGTCGAGGCCGTACCGGTCGAGGCCGATCCAGCAGCCGGTGTCCAGCAGCCGCTCGATGTAGTCGAGGTCGTCGGTGTCGCCGGTGTGGGCGATCTGGACCCGGGTCGGGTCCACCCCCTCCTCGGTGAAGATCTTCATCTGCTCCGGCCCGGTGCCCGAGGCGGGCCGCGAGTGGGCCATGATCGGCAGGCCGGTCTGGATCGACGCGCGGGCCGCCGCGCGGTGGATCTTCTCGACGTTCGGGTTCACCCCGGGCTCGTCGGCCGCGCACTTGATGAAGGCGGGCTTGATGTCCGTGCCCTGGATCCCGTGCTCGAGGTCGTGGACGAGGATCTCGGCGATCTGATCCTCGCTGCGGTTGAGCAGCGGCTGCGGGCAGGTGGTCGTAGGTGTAGACGCCGGTGGCGAGGATCACGTTGAGACCGCTCTCGTCCGCCACCCTCTTGCTGAACCTGGCGTTGCGGCTGAGGAACATCGCCCCCGGGTCCACCACGGTCTTCACGCCGTGGCCCGCGACCGCCCGGGCGTCGCCGATGGCCGACTCCCACTCCTCGGCCTCGTCGTACAGGTGGGGGAACTGGAACTTCGTGGCCTCGTCGATCGAGCAGAAGTGCTCGTGGATGAGGGTCAGGCCGAGCTCGTCCACGTCCACGGGCCCGTTCACGGTCTCCACTGCCGGCATGCGTCTCCTCCCCAGGGTGGCGGTGCGCGGTCACCCTACTGCCGTAGGCAGCTGGGCCAGGGAGGAGCGGAGCCCGAGCGCCGGTCGGGCGAGCACCGGACCATGCCCTCTACGATGGACGCGCGAGGGGCAGTAGTTCAGTTGGTCCAGAACGCCGGTCTCCAAAACCGGAGGTCCCAGGTTCGAATCCTGGCTGCCCCGCTACGAAGCCCCCGCTAACGGCGGGGGTTTCGCGCTCGTGGGGGGTCGGCCGGGCATGGGGTGCGCGACAGTGCACATCTAATAGAGCAGTTCGACGCCCTCGCTGCGCACCTGCTCAGGAAGGGCGACTTCGCCCGCAATCGTCTTCCGGGCACCGTGCGCACCTATCAGGCGGTCATCAGTGCTGCCTTCCGTCGGCGCCGTAGATGTCACGCCACTCCGCATCCTTCCTGCGGGCCACAAGGGCCGCAGCTGGCGCGGCATGGCCCTATGGCCGCAGCGGTCGCATCACGACCAGATCCTGATGGCCGTTAACTCCGCGCTCCAGGTAGTCGACGATCTCGAACGACTCGCTCCAGGCGCGCCTCGTGTATGCGGGCGTCTGGAACACCAGCCTGTAGTAGCCGGCCGGCGCGATCCCGTCGAGGGCGCTGTCCGGGGAGACGTCGATGAAGCCCGCGCGCCGCAGTCTCCTCTCCGCCCTGAGCGCGTCCGCACGGAAGAGAATCGACCCGGGCCGCGACCGCGTGCGCGGCCGGCGCTCGTGGAGGAGGAACGCGTACTCGCCGGCCACCGAGGCCACCAGCAGGCCGTTCCGGGAGAGAATCCGCCGAAGTTCGCGGAGCCATCGGCCCTGATCCTCCCGCCGTAGATGTGTGAAGACCGAGTTCGCGAGGATCGCGTCCACCTCGCCGTCCCCGTAAGGAAGCGGCGGCTCGGGCGAGCTCTGCGAGAAGCGTCCCGGCAGGTTCTGCGCGCACCACTCGACGCCCTCCGCGTCGATGTCGCAGCCGAGCAGCTCACCCACTCCTCCGATGTCGGCCGCTAGGTACCGGGTGGCGCGCCCGCAGCCGCAGCCCCAGTCGAGCACCCGCAGGTTGCCGGGGTCGCCGAGGTGACGCCTGATCTGATCGCTGAGGTCGGTGAAGACCTGCAGGCCCGACAGCCGAAAAGTCGCACCCGATACGGCGGAAACCCGCTCCGCGAGGTGCTCCGGGGGGAGGGGAAGGACTCGCGCTCCGGCCTGATGAACGTCGTGGTGAAGCGCGCGGCGGGGCGCCCGGCGCGCTCTCCGATCAGCTCTAGGCGTCCCGCAGCGTGTTCCGGGCCGAGCTTGACCATGAATCCGGCCTCTGGCGCGCGGGGCACCCAATAGAGCGCGTCGGCCAGGTCATCGCGCACCCAACGCTCGGCTACGCCAATCTCGGTCCCGTCCCAATATGCCCGGACCGTCTCGAACGGCCCGCTCCCGGGCAGAAAGGTCCATCCGCCCAGTGCCCACCCGCCGGTCCACTCCTCGATTGCGAAATCGAGGGAGCCGGCCGCACGAGGTAGTTCCTGCCCGGCGGTGGCGTGAGTGACGTGGATCGACGCGCGTTCCACCAGCGGAGGATCGCATGATCGCCCGGTGGCCGGGCCGGGCACACCCACGACGGGGTTCCCCCCCCCGCGCCGTATACCGATTCGTCACAACCGGACATAGCCGGCCCGGCTCGACACGGCTGCGATCACCTGTTCGGCGTTCTGGCCGGCGGCACTATCGACGCGTGGTCCATGAACTCGGACAGTCGGGGCTGTTACGGACCACTCCCACCCCGTCTGCTCGGGTCGTAAAGGTCGCTACGAGCTCGCCCCGCCCGTCGTCTGCCCGATGCCCTCAGCCCAGTGCGAAAGGATTTCCGTCTGGGTCATGATGCGTTCGTAGACGGCGATGTGTTGCATCAGCCCGCCCCAAATCTCAGAGCCGCCCGTGTTGGCGAATCTTGGGGGGCCGCCGCGCATCCCAACCTGGAACACGCCCGGGTCGTTATACGGGACAGGCCCCGAATACGCCCCCGTCTTGTCCAGCGTCCCGGGGTGGTTCGCGAACTCGGACCGGAAGTCATCCGGGTCGAACCCAGGGAGGTCGCGACCAAACCCGTTAGGCCCCTGGGCGCCCATCGACCGGCCGTCAATCCACAGTTCGGAGATGCCGTGGTGTCGTCGACCGTGAACACCGTGATCCACGTCAACAACCGGAAGTCGTTGTTTGGGTTGTCGGTGTGGCCCGCCCCCGCCGCACCCCAGTCCAAATAGGCGGTGGGGAAGTGGTCCACGTCGTACCACCGCGCCAGCTGCGCGGCCCCGGCCCCTTGGCCCGCCGCGGTCCCCCACTCCAACGTCGGATGAGGGTTGTTGAAGTCCTTATGCCCGTCCGGGTTGCTCGCCGTTATCGGGTACCCGAAGAAGGTTTTCGTGGCCGTGCCGCTCGCAGAGAACATCGTGGCGAACGAATAGGGGTCGATCTTGTAAAACCAGCCCTCCATCGTCAGCTGGGCCCCAGGCACATAGGGCTTGTAGGTGTCAGCCTGGACCGCGCTGCCCTTCCAATGCTGGACGTTGGGTTTCAGCATCCAAGAACGCGTCGAACCGCAACGCCTTGTCGCCACCCACAGTGCCGCCCGGCTGCCCCATCGTGAACCCGGCGTTCGACGGCTGGTTGTTCGTCAGGATCTTGGCGTGATGGCCGTTCCCCGACACGTCCGTAACCGTCGTCCCAGACGTCTCCCCCAACGGCCAATAGAGCTCCGGGCCGTCAGCCAACACCCGCTCGCTGTAGTGGCTGGGGCCGGCAAGCGTCTTGAAGCTCAGCGTCTTGCCGCACGTAGGACTCGCGGCGCCCTGGTCCTGGCCGCAGGCCCGGAAGAAGTAGGTGGTGTTCGGCGTCAGGCCGGTGACGCACCGACACTCAACGGGATGTTCCGCTGAGGACGGCGCTGGGCCGGGCCGCAGTCGGGCCGGTCGCCGCTTCCGCAATACCTCGCATGTCGTTCGCTGTCCCGAGGTCGCGACTTGACGGTGTCGTACTCCCACCACCAAGTCGCCGGCTTGCCGGTGGTATGCCCATGCGCGTTCAACTGGGCGCTCAGGTTCGTGATGTTCGTCGCCGGGTCGGTATCACCCGAACAGGCGGCGAGAACCAGCCCGACGGCTAAGACAGAAGGGGCGGTGAAGGCGCTTTACGGACACGCCCGCCGTAAGCGCGAGCCTGACAGGCCAACCGTTCGCCATCTGGGCACCCCTTCCGGGTCGAGTCCAGTGCCCTTATTGCGTGGCCTAGCACTCCGGGAAGGGTACAGTCAAGTTAAGCTGATAGGTCAGTTCAATCTGATCAGTCAGACGCCGGACCCACAGGCGCGTTCGAACATAGGCGCGTTGCTCATCCCGCGCAATCGGCTAGCGGGCGAGACCGCTCCGTCTCCGGCCCGTCTCCAAAACCGGGCTGCGATCGTGCGTCTGTCAGACCATCCGACGCGGCCTGCGGTCCGGCCAGCGGAACGCTGGGCGGTCCTCGGCGGCGGCGAACGGACCCACGACGCACACGAGCACGAAGAACACTGCGAAGAAAACGATGACGACCGGGTCCATACCCGTTCAATTCTACGCGCCGTCAGGGCCCGCGGCCAGGCTGTGAACCGGGATAAGGCGAATGTTGGACGCGCGAGACGCGTCGCTTCAGGCGGGCGATGGTCGTGCCGAGATTGGCTCTGTGGATCGCCCTCGTGGACGTGCATCACGACACGGACGTCGCCGGCGAGCGCGAGGCGATGCTGGCATGGGTCACGGCTTCGTTCGCCCGAGGAGACCAGCCCGCCGCACTGCGAGCGATGACGCCGGACATCGAGGTGGTGGTGCCGGGCAGCACTCTGTTCGCGGGCACCTACCGCGGCGGCGACGAGGTGCATCGGTGGCTGCTCGCCATGAGCAGGGCATTCGTTCCCGCAGGCCGGCCGAACGAGTTCGCCCACGAGGGCAACGACATGGTGCTCGCATCAGTGGGCCTGGGTCGCGGCAGGGAGTGGCTGAACTGCTTCCGCTTCACGTTCGACGGACCGCGAATGTCGCGCATCGTCTGGGAGCCCGAGGACATCGCGACGTTCGACGAGCTGATCACCGAAGTCCTCGAGGACGCCACCGACCGCCGCTAGTTCGGGTCCGGCGCTTTACGCTGCGACCCATGTCCACCCCCACGAACACCCCGGACCTCAGCGGCAAGGTCGCCCTCGTCACCGGAGGAGCCGGTGGTCTCGGCCGCGCGACCGGCCGGGCCCTGGTGGATGCCGGCGCCAACGTGGTGCTGGCCGACATCGCCGAGGACGCCGGGCGCGCGGCGGCCGAGGAGCTCGGCGGCCACTTCGTTCGTGCCGATGTGTCGAAGCCCGAGGACAACCGGGCCATGGTGGACTTCGTGCTGGAGCAGTTCGGCGGACTCGACCTCGTTCACCTGAACGCCGGCGTGGTGAGCGGCACCGGGCTGGGCGAGGACTTCGACCTCGAGCGCTACCGCCTCGCCATGGGCGTGAACCTGGACGGGGTGGTGTTCGGAACCAACGCGGTGATTCCGGCGCTCACCGCGCGCGGCGGCGGCGCGATCGTGGCCACCGCTTCGCTGGCCGGGCTCACGGGCACGCCCTACGACCCGATCTACTCGGCCAACAAGCACGCCGTGGTGGGGCTGGCGCGCTCGCTCGGGCCCGCCCTGGTGGACAGGGGCATTCGCTACAACGCCGTGTGCCCGGGCTTCGCGGAGTCGGCGATCATCGACGGCATTCGCGACGGGCTGAACGCCGCGGGCCTTCCCATCATTCCCGCCAAGCAGGTGGGCGAGGCGGTGGTGGCGCTGTTCGCGTCCGACGCCAGCGGCGAGTGCTGGTTCGTTCAGGCCGGGCGCGAGGCGGGGGCCTTCGGGTTCCGCAACCTGCCGGGCCCGCGGGCGGCGGCGCCCGAGCCCGCCTGAGCGCTCAGGCCGGCGGCGCCTCGTCGCCGCCCAGCAGCTGCTGGGCGATCGTGGCCGTGTCGAAGTAGATCCGCTCGCACACGATCCGGTCCCCGCCGGGCGCGAACAGGAAGAACGCGCACATGCGGCAGCGGAACGTCCTGCCGGTGGGCTCGATGCCCCGCAGCTCGCCCTCGTGTGTGCCCAGGAGATCGAACTCGACGATCACGGCGTCGTCGGCGTGGTGGAACACCGTGTTCTCGTTGCGCTGGTCCGGGAAGGCGCTGCGGGTGCGCCGGTAGTACTCCGACACCTCCTCGGGGCCGTCGAACACCTCTCCGGTGGCGATCAGCTCGTAGCGCGGGTGGTCGAAGGTGTCGAGCGCCACGTCGAACCGATGCTGGTTCTCGGACTCCATGTGGTCCCGAACCAGCACCTCGCGCCGTTCCCGCAACCCGGTCGTCGCCTGCTCCATCTGCGCTCCTCTCCTCGCCGTGGCGCCGCCGCCGGGCGCTCTGTGCGTAGTCTGACCCGATGGCCCTCGTACGCGTCGAGCGCAAGCCGGACGGCGACGCCGAGGGGCTGCTCGTGCTCAACCACGGCCGCGGCAGCGACGAGCACGACCTGCTCGGACTGGCCGACGTGCTCGACCCGGAGCGGCGCCTCCACGTGGTGTCTCCGCGCGCTCCCCTCACCATCCCGGGCTGGCCGGGACACCACTGGTACGTGGTCCCTCGGGTGGGCTACCCCGACCCGGATACGTTCCGCGCCTCCTACGGCGAGCTCGCCGCGCTTCACGACGAGCTGTGGGAGCACACGGGCGTCGGCCCGGAGCGCACCGTGCTGGGCGGCTTCTCCATGGGCACCGTCATGAGCTACGCGCTCGGGCTCGGCCCCGACCGTCCGGCGCCCGCCGGCATCCTGGCCTTCAGCGGCTTCGTGCCCACCGTCGAGGGCTGGGAGCCCGACCTCGCGAGCCGCCCGGATACACGCGTCTTCATCGCCCACGGCCGCCGGGACCCGGTGATGGACGTGCAGTTCGCCCGCACCGCGCGGGAGATGCTCGAGGCGGGCGGGCTCGCGGTGGAGTACCACGAGTCGGATGCCGGGCACCACATCGATCCCGAGCACCTGCCGCACGCGCAGCGCTGGCTGCGCGAGACCCTGCCCGCCTGAGGCCCTGGGAGGAGCGCAGCCCGGGGCGGTGGCCCGGGCGAGCACCGGACCATGGTCTCATACGATGCCGCGATGACCGTGGGCGAGCTCGCCGCGTCGCTGGTGGCCATCGACTCCGTGAACCCCGAGCTGGTGCCCGGCGGTGCGGGCGAGGCCGAGATCGCCGCGCATGTGGCCGGCTGGATGCGCGACGCCGGGCTCGAGGTCGAGGTGGACGAGGCCGCGCCCGGTCGCCCCAGCGTGGTCGGGCTGGCGCGCGGACGCGGCGGCGGCCCCTCGCTGATGCTGAACGCGCACATGGACACGGTGGGCGTGGAGGGCATGGCCCGACCGTTCGAGCCCGAGGTGCGCGACGGGCGCCTCTACGGGCGCGGCGCCTACGACATGAAGGGCAGCCTCGCGGCATGCATGCACGCCGCGGCCACCGTGGCGTCGGAGGGCCTGGCCGGCGACGTGATCGTGACCGCGGTGGCCGACGAGGAGCACGCCAGCATCGGAACCCAGTCCGTGCTGCGCCGCTGGAGCGCCGACGCCGCGATCGTGACCGAGCCCACCGGCCTGCGGGTGTGCGTGGCGCACAAGGGCTTCGTCTGGGCCGAGGTGGAGACCGCGGGGCGCGCCGCCCACGGCTCGCGGCCGGCCGAGGGCGTGGACGCGATCGCCGGATGGCGCCGGTGCTCACCCGCCTGGCCGAGCTTCAGGCCATGCTCGACCGGGCCCCGGGTCACCCGCTGCTGGGCCCCGGCTCTCTGCACGCCTCACTGATCGAGGGCGGCCAGGAGCTCTCCAGCTACCCGGCGCGCTGCATCGCTGTCGCTCGAGCGCCGCACCGTGCCCGGCGAGACCGAGGACAACGTGCGCCGTGAGTGCGAGGCCCTGATCGAGGGCGTGGAGGGCGCGGAGGTGCGGCTCGGCCTGGTGCGGGATCCGTTCGAGGTCGACCCGGCCGAGCGCGTGGTGGCCGCCGTCGAGCAGGGCGGCCGAGGCGGTGACCGGGAGCGCCCCCGAGGTCTACGGCGACACTCCGTGGATGGACGCCGCCTTCACCCAGGCCGCGGGGATCCCCACCGTGGTGTTCGGACCCGACGGCGCGGGCGCTCACGCCGTCGAGGAGTGGGTGGACCTGGAGAGCGTCGAGCGCTGCGCGGCCGCTCTGGCCGCCGCGGCCCGCGAGCTGTGCGCGTGATCGAGTGGCTGCGAAATCCGCTGCGCGCGGATGGCCCCGGAGCCGCCGGCGGCGGAGTCTCCGCTGCGCTTCCACCGCTCGCTGCCCGGGCTACGCCGAGACGCCGCTCGTGGACGCGCCGTCGCTGGCGGAGGAATGGGGCGTCGGCCGCGTGTGGCTGAAGTTCGAGCGTGAGCGCTTCGGGCTGCCTGCGTTCAAGTTGCTGGGCGCGTCGTGGGCGGCGCAGCGGCTGCTCGGCGACCCGCCGTACAACCCCGGCCTCGAGCTGGTGGCCGCCACCGACGGCAACCACGGCCGCGCGGTGGCGCGGGTCGCGCGGATGGCGGGACTCGGCGCCACCATCCTCGTGCCGGCGCGGCACCGCGCACGCCCGGATCGACGCGATCGCGTCGCGAGGGCGCCGCGCGTCGAGGTGGTCGACGGCTCCTACGACGACGCCGTCCGGCCAGCGCCGCCATGGCCGGGCCGACGCGCCTCGTGCTCTCCGACACCTCCTGGCCCGGCTACGAGGAGCGTGCCGCGCTGGGTGATCGAGGGCTACGCGACGATCTTCGACGAGGTCGACGAGCAGACCGGCGGCGCGCTGATCGGACGTCGCCGTTCGTGCCGATCGGCGTGGGCGCGCTGGCGGCCGCGGCGGCGCGCCACCTGGCCGGCCGCACGCGGCTCGTCGCGCGTCGAGCCGAGCCGGCGCCGCCTGCATGCTGGAGTCGGTGCGCGCGGGGCGGATCACCGAGGTGCCCGGCCCCCACGACTCGATCATGGCGGGGCTGAACGCCGGTCTGCCGTCGCTCGTCGCGTGGCCGGACGTGGCGGACGGCTTCGACTTGTTCTGCGCGGTCGACGACGACGCCGCCGTGGACGGCATGCGCCGCTGGCCGGCCTCGGGCTGGAGGCCGGCGAGTGTCCGGCGGGACGGCCGGCGCCGCCGGCGCTGCTGATGGCCGACCCGCGCGCGCGCAGCGCGCTCGGCGCCGGGCCGGACGACGTCGGTGCTCGTGATCCTCACCGAGGGCGTGACCGACCCGGACGCCTACGCGCGGCTGGTGGGCTGACGTGGACGCGTTCGTGTACCTCCTGCGCTGCGCCGACGGCACGCTCTACTGCGGCTGGTCCACCGATCCCGAGCGGCGCCTGCGCCAGCACCGGGCGGGCACGGCCAGCCGCTACACCCGCTCCCGCCTGCCGGTGGAGCTGGCCTGGACGGCGCGGTTCGACACCCGCTCGGACGCGATGCGCGAGGAGGCGCGGATCAAGCGGCTCCCGGCGGCGGAGAAGCGGAGGCTGGTCGGGCGGGCTCAGCGCTTGACGCGGCTGACTGCGCGAGCATTCGTCCCTGCCGCGACGACGAGCGCGCGGCGATCGTGGCCATCGTGAACGCCGCCGCCGAGGCGTATCGCGGCGTGATCCCGGCGGATCGCTGGCGCGATCCGTACATGCCGCTGTCCGAGCTGGAGGCCGAGATAGCCGCCGGCGTGGCGTTCTGGGGATACGAGGACGGCGGCGAGCTGGTGGGGATCATGGGCATCCAGCCGGTGCGCGACGTGGACCTGATCCGCCACGCCTACGTGTCGCCCGCGAGCCAGGGGCGTGGCGTGGGCGGCGCGCTGCTGGAGCACCTCGCGGGCTCGGCCGCCCGGCGCATGCTCGTGGGCACCTGGGCCGCCGCCGATTGGGCGATCGCGCTTCTACCGCCGCCACGGCTTCGAGCAGGTCTCGCCCGAGCGCAAGACCGAGCTGCTGCGCCCCTACTGGACGATCCCGGAGCGCCAGATCGAGACGTCGGTGGTGCTGGCCCGGCCACCGATCGACGAGGAGTGAGGATCAGTCCGGCCGGGTGGCGAACACCACCAGCTGCACGGCGAGCGAGCCCGCCACGCCGATCGGGAACGCGCCCGCCGTGCCCACCGGCTCGATCAGGAGCGCCGTGAGGAAGCAGAACGCGACCGTGCCGAAGATCGCCCGCAGAAAGCCGCCCAGCAGATCGGTCGCGGCCGCCGGGCCGTCCTGAGCGAGTACGAACGCGGCCACGACGGTGGTGGCCACAGGGAACGGCGCGAGCGCGCCGGCCAGCGCCGGGACCGAGGCTGTCGGCCGCGCCCGTGAGAGCCAGGATCAGCACGGCGGTGGCCACCGCGCGAGCCGGGAGGTCCCAGGCCGGCGGCGGTGTGCGTGGCCCGACCGGACCCGCGGGCGGCGGGGTCACCCACGAGCGCCAGGCCGAACGCGGCGATCGCGGCGGCGAGCGCCTCCACGGGCGAGGCGTCGCACCTCCGACAGCACCAGGGCCACCGCGAGAAACGCCGCCCAGCCCGCGAGCGTCGTGACCTCCCAGCGCCGCGACCGCCCGACGCGCTCGAACACCACCACGAACACGGCCAGCGCCACCATCGCCAGCAGCGAGGACGTGGCCGCCTCGGCGCCGAAGCTCTCGCCCTGCTCGATCGTGATGATCAGCAGGATCGGACCGAGGACGATCGGGATCGCCACCAGGATTCCGGAGACCGCCGGACCCCAGCGCCGACCGGCGAGCGATGCCGCCACCACCAGCCCGGGCCCGAGCAGCAGCTTGGTTAGGAGGACGTTGCTCAACTCGGGAATGCGGGCGGAGGGACTTGAACCCACACGCTCTTT
The DNA here is from genome assembly GCA_963752455.1 of uncultured Thermoleophilaceae bacterium. Classification (GTDB taxonomy): domain Bacteria; phylum Actinomycetota; class Thermoleophilia; order Solirubrobacterales; family Thermoleophilaceae; genus JACVRW01. Next base: position 218,456 of record CAVVYE010000013.1, read on the forward strand.
CGAGCACCGGGACCTAAACCCGGCCTGTCTACCAGTTCCAGCACGCCCGCCGGATGACCGCTGGATCGTAGATCGCATCGGCTCCGGGGCGCCTCGGGCGGGTGTAGAGTGCGCGAACCGATGGCCGACACGGTGCTGGTGCATCCGAACCGCGACAAGGCCTCGTCGAAGGCCAGCAGGTCCATTGTGGTCCTGCTCCTGCTGGTCAGCGCCGGGCTGATCCTGATCGTCACCGTCGGGGGCTGGTCCCACTTCAGGGCGCCCAGCCGGTGAACTTCGCGTACATCATCGTGTACCTGGTGATGGCGTTCGCGGTGGCTCGCTGGAGCCGCGGCGTGCTGCCGGTGGCCGCCGCGCTGGCGATCATCTTCTGCGTCTTCTGCGCCGTGGCGGGACCTGCGTGGTTCGACCGCGACAAGGCCGGGTTCGACGACCCCGCCCTCGACCCGTCCCTGCTCGGATTGCTCACGCTGATCCTCATCCCGGTCCAGCTGCTGCTCACGGCGTTCGCGATGCAGGCGTTCCAGCAGCAGTGGAACGTGGAGGTCGAGGTCACCGCAGGACGAGGCCGACCGGTACCACGACGGCGGGCTCTCCGCCGGAGAGCTCCCCCGCTCCAGCCCTAGAATCGTCTCCCGCGCGGCGGTGGAGGAATTGGCAGACTCGATGGATTCAAAATCCATTGCCCGAGAGGGCGTGCGGGTTCGAGTCCCGCCCGCCGCATCTTCGCCCTAGACGGGGTTCGTCTGCGAGGGCTCGCCGGCGGCCACGTTGTCGGGCTCCCCGGCGTCCAGCTCGTCCAGCTGCCCGTCCTCGTCCCTGAACGACTCGCTGGGGATCCCAAGTGCCGCGGCCCGCTTCCTAGCGTCCTTCTTGGCCTTCTTCTCCTGGCGGCGCTCGACGAGCCTGCGCTCACGGTTGAGCTTCGCCATCGTGGTCTTTCGCTTGCCGCTTGAGGCCATGCATGTCCTCCTATCGGAGCGCCATCTCCCGTACGCACAGCCGGGCCCGCGCACGAGCCCCCCCGCCCTCGAGACTGGGTTAGAGCGTCTGGACGTTCGCAGCCGCGGGGCCCTTGGGGCCCTGCTCGGCGTCGTAGCTCACCTTCGCGCCGTCGGTCAGCGACTTGAAGCCACTGCCCTGGATCGCGTTGTGGTGCACGAACAGGTCCTTGCCGGAATCGTCCGGCGTGATGAATCCGAACCCCTTGTCGTCACTGAACCACTTAACGGTTCCTGTTGCCATCTGTTGTCCCCCTCCGGGGTATGTGCACTGCGAAACGCGGAGGGTGCTGAGAGGCAACGACTGCGGAAACGCGGGGCACGGCTTTGGTCGAGCGGAAGCCCGACCCACACCACGAGCCTAGCGCCCGTCCCGGAAAGCACACCGGGCAAGCCGCGCTCAGGACCACTCGCAAGGCGCTGAATGATGCGGTTTTGTCAACCGCTTTTACGCCGGTATGGGACCCTCCATCCGGCGGTGCGCCTCCTCCTCAACATCATCTGGTTTGTCTTCGCAGGCCTGTGGATGGCCATCGGTTACGCGGTCGCGGCGCTGATCATGTTCATCTTGGTGATCACCATCCCGTTTGGAGTCGCGTCATTGCGTATTGGCGTTTTCGCGCTATGGCCGTTCGGAAAAACAGTCGTACGTCGCGGCAGACGCCGGTGCCGGCTCGACGATCGGCAACGTGCTCTGGTTTCTGCTGGCTGGGTGGTGGCTGATCCTGCTGCACCTCTTCACTGGAGTCCTTCTCTGCCTCACCATCATCGGGATTCCGCTCGGGCTCGCGAACTTCAAGATCATCCCGGTCACCCTGACGCCGTTCGGGCGCGAGATCATCTCGATTGACGAAGCCAGACGTACTCGGGCTCCCTGCACAGAGGTTGCCGTCACCCAGGTCCGAGCGCGTTATCAGCACCCCCGACGTCGACTAGGGCCCGGCGCCGGCCTCGAACTCGGGTCTGCGGCGGCGCTCTCGCTGGTGCCGAGTGCCATCGATCCGTAGACGGCGAACAGGGTCCGCAACTCCGGCGAGTCGACCTCCAGGAACCTCACCGGCAGCCCTGCGACAGCCTCCTTCGCGCGGTCGAAGAAAGGCACGAAGGCGTCGCTGGTGGCCAGTCGCGCGGGCGGACCGTCCACGTCCAGGCCCTCCCCCGCGCGGCCCGCCTGGCCACCGCGAACGCGAGCGTGGCCTTGGTGTGGCCGGAGGAGGGCCGGCACTGCTCGGCCAGCCGCCGGTGGAGGTTCTCGGCCTGCCCCACGTGTACCGCGTCGTCGCGGCGGGTGAACAGGTAGACGCCCGGCTTGGCCGGGATCGTGGTGTGCTCGGCACGGGGATGCGCCGGCGCCTTCCAGAGGCGATCGAGCATCGGCTCGAGCTCGGAGATCAGATCCTCGAAGGCGGCCACCCCGGCCGATCGTACCGGCGGTCCGGACGGCCGCGCCCGCGGCCCGGTGACAGAGACCCTGTCGGACGAGCGAGCGGGCCGCGCGGTGGTCGCCGGAACGCGCGCGGGCGGCTCGGGTTCGGGTTCCGCGGCAGGCTCGGGCT
>CAVVYE010000014.1:0-5008 GCA_963752455.1 uncultured Thermoleophilaceae bacterium
AGTGCTCTCGACTACGCGCACCACAACGGGGTCGTCCACCGGGATGTGAAGCCACCCAACGTGCTTCTACGGGGCGACGGCTCGGCTCTGCTCGCCGACCTGGGCATCGCCACCGCTGCAGATGAGACCAGCATCACACGCAGCGGAACGGTCCTGGGGATCGGTCGCATACATGGCTCCTGAGCAGCTGGACGGGCACCGGGCCGGACCCCCGGCTGACGTGTACGCCTCGGCGCCGTGCTCTTCGAGGCCCTCACCGGAAAGCGGGCACGTACGGGACGCACGCCGATGGAGATCGTGCAGGACGCGAACGGCAGGCCGCCGCCCGACCTGCGCGAGCACCTCCCGACGGCTCCGGCCGCAGCCGCCGACGTCCTCCGGCGGGCGCTCGACCGAGATCCGGCGCAACGCCCGCACAGCGCCGGAGAGCTGGCCTCGATGCTCGCCGCCGCCCTTGCGCGGCCCGACTCCGCGGCCCGCACCGAGTCCACGGCGCGGACCGAGCCCATCAGGGCGCGCCCGCGCCCGCAACCGATACCACGACCGGCGCCGCCGGCCCGCAACCCGCGCCGCGGGCTCGCGGTGCCCGCGGCGGTCACGGCGCTGGCGGTGGTGGCGGCGGGGGTGGGAGTGGTCGCGCTCGCCTCCCAGGGCGACGACGGCGGCGATGGCGGCTCGGACGGACGTACGGCCACCGCCCCGCGGGCCGCGGCCGAGACGCCGAAGGAAAAGAAGCCCAAGAAGAAAGAGACCCCGGTCGTGGCCACGCCGCCCGCGACTCCGGAGCCCGCCGGACCCGAGGCCGGGGCGAGCGGCTCCCAGCTGAACGCGCAGGGCTTCGAGCTCCTGCAGGCGGGTCGCTACGACGAGGCCGTGCCGGTGCTGCGGGCGGCCGTGGCCACATGGCCCGAGGGAAGCCGCGACATCGACTACGCCTACGCGCTCTTCAACCTCGGTAAGGCGCTGAACCGGTCCGGCGATCCCGAGGCCGCGATCCCCTATCTGGTACGACGCCTGACCTTCAGCGACCAGAGGAACACCGTCCAGGCCGAGCTGGACGACGCGCGCCGGCGCGCCGGGAGTGCCCTAGGCCGTGACCGCGGCGGCGGAGAGGGCCTCCACGATCCGCGGGCGGTCCCCGAACGGCACGGCCAGCAGGGTGTCGGCACCGGCGCGCTCGTACGCGGCCAGGTGCTCGTCGAGCTCGCCGTAGGAGCAGCAGATGGCCGATCCCCGGATCAGCTCGGGAGTGAGCGCCTGCGCCGCGCCCATCCGGTCGCCCGCCCCGAACAGCCGCTGCACCTCGCGCGCGGAGTCGCCGTGCCCGAAGCGCTCGGCCGTCTCCACGTAGAAGTTCTTGTCCTTCGCCCCCATGCCGCCGAGATAGAGCGCGAGCCACGGGCGGGCGAGGTCCAGCGCGCGCTCGGGGTCGTCGTCCAGGCAGACCAGCACGGCGGGTGCCACGTCCACGTCGGTGCCCGCGAACGGCGCGAGCATGTCCTGCGCCCGCTCGGTGGTGAACATGAAGGGGATCCAGCCGTCGGCGATCCGCGCCGTCTGCTCCACGGACTTCGGGCCGATCGCGCCCAGGTAGATCGGGATGCGCTCCTGCACCGGCTTGGCCAGCAGCTTCAGCGGCTTGCCCAGCTCGCTGCCCTCGAGGGGCAGCTGGAACTCCTCGCCCCGGTATTCGAGCGGTCCCTCCCGGGCGAGGGCCTGGCGCACGATCTCCACGTACTCGCGCGTGCGGGCCATGGGACGCCGGAAGGGCACGCCGTGCCAGCCCTCGGACACCTGTGGGCCGGACACGCCGAGGCCGAGCCGGAAGCGCCCCTCCGACAGCACGTCCAGGGTCACGGCGGCCATCGCCGTGGCCGCCGGCGTGCGCGCCGGGATCTGCATCAGGGCCGAGCCCAGGCCGATCCGCTCGGTGACCGCGGTGAGGTGGCCGAGCACCGACACCGCGTCCTGGCCCCAGGCCTCGGCCACCCACACCGAGTCGAGGCCACCGTCGTCGGCGAGGCGGGCCAGCTCGACCTGCTCCTCGGCGGAGAACCAGGGCCAGTAGGCGACGAAGAGGCCGATGCGCACCGGCCCATCCTATGGCGCGCGTGAGGGTAGGCTCGCAGTCGTGGCCGTGATCCTCTGGCACATCGAGGTCTCGCACTTCAACGAGAAGGCGCGCTGGGCGCTCGACTACAAGGGGATCCGCTACGAGCGGCGCGTGCCGATGCCCGGCCTGCACGGGCTGAGCGCGCTGGTGCAGACGCGCGGCTCGCAGCGGCGCCTGCCCGTGGTGGAGCTGGACGGCCGGCGGATCGGCGACTCCACCGCGATCATCGCCGCGCTGGAGGAGCACACCCCGGACCCGCCGCTATACCCGGCCGACGCGGGCGAGCGCGCCCGGGCGCTCGAGCTCGAGGACTTCTTCGACGAGCACCTTGGGCCGGAGCTGCGCCGCTTCGCCTGGCACCACACGCTGAAGGACCCCGACGTGGTGGCCCGAACGCTGTTCGCCAAGGGCGATCCGGGACGCGAGCGCCTGCTCCGGAGGACATACCCGGTGGCGAGCTTCTTCGTCCGCAAGGACTACCGCGTCACCGAGGACAGCGCCCGCGAGGCGCGCGCGGCCGTGGTGGCGGCGATGGACCGCCTCGAGGCCGAGATCGGCCCGTCCGGCTACCTGGTGGGCGACCGCTTCTCGGTGGCCGATCTCGCCGCCGCGTCCCTGTTCACCCCGGTGGTCCAGCCTCCCGAGCGGCCGTTCCTGCCGACGGGCGACGCGGCCCCGGCGGTGCAGGAGCTGAGCGACGAGCTCACCGCCCGGCCCGGCGGGCGATGGATCTACGACATGTACGCGCGCCACCGCGGCGCCTATGCCGGGGAGGCCCATGCGGTCAGCGTCTGACACGACCACCGCCGTGAGCCTGCCGCTCGTTCGCAGCGACGAGGAGCGAATGATGCGCGACACGGTCGCCTCCATCTGCTCGGGCTACGGGCCGGCCTACTCGCGCCGGAAGCATGCCGAGGGACTGCCACCCACCGAGCTGTGGGACGACCTCGCGGGCAAGGGCTACCTCGGCGTGAACATCCCCGAGGAATGGGGTGGCGGTGGGCTGGGCATGGCGGGTCTCGCGGCGGTGGGGGAGGAGATCGCGGCCGCCGGCAGCTCGCTCCTCCTTATCGTCGTGTCCCCGGCGATCGTGGGCAGCATCCTGGCTCGCCACGGCACTCCGGACCAGAACGACCGCTGGCTGCGGGGCATCGCCGCCGGCACCACCAAGGTGGCCTTCGCCATCACGGAGCCGGACGCCGGCACCAACTCGCACAACCTGTCCACCTCGCTCGAGCGGCGCGGCGGACCGCTTCGTGCTGCGCGGCCAGAAGACCTACATCTCGGGCGTGGAGCACGCCGACGCCGTGCTGGTGGTGGCCCGCAGCCGCCTACCCGACGGCCAGCTCGGCCTGCCGTCGCTCTGCCTCGTGGACGTGGACGCTCCCGGGTTCACGCGCGAGCCGATCCCGATGCCCTACGTCGGGCCGGATCAGCAGTGGACGCTGTTCTTCGACGACGTGGAGCTGGAGGAGGACCGGCTGGTGGGCGGCAAGGGCGGCGGGCTCGGCCCCGTGTTCGACGGCCTGAACCCGGAGCGGATCATGGGGGCCACGATCGCCTGCGGCGCCGGGCGGCGGGCCCTGGCCAAGGCCTCCGCGTACGCCAACGAGCGCGAGGTGTGGGGCGCCCCGATCGGCACGCACCAGGGGTGCCCATCCACTGGCCGAGGCCAAGATCGAGCTCGAGCTGGCCCGGCTCATGACCCAGAAGGCGGCGGCGCTCTGCGACGCCCGCGCTCCGGGGGCGGGCGAGGCCAGCAACATGGCCAAGTACTCGGCCGCGGAGGCGGCCATCAAGTGCGTGGACCGCACGATCCAGGCCCACGGCGGCAACGGCTTCGCGCTCGAGTACGAGCTCACCGACATGTGGTGGGGCGTGCGGCTGACGCGCACGGCGCCGGTGTCGCGCGAGATGATCCTGAACTACGTGGCCGAGCACTTCGCTCGGGTTGCCGAAGAGCTACTGACCCGACAACAGGGCGATGAGCTGGGGCACGTGCGCGCTGGCCTCCGGCAGGTCGCCCCGGGTGAGCATCAACCGGTAGATCACCGTGCCGTGGACCAGGTCCACGGCCAGTTCCACGTCCACGGTCTCGGGCAGCTCGCCACGCTCCACGGCACGGGTGAACATCTGCCTCAGCGCCGAGCGCAGCGGTAGGACCAGCTCGCGTTCCACGACCTCGTGAAGCTCGTCGTCGCTGATGGCCTCGGCCAGCAGCCGTGGCCCCACACGCGGCAACAGGCCCACCCGCGACGTTCTGCACCTGCCTCTCCCGGAATGCGACGAAGTCGCCCGGCAGGGAGCCGGTATCCGCCGGGGGCAGCTGGGGCCGGATGTGGTGCAGCGCAGCCGCCACCAGCTCCACCTTCGAGCTCCATCGCCTGTAGATCGTGCTCTTGCCCACTCCGGCGCGAGCGGCCACCCCTTCGATGGTGAGGCTCCCGTAGCCGAGCTCGTCGAGGAGCGTGAGCGTGGCGCCGAGAATCGCGCGGTGTGCGTCCTGGCTGCGCGGTCGCCCGCGCGTGCGAGCCGGCGCCGTCGCGGCGCCGGCTCGGTCGTTCCCGGACGTCGGGGCGGGGTCGCTCACGCGCGCACCGCCTGCGCCGGGCGGATCTCCTTCTCGGCCCGCTCGCGCTCCCGTCCGGGGAGCACGACCAGGGCGATCACGGCGCCGGCCAGGGCCACTCCGGCCGCCACCGTGAGCGCACCGCCCATCGCCGTGCTGAAGGCCGCCTCCGCCGCCCGGTCGAGCGCCGCCCCGGCCTGGCCGCCGATCTGGTCCGCCACCGCCGCCGCGCCGTTGATCGACTCGCCCGCGGGGTGACGTGCGGGCTCGGGCAGGGCGGCCAGCGCGGGCTCCATGTCGCCACGGTAGCCACTGGACAGGAGGCT
>CAVVYE010000015.1:2500-142436 GCA_963752455.1 uncultured Thermoleophilaceae bacterium
TGGACCTCGCCGTTGTCGGCCGCGAAGGCGTGCTCCTCGACGTCCTCCGGCGGCTCGTGGTCCACGTGGACCCGCTCGAAGCGCGCCTCGGCGGCCGCGCCGGCCTCCTCGCCGTGCAGGCGCTCCGTGAGCGCCCGGGCCAGGCGGCGCTTCTGGTCGCGGGGCGAGAGCGCGGGATCCATGGGCTCGTCCATCAGCAGCTCGTAGTAGGTGGGCATCGTCTCGTCGGGGACGCGCATGAGCTTCCCGAAGACCTCCTCCGGGGGCTCGGTGACGCCCACGTAGTTCCCGAGCGACTTCGACATCTTCTGCACGCCGTCGATCCCGGGCAGGATCGGCATCGTGAGGATGGACTGCGGCGGGACTCCGTACGCCTGCTGGATGTCCCGGGCGAGCAGGATGTTGAACTTCTGGTCGGTGCCCCCCAGCTCCACGTCCGAGCGCACGGCCACCGAGTCGTAGCCCTGAAGCAGCGGGTAGAGCATCTCGAGGATGGTGATCGGCCGGCCGGAGCCGTAGCGCTTGGCGAAGTCGTCGCGCTCGAGCAGCTGGGCCACCGTGGCCGTGCGCGTGAGGCGGAAGAGGTCGTCCATGGCCATGTCGAGCCACTCGCCGTTGCGCCGGACCTCGGTGCGGTCGCGGTCGAGCACCTTGAAGGCCTGCTCCTGATAGGTCTCCGCGTTGCGATCGATCTCCTCGGGGTCCGCGAACGGACGCGCGGAGCTGCGGCCGCTCGGATCCCCCACGCGCGCGGTGTAGTCCCCGATGATCAGCACGACGGTGTGGCCGAGGTCCTGGAACTCGCGCAGCTTCCGCAGCACCACCGTGTGGCCCAGGTGGATGTCCGGGGTGGTGGGGTCCACGCCGAGCTTCACGCGGAGAGGCCGTTCCTCCGCCAGCTGGCGTCCGAGCTCCCCCTCCGGCAGCGCGTCCACGGCGTTGCGGGTGAGGTGAAGGGCTGCCCCGCCCGGGGGATTCGGCATGCGGCCAATGCTAGACTGCCGACCGCTCGCCGAGCCCCCGCGCCGCGCCGTGCAGGACGGGGACAGAGCGCAGGTGAGCGTCATGTCACGGCCGCCAAAAAGACCTCTATAGAGGCGCTCACAGGAATGCCCGAGTCGCCGACGTCCACCCTCACTCCCCCCTCGGGGGGCTCCAGCGGTCGCTTCGCCCGGTCGAACGGGTCGGCGCCCGCAGCCCCCCGAACGCGCCAGGCCGCGGGTCAAGAAGCTGCGGCTGGCCTTTCTGCTGCTCGGCCTCGGCGTGCTGGCCCTGATCTCCACCGTGTTCGGGATGCTGATGGCGGTGGCCAGCGACCTGCCGGCGCTGGAGAACAAGGCGGAGTACGACGCGGCCAGGAACTCCGTGCTCTACGCCGACCTGCCCGGCTGCACGGAGTCGGACACCGACAGGTGCACGCAGGTGGCGCGCCTGACCGGCAACCAGAACCGGATCCTGCTCACCGAGAAGCAGATCTCGCCCAACATCAAGAACGCCGTGATCGCCATCGAGGACCGGCGCTTCTACGAGCACGGCGGCGTGGACTACCAGGGCATCGCGCGCGCCCTCTCCCAGGACCTGCTCCAGCGCAGCGCCGCCCAGGGCGGCTCGACCATCACCCAGCAGTTCGTGAAGAACGCGCTCTCGGCCCAGGGCGACCGCACGGTCTTCCAGAAGCTGCGCGAGGCGGCGCTGGCCTACCACCTGGAGCGCAAGTGGTCGAAGGACAAGATCCTCACGCAGTACCTGAACACCGTCTACTTCGGGAACGGCGCCTACGGCGTGGAGTCGGCGGTGCGCGCCTACTTCCGGGCCCCGGTGCTCCAGCCCGACGGCACCACCGGCTACAGCAACAGCGACCAGGCCGCCGACGTGACGCCCGCGGAGGCCGCGCTCCTGGCCGGGATGATCGCGTCGCCCTCGCTCTACGACCCGGTGGAGAACCCGCGCCACGCCACCGCGCGCCGCAACCTCGTGCTCTCCCGGATGCTCGAGCAGCAGACCATCTCGCGCTCGCAGTACGACGAGGCCATGGACACCCGGGTCCCGGCCGAGGCGAACATCAATCCGCCGGCGCTGGACTCCACTCAGCCGTTCTTCTCCAGCTGGCTCACCCAGCAGCTCGTGGACCGCTACGGGCCCGGCGTGGTGTTCGGCGGCGGGCTGAAGATCAAGACCACCATCGACACCGACCTCCAGCGGGCGGCCGAGCAGGCCATCGCCGGCAGGCTGAGCGGCTACGGGCCGAGCGCCTCGCTCGTGGCGATCAAGAACAGCACCGGCGAGGTGAAGGCCATGGTCGGCGGCGCGAGCTACAAGGAGAACGCCTTCAACCTGGCCACGAACGGCCACCGCCAGCCCGGCTCGGCCTTCAAGCCGTTCACCCTGATCCGCGCGCTGGCCGACGGCGTGAGCCCGGAGACCACGTACACGTCGCAGAAGAAGACCTTCGACCTGAAGAGCGGCCCGTTCACGGTGAACAACTACGACGACAACTACTACGGGATCGAGTCGCTGCGCACGGCCACCGCCACCTCGGACAACTCCGTGTTCGCGGAGCTGGGCCTGAAGGTCGGGACCCGCAGGATCGCGCGGATGGCCCGTCGCATGGGCGTACGCACCAAGGTCTCCACCAACCCGGCCATGACCCTGGGTGGACTCGCGGAGGGCGTCACGCCGCTCGAGATGGCCTACGCGTACTCCACGATCGCCAACAAGGGCGAGCGCCGGTCGGGCAGGCTCGCGCCGGACGGCGAGGGGCCGGTGGGCATCGAGTGGGTGAAGGGCCGCGGCATCGACGACGAGAACAAGACGACCTCGCAAGCGCGTGTTCCCGGAGCCGGTGGGCGAGAGCGCGCAGGAGCTGCTCGGCGGGGTGATCTCGAGCGGCACCGGCAAGGCGGCTCAGATCCCCGAGTTCGCGTTCGGCAAGACGGGAACGACCGAGAACTACGGCGACGCCTGGTTCGTGGGCGTCGAACAAGGAGCTCACGGTGGCGGTGTGGGTCGGCTATCCGGACCGCCTGACCGCGATGGAGACCGAGTACCACGGCGGCCCGGTGGCCGGCGGCACCTTCCCGGCCGAGATCTGGCACGACCTGATGACGGCCTGGATCGGGATTCGCGACCAGCGGATCCTCGACCGCGGCGGGAGCACCGAGGACGACAGCACCACCACCACGCCCATCCTGCCCAGCGGCCCGGCCACCACCACACCCGCCCCCGAGGGCGAGGGCACCGCCCCGGAGGGCGGCGACAAGGCCGATTCGGACACCGGGGACACGCAATCCGACGCCCCGGAGGAACCCACGCCGCCCCAGGAGGCCCCCACCCCCACTCCGCCCAGCACGCCGCCCGAGGCGCCCGCGCCCACGCCCGCTCCGGGCACGGCGGTACGGGGAACGACGGCGGCGCCGTGGCGCCCGACGGCTAGTCAGGCCGCGCGGACCCGGCGCATCGCGGCGGGCCGGGGCCGCGACACGTGGCGGCTGGCCTCGTCGGCATAGCGCCACGGAAGCTCCACCGCCTTGGTGATCCCGATCCGCTCACCGGCGATCACCCGGGGCTCCGGAGCTCCCGCCGGCCGCCCGAGCACCTCGATCGGGCCGCCCAGCAGCGAGGTGTCGTTCAGGCCGAGCCCGATGCCCAGCGCCTGCGTGAGCTTGCCCGGGCCCGAGCAGAGATCCTCCGCGCGCTCCAGACCGCGGCGCTCCCTCATGAGGTCGAGGCCCTCGAGCGGCTCCAGCGCCCGGATCAGCACCGCCGACGCCACGCCCTCCGGCTCGGTGACCGCATTGAGAAGGGCATGGACGCCGTACGAGAAGTAGACGTACGCGCGGCCCGGCCGGCCGAACAGCACGTGGCGTGCGCCCGGTGAGGCCGACGTGGGCGTGACAGGCGGGCTCGGACTCGTGGTAGGCCTCGGTCTCCACCACCCGGCCGGCGGTGTGGCCGTGCCTGATCGTGCAGCCGATCAGGTCGCGGGCCACCTCGTTCACCGGCCGCTCGTAGAACTCCCGCCCGAGCGGCGGCGTCAACTCGACGCCTCGTCCAGCACGTGCCGGGCCTGCGCGAGCTGATCGCGCACCCGGGCCAGCGAGGTGCCTCCCTCCGAGACCTTGGACTCGAGCCAGCTCTCGGGCCGCAGCAGGTCCCGCAGCGAGCCGTCCAGCTGCGGCACCAGCTCGGCGAGCTCGGCGTCGCTCAGCTCGGACAGGCTCCTGCCCCGCTCCACCGCGCCGCGGACCAGGCCCGCCGACGATTCCGTGGGCCTCGCGGAAGGGCACGCCCTGGCGCACCAGGGCGTCGGCCACGTCGGTGGCGGCGATGAAGTCGTCGGACGCCGCCGCGGCCATGCGCTCGCGGTGGAAGGTGATGCCCTCGAGCATGTCGGTGGCCACCCGCAGGCACAGCTCGAGCGTGTCCACGGCGTCGAAGAGCGGCTCCTTGTCCTCCTGGAGGTCCTTGTTGTAGGTGAGCGGCAGGCCGTGGAGCACACCGTGGACGGCGACGAGGTGGGACACCACGCGCGGCGCCTTGGCGCGCAGCAGCTCCGCGGCGTCCGGGTTCTTCTTCTGCGGCATGAGGCTCGACCCCGAGCTGAAGGCGTCCTCCACCTCGCAGAAGCCGAACTCCTGGCTCGACCAGAGCACGATCTCCGCGCCGAGCTGCGACAGGTGGGTCGAGCAGGTGGCGGCGGCCGAGAGGTAGTCCAGCACGAAGTCCCGGTTCGACACCGCGTCCAGCGAGTTCTCGGCGATTCCCCCGAAGCCCAGCTCCTGAGCCACGAACATCCTGCTCGTGTCGAAGTTCACCCCGGCCAGCGCGCCCGCGCCGAGCGGCAGGTCGTCCGTGGAGGTGAGGCAGAAGTTGAAGCGCTGGAGATCGCGGCGGAGCTTCCAGAAGTGGGCCAGCAGGTGATGCGAGAGGTAGACCGGCTGGGCCCGCTGCAGGTGGGTGTAGCCGGGGAGCGCCCAGTCGAGGTGGCGCTCGGCCAGCCCCTCCAGGGTTCGCATCAGCCCGAGCACCAGGACCTTGGCCTCGAGGGCGTGAGCGCGCACGAGCATGGCCACGTCGGTGGCCACCTGGTCGTTGCGCGACCGGGCGGTGTGCAGCTTCCCTCCCACCGGCCCGGCGATCTCGGTGAGCCGGCGCTCGATCGCCATGTGCACGTCCTCGTCGCCCGGCTCGATCACGAACGCGGTCCTCGTCGATCTCCGTGCGCACGGCCTCCAGGCCCTTCTCGATCCCCGCCAGGTCCTCGTCCGTGATGATCCCGCTCCGCGCCAGCATCCGGGCGTGCGCGAGCGACTGCTCGAGGTCGTAGGGCGCCAGCCGGAAGTCGAACGAGATCGACGAGTTCAGCGCCTGGAACAGCGGGTCCTGCGGATCTCGGAAGCGGCCCATCGGCCGCCAGTCTAAGAGTTGCCCGGTGCGGCTCAGCCGACGGCGGAGCCGACGATGCTGGCCAGACGCCGTGCCCAGGATGTACAGCGAGGTGCCCCAGCCGATGAACACGTTGCGCGAGCGCGGGTAGAGGCGGCTGTCGGGCCGGAGCCCCACGGACACCAGCACGGGCAGCATCAGGAGCAGCCCGGAGGCGATCAGGATGTAGCCGCTCCAGCCGGTGACGATGTAGCCCACGTTGAGGCGAAAGTCGTCGGCCATGGCCTCGATCGGGTGGTGCCAGAGCAGGAGCGGGGCGGCCGCGGCGAGGACGAATGCGGCCAGAGCCGACATGCGGAGGGACAGCCGGGTGTACCGGGGCCGCGCCACGTTTCCCCATTATCGGCAATAGGCGCCGGCGGGTGTAGGGCCATTCGGTCCTACCGGGGTGTGCCGGCCGGCTGGCCCACCACGGCGCGCACCGCCTCCACCACCCGCGCGACCTCGCCCTCGGTCAGCTGGGGGTAGAACGGCAGGGCGAGCGAGCGCCGGGCCACGTCCTCGCACACCGGGAACTCGCCCTCGCGGTGCCCGAAGCGGTCGCGGTAGAGGCTCATGAGGTGAATCGCCGGCAGGTAGGGCTTCGAGCCCACGCCGCGCTCGCGCAGCGCCCTGATGGCCGTGTCGCGGTCGATCTCGGGCGGCACCTGGACCACGTAGACGAACCAGCTGCGGCGGTCGCCCCCGGCGTCCGGGCACGGGAGCTCGAGGCCCTCGACGTCGGCCAGGGCCTCGCTGTAGAGCGCGGCCACGCGGGCGCGGGCGGCCAGCATGTCGTCGAGGCGCTGGAGCTGGGCCAGGCCCAGGGCGCACGAGAGCTCGTCCAGCCGGTAGTTGAAGCCCAGCCGGTCGTGGTCGAGCCAGCCCATGTCCGGCGCACGGCCCTGGTTGCGCTCCGAGTCGATCCGCTCCTTCACCTCGGCGGACGGCGCCACCAGGGCGCCCCCCTCTCCCGTGGTGAGCTGCTTGTTGGGATAGAAGCCGAAGGTGGCGAGGTGGCCGCGGTTCCCGACCCGGGCGCCGTCCGCATGCACGCCGCCCAGCGCCTCGCAGGCGTCCTCCACGATCCACAGCGAGCGCTCGGCCGCGAGGCGCTCGAACGCCGGCATGTCGGCCGGGTAGCCGAAGATGTGCACCGGGAGCAGGCCGGTGGTGCGCTCCGTGACCGCGGCCGCGGCGGCCGCCGGGTCGAGGTTCAGCGTGCGCGGATCGATGTCGCAGAAGACGGGCCGGGCGTTCTCGTAGAGCAGGCAGTTGGCCGACGCCACGAAGCTGAAGGGCGAGGTCACCACCTCGTCGCCCGGCTCCACCCCGGCGGCGCGAACGGCCAGGTGCAGCCCGGCGGTGCCGCTGGAGATGGCCGACACGTGCTCGGCGCACCCAGCCAGCGGCCGAGGGCGTCCTCGAACTCCGGCAGGCGCGGCCCGAGCGCGAGCTGGCCGGATCGCAGGGTGTCGAGCACCGCCCGCTCCTCCGGCTCGCCGACCAGGGGCCGGGCCAGCGGGATCGGATCGCTCACGCCGCGACGGGCGGACGGGGGCGCCCGGTGCGGGAGGGCAGCATGCCCGCCTCGAGCGAGTCCACGAGCGCCTCCCAGCTGGCCTCGATGATGTTCTCGGACACGCCGATCGACCCCCAGGTGTCCTTCCCGTCGCCGGCGTCGAGCAGCACGCGCGTGACCGCCCCGGTGCCCTTCACCTCGTCCAGGATCCGCACCTTGAAGTTCACGAGCTGGATGTCGCGGATGTGGGGGTAGCGCTCGGCGATGGCCAGGCGCAGCGCCTTGTCGAGCGCGTTCACGGGGCCGTTCCCCTCGGCGGTGCGCACGTAGCGCTCGCCCTCCACCCAGATCTTGATCGTGGCCTCGGTCTGGACCTTGCCGTCCTCGCGCTTCTCCACGATCGCCCGCCACGACTCCAGGCGGAAGAGCGGCTCGTACTCCCCGGTCTCCCGGCGGATCAGCAGGTCGAAGGAGCCGTCGGCGGCCTCGAACTGGTACCCGCGGTGCTCGAGCTCCTTCACGCGCTCCACCACGCGGGCGGCCGTGTCGTCGTCCACGTCGGCCCGCGCCTGCACCGTGCCCTTGCCCGAGAGCTCGGAGATGAGCACGCGGCGGTCCGCCCCCACCTCGGCGGGGTCGAGGTGCTCGAAGGTGCGCGCGTCGCGGTTCACGCCGGCCACGTGCATGCCGCCCTTGTGCGCGAAGGCGTTGGCCCCCACGTAGGGCTGGTTCGGGTTCGGAGCGACGTTGCAGAGCTCGTCCACCAGGTGAGCCGTCTCGGTGAGCGAGCGCAGGCGCTCCCGCCCCACCGCCTCGAAGCCGAGCTTCAGCTCGAGCGCGGGCAGGATCGAGACCAGGTTGGCGTTGCCGCAGCGCTCCCCGTAGCCGTTCATGGTGCCCTGCACCATGCGCGCGCCGTGCTCCACGGCCACGAGCGCGTTGGCCACCCCGCAGCCGGCGTCGTCGTGGGTGTGGATGCCCACCTGCACGCCGCCCGAGCTCGGCCACCACGCGGGCGGTGGCCTCCGCCACCTCGCTCGGAAGCGACGAGCCGTTCGTGTCGCACAGCGTCACGTTCTCGGCGCCCGCCTCGGCCGCGGACCGCAGGCAGCGCAGCGCGTAGTCCGGGTCGTCGCGGTAGGCGTCGAAGAAGTGCTCGGCGTCGTACACCACCCGCTTCCCCTGCCCCACGAGGAAGGCCACGGACTCGGCGATCATCCGCAGGTTCTCCTCCGGCTCCACCTGCGTGACCTTCTCCAGGTGGAGCGACCACGTCTTGCCCACCAGCGTGCACACCGGCGCGAAGCACTCGGCCAGCCAGCGCAGCGAGGGGTCCGCGTCGGCGGCGGCGTCGCGGCGGCGCGTCATCCCGAAGGCGGCCACCTCGGCCGTCTCGAAGCTCTCCCCGGCCAGGAGCTCGAACAGCGCCTCCTCCTTGGGGTTCGAGGCCGGAAAGCCGGCCTCGATGATGTGCACGCCGAGCGAGTCGAGCGCGTGCGCCACGCGCACCTTCTCGCCCGCGGAGAGCGACATGCCCTCGCCCTGCATGCCGTCACGCAGGGTGGTGTCGTAGACCAGGACCTTCTCTGCCATTGGGTGAACGCCTTTCAGCTTGGGGGAACGAGCGGACGGAGACGGCGTGCTAGGCCGTCCACCTAATTCGCTTGTTCCGTGCGGCGTTCACGCCTGCGATGGTACCGGCACCAGGTCCAGCCAGTCCGCGTAGCGCGGATCGCGGCCGTGCAGCGCGTCGTCGAAGACACCCTGGATCTCCCGCGTTATCGGGCCGGGCGGGCCGATCTCGATGTCGTCGATCTCGCGCAGCGGGGTGAGCTCGGCCGCGGTGCCGGTGAGGAACACCTCATCGGCCAGCGCCAGCTCGGCCCGGGCCACGTCCCGCTCCACCACCTCGTACCCGAGGTCGCGGGCGATCTGCATGGCCGACTTGCGGTTGATGCCGTCGAGGATGCTCGCGGTGCCGGGCGGGGTGGCGATCACGCCGTCCCTGATCACGAACACGTTCTCGCCCGTGCCCTCGCAGACGGTGCCCTTGTCGTCGAGGAGGATCGCCTCGTCGTAGCCCGACTTGGTGGCCTCGATCTTGGCCAGCACCGAGTTCAGGTACTGGCCGGACGCCTTGGACTGCGGGATCAGGCACTCGGACGAGATGCGCCGGTAGGAGGACACGCGTGCGCGCACGCCGTTCTTCTTCCCGTCCTCGCCCAGGTAGGCGGCCCACTCCCAGACGGCGATCATCGCCTCCACCGGGTTGTCCAGCGGGTTGAGCCCCATCGGGCCGTAGCCGCGGTAGACGAGCGGGCGGATGTAGCACTTCTTGAACCCGTTCCGCACGATCAGCTCGTGCATGGCCTCGCGCAGCGCGTCGCGCGAGAACGGCAGGTCCATGTAGTAGAGCTTGGCCGACTGCTCGAGCCGTGCCAGGTGGTCGGCGTTCCGGAAGATGGCGGTGCCGTTCTCGGTCTCGTAGGCCCGGATGCCCTCGAATACCCCGGTGCCGTAGTGAAGGCCGTGCGTGAGCACGTGTACCTTCGCGTCCTCCCAGGCGACGAACTCCCCGTTCAGCCAGATGAGGTCGGCGGTGGTCAACGTGCTCCCGTCCTTCCGTCAGATCTTCGCGAGGACGGCCGTGGTGACGTCCTCTGTGGTGGCCTCGCCTCCGAGGTCGGGCGTGCGAATGCCCTGCTCCAGCGCGAGGTCGACGGCCGATTCTATCCGGGCGGCCGCCGGTTCCATAGCCAGTCCGTGCCGCAGCATCAGAGCCACGGAGCCGAACATGGCCATCGGGTTCGCGCTGCCGCTGCCGGCGATGTCGGGGGCCGAGCCGTGCACCGGCTCGAACAGCCCGGGGCCGCCGTCCCCCAGCGAGGCGCTCGGGCAGCATGCCGAGCGAGCCGGTGAGCATCGCCGCCTCGTCGCTCAGGATGTCCCCGAAGAGGTTCTCGGTGACGATCACGTCGAAGGACGACGGGTTGGCCACCAGCTGCATGGCGGCGTTGTCCACCAGCAGGTGATTCAGCGGGACGTCGGGGAACTCCTCGGCCCCCACCCGCGTCACGGTCTCGCGCCAGAGCCGGGACGTCTCCATCACGTTGGCCTTGTCCACGCTCGTGACCCCGGTACGCGCCGAGCCGGAAGGCCACGCGGGCGATGCGCTCCACCTCCGCCACCGTGTAGGCGCAGTCGTCGTGGGCGCGGTCGCCCTCGCGGCCGGAGTCGCCGAAGTAGATGCCGCCCGTGAGCTCGCGCACCACCAGGAGGTCGGTGCCCCTGATCCGCTCGGGCTTCAGCGGGCTGGCGTCGATCAGCGCCGGGCTCGGCCTCACCGGCCGCAGGTTGGCGAACAGGCCGAGGCCCTTGCGCAGGCCGAGGAGACCCTGCTCGGGCCGCGGAGCCGAGGGGTCGGTGGTGTCCCACTTCGGCCCGCCCACGGCGGCCAGGAGCACCGCGTCCGCACCGCGACAGGCCTCCAGCACCTCGTCGGTGAGGGCGGTGCCGTGGGCGTCGATCGACGCGCCGCCGAGCAGATGCTCCTCGAGCTCGAAGTCGCCGACCGCGGCCAGGACCCGCTCGGCCGCGGCCATGATCTCCGGTCCGATCCCGTCCCCGGGAAGGGTGATGACGCGCTGCGGCACGGCGGAACCGTATCCGGCCCCGCCGTGCCCGGCGTTCAGCGTGCGCCCTGGATCGCGCCCAGGAGGTTCCCGTTGAACGGCTCCGTGCCCGCCACCAGCTGCACGCCGGTGAACGAGCTGTGGGCCCTCGCGTAGGCCAGCTCGCGGCTCAGGTCGCCGACCCCGTTGGAGAGCGGCGTCGGGGCGATGGCCACGGTGGAGAGGGTGCCGATGGCCTGTCCGGAGGCGTTCAGGAACCCGCTTCCCGAGTCGCCGGGGATGCCCGGAGTGACGGTGTAGACGGTGCGGCTCCAGCCGCCGCCCTCGGTGGCCACCACCACGCCCTGCTTGGGGCTCAGGAGCGTCACGCCCTGGCGCAGCGACGAGTTCCCGTAGGAGTAGACCGTGGCACCGGTCGCCGAGGCGCCGCCCACGCCGGTGGGGCCGCCGAATCCCGGCACCGACGGATTGACCTTGGCCACGTCGGCGGGATCGAGCCTGACCAGCGCCAGGTCGTTGTAGGCGCAGGCGTTGGGGTCGGTCTCACCGCGGGCCTGCATCGTCAGCCAGGAGCTGTACACGAGCGTCCCGGGACGGCTTGCGCCGTTGACCTCAACCGGTGTGCCGAGCGGCAGTGACCCGGAGTCGCAGCCGTCGGTGTCGGTGGCCGCGCCGGTGCTCGCGCAGTGCGCGGCCTGGCCGATGTAGGTGCCGCCGGAGTCGGTGTAGATGAAGTTGGCGGTGCACTGCCCGCCGGCCGTGTAGGTCATGACCCCCGGATGCACGGTGGCCTGGCTCGCCGGCGCCCACGCACTCGCCACGGCGGCCGGCATCATGCCGGCGACCGCGAGAGCGAGGACGACGACCGGGACGATCCTGCGCCTCGGCATGTGTTCCCCCACTGTCGTTTGCACTACCCCTGCGGGGGGCGTACCCGCGCGTGCGTGCGAACTATGCGCGGCGTGCCTGGATGTTGAGGCGCACGTACTCCAGCGTCAGCGGCTCGCCGGACCGGCGCACCACCTCCTCGGCGTAGGGCGCGCGCAGCTCCTCGGGAAGGGCCTCCAGGTGGTGACCGAGGCACACGGTGCGCGCGTACTCGAGCGGCTCGCCCGGGTTCACCGGCCAGGGCTGGAGCCAGCAGCGCACGTCCTCGAAGCCGGCCGCACGGAGCCGCTCCTCGGTCTCCTCCGGCGCGGCGTAGTTCCAGGGGCCCACGAAGTCGGTCATGTGCTCGGCGTACGGCGGCTCGGAGGCCACCTCGTCGGCCAGGCGGCGGAAGCGATCGATGTTCCCCTTGCCGCCGCACTGGGCCACGAGCCGGCCGCCGGGGCGCATGGCCGCGTGGAGACGGGCGAACAGGGCGTCGTGATCCTGGATCCAGTGGAAGACGGCGTTGGAGAACACGGCGTCCACGGGCTCGGGCACCGTGAGCTCCACGAGGTCCACCGGCGGGAGCACCTCCACCCGCGGGTTCCCCGCGAAGCGCTCGCGCGCCTCGTCGACCATCGAGGGCGCCGCGTCCGCGGCCACCACCCGCCCGTCGGGAAGCAGCTCCAGCAGCATCGCGGTGACCCGTCCCGAGCCGCAGCCCGCGTCGAGCACCGACTCGTGGCCCTCCAGCTCCAGCCGCTTCAGCACCTCGCGCGCCATGGCCACCTGGGGATCCGAGACGCGGTCGTAGCTTCGGGCGTCCCAGTCGCGGGGACCGGCTTCGGCGCTCACGCCGCGGACGTGGTCACGGGGCCGCTCCGCTCGCGGTCCCGCTCGTACGCGGTGATGTGGTCCTCGTCCAGGAGGGTGACGCCGATGTCGTCGAGGCCGCCGAGAAGGCGGCGCTTGATCTCCTGATCGATCTCGAAGCGGGCCACGCCGCCCGGCGTGGGTCACCGTCTGCTCCTCCAGGTCGATGCGGGCCTCGCCCGCTCCCATCACGGCCCTCACCTCGTCCTCCGAGAGCACCACCGGCAGCAGGCCGATCTTGGTGCAGTTGGAGAAGAAGATGTCGCTGAAGCTCGGCGCGACGATGGCCCGGAAGCCGTAGTCCTCGAGCCCCCAGGGCGCGTGCTCGCGCGAGGAGCCGCAGCCGAAGTTGCGCCCGGTGGCCAGGATCGGGTTGGGCGGCAGGTCCCACCCCGGCTGCTTGGCCCAGTCGTAGAAGAGGAACTCGCCGAACCCGGTGCGCTCGATCCGCTTGAGGAACTGCTTGGGCATGATCTGGTCGGTGTCCACGTCCTCGCGGTCGAGCACGGACACGCTGCCCTCGATGACGTTCACGGCGTTCATGACCACTCCCGGATGTCGACGAAGCGTCCCTCGATGGCAGCGGCGGCGGCCATCTGCGGGCTCACGAGGTGCGTGCGCCCGCCGCGGCCCTGCCGGCCCTCGAAGTTGCGGTTGGAGGTGGAGGCGCAGCGCTCGCCCGGATCGAGGGTGTCGGGGTTCATCCCCAGGCACATCGAGCACCCGGCGGAGCGCCAGTCGAAGCCCGCTTCCGTGAAGACCTCGTGGAGCCCCTCGGCCTCGGCCTGGGCCTTCACCCGGGCCGATCCGGGCACCACCATGGCGTTCACCGTGGAGGCCACCCGTGCGGCCCTTCACGATCTCGGCCGCGGCGCGAAGGTCGCCGATGCGCGAGTTGGTGCACGAGCCCAGGAACACGCGGTCGAGCCTGATCTCCTGGATCGGGGTGCCCGGCCTCCAGCCCCATGTACTCGAGCGCCCGGCGGTCGCCGTCGTCCTGCGGCTCCGGCACCGCGGCGGTCACGCCGGTGACCATCGCCGGGTTGGTGCCCCAGCTCACCTGAGGCGAGATCTCGGCGGCCTCGATCGTCACCTCGGTGTCGAAGGCGGCTCCCTCCTCGGTGGAGAGGCCGCGCCAGTCCTCGATCGCGGCCTCGAAATCGTCCGGCGCGCCCTGCCGTCCCTCGACCCACTCGAAGGTGGTGTCGTCGGGCGCGATCATCCCGGCGCGGCCGCCGCCCTCGATGGTCATGTTGCACACGGTCATGCGGCCCTCCATCGAGAGGCCCCGGATGGCCGGGCCCGAGTACTCGATCACGTGGCCCACGCCGCCGTCCACGCCGATGCGGCCGATGGTGGCCAGGATCAGGTCCTTGGCCGTGACCCCGGGCGCGAGCTCGCCGTTGTAGGAGATGCGCATCGAGCGCGGCTTGCGCTGCTGGAGCGTCTGGGTGGCCAGCACGTGCTCCACCTCGCTGGTGCCGATGCCGAAGGCCAGTGCCCCGAAGGCGCCGTGGGTGGAGGTGTGCGAGTCGCCGCACACGATCGTCATGCCCGGCTGCGTGACGCCCAGCTCGGGGCCGATCACGTGCACGATGCCCTGGCCCTCGGAGCCGATCGAGTGGATCGGGATGCCGAACTCGGCGCAGTTCTCCTCCAGCGTGCCGATCTGCTTGCGCGAGAGCGGGTCGCTGACCATGGGCAGCGCGCTGGCGCCGTCCGTGGGCACGTTGTGGTCCGCGGTGGCCAGCGTGCGGTCCGGCCGCCTCACGGTCCGCCCGGCCAGGCGCAGCGACTCGAAGGCCTGCGGGCTCGTCACCTCGTGCACCAGGTGCAGGTCGATGTAGATGAGCCCGTCGTGCACCTCGTGGC
Source organism: uncultured Thermoleophilaceae bacterium (assembly GCA_963752455.1). Classification (GTDB taxonomy): domain Bacteria; phylum Actinomycetota; class Thermoleophilia; order Solirubrobacterales; family Thermoleophilaceae; genus JACVRW01. The sequence goes on from CAVVYE010000015.1 coordinate 16,694, forward strand.
GCTCCCAGATCTTGTCCAGCATCGTCTTTGGCATCACGACCTCCTGAGGCCGGCGGCCACGACCGCGAGGAAGCGGGCGTCGGTCTCTCCTGGGTTCTCGAAGTGGTGGGGCAGATCGGCGTCGAAGGTCACCGAGTCGCCCGGTGGCGAGATCGTGACCGGCGCCGTCGCACACCAGGCGCACGGCGCCGTCGGTGACCACGGCGGTCTCGCGGCTGCCCGGCTCGTGCATCGGCGGGTCGCCCGGGCCCCCGGTGGACGGCTCCGGCGGCGAGCGTGTGCACCGACACCTCGGCCCGCTGCCCCGGAACGGCCGGGGTGAGGACCTCGAAGCTGTGGCCGCGGGCGTGGGCGCCGCCGGCCAGCCGCTCGCCGCTGCGCACGACGGTGACCGAGCCGCCCTCGTCCAGGCGCAGCAGCTGCGACAGGGTGAGCTCCAGCCCGGTGGCGATCCGGCCGGCCAGCGACAGCGTGGGGCTGGTCTCCCCCCGCTCCACCTGGCTGAGCATCTGGGCCGACACGCCGGAGCGCTCGGCCAGGTCGCGCAGCGAGAGGTCCATGGCCTCGCGGAGGGCGCGCACGCGGGGGCCGACGTTGAGGTGCTGCTCGGGGGTCTGCGGGCTCGCGACGGTCACTGGACGCGCGTACGTTATCACGGACGCAGGCGAACGCCTGCTGGGCAAGGAGGGTGCGGATCGGGGGGTTTGGCTCTCTATGCATGCCATGCATGCAAAAGGAGCCACACGCCCCACCCAGCCGCCGTTTTCGGACCCGCGGCTCCTACAGCGCCGCGCGCACCAGCTCCGCGAGCTCCGCCTCGTCCGGCGGGTCGGGCGTGTTGCCCACCGCGGGGTGCTGCGCGGCGGCGCGGGCCACCTCCTCGACCCTCCCCTCCTCCATGCCGAGCGTGGCCAGGCGGGTGTGGCCGCAGCGGGCGGAGAGCTTGGCCACGCGCCCGGCCGCGGCCTCGGGGTCGCTGTCCGGGTCGCCGAGCGCGTGGGCGAACTCCCCGAGCACGCCGATGCGCGCGCGGGGCCATCAGCCGCGCGCTGTGGGGCAGCAGCACCGCGTTCGTCTCGGCGTGCGGGCGTGCCCGCGACCCTCACCAGCGGTCTGGCTCACGGCGTGGTGCACGGCGATGCCCGCGGACCCGGCGGCGTACCCGGCCAGGATCGCGCCGAGGGCCAGGTCCTCCGCGCCGGGCGGATCGGTGGTCACGCCCGCCGCGATCAGGCGTCGCCGCGCGCAGGGCGGCCAGCTCGGCCATCGGGTTGGCCATCGGCGTGTAGAGCGCCTCCAGGGCGTGGGCCAGCGCGTTCATCGCCGTCGCGGCCAGGCTGGGACCGGGCTTCGAGGCCATCAGGCCCGGGTCGGCCACCACCAGCACGGGGCGCACGAGGCGGGCTCCCTCCACCCCGGCCGGGGTGCGGTGGAAGCCGGTCATCTCCGCGCCCGACAGCGTGGTGGGCAGCGCGGCCACCGGCCGCGCCGCTCACTCCGCCGATCGCCTTCGCCGTGTCCAGCACCCGGCCCCCGCCGAGCGCCACCAGGGCGAGGTCGCCGGCCTCGCCCGAGCAGGTCCCGCGGAGATCTCGTCCACCCGCCCGGCCGGCACGTGGATCACCCTCTCGGCGCCGCTCCGCGAGCGCCGGCACCAGCCCCTCGGCCCGCTCGGTGGTGAGCAGCGCGTAGCCGCCCAGTCCCGCCTGCGTCGATCAGGCCCGGCGCCTCGTCCGCGACGCCCGGCGCCGAAGCGGACGGTGCGCTCGCCGTCGCGCCAGGTGAAGCCGCTCCCGCTCAAGGAGTGGGCGTGGTGCGGGACGCCTCCTCGAGGTGGTGCTCGGCCTCGTCGGCGGCCGAGCTCCAGTCCCGCTCGGCCTTGGCCAGCGCGTTGGAGAGCGCCCGCAGGTAGGCCTTGCCCGACGCCTCGAGGATGTCGGTGGACACGCCCGGCGCCCGAGGCCAGCTGCGCCGCTCAGCTCGAGCACGACGGTCACCTCGCCGAGCGCGTCGCGGCCGCCGGTGACCGCGCTCACGTGGTACTCCCGGAGGCGGGCGTCGTGGCCCACGGCGGCGTTGATCGCGCTGAAGAACGCGTCCACCGGCCCGTCGCCGGTGAAGCTGCCCGACTCCACGCTGCCGTCGGGCAGCCGCACCCGCACGCGGGCGAGCGGAGCGCGGGTGTTGGAGGCCTCCACCTCGAAGGCCTCGATCACGTAGGCGGTGGGCACCTGCTTCATCTCGTCGGAGACGATCGCCTCCAGGTCCGGCGCGGTGACCTTCTTCTTCTTGTCCGCCAGCTCCTTGAAGCGCTTGAAGGCCGTGTTCAGCGCGGCGCCGTCCACCTGGAAGCCGAGGTCCTCCAGCGCCTTGCGCAGCGCGTGGCGCCCGGAGTGCTTGCCCAGCACGATCGAGTTCGCGTCCAGCCCGATCGTGGTGGCGTCCATGATCTCGTAGGTGGTGCGCTCCTTGAGCACGCCGTCCTGGTGGATGCCCGCCTCGTGGGCGAACGCGTTGCGGCCCACGATCGCCTTGTTCGGCTGCACCGGGTAGCCGGTCAGGCGCGACACGAGCCGCGACGTGCGCGCGATCTCCCGCGTCACCGCGCCGGTCCAGAGCCCGACGGTGGACTCGCGCGTGTGGAGCAGCATCACGATCTCCTCGAGCGAGGCGTTGCCCGGCCCGCTCGCCGATCCCGTTGATCGCGCACTCCACCTGGCGCGCGCCCGCCGTGAGCCCGGCGAGCGAGTTGGCCACGGCCATCCCCAGGTCGTCGTGGCAGTGCACGGAGACGGTGACGTCGCGCAGGCCCGGCACCAGCTCGTAGAGGCGGCCGAACATCTCCGCGTACTCGTGGGGCATCGTGTACCCCACGGTGTCGGGGACGTTGATCGTGGTGGCGCCCTCGTCCAGCGCGATCTGCACCACCTCGGCCATGAACTCCACGTCGGAGCGCGAGCCGTCCTCGGGGGAGAACTCCACGTCGTCGGTGTAGCGCCCTGGCCTGGGCGACGGCGGCCCGCGCCTGGCCCTTCACGTCCTCGCGGGTGGTCTGGAGCTTGCGCTCGATGTGGATGTCGCTGGTGGCGATGAAGGTGTGGATGCGCGGGCGCTCGGAGTCCTTGATCGCGTTCCACGCGGCGTCGATGTCCGCCTTGGAGCGTGCGCGCCAGGCCGCAGATCACCGGGCCGTGGACCTCGCGCGCGATGGCCTGCACCGACTCGAAGTCACCGGGCGAGGTGATCGGGAAGCCGGCCTCGATCACGTCCACCCCCAGGCGGGAGAGCTGGTGCGCGATCTCCACCTTCTCCGTGCGGTTGAGCGAGATGCCCGGCGACTGCTCGCCGTCGCGAAGCGTCGTATCGAAGATCCGTACTCGGTCCTGCTCGCTGCGTCCGTCGCTCATGTCATCGCCCTCTTCTTCGTCCTACCTGTATTCCCCTTGAGCTTGCGGCTGGCGGCCGCCACGCGTTATTCCCCCCGAGGGGGGAGAAGAAGGAGAAGGCGCAGGCGGGAACGGCGAGACATCGCGGAAAAGCCTAGCGCGTCAGCGCGCAGGCGAGGAGCGCAGCCCGATCGTCGATCGGGCGAGCACCGCAGCCATGTCATCACAGCTCGAGGACCACCTTGCCGATGTTCTCGCGGGCGTGCAGGTAGCGGTGGGCGTCGGGGCCCTGCTCGAGCGGGAAGGCCCGCGCCACCACCGGCCGCAGCCGGCCGTCGTCGATCCAGGCCTGCAGCGGGCCGACGTACTCCTCCAGCGACTCCTTGGCGTCCCACAGCGTGAGCATGTTCAGCCCGATCACCGCCTTGGACTCGTTCATGAGCTTGAGCGGGCCGAAGCGCGGCATCTGCGCCAGCACACGCAGCGCCCGGAGCCGGCTGCGGCGCTCTCCGGCCTGCACCTCGGACGCGCCGAAGCACACGAGCCGCCCGCCGGCCCGCAGCAGCGAGTAGCTCTGCTTGAAGCTGCGCCCGCCCACCGCGTCCATGACCAGGTCGAGCGGGCGCTCCTCCCCCGTGATCCGGCGCACCTCGTCCACCACGTCGTGCGTGCGGTAGTCCACCGGGTGGTCCACCCCGAAGCGCCGGATGGCGTCGTGCTTCGGCGGCGACGCCGCGCCGAACACCTCCGCCCCCACGATCTTCGCGATCTGCGTGGCCGAGATCCCCACCCCGCCCGCGGCGGAGTGGATCAGGACCCGCTCGCCGGCCCGCAGGCCGCCGTAGCGGACCAGGGCGGCGTAGGCCGTGGAATAGGTCACGGGCAGGGCGGCGCCCTCCGCGAAGTTCCAGTGGTCGGGCAGGGGCACGATCTCGGTGGCGCCGGTCACCACGAGCTCGGCGTAGCCCCCGAAGCGACATCCGCCCATCACGCGCTGCCCGACCTCCAGGCCCTCCACCCCATCGCCCAGCGACTCCACCTCCCCGGCGAACTCGTACCCCACCACGCACGGGGGCTTGGGGGCATCCGGGTAGAGGCCCACCCGCGCCATGAGGTCGGCGAAGTTGATCCCCGCGGCGCGGACCCTCACCCTCACCTGTCCCGGCCCGGGCTCGGATCGGGGCGCTCCTCGATCTTCAGCACCTCCGGAGGGCCGTGCTCGGTGATCACGAGAGCGCGCACCGGCGAATCATCCCAGCGCGGCCCCGCCGGGCGTGCCCCGCGACGCGGATCTAGCGCGCGGAGGCGGAGCGCGTCGGGCGCGACGGCTGCTTCGAGCCCGTGCCCGGCCGCTTGTAGCCGGAGGCCGTCTGCACGCTCGACGGGCGCCACCGGGCCCCACCGCGCACGGTGGGCACGCCCTCGGCATTGAGGGTGTCGGCGATCGCCTGAAGCGTCATCCCGCTCTTGCGCATCTCGGCGATGCGCTGCTGGAGCGCGGGCTGGTCCTTCACCGCGCCGCCGCCGCGCGTGGGGGACGACCCGCCGCCGTGCCCGACCTCGCCCGCTGCTTCGGCCTGCGCTTGCGCGGGGAGGCCGCGGGCGGCGGCGCTGCCCGCAGGGTCGCCGCCGGGGCGGACGTGGCCAGGGACCCCGGCTTCGGGCGCCGCGGACGGCGCCCGCATGATCCAGACGGCACCCCCGGCCAGCACCGACGCGCCGAGGCCGACCAGGATGAATCCGAGGAGCGGGGCACCGTCGTCGTCATCGTCGTCGGGCGTGGCGGCAACGGCCGTCCGAGCCGCCACCGGGCGCGTGGCGGCCGCGGCGGCCACCCGGCGCTCGGCCGATCGCCGGACTTCAGCCGCGTCTTGCCCGCGTCCAGCGGGTACTGGCGCACGAGCTCGCGCGGCGGACGCACGCGCTCGCGGGCCAGGGCGGCGGCCGGCGCGGCGATGGCGAAAAGGCAGACCAGCGCCAGGGCCAGGAGCAGGCCGGAGGGGCGAGCCGGGCGGGACGATCCCTGCACGCATCCAGCCTGCCACAGGTCCGGCGGCGCGGGGCCAAAGTCTCCCCTTTTCCGGTCCTTCCCGAAGACACCGGACGTGCCCGCGGGGCGGCGGGTACCCCTAGAGGCTGATCGTGCGCCCGGCCACGAAGCCGTCGCTGCCCGCGATCTCGTCCACCACGGCCTGGGGCACCGCGGCGTCGGCGGTCACCACCATCGTGGCCTGGCCGCCCGTGTGCGACTCGGACTCGCGCCCGACCGCGGCGGAGACCACGTTGATCCCGTGGTCGCCCAGCGCGGTGCCCACGCGACCGAGCATCCCGGGCCGGTCCTCGTAGCGGAAGATCGCCAGGTGGCGCTCGAGCTGGACGTTGAAGCGCGAGCCCCAGGCCTCCAGCAGATGGGAGCGGTCGAGCGTGCCGAGCGTGGTGCCCACCACGCGGGTGTGCTCGCCCCCGCTGACCACCGTGACCCGGACCAGATCCGTGAAGTCGCGTGCGTGGGCGGTGTTCGTCTCGGTGACGGCGATGCCACGCTCCGCCGCGATCGACGGCGCGTTCACGTCGTTGATCTCCTCCTCGGTGTGGCCGGCCAGCACGCCCTTCAGCACCTGGACGGTGAGCAGGCGCGTGTCGCGCTCCGCGATCCGCCCGCGGTACTCCACCTGCGAGCTCGTCCACGGAGGTGCCCTCGGCCACCGCGGTGGCGATGCGGCCCAGGTCGCGTGACAGGGCGAGGAAGCCGCCCAGCGCCTCCATGTCCTCGGCGGCGATGGCGGGCACGTTCACCGCGCTGGTGACCGTGCCGCCGGTGAGGGCGGCCACCACCTGCTCCGCCGCCTGGTAGCCCGCACGGTCGGTGGCCTCGGCGGTGGAGGCCCCGAGGTGCGGGGTCACCACCACGGCCGGGTGGCCGAAGAGCGGATGCTCGGTGACCGGCTCCTCGCGGAAGACGTCGAGCGCGGCGCCCGCCACCTTGCCCGAGTCGATGGCCTCCTTCAGGTCCCCGTCCACCAGGAGGCCTCCGCGGGCCACGTTGATCACGCGGACGCCGTCCTTCATCTTCGAGAACGCCTCGGAGTTGAGCCAGTCGCGGGTCTCCGGCGTGACCGGGAGGTGAATGGTCACGAAATCGGCCCGGGCGTACAGCTCGTCGGAGGTGGCCATGCGCTCCACCCCGGCCTCGCGGAAGCGCTCCTCGGCCACGTAGGCGTCGAAGGCGATCACCTTCATGCCGAAGCCGAGCGCCCGCTGTGACACGAGCTGCCCGATGCGGCCGAAGCCGAGCACCCCGAGCGTCTTGTCGTAGAGCTCCACGCCGCTGAACTTGGAGCGCTCCCATGCGCCCCCCACCAGCGACGCGTGCGCCTGGGGCACGTTGCGCGCCAGGGCCAGCAGGAGCGCCATCGTGTGCTCGGCCGCGGTGACCACGTTGGACTGGGGTGCGTTGGCCACCACCACGCCGCGCTTGGTGGCGGCGTCCACGTCCACGTTGTCCACGCCCACGCCGGCGCGCCCGACCACCCTGAGGTTGTCCGCCCGCTCGATCAGGTCCGCCGTGAGCTTGGTGGCCGAGCGGATGAGGATGCCGTCGAACTCGCCGATGCGCCGCTCGAGCTCGCCGTCCTCCCAGTCCGCGCCGAGCTCGACGTCGAGCCCCGCCTCGCGCAGCAGTGCCACGCCGCTGTCGCCGATCTTCTCCTTGACGAGGACCCGGGTCATGAGAGGCCCTCCACCACGTAGTCGATGCATTCCGTGAGCGCGCGCACGTCGGCCGGCTCGATCGCCGGGAACATGCCTATCCGCAGCTGGTTGCGCCCGAGCTTCCGGTAGGGCTCGGTGTCCACGATGCCGTTGGCCCGCAGGGTGGCCGCCACGGCGGCGGCGTCCACCGACTCATCGAAGTCGATCGTGCCCACCACCAGCGACCGCAGGGCGGGGTCCGACACGAACGGCGTGGCGTACTGCGACGCCTCGGCCCAGGAGTAGAGGTGGGAGGAGGACTCGGTGGTGCGCGCCACGCAGAAGTCCGTGAGCCCGCCGCCCGAGTTCATCCAGTCGAGCTGTTCGGCCAGGAGCCACAGGGTGGCCACCGCCGGGGTGTTGTAGGTCTGGTCCTTGAGCGAGTTCTCGACCGCCACCGAGAGCGAGAGGAACTCGGGGATGTAGCGGCCCGAGGCGGCGATCTCCTCGACGCGCTCGAGCGCCGCCGGGCTCATCGCGGCCAGCCACAGCCCGCCGTCCGCGGCGAACGACTTCTGGGGGGCGAAGTAGTAGATGTCGGCCGCCGCCGCGTCGAGCGGCAGTCCGCCGGCCCCCGAGGTGGCGTCGATGAGGACGAGGGCGTCCCCCGCCGGCCGCTCCACGCCGACCATGACACCGGTGGAGGTCTCGTTGTGGGCCCAGGCCACCACGTCGGCGCCGGGGTCGCCGGCGGGCGCGGGCGCCGAGCCCGGCTCGGCGGAGAGCACGATCGGGTCGGCCAGGAACGGGGCCGCCTCGGTGACCTTGGCGAACTTCGCCGAGAACTCCCCGAAGGTGAGGTGGAGGCCGCGCTCCCGCACCACGCTGAACGCGAGCGCATCCCACATCGCGGTGGTGCCGCCATTCCCGAGGATCACCTCGTACCCGTCGGGGAGGCCGAGAAGGTCGGTCACGCCCTCACGCACCCGGCCCACCAGGGAGCGCACCGGCTTCTGGCGGTGGGAGGTGCCCATCACCGCGGCTCCCTCGGAGGCGAGGCTCGCGAGCTGCTCAGGCCGGACCTTCGAGGGTCCGCAGCCGAAGCGGCCGTCGGTGGGCCTGATCGCTGCCGGAATCTCGAACGTGCTGGTCTGCGTCATGGGCGTGCGGCTCCTCGTCGGATGCTAGGGCTGCCCAGGCGCGCGGCGGTTGCTGCTCCCGTCACTCCCCGGTGGTCTCTTCCACCTGAAACGCCAGTCGTGACGGGTGGGCCATGCTAGCGAAAGGGTCAGGCCGCGAGGGCGAGGGCCAGGCGGGCGGCCAGCGCCGCCGACCGGACCGCGGGCAGCAGCTGCACCGTCTGGTCGTCGTAACGGCGCTCGAAGTCGTCGCGGAATTCGTCGTCGGTGAGCGCGAGCACGAGCACCGCGATCCAGAAGATCGTGGCCACCACGGCCAGCACGAGCGACACGATCCCGATGATGAATCCGGCCTGGGCCAGGCCGCCGTGCTTCTGCGTCTCCCCCGAGGCCACCCGCCGGCTGCCCTTCCTCGAGAAGACGATCCCGGCGATCGACAGGCCGACGGAGATGAGCGAGGAGAATCCCGCGGTGACGAGGAGGAGCGAGCCGCCCACCAGCGAGAGCACGAATCCGGTTACGGCGGGCCCGTTGTCGGGCTGGGGCTGGGGCTGGGCCGGCGGCGCCCACTGTCCCGGCGGGGTGGCTCCCGCGGGCGGCTGATAGGCGGGCGGTGCCGGTCTCGGCGCGGGGCCGATCTCGGGCTCCGGCCCGGCGGGCTGCGGAGGGAGGAACTCCGGCGTCCGCCCCTCCTCCACCTCAGAACTCCGTGTCGATCCAGTCCATCATCGAGCGCAGGTCCTTGCCCTCGCGCTCGATCTGGTGATTCTGCTCCTCGGCGCGCATGCGCTGGAAGTTCTCCTGGCCCGCCTTGTTCTCGGCGATCCACTCGCGCGCGAACTCGCCCGACTGGATCTCCCCCAGGATCTTCTTCATGGCCTCGCGGGTGTGGTCGTCCACGATCCGCTTGCCGCGGGTCAGGTCCCCGTACTCGGCCGTATTGGAGATCGAGTAGCGCATCCCCGTGATGCCCTTCTCGTACATCAGGTCCACGATCAGCTTCAGCTCGTGCAGGCACTCGAAGTAGGCCATGCGCGGGTCGTAGCCCGCCTCCACGAGGGTCTCGTAGCCGGCCTTCACCAGCTCGGACACGCCGCCGCAGAGCACGGCCTGCTCGCCGAAGAGGTCGGTCTCGGTCTCGTCCTTGAAGGTGGTCTCGATCACCCCCGCGCGCGTGCAGCCGATGCCGCGCGCGTAGGCCAGCACCAGGTCGCGCGCCTGCCCGGAGGCATCGCGGTGGACGGACACGAGGCCGGGAACGCCGTGGCCCTCCACGAACTGGCGCCGCACGAGGTGTCCGGGGCCCTTGGGCGCGGCCATGCCCACGTCCACCTCGGGGCCGGGATCCACGGTCTCGTAGTGGATCGAGAACCCGTGGGCGAACATCAGGAGGTTGCCGGGGGCGATCCCGTCGCGGATCTCCGACTCCCACACCTCGCCCTGCTTCTCGTCGGGCAGCAGGACCATCACCACGTCGCCGTGGCTGGCGGCGTCGGCCACCGACTCCACCCGCAGACCGTCGCTCCGGGCCTTGTCCGCGGATTCGGAGCCCTCGCGCAGGCCCACCACCACGTCCACTCCGGAGTCCTTCAGGTTGAGCGCGTGGGCGTGGCCCTGAGAGCCGTAGCCGAGCACCGCGACGGTCTTGCCGTCGAGCTTCGAGAGGTCAGCGTCCTTGTCGTAGATCATCGCGGCGGGACTCTACAGCCGGGTGCGCAGAAGCTTTCCGGCGGCGTTGCGGGGCAGCTCGGCCACCACGGTCACGCGCTTCGGCACCTCGTGCGGAGCGAGGCGCCCGCGGCACCATTCGCGCAGCTCCTCGCCGGTGGCCGCTGCCCGCAGCACCACGAACGCGGCCACGGCCTCCCCCCAGTCCGGGTCCGGCTCGCCCACCACGCCCGCGTCGGCCACCGCGGGATGCGCGCTCAGCACCGCCTCCACCGCGGCCGGGACCACGTTCTCGCCGCCGGTCACGATCAGGTCCTTGATGCGGTCCTCCACGTAGAGGCGCCCGTCGGCGTCGAGGCGACCGCGGTCGCCGGTGTGGAGCCAGCCGTCGCCGCCCACGGCACCCGCGGCCACCATCGGGCCCCGGAAGAGGATCTCGCCGTTGTCGTCCACGGCCAGCTCCACGCCCTCGAGCGCCCGGCCGGGGATGCCGGCCACCACCTGCGAGCACGTCTCGGTCATCCCGTAGACCGGCACGACCGGGATGCCGGCCTCGGCCGCCCAGTCGAGCAGCCCGGGCGCCACCGGCCCACCGCCGAGGGCCACGGCGCGCAGCCCCGGAGCGCCGCTCGAGGCCGGCGTCGCGCAGGCGGGCGAGCATCGTGGGCACCAGCGACACGAGCGTGACCTCACCGGACTCGAGCGTCGCCCGCACCCGCTCCACGTCGAAGCGCTCGTGCACCACCGCGGTGGTCTGGTTGATCACCGCGCGGACCAGCACCCCCAGGCCGCCCACGTGGTGGAGCGGCAGCGGGCAGAGCCAGCGGTCCCCGGGCTCCGCGCCCGAGGGCGTCGCGCGACGCCCGCGCGCTGGCCAGGTGGTTGCCGAAGGTGAGCTCCACCGCCTTGGGCACGCCGGTGGTGCCGGAGCTGCGGATGACGGTGAACACCTCGTCGTCCCCCACCTCGGTGCGCAACGCCACAGGCGCCTCGGGGCCGTCGGGAAGCGGCGTCGAGGACCGGACCCGAGACCTCGGTACGGCCGCGCGGGTCCAGCGGGCAGAGCACGGCGCCGAGGCGCGGCAGCGCGTGCAGCAGCACGCAGAAGTCGAGGCCGGGCGCGAGGGTGGTGGCCACGCGGTCGCCCTCCCCCACGCCCCGCGCGGCCAGCCTGCGGGCGCAGGCGGTGGCCTCCCGGTCCAGCTCGGCGTAGGTGAGCGCGCGTGCGCCGTCCACCACGGCCGGGTGGCCGGGTCGCGCACGCGCTGCGGAGGTCAGCCACTCGTCCAGCGCAACTATCGTACGGCCGATGGCCACGGGGGACTGGACCGAGGAGCAGGCAGGGCGGACCATCCGCCCCGCGGCGCCGTGGCAGGCGGCCGGCGAGTACGAGGACATCCGCTACGAGACCGCGGACGGCATCGCCAAGATCACGATCGACCGGCCCGAGGTGCGCAACGCCTTCCGCCCCCAGACGGTGGTGGAGCTGTCGCAGGCCTTCGAGCGGGCGCGCGAGGACACCGGCGTCGGCGTGATCGTGCTCACCGGCGAGGGGCCGCTCGCCTTCTGCTCCGGCGGCGACCAGCGCGTGCGCGGAGACTCGGGCTACCTGGCCGAGGACGAGGCCGGGAGAAGCGGCGTGGGTCGCTTCCACGTGACCGACCTGCACCTCCAGATGCGGCGCCTGCCGAAGCCGATCGTGGCCATGGTGGCCGGGTACGCGATCGGCGGCGGCCACGTGCTGCACGTGCTCTGCGACCTCACGATCGCGGCCGACAACGGCCGCTTCGGCCAGACGGGGCCGAAGGTGGGCAGCTTCGACGGCGGCTTCGGCGCCGCCGCCCTCGCCGCCCAGGTGGGCGCGAAGAAGGCCAAGGAGATCTGGTTCCTCTGCCGGCAGTACTCGGCGGAGGAGGCGCTGGAGATGGGCCTGGTGAACACCGTCGTGGCGCTCGAGGAGCTCGAGGAGGAGACGGTGCGCTGGTGCCGCGAGATGCTGGCGCTCTCCCCCTTCGCGCTTCGCCTGCTGAAGGCGAGCTTCAACGCGGCCGAGGACGGGCTGGCCGGCATTCAGCAGCTGGCCCACGACGCCAACCTCCTCTTCTACATGAGCGAGGAGGCGCAGGAGGGCAGGAACGCATACCGGGAGAAGCGCTCTCCCGACTTCGCTCAGTTCCCGCGCCGGCCTTGAGCCCGCTGCGTCTCTGGTTCCTGGCCGCCCGGCCGCGCACCCTTCCCGCGGCCATCGCCCCGGTGCTGGTGGGCACCTCGCTGGCCATCTCCGAGGACACCTTCCGGCCGCTCGCCTTCGCGGCCGCGCTGGTGGGCAGCGTGTTCATCCAGATCGGCACCAACCTCTCGAACGACTACTCCGACGCCCGCCGGGGCGCGGACACCGAGGATCGGCTCGGGCCCGTGCGGGTCACCGCCGGCGGGCTGCTGCCGCCGCGGCGGGTGCTGGTGGGCACCTATCTGGCCTTCGGCGTGGCCGTGGCCGCGGGCGCCTACCTGGCCGCCGTGGCGGGATGGGAGCTGCTGGTGGTGGGCGTCGCCTCGATCGTGGCCGGGGTGCTCTACACGGGCGGCCCGCGGCCGTACGGCTACGAGGGCCTGGGCGAGCTGTTCGTGTTCCTGTTCTTCGGCGTGGTGGCCGTGACCGGCTCGTACTACGTCCAGACCGAGGACCTCACCTGGGAGGCCTTCGCCCTCTCGGTGCCGGTGGGGCTCCTGGCCGCCGCGATCCTGGTGGTGAACAACGTGCGCGACGCGGACACCGATCGCCGGGCGGGCAAACGCACGCTGGCGGTGAAGCTCGGGCGCGAGCGCGCACGGGTGCTCTTCGTGGCGATGCTGGTGGTGGCCTTCGCCGTGCCCCTGGCCGTGGCCGCCGCGGGCGGCCTGTCCTGGTGGCTCGTCCTCACGATGCTGGCCTGGCCCCTGGCTCCGCCGCTGATCCGCACCGTGCGAACGCGCACCGACGGACCCGCCCTCAACGGTGCTCTCGCCGCCACCGGCCGGCTCCTCGCGGTGTTCTCGCTGCTTCTCGCCGCCGGGGTCCTGCTCTCGTGAAGCGGACGCTGCTGCGCCTCTCGATCCCGCTGCGCCGGCCGTTCGTGACCTCGAACGCCGTGGTGTCCGCTCGAGAGATGGTGCTGCTCCGGCTGGAGGACACCGACGGCACGCGCGGTTACGGGGAGGCGGCTCCCTTCGAGCCCTACGACGGCGTGCCCGTCGAGCGCGCGGTGGAGGCCCTGTCGGGAGGAGCCGGGCTGCGGCCGGCCCCGGCCCGGGCCGCGGAGGAGATCGCCCGGCTGGACCTCGCCGGCCGCCAGGAGGTCCGGCCCCTGGCCGAGCTCCGCCGCGACTCGCTGCCCGTGAACATGACCCTTCCCGCGGGGCCGCCCGACGAGGTGGCCGCCCGCGCACGCGAGGGCCTGGCCGACGGCTACGCCTGCTTCAAGGTCAAGGTCGGGCTGCCCGACGACGCCGAGCGGGTGGCCGCCGCCCGCGGGGCCGTGGGTCCGTGGCCCGCGCTGCGGGTGGACGCCAACCGGGCCTGGTCCGTGGACGAGGCGGTGCAGGCGATCCGCGCGCTCGAGCAGCACGACCTCGAGTTCGTGGAGCAGCCGTGCGCCACGCTCGAGGAGCTGGCCGAGGTGCGGGAGCGGGTGTCCACCCCGATCGCCGCCGACGAGAGCATCACCACGATCGAGGACGTGCGCCGGGCGATCGAGCTCGGCGCCTGCGACGTCGTGAACCTGAAGCTCGCCGGGTGCGGCGGATTCGGCCCGGCGCGCGACGCGCTCCGCGAAGCTCGCGCAGAACGGCCTGGAGGTCTTCCTGTCCAGCACGCTCGACGGTCCCTGGGGAATCGCCGCCGCGCTGCAGCTGGCGGCGGCCGAGGACGTGACCATGGCCTGCGGCCTGGCCACGCTGGACCTCTTCGACGCGCGCATTGCCGGAGTGCTGCCCAAGCCGCGGGGCGGGCTCCAGGTGGTGCCCCAGGGCCCGGGTCTCGGAGTGCCCGAGGACCTCGAGGCGCTCGACGAGGTGCTGGTCGCGGACTAGGGCGCTAGCGCGGCGTGGGAAGCGGCGCATCCGGCGCGCCGCGTAGAGCACGTTCAGCGGGGTCCAGCTCGTGGACCGCAGGGGCGGTGGCTCGCCCTCTCTGTTCAGGCGCTCCGCCATGTCGCGTGGGCTGAGGCCCTCGGCGCGCATGCGCGCGATCCGCAGCCCGACCGGCACATTGGGTGCGGCGCTGCGCGACGCGGGTGAGACGACGGCCGGCGCCGTGCGCGGCCCTGCCGGGGTGGGCCGGGCCTGGGCGGCCGGGCGTTCGGCCGTCTGAGTGCTGCCCTGTGCCCTGGGCGGGGCGGGGCGCGGTCTCCTGGGGCCTGGCATCCGGGGGCCTGGTCGCCGGAGCCGGACGCGGGGCAGGCGGAGGGTTCAGCGGCTTCAGGCGGGGAGCTCGGCCTGGAGGTGCGGGGCGAACGGCCGGTGTTGCGGGCGCGGGCGGGGCCGGCGCCGCGCGTGGGCCGGGAGGATTCCGCGGGCCGCGGCCTCGTCGCGGCGGAGCGGGCGCGCGCCAGGGCCTGCGCCACGGGAGACGGGGCCCGCGTGGCGGGCTTGGAAGCCACGGGTGGCTCCTTGGGTACCGGGGTGTCCTTCGCGGGCTCCTTGGCCACGCGCTCCTTGGCTACGGGAGCCGGGGTTGGGGGCGCGGCCGGCTTCGGCGTGTGCCCGTTGCCCGTGTGGGCGGGCGGCGGGGCCTTCACCTTCGGCGGCGGGGCCGGGGCCTTGGCCACCGGCGCCGGACCGTTCGTCGCCTGGACGGGCGCCTTTGCTGCGGGTGCCGGAGAGACCACCGTGGGAGCGGGCTGGCTTCGGCCGGGGGTGAATCGGCCGCCTTCGCGACGGGCACGACCGTGGCCGGCTCCGGGTGTGAGGGCTTCGGGCGTTGTGCGGGCCGGGAGGCCTTCGCCGCCGCGGCGGCGCGCTCGAGCACGGATGGAGGGGGAACCCGCAGCGGCTCCTCCTGCCGCGGCTCGATGCTCACCGGCGCGCGCTGGCGCTTGGGCGGAGGTCCGCTCCAGGTGGACGAGCGCTGCGTCTCCGCAGGCTTCGCCGAGGCGGCCGGGCCGGCGCTTCGGGGCCGTCGCAGTCGTCTCGCGAGTCGCGGCAGAAGCACCGCCAGTCCGGCGACCAGCGCGAGGATGAGGACGGCGATCTCCGCCACCATGGCCACGTCAGTGCCGTCCGAGGAGTCCGAGGAATCCGAGGCGGTGGAGGGCGCGGAGTTCTCCTCGCGTCGCCGGGTCCACCTTCAGGCCCGGCGTGGTGGAGGCTCCGGATTGCGACTGCGGGGTGGTGGATTCGCCGGACGCGGCCTTGGAGCCGGGCGCCACGGGCTGCCCCCGCACCGGATCCCGCGCCGCCGCGGCAGCCTCGGGCGACGGAGGCCCGTTCAGCGGCGGACGGGCCACGGTGGGATCGAGGGCGACCGGGCGCACCTGCGCCGCGCCGGCCGGCCGTTGGCCGGCGGTGGGGCCGGAATCCGGGTTGAGCGGGTATTGGCGCCAGAGCTTTTCGAGCTTAGGTGAGTCGCTGCTCGGCGGCGCCGCGGCCACGGCCGCGCTCGCCGCGAAGGCGCCTGACATGACCACCGCGAGGGCGGTCGCGCAAAGTGAGCCTGACTTGATCATGGATCCCATCCGGGACCCGCGGCGGCGGTCCGCGGAGTGAAGATGATGCGCATTTGATGCTCCAGGAGGCACGCATCCAGCGTGCCCTCCCGGTGTCCGTACCTTACGTAACGCACGCCGGTGGCCGCAAGACTGGACTTCGGTCAGTCGGAGAGAAAGGTCGACACGCGCTCGGCGAACGCCTCGGGCTGCTGCAGGTGGGCCGCGTGCCCGGCTCCCTCGAGCAGGGCGGACCGCCCGTCCGGCGCGACCCCGGCCATGCGCTCCGCCACCCGGGCGTATGCCTCGTCGCGGGCCCCGGCCATGGCCAGCAGCGGCGGGCGCAGCGTCTCCAGCTCGTGCCACACGGGGGGAAGCGCGCCCTGTCCGGCGGTCCGGAGCAGGAGGGCAAGCGAGCGCGGGTCCTGCGCGAGCCGGCCCGGCCGCTGGTCCTCCACGAGCGCGTCCGTCTGGTCCGCGAACAGCGGCTGGCGCTCCCACACGCTCACGATGTCCTCGATCCGGCTCGTCTCCATCCAGCCCGCGAGCCGGTCGTCTGCGGCGGCGCGAGCGCTCCGCGCCTCCGGCTCCTCAATTCCCGCCGAGGCGCCCACGGTGATCACCGCGGCGTATCGCTCCGGCGCCCGGAGGGCCGATCGCAGCGCCAAGCGGCCGCCCAGCGAATAGCCGCAGAGCACCGCGCCCTCGCCGGCAGCGGCAATCTCCTCCAGGCGCCCCTCGTAGGTGTGATCCTCGTGCTCGAGGGAGATCACGTCGTGCTCCGCGCTCAGCAGGCCGGCCACCGGCGCCCACGCGCCGGCGCCCTGCATGAAGCCCGGGTATGAGCAGGATCCTCACCGTGGCGACCAATCATGCCGGGAGGCGTCGGCGGGTGGAGTACCGTGCGCCGCCGTGTCGCCCCTGAACCGGACCTTCGCGCCGCTCGAAGCCTTCGTGGAGGAGCTGGCCCGCTGCGGCGTCCGCCACGCCGTGACCTGCCCGGGCTCGCGCAACGCGCCGATCATCCTGGCGCTGGCCGCCCGTGGAGACATCGAGAGCGTCTCCGTGATCGACGAGCGGTCGGCGGGGTTCGTGGCCCTCGGGATGGCGCGCGCCTCGGGCCGGCCCGTGGCCGTGACCTGCACCTCGGGCACGGCCGCGGCCAACCTTCATCCGGCGGTGGCCGAGGCGCGTGAGTCCTCCACCCCCCTGATCGTGCTCACCGCGGATCGCCCGCCCGAGCTGCGCGACGTGGGCGCGGGCCAGTCGATCGATCAGCTGGGCCTGTTCGGCACGGCGGCCAAGTGGTTCGTGGAGGTGGGCACGCACGATCCGACGAGGGCCACCGCGGTGCACCACCGCGCCCTGGCGTGCCGCGCCGTGGACACGGCGGCCGGGGGCCGGCCCGGGCCGGTGCACCTCAACTTCCCGCTGCGCGCGCCGCTGGCGCCCGAGCCCGGGGACCTGGATCCCGCGGTGTGGGCGGGCCGCTCGGACGGGCGGGCCTGGACCGAGGTGCACCGTTCCGCCCCCACGCTCGACCCTGAGATCGTGGCCCGGGTGGCGGAGCGGCTGGGACCCGAGTCCCACGGCGTGATCGTGTGCGGCGAGGCCCCGGACCCGTACGCCGGGGCCGCCGCCGCCCTGGCGTCCGCGCTGGGCTGGCCCCTCCTGGCCGACCCGCCGTCCGGGGTGCGCTGCGGCCCCCACGACCGCGCGAACGTGGTGGCCCACTACGACCTGCTCCTGCGTGCCGAGGACTTCGTCCGCGCGCACGAGCCGGGAATCGTGCTGCGGGTGGGCGAGCTGCCCGTGTCCCAGTCGCTTCGGGCGTGGATCGCCGACGCTTCCCCAGGTCGTGGTGGACCCGTACGCCACCTGGCACGACCCCGCCCGGGCCGCCGAGGCGATGCTCGCCGCCGACCCCGCGAGAACCCTGGAGGCGCTGACGGGCCAGCCCGCCGTTCGCGACTGCGTGGCCGACCCCGAGTGGATCGCGTCATGGCGCCGCGCCGACTCCCTCGTGCCGGGGGTCCTGGCCTCCTCCGGGGAGGGCTTCGAGGGCGCGGTGGCCGCGGCCCTGGCGCCCGCCCTGCCCGAGGACGCCCTGGTGTGGCTCAGCTACTCCATGCCCGTGCGCGACGTGGAGGCGTTCTTCCCCGCGGGCGAACGGCCGGTGCGCTTTCTCTCGGGGCGGGGCGCGAACGGCATCGACGGGGTGGTGTCCTCGGCCGCCGGCGCCGTGCTGGCCACCGGCCGCCCCGGATACGTGGTGATCGGCGACGTGGCGCTGCTCCACGACGCGGGCGGCCTGCTCACCGCGCGCCGGGCGGGCGTGGAGCTCACCATCGTGTGCCTGAACAACGACGGCGGCGGGATCTTCGACTTCCTGCCCGTGGCCGAGCATGCCGAACGGGAGGCGTACGAGCGCCACATCGCCACTTCGCACGGCCTGGACATGTCCGCGCTGGCGGCACTGGGCGGCCTCGACCACCGGGTGGTGGCGGTCGGGGAGCTGGATGACGCGCTCTCCGCACCGGGCCTGATCGAGGTGCGCACCGACCGGCAGAAGAACGTGGAGCTGCACCGCGACGCGGTGGCCGCGCTGGCCGCGGCCCTCAGGTCAGAAGCGGGAGCAGCGCCTGGAGCTTGACCTCGGTCTCGGCGAGCTCCTCGGCCGGAACCGAGTCGCGCACGATGCCGCACCCGGCGTAGAGGTGCGCCATGGGGCCGCGCAGCAGCGCGCAGCGGAGGGCCACGCAGAACTCGCCGTCCTCGGCGAGGTCGGTCCACCCCACCCCACCCGCGTACCAGCCGCGGTCGAGACCCTCGAGCTCGGGTATCAGCGGCTCGGCCACCTCGCGCGGCTCGCCTCCCACCGCGGGCGTCGGGTGGAGCAGGCCCGCGAGCTCGAGCGCGTGCACCGGGCGGGCCAGCTGGGCCCGAATCGGCGTGGCCAGGTGCTGCACGTTCTGCACCTTCGCCAGGGCCGGCTCGTCCGCGGCGGCCACCCACAGGCTGACCGGCGCCAGGGTGCGCTCGATCCGGCGGGCCACGATCTCCTGTTCCTCCCGGTCCTTCGCGCTCTGCAGCAGCTGCTCGCCGAGGTGGTCGTCCACCGAGGGGTCCGCGCTGCGGCGCGCGGTGCCCGCGAGGGCCACGGTCTGGGCGCGGGCCCCGTCGCGGCGCACGAGCAGCTCCGGGCTGGCGCCCACGAAGGCCAGCTCCGGGGTGCCCACGCACCAGCAGTAACAGGCCGGGAAGGCCACGCGCAGTGCGTCCAGGATCGCGCCCGGCTCGTGGTCGGCGGTCCCGTGCACCCGCACCTCGCGGGCCAGCACCAGCTTGCTGAGCTCACCCGCGGCGATGCGCTCCACGGCGCGCGCCACCGCCCCCTCGTAGTGGGAGGGCGCGGCCGCGCCGGCCACCCGGACGCGCTCCAGCGGATCGGGATCGAGCAGCGGCATGGTGGCGGGCGACATTCCGGCCAGACGCGCCAGTCCCCGCTCCACCAGCGCCTGCGGGTCCTCGTTGCCGTCGGCGGCCAGGGCGAGGGTCAGGCGCGCCTCCTCGCCGTAGCGCGCCAGCGACACCTCGGGCATGACCAGTGCGGCGGGAGCGAGCGAGGACCACTCGGGCGACCCGCCGCCGTCGGGGGCGAAGGCGAAGCCGCCCACGAACACCGGGCCCGCGGCCGGCGGCCGATCGGGGTCGCGTCCCGGGTCGTCGGCGATCGTGCGCGAGGCGAGCGAGCGGATGCGGCGCGCGCTCTCGCCGAAGCGCTCCCGGCCGCGCTCCTCCACCACCGCGGCCGCCCCCAGCCCGGCCAGCGCGAAGCCGCGACGGTCCGGCTGCTCCAGGCAGAAGAAGCGGTCGCCGTCGCGGCGGGCGGCCAGCACGGACGCGGACAGGTCCACGCCCGGGGGCAGCGGCACGGTGACGGCGGCCACCGCCGTGTCGCCCTGGCGCCGGGCCAGAGTCACGGCGCGCTCGGCGCGCCCGAGGAGCAGCCGCTCGGCCTCCGCTCCGAGCGCGAACGGCGACTGGCTGTGGGCCACTCCGCTCACAGCGTCAGAGGATGACGAACCGGCAGGTCAGGGACGTGCCGGCGAGTTGCCCTGGCGCCCGGACGGGGCGGCAACGTGCGGTGCGCGCCCGCTTCGCAACCGCGGGAACCGCTGGTCCTGGAAGAGGGACGGCGGCTGTACGAAGCACGGCGGGGCGGCGGTGGTGCCCGACCCGGAGGAGTTGCGCCGCTCGCCCCCGGCCGGGCCGCAGTCGAAGGCCTCGGTGACACCGAGGCCGATGGAGCGCTCCCAAGCGTTCGGGGCCAGGTAGGCGTTCGCGCGCTCCCACGGCGGTCGCACGCTCCGGCGAAGGAGCGAGCGCGAGTCGATGATGGCCGCCTGCGGCAGGTAGTGCTCCACGAAGCTCTTCGAGCTGTATCCGCCCGCGCCGTTCCCGGCGAGCGCCGACCCACCCGGGCGCCAGGAACGTGGCCAGCTGCTTGCGTGAGAAGGCGAGGTAGGCCAGCACCGGGTTGAGCTCGGGGAGGAAAACGTGAGCGGACTCGAGGAGCGGCTGCACTCCTTCGAGCACCCGCTGGGCGGCGGGCACCCCGGCGCGGGACGCCGCCACCAGGGGGCCCACCGCCCGGAACAGCTGCTCGAGGTCGGGCGAGAGCCGGCGCAGGTCGCGCAGCGTGGGCGCGAGATCGTCCGCCGGCGCGCGCAGGTCGCGGACGAGCGGATCGGTGTCGCGGGCGAAGCGCTCCAGCCGCGCGACGGTGGCGCGCGTCTCGCGCAGGAAGGTGGGCAGAACCTCGAAGGTCTGGCTCAGGGCCTCGTCACGCGAGGCCAGGGCCCCGAAGGTGGCCTCGCCGCCCACGATCAGGTCCCTGAGGCTGTGGTCGTCCTCGGACACCGCCCGGAAGACCCGCCCGGTGTTGCGCACGAGTCGCCGAAGGGCGATCTGCTGGTGGGCCAGCGGGCTCAGCACGTCGGCGCCGTCCCGGAAGAACGGCGCAGCGTTGCCGAGCGAGTCGTTCACGTCCTGCGCGTAGGTGCCCGACGTCGCGATGCCCGACTCGTGCAGCCAGGCCTGGAAGTTGCGCCGGGTGCGCTCGTCGAAGGCCCCGAAGATCTCGTCCAGCTCGACCGTCTCGCTCACATTCGATTGGGCGAGCAGGGCCCCCTCGGGGAGCTTGGGGGCGTCGCGACTCCCGGGGGCCAGCTCCACGTAGGTCTCCCCCAGCAGGCTCTTCTGGCGCAGGATCACCCGGGCGTCGCGCCCGATCGGGGCGAAGCGGTGGTCGATCTCGATCTCGGCGATGGTCCGCCGCCCTCCGGGCGCGAGCTCCTTGGTCTTCACTCGGCCGACGTCCACGCCCGCCATGCGCACGTCCGCCTCGGCCACCAGCAGCGAGGCCTCGGGGAAGGCCGCCCGGAAGCGGTAGCCCTGCGGTGCGGTGGGAATCGAACCGCCAAAGGCGATCCATAGGAAGGTGAGCAGCATCACCACCGACAGCGAGAAGCCCACGATCGCCGCGAGCCCTCCGATGCTGGGCGGCCGCTTGATCACGGCGCCGTGGGGAGGTTGGAGTAGTCGCAGGTGCCGAACCCGGTGTCGAGCAGGTCCTGGACCGGGCTTCCGGGCTGGATCGTGCCGTCGGTGGCGCCCGTCACCTGCTCGAGCAGCTGGGGGTTGGATTCGGTGAGTGCGCCCAGCGTGAGGCTGAGGAACGGCGACAGCGCGGCCGCGTCCAGCCCGCAGATGCTCACCCGCCGCCACGGCCCCTGGGCGTCGGCCGTGTTGAACAGCGACACGCCGTTCTGCGAGGTCCAGGCGAGCCAGTAGAGGAGCCCCTCCTCGCGGGCGCGCTGCTCGGTAACGGTCTTCCCGGCCAGCCCCTCGGCCCCGCCGGGGTTGTAGGCGCCGATGTTGAAGAAGCGGTTCCCCTTCCCCAGCGCCTTCGTGAGGTCCGGAGCCGCGCGCGCCCCCTCCACGGTGGCCTCCGTGAGGTCGGCCGTCCACGGCCGGGCGGCGCGCACGAACGGGCGGATCTGGTCACGCAGGGGCGAGAGCGTCTCGCTCAGGAAGGGCCGCACCGCGGCGTTCGTCTCGTCGAGCTTCCGGATCGGCGGGCGCAGGGCCGCCAGGGTCGGCTTGAGCTCGCGGGCGAATCCGCCAACCTGTTCGAGGGTCTGCGCCGAGTGTCGCAGCGTTGCCGGGAGCTGGGCCGTGGCGGTCGAGATCTCCTGGTCCTGGCTCGCGAGCGCGCCGAAAACCGCGCCCGAGGCGCTCACCAGCCGCTCGATCTCCCGGGGGTGCCGGCCGAGCTCGCCGGTGAGGCGGGAGTAGCTGTGCACGAAGCGCCTGAGCGCGACCCGGCGGCGGGCCGTGGCCCGCGTGACGCGGGCCAGGTCGCGGTGGAGCGGCTCGAGCCGGCGCAGGATCGCGCTCAGGTCGTCTCCCCGGCCGCGCAGGCCCTTTCCGGCGCCCGCCACGAGCAGCTTCAGGTAGGGCCGGGTGTCGGAGTCGAGCGCGGCCAGGATCTCGTCCGGGTCCACGTCCGGCGCCGTTCCCTCCACCCCGATGCGCCCGTGCTCGGGCAGCACGCTGCCCGTTCCCGGATCGATCTCCACGAACATGTCCTTGAGGGCGGTGCGCGGCCGCAGAAGCGCGGTGGCGTCGCGCCGGACCATGGTCTCGTAGCGCCGGTCGATGTCCAGCTCCACCACGGCCCTGCCGCCCTCGACCCGGACTCCGGCGATCTTCCCGATCTGCACGCCCGCCACGCGAACGGTCTGCCCGCGCCCCGGCTCCACGGCCTGGGCGTCCGACAGCTCGACCTCGATCCGCTTGGGCGAGTCCTCGATCAGCGGGAAGCGGAAACCCTGGTTCGAGAGGATGACCACCACGGTGGTGAGCCCCACCACCACGCAGCCCGACGATGGCGAGGATCTCGAAGATGTGGACGCGGATGGCGCGCTTCACGGCGCGCCCCCCGCGGTGGCCGAGTAGGTGGCGGCCGGGCCGCCGGGAGCCGCCAGCACCGGCGGATCCTGGGTCTCGCAGGGCACGTCCGGCCGATGCACCGGCGGGGTGTTGGGATCCAGCGGAGCCGCCGGTTCGATGCGCCCGGCGCCGAGGTGCGACGGGATCACGCCCTGGATGTGGAAGACCTGGGAGTTCGCGTCCTGCACCCGGCTCTCACCCGCCAGGCCCACGAAGCTGCGGAAGATCTGTCTCCGCACCTCCTGACCGGAGTTCCCGGTCTCGATGCTCGGGATCGTGGACTCGGCGAACGGGACGAGCACGTGGTTGGTGCAGGACGACAGAGCCCGGAGCTGGCCGTTGAGCGGCACGAGTCGCTGGTTGAGCTTCACGAGGCTCGGCACGGCCAGGCGGAGGTCGGCGGCCAGGCCGCGCAGCTCCGCCGGGCGCACCAGCGCCCGGGCCTGGGCGATCCACGGGATCCCCACGTCGAGCGTGGGGGCGGTGGAACGCACGCCGGGCAGCGCCTCGACTGAGAAGGCGCGAAGGTTCGGCAGGGCGGCGTCCACGTCTCCGAGGGCCGGGTATCCGACCCGGAGCGTGTCCCGGAGCGCGGGCACCGACGCCTCCAGCGCGGTGTCCTGGCCGGCCAGCGCTCCGGCCACCACATCGAGGTCGGTGACGAGCGCCTTCAGCGTCTCCGGATTGCCGGCCAGCGCGGCGGCGGTCCGCGACTGGCCTCGCAGCAGGCGCGGAAGGTCCCTGTTCGGCTGGAGCCCGAGCAGAGCCTCATTGGTGAGCGCCGTCCGCCGGTATGCCGGACTCAGGTGCGGGATCGTCCGGTTCACCGCCTCCGCGCCGCCGTGGCCGAGCCCCTTGGTGCCGTACTCCTCGAGCAGCGTCCGGAGGTCGGTGCGGGTGTCCGTGGTCAGCAGGGCCAGGACCTCCGGCAGCGACACCGAGGTGGAGGTCTGCGTCACCGGAACGGTGGAGCCGTCCCGGAGCTCCGGGGCGGACGGCGTGCCCGGCTGAAGGTCCACGAAGTAGTTCCCCTCGAGCAGGATCCGCGGCCTGATCCTCAGCCGGGCGTCCTGGTGGAGCGGCAGCGCGTCGTCACGGAGCTTCATCGTCACCGTGGCGGAGCCCTCGCCATTCGCCTCGAGCCTCGACACCTCGCCCACCTCCACCCCCGCCATCCGCACGGGGGCGCCATTCCCGATGCTGCGGGCGTCGCGGAACGACGCGCGCAACTCGTACGGGTTGGCGAACGGGTTGACCCTGGTGAAGGCGAAGTAGATGAGCACGACGATCAGCCCGAGCGTGAGCAGGCCGACCTGGAGCTCGGAGAGCCGCCGGCGCCTCATGGCACGTCCCCCACGGAGTCGATGCCGAGCTGGCGCGCCTTGTACGTGCCGCCCCTGCGACCCGGCGTGTCCGGGTCGAGCACCACGTGCGTGCCGCCGCCGAGGAAGCTGTCCTCGTCGGTCTCCACCGGCCAGCGGCCGTCGGTGACCAGGCGGCTGAGGTATCCCGTCTGGCCGGCCTGGCAGTCCGCGCGGCCCTTCGCGTCCACCGCCGGGCTGTTCGGCTGCTTGTGGAGGGCCTGGACCGCCCCCTCGTGCGGATCGCCCGGCGTGTCCGCCGGCCGCGACGACTCGGTCGTGCCGAGGTTGTTCTTCTGCGCCCCGATCAGCAGCTTGGTGAGGATTCGCTGGGCCGTGCCGCCGGGCACCGCCTCGGACTGATGGGTTCCGAGCGGGGTGAAGAAGTAGTTGAGGTAGTTGCACACGGTCTGGTACGGCGCCACGAACTGGACCGCGGGCCGGGCGATCTGGGCGGCGTTGCGGAGGTCGCGCAGGGCGAGCAGGGTCATCGGGTTCTCGCCCAGGTCTTCAACCGCACCGAACAGCTGATCGAGCCGGCTGGAGAGCTCGGGGGTGCTCTGGAAGGCGGGAACTCCGGCGCGCAGGGCGCTGTTGAGCGGGGGCAGTGCCTGCCGCAGCTCCGCCGCGGCAGGCTGCAGGCGGCGGGACAGGTCCGCGAAATGCATGAGGAACGGCGTCTGCACCCGGAACGACGCGATGGCGGCGTCCAGCGTCGGCGGGGTCTCCTCGATCGTCTCCTGGAGGGCCCGCGGGTTGCGCCCCACGGCCGCGAACGTGTCCGCCATCTCGGCCACCCAGTCGGCCTGGACCGCGGCCACCGGCGCGGCCTGGCGAAGCGTGCGGCCGAGCGCCGGGAACAGGCCGCGCAGCTCGGTCTTCGGATCCGAGAGGGCACGCATCACGATGTCGAGCCGGGCCACGAACGGCCTGAGCTCCTCGATCGTGGTGTTCAGGGCCGGACCGCGGCCGGCCAGGCCGTCACCGAATCCCTGAAGCGCCTTTCGCGCGTCCACCCGCGTCTCGGGCTGGAAGGTGGACAGCACGTCCTCCAGATCCACCGGGGTGGATGCGCCGGGCCGGAGCGGGATCGTGTCGCCCGCGAGGAAGGTGCGACGCGGATCGTCCGGGTACGAGCTCGATGTACTTGAGCCCGAGTGCCGACCGTGAGCGCACCGTGAGGCGCGTATCCACCGGAAGGGGCTCCATCGACTTGTCGAGCCTCAGGTCCACCACCGCGATCGCGCGCACGCGGCCGTTCACCCGCCTTCGGGCGCTGCGGATGGTGCTCACCTGACCCACCCGGAAGCCGCCCGCGCGCACGTCGTTGCCCTCCACGAGCTTGGCCGCGTCGGGCAGCTCCGCCTTGATCCGGTAGGTGGGCACGAACGGCAGCCCCTCGTTGGCGCTGTAGGAGATGAACACGGCCACGAGCGCGATCAGGACGGTGACCGCGCCCACCAGGAGCGGGGTGGCCGTGAGGGCTCCGCGCCGTCCCCTCATGGGCCGAGGAGGTAGTCGAGGACGGGCTCGGCCACGCTCGCCTGCGGGAGACGCGGACGGTTGCGAGGGCTGCGCGGTGGAGGCCCGGGAAGCCCTGGACGTGGGCTCGGGCTCGTTGATTCCCGGCTGCCGGGGGCCGAGCCACTGCTTGCAGCGGCTGATCAGGTCCTCCTGCCCCTCCAGGTGGTTGGCGTAGCCCGAGCAGTCGTTGAAGCTCACGTTCAGGCGCAGGATGTGCCCCATGTCGTCCAGCGCGTTCGTGGACAGCGTCTGCCAGTAGAAGTAGTTCCAGATGGCCTCCATGCCGGTGAAGCCGCCCCGGCCCGTGATGTGGGTCTTGTCGGGCGCGGGCGGATCGGTGGCCGCGCGCTCGCGGGTCGGCGTTCCACGGCGCGCCTGCGGTCATCGATGCTCTGGAGCAGCTGGCGGAGCGGCTTGGCCAGCCCCGGCGCCTCGCGGGCGAAGCGCCCGAGCTCGTCGAGCTCCTCGGCGGTGACCCGCACGGCGCGGCGACCGGTGACCGACGCCCGTCCCAGCGGAGGTCAGCGCGGGCCCGCCGCTCTCCGCGAACGGAGGCAGGCGAGTGAGGAAGGTGTCGAGATCCCCGGCGGCGCCGCGCAGGTCGCGCAGCACCGGCTGCTGGGCGGTGGCCAGCTCGCCAAGCCGCAGCACGTAGGGGTCGAGCTCGTCCAGGAAGGCCGGCAGCCGGTGGAAGGCGCCGGCCAGGTCCTCGCGACGAGTGGCGGCCACCGCCGCGGTGCTCCCCGCCTCGCGAACGAAGCGGGACACGTCCTTGCGGCGCCGGGCCAGCGCCCCGACCACCGTGTCGGCGTCGGTCACGAAGCGCTCGATCGTCCTGGTCTGGCGTGCGAGCACGCGCAGCGTCTGCGTGGTCTCCCGCAATCCGGGATGGGCCCGGCGGAGCACCTCGTTCAGATCGTCCGGCCGGCCGGCAAGCCCCGCGCCCAGCTCGCCGACGATGATCCGCAGGCGGTCCACGTAGGGGCGCCGGACGATGTTGTTCACCAGGTCGAGCGGGATCGTGGAGGTGGTCTGCTCCACGGGCACGCGGCCGCCGTCGGGGATCCGCTCGCTCGAGGTGCCCGGCTGGCACTGCACGAAGTACTCGCCGATGAACGACTGCGGCCGGATCTCGCAGTGTGCGTCCCGCCGCAGGTCGGCGAAGCCGGGCTCCGTGATCTCCACCTTCACCACGGCCAGCGGATGCGCGCCGCCCCGCACCTCGAGATCGCCGGTGGTTCCGGCGCGCACGCCGGCCACCTTGAAGTCGCCGCCGCTCGGTGACCCCGAAGGCGTTGTCGAACTCGATCTCGTAGCTCATGCCCTGCGCGTCGTCGTCGTGCGTGGCGCCGAGGGCCAGGGCGGTGCCGCCGACGCCGGCGGCGAGCGCCAGGAGAACCAGGGCCACGAGCGGTTCGGCGCGTCACGGCCCCACCGACCGATGGGAGTCCTCGCACTGGAGGGAGGCCTGCTCGGCGGCCGAGAGCACGTTCGAGCCGTCGGGCGCGGGGGCTTCGTCCGCGCCCGGGCAGCGCCGGTATTGGCGCAGCTTCGGTCCCGGTCCGTAGAGGAACTCCGACAGGTTGATCCAGGCCCGCGAGTACTCGCCGAGCGCGTCATAGGCGCCGGTGGTGGAGAAGTCGTCGAGCCAGCCCACGAAGTCCGGCGTGTACGGCCGCCCGAGCGCGAGCGTCGGGGCGGCGGCACGCAACGCGGCGGCCGTCTCGGGGAAGGCCCCGCGGCGCACGGCGCCGTTCACCCGTGTGGCGTCGAGTGCCGAGCGCGCGAGCGCCGGGAAGCTCCCGAGCGCCTCGATCAGGTCGTTGCTGTCGCCCGGGGCGCGAATCGTCCGCGAGAGATCGCGGATCGTGGGCGCGCCGTCCCGCGCGAACCCGCGGGCCTGGGCGAGAAACGGCTCCAGCCGTCGTCGCCACCGGCTTCGCGGCGGCCACCAGCGGGTCCACGTCGTCGAGCGCGGCCCTGAGGTCCACGAAGGTCGAGTTGGCGCGCCGCAGGAACGGCGGCAGCCGCTCGACGGACTCGGCCAGCGCCGCCTTCTGTCGGCCGAGCGCGGAGAAGGTGGCGCCGAGGCCGGACACGGCACCGTGCAGCTCGCGGCGCCGTTGCCCGAGCGCGGTCACGAGCTCCGAGGAATTGACCAGGACGCGACGCAGCAGCCGGTCGTCCCGGGACAGCACGCCGAACAGCCTCGCCCCCGTGGACAGAGCCGGGTTGAGGTAGTGGATACCCGCGCGCAGCTCCGTCCCGCGTCCCTTCAGCGACGTGGCCGACCCCGCCACCACATCCTGGAGCGCCGTGCGCGTCCGTTCGTCGAAGATGTTGAAGACCTGGTCGATCTCCACGGCCGCGCTGGTGTGGTCGGCGTCGATGCGGCCGCCGTCGTCGATCTCGTTGCCGTCATCCGGGCCGAGCTGGAGATCGATGTAGCGGTTGGCGATCCCGGACAGCGAGCCCAGCTTCACCACCGCCTGCGTGCCGGTCCGGAGCGGCACGTACTCCTCGTCACCCACCTCGAACGTCACCTCGGCCATGCCGTCCTGGGAGACGTCGATCTCCTTGACGGTGCCGACCTTGGCCCCGGCCACGCGCACCTCGTTGCCGCGCACGAGCTGGCCGGCGTTCTGGAACTCCGCCGTGACGCGGTAGCTCGATCCGCGGAGGAGCGTGACGGCCAGGATGGCGGCCACGGCGAGCACCAGCGCCCCGATCGCGAGGAGCCCGTTTCCGGGATCTCCCTCGTCGTCCGGCCGGGTCGCGCCCGCGCTCGTCACATGCAAGTTGTAACGCCTGCGGCAATCCGGCCCGGGATTGCTCTCCAGGAAGTTGCCGTGCGGGCGCTCAGGTGGTGCCGCGGCCGCGCGACACGGCGATCTCGCCGGTGCGGACCATCTCGATCAGGCCGAACGGGCGCACCATGTCCTCGAACGACTCGAT
This sequence comes from uncultured Thermoleophilaceae bacterium, assembly GCA_963752455.1. Taxonomy (GTDB): domain Bacteria; phylum Actinomycetota; class Thermoleophilia; order Solirubrobacterales; family Thermoleophilaceae; genus JACVRW01. Next base: position 45,115 of record CAVVYE010000015.1, read on the forward strand.
CTTGTCGTCCGTGCCCGTGATCTCCACGGTGACCGAGCGCTTGTGCACGTCCACCACGTTGCCGCGGAAGATGTCGGTGAACTGCATCACCTGAGCGCGCGTCTCGCCGTCCTGGCACGAGATCTTGAACAGCGCCAGCTCCCGGGCCACGGTCTCCCCGGGCTCGAGGTCCCGGATCTTGATCACGTGCACGAGCTTGTGGAGCTGCTTGGTGACCTGGTCGATCGGGTGCGCCGCGCCGTCCACGGTGAGCGTGAAGCGCGAGAGGCTGGTGTCGTCCGTCGGGCCCACGGCCAGCGAGTCGATGTTGAACCCGCGCCGGGCGAACAGCCCGGCGATCCGGGCCAGCACGCCGGGCTTGTTCTCGGCCAGGATCGAGAGCACATGCTTGCGCCCCGTGCGCCCGCCGCCCGCGACCTGAAGGTCCTCGAGGCTCAGAACTTCCTTGGTGCCGGGCTCGCCCATGTCAGCCCACCATGTCCCGCGCGGCCTGTCCCGCCGGGATCATCGGATAGCAGTTCTCCTCCTTGGTCACGCGCACGTCCACGAGCACCGGGCCGTCCTCGGCCAGCGCCTCCTTGAACGTGTCCAGGAGCGCGCCCTTGTCCGAGACCATGACGCCCTTCGCGCCGAAGGCCTCGGCGAGCTTCACCCAGTCGGGGCTGGCCCCCATCTCGACGGACGAGTAGCGCTTGTCCCAGAACAGCTCCTGCCACTGGCGGACCATGCCGTAGTAGCCGTTGTTCATCAGGAAGATCTTCACCGGGATCTGCTCCGTGACGCACGTGGCCAGCTCCTGGACGTTCATGATCAGCGAGCCGTCGCCGGCCAGGCACACCACGTCGTCGTCCGGCCGGGCCACCTTCGCGCCCATCGCCGAGGGCAGGCCGAATCCCATGGTGCCGGCGCCCCCGGAGTTGATCCACTGGCGCGGTCGGGTGAACCCGTAGTACTGGGCGGCCCACATCTGGTGCTGGCCCACGTCCGAGGTGATCACGGCCTTGCCGCCCGTGGCCTCGTACATCGCCTCCACCATGTACTGCGGCTTGATCTCCGAGTCCTCGCTGTCGTCGTAGCGCAGCGGGTACTTGTCCTGCCAGCCGTGGATGCGCTGCCACCAGCCCTCGAGGCGAGCGGGATCCGCGCCCAGCGCGCGGTACTCGGCGGTGAAGCCGGGGCAGGATGTCCTTCGCGTCGCCCACGATCGGGATGTGCGCGGGCACGTTCTTCGAGATCTCGGCCGGGTCCACGTCGATGTGGATGAACTTCGCCCGCGGCGCGAACTCGGACAGCTTGCCGGTGATGCGGTCGTCGAAGCGAGCTCCGATGGCCACGATCAGATCGGCCTCGTCCATCGCGTAGTTCGCGGTGCGGGTGCCGTGCATGCCCAGCATCCCGAGCCACTGGTCCTGGTCGGCCGCAAACGCGCCGAGGCCCATCAGCGTGCAGGTCACGGGCAGCTTGTCCGACAGGCAGAACTCGGTGAACTCCCGCGATGCCTCGGCGTTGATCGATCCCCCGCCCCCGTAGATCACGGGGCGGATCGAGTTGGCCAGGGCCTTGGCCGCCAGGCGGATCTGCTTGGCGTTGCCCTCCTTGGTGGGCTGGTAGCCGGGCAGGTTCAGCTTGGACACCGGCTCGTACGGGATGTCGGCGCGGGAGAGGTCCTGGGGCACGTCCACCAGCACCGCCCCGGGCCGCCCGCTGCGGGCGATGTGGAAGGCCTCGTGCATGGCGCGCGGGATGTCCCGGGGGTCCTGGATCATCACCGAGTGCTTGACGATCGGCATGGTGATGCCGCTGATGTCGGCCTCCTGGAAGCCGTCGGTGCCGATCAGCTCGGTGCGCACCTGGCCGGTGATGAAGACCGTGGGCACGCTGTCCATCTGCGCGTCGGCGATCGCGGTGACGAGGTTCGTGGCTCCGGGGCCCGAGGTGGCCAGCGCCACGCCGACCCGGCCGGACGCCTTCGCGTAGCCCTCGGCCGCGTGTCCGGCGCCCTGCTCGTGGCGGCAGTGCACGTGCCGGATTCCGGCGTCGTAGAGCGCGTCGTAGGTGGGCAGGTTGGCCCCGCCCGGGATGCCGAACACGTGCTCGACGCCCTCGGCCTTGAGGCACTCCATGATGGCGTCAACGGCTCGCATACGGCCAGCGCTCCTTTCTGGGGGCGGTTGTCCTCCACCTCACTGGTGTAGTGGGGTGACGGGACGACGCAGTCTACCAGCGGCTTTTCGCCCCCGGGGAATCCGTGCCGCTCAGGCCGAGGCGTGCGGCCGGCCGATCTCGGCCGGATCGAGCGGGAACTCGAGGTCCCGCCCGCAGCGCTTGCACACCTGGTCGTGCAGCTGCAGCACCTTCCCGCACTCCGGGCACCGCCTCACCGGCTCGTTGCGGTCCCAGCGGTAGAGCAGCGGCGGCGACCGTGCCGATCAGCGGCAGGCACAGTCCGATGAGGAACCAGAGCAGGAACGACCCGCCCTTGATCTTTCCCACGACCCCCGCGGAGAGACCGCAGAAGAAGGCGAGGACGATGTACTCCACGGGTCTCCTCTCAGAGCACCCGGAGAGCCCAGACCACGGCCACGACGGCGATCACCGCCACCAGGAGCCAGGCCAGCCCCGCCACGAAGCCGAGCACCAGCTTGAAGAGGAGCCATGCCGCGACCAGGAGCACCAGCAGGGCGACCAGCTTGCGGCCCGCATCCGACGCCTTCTCTCGCATGAGCCAAGTGTGTCAGAGCAGGCGCGCGGGCCTGGTGGGCAGGTAGCGGTCGAGCCCGGGCAGCGGAACGGACGACATCACCCAGCTCGGCCAGCGGACCTTGAAGCCCAGCCTCCGGAGCCGGTCCAGCACCCACCACGAGTCGGTGGTGCAGTACACGCCCAGGGTGTCCGGCTGCTGCGACTTGGCCACGCGGTCGAGGGCGGCCAGCACCACGGGGAGCAGGTCCTCCGGGGTCGAGCCCACCGCCGGCCCGATCTCCCCCAGCGGACTCACCCAGCAGAGCGACCTGGCCTCCTCGCCGTTCATCACGGCGAGGCAGCTTCGGGTGCGGCCGAAGAACTCGTGCAGCGCCGGGCGCTTGTGCGCGATGGCCAGCGGCTCGAGGCGCTTCCACTCCTCCACGGCGCGGTCCACCGTGAGCACGTGCACGGCCGGCTCCGTGGCGTCGGTCTCCAGCGACCGGCGCTCCATGAACTGCGCGGTGCCCACGCGCAGGTGCCAGTGCCCGGCCACGGGCATCACGCCGAAGCGGGTGTAGAGGGTGAGGTCGGGCGAGGTGCCGAGCGTGACCACCACACGGCCGCGCTCGCGGGTCGGGCTCTCGGGCCAGACGCGCTCCAGGAGCCCCTTGCCGATGCCGGTGCCCATCCGTTCCGGATCCACGGCCAGCTCGCTCAGCTCGTCCATCGGATCGAAGCGCGCGACCCGCACGTAGCCCACGATCCGGTCCTCCTCCTCGCAGACCCAGAAGTCGCCGTCGGGCTGGCCCGCGATGAACTCGAGCAGCGGGCGCTGGCGCCTTCCACTCCTCCTCGAGGAAGTCGGTCTCGGAGCTCTCGTCGACCGGCGGCACCCCCCGGCGGCGCACCGCCTCCCGCAGCGACACGGCGGTGAGCTCGAAGGTCGCGCGGAGATCGGCCGGCCGGCCCTCGCGGAAGATGCGCTCGCTCGTCATACGGGGCCTCCGGGCTCGTCCGGCTCGTCCATGAGCGGGTGGAGCGGCGGCGGATGGCCCAGCTGCCCGAGGTCGGCCGACGCGCGGCCGAAGAACAGGCCCACCGTCCAGTCGATCACCAGACGCAGGCGCCGGGCCACGCCGGGCATGGCGGCCAGGTGGTAGGTCCGGGCCGCGAACCAGGCCGGGAAGCCGCGCAGCCGCACGCCCAGCATCGTGGCCACGGCCTTGTGGCGGCCCATGTCCACGAACACCCCGAGCGTGCGGTAGCGGAAGGGGCGCGTCTGCCCGCCGGACAGCGTGGCCGCCACGTTGTCGGCGGCCACCTTCCCCTGCCGCAGGGCGTGCTGGGCGGTGGGCGGCGAGGGCGCCTGGCGGCGCTTGGCCGGGTCGGGCACGGCGGCGGAATCGCCCACCGCCCAGACGTTCTCGTGGCCCTCCACCCTCGTGGTGGGCTCCACCCGGATCCGGCCGGTGCGCTCGTCGATCGGCAGCCCGAGCCGCGGGAGCACCGGAGAGGGCTTGACCCCGGTGGTCCAGCAGACCGTGCGGGTGGGGATGCGCTCGCCGTCGGTGAGCGTGCACGCGTCCTCCTCGATCGACGCGAGCCGCGTGCCGGTGCGGATCTCCATGCCCCGGCGCCGCAGCTCGCGCGTGGCGAAGGCGGCCAGGCTCGGCGGGATCTCGGGCATGATCCGGTCGCGGTCCTCCACCAGCACGAAGCGGGCGCCCTCCACGCGGCAGCGGGGATAGCGGTCGATGAGGTCGGTCACGAAGTCCTGCACCTCGGCGATGCCCTCCACGCCCGCGTATCCGGCGCCCACGAAGACGAAGGTCAGGTAGGCCCGGCGCTGCTCGGAGTCGGGCAGCGACTCGGCCACCTCCAGGTTCCACACGGCGCGGTTGCGGAGGGCGATGGCGTCCGCGAGCGCCGCGGAAGCCCACGCCGTGCTCGGCCAGCCCGGGCACCGGCAGCACCCGCGAGACCGAGCCCAGGGCCACCACCAGCTGGTCGTAGTGGAGGCGCTCGTCGCGGCCGTCCACGGTTCGGATGCTGATCTCGTTCCGGTCGGGGTCGGCGCCGGTCACGCTCCCCATCCGGAGCTCGGCCCACTTCAGCTCCTCGCGCAGCGGCACCACCACGTGGCGCGGCTCGAGCGATCCCGAGGCCGCTCCCGGCAGGAGCGGCGTGTAGAGCATGAAGTTCTCCGCGGAGACCAGGGTGATGCGCGCGCTGTGGCGCGGGAGGCGCTTCTCCAGCCGGAGCGCCGCATAGAGACCGCCAAAGCCGCCACCGGCGATCACCACCTCGTTGGCCACGACCGGCGAGGCTACTGCCTGGCCGCCGCGCGAGCCGCGCGGAGGGCCGGGCGCATGGCCGGCGGCATGCGGCGCCCCACCCGCCAGGCCGCGCCGGCGAAGGCGTGGTTGGCCACGGTGGCGAACCCGACCTCGTCCTCGCGCAGCGCCAGCAGCAGGTGCGCGATGCGGTCGGAGGGCGGCAGCTCACGGTCGGTGGTGCGCACGCAGAAGCAGTGCACACGGCGGCCACCGGGCACCACGAGCAGCACCCCGGCCTCCCCCACCAGCCAGGTCCCGAGCGACCCGGGCTCGAGCGCGAGGCCGGTGTCGCGGTGCAGGTCCCGTTGATCGTGGCCCAGCAGATCGCCCAGGAGCCCCTGGGCCACGGCCTCGGCCCTCCTCGTTGCGCGGGCCCTTCGGGCGCACCACGCTGGCCCCGCGGAAGGCGTAGATCTCGGGAATGATCCAGCCGTGGGCGAAGGCCACCATGGCCACGGGCACGGTCACCGGGTCGAGGGCCAGCAGCACCGCCCCGGCGACCACGAAGGGCACCGTGTAGGCCACCGTCCAGGCCTGCCAGATGCGCCCGTAGCGGCGCAGCCAGCCCGCGTCGGTGGGCCGGCGCCAGGGAACGCTCGCCAGCTCGGGAAGCGCGTGCCCTGCCTCCACCGCGCTAGCCGCCGGCGATCGGCCGGCGCATGATCACGAGGTCCGCCTCGCGCGGGAGCTCGCGGACGTGCGTGGCCTTGCCCGGTCCGTCGGGCACGCTCGCGATGTACCCGAGCTCGACCTGCTTGCGGAACTCGCTCAGCGCGGCGTCGAAGGCCGGGTCGTCCTGGGTCGTCCACTCGGCCAGCGTGCTGTGGCCGCTTCGGTCCATCCGGATCAGTCGCGCCATGACGTTCTCCTCTCGACGGGTGCTTCGCTGCCTCGCCCGAGTGAGGATACGCCGCCCTCAGACGCCGATCCGCTCCCGGATCATGCGCTGGACCTCGCCTCCGTCGGCGCGGCCCTTGGTCTCTTTCATCACGGCTCCGATCACCGCGCCGATGGCGCGATCGTTGCCCGCCCGGATCTTCTCCACGGCCTCGGCCTGCTCGGCCAGAGCCCGGTCCACGATCTGCTCGAGCTCGTCCCCGCCGGCCATGCCCGAGGCCGAGCGACTCCACGAGAGCGCCCGGGTCACCGCCCTTCTCCACCAGCTCGCCGAGCACGTCCTTCGCCGCCGACGCCGCCACCTGGCCGCCCTCCACCATCTCCACCAGGCGAGCCAGCGCCGCGGGCTCGATCTTCGTCTCGTCGGGCGTCCGGTCCCCGAGCCGGGCGGCCAGGTCGTTCACCACCCAGTTCGCCACCTGGCGCGGCTCCGAGCCGCCGGCGGCGAGCGTCTCCTCGAGGAAGTCGCCCAGCTCCGCGCGGAAGGCCAGCAGGCGAGCCGAGGCCGGGGGCAGCTCGAGGTCGCGCTCGAAGCGCTCGGCCCGGGCCTGGGGCAGCTCGGGCAGCGCCGAGCGGGCGCGTTCCAGCATCTCCGGCGTGGGCGCGATCGGCACGAGGTCGGGCTCGGGGAAGTAGCGGTAGTCGTGGGCCTCCTCCTTGGAGCGCAGCGAGCTGATGCCGCCCGTCCTGCGGGTCGTAGTGGAGCGTCTCCTGCTCGACCCGCCCGCCGTCGGCCAGGATGCGCTCCTGGCGCTCGATCTCGGCCACGATGCCGCGCTCGAGGAAGCGGAAGGAGTTCATGTTCTTCAGCTCGGTCTTGGTGCCGAGGGTGGTCTCCCCCGCCGGGCGCACGGACACGTTCGCGTCCATGCGCAGCGAGCCCTCCTCCATGTTCACGTCCGACACTCCCATGCGCCGGAGCGTGGCCTGGAGGACACGCCCGAACTCGGCCGCCTCGGCCGCCGAGCGCAGGTCCGGCTCGGTCACGATCTCCACCAGCGGGGTGCCGGCGCGGTTGAAGTCCACCACGCTGCTCTCCGCCCCGTGGATGCGGCCGGACGCGCCGGCATGCACCAGCTTGGCCGCGTCCTCCTCCAGGTGCACGCGGTGGATGCGCACGTCGCCCAGGCGGCCCGCCGTGGCCAGCGGAATGTCGTACTGGCTGATCTGGTAGGCCTTGGGATTGTCCGGATAGAAGTAGTTCTTGCGGTGGAAGATCGACCGCTCGGCGATCTCGCACTCGAAGGCCATCGCGATCATCAGCGCCAGGTGCACCGCCTCGGCGTTGGTCACCGGGAGCGAGCCCGGGTGGCCCAGGCACACGGGGCAGGTGAGCGTGTTCGGAGGCTGCCCGAACGCCAGCGCGCAGCCGCAGAACATCTTCGTCCGCGTGCGCAGCTGCACGTGGATCTCGATGCCGATCACCGGCTCCAGCCGGCGCGTGCCGTTCATCCGCGCGGCCGCCCCTCGAAGCCGAGCGCCCCTTCGAGCGCGTGGGCGGCGTCCAGGATGCGCCCCTCACTGAAGGCCGGCCCCACGATCTGCAGCCCCACGGGCAGCTCCTCGGAGAGCCCGACCGGGATGGAGATCGCCGGGAGCCCGGCCAGCGAGGCGGGCACGGTGTAGTAGTCGGAGAGGTACATGGCCAGCGGGTCCGCGGTTCGCTCGCCGAGCCGGAAGGCCACGGTGGGCGAGGTGGGCGTGATGACCAGGTCCACCCGCTCGAACGCCGACCGGAAGTCCTCCACGATCCTCGTGCGCACCTTCTGGGCGGTGCCGTAGTAGGCGTCGTAGTAGCCCGACGACAGCGCGTAGGTGCCGATCATGATCCGGCGCCGGACCTCCTCGCCGAAGCCGTCGTGGCGGGTGCGCTCGTACATCTCCAGCAGGTCGTCGCTCGGGGTGCGGTGGCCGTAGCGCACGCCGTCGTAGCGGGCGAGATTGGCGCTGGCCTCGGCGGGTGCGATCACGTAGTAGGCGGAGAGTCCGTGCCCGGCATGCGGAAGCTCCACCGGCTCGGCCGATCCCCCAGCTCCTCCACCAGCGCCACCGCCCGCCGCACCTGCTCGGCCACGCCGGGAGCGAGGCCCTCCTCGTCCAGCCCCCACACCCCCACGCGCACGCCGTCGAGGCGTTCGGCCGTGGGCAGCTCGATGCCGCTCGGGTGCTCGAGCGAGGTGGAGTCCTGGGGGTCGTGGCCCACCAGCGCCCTCAGCAGAAGCGCCGCGTCGGTGACGGTGCGGGTGAGCGGCCCGCACTGGTCGAGCGAGGAGGCGAAGGCGATCATCCCGTACCGCGACACCGCCCCGTACGTGGGCTTCATGCCGACGATGCCGCAGAGGGCCGCCGGCTGGCGGATCGAGCCCCCGGTGTCGGTGCCGATCGCCCAGGGGGCGGTGCCGCCGGCCACCGCGGCGGCCGATCCCCCGGAGGAGCCGCCGGGCACGCGCTCGCGGTCCCACGGGTTCAGCACCGGGCCGTAGGCGGAGTTCTCGGTGGACGACCCCATGGCGAACTCGTCCTGGTTCGTCTTGCCGAGCACCGGAGCGCCCGCCGCCGCGAGGCGCTCCACCGCCGTGGCGGTGTAGGGCGGGCGGTACCCCTCGAGGATCCGCGACGCGGCCATGCTGGGCACGCCCTCCACGCAGAAGAGGTCCTTCACGGCCACCGGCACCCCGCCCAGCGCCGCGCCGGGCTCGGGATCCGCCGGCGCCTCATCGGCCACCCAGAGGTAGGAGCCGAGGTCGTCGGCCGCGGCCCGCCCGCGCCAGAAGTCGAAGAGCTCGGAGGCCGACAGCTCGCCGTCGCGCACCCGCGCGGCCGCCTCGGCGCCTGTCAGCTCGGCCAGGTCGGCGCTCACGAGCGACCCGGGCTGGGAACCCCGAAGCCGTCCGGCCGCGGGTCGGGCGCCGGCTCCAGCGCGCGCTCCACGGGCAGGCTCGGCCGGGGCACGTCCTCGCGCAGCACGTTCTCGATCTGCACCACGTGCGTCGTGGGCTCCACGTTCTCGAGGTCGAGCGACTCCATCTTCTCGATGTGGTCGAGGATCTTCGGCAGCTCCGCCACCATCGCGTCGATCTCTTCGTCGGTGAGGCGCAGCCGTGCGAGGCGGGCCACGTGCATCACCTGCTCGCGGTCGATCATCGCGGCGATTGTAGGTGCCGGGCCGTGCTCGGCCCGGTCAGGCGCCGAAGGCCGAGCGGTCCACCATGCGCCGCTCGTGGGTGCCCACGCCGATGGTGCGCTCGGCCTCGGTGACCTCCACCGCGAAGCGCAGCTTGCGCCCGTCCGCCACCTCGTCCAGGCGGGCGGTGACCGCGCACACCGCGCCCTCCGCGGCCGCGCCGACGTGCTTGATGCACACCTCGAACCCCACGGTGGCGTGTCCGTCGGGCAGGTTCTCGAAGGCCAGGACGGACGCGCAGCGCTCCATCATCGCGATCATCCCCGGCGTCGAGAGCACCTTCACCGGGAGCGTTCCGCCCACGTCGGTGAGGAGGCGGTCCTCCACCGTGAACTCCTCCCGGCGCTCGATGCCGGGCTCGAGCGTCACGCGCCGTCGCCGGGCGGCGGAGCGGGCAGCAGCTGGATCTCCGGGGGAGCGGACACCGGCCGGCCGGTGGCGTCGGTGAAGCTCCCGGAGGGAGAGAGCCGCTCATCCCGCATGGAGATGGTGGCGCTCACCACGATGCCGAGCAGTGCCGGCCAGCGCCAGCCACAGCCCGATCTCCCGGCCCGTGGCCTCGTCCGGGAGGGAGAGGACCCGGAACAGCATCAGCACGAGTCCGATGAGCCCCAGGAGGGTGACCAGGGCGTCCAGGGCGATGGGCCCGGCCGCCACCGCGCATCCATGCCGTGGCCACGAGCACCGAGATGGCGCTCAGGGCTACGAGGGCGAGCATCACGTCCACGACGCCGAGGGCCTCCCAGCCGCTGAGCTCGTCGCCGGCCGTCCCGTACCAGGGCAGGAACAGGGACACGAGGAGCACAAGGCCCGAGATGGCGAGGAGGATCTCGCCCGCGCGCAGTCTCCGCAGGTCCATCGGCGGAGGGTACCCCGCCGCCCTAGGCGGAGTTACCCGCGGCCAGCTGGGCCTGCGCCGCGGCCACGGTGTTCACCAGGAGCATCGCCCGGGTCATCGGCCCCACTCCGCCGGGCACCGGGGTGATGGCCCGCGCCTTCGTCCTCACGCCCTCGAAGTCCACGTCGCCCACGAGGCCGGCGTCGGTGCGGTTGGTGCCCACGTCGATCACCACCGCGCCCTCGCGCACCATGTCCGCGGTGATCAGCCCCGGCTTCCCCGCCGCGGCCACGATCACGTCGGCCTCCCGGCACACGGCGGCCAGGTCCCGCGTGCGGGAGTGGCAGTGCGTGACGGTGGCGTTGGCCGCCAGCAGCAGCTGGGCGAGCGGCTTGCCCACCAGGATCGAGCGGCCCGACCACCACGGCGTGGGCTCCCTCGAGCTCCACCTCGGCCTCGCGCAGCAGCTCCATCACCCCGGCGGGGGTGCAGGGAACCATGGCGCCGATCTGGTCCTGGAAGAGCAGACCGGCGTTCACCGGGGTGAGGCCGTCCACGTCCTTCGCCGGGGCGATGAGGGGCACCAGCACGGCCTGGTCCAGGTGGAGCGGGCAGCGGAAGCTGAAGCAGGATGCCGTGCACCCGCTCGTCGGCGTTCAGCGACTCGATCAGCGCCGCCAGCTCCGCCTCGGACACGTCGGCCGGCGGCTCGTGGTGGAACGACCGGATGCCCACCTGGGCGCTGTCCTCCCGCTTCATGCGGACGTAGACCTCGGACGCCGGGTCGTCACCCACGAGGATCGTGGCCAGGCCCGGGGTGACGCCGTGGCCCTCCTCCAGCTCCTTGACCATCGCGGCCACCCGCTCGCGCATCCGCGCGGCCAGCGCCTTGCCGTCGATGACCTGGGCCTCAGCCACTCTTCTTGAGCGGCGCGTAGTCGGCCATCAGCTTGCGCTCCGAGGGCGGCGCGTCGTCGGTGCCCTGGAACCGCACCACCACGAGGCCGCCGGGCTCGAGCCCGATGACCACGCCCGGGCCGAAGTTCGCGTGCACCACGTCCTCGCCCAGCGCGAAGGTGGCCCCGCTCCCGGGGGCGGGTGCCGGGGCGGGCGTGGCCGCGCTGCCGCTCCAGGTGGCGGCCGCGGCCGTTCCGGTGAGCGCGTTCTCGTCGAGATCGGTGAGGTCCGAGCGGCACCTCGTCGATGAAGCGGCTGCGCACGTTCCAGTCGCGCCCGCCGAAGAGGCTGCGGGAGCGGGCGTGCGTGAGGTAGAGCTCGCGCCGGGCGCGGGTCATGCCGACGTAGGCCAGCCGGCGCTCCTCCTCCACGTCGCCCGCCTCGATGGCGCGCAGGTGCGGGAACACACCGTCCTCCATGCCGATCACGAACACGGTGTCGTATTCGAGGCCCTTGGCGTTGTGCAGCGTCATGAGCGTCACGATGCCGTCGTCGTCGCTCAGGCTGTCCTGCTCGTTGAAGAGGGCCACCTGCTGAAGGAACTGCTCGACGCCCGGCTCGTCATCCGTCTCCTCGGCGGCCGGGCCGCCGGCCGCGGCGTCGTACTCCCGCCCCACGCCCACCAGCTCCTCGAGGTTCTCGAGCCTGCCCTGCGACTCGATCGTGCGCTCGGCCTGGAGCGCCTCCACGTACCCGGTCTCCTCCAGAGTCTCGTGGAGCAGGTCGCCCACCCCGGCGCCGCCCTCGGCGCGCTCGCGCAGGCGCTCCATCACCGACATGAAGCGGCCCACGGCCTTCATGCGCCGCGGACCCCAGGCCGGGCACCCGCTCGGGGGCGGCGGCCACGTCCCAGATCGGCTCGCCCAGGGTGTTGGCCCGGGCCACGAGCCGCGCCCTGCGAGGTCTGGCCGATGCCGCGCCGCGGCGAGTTCACCACGCGCCCGAAGGCCACGGTGTCGGCCGGGTTCACGAGCAGCGTCAGGTAGGCCAGCGCGTCCTTCACCTCGGCCCGCTCGTAGAAGCGCGTGCCGCCGAGGATCTGGTACCCCACGCCGTAGCGCACGAGCATGTCCTCCAGCACCCGCGACTGCGCGTTGGTCCGGTAGAAGACGGCGATCTCGTCGCGCGAGCCGCCCGCGTCCACCAGCGACTCGATCTCCGACACCACGAAGCGCGCCTCCGCGTGCTCGTCCTCGAGCTCCCGGATGTGCACCGGGTCGCCCTCCCCCACGTCGCTCCAGAGCGCCTTGGCCTTGCGGCCCCGGTTGTTGGAGATCACGCCGTTGGCCGCGCTGAGGATGGTCTGGGTCGAGCGGTAGTTCTGCTCGAGCTTGACCACCTCGGTGTCGGGGAAGTCGTCCTCGAAGTCCAGGATGTTGCGGATGTCCGCGCCCCGGAAGGCGTAGATCGACTGATCGTCGTCGCCGACGACGCAGAGGTTGCGGTGCTCCTCGGTGAGCAGCTGCAGCCAGCGGTACTGCGCGTGGTTGGTGTCCTGGTACTCGTCCACGAGCACGAAGCGGAAGGCCCGGCGGTAGCGCTCGCGCACCTCGGGGAAGAGCTCGTAGAGGTTCACGCAGCGGAAGAGCAGGTCGTCGAAGTCCATCGCGTTCGAGCTGTGCATCCGCTGCTCGTAGAGGTCGTACACGTCGGCCGTGGTCTGCTCGAAGAACGACGAGACCTTGAGGCGGTAGGCCTCGGCGTCCAGCAGCTGGTTCTTGGCGTCCGAGATCTGCCGCCGGATGCCCCGGGGCGCGAACCGCTTCGGGTCCACGTCGAGCTCCTCGGCACAGGCCTTGACCTGGCGGAGGGTGTCCTGCTCGTCGTAGATGGTGAAGCCGCGGGTGTACCCGAGCCGCTCGGCGTCGGCGCGGAGGATCCGCGCGCACGCCGAGTGGAAGGTCATGACCCACATCGCGCGCGCCTTGCGGCCCGACGAGGCCCTCCACCCGCTCGCGCATCTCCTGCGCGGCCTTGTTGGTGAAGGTGATGGCCAGGATCTCGCTGGGCCGGGCCTGCCCCGTGCCCACCAGGTGGGCGATGCGATGGGTGAGCACCCGCGTCTTGCCCGATCCGGCTCCGGCCAGGATCAGCAGCGGGCCCTCGCCGTGCAGAACGGCGTCACGCTGAGGGTCGTTCAGACCCTCCAGAAGGCTGTCCACGGCGGCGGGCGAGCTCACTCAACCGAGGATAGTTGCGGCCTCGGCGGCCACGGGCGTGTCAGCCGGCCTGCGCCGCTTCCAGCGCCTCGCGCAGCTCCGCCGGCAGCCGGATCGCCGCTCTGCTGCTCGTAGTCGAAGCCCACCAGCCAGCCGTAGCCCTCGGCCACCAGGCGCTCGCCCACGTGCATCGGCGAAGTCCATGCGGAAGGCGGACCTGCGCACCTCGCCCACCGAGCAGCCCACCGCCACCTCCTCGTCGAACTCCACCGGCGAGCGGTAGTTGATGTGGGCCTCGGCGAAGATCATCCCGAAGGCGCCGCGCTCCGGGTTGGCCGGGCTGTGGCCGGGCGAGAGCTCCGAGATGAAGGCGATCCGCGCGCTCTCGAAGTAGCGCAGGTACACCACGTTGTTGAGGTGGCGCATGGCGTCGAGGTCGCCGAAGCGGACTCGCTCGCGGTGGATGAACGGGACGGGCACGGCGGCAACGCTATGACCGGCTCGATGCGCTGCGGATGTCGACGCAGAACGAGGGCCGGGCCGGTCGGACCCGGTGACCTGGCTGTTCGCCACGTGGAGCCCCGACTCGCCGTCCGCCCAGATGCCCAGGTCGCTGGCCCGAAAGCGTGCTGAGGCGAATCCGGTTGTCCGTGCCGCCGCTCAGGTCGACACCGACGAAGGACTGGGACCTGAGGCCGACCAACCTGGTGCTCACGGCATTCCGGAGGACCACCGACGTGCCCCAGTCGGAGAGGGTGCCGTTGCGCACGGTCACTCCGGAGTGTCCGCTGCTCGCGATCCCGGTCCGGCCGGGAGATGGGATTGGCGGCGCCGCTGAGCGTGTGCCCGGCGAGGTTGATGTCCACGCCGTCGGCACCCACCACCAGGCCGGTCTGGTCCTCGCCGCAGACCATCGGCCCGGTGAGCGTCACGTCGGCGGTCACGGTGTCGCCGCAATCCACGCTCTGCGTGGTGAAGCGGTGATCGAGACCACATCCCGCGGACCCGGCGGCCTGCTGGGAGTCCGCCGCGCAGAGCCGGTAGTGATAGGTGGCCGACCGCTCGAGGCCGCTGATCGTCACGATCACCGATTCCTGGTTCTCGCTCATGAAGGTCGTCTGACGGGGCGTCTCCGACCCGTACTCGGTGGTGGGCCCGTATTCGACCCAGTAGGAGGTCTGGCCGCCCACGGTGCTCACCAGTCCCCCGCCCACGGATGCGCCGTGCGATGAGATTCCGCCGGGGGCGCGCGTGACGGCGAATGCGCATCCGGAGGTCGCGACGGCAACGAGGAGGAGGGCGGCGACAACGGCCCGGGCGGGGACGGAGGTCACACGGCGACGCTACCGCCCGGGGTCTCGCGTCGCAACAGTGGTGAGACCCACGTCCCGTGGGCGATCTCCTCGACCAGGTCCGGGAGCGCTGCGCCGCGGTGGCGGGCGCCGCGCGCCATGTGGCGATCGACCCGGACCGCCTCGCGAGCGGTGGAGCCCGCGCCCCCGCCGGCGCTCGACCCCGAGCGGCACTACCTGGAGGGCCCGCCCGAGGACGTGGCCCGCTACCTGCTCACGCTCGACGCCGTGAACTTCGGCTCGGGATGGTTCCCCACGCTGCGCAAGCGCCCCGGGTGCTCGGGCTACTTCACCGTGGCCTGGGCGCTGGCCGACCGCTTCCGCGACGCCGGCCCCTGGTCCAACTCCGAGCTGCGTGCGGCCGCGCCGGGCGAGGCTGGCCCGCGTGCTCGGGCAGGACCCCGGCCACGAGCTGATGGCGCTCTACGCCGAGGCGCTTCGCCAGCTCGGCCGCTTCCTCGGTGACCGCGACGTGCTCGGCGTGGTGGACGACGCCGGCGGCTCGGCCGAGCCCCTCGCCGCGTCGCTCGCCGAGCGGCATGCCCTTCTTCCGCGACACGGGGTTCTACAAGCGCGCCCAGATCGTTCCCTCCGACCTCGCCCTGGCGGGGGTCGCCGAGTTCCACGACCTCGACCGGCTCACGATCTTCGCCGACAACCTCGTGCCCCACGTGCTGCGCGTGGACGGGGTGCTGCGCTACGACCCCGAGCTGGCCGCCCGCATCGACGCCGGCGAGCTCCTCCCGCCGGGCGAGGAGGAGACCGAGATCCGCGCCTGCGCGCTGCACGCCTGCGAGCTCATCGCCGCGCCGCTCCGGCGTGCCGCCCCGCACTCTCGACGGATGGCTCTGGAACCGCGGGCAGGCGCCGCGCTACAAGGCCGTGCCGCGCCACCGCACGCGGACCGTGCACTACTGAGGCTGCTAGCCCCCGGTGGAGTCGGGGCCGCGGCGCGGGCGCAGCGGCTTGACCTCGGCGCCCTCGGGCTTGCGGCCGGTGAGCTCGGCCACGATCTCCTCGAGGCCGTTCAGGCGGTTGGCCATGCCCCGCATGGCGTCGGCCACCGGGTCGGGCAGGTGGGCCCAGTCGGCGTCCGGGCCCTTGGGCTTGCGGCCGTTCACCCGCACCGGGTGACCGGGGTTGCCCACCACCGTGGCGTCCGCGGGCACGTCGTGGATCACCACCGAGTTCGCGCCCACGCGCGCCCGCTCGCCCACCTTGATCGGGCCGAGCAGCTTCGCGCCGGCGCCGATGATCGCGCCGCTGCCCACGGTGGGATGGCGCTTGCCGCGCTCGAAGCCGGTGCCGCCGAGCGTCACGCCCTGGTAGAGCGTCACCGCGTCGCCCAGCTCGGCCGTCTCGCCGATCACCACGCCGGATCCGTGGTCGATGAAGAGCCCCTCGCCGATCCGCGCGGCGGGATGGATCTCGATACCGGTCACGACCTTGGTCACGTTGGCGAGCGCCCGCGGCACCACCGGCATGCCGGCCTCGTAGAGCGCGTGGGACACGCGGTGCGCGAGCAGCGCCTGGACGCCGCCGTAGGTGAGCAGCATCTCGACGCGCCCCACGCTGCGAGCGGCCGGGATCGCGCTCGGCGGCCGCGGTCAGGTCCTCGCGCAACTCGCGCGCCACCCGGGTGAAGGTTCCGAGGCCGAGCATCAGGGAGCGAAGAAGGGGGTGCTCGCGTAGCGCTCACCCGAGTCGGGCATGATCACCACCACCCGCTTGTCCGCGCATCTCCGGGCGCGAGCCCACCTGGATCGCGCCCCAGAGGGCGGCGCCGCAGGAGATGCCGGCGAGCACGCCCTCGCGCCGGGCGCACAGGCGCGCGGTGCCGATCGCGTCCTCGTCGTCCACCGGCACCACCTCGTCGATCACCGCGCGGTTCAGGACGGGCGGGACGAATCCGGCGCCGATGCCCTGGATCTTGTGCGGCCCCGGCGAGCTGCCCCGAGAGCACGGCCGAGGCCCTGCGGCTCCACCGCCACCACGTGCAGGTCCGGGTTGCGCTCCTTCAGCCGCTCGCCGCAGCCGGTGATCGTGCCGCCGGTGCCCACGCCGGCCACCAGCACGTCCACCCGGCCCTCCATGTCGCGCCAGATCTCCTCGGCGGTCGTGCGCCGGTGGATCTCGGGGTTGGCCGGGTTCGAGAACTGGTCGGGGATGAAGCTGTCGCCGCGCTCGGCGGCGATGCGCCGGGCCGCCTCCACCGCCTCGTTCATGCCGCCCATGCGACTCCACCAGCTCCACCTCGGCGCCGTAGAGCCGGACGATGTTCTCCCGCTCGCGGCTCATCCCCTGCGGCATCGTGAGCACGAGGTCGTACCCGCGCGCCGCGCAGACGAACGCCAGGGCGATGCCCGTGTTGCCGGACGTGGGCTCGACGATGGTGGTGCGCCCGGGCACGATCTCGCCCTCGGCCTCGGCCGCGTCGATCATGGCCACCCCGATGCGGTCCTTCACGCTGCCGGCCGGGTTGTAGGCCTCGAGCTTGGCCACGATCTCGGCGCCGCATTCCGGCGCCACCCGGGCGAGGCGCACCATCGGCGTGCCGCCCACGATGTCGCTCAGGTTGTCGGGTATCGCCCGGGCCGTGGAGGAAACGGACATGGCCCGACTGTACCGGCGTTCGCGGCCCGTCCGGCGCTCGTGGGACGCGGAGCGGCACAATGCCCGGATGCTCCTCCGGCCCGAGGGCGAGCACGTGGTGGCCATCGGCCAGGCATCGCACGCCTGGCTGTCCGGTCAGCTCGCGCGCGCCTGGGGAAACGAGCGCTTCGACCCGCCCGAGCCCCGGGAGGAGGTCTGCCTGGCCGCCGAGCAGCACGACGTGGGCATGGCCGAATGGGACCTCGCCCCCACCGCCCGACCCGGAGACCGGCCGCCCGAAGTCGTTCATGGAGATGGAGCTGGACGACCATCTGCGGCTGTGGTCCGCGGCGCCGCGAAAGCTGCTCACCCAGAGCCGGTACGCGGCCCTCCTCGTGTCCATGCACGGCACCGCGCTGTACGAGCACCGCGACGTGTCCCGCATGACGACCGCGGATGCCGCCGCCGTGGCCGCCTTCCTTGCCACGCAGCGTGCGCTCCAGGGGCATCTCACCGGTCTCCTGGGTGCCGACCCTGAGGAGCTCTCCCGCAACCAGCGGCTGCTCGCGACCTGGGATGCCCTCTCCCTCGCGCTCTGCCTTCGGTGGAGTCCCTACGTGGCAGAGCGAGCGTGCCCGCGTCCGCGGGAGCCACGCTCGACCTGCGCCTGGACGAGCTCACCGTGGACCCGTGGCCGTTCGCGGAAGAGCGAGCTGACCGTGCGCTGCGAGGGGCGGCTGCTGGTGGGAGGACACGAGACGGGCGCCGAGCTGGAGCGGGCCCTGGCCGACGCGCCCCACGTGCCGCTGTCGTTCCGGTTGAATGGACACGCGTGAACGGGCGGTGGATGCTGATCGGCGGGTACGTGCTTGCCCTGGCGGTGGGAGCCGGAGTGGCACTGGCGATC
Organism: uncultured Thermoleophilaceae bacterium; assembly: GCA_963752455.1. GTDB lineage: Bacteria > Actinomycetota > Thermoleophilia > Solirubrobacterales > Thermoleophilaceae > JACVRW01. Next base: position 63,022 of record CAVVYE010000015.1, read on the forward strand.
TCTTCGTCGGACCACCGAGACGAAGACCGACACCCGCACCGTCACGGCCACCGACACCGTGGTTCGCACACGCACGGTGATCAAGGCGGCAAGGTCGCCACGCGCGTCCACCCCCGGGGGCGAGCCTGCGAGACGGGCCCGACACCCCCGCCCCGCCCCTCGGTTTCGAGCAAGCCAGATACCGCCGGGGGCAGCACCCGGAGCTTCTCGGGAACGGGCCCGAGGTCGCTGGGGAACCATCACCGTGCGACGGCCGGACGCAACGCTCAGCTGGACCAACAGCGACGGGCAGTTCCGGCTGCTGTTCAACAACGGCGGGGTGGCCGTGAGCTCGAGCGAGACATCGGGCGAGATCGGCGTGCCCACGGGGACCTACAGCCAGGTGAAGGTCCAGTCTGCGGGCCGCTGGACGATCCGGATCCGTGAGCGGTAGGGCGTAGGGCCTAGCTCCCGCCGGGGCCGTCGAGCTCCGTGGCCCGGGACCCGGATACGGCGAACACCCGCAGGTCGGCGTCGCCGGACACGGCGCCGGGAGGGGCGCTCATCGAGAAACCCGAGCGGAGCGCGCCCGGGCCCAGGTCATCGGCCACGTCGCGGCGCTCCTGGGAGGGCTCGCGGGCGGCCACGAATCTGTCTCCGGCGAACAGGAGCACCGCGTCCGCCGGCCTGCCCGCCCGGGTGGCCGCCCAGCCGTCCACCGTGATGGGGTCTCCCGGCTCCCTGCGCACGCCGTCCACGAAGCCGGCGACGGCGCCCTCCTCCACCCGGATCTGGGCGCCGCCGGGTCCCCGCAGCGTCCTGCCGTCGAGCGCGTACTGCACCTGCCCGGCCAGGGAAAGCGATCCCAGCGCCACGGTTGACCCCTCGCCTGTGATCTCGTACACGGCCAGCCGGTTGTTCCCGGCTACCAGCATGTCCGGTGCAACGAGCGTCAGGAATGCCAACTCCCCTTGGTCCACGAAGGCCCGGGTAACCGCCGCCACCCGCCCGTTGAGGGCGATCGCCAGCCGCGGCCGCGCCCTCCCCGCCTCCGTCAGCCGGCCCGAGATGGACAGCGGAAGCTTCCCCTGGCCGAGGCGCACGTCCGACAGGGCGCCCGGAGTATCGAGCTCCACCTGCGCCGAGCCGGCCGGCGCACGCCGGAAACCGGTCACCTCCCGGCCCACGAGGCTCCCGTCCGCTCCCACCCTGAATAGGCCGCTCACGCCGGGCCCGAACGCCGTTCCGATCCTCCCCGCGGCCGCGTCCCAGGAGCGGCGGAAAGCGGCGTAGCTCACCGCGGTGGTGGCGTCCAGGGTCGTCTTGACGCGCACGGACCCGGGCGCCTGGCCCTGTGGGGCCAGCAGGCTGCGGCCCTCGAGCGGCCAGGGCGGCGTCAGGTCCAGGGCGTCGGCGATGGTGGGCAGCACGTCGATCGTTCGCGCGTGCCGGCGGTCGAGCCGCCCTCGCGGTTGATGCGGAGTCTTGATGATCAGGGGAACTCCGGCGACCTCACCGATGTTCTCCTGGGTGGCCAGGCGCAGCTGGCCGCCGGGCCGGAAGCTGATCCCATGGTCCGCGGCCACCACCACCAGCGCCCGGTCATAGACCCCCAGTCGCCTCAGCCGGTCGAAAAGGCGGCCCAGCAGCCGGTCCGAGTACGCGGCTTGGAGCATGTACTCCTGCAGCATCTGCCGGGCCGGGGTTGGATCGCGCACCAGGCGCTCGCCCGGCGGCAGGCCCTCCCGCACCGCCTGGTACTGGGTTCCGTCCGGGAGGTACTCCCACGGGCGGTGGGGCAGCGCGATGTGCAGGAAGTTGAGCGCCGGCCGGCCGGCACCGGCGCGCACGCTCCCATCGAACTTGCGGAATGTCGCGATGCGGCTGTTCAGCGCGCCCATGTTGATGTCACGGGCCGCGGCGATGTCCACCCCGGCGGGCTTGTCGCGCCCCCCGCCGCGGAAGTCCCCGAAGGTCTGGTCGATCGCCGGGAGATCATCGGCGAGGTCGTCGGGAAAGATCAGGTGCAGCGACACGACACTCAGGTCGGACACCAGTGAGCTCAGGCGATCGGGCGCCGAGGGGCGTGCCTCCTCCCCGCACAGGCTCTCGGGGCACACGTCGGTGACGGGTTCCTCCACGTTGAACCGATAGCCGTCGCCGAGAAGCGAGAACAGGCTCCGGGGATGATCCGCGGCGATGGGGAGCGCGCTCTCGGGCGGGACCCGCCCGGTCAGGAGCGCGGGCACGGCCCACTGGGTGCGGTCTGCCACCGTGGTGGCATTCGGGTACCACGTGCCGTCGCCGGCCAGCCGGGCGAGGTTCGGATAGCGCGAGGGGTCGATCCTCCCTCTGTCGTTCACCAGCGAGGCGCTCGAGAACTCGTCGAAGATCACCACCACCACGGGTGCTCCGTTCCCGCCCACCCCCCGAGCGGCGCTGGCGCCCTGGTCGCGCAGCACGAGGTCGGACACGGGCGAGAAGAACAGGAAGAGGACCAGGAAGAGGAGGGCGGCCGGGGAGAGCGCCGAGAGCAGCGCCGGCAGTCCGCGGCTGAGCGCGTAGACGGCGGTGAAGCCGGCGCCGAACAGCCCGGCCAGCACGATCACCACCCCAGCCGGCGCGCCGAGCACGTCGTCGAGGATCTGAACCACGAACGTGGCGCTCAGCACGGCGACGAACAGGAGGTGCACCGCTCGCCCGACGTGCGGCACGCGGAGGAACAGGGCCTCCACGGCCACCATCAGCGTGGGCGGGACGAGAACGAGGCCCACCGCCAGCACCACTATGTCGGCCGTGGTGTTGCGCCGGGCCACGAAGAACTCGGGCGAGTCCGCCAGCACCTCGAAGAGCGGCTGGACGATTGCCAGGGCCCAGAGCGCCGCGAGGTGAAGCCAGCAGCGCGACAGGTCCTTCACGCGAGGGGCCACTTGGGCCCATCGTTGCACGGCCCGCCGGCTAGCGCGGACGGTGCCCCTGGACCTCCACCACCTGCTGGTAGGTGGGGCGGTTGATCCAGGGGATGGAGGGCACGGTTACGCCGCCGATGGCGCGGAAGCGTGTCGCGTCGAAGCAGGGCTGGTCGCCGTCGGTGCATCCGGCGTCCTGGTAGAGCTCGGTCTTGGGCACGGCGAGGGCGGCCGTGAGCGAGCTGGTGAGGGCGGTGCGGCAGGCAGCGAGGCTGCCGTTCCCGCAGTACATGCGGGAGAGCGGACCCTTCTGACGGCTCGCCCAGGAGCCTGCGCAGGTCCTTGTTCACGTACCCGTACCAGCCGTCCTGGTAGGCGCTGCCGAGGTGGGCGCCGTGGTTGTTCGGCTCGTTGTCCAGCCCGACGATGCCGGTGATCCGGTCGAACAGGTCGGCCCCGAGCTTCGGCTCGAACATGGCCCGCACGGCGCGCGGCCACCAGGCGTCCATGATCTGCACGGCCCGCTCGTCGTCGTAGCGACCGTCGCTGGTCCTTGTCGCTGCGGTGCGAGCCGGTGAAGATCCAGATCTTCAGCGTCCTCACCGCGTCGGCCAGGGCCGGATCGCTCGGCTCGCCGATCACGTTGAGCATCCAGAGCACCGCCTCCTGGCCGCGCAGGTCGGTGGTCCCGGCCTCCTCCATGCTGCTGATGAGGCCCTGGAGCGTGGTCTTGCGTCCCAAGAAGAGGCTGTTGGCGATCTGCCGGTCGAGCATCTGGGAGCGGTAGACGGGCCCGTAGCGACCAGTTGCCGTCGGCCGCCCCGAAGCCCGGAGCCTGCTTGTTGTTCCAGGACGTGAGGTAGCGGCTGGTTGATGACCTGCGGGTGCTCGGCCGCCGGCGTGTAGGAGGCGGTCTGGTTCGTCGGGGTTGAAGCCCTGCCAGTCGCAGGCGCCGGTGCCCCAGTTGGGCGCGGCGAAGCTGACGCCCGGCGCCCGCACGGGATTGTCGCCCGAGTTGAAGTAGCCGATGTCGCGGTCGTCGGCGTAGAACCAGTTGAAGGTGAAGCCGATCTTCGCCACCGCGCGCTGGAAGTCCTGAACGTTGGCGACCTTGGAGGGCTGGTTGAGCTCGGCGAACCCGCGCGCCGAGTCCACCTCGTGGAAGTAGGTCGAGCGCAGGCGGGCGAAGGCCACCGGCTTGCCGTTCACGGTGCCCCGCTTGTGCACGATGCCGTGGACGGTGCGCTGGGCGGTGAGCTGGTAGGTCTCGGGCGGGGACGGGTCGGCCGGGTTCGGCGTGATCACGTTCGTCCGCTGTGAGGATCTCCATCGGGCGGCAGGTGCCCTTGTAGAGGTAGTGGGTGGACTGCACGGTGGGCGTCGAGCCGTCGGGCTCGCACAGCTGCTCGGCGAACGTGTCGATGATGTCCTGCCCCGCGGAGGTGGCCGACCACGCGTAGTCCCGTCCCCTGCCCGAGCAGCACGTACGGGCTGACGCCGGCGAAGGCGGCGCCGGTGGCGTCGATGTCGGGACCGTGCAGGTCCTGCTCGATGAGGATCTGGGGCATGAAGTAGCCGACCTGCGGGCCGATCACGGCCAGCGGGCGGCCGCTGGTCGAGTTCGGCGCGCCGACACGAGCAGCGCGTTCGAGTTGCCGTTCAGCAGACCGACCGGGGAGATGATGCTCTTGGCGAGGGCGGCGTCGGTGGGCGCCGGGGGTGCGCTCGACGAGTCCACGAGCGAGCCCGGGTCCGGCTTCGCGACCGCGGCCTGGTCGTCGTTGCGGTTCGGCTGGTAGGGGAAGTTGGTGCCGCGGACCGTGGTGGGCGCCTCGGGGTCGTTCTGGCGACGGAAGTCGTTCCACACCTGCGTGCCGTCGATGATCCCGAACTTCTGCCGCGCGGCCGTGAGCACCTCGGAGCTCTCGACCTCGGACCCGCCGCCCTTGCCGAAGATCCCGCCCACGAGCGCGGCCGTGGCGACCACGTCGGTCGCCTTCCAGTCCTCCAGCGTCTTGCCGAGCAGGGCGTACTCGCGCGGGCAGCTTGAGCGGGTTGAGCCGGGCCTCGGCGATGTACGCGTTGATGCCGGCCACGTAGTCGGCCACGTCCTGCTGGAGCGCGGCGCCCTCGGGTCCGTAGAGGTCGTCGAGCTGGTCGACCTGCTGCTGGAGGTCGGCCTCGGTGTAGGGCGAGGACTCCCACACGTCCGCGTCCATCGCCTTGTTGGCGCCGCCGGCGAAGCCCGGAGAGCTGGCCGCGGCCGGCGTGGCGCAGGACGTCCATGAAGAACAGGCGGTCCTCGGCGCCCACGTAGCCGGCCCCGAACAGCGTGTCCGAGCGGGTGGTCCCGTAGACGTGCGGCACGCCGAAGCCCTTGTCGCGGACGACGATCACCCCGGCCCGCGGGGAGTAGGTGCGCTCCTCCTGGCCGACCGGGACGCCGAAGCTGGCGTCCTTGAAGTACTTGCCGATGTCGGCCGCGGCGAGCCCCGGGCTGTCGTACATCAGGTCCCGGTACGGGCCCAGCTGGTCGGTGGTGTGCGCCGGGTAGGTCCCGTTGGCCTGGAACAGCGCCAGCTCGGTGGCGTTGAACACGCCCTTCGTGCCCGGCGGCAGCACGCTGCGGAAGCCGCCGAAATCGTTGGTGCGATACGGCTGGCGCTGGGCGTCGGCGGTGGCCGGCACGAGCGCGACGGCCACCAGCGCCAGGATCAGCTTGCGTGTGATGTTCATTAGGCGGGACGGACGTGGCATCCGTGCCGCCGACCCGGGGGAAGCTATTCAGTGCCCGAGCGACAATCAAGCCCCACCCCACGCGATACTCGGGGGTCATGTCGCGGGAGAACGCAGTGGTGGCACGGCAGACCTTCGAGGCGATCGGGCGATGGGACACCGATGCTCTGCTGGAGCTCTACGACCCCGGCATCGAGTTCCAGCCCCTCACCGGTACCCGCGTCGAGAGCGGCGGCTACATCGGGCACGCGGGCGTCCGTGAGTACTTCGTGGAGATCGGCGATGTCTGGGAGGAGCTTCATCCGTACGCCGACGACGTGCGCACGGTCGGCGACGACGTGGTGATCCTCGGGGGCTGCACGGTGCGCGGCCGGGGCAGCGGAGCCGAGTCCGACACACCCATGGCCTGGGTGATCACGGTGCGGAGCGGCAGAGTCACCCGCCACCGCGGCTACCGAACCCGCGAGGAAGCCCTGGACGCCGTGGGACTGTCGGAGTAGCCGCCCTCGAGGTCGTCGGGCTTTAGAGTCGTCCAATGAGATCGCTCCGCGCGGTCACCCTCCTCTTCGCCGCCATGGGCGCCGGGATTGGCTCGCTCGCCGCACCGGGCGTTGCCGGAGCTCAGTCGCCGGGCCAGGACTCGGTGACCGGGTCCGTCGCGACCGGGGAGGGTCGCGCGTTCGTCGAGTTCACGTTCGACGTGCACAGCGGGCCTTCCGGAGAGGACCCCACGGGTACCGTCTCGTTCGATGCGCTCCTCATAGACCTCGGGGAGCTTCCGGTCTCGTGCCTGACCGTGAGCGGCAACCGGGCGAGCATGATCGCGCTCATCCTCTCGTCCTCACCATCCGCACCGGAGGGCGTGCTGATCTCGGTCGAAGACGATCAGGGAACGGCGGGTGACGGGCTGAGCTGGACCTTCCTATCGACGCTGCCGAGCGAATGTCCCGTGCCGAGTCAGGTCGGCCGGCCGCTGCTGACCGGCGACCTCGTCGTGACCGACGCCCAACCGCTCACCGCGAGGCGTCAGGCCCGGCAGGAGTGCATCTTCATACGCGCGGCCCACGGCCGTCCGGCGTTCCGGGCTTGGTACGGGACAGCGGTGACCGGGCGACACGCCATGCGCCGCTGCATCCGGGAGAGGAGCGATGACTAGTCGGGAACCACGAAGGCGGCAAGCAGGCTCGCCGGCTCGTGGTCGCTCGCGTTCTCCGACATGCTCTGCAGGGACCCGGGGGGTTCGTAGAGAGAATCGCCCTCGTGGAGCACCTGGGGCTCCTGGCCCTTGAGTCCGATCCGCACGGAGCCTTCGATGACGTAGACGAAGGCGCCGCACGGATGGCGGTTCGGCCACTCCGAGGCTTCGCCGGGCTCGTAGTCGATACGAACGGTCCGTATCTCGCGACTGGGGCTCATCGCGCCACCTCTCTCGTGAACGCGGCGGTGTGGACGGCGCCCTCGTGCTTGAACTGGAGGAAGAGGCGATACGTGTCCGCGGTGGGGAACTCGGTGATGAACCGGACCGCCCGCCTGTTCCCCGTCGCCGTGCGCGTCTGCTCGCTCCTCGGGGTGAACGTGCAGGAATGCCAGGTCTCCCTCGCGCAGGGCGACCAGGTGACCGCCGGCGCCGAGGTAGCGCTGGGTCTCGACCGTCTTGCCCCCGCGGCTGATCGTGAAGGTCAGCTCGGTGTCCTGACCCGCCTTTGACTGCGCGTCGTTGACGGTGACCCTGTAGCCACCGTCGGCGGTCGCGCTCGTCGCCGGCGGGGGCAGCTGGCCGCTGATCGGCGGGTCCGTCGACGGTCAGGTCGCCGGCGAGCGTCTCGTTGGTTCCCTGGCGCTTGAAGTCGGCGAACACGCGGTAGCTGCCGGGCTTCCCGATCGTCACCTGCGTGGCCCAGCTGCCATCGCGGCCGAGCTTCGGGTGGAGGTGCTGGAACCCGGTCAGGTCGTTGCGGGCAACGATCAGGTGCATGCGCTTCTCGTGCTCGACCTCGTAGTCGCGCACCGGCATGCCGTCGGAACCGAGGATCTGGAAGCGCAGCATGGCGCGCCGGCCGGGCTCCAGGTGGGCTGTGGCGAGCTGGAGGGTCATCCCGTTGCCGGTCGGGAAGAGACCGCGCACCGGGTCGGCCGTGCCCTCCCCGCCGTGTCCGCCGGCGAGGTGCTCCCCGCCGTGGTCCTCTTCGCTCCCGTCGAACGCTTCCGCAACGAGCACCGCGGTCCCAAAGACGAACGCCACAGCGGCGACGATCCCGACGAGCCGGGGCGAAGGACCACCGTGGATCCCGGTCTCGTGAACCACCGCGTGCCCCTTCCCGCGGGCGATCAAATAGCGGTTCACCGGTACTGCGACAGCTCCGGCGATCACGAGGGCGAACGCAAGGCTGCCCCAGAACAGCAGGTCGCCAAGGCCGGCGTGCATCGCCCCCGGGATCACTACGAGGATGAGGTTGTCGACGACCTCCATCGTGGCGATGCTGAGCGTGTCGGAGGCCAGCGCGATCGGAATCACCGCTCCAAGGGCCAACCCGGACCGCAGGAGCGGCAGGCTGGTAAGGCTGTAGCCGAACACGAATGCCAGGGCGATGGCCAGGACGATCGTCGCCAGGTTCGAAAAGCCGAGAGCGGTCCCGATCGCCATGCCGGCGATCTCCCCGAGCGCACAGCCGGTCAGGCAGTGCAGGGTCGCGCTGATGGCCACGCCCGTGAGCGCTCGACCCGAGGTCGGCATCTCGTGGTGATGGTGTGCGTGGGTTGCCGCTTCCATCGCGAGGGTGACCGTACCATACCCCCTGGGGGTACTGATGACATGTCGGCGGTTGACACGGGGCTGGCGGGACTGTTCGATCGGCACCGCTGACCTCGCGGGAGCCCTCGGCGCCACCCCCTTCATCGGCCGGGGGCACCTCACGTGCAACCCCAACTGCTTCGCCTTCAACTTCCGGCCGCAGGGCTTCACCAACAATGCCGAGCCCGGAGCCCTCGAGGACCGGCCCTTCCGGTCACCCCCCGGCGGGCTCAGGGTGTCGGACTTCGTCGCGACCCTCTCCACCACGGTTCCGGGGGGCCAGGCGTTCAACATGTGGCTCATCCAGTTCAGCACCTCGAACGCGTACCTCACGTGCAGCATCCCCGGCGGCACGTCCAACTGCAGCGCGACGCCGGCCGCGGCAACCATCCCCGCGGGCGACCTGTTCTGGGTGGTCATCAACACGAGCTACTCGGTCAGCGGTAACCCCTACCTGGACTTCAGCTTCCGGGCGCAACCGGCGAGCTGAGCCTTCGCACCGCCGGACGCGGTCCGCTTGCCGCCGGGGGCGGGGCGGTCTAGCGTCCGGCGGGTGATGTCGCAGGAGAACGTGGACACCGTGCGCGCGCTGTACGACGCATGGAACAACCCGGGGCCAACGACCCGCTGGAGTTCATCTCCGATGACTTCGAATGGGTCAATCCCCCGTACGCCGTCGAGCCCGGGACTCGCCACGGCCACGAGGGATGGACCGATGCGCTGGAGAGCCTCTCGAGTGCGTTCCGGCACGCGACCTATGAACCGGTGGAGGTTCGGGCGGTCGGCGATCAGATCCTGGGCTTCACGACGTTCACCGCGACAACTGCCGATGGCCGGACCTTCAGCCAAGCCGAGCAACATCTGTGGACGCTGCGGGCGGGGAAGGTGATCCGCTTCCAGTGGTTCCATGACCGCCGAGAGGCCCTGAAGCCGCGGGGCTGCCGGAGTAGCCGGTGTCGCAGGAGAGCCTTGAACGGATTCGCGCGGCCCATGAGTCGTACGCGCGTACCGGCGATCTGCCCGGTCGGCGAGCTGGCGCCGGACTTCGAGCTGCACCAGGCCTCGTCGATCGTGGACACGGCAGGCGTCTTCCACGGGCGGGAGGGGCTTGCGCGAGTCGCTTCGCGAGTTGGAGGGATCCTTCGACGAGCTCACCTTCGAGCCAGAGCGGTATCTCCAAGCGCCTGGCGGAGAGGTCGTCGTGCTCATCCACGCGCGGGGACGCGGGCGAGGCAGCGGGCTGACCATCGACAACCACATCGCCTGGGTGTGGTCGTTCCGAGACGGCCAGGCCGTGCGGCTTGTCGTCTACGAGGACCCAGCCGAGGCCCTCGAAGCCGTGGGGCTGCCGGAGTAGCCGCCTCAAACCCCTCCCCCGGCTGGCCGATTGACCCGGTCGTCTCCGGAGTGGTAGGCACACCCGACACTCGAACGGACCGAAGGGGCGCCCAATGAGAAGGATCCTCCTCGTCGTAACGCTGGGATTGGGAGTTGTCCTCGCGGTACCCGTCGCGGCCGTCGCCCAAGGACCCTCGGAAGACTCGGTGAAGGGAACCGGCACCGACGTCTTCTTCGGGGCTTTCGATATCGACGTGAGCAGCGGCCCCAGCGGCGAGAACCCCACCGGGCAGGCGTCGTTTCAATCCGCCGTTGGTCCGCTGACCGGACCGGTGTCGTGCCTCGAGGTGCACGACAACGTCGCGACCTTCAACATCACGGGGACGAGCTACGGGCTGATCACCTTCGAGGTCACCGACAACACCGGCGCAACCGATGTCATCGAGGGCATCCCGACGATCCGCGCCGCCTCCGACTGCTCGCCCGTCGTTGGAGCGGTGCAGGGCAGCGTCTTGAGCGGTGATCTCGTGGTCGTGGACACCCGCGCGGGACAGACCCGGATCAACACCCCCTGCAAACAGACCCGTGGCCGCGTGAGCTTCACGTCTCCTCAGTGCAGGCGCACGGTGCCCGGCTGATGAGGCGCGGTGGCGCAGTGGTGGCGGTTGTGTGTGCGCTTGCCTTCGTCCCGTCCACCGTCGCAGACGCGCTGACGACGCAGACCTTCACAACTTCCGAGAGCGAGTTCGACCCCGGCGTGCGCAACCAGGGATGGTGGAGTCCCACCATCCCCGCCACCGACAGCAATCAGAACTACGCCGTGACCCACTCTGACACGCTGTTCACTCGTAACTTCTTCACCTTTGATCTGTCGTCGGCGTGCCCGACGAGCAGCGTCACCCTCGAGTTGACGCGCTTTGAGCAGTCCGGGCCATTGACCTACTCGCTCTTCGACGTTTCGACTCCGGCCGCGACGTTGAACGCCAACGAGGGAAGGAGCCAGACGATCTTCGACGACCTCGGAAGCGGCACCAGTTTCGGCAGCTTCCCGGTCGCCGGCGGGGCACCGGATGACGTCCTCAGGTTCCCGCTCAACGCTGCGGGCGTGGCTGCGTTCAACGCGACGCGCGGCGACTTCTTCTCGATCGGCGGGAAGTCCCCCGACGGCGAGGCCACCCCTGGGGTTGGGCTCAGCTTCCTGTTCGGCTTCAGCGTTGCCACCGGTACGCAGCAACTCATTGCCACCTGCCGTCCCACGACGAAGGAGGAGTGTAAGAACGGGGGCTGGCGGAACTACGGCACCACCTTCAGGAACCAGGGCGAGTGCGTGGCCTTCGTGCAGCGAGGCGTCAAGCCCGCCCCATAGCGATCGCGCCGAGGCGGGATACTCGCCGAGCGATGTCGCAGGAGAACGTGGAGATCGTGATGTCCCTCTACGACTCTGTGGAGCGCCGCGACTACGACTCGCGCTTTGCGGTGCTCGACGAAAACATCGTTTGGGACATGTCCGGGTTTGGCCTACCCGACATGGCGAAGGTCTATCGAGGACACGACGGCATCCGTGAGTTCTGGATCGGGTGGTTGGCCGCCTGGGAGACGATCGAGTTCAAGGCTCTTGCTGCGGAGGACCACCGCGACTACGTGATCGTCGAAGTGCAGCAGCGCAACCGGGGCCGCGAGAGCGGCGTGGAGGTCGACTTCCACTACTTCCAGGCCTTCACAGTGCGGGACGGGAAGGTCACCGCGTCCTACATGGCCGACACGAGGCTCAAGGCCCTCGAAGCCGTGGGGCTGTCGGGCTAGGCGCATGTCGGATGAGAACGTGGAGATCATCAGACGCGGTTACGAGCACTGGAGGGCCACCGGTGAGATCCGCGCCCACCCCGATTTCGTCTGGGATGTGTCCAGGCTCGGCTGGCCTGACCAGCAGATCTACTCCGGCGCCGAGGGCGCGAACAGGTTCAACGCCGAGTGGGCGGATGCGTGGGATGACTGGGAGCTAGAGGTCGAGGACTACTCGACGCCGGGGAGTGCGTCGTCGTCATCGTCAACCAGCGGGGGCGTGCGAAGGCGACGGGAATTCCCGCAGAAATGCGCTTCGCTCAGGTGTGGACGTTCCGGGACGGACAGGCGATCAGGATGCAGATGTACGCGAGCGTGGACGAGGCTCTCCAGGCCGCGGGGCTGTCGGAGTAAGAGTGGCCGCGGTCGGCCTTGACCCGGATGCGAACATGTGTTCGTGTCGATTGAGAGCGGAGCTTATGCGAACTTCCGGCGCGCCCTCGATACCCAGAATCTGACGATCATCAGGTCGGCCGCCGCTGAGCTCCCCCACGTGCCGCTCGAGGATGCCCTGCAGGTTTGCCTGATCCTGCGGAACGCGGAGCCGGCCGCCTACGACCGGGCGGTGCTCCGTTGGCTTGCCCGCTTCGCCCGCGAAAAGGCGTTCAGCCTCGGCCAGCTCAAGGTGGCCATCGCAGCGTTCGAAGGGCTGACGGCGAATCCGGCAAGGAGTGAGCGCCAGCTGCGGGGCCTGCTCGAGCGTTCCTAAACCAAGGGCCTAGCCGCCGGTGTGCTTGACCGGGATACTCGGCGGGCGATGTCACAGGAGAACGTGGAGATCGTGAAGCGGGCAGGTGAGTTCCTGGAGCGCAGGGATTGGCACGGGGGGACGGATCTGTTCGACCCGAACGTCGAACTTCACGGGACTGTCGGGGGTCTGGAGGAGGGCAACATCCTGCGCGGCCTCGGTGAGATCGGCCAGGCGTTCGAGATGGAGAACGACGAGGTGTGGGAGGAGCACCGAATCGAGCCACAGGAGTTCGTCGACGCCGGCGACCGAGTGGTTGTGCTCCAGCGCGAATACCAGCGGAGCAAGAGCGGCACCGAGCTCGTGATCGACACTGCGACCGTCGTCGATCTGCGGGACGGCCGCATCGTTCGTATCCAGGGGTACATGAACCCTGCCGAGGCTCTCAAAGCCGTCAGCCGCTCGGAGTAGGCGATCTCGCACGAGAACGTGGAGATTGTTCGCCGGGCCCTCGCGGCGCTCGACCGGCGCGACGTCGAGGCCTACCTGACGGTCGCATCGGCCCAGATCGAGCTCATACAGCCGGCCTCGCCGCTCGAAGGTCGTACCACGGGCCACGACGGGATTCGGCGCTTCTTCAGCGAGATGGAGATGTACGCGGAGGCCAGCTCCTTCCATGTCGAGGAGATCAGGGCGATGAACGACCAGGTGCTGGCGTTCTTCACCCTCACGACTCGCGGCCGGATCAGCGGTGCCGAGACCAGTGCGCGCCTGGCCGGGGTGTACGAGCTCGAGGAAGGAAAGCTCCGACGGGTCCGCGTGTTCGCCGACCGGACCCAGGCTCTCGAAGCCGTGGGGCTGTCGGAGTAGCCGGCCGAAGTGAGGGATACGGCCGGCGCCGTGTCAGGGCGTCGCGCAGATGGCGTAGGCGGTCGCCCCCCACGGCAGGGCATTGCCGTCCGCGTCGGCGGTCGCGCTGAGGGACACCGATGTGAGGTCGGCGTTCGGCGCCAGCTCTTGGACGAGGACCTCGCCGTTGAACGTGTTGAGGTCGTAGCCCGTGCCCAGGAGGGTCTTGTTCCCCGGACAGCTCGCGCGGGCGAACTTGAACCCAGAGGTGTCCACGACGGTGCTCACGGCCGCCCGCTCGAGGCCCGGCGGCGGCTGCGCGCAGACGGCGCGCGCAGTGATGGTCCAGGTCCTGGTGGTGCCGCTGCCGTCCTCGATGCCGTTGGCAGTAACCGAGGTGAGCGCCGCATTGGGACGCACGTCGTCGAGGATCACCTGGCCGAGGCCGTCGAAGATCTCGGCGGTGCCGCCCACGACCCGCTTGCCCGTCGGGCAGGCGGCGGTGACCGACTTGTTGGCCGAGGTCTTCGCCGTCACCGCCTCCACCTGCTCCTGACTCGGCAGCGGCGTGGTGCACACCGCGTGGGAGGTGAGCTGCCAGTCGCCGGCGTTGCCGCCGTCATCCTCGAACGCCGTGGTGAGCATGTTGTTGGCGGGGTTCCGGCGCCAGCGATCCATGACCACCTCGCGGTTGCCGGTCAGGACCGCCCCGCCGAATCCGTTGGCCTCGTGCCCGGCCACGGTGCAGGCGATGTTCACGTTCTTGGGGCTCGAGTCGGCGAAGCTGGTGAGCGTGGAGAGCCGCGACCCGTTGGCGCAGATGAGGTAGCTCGTGAGGCTCCACTGGACGGGGTTCCCGGTGTCGTCCTCGATCGCGCCGAGCACGATGTTCTCGCCCCCGCCGTAAAAGATCCCGGAGATGCCCACCTGGCCGTTGAAGGTGTTCACGTCGGCGCCCAGGCCGATGAGCACCTTGCCGCTCGGGCAGGCGTTGAAGATCACCTTGAAGCCGGACGAGTCGAGCGCGCTCGTCTCCGACGCGCGCTCGAGGCCGGCCGGCGCCTGCGCGCAGACGGCGTAGGCGGTGATGCTCCAGTTGATGGGGTTGCCCGTCTCGTCCTCCACGCCGTTCGCGGTCACGCTCGTGAGCGCGGCGTTCGGCCGCAGGTCGTCGAGGAACACCTGGCCGTTGAAGCTGTTCACGTCGGCGCCCGCGCCCACCACCCGCTTGCCCGCCGGGCAGGTGGCGGTGGCGCTCTTGTTCGCCGAGTTGAGCGCGCTGGTGGCCGCCACCCGCTCGAGGCCCGGCAGCGGCGGCGCGCACAGCGCGTAGGCCGAGGCGGTCCAGTCCGCCGCGGTGCCCGACTCGTCCTCGAACACGTTCACGGTCGCGCTCGTGAGATCAGCGCTCGGCCGTATGTCGTCGAGCATCAGGTCGGGCTGGTCGCCTGCCTGCAGAAGAGCCCCGGTGCCGAGCACACGGCGCCCGGCGGGACACGTGGCGGTCGCGCTCTTCACGGCGCTCGAGTCGCTCGCGGACACCCCGAAGGTCGTATCCGACCCTCCGACCGCGGCGTGTGCGGCCACGGGCACCAGCGTCAGCGCGAGGGCCGGCGCGATCACGCGCAACCGTGCGAATCGACGAGGCGACATGGGACCTCCTCGGGGCTGGCGGCAAGCCTACGCCGCGCCGGTCGCGGCGGTCAAGGCTCCCCCTACCCCCCAGCCGGGATACTCGGCGGGCGATGTCGCAGGAGAACGTCGAGATCATCACCCGCCTCTACGAGAACTTCCTGGCCAGGCCGGAACGGCTGATGAGCGCCGAGATCCTGGAGTTCTTCGATCCAGCGATTGAAATCCGGCAGTCCGCGTCCATTCTCGGAACCGAGGGAACATTCCACGGTTACGAGGGGTTGGTGCAGGCCGCCCGCGAGGTGATCGAGCCCTTCCACGACATCCAGTTCGTTCCCCGAGCGCATTGTTGACGCCGGGCATCAGGTCGTCGCCACCGTGGAGTTCCGCGGCACGGGCAGGGAGAGCGGCGTAGAGGTACGGGAGACCGCAGCCCACGTGTGGACGCTCAAAGGCGGACGAATCATCGCCTGGCACGTCTACATGGACCCGGCCGAAGCCCTCGAAGCCGTGGGGCTGTCGGAGTAGGCGATGTCGCAGAAAGCTCCGCCTGACAAACGGCAACAGGTCCAAACCTCCACCGAAGCGCTCAACGCGTGGGACTTCGAGGTGCTTGCCGACGTGTTTCACTCGGACCTGGAACACCACTCGGTGTTCGCTGCCGTTGAGGGAGAGGTCTACCACGGGATCGAGGGCCAGCGGAGGCGCTGGGAGAACGTCCACGCGACCTGGGACGACTTCCGCATCGCCGTTGCGGAGGTCCACGATGTGGACGACGAGTGTGTCGTTGTGGTGTTGCGCTTGACGGGCAAAGCGAAGGTGAGTGGAGCCCCCCTTGACACCTTCATCGGGCAGGTGTGGACATGGCGGGGCGGAAAGGTCTGGCGGATCGTCACCTACACAGACCCGCGCGACGCCCTCGAAGCCGTGGGACTCTCGGAGTAGCCGATGTCGCAAACGAACGTGGAGATCGTGCGGCGGTTCCTGAGCGCCGGCGTGAACGAGGCACTGACGGACGCCGACCCCGACATTGTCTGGAACCCGATTGAGGAACTACCCACTCAGGGACACGAGGCGGTCCGGACGAGCCTGGCCCGCTGGAAGGCCGAGTGGCACGACTACGAGCTGCTGCCGGAGGGGTTCCTGGACCTGGGGGATCGCGTCGTCGTGACGGTCCGCTTGAGCGCACGCGGTCGTGGAAGCGGCATTGAGATCGACGCCCGCTTCTACGACGTCTACACGCTCCGCGGAGGAAAGATCGTTCGTATGGATCAGTTCGCAGATCGCTCCGAGGCGCTCGAAGCCGTGGGGCTGTCGGAGTAGGCGGAGATGCGGTCGTTGCCGGGCCCCCGAACAGAGTGTCGTTGCCGTTCGAGCCGGTTAGGTAGCCGTTTCCGTCCTCGCCGTACTGCGAACTGACCGTTGCCGAGTTCCTCCCCGGGGTGACAGGGGATCGCTTTCAGGGTTGTGACCTACCCTGCCCCCTCCGAGCGTGAGAGGATGCGTCCATGACCCTCCCAGCTCGTGTCGTGTGGATCGCTCTCGCTGTGTTCCTCGTGCTGTTCGTGATTGGCGGCTTGACGACGCTGATGATCCAGCCAGGCCAATAAGCAACAGAGCAGCCACGACCAGCGGCGGGCGATGTCGCAGGACAACGTCGAGATCGTCCGGCGAGTGATCGACGTGATGGACGCCGAGGGCTTTGAGGCCGCACTTCCGGTTTTTCTCGACGCTGCCACTCAGACGTGGAATGGCAGGAAGACCCGGCCTGGCCTGGCCGTGCTCCGGTGGCTGGCCGCTTCGCCCGCGAAAAGGCGTTCAGCCTCGGCCAGCTGAAGGTGGCGATCGCTGCCTTCGAGGGGCTGCCCGAGAATCCGGCTAGGAGTGAACATCAGCTGCGAGGTTTGCTCGACCGTTCCTAAAAAATGGGGCCGGTTGGGGATGGCAACCGCTCAGCCATCCATGAGAGGTTTGCCTTGATCGCCCATGGCTGTGGGCACGGACGTCCGGCCGCGAACCGTCTGGAGGGTTGGTGAACCGTCTCCTCACTGCCTGTTGCGCCGTGTCCGTGGCGCTGGTTGTTGCCGGCTGTGTGGGCTCGACCGAGCCGGCGACCAACGTCCTCAACCTGAGCGCCCAGCTGAACGCCAAGGGCTACGCCAACGACGGACCCGCAACGTGGTGGTGGGAGTACGACACCGTCCAGTCCGACCTCGGCACCGCGAACGACACCGAGGTGTGCGGCAACCCGCTCGAGGCCGATCGTCGCTGCGGACCTGCCGCGGGGGCCCAGCAGAACCAGATCCCGGTCAGCGTGACCGTCACGGGCCTCACGCCGAACACGACCTACTACTTCCGCGCATGTGGACAGGACACCAACGATCCCGGCCCCAGTTGCGCCAACGTCCGAAGCTTCAAGACGCTCGCCGGGACCGCCTACGAGTTTGTACGGACGGTCGGGACTACTGGGACGCTCGGCAGCGGACGGGTTGCCAACATCAGCGGCCTGGCTGTCGACCGTGCCGACAATCTGTACGTCGCCGACCGTGCGACCACGACCGAGCCCTATGCACGGGTGCAGAAGTTCAGCCCGAGCGGAGCGTTCCTGATGGCCTGGGGCAGCCGGGGCACCGGCAATGGCCAGTTCACCGGCCCCGACGGCGTTGATGTCGACGCCGCCGGCCGCGTCTACACCATCGAGACCGAGGATCCCCGGGTCCAGGTGTTCAGCGCCAACGGGACGTTCATCCGCAAGTTCGGTGGCTATCGGCCCGCCCAAACCGGCGAGCTGTGGAGACCCACAGATCTCGCCGTCACGCCGAGCGGAGGCGTCTACGTCAGCGACGAATTCGAAGGTCTCGAGTACTACGACGAGGACGGCGACTTCGTATTGAGGTGGGCCAGCGATGAGGATCCAGCAGACGTTGCCCGTGCCCCGAGCGGAGACGTCTTCATGGCCAACCACAACCCCAACCGCGTCGAGAAGTACAACGCCCTCGGTGGCTTCCTGCTCAACTGGGGCTCAGCAGGCACCGGCAACGGACAATTCGCCCTGCCGATGGGCGTCGGCACCGACTCCGCCAACGCCGTCTACGTCGTCGACCAGAACACCAACCGCATCCAAAAGTTCACAAGCGCCGGCAACTCCATTGAGCGCGTGGACATCTCCCAATCCGAACACCACCCCCGGGCTCGACCACGTCGTGATCGACTCGCGAGGCCTCGTCTACGCAGCGGAGGAGCCCAACAACCGAATCACCGTCTTCCGCCCTACGCAGTAAGAGCGAAAACTGCAGCTCCGCGCTCGAGCGCTGGGTGCGCAACGGCTACGTGGTCGCCGCCCCGACCTTCCCGCTGTCGAGCGGCGCCCAGCAAACTGACAGCCTGGCGGGGATACTCGGCGGGCGATGTCGCAAGAGAACGTGGACGCGGTCCGGGCGTACTTCGCCAACCAAGGCGAGGAAGACATTCGGGTCAGACGGCTGCATCCGCGCATCGAGTGGCACGTCCGCTCGGACTTCCCGATGCGGGTGTGTACCGAGGTCAAGCGGGGTTTCGGCAACTGGCCGCCCGATTCGATGAGGTGCTCGCCGAGCAGCAGTACGCGCCGTTGGAATTCATCGATGCCGGGACGGAGGTGGTGGTGCCGCTCCGGTGGACGGCGCATGGGCGGCTCAGTGGGGCCAGCTTCACTGAGCGGTGCGAGACATGGGTCTTCACGGTCGAGGAGGGCTTGATCAGGCGAGTTGTGGAGTTCACAACGATGGCGGAAGCCCTCGAAGCCGTGGGGCTCTCGGAGTAGCCGATGTCGCAGGAGAACGTGGAAATCGTGCGGCGCGTGTCGGACGCCTACAACCGCCGCGACGCGGGAGCGATGATCGACGAACTCCACCCCGAGATCGAGTGGCACCCCTGGTTGCAGCTGTCGGCTGGGGGGGGACCGCCGTGTCCCGGGGGCACCAAGGCGTCCGCAGGGGCCATCCGAGAAGAAGAAGAACCTCCGAAAATCCAGGCGGAGCACACGAGATCCGAGGACCTTGGCGAGGCGAGTCGTCGCCATCGGTCACGCACCGGGGGACGCGGCGGGGGAGAGCGGCGCCAATAACCGAATCGCCGCTCGCTTGGATCGGGTGGGAAGTTCAAGAGTGGCAAGGTGATTCGGGTCCGCGGAGTATCTCGACCCGAAGTCGACGCCCTCGAAGCCCTGGGCCTGTCGGAGTAGGCGATGTCGCGCGGAGGATCTCGCTCCGACCGAGGTGCTGAGCCGCTGGACCGACGCCTTCAACGAGGGCGACTTCGAGCGCACGCTGGCGCTCACGGCCGACGACATCGAATACCACGAGCTCGAGGGGATGCCGGGGGCGGAGAAATGTCGGTGTCTACAACGGCAAGGACGAAGTGACGCGCTGGTTCATGGAGTTCTTGGGCGACTGGGACCGGCTTCCGCAACGAGCCGGTCGAAAACGTCGAGCTCAACGACGGGCGTGTCTGAGGAGCGAGCTCTGGCGAGGGCGCGGCCTCCGGAGCGCGGTCAACGTCGAGATGCCGGCCTTCGGGCTCTACACCGTCCGTGGCGGGAAGGTGGCTTGCTGCCGCTACTTCGCAACCAAAGCCGAAGCCCTCGAAGCCGTGGGCGTGTCGGAGTAGCCGATGTCGCAGGAGAACGTTGCTGTGGTGCGCGCCTTTCTGGAGGCGTACAACCGTGAAGACTTCGAGGCGGCGCTGAGGTACGGGACACCGGACTTTGTGCTCGACTTCTCGAGGGCGCTCGGCCCGTATCGGGGCATCTACCAGCGGGACCAGGTACAGGGATTCCTCAGGGAGCTCAACGCCACCTTCGAGTCCGTTCGCTTCGAGCCCGGGGACTTCACCGATGCGGGTGACCTCCGTTTGCGCTCAACCTGCGGGCGGGCCTGCGCCGGAGTCCGCCGGCTAGCGGATGTTCACGACCCCTTACGAGGCTTATCGTCATGCGCGGGCAAGAAGTCCCCCTTGTGAGCCCAACGGAACCGCTCGGCCCTCGGCGACGCACGCAGGGGAACCGCCCGCCGGGGGCCAGCGGCGGCCTCAGCACCTCCAAAACAATGAAACTGGGGTGTTTCTCCCCAGCGATGTACGGGGCCGCGTCCGGATACGTAGGGGGTTGTGGTTCCCCCCGCCCCCTAGAAGACCTCTTGCACCACGAGGTAGAGGACCACGACGACCGCGACGAGAACGCTGACCCAGGCCAGTTGCACCCCGACCCTGTCTCGGTCGGCCCACGGTCCTCGTTTCCACCAGCCCACGATGTCGCCCCTACCCCTCCACGCCGGATCCCACACGGTCTCTGGGACCAGAGCAAGCCGAGACGTCCGTCCCGTTTGAGCCGTCCGGACCCGGGCACAACCACCGAGGCGGGACTGACTTCACTCTGATCGGGCGGGGGTGGGACCGCCCGTTTTAGTTGCCTTCGGGCTCCAGGTAGAACACCTCGGAGGACACGTCCTGATCGGTGTCGGTGCCGCTCGTGAAGGCTCTGACCTTGCGACCGGTGATGCGCTCGACCGACTTCGCCGGGGTTCGTCCGCCGCGCGCGGGGTATGCGCTGCGGGTCGAAGAAGAAGGTTGCGGCAGTAACCCGAACGGAGGAGGAGCACATGGCCACACCGGAACGCCGTGGAGGAGTCGGAGGAATCTCGCTCGGCGGGATCCTCGTCATCGTGGGAGTCGTGGTGATGCTCGTATGGAGCATCCTGCTCGGCGCGATCATCGTCTTGGTCGGACTTGTCGCATTTGGCGGGTTTGCTCGCGGCCGCTGGTACTGAGGACCGAAGCCCGCTAGCTGCTCAGTCCTCGTTCTGGCCGAAGGCGGGATACTCGGCGGGCGATGTCGCAGGAGAACGTGGAGATCGTGCGGCGCCTCTACGCCAGCTGGGCACGCGGGAACCTCCTTCGCACCGCCGACTTCTTTGACCCAGAGGTCGAACATTCGCGGATCGGATCGGAGCTCCCCGGCATCAACGGGGACTGGCGGGGAATTGAAGGGTTGAGGGTCGGGCTGGCCGGTTACCTGGACGCACTGGCAGATCTGCATATCGAGGCCGAGCGGATCATCGATCTCGGCGAGGACCAGGTGTTGGTGTTCTCCCGGCAGACCGCCCGGGGGAGGACCAGTGGTCTGCACTTCGAGCACGAGCTCGGTGACCTGTTCACACTCAGCGACGGCAAGGTCCTGCGCTACGTGAGCTACTGGGATCGTGCCGAGGCCCTCGAAGCCGTGGGGCTCTCGGAGTAGGCGATGTCGCAGCAGAACGTGGAGATCGCGCGGCAGGTGGTGGAGGCGATCAACCGACGCGACAGGGATGCCTGCCTGCGGCTGTACGATCCCGAGGTCGAGTTCCGAGCCGACCCGGGGTGGCCGGAGTCCGAGACCGTCCGCGGTCGCGACGCAGTCTGGGAGTTCATAGCGGACATTGCCGAAGCCTGGCAACCCGGCGACTCCGAGATCAAGGAAGTCATCGACGCCGGGAGCGACCGGCTTCTGGTCCGGGTCAGCGCGACCCGTTCAAGGCAAGACGAGCGGGATAGCCGACGTGCTCGACTACTGGTGCGTGATGACATTCCGCGAGGGGAAGGTTCTCGGCACCTACTGGTTCGCAACCCGCGCCCAGGCCCTCGAAGCCGTTGGGCTGTCGGAGTAGTGCCGTTCGGTCGCCGCTTCGGGCCGGGTGACCATGACCGTGGCCTGTCCGCCCGGTTGACCAGCGCAGGCGACTTGAGCGGGCTGCTCAACCGGGCGCTCGCGGAGCTTCCCGGCGCTACGTAGCCTCGGCCAGTTGAAGGTGGCCATCGCAGCGTTCGAGGGGCTGGCGGAGAACCCGCCCCGGAGTGAGCGACAGCTGCGAGGTTTGCTCGAGCGTTTCTAAAAAAAGGGGCCGGTTGGGGGATGGCAACCGCTCAGCGAATCGTGAGACGTTTGGCTTAACCGCCCTTGGCCCTAGGCATGGACGTCCGGCCGCTACCCGTCTGGAGTGTCCGTGACGCGCCTCCTCACCCTCTCTGCCGTCCTGTCTGTTGCGCTCGTGATCGCCGGTTGTGTTGGGGGAACCGACCCGGCGACGAACGTGACGAACGTGAGCGCCCAGTTGAACGGGCACGGGTATACGAACGATGGCCCGGCGACGTGGTGGTGGGAGTACTCCACCGTCAAGGCAAACCTGGGGACGGCGAGCGACACCGAGGTGTGTGGCTATCCGCCAGAGGCGGACAAGCGCTGCGGGCCGGCGAGCGGCGGCTCGAGTCGAGCCCCGTGCCGCTGAGCACGACGGTGACCGAAGCTGACGCCGAACACGACCTATTGGTTCCGGGCCTGCGGCCAGGACACCAACGACACCGGCCCCAGCTGCGGCGACGCGCTGAGCTTCACGACGCTGGCCGGCACGAGCTACGGCTTTGAGCGCAAGTGGGGCGGGCCCGGCTCGGGCAACGGCCAGTTCACCAACCCCCTCGACCTGGCCACGGACGCGGCCGGCAACGTGTACGTGGCCGACACCATCAACGATCGGATCCAGAAGTTCAGCTCCTCGGGGGCGTTCCTCACCAAGTGGGGCGGGCCCGGCTCGGGCAATGGTCAGTTCGAGGAACCCGCGGGCGTGGCCACCGACCCGGCCGGGAATGTCTACGTGGCCGAGCGCAACCATCGAGTCCAGAAGTTCGGCTCGTCGGGCGCGTTCATCACCAAGTGGGGCGCCTTCGGCTCGGGCGACGGGCAATTCTCCGCTCCCGAGGACATCGCGACGGACTCGGGAGGCAACGTCTACGTGGCCGACACAGCCAACCACCGGATCCAGAAGTTCAGCTCGTCGGGAACCTTCATCGGCAAGTGGGGCACTCAGGGCGCGGGCAACGGGCAGCTCTCGTTTCCTAACGGCGTTGCCACCGACTCCACCGGAAACGTGTACGTCGCCGACACCGGCAACCACCGGATCCAGAAGTTCAGCTCGTCGGGAACCTTCATCGCCAAGTGGGGCGCGTTCGGCTCGGGCAACGGGCAGTTCTGGTTTCCCAAGGACGTAGCCACCGACTCCGCCGGCAACCTCTACGTGGCCGATGCGAACAACAACCGGCTCCAGAAGCTCAGCGCCTCTGGTGCCTTCGTCACCAAGTGGGGCGGCCCCGGCTCCGGCGACGGGCAGTTTGCCAGCCCGCAGAGCGTGACGACGGACGCCTTCGGCAACGTTTACGTCAGCGACATCGGTAACAACCAGCGGGTCCAGAAGTTCAAGCCCACCCAGTAGCCCGGGCAAGGGAGAATCATGAGCCGCTCCCTCGCCTCCGTCGCCGTCGCCCTCACCGCCATGCTGCTCTTCGCCGGCGACCCGCTCCGCCCGTTCGGAGACGGGCGCTACTACGGCTACCTGATAAGGGCCGGGCTCTACTAGGCCAGACACCTCAGCCTCCGCGCCGGCGGGCCAGCTCGTCAAACTCGTTGAAGTAGAGCGCTCAAGAGCACCCGACAGGCACAACTCGAGCGCCAGCTTCGTCGCCATCGCGTCGCACCGCGCCGCCACCACAAAGCCCGGATGGCTGGGACGTCAAACGCGGCGTCTATTACGCGCTCGCCAGGGTCGAGGGTCTTGTCCGAGGAAGCATCAAGGCTGCTTGTGCGCTAGAGATCGCGTCCTGGCTCCTCACCGCGCGCAGCATGAGGCTGGGGCTGACCGGCCGCTTCCGCGGCGCACATCGAAGAGGGGCTCGCCATTGACGGGGTTCCTGGCCATCACGCGCAGGCGCGCCCCGTCCGACCGTAGGGCCTCGAGGACCCAGGTCCAGGCGCCGTCGCTGCCGCCGTACAGAAGGAACCGCGGGGTGGCGGCGACGAACGACCTGTACGGCTTGACGTTCAGCCGCGCGATCCTCTTCATGCCTAGAACCCCGAGGTCCACCGCATCTGTGCCGAGATAGTCCAGCGAGAGCCGGGGACTGGCCAAGTAGACGAGGCGCGGTCCGCCGTCCTCGGCAGCGCGGTGACTCAGGACGAAGAACTCGTGAGGGCTCGAGATCGCGAGGGGAACGCGACCGTCGTAGTGTCGTTCGAGGAACTCGAAGGCAGCGGCCTGCCATTCGGCGTCGCGTGTGGCGGCTGCGTGACGATCGGCAAAGCGCACGCCCGCCAGCACCGCGAACAGAGCCAAGAGGGAGACCCCGGCGACCGCGACCCTTTGGTCGACCCAGCTGGCGGCGAGCGCGACCAGGGCCGCCACACCGAGCACCGCGGCCAGCGTATAGCGGCCCGTGAAGGCACCCGTGACCGTCTGCCCTACCACCACACCCACGCCCGGGAGGAGAACCAGCGTGCCGAGGGCGAGGAGCTCGTGCTCTGGAGCGGGCAGTCCACCGAGCAGGGCGCGCGGCCTCAAATGTCGTGTCCTGTGCGCGGCGTACAGGCCGGCAAGCAAGGCGAGGCCGACCAGCGCCCACAGCCAGCGCGCCGAGAGGAGGTCCAGATGGAAGCGAATGGACGCGATCCAGGTGGGTCGCGCCCAGAACGTGGTGGAGTACTCCTGCGCGGCGCGGATCAGCGGCGCGAACAAGACCAGTGGCACCAGCGCTCCCGAGAAGGCGATGACGATGAGCCAGTCGATGCTCCCGCGCCGAACCGAACGGGCGGCCTCGCCGACAAGCAGCGGGATCAACAGGAGCACCGCGTAGTAGTGGCTGCCCACGGCCGCGGCCAGGCTGAGCCATAGCCCGACCGCAGCGACCCGCCGACGGGGTCCGCCCTCCGCCGCCACCTGCCAGCAGAGGAACGCCGCCGCTGCGAAGCCGAGCACAAGCGCATACGCGCGAGCCTCATATGCGTGGTCGTAAGCCGTTGACGCAACGACGAGCAGCACCGCGACGAATCCGTACAGCGGTGACGACCGTCGCTCGACCAACTGGAACAGGCAGACGGCCATCAGTGCGAAGCCCAGGATCTCGGGAAGGCGCAGCGCCGAGGCGCATCGCCCAGAACACGAATGACTACATGCGTAAGCAGGTAGAAGGAGAACGGAGTCTGCTCCACGCCCGTCTCGAGCTCCGACCAGATGTCGTCGGCGCCCGGCGAGATCGGAGACGTAGTAGGTGAACAGCTCGTCGTTCCAGAGCGGCGCGTGCTCGGCCATCACCACGGTGCCACGACCAACCCCGCGAGGAAGCACGCGAAGACGGGCTTTGCGTTGCGGCTCACCGCGCTTTCCGTCCGCTGTGGCTCGTATCGAGGAGGCCGATCAGCGCCCGGAGGTAGCTCAGCGAGAATCTCCACACGCGAAGTCGGACTGCCCATGTCCTCGGTCCGGTTGATCCACGAGATCGGGACCTCGCGGATGTCATGGCCTGCCAAGCAGGGGCTTGAGGCCAGTCTCGGCGTTCGCGGCGAAGTCCGGCCGCGTGATCTCGAGATCCTTGAAGATGTCGGCGCGGTAGAGCTTCAGGTTGTTGGAGACGTCGCGGACGGCGCCGCAGGAGCAACGCCGTACGAGCAGGTGGAACGGCGCGGTTGGCGAGGATCTTTGCGAACGGGTAGTTGATCAGAACCGATTCGTGGGAGAAGCGGCTCCCGATCGCGCCCGGCGTGCCCCGTCGGCGACGACGTCGAAAAGGTCGCGGAGCTCAGGGACGATCAGCTGGAAGTCGCAGTCCATGGACAGGATGTACCGCCCCGTGGCGGCCGCGTACCCGTCCTTGAGCGCCCGCCCACGCCGCCCGGTGGCGTGCCGCGTCGACGAGGCGTACGCCGAGGGTCCTCGGCGGCGAGCCGCGGCGCGCTCTCGGCGCGTCCGTCGTCGCTGTTGTCGTCGACGACGACTGATCTCGGAGATGTAGGCGTCGTACGCCTCCGCAGGCTCGTCACGAGGCGACGGAACGTTGATCTCCTCGTTGCGGCAGGGCACGACGACCGAAGTGGAGCACGTGGAGCCGGCGTGGTGGCGAGGTAGACGCCACGCGCGGCGGCGCATCGCCTCGTCGCCTGGCTTCTTGCCCAGATGTAGAGCGTCCCGCAGACCTCACGGACTCAGGAAGGTGCTCGAGGACGAACGCGGTCTCCTGGATGGCCGGAATCATGCGCCGCGGCGTCCGGGATGGACGATGTCGTAAGGGATGATCTCGACTTCGGTGAACCCCTGCTGGGAAGCGGTCTTTCATCAACCGGTACTTGCGCATGCCGACCTGGCAGCGCGCGTTACCCGCCCAGCGGCCCAGAGCGCGGATACGAGGCTCTTCGCGAGCACCTGAGGGTTCCAGTAGTTCGCCTCGAAGAACAGCAGCCTGCCCGCCGGCTTGAGCAGGCGGTGGATGTGCCTCAGGTTCTCCGCGTACCTGTCGTGACAGAGGATCGCGGTGCCGACGACGTAGTCGAAGCTCTCGGCCGGCAGGTCCTCCAGACCGTCGAGCAAGTCGACCTCGGTGTTCGGCGAGCTCACGCCGGACACCGCCTGCGCGGCAAGGTCTGGGTTGAAGACGGCGGCCGTGATCGGGATTCTCGCCGCGCAGGACGGACGTCAGATGCTCGGTCCATAGGCCGCTGCCGGCGCCCAGCTCCAGGACCGACTCCCCG
Source organism: uncultured Thermoleophilaceae bacterium (assembly GCA_963752455.1). GTDB lineage: Bacteria > Actinomycetota > Thermoleophilia > Solirubrobacterales > Thermoleophilaceae > JACVRW01. Next base: position 89,364 of record CAVVYE010000015.1, read on the forward strand.
GGGAGCACGTGAAAGCAGTGCCGGACGGTCACCGCTCGCCAGTGAAGCTTGATCGGCGAGGTCGAAGCGTGGCGAAGCCAGTACGCCTCGCGCGTGCGCTCCATCTCCCGAAGGTTCCCCACAAGCGACATCATCGCCGTCACAAGCGTAAGTCCGTTCCGCCGCGCCTGATCCACCCGCCTGCGCGAGAGGTCGCGCACAAGGCAGCCCCGGTGCCGCCGAAAGCCAGTACCTCCTGCTCGCCATGCTGCCGCCCATGGAAGTTATGGCAGCGTTCGATGCCAGTCGTCGTCCTCGCCCGTCTTGGTCGTGGTCGAGTTCACGAGATGGGCACTCGCCAAGCTCTACAGGATCTAGTTCGGAAGCGCGCGTGGAAGCGGTAGACCGCAGCACCGCGCAGCGGTGGCGCTCAGCACAGCCCGCTCGATGCGCACGGCGTAGCGGCGGTTGAACGCTGCTCCGCTGTCGGCTGAGGGACGTTGGAGCTTGTTTCGGGCGCCGGGACGCTGGCACTCGTACGCCATATGCCATGCGCGGCTGCGTCCGGCAGAGGAGCGACGACTAGGAGCTGCCCAAGCGGGATACTCGGCCGGCGATGTCGCAAGAGAACGTGGAGGTCGTGAGGCGAGGAATCGAGGCCCTCAACCGCCGTGACCTGGCGGCGCTCCTCACGCATTTCGACCAAGACGCTGAGTGGGTGGAGGATCTGCGCTGGCCGGGCGCAGAGACTTTCCATGGACCATCCGGTGTGGAGCGGTCGATAAGGAAGTGGTGGGACGCTTGGGGCGATCTCTTCATGGACATCGACGAGACGATCGACATAGACGATCGGGTAGTGCTGACCGGCCGGGTGCGGGCACGTGGCCACGACAGCGACGTGACGGTCGAAGCTCCCTTCGCGAGCATTTACGAGTTCCGCGCGGGGAAGGTGGTTCGCGTCCAGGTCGTCGGAAGCCGCACCGAGGCCCTCGAAGCGGTGGGGCTGTCGGAGTAGGCGATGTCGCAGGAGAACGTGGAGATCGTGCGGCGCGTGTCGGACGCCTACAACCGCCGCGACGCGGGAGCGATGCTCGACGAACTCCACCCCGAGATCGAGTGGCACCCCTGGTTGCAGCTTCAGCTCGGCGGGGGAGCCACCGTGTATCGGGGGCACCAAGGCGTCCGCAAGGGAATCCGAGAACTTGAAGAAGCCTTCTCTGAAATCCAGGCGGAGCAAACAGAGATCCGGGACCTTGGCGAGCGAGTCGTCGCCATCGGTCACCACCGGGGACGCGGCAAGGAGAGCGGCGCAATAACCGAATCGCCACTCGCTTGGATCGTGGAGTTCAAGAGTGGCAAGGTGATTCGGGTCCGCGAGTATCTCGACCCTAAGGACGCCCTCGAAGCCCTGGGGCTGTCGGAGTAGGCCGGAACTCACCGCCGTTCTCGTCGCTGTGATGGCTGCGGTGCTGGCGGTGTGGGCGGCGACCGTGCACGGGGTGACGGCTTCCGCACGCCGCAGCGGGCTGCCTACTGCGGCACCAAACGGTGGATTCACCGTAGATATGCGGCGGAAGTCGCGGTCTAGGAAGCGCTACATCTCGGCAAACGTCGGATACCACGACGTCGTGGGTCGCGTGCTGCGCTACGGGCGCGCGTGGCACGCGGCGGGCTTCCGCTGTACGAGCCGGCGGTCTGGGCTGACGTGTCGGAACATCCGTCGGCATGGGTGGTGGTCGCCCCCCTCCCCCTACCGGCGGATTGTCTGCAGCCCATGCCGAGTGGTAGGCCACGCATGACAGGGCACTGGACTCGGCCGAAAGGGGTGCCCGATGACGAAGCTGGTCGCGGTCGGGACGTTGGTCCTCGCAGCGCTCGTGTCGGGCTGCGCAACGGGCATCGTCAACAAGCCGCCCTCCGACGTGACGGAGACGAGCGCCACCGTTAACGGCATCGTCTGGACAACCGACGGCGGCCAGGTCTCCTACTGGGTCGAGTACGGCACGACCGACGCGTACGACAAGCTAACCACCCACCAGACCACCAGTGTGGCCGAGGACAAGCCGCACGATGTCTCGGTGCCGCTCGAGGGCTTGAGCCCTGCGACGACGGTGCACTACCGGCTCTGCGCTGAGGATGCACAGGCGGGCACATGCAGCAAGGACGCCACGCTCAGCACCGGCGACTCTGTGGTGGGCGAGGCGCGACAGTGCGCGGGTGGACAGGAGCCACCCTGCGAGGACTTCGGTGGCCTGGGTCCGATCCAAGACATATTGACGGTCGATGCCCGCAGCACCGCGAGCGGCGATATCCCCTCCGGGACGATTGAAGTCGGGTTCTCGAGAGCGAGCCGCGGCGCGAGCGGCTACAGCGGCCAGGTGACCTGCCTGCACGTGGCTGACGAGGTCGCGATTGTCGGAGCGCTCGGCCAACATTTCGGACCCTTCGAGGCCGACAACTTTCCGGCCGCGTTCGTTGTTCGCGTGACCGACGGCGGCGGGCCCGGGTCGAGGCGAGACACCTGGGAGCTCTTGGACTCCGAAGGCGGATTTGAGGAACCCCCGCCGCCAGCCCTGACCAACTGCGCCAGCTTCGCCAACCAGCCGCCGAGCCAATCCGCTGGCGTCAACCAGGAAGGTGACGTTCACGTCACCGACGTCGAGCCCCAGCCCACCTCGCAAGGCGATTGAACCGTGTCCGGAGTGGTTCGCGACAAGGGTCCCCCCTCCCTTCGTGTGATTCAGCGCCAGCAACTGCACAGGGTTCCCTGGAGGCGCTTGAGGCTCCACCGGCTTCGGCTTGCGGCCCTTCGCCTCCCGTCTCTTGCTCGGATGCGGTTAGGGTGGCGATGTCCACCTGCGTCCGGCGGAAAGGAAGCGAAGTGGACAAACCACGACGGCCTTCGAGGGCGGTAGGTATCACCTGCATCGCCATCGGCGCCGCGCTCGCCCTCATCTCCGGGTTGGCCGAGACCATGGGCATCGGCGCAGGCGGAGGCATCGGCTGGAAACAGATTGTTGGCATCGCCATCGGCTGCGCCATTGCGCTCGCCGGGATCACCATCGTGCTCGGCCCCTCCTCACGCCCACCAGCAGAGTCGTAAGACACCCTAAGGCGCCCCTTCCAAGCCAGCTTCGCGACATCGTGCGATGAGGTAGCGGGCCGTGTCCGCGTGCGGATTGCCGTGGTGGCCCCCCTCCCCCTACTGGTGGATTGTCTCGACCACCTGCCACGTGGTAGGCCACGCATGACAAGGCACTGGATTCGGACGAAGGGGCGTGCCATGCGGAAGATTACGCTCGCTGCCGCCGGGCTGACGTGTGATTTGACCTGCCCCGGCGCCTGAGAGGGGTCGCCCCCCGGAGACCTGGGAGGTCCGCATGATCGATTCGTCTCCGTGCTCGCCGCTCGACCTTTGATCGGGTTCTCCGGTCGGCTCGCCAGTGCGGGCGTGTTTGGCGGGCACGCGATTGTCGCCCGCAGCCGGAGGGCGGTCCTGGCCGGGCTCGCGCTGCTGGCGTTCGCTGGCTGGGGCGCCCTCGGCGCCGCTCGGCGGGGCGCCGAAACGCCATTCCCGGAGAGTCTTCCGACCAGCCCACGGGAGGAAGCCTTCGGCTTCCACACCTACCTGGCTCGAGCCGCTTTCGCCGCCGCTCGCGCTCTCGGGCGGGGGCGTAGAGCCGGCAGGCTCGCCGCCGACCGTAAGCCAGCAGGCGGCCAGGGACGCCTACGCAAAGCTGCCGCTCGCCTTCGTCAAGAACGCTGGCCAGACAGACGAGCAGGTCCGCTATTACGCCCTGGGCCAGGGCTTTGGTTTCTACTTCACACCCGAGAAGGCCGTCCTCTCCTTCACCAAGGACAAGCGCGGAGCTGCACTCCATCTCGCGCCGCTTGCTGCGAAGGCGCGGCTCGTGGCCGGCCATCTCGCCCCTAGCAAGGTCAACTACCTCGTCGGCGCAGAGGGCCACACGAACCTTCCCACCTACCACGAGCTCGCTACCGCGAGCTCTGGCCGGGCATCGACATGGTCTTCCGCGGCGAGGGCGGCAAGCTCAAGTACGAGTTCCAGGTGGCGCCGGGGGCCGACCCCGCCGGATCCGGCTCGCCTACCGGGCGCCGGTGGGCTCGCGCTCGGCGGACGGGCGACTGCGCATCAGGACGCCGCTCGGGACGCTGGGAGACTCGCGCCCCGCAGCTACCAGCGCGTCGGCGGCAGCGCGTGCCGGTCGAGAGCCGCTATGCGCTCGAAGAGGGCGCAAGCGCTTCGGCTTCGCACTTGGCGCCGCCTACGACCGCAGCCGGCCGCTCGTGATCGACCCGGCACTCGTCTACTCGACGTTCTTGGGCGGACCGGGCCCGATCGGGCGACGGATCGCGGTCGATCGACGCGGCAGCGCCTACGTCACCGGCGAGACCCATGTCGCCGAACTTCCCGACCACCGCCGGGGCGTTCGACAACCGTTCGATCCCGGTTCCCGGACGCGTTCGTCACGAAGCTAAACCCAACCGGCTCGGCCCTCGTCTACTCGACCTTCCTGGGCGGGGGCGGGCCCGACTCTGGCAACGCCATCGCAGTCGACGGGAGCGGGAGCGCCTACGTCACCGGCCTGACCGGCTCGTCAGATTTCCCGATGTCGTCGGATGCACCCGACACGACGCACAGCGGTCTTGATGCCTTCGTCACAAAATTCAAACCAGATGGTTCTGCGCTCCACTTCTCAAGCTACTTGAGCAGGAGATGCGTCCGATGAGGGCACAGACATCGCCGTGGATACAAGCGGTCGCGCCTACGTCACCGGCCTGACCGGCTCCTCAGACTTCCCAATTACTCCTGCGGCGTTCGACCGGACATTCGGCGGGAGATTGGACGCCTTCGTAACGAAGATAAACTCAGCGGGTTCCGGGTTTGCCTACTCGACCTTCCTGGGGGGATCCTCGGTATTTAGCGACGATCGCGGCAGCGGGATCGCGGTCGACTCAAACGGCAGCGCTTACATCAGCGGTAGCACCGAATCGTCGGACTTCCCGACCACGGCGGGAGCGTTCGACACGACACTCGGCGGCTTTGGGGACGCCTTCGTCACCAAGCTAAACGTCGACGGTTCGGCTCTGGACTACTCGACCTTCCTAGGCGGAGTTAAGTTCGTCGATAACGGCGCCGCCATCGCGGTCGACTCAACAGGTAACGCCTATGTCACCGGAGAGACCGGCTCCTCGAGACTTCCCCACCACGCCGGACGCTTTCGACAGGACGCTCAGCATTCCGGAGCGCGCAGGCGATGCTTTCGTCACGAAGCTGAATGCAGCCGGCTCGACGCTCGTGTACTCGAGCTACCTCGGCGGCGAGAACACCGACAGGGCTCGGGCATCGCCGTCGACACGAGCGGGAGCGCCTGGTCGTCGGGGTCACCCTTGCCTCGGACTTCCCCACTACGGCGGGTGCCTTGGCCAGGGCGCGCGGCGGCAGCTGGGATGCCTTCGGCACGAAGATGAACGCCTCGGGCTCAACGCTTGCCTACTCGACCTTTCTAGGCGGAGCCAGCGAAGACTTTGGTTTCGGGGTCGCAGTCGACTCAACCCGTAACGCCTATGTCACCGGTCAGACGGGATCCTCAGACTTCCCAATCACTGCCGGTGCTTACGACACCACCTTCAACAACGGCGACGCCTTCGTCACAAAGCTCAACCTCAACCAATGCTCGGACGGCCGCGACAACGACGGCGACAGCAAAGTCGACTTTCCCGCCGACCCCGGCTGCTCAACGGCCTCAGACGACGACGAGAGCAATCCTCCTCCGGTCCCGACCTCCAAAGACCAATGCAAGAACGGCGGCTGGCGCGACACGGCACCACCTTCAACAACCAGGGCGACTGCGTCAGCTTCGTCAACCACCAGGCCCGGCAGGAATGCCGCTTCATCGGCGCGGCAAACGGCGTGCCGGCGTTCCGGGCCGGGTACGGAGACGGACAGCTGCGGCACATGCCATGCGCACCTGCGTTCGGCAGAGGAGCAACGACTAGCCGTACCGCCGGGCCCACCGCCGCTCATCGAGGCCCTGCGCTGGTCCGTCAGGGCCGGTGTTCGTTACGCGGTCGAGGTCTATCGGTGTCGGTGGGCACGGGCGGCAGGTCCCAGGCGCTGGGGGCTGCCTCCCAGACGACCCAGCGCGGCACACGTTCACGAGGAGGCGGCCCGGCACCCGGCCGCGCTCCGAGCTCGTCGCAAGCGTGCGTGCCATAGGAGTAGCCACGGGAACATCGGCCGCGACACTATGGCGACCGGGTGAAATAGGCCGCGCGTGGGCTACTTGCACCGGGACCCTGCGCTTGCACGGCCTCCGGAGAGCCGGCCCCGTTTCGTTGGAGGGGCCGCGTGCCCCTCCTCAGGTCTGAGGGCGGCGTGCCAGTCGCGGACCGCGCACACGGGTCGATACGGGTCCCTGCCGGACCCGTTTCCTCTGCGGTGCGGGTTTCGGCTCTAGGCCGCGGTGGCCGTTAGATGTAGTACGCGACGGGACCAGCCTCTAGAGCAGAATTCCGATGTCAGAGCCAAATACGAACCGCTCTCGACCGCTCTGAACCGCCTGGGAGGGGGTCGACTGTCGCGCAGACTGTCGCGCACAGACGTTTTGGCTGATTCGGTTTCCCGCCGTGGTGGCCTGGCTAGGGCGACGGTCGCGCGAAGCAAGGATAGGTGGCGTGCTCTACACCAGATCGCCGGTGGCGACGACCCCAAATAGAGCGTATAACGGGTTCAGAGCAAACGAGGCGAGCACAGAGGGGGTTCGATGCCGGTTGTCGTTCAATACACCGCCGAGGTCGGTCAGGAGGAGTACGACATGGTCGCTGCCAGCATCCGTTTCCACGACGACCCGCCGGCGGGGCTGGTCGTTCACACCGCAGCCGTCAGCCGAGATGGGCGTATGCGGATCTTCGACGTCTGGGAGTCCATCGAGGACCACGACCGCTTCGTGGAACACCGGTTGCGTCCGGCCACGCTCATGCTCGTCGGGGACAGGATCACGCGCTGGCCCGAACCGGAGGTCCATGACCTCCATAGCCTCGTCGAACCTATGCAGCTCGCCGAGCCCGGCGGCTACTGACGGAGTTCGAAATCCGATTGACGTCGAGCGGCCGCACGTCGATCTGCACGAGCCAGCGGGCGCGGTAGTAGTGCTCGATGGCCCCACGGCGGGAGGCAGTGTCGACCAGCTCAACCATCCCGAGGCCGCGCAGGACCATGAAGTGATAGCTCACGTTCCCCAGAGGCTCGCCGAACTCGACCGCCAACTCGTTCGGAGAACGCACCTCGTCAGCAAGCGCCTCGAGAATCCTCGCCCTGAGCGGATGCGCCACCGCCTTCGCAGCCTCGCCGATTGGAAGCTCGCTCACACAACCGACCGTACCAACCTGCCGAATCGGCCAATTCGTGAGCCGTCAGGTGGCTCCGTCGGCTAACCGATTGCGCTAGCCCGGGCCCGGAATTACCGTCGACGGTGTCTGTGGGCCGGATCGTCCTTCCGCTGGCCCTCCGGGACCGCCTGGCCCTCGGCGACGAACGCAGGGGAACCGCCTGCCGAGGGCCAGCGACGGTCCCTCGACCTTGACCGGGATGCGAACATGCGTTCGTGTCGATCAAGGGCGGGGCATACGCAAACTTCCGGCGGGCCCTCGACACCCAAAACCTGACGATCATCAGGTCGGCCGCCGCTGAAATCCCCCAGGTGCCCCTCGATGACGCCCTCCGTATCTGTCTGATCCTGCGGAACGCTGAACCGGTCGCCTACGACCGGGCGGTGCTCCGGTGGCTGGCCCGCTTCGCCCGCGAAAAGGCGTTCAGCCTCGGCCAGCTCAAGGTGGCCATCGCAGCGTTCGAAGGGCTGGCGGAGAATCCGGCCCGGAGCGAGCGGCAACTGCGCGGTCTGCTCGAGCGGTCTTGAAATCGGGCCGGTTGGGGGATGGCGACGCTCAGCCATCCGTGAGAGGTTCGGCTAGCCGCCTTTGGCCGTGGGCACGGACGTCCGGCCGCTGAACCGTCTGGAGTGTCCATGAAGCGTCTCCTCACCGCCTCTTCCGTCTTGTTCGTCGCGCTGGTGATCGCCGGTTGTGTGGGGGGGACCGACCCGGCGACGAACGTGACCAACGTGAGCGCCCAGCTGAACGCCACGGGCTATACGAACGACGGCCCGGCGACCTGGTGGTGGGAGTACGACACCGTCAAGGCCGACCTGGGGACCGCGAACGACACCGAGGTGTGTGGCTATCCGCCGGAGGCGACAAGCGCTGCGGCCGGCGAGCGGCGGCTCGAAGTCGAGTCCGGTGCCGCTGAGCACGACGGTGACGAGGCTGACGCCGAACACGACCTATTACTTCCGGGCCTGCGGCCAGGACACCGAACGACAGCCAGCCCTAGCTGCGGCGACGCACTGAGCTTCAAGACACTGGCCGGCACGAGCTACGCGTTCGACCGCAAGTGGGGCAGCTACGGCAGCGGCAACGGCCAGTTCATCTACCCCAGGGCGTGGCCACCGACTCGGCCGGCAACGTCTACGTCGCCGACACCGGCAACGACCGGATCCAGAAGTTCAACACCGACCGGCGCCTTCCTCACCAAGTGGGGCACGCGCGGCACCGGCGACGGCCAGTTCACGCCCCCGACGGCGTCGCCACCGACGCCGCCGGCAACGTCTACGTCGCCGACACGGCCAACAACCGGATCCAGAAGTTCAGCACCACCGGCACCTTCCTCACCAAGTGGGGCACCCCGGCACCGGCGACGGCCAGTTCGACACCCCGCTGGCGTCGCCACCGACGCCGCCGGCAACGTCTACGTCGCCGACACCGGCAACGACCGGATCCAGAAGTTCAGCTCCACCGGCGCCTTCCTCACCAAGTGGGGCACCTCCGGCACCGGCAACGGCCAGTTCAGCAGCCCCACGGCGTCGCCACCGACGCGGCCGGCAACGTCTACGTCGCCGACCACGACAACAACCGGATCCAGAAGTTCAACTCCACCGGCACCTTCCTCACCAAGTGGGGCAGCCTGCGGCACGGGCAACGGCCAGTTCAGCGGCCCCTATCGGCATCGCCATCGACTCCGCCGGCAGCGTCTACGTCGCCGACACGACAACAACCGCATCCAGAAGTTCAGCTCCACCGGCACCTTCATCACCAAGTGGGGCACCTTCGGCACCGGCAACGGCCAGTTCGACGACCCCCACGGCGTGGCCACCGACGCCGCCGGCAACGTCTACGTCGCCGAACCGACAACCACCGCATCCAAAAGTTCAAGCCCACGGGCTAACCCAGGGACGTCTCGAGGTGAGGCGGGGGCGGCCAGCATCAAAGACCTGGCCCCCGGGTTCACCGGCTGCCAAGCCGTCAAAGCTGACGACCCGGATTTACAGCCACGGTCAGACACCTCATCCCTCGCGCCGGCCGGCCAACTCGTCGAACGGGTTGAATTCGAGCGGCTCAAGAGCATCCGCGAGCCGCAACTCGACCGCCAGCTTCGTCGCCATCGCGTCGCACCGCGCCGCCACCACAAACCCCGGATGGGCCTTCAGCTGCCCCGTAGAGCCCGCCACCCACGGTTCGGCCTGAGCGGCCTCCAACGCCACCCTGGCCGCCTCCAGATTCGCTTCGAGCCGCGCTCTCAGCTCACCCGTCACGACTCAACCCCGAAAAAAAAACGAAAATCGCCGGGTTTTTTTCGCAGCGAGGTAGGGGGCCGTGTCCGGGTGCGGACGGCCGTGGTGGCCCCCTCCCCCTACTGGCGGATTGTTCCGACCACCTGTCGAGTGGTAGGCCACGCATGGACAGGGCACTGGACTCGTCCGAAAGGGGTGCCCGATGAGCAAGGCAGTTGTCGCGCTGTTGGCCTGGACGGTCGTAGCTGCGTTCGCCTCGGGGGTAGCCGCTGCGCAGACGACTTCGCCTCAACTGACGCTGGAGGAAGAATGCACCCGGGTCGACGGCGTGCAGTTTTATGGCGTACTGATCACGGCGACCGGATTGCCTCCGGGGAGCGTGTTCGGGTCGATCACCTGGCCTACGGGCCAAACGTTCAGTGGTCAGATCGGCACCAACGAGGCCGGGGTCGCGACGCTTCGGGTGTCGGGTTCCATCCCCGGCACCTTCACCGTCCGGATCACATCTCCGTTTTCTGCGACGCAGTCCATAGAGGTGGACTGCCTCCCGACAGACGCCCAGCAATGCAAGAACGGTGGCTGGCGCAACTTCCCCGACTTCAAGAACCAAGGCCAGTGCGTGGCGTTCGTGCAACGAGGACCGAAGGCCTAGCGTGCTGGACTCGAGCGGAAGGGGTGCCCCGTGAGGAGGCTGCTGCTCGTCTTGGTGGCTGTGGGTGTGGGACTTGCCTGGTTCGCGAGTGCGTCGGCCGGCCAAACCCCGAGCGCGTTGTCCGGCGTGGATGGACGCATCGCCTTCGTCAGCGAACGCGACGGCAATTCCGAGATTTACGCGGCACACGCCGACGGGACGAACCAGACCAATCTGACGAACAGTTCGAGCTTCGACGTCGACCCGGTCTGGTCGCCGGATGGCAGGAGGCTCGCCTTTGCCTCCAACCGCACCGGGAACCTCGAGGTGCACATCATGAACTCCGACGGCACCGGCGTGACGAACGTGAGCAGAGACGCGGCTGCCGACTTCGATCCCACTTGGTCGCCTGACGGCACCAGGCTCGCCTTCACGACTGATCGCGATGGCGACTTCGAGATCTACACGACTAACGCCGACGGAACCGGGACGGCGAACCTGACCACAAGTCCGGCGCTTGAGGGGGAAGCCGCATGGTCCCCTGACGGCTCCCGAGTCGCCTTCTACAGCGACCGCGACGGCAACTTCGAGATCTACTACACAACTCTCGCCGCCGGGGTCACGACAAGACTCACCAATCAGCCGTTCAGCGACTTCCAACCCGACTGGTCGCCGGAGGGCACCAGGCTGGCGTTTCTCAGTGATCGTGACGGCAACTACGAGATCTACTCCATGTCGGCCGACGGTAGCGGGCAAGTGCGGCTCACCCGCGATGCGCGGATTGACGAGCACCCCGCCTGGTCGCCAAACGGGGCAAGAGTCCTTTTCGCACGGGGACTCGATACTGGCAATGCGGATATCTGGGTTATGAATGCCGATGGAAGCGGTCAGGCGCCGGTCGTGGCCTCGCCGGGCAACGACCGTGACCCCGACTGGCAGCCGGTCCCTACCTCCACCGACCAGTGCAAGAACGGCGGCTGGCGCAACTACGGCACCACCTTCAAGAACCAGGGCGACTGCGTCAGCTTCATCAACCACCAAGCCCGCCAAGAGTGCACCTTCTTACGCGTGGCCATCGGGCGTGCGGCGTTCCGGGTCGAGTACGGAGACGGGACGGCTACGCCACATGCGATGCGCGGGTGCGTCCGGGAGAGGAGCGAGGACTAGGGCCTGCCCGAGGCGGGATACTCGGCGGGCGATGTCGCAGGAGAACGTGGAGGTGGTGCGCCAGGCGCTCCAAGCGTTTGCCGACGGAGGCGTGGATGCGATGGCCGAGTTCTGGGACCCCGACATCGTTTGGCGGGCGGCCGAGGGCGCAGTCGATGACATCGGCGAGATGCACGGGCCGGTCGCCGTGCGTCGCTATATCCAAGACTGGATCGACACCTTCGACGACTCCAGCGTCGTGGTGGAGGAACTGCGGGACGTCGGGGATGACCGCGTCCTTGCGATTCAGCGCGTGAAGGGGCGGGCGAAGCTCAGCGACATCGAGATCGACATCCGCTACGCCGCCGTCAGCACCGTCCGCGACGGAAAGATTGTGCGGGGGCGGGAGTACCTGAGCGTCGATGAGGCCCTCGAAGCCGTGGGGCTGTCGGAGTAGGCGATGTCGCAGGAGAACGTGGAGATCGTGCGGCGCGGCTTTGAGGCCGTTCAGGCGACAGGCGAGCCGCTGTCGGGCTGCCGTAGCGGCCGACATCGAGGTGCGAGGACGCGGCGTTCGGCCCGACCAGGGTGTCTACCGAGGGCCACGAGGCGCTCGGCCGATGGCTCGGGAGACTGGGTCGGCGCCTGGGACGAGTGCGAGCGTCGAACTCGAGCGAGCTCATCGACGCCGGCGACCAGGTGTCGTGGCGCTCTGCACCTTGCGGGCCACGGGCAGGGGAGCGGCGTCGAGCTCGACGACCGCGATGCGCAGCGTCTTGGACGCTTCGAGGCGGGAAAGTGGTCCGGCTAGCGAGCATCTACTCGGACCGCCGCCGAGGCCCTCGAAGCCGTGGGGCTGTCGGAGTAGGCGATGTCGCAGGAGAACGTGGAGAGTCGTGGCGCGCGTACGAGGCCTGGAACGGCGGCGACAGCGGCGGCCATACTGGCGGTGCTCGATCCGGAGTGATGCTGACCACCGCGAGGGACCCGGCTGGCCCGACGCCGGGGTCTTCAGGGGCCACGACGGCGCGCGCGACTGCATGCAGTCGCTGATCGACCTGGTCGAGGACGATCAAGGTGCACCTGGACGAGCTGATCGACGTCGGCGACGGGCGCTTCGTCGCGTGTCGCGCTGGTCGGACGAGAGCACGGCGAGCGACCCGACACACCGAGTCGCCTTCGCCGTGGTCAGCGACTCGGCGAGACGGGCAAGATCATCGAGCCGACTACTACCTCGACGGCCCAGGCCCTCGAAGCCGTGGGGCTGTCGGAGTAGGCGATGTCGCAGGAGAACGTGGAGGTCGTGCGTAAGGCCTGGGATGGAGCCTGGAGCAAACCGCCCAACTGGGCCGTCCTGGCCGCGCTCTACCACCCGGACCACGTCTTCGAAAGCGACTAAGGGGGCGTCAACAACACCGTCTACCGAGGAGCTAGCGGGTTCCAACGGTTGATGCTGTGGCCTTCGAGCTTGATTCGGGCCTCGTCGAGCGCAGTCTCGGCTTCGTAGTACGCCTTGAGGGCGGCGTCCACGTCCCCGCCGGACGCATGTGCCTCCCGTGCGGCCTCCCGGCGGCGGGCCACCTCGGCGTGGGCATCTTGCGCCTCGGCCCCCTCCCCCTACGGGCCGATTGTCCCGACCACCTGCCGCGTGGTAGGCCACGCAGGCAGGGCACTGGACTCGGCCGAAAGGGGTGCCCGATGACGAAGCTGGTCGCTGTCGGGACGTTGGTCCTACGGCTGCGCTCGCGTCGGGCTGCGCGACGGCTTCGTCAACAAGCCGCCCTCCGACGTGACGGAGACGAGCGCCACGGTCAACGGCATCGTGTGGACGACGGAGGGCGGCGATGTCTCCTACTGGGTCGAGTACGGCATCGACGACCGCCTACGGCCGGGAGACCATCCACCAGACCACCAATGTGGCCGAGGACAAGCCGCACGACGTCTCGATCCCGCTCGCCGGGCTGACCCCCTCCACGATGTGGCACTACCGGCTCTGCGCGAAGGACGCCCAGGCGGGGACCTGCAGCAAGGACGCCACGGTCTTCACGGGCGACTCGGTCGTGGGCTCTGGAACCACAGGCGGTGGCTTCGACGTCACCTTCGATATCGACGCCCACAGCGGCCCAGCTGGAGAAAATCCGACAGGGACCGCAGGACTGGAGCGGGTCAGCTTTCCGTTCACATCGCTCCGAGGCCGCGTCACGTGCCTGAACGTCACCGGGAACCGAGCGGTCATAGGGGTCGAGAACTCGCTTGGGAGCGAGCCCGCTGCAGGCGCACTCTTCGAGGTATGGGGCGGTCCGGGCGACACGCTCGGGGTCGAGTTCCTTGACGCAGTACCGACGGTCTGCCCCGCGCCGCTGGACCTCTTTCCCAACCCGGTCGCCCTCGGCGAGATCGAAGTCTCCAACGCGCAACCCGTGCCTAGCTCGAAGGACCAGTGCAAGAACGGCGGCTGGCGCAACTACGGCACGACGTTCAAGAACCAGGGCCAGTGCGTGGCGTTCGTGCAACGAGGACCGAAGACCTAGCGTGCTGGACTCGCCCGAAAGGGGTGCCATGTGCGCCCAGACGTCTACGCCACCGTTCACCCACCGCTTCGTGAGGTCGGTGTTTATCGCCTGCGTAGGCACAGCATTCTTATGTGGGTCGCCAAGCGCGGCCGCGCAAGATGCTGTGGTAGACCAGGCGAACACTGGTGGCGCGAGCGCGGACGGCGCGTTCAACGAGTGCTGCATCTACCTAGCCCAGACGTTCATTGCCGGGCGGGACGGCATCTTGGCCGGCGTGAACATCGACACCAGACAGGGGGACCCGTCGCTCCCGCCGTCGCCGACACGGGTGAGCATCCGGAACACCGTCGGCAGCATTCCCGGGGAAACGGTCCTAGCGACCACCGTTGTGCCTTCCTCGGACAATCCCCTCTCAGAGCTAATCACGTTCCCCCAGCGGGTTGTGATTCACGCTGGGGTGAAGTACGCCCTCGTCGTCAACCTCGAGGATCCCAACGCCCGTTCCAGCTCCTGGTCGGGGACTGGAAACACGTACCCCCGTGGTGAACAATGCGCCCGCTTTAGGCCTGGAATAGTCCCGGCTGGGCAGGAGTGGTTCTGTTACAGCGAGGAGTTCGGTTATCCAGAGTTTGCCTGGTTTGACCTTCGGTTCCGGACGTATCTCGCCCCCCGAGCGCCCGCCACGAGGGCCGAGTGCAAGAACGGCGGCTGGCGCAACTACGGCACCACCTTCAAGAACCAGGGCGACTGCGTCAGCTTCATCAACCACCAAGCCCGCCAGGAATGCACCTTCATACTCGCGGCCATCGGGCGTGCGGCGTTCCGGTCCGAGTACGGATACGGGACGGCTACGCCACATGCCATGCGCCGCTGCGTCAGGCAGAGGAGCGACGACTAGCGTGCCCGAATCGCCTGAAAGGGGGGCCCGATGAACCGGCTGCTTGGGATCGCCGCTGTCGTCGCGGCCGCGTGTGCGTCGGGCTGTGCGACGGGGTTCGTCAACAAGGAGCCCACTTACGTCACCGATGTCAGCGCCACCGTCAACGGGATCGTGTGGACCACGGTGGGAGGAAGCACGTCCTACTGGGTCGAGTACGGCAGAACGACCGCCTACGGCAAGACGAGCGCCCACCGGACCGCCAGCGTGGCCGAGGACAAGCCGCACGACGTGTCCGTCCCCATCGACGGGCTGACCGGCGGCACGACCTGGCATTACCGGCTCTGCGCGGAGGACGCCCAGGCGGGCACCTGCAGCAACGACGAAACGCTCAAGACGGGTGGCGGGCGTCCCGGGATCGCGTTCAGCAGCGACGGAGATGGGGGTGACCATGACGTCTTTGTGATGGACACGGACGGCTCTAACCCGACCAACCTCACCGCCGACGTTTCGACACTCGACCACGCCCCGGCGTGGTCTCCCGACGGTCGCAAAATCGTCTTCGAGTCATGGCGCGACAACGACTTCCTCGAGCTCTACGTGATGGACGCCGACGGCTCCAACCCGGTGCGCATTACCGAAAGCCCGGGGATCGACGAGGGAGCCAGCTGGTCACCGGACGGCGCCAGGATCGCCTTCTACTCCGAGCGGGACGGGAACCAGGAGATTTACGTGATGAAGGCCGACGGCAGCCAGCCGATCAGGCTCACCAACCACTCGGCGAGCGACCTTTTCCCGACGTGGTCCCCCGATGGGACCAAGCTGGCGTTCCAGTCCAACCGGGACGGCAACTTTGACGTCTACGTGATGAACGCCAACGGGAGCAATCCAACGCGCCTCACCACCAACGGCGCGGCGGACGGAGAGCCCGTCTGGTCGCATGACGGCACCAAGCTCGCATTCTCCTCGACCCGTGACGGCAACACCGAGATCTACGTCATGAACGCCAACGGGACCAACCCCACCAATCTCACTAAGAACGCCAGTAATGACAACAACCCGTCCTGGTCTCCCGACGGCACCCAGCTCGCCTTCACCTCGGACCGCGACGACGTCGGCGACTTCAACCTTGAGATCTACGTCATGAACGCCGACGGCACCGGCCAGACCAACCTCACCAATCATCGAGCCCTCGACTACTTCCCCAAGTGGTCGCCACGCCCATGACACCGGCCCCCACAGCAGGACAAGCACTGGACTCGGGCCGAAGCGGGCGCAGATGATCCGGAAGGTCTTCCTGACCACGGGCGGTCTGGTTTGTGCGCTCGCTCTTGGGGCCTGTTACGGCTCGACAGAGCCAGCTACCAGCATCGGCGAGGACAGCGCGACGCTCAACGCGCGTGGAACGGCGAACAACGGCCCAGCGGTCAGCTACTTCGACTACTGGGCGGAAGGGGACTTCGCCCCCGGTGGCCTGCCGCTGCGCACACCCCCCCGCTCGTGGCCCGCTGGGGTGAGCGGCCCCGTAACGGAAAGGGTCACGGACCTTCTGGTTGCGAGCGAGTACTCGTTCCGGTTCTGTGGCGGCGATGGGGGAAACAATTTGGTTTGCGCCCAGACCAGAACATTTCGGACGCCGACGCCTGCGGGTGACTACGTGATCGGGGGCTATTGGGCGAGCCCCCACGGAAGTACGCCGTTCCGGCTCCGGTACAGCGCCCGGAGCGGGCCCGCCGGCCAGGACGCGAAAGGCACGATCACGCGGGAGGATTCGGTAGAGACGAACGTCTGGACGGTGAAATGTCTGGCGGTAACGGCTAACCGCGCGATCATCGGAGTGGTGAGCGCCACGAACTTCCCGTCGTTCTTTGTAGTCCAGGACGGGCCACAGTCGGGCACCGACCTCTACGGAGGGGGCAGCGCAGCCACGAATCCGCCGAATTGCTCGAGCGTCAGCTTCGACCAGTTCCCCCTTACTCAGCGCGATCCGTCGGCCCTCACGGTCCGCGACGCCAGCTAGCAATCCGATCCGGCTTAGCGGGCATGCCGGTCCACCTGCCGGTGCTCTCCGGTGTCATACATCCCGCGCCAGTCCGCCGCGTTCTCCCTGCGGGCAACAAGTTCATCGAACGGGTTGATCTCCCCATCCTCCAACGGAACCCCGGCAGCCTCGGCTGTGGCCGGCGTCAAACCCAACGCCTCGCTCAACCGCAATGCCCGATCCTGAAGCGCCAGAAAGGTGTCCCACGCCGGGTTCGCCCTCGGCTGGCCCGTAGAACCCGCCACCATCGGCTCCGCCTGGGCCTGCTCGAGCATCGTCGCCATAGCCGCCCGCACCGCTTCCAAATCGGCCACTAGCGGGGCGAACACATCCCGCCAACGGCCGGTGTCCCGCAGATAGGCCTCAATCGCCATCAAAAAAGCCGCCCGGAATGATGTTCTCCACGACGAGGTACAGGGCCGTGTCCGGTTGAGTACGGCCCTGGTGGCCCCCCTCCCCTAACCGGCGGATTGTTCCGACCGCCTGCCGAGTGATAGGCCACGCATCGCAGGGCGCCGCGGGATGTCGAACGAGAGGGACATCTCATGAGAAAGTGTCTACTGGCGATTTCCGTCGTGGGAGCCCTCGTGTGTGCGACCCCTGCGCAGGCCGCGCCGTTCGCCTACGTCGCCAACGGTGAGCAGCGACAACGTCTCCCAGTACGACGTGGGCGCGGGCGGGGCGCTGACGCGCCGCTGTCCCCGGCCACGGTGGCCGCGGGCAACCGCCCCGGGCGGGGTGGCGGTGAGCCCGGACGGCGGCGTCGGTCTACGTCACCAACGCCAGGCGGCGACAGCGTCTCCCAGTACGACGTCGGCGCGGGCGGGGCGCTCACGCCCAAGAGCCCGGCCACGGTGGCCGCGGGCGACGGCCCGTGCGGGGTGGCGGTGAGCCCGGACGGCGGCTCGCGTCTACGTCACCAACGCCGACGGCGACAACGTCTCCCAGTACGACGTCGGCGCGGGCGGGGCGCTCACGCCCAAGAGCCCCGGCCACGGTGGCCGCGGGCGACGCCCCGATCGGGGTGGCGGTGAGCCCGGACGGCGACGAGCGTCTACGTCACCAACGCGGTCGGCGACAACGTCTCCCAGTACGACGTCGGCGCGGGCGGGGCGCTCACGCCCAAGAGCCCCGGCCACGGTGGCCGCGGGCGACCGCCCGTTCGGGGTGGCGGTGAGCCCGGACGGCGGCTCGCGTCTACGTCGCCAAGCCGGCCGCGACAACGTCTCCCAGTACGACGTCGGCGCGGGCGGGGCGCTCGCGCCCAAGAGCCCGGCCACGGTGCGCCGCGGGCGGCAGCCCGGCCGGGGTGGCGGTGAGCCCGGACGGCGCGAGCGTCTACGTCACCAACGCGGGCGGCGACAGCGTCTCCCAGTACGACGTCGGCGCGGGCGGGGCGCTCACGCCCAAGAGCCCCGGCCACGGTCGCCGCGGGTGCCGCCCCGGCGGGGTGGCGGTGAGCCCGGACGGCGGCTCGCGTCTACGTCACCAACCGGCACGGCGACAACGTCTCCCAGTACGACGTCGGCGCGGGCGGGGCGCTCGCGCCCAAGAGCCCGGCCACGGTCGCCGCGGGCGACGGCCCGTTCGGGGTGGCGGTCAGCCCGCTGCCGGGCGTGCCGACCAGCAAGAACCAGTGCAAGAACGGAGGCTGGCGCAACTTCCCCGGCTTCAAGAACCAGGGCCAGTGCGTGAGCTTCGTCGCGACACGCGGCAAGAAGAAGCGCTAGCCCATAGCCCTCAGCCACTCAATAGCCAGCCTCGTAGCTGTTGCGTCGCAACGCGCAGCCACCACGAACCCTGAGTGCGGTCGCAACTGGCCGGTGGAGCCCTTAACCCACGGCTCGGCCTGAGCCGCCTCCATCGCCACCCTCGCCGCCTCCAAATTCGCGTCGAGCCGAGCTCGTAGCTCGCTAATCACGACTCAACCCCGTAAAAAAACGGAATCCCCGGGTTTTTTTCACAGGGAGGTGGGTGACCGTGTCCGCATCGGGGCAGGGTTGTGGTTCCCCCTCCCCCTACGGGCGGATTGTGCGGACCACCTGCCGAGTGGTAGGCCACGCAGTGCAGGGCACTGGACTCGGCCGAAAGGGGTGCCCAATGGAACGGCTCTTGCACGCAGTTGCGCGGCTCGCTGGGGCAGCCAGGTTCCCTATCCCCAGTCTCGGACGAGGGCGATGGCTGCTGATTTCCGGGGTCCTGGTGGTCGCGCTTGCGTCCCCCGACGGAGCTCATGCGGCAAAGCCCCCGGCGGGGGATTCTGCTGTCGGTAACGGGAGCACCGGGTTCTTCACCTTTGATTTCGCGGTCACCAGCGGCCCCCTCGGCGAAAGCCCGGCTGGTCACCTCGAGGTCGCAGTGGAGGGATTCGGCGACTTCGAGACCGACGCGATTACGTGCATGTCCGTAAGCGGCAACGCCGCGACAATTGGCGGCACACTCCAGCCGAACAGTGCCGGCTTCGTCGCCATCATCGCCACGGTTGTTGACAATGGGCCGGCAGGCTCCGGTCTCGACTCCTTCACCGCGACGCCGGTCGAGACCGCGCCAACCACGTGTCCCGCTCCATTCGCCTCCAGCTTCGGAAACGTCGTGACGGGCGACGTCGCCGTCATCGATGCGGCTCGCCGACGGGGGCTTGGCTGCGGTGATCCCAATCACGTCCATGCGGAGGGGGTCGGCTGTGGCGAAGTTCCGGAGTTCGCCGGGTTGAAGGAAGACTCCGTCAGCGGTAGCGGAGACTTCGGCTTCTTCACTGATCTCGACCTCGATGTCAGCAGCGGGCCGCTAGGCGAAGATCCCGAGGGCCACCTGGCCGTTACCGTGGGTGCGTTCGGCACCATCCGCTTCGAGACGTCCTCAATCACTTGTCTGTCGGTCAGCGGAAGCGCCGCCACGATCGGCGGGACGCTCGAGCCAAACACAGCGGGCTTTGTTGCCGTGCTTGCAAGCGTGAGCGATAACGATCTCACGAACCTCCGCCCAGACGGCTTCACCGCCTCGCCCGTACCAACCGCTCCGACGGAATGTCCAACCCCCGCGCCCTTCTCTTTCGAGGGGGCGACCGGCGACATCGTCGTGCGCGACGCTGGGCTGAGGCGCGGTCTCGGCTGCGGCGATCCCAACCACCCCCACATAGAGGACCCCGAGTTCTGCAAGTAACCACTGACGCGCCCAGCGGGCGCTCCACCAACGTGACGGGGAATGGCAACAGGCTCAGAGTCACGCGCACGCCGGTGAAGTAGTCGAGCCGGCCCGAGGCGAGGTTCGGTTAGCCCTACCCCGTTGTGGTCCCGAGGCGGGATACTCGGCGGGCGATGTCGAGAGCGCACACCTCTCAGTTGATTGCGGCTATCGGGACGACGGCCGTGGTGCTGTTGGTCTTGAATGGCGTTGCGGCGACCTCGGCCCCGATGTTGCGCTTCGTGGTGGCCATCGGGGTCGCGGCCGGTGTGGTTGCGCTCCTGCGGAACGTAACCGACTCCCACGTTGGTTAGCCGACCAGGCCGGATCGTCTTCCGAGGCGGGAAACTCGGCGGGCGATGTCGCAGGAGAGCGTGGAGATCGTGCGGCGCCTCTACGCCAGCTGGGCACGCGGGAACCTCCTTCGCACCGCCGACTTCTTTGACCCAGAGGTCGAACATTCGCGGATCGGATCGGAGCTCCCGGCATCAACGGGGACTGGCGGGAATTGAAGGGTTGAGGGTCGGGCTGGCCGGTTACCTGGACGCACTGGCAGATCTGCATATCGAGGCCGAGCGGATCATCGATCTCGGCGAGGACCAGGTGTTGGTGTTCTCCCGGCAGACCGCCCGGGGGAAGACCAGTGGTCTGCACTTCGAGCACGAGCTCGGTGACCTGTTCACACTCAGCGACGGCAAGGTCCTGCGCTACGTGAGCTACTGGGATCGTGCCGAGGCCCTCGCAGCCGTGGGGCTCTCGGAGTAGGCGATGTCGCGGGAGAACGTAGGGATCGTGCAGAGGCTGTACCGCGACTGTTTTGCGGCGGCAGACCTCGGCCTCGTGCCTGAACTGCTTCACCCTGACGTGGTCTGGACCGCAATCGAATCCGCTCCAGACTTCGGGACGCGCCGCGGCCACGCTGAGGCCCGCGAGCACATGGGTGACTGGCTCGGCGCTTTCGACTTCGAGGCGATGCCGACCGACCGCGTCGCCACCACTTCCGACGGGCGCCTCGTCGTGTCCCCCGCCTGGCTCAAAGATTGGGCAGCACTGCCCTTGACCCGATGCTGATGCGGTGAGGCATCCCTTGATCGGAGCGAGGTCAGTCCTGGCCGCAAACCTTGAAGCCGTAACCCTGGGCTATTGCGACTGCCTTGCCCGCATCTGACTCAGCTGCTTCCCCGAACGATCTGATCTGCGATGCGTCGCGGGAGTCGACCGCATCCGCGAAGTGCCGAATGTCAGTTGCCTCCGCACTGACGGTTGAAAGCAGAGTGTCGAGTATCTGCTCGTCCCCAGTCGGTTTGGGCAGAGCTTGAAGTTCGCTCGCTAGCTGGTCGACGTAGTCGGCGGCCTGATTGGAGATATCGTGGACACGATGCGCATCGCTCGCGCTGTTGACCCCGCTGGCAATTGCGTTCTGCATTTCGTTCACGAGCTGGCCCCGTTGCTGGCGCTTCTGAGCGCAGATCGCGTCTCCCTTCGCGATGTAGTCAGCCTTTGACAGCGCGGGCCCCCCCACCGTTCCCACCGCACCCAACAAGCGTGACCACGGCGATAACTACCCCAGCGCCGAGTCGCCCCGGATACATATGTGCGGACCCTAGCCTGGTCCAAGGCTCGTAGCTGAACAGCCCCATAGCCTCCGAATCTATTACGGGCGCGGGGACTCAGTACAGCTTCTGCCCCGCCAGCGGGTCGGGCACCGCACCGCGAACCTGCTCAACGAACTCCATCGCAGTGATGGCTCCCTGCTTATGGGCTAAGAGCAGCTCCAAGATCCGCACGTCCTCGGTGAGCGCCTCCAGCGCCGCCGCTAAAGGCCCGCCGGCGCGCCGATCGTGACAATCCGGCACTAGTGCGCTGCCGGCGTGTAGCAGTCGTGTAGCAGTCGGGACCCCGAACCCAGCGGTTCTGAGCGGTCCCGAGCGGTCGAAACCGCTCTAGCAAGCCGGATCAGGCTCTAGGCCGGGGCCGCTTTTAGATGTAGTACATCTGCGCGCCGGCCGCCTGGGCCTCGCGCTCCGCCAGCTCGGCGATCGTGGACCCGGCCAGCACGCCGCGGACGGCGTCCACGGCCTCGGTCCAGATCACGCCGGACTCGACGGCGTCGGTGCCCAGCTCCCCCTCGAGCAGCTCCACGATCTCCAGCACCGTGATCTCGCTCGGGGGCCGGGCGAAGCTGTAGCCGCCCTTCACACCGCGCTGGCTCTGCAGGATCCCGGCTCGGCGGAGGGTGGCGAAGAGGCCCTCGAGGAACTGCACCGGGATGGAGCGGGCGCGGGCTATCTCACCGATCGGGACCGGGGCCCCTCCCCCGCGCCGGGCCAGTTCCGCGAGCGCCCTGACCGCGTACGGGGACTTGGTGGTGATGACCAGCACGCCAGGTCACTCTACGGTATGCGGATGGCGCTCTCGCGGGGCATCGGGCTCTGGCTGCCTCCCTTCGCGCTGATGGCCGCTGATCTTCTTCTTCTCGGCTCAGCCGGACCTGAGCTCGGGCCTCGGCACGGCGGACCTGATCCTCCGGAAGATCGCCCACTTCACGGAGTACGCCGTGCTCTGCTTCCTGTGGTGGCGCGCGCTTCGCACCGTCATGGACGGCCGCCGGGCCGCCCTCGTGGCGCTCGCCATCGCCTCCGCGTACTCCATCACCGACGAGTTTCACCAGACGTTCGTGGAGGGCCGCCACGGCACCCCGGTGGACTGGGTGATCGACACCGCGGGGGCGGCTCTCACCGCGTTCCGCCTGCGCGCCTTCGAGACACGGCGCAGGGCGGACGCGTGATCCCTCGCCGTCTCCCGATCGACTCGGCCCAGCCGGTGGTGATCTTCGCGGCCACGCGGCTGGCCCTCGCCGTCACCGCGCTCCTGGCCGCTCTGGTCCTCCCCTACGACGGCTCAGGCGACACCGCCCTCGCGCTCGCCCTCGGCTTCCTGCCCTGGTCGGTGGCCATGCTCGTGCTCGCGCTGCGCCGCCCGGAAGCCGCCATGAACCCCCTGCTGGCTCTCGGCGACCTGGCCGCGCTCGTGGCCGTCGAGCTGGCCGCTCCCGAGGCGGCCCTGGCCCTCCAGTCCGCCGCCGTGTTCCTGATCGCCGCCCACTCCCACCTCCAGGGTGAGGGGCGCGGGCTGGTGCTCGCCCTCACCTGGGCCGTGGTGCTGGTGCTGGTCTCCGCCCTGCGCGGCCATGCCGGCCCCGACCCCGACAAGGTGGCCTTCCACGACACCCTGTTCGTGCTCGCGGCGCTGTCCACCGGCCTGGTCGTGGGCCGGCTGCGCACGCTCGAGTCGGCCTCCCGCATGCGCGCCCGCGAGCTCTCGCGCCGCGCGATGCGCAGCGAGGCCGAGGTGCGCCGCCGGGTGGCGGAGTCGATCCACGACGGCCCGGTGCAGGAGCTGATCGGCCTGGACATGGTGCTGTCCACCATGGGCTCGGAGCTCGAGCGGTCGAACCCCGAGCGGGCCGCGGAGCTGCTCGCCGACGCACGGCTGATCGCCGCGCGCAACATCGAGGCTGCTGCGCGACGAGATGGTGGACCTCGGTCCGCACGGCCTCGACCAGGTGACCCTCGAGGCCGCGATCGACACCTGCGCTCCGGTCTGGAGGCGCCGCTACGCCGTGGACGTGGAGCTGGACATCGACCCGGTGAAGCTCGCGCCCGAGGTGGCCGGCGAGCTGTTCCGGATCGCCCAGGAGGGGGCCAGCAACGCGGGGCGCCACTCCGGCGGCGACCGGATCGAGATCGCGCTTCGCAGGACCGACGGCGGCGTGGAGCTCACGCGTGGCCGACAACGGGTCGGGCTTCGGGAGCTTCGACCCGGAGTCGGACTCGGAGCCTCGTCACCTCGGGCTGGCGAGCATGCGGGAGCGGGCCGAGCTCCTCGACGGCGATCTGGAGATTCGCAGCTCCGCGGAGGGCGCCACGATCGTCGTTCGTGTCCCGATCGCGGCCCCACGCGAGCGGCGGCGGGCGCCTCGGGCGCCTGCGCGCCGGCCGGCGCCGGCGCCGCTCCGCTACGACGGTCGCCTAGGCCAGGGCCATCCCCGGCGCCACCTTGACCTCCACGAGCGACGGCCCGTCGGAGGCGATGGCGTCGCCGAGCGCGGCGTGCAGCTCGTCGCGCCCCTCCACCCGCTGCGCGGGCACGCCGTAGCCGGAGGCCACCGAGGCCACGTCGAGGGCGGGCAGGTCGAGCCCGGGAGCGCCGGTCACGTCCTCCAGCGTCGCGAACCACTTGAGGATCGCGTACTCCTCGTTGCGCAGGATCAGGAAGGTGACGGGCACCCCGTACGCGGCCGCGGTCCAGAAACCCTGGATCGCGTACTGGGCCGAGCCCTCCCCGAGCACGCACACCACCCTGCGGTCGGGCTGGGCAAGCGCCACTCCGATCGACGCGGCCAGGCCGAATCCCAGCCCGCCGCCGGCGCCGAAGTAGTAGCTGCCGGGCGGGCCCAGCCGCAGCTGGTTGCGCAGCGCGAGCGTGGCCGACGGCGACTCGAGCACCACGATCCCGTCATCGGGGAACACCTCGGCCAGCGCGGCCACCGCCGTGGAGGGGCTCATCGGATCGGACTCGGGCGCGGCCTCGGGGGCCGGGCGCTCGGGCGGGGCGTCGCGCTCGCGAGGGCTCGAGCGCGGCCAGGAGGGCCTCGAGCGTCAGGGCCACGTCGGCCACGATCGCGTCGCCCATCGGCGCCCGGGCGGCCTCGTCCGGGTCGCTCGTGATCGCCACCAGCGAGGAGCCCTCGGCCAGCGGCGGTCCCGGGATGTTCGGGTAGTAGGGGAAGACCGAGGACCCGGCCACGAGGATCAGGTCGTGCGCGGCGAGGGTCTCGCCCAGCGGGCCCACGGCCGGGGGCAGCAGGCCCTGGAAGGCGGGATGGCTCTCGGGGAAGCCGATGCGCCCGCCGCCCGTGGCCGGAGTGGCCCACACCGGCATGCGCTGCCGCTCGGCCAGCTCCACCGCCGCCTTCCAGCCGCCGCCCGAGTCCAGCTCGGGCCCGGCCACGAGCACCGGATTGCGGGCCCCGGCCAGGCGCTCGGCCAGCTCGCGCACCACCGCGGGGTCGGCCCCTGCCCGGCCGCCCACCTGGCGCTCGAGCTGATGCGGGAGTGGCCACCGGGTCCACCTCGGCGGCCCAGTCGTCCATCGGGATGGACACGAACACGGGCCCCTGGGGCGGCAGAGTGGCCAGGTGCGTGGCCCGGGCGATGGCGTGCGGCACGTCCTCGGCCCGCGGGGGCTCGTAGCTCCACTTCACGAGCGGATGCGGCATGCGCGTGGCGTCGCGGTTCGTGAGGTTGGCCTGGAGCGTCATGAGCGAGCGCGCCTGCTGCCCCGCCGTCACCACCAGCGGTGACTTGTTGGCCTGGGCGTTGAAGATCGCCCCCATGCCGTTGCCCATGCCCGGGGCGGTGTGGAGGTTCACCATCGTCGGGCGCCCGGAGGCCTGGGCGAAGCCGTCGGCCATTCCCACGGCCACCGTCTCGTGCAGGCCCAGCACGTACCGGAAGTCCTCCGGGAAGTCGGCGAGCATCGGCAGCTCGGTGGAGCCGGGGTTGCCGAACACCGTGGTCATCCCCCGCTGGCGCATCAGGTCGAGGGTTGCTTCGCGGACGGTGGTCATGGGTGAGGCGCCTCCCGGCGTCGGATGGACGGCGGCCGGGAGAATACGGGCACGCGGGGGCCACCGCCCCGATCGGCGGCGCCTAGAGCCAGCCGCGCTCGGTGGCGATGAGCACGGCCTGTGCCCGATCCACCGCGCCGAGCTTCGAATAGGTGTTGTGCAGGTGCGTCCGCACCGTGCTGGTGGAGAGCTCGAGCTCGGCGGCGATCTGCTTGTAGACCTTGCCCTCGGCCAGCCGCTTCAGCACCTCGACCTCGCGACCCGAGAGCGGGCACGGATCGACGTGGCGCTTGGCGGAGGAGCCGCCCTGGGGCAGCTCGTACATCACGGCCCGAAGCTGCTCGATGGACAGGCCGCAGGCCTGGGCGGCACGGAGAAGGTGGTTGGGGCTGATGTCCTGACCGTGGCCGTAGTGGGCGAGCATGTCGGCCAGGCGCAGCAGCGCGGCCTCGCCCTCGGCGTCGTCGGCGTGGTGGCGCTCGATGGCCAGGGCCAGGCGGTTCGGAAGGCCCCAGCGGCGGGCGAGCACGCCGCCCACGAGGGCGTGGTCCACGCCCAGGTCGAGCCGCTCGCGGCGCAGGCGCTCCTCGGGGGTGCGCGCGTCGCCGTGGATCTGCTCGGGGTAGCCGGGGTAGGCGTGGGCCAGCACGAGCTTGCCCACGTCGTGGAGCAGGGCGCTGCAGAGCAGCTCGTCGCGGTCCGGGAAGTCGAGCTCGCGGGCCACGCGGTCGGCACAGGCCTGGGTGGCCACGGCGTGCAGCCGGAAGAGCTCGGGCATGAGGTCCCAGCCGGGGGTGCGCTCGAAGAAGTCGAAGGTGGCGGCCCGGGCGGCAAGCTGCTCCACGCCTCCGGGCGTGAGCACCTCCACCGCGTCCGGGATGGTGGCGATCTTGCCCCGCTTGCGGTTGGCGGTGCGATTGGCGACCCGCAGCACGGTGATGAGCAGGGCCACGTCGGACTCCACGGCGGACACGACCTCGCCCACGGAGGTGCGCTCCTCGCGCACCACCCGAAGAACGCGGTTGCGGGACTCGGCCAGCGCGGGGAAGGCCTCGAGGGCCTCGAAGGCGAATGTCAGCCTCCGCCCGTGTCCCACGGACTCGTCGGTGACTGCTTCTGGACTGCTGATCGGCGGCGTTACTGGAACTGCTCGCACCTGACGTCCCTGCCTAGTGCTCGATTTACAAGGTCACGACATCGCCCGCGCCTCCAGCGTGGTGCTCCGTCCCCCCCGCTATCGGCACCGTCAGGGGAAAGGTTGAGAAAGCGAGAGCGCCGCTCAGCGCCCTGCGCCGGCCCGCTCAAGCGCGCGATCCATGCGGGCCAGCGTCTCCTCGCGGCCGAGCACCGCCACCGACTCGAAGATGCCCGGCGACACCGTCGTTCCGCTGATGGCCACCCGCACCGGCTGGAACACGTCCCTGGGCTTGGCCTCGAGCGCGTCCACCACGCCGCGCAGGGCGGTCTCGACCCCACCGGCATCGAAGGGCTCGACGTCCTCCAGGGCACGCCGGGCGGCGAGCAGCCGCTCGCCGGCACCGTCTCCCATGACCTTCGCCCAGGCCTTCTCGTCCACCTCCTGGGGCTCCACCAGGAACGCCGGACAGCGGCCAGAAGTCGGCCAGCGTCTGCATCTTCTCCTGGCTGATGGCCACCGCCTCGGCCGGTATCTCGCGGCCGAGCGTCTCCTCGAGCCGGGCCCGCAGGTCCTCCACCGGCAGCTCGCGCATGTAGCGGCCGTTCATCCAGCGCAGCTTCTGCTCGTCGAACACGGCCGGGCTCTTCGACACCCGCGTGAGGTCGAAGCGCTTCACCAGCTCATCCGTGGAGAGGATCGTGCTCGACTCCTCGTCGCCCCACCCGAGCAGGGCGATGTAGTTGCGCACCGCCTCGGGCAGGTATCCCGCGGCCCGCAGCTCCTGCACCGACGCCGCCCCGTGGCGCTTGGAGAGCTTCTTGCCGTCGGGTCCGTAGAGCAGCGGCAGGTGCGCGTACACCGGGCGCTCGGCGCCGAGCGCGTCGAGGATCAGGGCCTGCCGCGGGGTGTTGGAGAGGTGATCGTCGCCGCGGATCACGTGGGTCACCCCCATGTCGCGGTCGTCCACGGCCACGGCGAGGTTGTAGAGCGGGCTCCCGTCCGAGCGGCGGACCACGAAGTCCTGAATCGACTGGAGCGGGAAGCGCACCTCGCCCCGGATCACGTCCTGGATCACGGCCTCGCCCTCGTCGGGCACGCGAACACGGATCGCGCCCTCGTCCTCGTAGGCGTGGCCTCCCGCCAGCAGCTCGTCCACCGCCGCCGCGTGCGCGGGGGCACGCTCGGCCTGTGACAGCGGGCCCTCGTCCCAGTCGAGCTCGAGCCAGCGGAGGGCGTCGAGGATCTGCTCGACGTTCTCCGGGCGTGGACCGCTCGCGGTCGGTGTCCTCGATCCGGAGCACCAGCGATCCGCCCGATCCCCGGGCCACGAGCCAGTTATAAAGTGCTGTCCGCGCCCCGCCGATGTGAAGCGCCCCCGTGGGGGACGGCGCGAACCTGACTCTCATCTCGCCTTTCGAAGTGATCTCTCGATGCTAATCGGCGCCCACGTGTCCACGGCGGGCGGCCTCGTGCAGGCGCACGCGCGCGGCGTGGAGCGCGGGTGCGCCGCGATCCAGGTGTTCAACCAGTCGCCGCGGATGTGGCGGCCCACCTCCTGGAAGCCCGACGACGTGGCCGCGTTCCTCGAGCTGATGGACGGACGGGCCGATCAGTTCCGTCGTGATCCACGCCGTCTACCTCATCAACACCGCGACCGAGGACGCGGAGATGCGCAAGAAGTCGCTGGCCTCCCTGACCCACGCGCTGCGCATGGGCGACGCCATCGGCGCCGACGGCGTGGTGCTCCACGCCGGCTCGGCGCTGAAGGGCCACAAGGGACAGGCCATGAAGCGCGCCGGGAAGGTCCTCAGGGAGGCCCTGGCCGAAACCGAGGGGTGCGCCCTGCTCCTGGAGGACACCGCCGGCAGCGGCACCACGCTCGGGCGGAGCTTCGAGGAGCTGGCCGAGCTGATCGAACTGGGCGGCGGCCAGAAGCGACTGGGGATCTGCCTGGACTCGTGCCACCTGCTGGCCAGCGGCTTCGACGTGCGAACCGCGGATGGCCTCGCGCAGGTGATCGACGACTGCGACTCCGATCGTCGGCCTCGACCGCCTGCGCTGCCTGCACGTGAACGACTCGAAGACGAAGCTCGGATCGAACAGCGACCGCCATGCGCCGCTGGGCACCGGCGAGCTGGGCACGCGGGGCTGCGCCGCCTTCCTCTCCGAGCCGCGCTTCGAGGGGCTGCCCATCTTCTTCGAGGGCCCGGGGTTCGCCGGAAAGGGGCCCGAGAAGGAGGACATCCAGCGGATGAAGCAGCTGAGGCGCAACGGGCTGAGGTCGCGGGCCCGCTCGCGCGGCTGAGGGGTCCGCGTTCAACCCCCGTCCGGACCTCTCGCGGCTGCGCCTCTCGTTCGCTCGCCGCGGGCGGCTCGCTCTGACACGGTCCTGCCGGGCGTCGACCGCGGACCCTTCCACAGGTGCGGCCGACTATCTCCGCTGAGCGACGCGGGCGAAGCCGTTCACCAGCAGCACGATGCCCCGGAAGCGGTCGTTGATGGCCACCCTCATCGACAGACGGCCCGAGCGGCGCCACCGGTGCGTTCCCACGATCACGAAGTGCCGCCCGCTTCCCACCACCCGCGCGGAGCTCCGCGTGCCGTCGCCCCAGCGCACCCGGGCCGTGAGCTCGCCGGGTAGGCGCAGTCCGGTGGATCGGACTCGTGTGAGCTGACGGTGAAAGCGCACCCCTCGGCGCCCCTTGATCCTCAGCGGAGTCGGGAACAGGAGCCCGGGCTTCACGGTCACGCCGGCCTGGACCACGATCGGCGTGCCGGTCCGGTCGTCGGTGGCCGTGGCGGTGACGGGAAACGCCTGGCAGCGCCGTCCCTTCACACACCGAGCGCGAAGGTAGATGTGGCGCGCCTCGATCCACGCCTGACGCGTCACCCCGTCGGGGTTCTCCTGTAGGTCACCTTCCCCGGGCTCGTGGCTCGCGTCGCCCCAGTCGATGCGGGCGCCGGACAGGGTCTGGTCCAGGCGCAGGCAGTTCACGCCCAGTAGCGCGGGCACCAACTCGCCCTCCTACACGTAGTCGAGCTCCGCCGTGATCGGTCGCAGGGACCCGGTGCACGGTTCCATGCCGGCCGCGTCGCTGGAGGCGTCGCCGGCGAGCAGAGCCGCCGGTAGGCCCAGAGCCATCGTGCAGAATGGGAAGCGACGGGAACGCGACGTTGCCAGCCTAAGGGTCTCCCGGGGTGGCTCGTCACGGGACCGTGGAGAAGCACGTCCGCGTTGTGAACGTGGAGCCGCTCGACGTGTCGCCCCTACCCGCTCAACGCCCAAGGCCGTCAACCAAAGCTGTGGCGGGGCCGGCGGTCGCCCTTCACGAGGACCGTGTCAGAGCGAGCGCCCCCGGCGCGAGCGAACGAGGAGCGAAGCCGCGAGAGGTCCGCGGGAAGCGGCGAACGCCGGACCCCCAGCGACGCTAGAGGTGATCCCGCAGGTCGAACTCGTCGGGCACCGGCGTCTCGAAGAACTCCGGGTTCACGCAGTCGAAGGCCTCGCTGAAGCCGTCGTACGCGCGCTCCACCGCCGCCCGGCACTGGGGCAGCGGCAGGCCCGTCATCTTCACTCCGCCGAAGCCCTGCCGCGTGCGCTCGGCCTGCTCGAACATCTCCGCGTCGATCTCGCCGCGGAAGACCTTGTTCATGCAGCCCATGTAGCGGCGGCCGGTGTCCTCGTCGTCGTAGAGGTAGAGGAACTGGCAGCCCGAGGCGATGCAGCCCGGACGGGTGAACGACCCGGTCGCAGAAGGAGCAGCACTGGCGGCACTCGTGGAGCTCCGTGGCCGGTGCGGGCAGCGATTGCACCCCGTCATTGTAGAGCGGTATTCCGGGTGGCTACGGGCCGTCAGGCGACGACGCGGGCGGCCCCGCGCAGGGCACCCAGCTCGCTGCAGCAGGCGCTGTTCGCCGACACCCGGAATTCGTCGCCCGAGAAGCAGGCGCCGCTCGCCCACCGCGAGCAGCAGCTCGTGGTCCCCGGGATGGTGGCCCACCACGTCGCGGAGCTCGACGAGGAAGCCCTCGGGGACGCCCGGCGACACGTGCAGCGTGAGCCGCCGGACCACCGGGCCGGCCGCCATCTCGGCCGCGGCCACCTCCACCTCCTCGGGGGTGGGCTCGAAGGGCTCCACCTCCTGGGCGACGATCTTCGTCTCGCCCGCCTCCTTGTGGTCCACCCGGCCGCGGATGAGCACCACCCGGTCGACCTCCACCTGTCCCTCGTTCTTCGCGTAGGCGGAGTTGAAGATGAGCACCTCGACCTGGCCCTCCAGGTCGTCGAGCGTGGCGAACATCATCGGGTCGCCCTTCTTGGTGCGGATGCGCTTGCACTCGGAGATCATTCCGCCGACGGTCACCCAGTCGCCGTCCTTGCGCTCACCCACCTCGGCGAGCGAGCAGTCCACCTTGGCCCGCAGGGCGGGGCGGACCTCCTTCAGCGGGTGGCTCGACAGGAACAGGCCGAGCGTCTCCTTCTCCCAGGCGTTGAGCACGCTCGCGCTCGTCGGGCAGCGGGGGCACGGGCAGGTCCCGGTGCACCGTCATGTCGTCGCCGCCGCCCCGCCGTCGCCGAAGTCGAAGAACGAGCTCTGGCCCATCTGCGCGTCGTGCTGGGTCTTCTGGCCCGCGGCCTGCGCCTGCGGCAGCACCTCCATCAGGCCCGTGCGGGTGCCGGGCAGCGAGTCCATGGCGCCGCACTTCACGAGCGACTCGATCGCCTTCTTGTTCACCGCGCGGCAGTCCACCCGGCGGCAGAAGTCCCAGATCGTGGTGAACGGGCCGCCCTCCTCGCGGGCGCGCACGATGGCGGCCACCGCCTGGTTGCCCACGTTCTTCACGGCGTCGAGCCCGAAGCGGATGTTGCCCTCCACGACCTTGAAGTCGTGCCCCGACATGTTCACGTCCGGCGGCAGGACCTCGATCCCCATGTCCTCGCACTGGGCCACGAAGAACGGGACCTTGTCCTTGGTGGACATGACCGAGCTGATCAGCGCCGCCATGTACTCCGCCGGATAGTTGGCCTTCAGCCAGGCGGTGCGGTAGGTGATCAGCGCGTAGCAGGCGGCGTGCGAGCGGTTGAACGAGTAGTCGGCCGCCGCCTCGTTCACGGCCCAGAGCTCCTGGATCACGGCCTCCGCGGTGCCCGTGCGGCGGGCGCCCTCGAAGAAGCCGTCGCGCAGGGCGGCCATGCGCTCGCGCTGCTTCTTGCCGATGGCCTTGCGCAGGTCGTCCGCCTGGGGACCGGTGAAGCCGGCGATCGCCTTGGCGATCTGCATCGACTGCTCCTGGTAGAGGA
Organism: uncultured Thermoleophilaceae bacterium; assembly: GCA_963752455.1. Taxonomy (GTDB): domain Bacteria; phylum Actinomycetota; class Thermoleophilia; order Solirubrobacterales; family Thermoleophilaceae; genus JACVRW01. The sequence goes on from CAVVYE010000015.1 coordinate 121,456, forward strand.
TCACCCCGTAGCTCGACTCGGTGATCGAGCGCAGGCGCTCGTCGGTGTGCTGGACCCCGTCCGGGTTGCGCTTGTTGCGCGCGTAGGTGTCGATGTAGCGCATGGCCCCCGGGCGGTAGAGGGCGCACGAGCGCGACGAGGTCGTTGAACTCCGTGGGCTTGACCTTGCGCAGGGCGTCCCGCATGCCGTCGGACTCGAACTGGAACACGCCGACCGACGTCGCCGCGCTGGAGCATCTCGTAGGTCGGCGGGTCGTCGAGCGGCAGCGCCGGTCATGTCGGGGCGGTCCCCGGTGGACTCCTCGACGATGTCCAGCGCGGCCTCGATCACGTCGAGGTTGCGCAGGCCGAGGAAGTCCATCTTCAGCAGCCCGATCTCCTCGATCGGCTTCATCGAGTACTGGGTGACGGTCCGGTAGGAGCGCTCGCCGTCCGCGGTGACGGCGCCGCGGTCCTCGGCCAGCTGGAGGGGCACGATGTCGGTGAGCGGGCGATCGGCGATCACCACCGCGGCGGCGTGGATCGAGGAGTTGCGCACGATGCCCTCGAGCCCCTTGGCCGTCTCGATCACCTGGCGGGCCTCGGCCTCGGAGTCGTAGACGCGGCGGAGCTCGGGCTCCTCGGCCAGGTACTCGTCGAAGGTCTTCGACCGGCCCATCACCGGCTCGGGGATCAGCTTGGCCAGCCGGTCGCCCGTGCCGTAGTCGTAGCCCAGGACCCGGGCGGCGTCGCGGGTGGCGGCGCGGGGCAGCATCCGGCCGAAGGTCACGATCTGGGCCACCGACTCGCGGCCGTACTTGTCGGCCACGTACTGGATCACCCGGTCCCGGCCCTTCACCGAGAAGTCGATGTCGATATCCGGCATCGAGATCCGCTCGGCGTTGAGGAAGCGCTCGAAGAGCAGGTCGTACTTCGAGCGGGTCGAGGTCGGTGATCCGCAGGCAGTAGGACACGATCGACCCCGCGGCCGAGCCGCGGCCCGGTCCCACCGCGATCCCGCTGTCCTTGGCGAACTTCACGAAGTCCCAGACGATCAGGAAGTAGGCGGCGAAGCCCATCTTCTCGATCACCGCCAGCTCCATGTCCAGCCGCTCCATCGCCTCCGCCGGCACCGGATCCCCGTAGCGGGCCCGCAGGCCCTCGAGCGCGAGCTCGCGGAGGTACTCGGCCTCGGGCTCCCCGCCCGGGGTCTCGAAGCGCGGGATCAGCATCTTGCCCAGCTCCATCTCCACCGAGCAGCGCTCGGCGATCTCGAGCGAGGTGGGCACGGCCTCCGGCCAGGCGGCGAACGCGGCCGTCATCTCGCCCGTGTCCTTGAGGTAGAACTCGTTCGTGTCGAAGCTCATCTTCGGCTCCGCCAGCGTGCTCTTGGTCTGAACGCAGAGCAGGGCGCTGTGGTTGTCGTAGTCCTCGCGCCCGAGGTAGTGCACGTCGGCCGTGGCCACCAGCGGGCGCCCCAGCTCCCGGGCGATCCGCACGATCCCCTCGTTGGCCTGGTCCTGCTCGGCGATGCCGTTCTTCTGGACCTCGAAGTACACGTTGTCCTGGCCGAAGACCTGGAGCAGCTCGTCCGCGTGGGCGCGCGCCGCGGCCGGGGCGCCCTCCACGAGCCGCCGGCAGAAGCGCGACTGGAGGCACCCGGTGAGCGCGATGACGCCCTCCGAGTAGCGGCTCAGAAGCTCCATGTCCACGTTGGCCTTGCCCCGCCGGTAGCCCTCCAGGTAGCCGTCGGAGCTGAGCTTCACCAGGTTGCGGAAGCCCTCGTCGCTGCGGGCGAGCAGGGTGAGGTGGTTGCGCTCGTAGCGCACCGCCTCGGACTTCATGTCGTCCACGAAGTAGGCCTCGACGCCGATGATCGGCTTGATCCCGTGCTTGTGGCAGGCCTGGTAGTGCTCCACCGCCCCGTTCATCACGCCGTGGTCGGTGAGGCCGAGCGCCGGCTGCCCGTAGGCCGCGGCGCGCTCGGCGAGCGAGTCGATGCGGCAGGCGCCGTCGAGCACGGAGTACTCGGAGTGGACATGGAGATGGACCGCTGACACGGGGTCCCGAATATACGGTCGGGCTCGGATTGCTGGCCGGGGCCAGTCCGCTACTTGCGGACGCCGGTTCGGGCGCTCCGGCGCAGGTTCCGGGCCGCCGCCGCGGGTATAAGTCCCGGCATGCTCACCGACGGTCCGATCCCGCGCTTCGTCCACGGAATGATCGAGTACGCCGCGGGGGCGATCCTGATCGTCGCGCCCGTTCGTTCTCTCGTTCGACTCGGGCGCCGCCACCGCGGCCGCGCTCATCCTGGGAGTGCTCGTGCTCACCGTGGCCGCCACCACCGACGGCCCCACGAGCCTGGCCAACCAGCTCCCGCTGGCGGTCCACGTGCTGCTGGACTACGCGCTCGTGGCGGTGCTGATCGCCCTGCCGTTCGTGGCCGGCTTCTCCGACGAGACCGGCCCCACGGCGTTCTTCATCGTGCTGGGCGTGGCCCACCTGATGGTCACGATCGGGACGCGCTTCCGCGCCCCCGGCTGAGACCTAGGCGAGGAGCGCAGCCTGATCGGTGATCAGGCGAGCACCGCGCCGTAGTCGTCGCCGGTGGCGCGCGCGGCGAGGACTCCGCCGACCAGCACCAGGCCGACCGTGGCGGCCGCCCCGATCTTCACCCGGTTCTGCCCCACCTTCTGCTTTGCCAGCAGCTTGGCGACCTGCCAGACCGCCCAGCCCAGCACCGTGTATCCGCGAGAGCTCATGAGTCTTCCCCTTCCCGGTTCCTGATTCCGTAAGCCATGCGCGACTGAAGGCTCCAGAGCTCGATGAAGCCCGGGCTCGACTGCTGGGAGAACAGCCCGCCCGACTCGCCGAAGCCGGCCAGGGCCTGGTCGTAGAGGGCGTTGGGGGAGCGCCGCGCCACCGGGCGCGCCGACCCCTTGTAGAGCCGCATGGTGATCTCGCCCGTCACCTGCTCGTTCACGGACTCCATGAAGGCGCTGAGATCGCCCAGCAGCGGCTCGTGCCACAGCCCCGCGTAGGCCAGAAAGGCCCACTGGTTGTCCAGCTGAGGCTTGAAGTTGTTCTGGTGGATGGTGCTCACCAGGCGCTCGAGCTCCCGGTGGGCGGGCAGGATGATCGAGGCGGCCGGCACCTCGTACAGGTCGCGCACCTTCAGGCCCACGATCCGGTCCTCCACGTGGTCCACGATGCCCACCCCGTGGCGGGCCCCGAGCTCCCCGGCCCGCTCGAGCAGCTCCACCAGGCCGAGTCGCTCGCCGTCGAGCGCCACCGGGCGGCCGCGCTCGAACTCCACCACCACGTCCTGCGGCTCGTCCGGAGCGTCCTCGGGCGCGGTGACGAGCTGGAACACGTCGTCGCGCGGCGGCTCGTCCAGGTCCTCGATCGCGCCGCCCTCGGACGAGCGGCCCCAGAGGTTGTCGTCGATCGAATACGGCGGCGCCTCGCGTGCCGCCCTTGACCGGGATGCCGTGCTCGCGGGCGTAGGCGATCTCCTCCTCGCGTCCCATCTGCCAGCCGCGGACCGGGCGCGATGATCTTCAGCTCGGGCGCCAGGGCGAGCACGGTGGACTCGATCCGCACCTGGTCGTTGCCCTTCCCGGTGCAGCCGTGGGCGATCGTGTCGCAGCCCGTCTCGCGCGCCTTCTCCACGGCCAGCTTGGCGATCAGCGGCCGGCCGAGGGCGGTGAAGAGCGGGTAGCCGCCGCCGTAGAGGGCGTTGGCCTTGATCGCCGGCAGCACGTACTCCTCGGCGAACTGCTCGCGCGCGTCCACCAGGTGGCAGTCGAGCGCCCCCAGCTTGAGCGCCTTGCCGCGCACCACCTCGAAGTCCTCGCCCGGCTGGCCCAGGTTCACGGTGAGGGCCACCACCTCGGCCTCGTACTCGTCCTGGATCCACTTGAGCATCACGCTCGTGTCCAGGCCGCCCGAGTAGAGCAGCAGCACGCGGCCCACCTCTCCGGGGGCGGCCTCGTAGGAGGCGACGGGGCGCAGGGTGGTCGGGTCCTCGGTCATGGGGCGGGCACGCTAGCAGCGCCGCTCAGCACGGCCCTGAGCGTTGCCAGCCACTCCTCCGGCAGCCCGCGCTCGCGCGCCCCGCTCAGCACCACCTCGGCGTACTCCGGGGTGGCCGGCGGGACATCCGGCTCCTTGTCGATCACCTCGTAGGCCACGGCCTCGAGCATCTCGCCGTGCAGGCTCACCCGCACCGTCCTGCGGCGGTAGGCGAACCCGGCGCCCTCCTTGCGGTCCAGGCGCTCGAGCGACTCCGGAGCCGTCTCGTAGGCCGCGCCCCACACGTGCTCGCCGGGGGCCGGGACCACGTCCACCACGCCGCCGCCCCATCGGATCGAGCGCCGGGTGAGCGCGAGCCGGTGATCGGGCAGCAGCGCCGGTCCGGCGAAGCGGGCCCCGGCGCCCACCTCGCCGCTCGCGAGGTTGCTCCCGTAGGCGAACAGCAGCACCGGCCGGCTCAGGCCGTGAGGGCCGCTATCCGGCGCACGGCCTCGTCGATCTCCTCCTCGGACACCGTGAGCGGCGGGAGCAGGCGCACGGTGTCGGGCCCGGTGGCGTTCATCACCAGGCGCTGCTCGGTGAGCGCCGTGCGCACCAGGGCGGGCGCGTCCGCCGCGCGGAAGGCCAGCATCAGGCCGAGGCCGCGCACGTCGAGGCCCGCGCCACGGAGCCCGAGCGCGAGCCGCTCGCCCTTCGCCCGCACCTCCGCGAGGAAGTCGTCCTCGGCCACCACGTCGAGCACCGCCAGGGCGGCCGCCGCCGGCACCGGCCCGCCGGCGAAGGTGGATCCGTGGTCACCGGGCTGGAACACGTCCGAGTACGCCGGCGAGGCCACGCACGCCCCGATCGGGAGGCCGCCGCCCAGTCCCTTGGCCACGGTCATCACGTCGGGCTCCACGCCCAGCTGCTGCCAGGCCCAGAGCGTGCCCGTGCGGCCCATCCCGCACTGGATCTCGTCGAGGATCAGGAGCGCGTCGTGGCGGTCGCACTCCTCGCGGGCGGCCAGGAGCAGCTCGGGGTCCATCGGGTGGATCCCGCCCTCGCCCTGAATCGGCTCGATGAGCACCGCGGCCACGCCGTCGTCCACCGGCAGCGGCCCGCCGCTCGGCGCCACCTCGAAGCCGGGCACGAGCGGCGCGAACGGCGCCTGCTTGGTCTCCTGCGGGGTGGCCGACAGCGCTCCCATCGTGCGCCCGTGGAAGCCGCCCTCCACCACCACGAAGCGGCCACCCGGCTTTCGCCGCCGGGCCAGCTTGATCGCGCACTCCACGGCCTCGGCCCCGGAGTTGCAGAAGAACACCTTGCCGCCCAGCGTGAGCTCGGACAGCCGCGACGCCAGGCGCATCGCCGGCTCGGTGTAGAAGAGGTTGCCCACGTGGATGAGGCGGCCCGCCTGCTCGCGGATCGCCTCCACCACCACGGGCGGGCAGTGGCCCAGCTGGGTCACCGAGATTCCGCTGAGGAAGTCGAGGTACTCGTTGCCCGTCCGAGTCCCAGAGCACGGTGCCCTCGCCGCGGACGAACTCCACCGGCGCCCGGGCGTAGGTGCCCATCACCGCGTCCGCCTCCATGCGCTGCAGGGCGTCTAGGGCCACAGCTTGGTGCCGCTTCCCTCGTCGGTGAACAGCTCGAGGAGGAGCGAATGGGGCTGGCGGCCGTCGAGGATGTGGGCGTTGCCCACGCCGGACTCCAGAGCGTGCAGGCAGGCCTCCAGCTTGGGGCGCATGCCGCCGGTCACATCGGGCAGGCGGCGGCGCACCTCGTCCGCCTTCGCCTCCGAGATGCGGCTGGCCGGATCGGCGGGGTCGGCGCGCCAGCCCTCCACGTCGGTGAGGAAGATCACCTTGAAGGCGTCCAGGGCCCCGGCCACGGCCGCCGCCGCGGCATCGGCGTTCACGTTGTAGGAGCGCCCCTCGCGGTCGGCGCCCACCGAGGCCACCACCGGGATGTAGTCCTCGGCGATGTGGTTCAGCACGTCGGCGTCCACGTGCTCGATCTCCCCCACCATCCCCACGTCCGTGGCGCCGGCCAGGCGCTTGCGGACGGTGAAGAGCCGGCCGTCGTCCCCGCACAGCCCCACCGCGGGCTGGCCGTGGCGGTTGATGAGCAGCACGATGTCCTTGTTCTGCTTGCCCACCAGCACCATCTTGGCCACCTCCACCGTGGCCTCGTCGGACACGCGCAGGCCGTCCACGAAGCGCACCTCCATGCCGAGCCGCTCCATGTAGCGGGTGATGTCGGGGCCGCCACCGTGCACCACCACCGGGTTCATGCCCACGTACTTGAGGAGCACCACGTCGCGGGCGAAGTCCTCGGTGAGCACCGGGTCGGTCATGGCCGCGCCGCCGTACTTGATCACCACGGTCTCGCCGTGGAACTCCCGGATGTACGGGAGCGCCTCGAGGAGGGTGGCTACATCCCTCATGACGTGTAGCTCGAGTTGAAGCGCACGTAGCCCTCCGACAGGTCGCTGAAGAACACCTCGGTCTCGCCGCCCTCGCCGGGCACGGTGAGCTCGAACTCCACCTCGGGGGCGGCGAAGGCCTCCACCACGCTCGCGCCACTCCTCCTCCGCGAGGTGCACGGCGTCGCCGGCGGACACCACCAGCCGGCCCTCGATCTCCAGGTCCACGGGGAAGCCCTCCCCCGGCGGCCATGCCTGGCCCGCGGCCTGCAGCACGCGGCCGAAGTTCGGGTCGGCTCCGTTCAGTGCGGTCTTCACGAGAGGGGAGTTCGCCACCGAGCGGGCCACGGCCTCCACGGCCTCGGCGCGGCCGCGCACGATCACCCGCCCGATCCGCTCCGTGCCCTCGCCGTCGGCCACGATCTCGAGCGCCAGCTGGCGCATCAGCGCGTCGAGCGCCTCGCCCAGCGCGATCTCGTCCGCGGTCTCCGGCTCCACCGCCACGCCGGACGCGCCCCCGGCCTGCACCACCACGGTGTCGCTCGTGGAGAGCTGGCCGTCCACGCGTGATGCGGTCGAAGGAGCGCTTCACGCACACCCCGGTGAGCAGCTCCACGCGTCTCCTGCGTGAGCAGGGCGTCGGTCTGCACGAAGCAGAACATCGTGGCGTGGCGGGGCGAGATCATCCCCGCGCCCTTGGCCTGGCCGGAGAGCCGGACCGTGCCGCTCGGGAGCGCCACCTCGAGACAGGCCCGCTTGGGGGCCCGGTCGCTCGTCATGATCGCCTCGGAGAAGGTGTCCGCGTCGCTCCCCGAGCCGGCTCGCCGCCGCCGCGGACCCCGGCCAGCACCGGCTGCGCGCGGCAGCTCGGTGCCGATCACCCCGGTGGACGCCACGGCCACGCGGTCCGCCTCCACCCCCAGCGCCTCGGCCGCGGTGGCCTGCATGGCCACGGCGGTCTCGAGCCCGCGCCGGCCGTCGCCCACGTTCGAGTGCGCGGCGTTGGCCACCACCGCGCGGAGGTCGTGGGTGCGCGCCTGGCGGCGACACCACGATCGGGGCCCCCACCCGGGCGTTGCTCGTGAAGCGGGCGGCGGACACGGTGTCCTCCGCGTCGCTCACCAGCACGGCCACGTCGAGGCCCTCCGGCTTGAGCCCGGCGGCCACGCCGGCGGCCCGGAAGCCGCGCGCCAGGCCGGTGGGCTCGAGCTCGGTCACGTGGCCGGGCCGCTCCACCCAGCGCGAGCGGAAGAAGCCCGCTCACCGCAGGCCCGCGTCCTCGGGCAGGCCGAGCATCAGGTTCAGGTCCTGCACGGCCTGTCCGGCGGCGCCCTTCCAGAGGTTGTCGATGGCCGCGAAGGCGATGGTGCGGTCCCCCACCACGCTCACCTGCACCCGGCAGCGGTTGCTGTCCTGCACGTGCCGCGTGTGCGGCGGCTCGTCCACCACCTCCACGAAGGGCTCGCCGGCGTAGTGGCTCGCGGTAGAGCGCCCGCGCCTCCTCCTGCTCGAGGCCGGGCACGGTGAGGTAGCAGCGTGGCCAGAATGCCCTGGTCGAGCGGCATCAGGTGGGTCACGAAGCTGAAGCGCTCCGGCCCGAGCTCCTGCTCGATCTCCGCGCTGTGGCGGTGGCCCTCCACCTTGTAGGCGTTCACGTTCTCCGCGGCGGAGGAGTAGTGGGTCTCCTCGGTGGCCTCCCGGCCCGCGCCCGGACACGCCCGGCCTTGATGTCGAACACGGCGTCCTCGATCCGCCCGCGCAGCGGCAGGGCGGCCAGCAGCGCGGCGGTGGAGTTGCAGCCCGGCCCGGCCACCAGCGAGGCGGCGCGGATCTCCTCCCGGTGGGCCTCGGGCAGCCCGTACACCGCCTCGGCCAGCAGCTCGGGCGCCTCGTGCGGCTGGTACCAGCGCTCGTAGGGCTCGCGGTCGAGGCGGAAGTCGGCCGACAGGTCCACCACCTTCAGGCCCCGCTCCCGCAGCGCCCGGACCGCGGGCGCGGCCGCCTTGTGCGGGTAGGCCACGAGCGCGGCCTGTGCCCGCTCGGCCACGGCGTCCGGGTCGAACTCCTCCAGCACCCGCTCCACCGCGTAGCGCGGGTACAGCTCGTCGTGGCGCCGCCCGGCCTCGGCCCGCGCGGTGGCCACCGTGAGCTCGAGCGACGGGTGCCGGTCCACGAGCCGTGCGCAGAGGGCGCCGCCGAAGCCGGTGGCCCCGAGCACGGCCACGGGAATGGCGCCGGCGTCAGGCACGCAGCGCCCCTCCCAGCCCGGGAAAGCTCCTCCTCGATCCGGGCCCGCGGCCCGGCCACGTCCTCGTCGGTGAGCGTGCGGTCGGGCGCGCGGAACTCGAGCCGCAGCGCCAGCGACTTCCGTCCCTCCCCCACCTGCTCGCCCCGGTACAGGTCGAACACGCTCAGGCCGGCCAGCAGGTCTCCCGCCCCGGCGCGCACCGCGCGCTCCACCTCGGCGGCGGGAACATCCTCCGGCACCACCACCGCGATGTCCTGGCGCAGCGACGGGAAGCTCGTCACGTCCCGGTAGACGTCGGGGTCCTGGCCCGCCAGCATCGGCCAGCAGGTCCAGGTCGAGCTCGAAGGCGGCCACCGGCCCGTCGAGCTCCCAGTCGCGGGACACGAGCGGGTGCAGCTCGCCCACCCAGCCGAGGTCGCGGTCCCCGCCGGCCACCACCCGGGCGGCGCGCCCGGGGTGCAGGAACGGCCGCTCGGCGGGCTCGGCCCGCCACTCCACTCCGGCGGACTCCATCAGCGCATCCACGAGCGCGCGCGCCGAGTAGAAGTCCGGAGGCAGCTCCGGGGTGCGCCAGCCGCCGGGCTGGGCCACGGTGAGCAGGGCAGCAAGGTGGTGGCTCTCGGAGGCCGGGGTGGCGCCGCCGGGTGAGCCGTCGGGCACCTGGTCCAGCGGGCCCGACGCCCGGAAGGCGCGGGCGGACTCGAACAGCCTCACCGCGTCCCGGCCGTGCGCCGCGTTGTGGGCGGCGGCGTCCAGCAGGCCGGGGAGCAGCAGCGGGCGGATCACGCTCTGCTCCTCGCTCAGCGGATTGGTCAGGCGCAGCTCGGCCGCATCCTCCAGCCGCAGGCGGGCGAGGGTGCCCGGGGCCACCAGCGAGTAGGACACCGTCTCGTAGAGCCCGCGGTCGCGCAGCACGTCCTCGAGGCGCCGGCGCAGCCGCTGGCCCGGGGTGAGCCGGCCCACGGCGGAGCTGCGCGACGGCAGGGTCGTGGGCAGCTTGTCCAGGCCGTGGATTCGCGCGACCTCCTCGATCAGGTCCACCTCGCGCGTCACGTCGCCGGCGCGCCAGGGCGGCACCTCCCAGCCCGTCGCCCCGCGGCTCGAAGCCGAGCCGGGTGAGGATCTCCTCGACGGTGTCCGGCTCGATCCGCTCGCCCAGCAGGCGCTCCATCCGGTCGTGGCGCAGCGGTACCACGCCGATTCTCGGCGGGTTCCGGGTACTCGTCCAGGGTGCCGGGCACGAGCCGCGCTCCGGTGAGCTCCACCATCAGCCGGCTGGCCAGGCGCTGCGCCGCGATCGCCAGGTCGGGATGCAGCTGCTTCTCGAAGCGGGCGGAGGCCTCGCTGCGCAGGCCGAGCGCCTTGGAGGTGCGCATGATGTTGGGGCCGACCCAGGTGGCCGCCTCCATCAGGACGCGCGTGGTGTCGTCCGAGACCTCCGAGATCTGGCCGCCCATCACGCCGGCGATCCCGCTCGGCCCCTCGGCGTCGCACACCAGCGGCCATGTCGGAGCTGAGGGTGCGCTCCACGTCGTCCAGCGTGGTCATCTTCTCGCCGTCCGCGGGCCCGCCGCACCACGATTCGCCCGCCGCGGACGCGGTCGAGGTCGAACGCGTGCAGCGGCTGGCCGGTGGTGAGCATCACGTAGTTGGTGATGTCCACCACGTTCGAGATCGGCCGCTGGCCGGCGGCCATCAGCCGCTGCTTCAGCCAGAGCGGCGACGGCCCCACGGTCACGTCCTCGAACACGCGCGCGGTGAAGCGCAGGCACACCTCGGGATCGATCTCCACGCGTGGCGTGGCCGGTCACGTCGTCGGATCCCGGCGGGCTCGGCGTCGTCCGCGGTGGGGTCCTCGGCCAGGGGCGCCCCCGTCACGGCGTGCAGGTCGCGCGCCACCCCGTAGACGCCCATCACGTCGGGCCGGTTGGGCGTGACCTCCAGCTCCAGCACGTCGTCGGAGATGGGCAGGTGGCCGGTCGAGCGGTGCTCCGGCCGCCAGGGATTCGTCCAGCACCATGATCCCGGCGTGGTCGGTGCCCATGCCCACCTCGTCCTCGGCCAGGATCATCCCGCTGGAGCGCACACCGCGGAGCTTGGCCTCGCCCAGCTTGCTGCCATCGGGCATCACGGCGCCGGGCAGCGCCACGGCCACGGTCTGACCGGCGGCCACGTTGGGGGCGCCGCACACGATCGTGCGCGGCTCGCCCGAGCCGTCGTCCACCAGGCACACGCTCAGGCGGTCGGCGTCGGGGTGGGGACCGGCCTCCAGCACCTTGCCGATCACGAAGCCGCCGGGGTCGCCCACGCCCAGCGTGGTCGAGGCGCTCGAGCTTCACGCCGGCCATCGTCAGCGCGTCGGCCATCTCCTGCGCGCCGATGCCCGGGTCGCAGTAGGAGCGCAGCCACGCGGCCGGCACCCTCACGGTCCCGCTCCGAACTGCTCCAGCAGGCGCGTGTCGTTCTCGAACAGCATGCGCAGGTCGGGCACCCGGTGCACGAGCATCGCGATGCGCTCGATGCCCATCCCGAAGGCGAACCCCTGGACCTTCTCCGGGTCGTAGCCGCTCCCGGCCACGTACGCCGAGCACGTTCGGGTCCATCATCCCCGAGCCCGAGGATCTCGATCCAGCCCTCGCCCCGGCAGGTGGGGCAGCGGCCCTCGTCCACCGTCCCGGTGCCGCCGCAGCGGAAGCAGGACACGTCCACCTCCACGCTCGGCTCGGTGAAGGGGAAGTAGCCCGGGCGCAGCCGCACCTCGGTGGCCTCGCCGAACATCTGGCGGGCGAAGGCCAGCAGCACGCCCTGGAGGTCGGCCAGCGTGATGTCCTCGTCGATGGCCAGGCCCTCGAGCTGGTGGAACATCGGCACGTGGGTGGCGTCCGGGGTGTCCGGCCGGTACACGCGGCCCGGCACCACCACGTAGATCGGCGGCCCCTGCTCCTCCATGGCCCGGACCTGCATCGGCGAGGTGTGGGTGCGGAGCAGCACGCTCTCGGCCAGGTAGAACGTGTCCTGGGGCAGCCGCGCGGGGTGCTCGGGCGGGTGGTTGAGCGCGGTGAAGTTGTAGTAGTCGTACTCGATCTCCGGGCCCTCGAGCACGTTGAAGCCGAGCCCCACGAAGATGTCCTCCATCCGGCGGCGGATCTGGGAGATCAGGTGGAGATGGCCGGCCGGGAGCGGCGGGTCGCCGGGCAGGGTCACGTCGATCGCGTCCGTCGGCCAGCCGGCGCTCCAGGTCGGCCGTCTCCAGCGCGCGCGCCCGCTCCTCGATCAGGCCCTCGAGCGCCTGGCGCACCTGGTTGGCCCGCTGCCCGGTGGGCCCGCGCTCCTCCGGCGGCAGCTCGCCGATCGAGCGCAGCACCTGGGTCAGCGGCGACTTGCGTCCCAGGTAGCGCACGCGCAGCTCCTCCAGCGCGGCCGCGTCCGTCGGCCTCGGCCACGGCGGCCTCCGCCTCGCTCCGCAGCTGGTCCAGATCGGGGCGGGCGGGAGCGTCAGACATGGCGCGCCATCCTATTGCCGAGCTCGTACAGGGCCACCGTGGCCGCCATGGCCACGTTCAGCGACTCGGGGCCGTCCTCGCGCAGCGGTATGCGCACCGTCTCGGCGGCCCGGCTCAGGATCTCCTCGGGCAGCCCCTCGCGCTCCGCGCCCAGGCAGAGCACGAGCGGTCCGGGCAGCCCGGCCAGGCCGCCCGCCACCTCCGCCAGCGGGCGCCCTCCGCGCGCGTCCAGGGCGATCGGCCGCCCGGGCAGGCTCGACGGATCGCCCCGCCCGGGCGGCCGCGCGAACACCGACCCCATGCTGGCCCGCACCGCCTTGGGCGAGAACGGGTCCGCGCAGCCCGGCCCCAGCAGCACCGGGCCGTCGCAGAGCGCGTGGGCCGAGCGCAGGACCGCGCCGACGTTGCCGGGGTCGTCCACGGCGTGCAGGTAGGCCATCACCCGGCCCGAGGGCTCCGACCAGCGCTGCGCGGTACACGCCGATCACCCGCGAGCCCGATCCCAGCGAGCTCACCTCGTCCAGAAGCCGCGGCTCCACGTCCACGCCCGAGCGCAGCAGCGCCTCCGGCGGCCACCCCGCCCGCTCGGCGGCGGCCACCAGGTCCTCGCCCTCGGCGCTGAACAGGCCGAGCTTGTCCCGCCAGCGCCGCTGGCTGGAGCTTGCGCATCGTCTTCAGCTGTTCGTTGTGGGGGGAGGTGATCACTGTGGTGTGGTGGGTCTCGGGAACGAAAAGGGGCGCCTCGCTGGGCGCCCCGGGAGTGACTCTGCGTTCCGCTCTCGCGTCAGGCAGCAGCAGCCTCCCGGGCCATCTCGGCAAACCGTCGGAAGGTCTCGGGGTCGCGCACCGCCATGTCGGCCAGCACCTTGCGGTCGAGCTCCACGCCGGCCAGCGTCAGGCCGTGGATGAACTGCGAGTAGCTCATGCCCTCCTGGCGGGCCGCGGCGTTGATGCGCGTGATCCAGAGCCGGCGGAAGTCGCGCTTGCGGGTGCGGCGGTGGGCGTAGGCGTAGGAGTCGGCCTTGAGCAGCGCCTCCTTGGCGCGCTTGTAGCTCGACTTGGCCTGGCCCCGGTACCCCTTGGTCCGGTCCAGGGTGGCGCGCCGCTTCTTGCGCGCGTGGGTGGAGCGCTTGACGCGGCTCACTTGGGCAGCATCTCCCGGACGCGCTTGCTCGTCGGCCTTGGCCACCACGACCGGCCGGCCGAGATGGCGCTTGCGCTTGGGGCGCTTCTTGCCCTGGTTGTGGCTCGTGAAGGCGTGCCGCGAGCGGAGCTTGCCGGTGGCCGGTCTTCTTGAAGCGCTTCTTGGCGCCCGAATGGGTCTTCATCTTGGGCATGGCGAGCGGCCTATTGAAGCAGACGCCGCGGGACGTCCGGGGTGGGGCTAGGGAGCGGCTTCGGCGTCCGGCGGCTCGGCGCTCGGGCGGCGCCGGGCCTCCGGCGCGTGCCTCGGCGGGGCGGGCTCGGCCGCCTCGGGCGCGTCCGGCGTCTTCTTGACCGGCGAGAGCAGCATCGTCATGTTGCGCCCGTCCTGCTGAGGGGCCTGCTCCACCGCGCCGAGCTCGGCCACGTCCTCGGCCAGGCGCATGAGGAGCGCCTCGCCGCGCTCGGGGTGGGTCTGCTCGCGGCCGCGGAACATGATCGTGACCTTCACCCGGTCGTCGCCCTTGAGGAACCGCACGACGTGGTTCTTCTTGGTCTCGTAGTCGTTCGTGGCGATCTTGGGCCGCAGCTTGATCTCGCGCACGTTCACCTGCTTCTGGTGGCGTCGCGCGGCCTTGGCCTTCTGCTCCTGCTCGTACTTGTACTTCGAGTAGTCGAGCACCCGGCAGACGGGCGGGCGGGCCTCGGCGGCCACCTCCACCAGGTCGAGATCGCGCTCCTGGGCGTACTTCAGCGCCTGGGCGGTGTCCACCACGCCGATCTGATTGCCGTCCGCGCCGATCAGCCGCACCTGCGGCACGCGAATCCGCTCGTTGATGCGAGTCTCGTCGCGGTCGGGCGGGCGCCGATCGAACTTCCGAGGGATCGGCACTAGCTACGGCAGGGGCTGGACGTCAAAAGGCAGAGGGCTTCGGGTGGCGGCGGGCACGGGCGCTTCAGCGGTTTCCTGTGCGCGGGAACTGGATGCCCTTCATTCGCGGCGAGTATAGCGTCGGATTCAGGTCGACGCTCGATTTCGTCGCGCACGCGAGCGGCGAAGTCGGAAACCGTCATCGCGCCCAGGTCGCCCGCTCCGTGCCGCCGGACGGCCACCTGGCGGTCGTCCTCCTCGCTGTCCCCCACCACCAGCATGTACGGCACCTTCAGCAGCTCCGCGGCGCGGATCTTCTTGCCCACGGACTCGGTGCGGTCGTCCACCTCGCACGCGTACGCCCTGCTCCCGGAGCTCGGCCTCCACGCTGTGCGCGTAGGGCACGTGGCGATCGGCGATCGGCAGCACCACCACCTGCACCGGGGCCAGCCACAGCGGCAACTCGCCGGCGTAGTGCTCGATCAGGATGCCGATGAAGCGCTCGAACGAGCCGAGCAGCGCCCGGTGGATCATCACCGGCTGGTGCTCGGCGTTGTCCGCGCCGATGTAGGCCAGCCCGAACCGCTCGGGCATCTGGTAGTCGAGCTGGACCGTGCCGAGCTGCCAGGAGCGCCCGATGGAGTCGGTCATGTGCAGGTCGATCTTCGGCCCGTAGAAGGTGCCCTCGCCCGGGTCCACCCCGTACTCGATGTCCCGCGCCTCCATCGCGCCGGCCAGCGCGTCCTCGGCCCGGTCCCACATCTCGTCGCGTGCCGATCCGCTTGTCGGGGCGCGTGGACAGCCGCAGTCGCGGCTCGAACCCGAAGAGGTCGTAGATGTGGAAGCCGAACTCGAGGCAGCGGATCACCTCGTCCTCGATCTGCTCCTCGGTGCAGAACACGTGGCCGTCGTCCTGGGTGATCGAGCGCACGCGGAGAAGCCCGTGCAGCGTGCCGCTCGGCTCGTGGCGGTGGACGAGGCCCTGCTCGGCGTAGCGGATCGGCAGGTCGCGGTAGGAGCGCCGCTCCGCGCTTGTAGATCTGGATGTGGGCCGGGCAGTTCATGGGCTTGAGGCCCATGGGCCGGTCCTCCACCTCGGTGAAGTACATGTGGTCCCGGAACTTGTCCCAGTGGCCCGACTGCTTCCACAGCTCCACGTCGTAGAGGATCGGGGTGCGCACCTCGGTGTAGCCGCGGCTCACGTTCTCCTCGCGCCAGAGGCGGTCAGCTCGTTCCAGACGTGGGTGCCGTTCGGCAGCCAGAAGGGCATGCCCGGCGACACCTCGGAGAACATGAACAGGCCGAGCTCGCGGCCCGAGCTCCCGGTGGTCGCGCGCCCGCGCCTCCTCCAGGCGCCGCAGGTGCTCCTCGAGATCCGCCTTGGAGAGGAACGCCGTGCCGTAGACGCGTGTGAGCATCTGGCGCTCGGAGTCGCCGCGCCAGTAGGCGCCGGCCACCGAGGTGAGCTTGAACGCCTCGATCCGCTTCGTGCTGGGCGCGTGCGGGCCGCGGCAGAGATCCACGAAGGGGCCGTTGCGGTAGAGCGAGACCGTGTCCACGCGCTGGTCGCGCACGAGGTCCTCGATCAGCTCCACCTTGTAGTCCTGCCCCTCGGCCCGGAAGCGCTCGATCGCCTCGGCCGCCGGCAGCTCGGAGCGCTCGAAGGGCTCGTCGGCCTTCACGTGCTCGCGCATGCGCTCCTCGATGCGCTCCAGGTCGTGCTCCGAGAGCGAGACCCCCTCGGGGAACTCGAAGTCGTAGTAGAAGCCATCGGCCACCGGGGGGCCGATCGACACCTTGACGCCGGGGTAGAGCTCGGTGACGGCGGTGGCCAGGACGTGGGCGGCGTCGTGGCGAATCAGCCACAGCGGCCCTGGTCCTCCTCCGGGCTCTTCGCGGTGACGATCTCGATGCGCGCCCCGTCGGGAAGCGGCGCGCTCAGGTCGCGCAGTTCGGGCCCGGAGCCGTTGGCGCTCACGCGGATCCCCAGCGCGGCCCGGGCAAGGCCGGGGCCGATGGCCCGGCGGCGTCGGCGCCGGTGGCGCCGTCGGCGAGCTCGAGCTCGTTGCCGTCTGGAAGAAGGACCTTCACGGGGCCACCACGGTAGCCGGTGATACGGGCGTCAGGCCAGCTCCACCAGCGCTCTCAGCTCCCGTTCGGCGGCCCCGGTCACGAGAAAGCGCTCGCGCACCCGCTCGCGACCGGCGCGGCCCATCTCCACGGCCAGGCCCGGATCCCTCACGAGCTCCACGAGCCTCTGAGCGGTGTCCTCCGCGCCCTGGGTGAGGAACCCGTCCACCCCGTCGCGGACGGTCAGGTGCAGGCCCCCGTCGCGGCCGCCCACCACGGGGGTCCGCTTCCACAGCGCCTCACAGGGACCGAGGTGGAGCCCCTCGCCGGTCGAGAGCTCCAGCACCACGCGAGCCAGGTGCTGGAGCGCGCCCAGCTCGAGGCTGCCGAGCGGCTCGTACGAAGTGAGCAACAGAAGATCCTCCGCGCCCGCCGAGTAGTCCGAGACCTCCTTCGCCGCACTCCACGCCTCCGTGGCCGCCGAGTCGAACTGAGCTGCCAGCACGAGCTGGAGACCCGGTGCCTCCTCGCGCGCGAGGCGAAACGACTCGATGGTGGTGTGCGGGTCGTCCCAGCGGTCGAGGTCCAGGGCCTGGAGGACGAACGGGCGGTCCAGGTCCACGCCCAGGCTCCGCACCACCCGGCCGGGCAGGCGCGGCTCCAGCTCCAGATTGCGCGGATCCAGCGGGTCGATCCCCGGCGCCACCGCCCGGACGCGCTCGCCGCCGAGCCGCGGGGGCATGAACGACGCGTCTGGGGTCAGCACCCCGGAGCAGGCGTCCACGAGCACGGCGGCGCGCTCCAGTGCCTCGTCCTCGGCGCGCGAGGCATCCACGTGAGAGCTCCATACGGCCCGCGTGCCCAACGCCGGCGCGAGGCCGAGGGCGCCCGCGTCGTGGAGCACCACGAGGTCGTGGCCCCCCTCGAGCTCACGGGCGATGCGCTCGCAGGCATCCAGGTAATGAGCCCAGTCGGAGTCCGTAATGGCGCTCTCCCCGCCGCGCAGCCCGCCCTGGAGGGCGGCCGCCACCCGGCGTAGCTCGGGGTCTCCGAACAGCACGCTCCATTCCACACCCACGCCCGCGCCGGCCTCGAGGGCCAGGGTGCCTCCGAGCATTTCGGCGACCCGTCCGCGGGCGCCCGCCAGGGTCAGGTGAAGGACCCTCGCCCCGCCCAGCGGGAGGGCCGCATCGAGCAATGCCTCCACCGCCGGCGCGCCGGCGTAGGGCGCATACAGACCCGGATCGCTGGTGGCCACGGCCATCGGCTGAAGGTCGGCCGGCATCCGCGGGAGCGTACTTCGGGGGCGCGGAGGCCGAGAGGCGTTATGTGACCCCGGTCACACTACGAACGCCCGTTCGTGCCTACGGTCTTCCGCTGTAAGTCACCGGCGCTCGCTTCCGAATGCGGCCGCGCCGGTCCCTGCCGCGCCCCTCCGGGCGCGGGCCGCCCACAGCGGGCGGCACCCGACACGCGGAGGTGTTGCGCGTGCGCAGCAAGCTGCTGGTCCCAATGTTGATTTCCATGTCCGTGCTCGCCCCGGCCGCCTACGCGGCGACGGGCCCGAGCGGATTGAGCTTCCAGACCACCCCATCCCCGAAAGCGCACCACCGCGCCGGCCACGACCGGCATTCTCACGCGATCCGCGCCGAGGCACGGTCGAAGCAGCGCGACGCCACTCGCCGCGCCAAGGCCAAGGTGGCGCCCAAGGTCAGGCCCGTGCCCTCCTACCTCCAGGCGATCGCCGAATGCGAGTCGCACGGCGACCCTCACGCCATCGGTGGCGGCGGAACCTTCCGCGGCAAGTACCAGTTCACCTACGGCACCTGGGCCGGAGTGGGCGGCAGCGGAGATCCCGCCGCGGCGCCGGAGGCGGAGCAGGACATGCGCGCCGCGATGCTCTACGAGCGCAGCGGCCCCGGGCCAATGGCCCGTCTGCGGCTAGTCCCGAGCTGCACGGTGCGCTGCCGGGCACGATGTCGTCCCGGCCGTCCGGCCAGCGCACCCAGGCCTTGTGTCCGCCGTCGTAGTCCGGGGCCCAGAGCACCAGCGTGGCCTCGTCCTCGCCGACGCGGCACGACTCCGTGGACTCCTCGTCCAGCCCTCGCCACACCCGGACGAAGGCGTTGTGCTCCCACTCATCGCCGATGGTGGTGGGGTCGGTGTGCCCGGGATGCACGGTCGTGCCCGGCGGGAGCTTCATGAGCACGTCCATGATCGAGTGCTTCAGGTCGGCGAATGAGGTGGACCCCGGCGCGCGAACGCCGCCGACCGATCCCTTGAACAGGGTGTCGCCGGTGAACACGTCGCCGTCGCCAACCATCAGGGAGAGCATCCCGTCCGTGTGACCCGGGGTGTGAATCGGCTCGATGCGGAGCCCGCCGGCCTCCAGCACCTCGCCCGGCTCGATCGTCCGGTCCACGTCGAGCAGACGGGCGGCCTCGAGCGGGTGGGCCAGGATCTCCACGCCGTGGCGCTCCTTCCAGACGTGGTTCTCAGCCACGTGATCGGCGTGGTGGTGCGTGAGCACCAGCAGCTTCACGTCCAGCCCGTGGCGCTCGGCCGCCTCCAGCAGCGGCTCTGACGGCCCGCCGGAGTCGATCACGATCCCGGTACCGCCCTCCTCGTCGCCCACGAGATAGGTGTTGGACAGCCAGTCCGGGTTCATGGATCGCTCGATGATCATCTGAAGCTGGAGCCTAGTATCCGCCGCCATGGATGACCTCCGCGGCGAGTTCCCCGTCTTCGAGCGCCTCGCCTACCTGAACGCGGGAACGAACGGACCGGTGCCGCGCCGGGCGCTCGACGCGGCGCGAGCGTCGCTCGAGCGCCAGGCCGCCGGCGGGCGCGCGGGGTCCGAGTTCTTCGAGGGCCTGCTGGCGCGGATCGACGACCTGCGCGCCCGCGCCGCCCGCCTGATGGGAGCCGACCCGGCCGAGGTGGCCCTCACCGGTTCCACCACCGACGGTGTGAATGCGGTGCTCGCCTCGCTCGACCTCGGCGAGGGTGACGAGGTGCTCACCACGGATGAGGAGCATCCGGGCTTGTGGGGGCCGCTCCTGGCCGCGCGCGAGCGTCGCGGAGTGGCGGTCCGGGTGGTGCCCTTTGCGGAGCTGGCCGGGGAGGTCCGACCGGACACGAGGCTGGTGGCCTGCTCGCACATCTCCTGGATCTCGGGGCGCGTGATCGACACGGCCGCCCTGGCGAGCGCAGGCGCTCCCGTGCTGCTCGACGGCGCCCAGGCCCTCGGCGCGGTGCCGGTGGATGTGGCCGAGCTGGGCGTGGACTTCTATGCGGCGTCCGGCCAGAAGTGGCTGTGCGGGCCGAACGGCACCGGCTACCTGTTCGTGACCAGGGAGCGCATCCCGGCGATGCCGCCGCCGTGGCCGGGCTACAGCACGCTCGAGGACACCCTGACGCCGTTCCATACGACCTTCCGCAATGACGCCCGGCGCTTCGACATGGGCTTCCCCGGCGAGCACCAGCTCGATTGGACCATCGCGGCCATCGACGTGCTCGTGGACGCGGGGCTCGAGCGCCTACAGGCCACGGCCCGGGAGCGCGCGGCGTGGCTGGCGGCACGCCTGGCCGAGTCCGGGCGCACGGTCGGGCCGCGCGGGCGACTCCACGCTCGTGTCCTTCGAGGACCCCGACCCGCCCGAGACCGTGGCCGCGCTGCTCCAGAGCGGCTTCGTGCTGCGAAACCTGCCCGGCACGCCCTACGTGCGCGCCTCCGTGGGCGCGTGGAACAGCGAGGAAGAGCTCGAGCGGCTCGCCCGGGCCCTCAGGCTGCCTTAGGTGTTGATGACCACCACGACGCCGAAGACCAGCGCGCCGGCCACCGCGGCTGCCGCGCCCACGCCGAGCACCCCGAAGGCCACGGCCTCCAGCGGCCGCCCCGCCCGCCCGTAGTCGAGCGCCCGGCCCACCCCGAGAATGGCGAGGCCGTAGGCGGTGGTGGTGCCGAGCCCGGCCACGGTGGAGGTCCACAGCACCTGGACCAGGTCGTGAACGTCGACGATCGTGGCGATCATGCCTCGGCCGCCGCGGACGACACCGAGCCCTGCTGCGCCCGGCGCACGAACAGGAACCCGACGCCGCCCAGGATCAGCGCAGACACCACGATCGGACCGGCCGCCCCGGTGCCGAACGCCCGCGTGATCACGTAGGTGAGCGCGCCCAGTGTGGCCGCCGCCGGCAGCGTCACGATCCACGCGGCCACGATGTTCCCCGCCACGCCCCAGCGAACCGCGGACAGCCGCTTGGCCGCGCCGGAGCCGATCACCGCGCCCGAGATCGTTTGGGTGGTGGAGAGTGGGAAGCCCACGTGGCTGGACGCGAGGATCACCGCCGCGCCGGAGCCCTGCGCCGCGAAGCCCTGGGCCGAGTCCATCTTGTGGATGCGGCTGCCCATGGTCTTGATGATGCGCCAGCCGCCGACATAGGTGCCGAGGGAGATCGCCGCGGCCGACGTCATCACCACCCAGTCGGGCACGTGGAAGTTGTTGCTGGCGATGTTGCCGTTGGCCACGAGCGCGAGGGTGATCACGCCCATCGTCTTCTGGGCGTCATTCGTGCCGTGGGCCAGGGCGAGCAGTCCACCGGAGATCACCTGTCCCCCGCGGAAGCCGCGCGTGACCCGCGCGGGCCGCAGCCCGCCGACGGTGCGGTAGAGCAGCAGGATCGCCAGCCCTCCCACCGCGAACGCGAGCAGAGGCGCCACGATCG
>CAVVYE010000016.1:0-80720 GCA_963752455.1 uncultured Thermoleophilaceae bacterium
AGCACGTCCGCGAACCGCACCGCGCGCATGGATAGCGGTGCCTGGGATGTCTTTAGAACGTGGGTCGCCAAGAGGTGCTCCGACGAAGAGCCTTCGCGAGGTGATCCGGGCGGGTACCTCGGCTCCTCCGTCGGGGCGCGTACGCTACAACAGCCTGGGACTTTGTGACTACTTTGTGACAGTTGCCGCGGGGAGCTGGAGCTCCTCTTTGCGCTCGCGCTCGAGCGCTCCGAGAAGTGCTTCCACCACGTTTCTGTCGAACTGCGAGCCGCAGCCGGCGCGCAGCTCGGCGCATGCGGCCTCTTCGCCGAGAGCCTGCCGGTAGACCCGGTTCCGGGTCATCGCCTCGTAGGCGTCGGCCACGGCCAGGATCCTGGCCTCGAGGGGAATCTCGTCTCCCGAGAGCCCGAACGGATAGCCCGATCCGTCGAGCCGCTCGTGGTGGGCCAGGACCCATTCGCGCAGGTCGGCGAGCTCGGGGCGGGACAGGAGCTGGGCGCCGATCTCGGGGTGCGTCCGGAGCTCCTTCCAGTCCTCGTCGCGGAGCGGTCCGATCTTCACCAGCAGGGGGTCGGAGACGCCGATCTTGCCCACGTCGTGGAGCACGCCGGCGGCGCGCACCCGCTCCACACGCTCGGGGGTGAGGCCCAGCTCCACGGCCATCATGCGCGAGTAGAGGCCCACCGTGCGCGAATGGGCGGCATTGCCGTGGTCGCGCACGTCGAGGGCCTCGGCCAGGGCCATGAGCGGCGCGAGATGCAGGTCGCCGCTCTGAGATCCGGACGCGCGGGCCAGCACCCGCGCCACCTCGGCGCTGAAGATCGCGGTGCGGTCCTTGCCCAGGTCCTTGGCCGCGTAGAGGGCCCGGTCGGCGGCGCGCAGGAGCGAGCGCAGGTCGTCACCGTGCTCGGGCTGGGTGGCCACGCCGAAGCTGATCGTCACCGGCATCGGGTACTCGGCGAAGCTCCGGTGGGTGGCGCGGCGCAGGCGCTCGGCCACGAGGTAGGCGCCGCGTTCGTCGGTGTCCGGGAGCAGGACGGCGAACTCCTCGCCGCCGATGCGGGCCGGGGTGTCGATCTTGCGCTTCCACTTGAGCATGTCGTCGGCCACCTTGGACAGCACCGCGTCGCCGGCCTCGTGCCCGAAGCTGTCGTTCACGGCCTTGAAGCCGTCGAGGTCCCCGATCAGCACGGACACCCGCCCTCCCGTGCGGTGCACCCGCTCCAGCTCAAGCTCGAAGAGCTCCTCGAAGGCGCGCCGGTTGAGCAGCCCGGTGAGGGGATCGGTGCGCGCGGCGTCGTCCAGCGAGGCCACGAGCGTGGAGACCTTGCCCCGCTGGTAGGCCGCCACGGCGCCGGTCACGATGCCCACGCCCACCACCATCAGCCAGTTCTCGACCGGACGGTCCCCGGGCAGGACGGCCAGCACCGCAGCGTAGGCCACGGCCTGGATTCCCACCTGGGCGATGGCCCAGGCGCGCCCGTGGAAGTAGAAGGCCTCGAGCGCCACCCAGAGGTAGAGAAGCGCGAAGAAGCTCGACTGCTGGCCGCTGAAGTAGATGGCGGCGGTGGTGAGGAGCGTCCCGAGGCCGAGCAGCAGGGGCACCGCGCGCGCCGGGAGGTCCTCCGCGCGGGAGAGGAGGATCGCCGCCGCGCCCGCACCGGTGGCGGCCACCAGGGCGAGGCCCAGGGCGCTGTCCTCGGGATAGGGCAGCGCAAGCGAGACGGCGACGAGTGCCGCCGCAGCGAGGTAGAAATAGGCGAGCGTCCGTGCCATCGCCGGGCGGCCGATAACTCCGTCCGGCGCCGGACGCCCGGCGCTCTGTGGCGCCAGCGTCATGTGGGGTCTATCGGATGCCACCGCGCCCGGCGTGAGAAATCCGTCAAACGGCTCGCAGCAGTGCCTCCACCACCTCGCCGTCGAACTGGCCGCCGGCCGCGTCGCGGAGCTCGGCGGCGGCGATCTCCGGCGCCATGGCGGACCGGTACGGGCGATCTCGCGTCATCGCCTCGTAGGCGTCGGACACGGCCAGAATCCTTGATTCCATGGGCAATTCCGCGGCATCCAGCCCGCCCGGATACCCGCGTCCGTCCGGGCGCTCGTGGTGAAAGAGGATCCACGACCGGATGTCGTCGAAGTCCGTGGTGTCCACCATCCGCGCGCCCACCTCCGGCTGGGCTCGCACCCACTCCCACTCGCCGGCGTCCAGGGGACCCCTCTTCCGCACCACCTCGTCGGGGGTCCCGATGCGCCCCAGGTCGTGGAGCATCCCGGCCAGCCGGACCCGCTCCACGGTGTCCGGGGGCAGCCCGAGCTCGCGTGCGGTGAGCTCGGCCAGCCGGCTCACGCGATGGCAATGGCTGGCGCTCCCGGTGTCGCGCACGTCCAGGGCCTCGGCGATGCTGAGGAGCGCCGCCAGCCTCACGCGGGCGTCCTCCCCTCCGCGGCGCGTGGGAATCGCGGAGGCGGAGACCTCGGCGCTCGAGATCACCGTGCGGTCGCGCCCCAGCGCCTTGGCGGCCTGCAGCGCCTGGTCGGCCGCCCGCAGGAGCGTCTCCGCCGAGCCCCCGTGGCTCGGGAAGGTGGCCACGCCGAAGCTGATGGTCAGTCCGCCGGGCGCGCCGGCGGCGGTGTCCGCCCGCACACGCTCGGCGATGATGTAGGCGCCCTGCTCGTCGCAGTCGGGGGCCAGCAGGGCGAACTCCTCGCCTC
The DNA here is from genome assembly GCA_963752455.1 of uncultured Thermoleophilaceae bacterium. GTDB lineage: Bacteria > Actinomycetota > Thermoleophilia > Solirubrobacterales > Thermoleophilaceae > JACVRW01. The sequence goes on from CAVVYE010000016.1 coordinate 2,713, forward strand.
CCACCCGAGCGGCGGCGTCGAAGCTCCGCTTGGCGTCGTTGATGGCGGCGGCCACGTGGCGCAGCGCCTCGTCGCCCTCGGCACGGCCCAGCTCGTCGTTCACCCGCGCGAGGCCGTCCAGGTCACCCACCACGAGGCTCAGCGGTGCGTGGCTGCGGCGGGCGCGCTCGAGCTCGGTGTCGAAGATCTCCGCGAATCCCCGCCGGTTGAGCAGCTGCGTGAGGGGATCGTGGCTCGACACCGCCCGAGGCTCCCGATGGTTTGGAACACGCGGTCGCGGAGCAGGGCCACGACCACCCCGGCCACCGTGCAGCGTGCCCACGGTGGCGAGCCAGCCGTCCACGCGGGTACCGCTGTGGTCCTGTTCGGCGAGCACGATCGCGTACGCCACCGCCACCAGCGCCATGTGCGCGAGTGCCGCGCGCAGCGGGAAGAAGTAGAAGGCGAACAGCACCACCCAGAGGAAGGGCAGGGGCACGTAGGCCGACCCGATCCCCCACGCGTAGACGGCCGTGGCGGCCAGCGCGGTGCCGGCCACCACCACGGCGTGGTAGCCCTGGCGGGGCAGCCGCTCCTGTGCCGCGAACAGCGCCATGCCCAGCGCCGCGGTGACCACGGACACCAGCACGAGCAGATCCTGGTCACGAACCTCGGCGTCGGGCACCACGGCCGACAGGAGCCCGAACAGGGCACCGAGGCAGCAGAACACCGCCCCCGTTCGCGCCATGCGAACGCCGGACATCTCCTCGCCCCAGCTGGCATCTCGCGAGCGCGCGCGCTCGCGAAGAGGCGTGTCCAAGGGATTGGCCTCCTATGACCGTGTCGGTTGGCCTCCCGCCACGGTGGCGTGGGGATGCCTCGAAAGGCCACTATAAGTCTGTCCTCCAAGTCCCGCGCCGGACCCGACGGACTAAATGTGGATACAGCGACATATCGCTCTACGAGCGCGCCCGCGGGGCTTTCACCTGGTCACTTCCGAGGTGCTGGAGGCCGTCCCGGAGCTGAGCCGGATCGAGGTCGGGCTGGCCACCTTCTTCATCCAGCACACCTCCGCCTCGCTGACCCTGAACGAGAACGCGAGCCCGGACGTGCGCGCCGACTTCGCCGCGTGGTTCGACCGCGCCGTGCCCGACGGCGCGCCCTACTTCCGGCACACCCTGGAGGGCCCGGACGACATGCCCGCCCACATCAAGGCCTCCCTCCTGGGCCCACGCTCACCGTGCCGGTGTCCGGCGGACGGCTGGCCCTCGGCACCTGGCAGGGGATCTACCTGTGCGAGCACCGCGACCACGGCGGATCGCGCCGCGTGGTGGTCACGGCGACGGGCGAGGAGGCTAGGGAGGAGCGCAGGCCCGACGGCGGCGAGGAGCGCAGCCTATCGGTGATCAGGCGAGCACCGCAGCTGTCATCGGGCCGAGCACCGGACCACGCCAGGGAGGAGCGGAGCGCGATCGGTGATCGCGCGAGCACCGGACCAGGGCTAGTCGGTGGCGAGCAGCACGTCCGACGCCTTGATGATCGCCGTGACCTGCGTGCCCTCGTCCAGCCCGAGCTCGCGGGCCGCCTCGACCGTTATGGACGACACCAGGCGCTGGCCGTTCGCGTCGATCTCGACGTTGGCCGTGGCCTCGCCCTGCGTGACGCGCGTGACGGTCCCCTTGATCTGATTTCGGGCACTGATGGGCACTCTGAGCTCCAGCGGTCGGGGCGCCGGAGGCTACCGGCCTAGAGGCGTGGTCCGGGTGCCCGAGCCCTGCGCTCCTCCCTACGCGTACACCCCGTCCAGCCACGCCTTGAGCGCCGCCTCGCGCGCCGCGGCGTCGACGCCGTCCACGAACAGGTGCGCGCTCATCCCGACGACGCTGCCGTAGTGGTTGCGCCCGAAGAAGCGGTACAGGCCGTCGGCGGTGCGGACGCCGAGGAACTCCGGCGTCGAGTAGTCGATGACGCCGTCGAGCGTGCCGGCGTCGCCGAGCGACGCGTGGACCGCATCGCCCACACCCGCGTCCGGGGAGACGCCCAGGGCGGCGCGCAGCGCATCCATCGCGTCCGGCGTCCCGGCGGCCTCGGGCCCCTCGATGCCGGCCGACGGCTGGCCGACGTAGGTGACCGGGCGGCCGTTGAAGTGCTCGAGGTACTGCCCGAGGGTGTGGAGGTAGAAGTCCGTGTGGCCGCCGATGGCGTCGTACTGGTCCTCCCACCCGTCGGCGAGGATCCCGCTGTGGACGTAGCGCAGGTGCGCCGTGCCGCCCTCGCGGGCCTCGATCGCGTAGTCGAGGGCGTTGAAGGTCCCGTCCGGCGACTCCATGCGGATCACGAGGCGGTGCGGCGGGTCCCAGGTCGTGACGGGCGCCGCCCTCGGGCGGCGCGGCGCCGGCGGGGATCTCCATCCCCGTCGGGAACATGCCAGGCCGCGGGATCGGCGGTGATCGCGGTCCAGACGTCGTCCGGGGCGGCGGGCAGGTCGACCTCGCGGGTGATCTCGAATTCACGGCTCATGACTGGGGCTCCTTGTTCTTCGTGATGGTGGGGTGCAGTGCGACGACGAACCGGTGCGGGCGACCGCCGGGGGCGGCCTCGTCGTGGTACTTCGCGACGAGGCCGTTGACGGCGTCCGCCAGCTCGACGGCGAACGCGGCCCGGTCCTTCGCGGACGCGAACCGCACCTCGCTGTCGATCCCGAGGGTCGCGAGCGGCTTGCCGGCCGCGCTCGCCCCGGTGATGAGCTCGCCGACCTCGCGGACCATGCGCCCCGCGACCGCGAGCAGCCAGCGCGCGGAGCGCTGGTCCGGCTCGCGTGACGGATCCGGCGCGACCGCCGACAGGGCGGTCGGCGAGATCACGTAGGACGCGGCCGTCGCCTGGAGCACGCGCTCGGTGCAGTTGCCCTTGCGGCGCTCCTCGACGAGCTCCACCAGGCCGTGGCGCTCCAGCGCCCGCAGGTGGTAGTTCGCCTTCTGGCGGGTGAGCCCGACGCGCGCCGCGAGCGTGCTGGCGGACCCGGGCTCGGCCAGCTCGGCGAGCAGGCGGGCGCGGATCGGATCCAGCGACGCCTCGGCGGCGGCGGGGTCGTCGATGACGGTGACGTCGTGCATGGGCTGCACCTTCTCACCGACAACTATTTTTGTCAAGCCGCTATTTTCTTGTCGGGTACGGCGACGCCTCGAGTCCATCCGGTCGTGTGCGAACATGTGTTCGTGCGCTGGGATGAGCTGACGGTCGAGAACGAGGAGGGCCGCCGCCTCCCCGGCTACCGCGACGCGGCCACCGTCCGGACCTTCGACGCCCCCGAGGCGCTCGACGTCCGCTTCTACGAGGTGCACGCGCGGTCGGTGCTGAACAGGGTGCCGAAGGCGTCGCAGATGCCGTTCCGGTGGACGATCAACCCCTACAGGGGATGCACACATGCGTGCCATTATTGCTTCGCGCGCCCCACCCACACCTACCTCGACTTCAACGCCGGCCGGGACTTCGAGCGCGAGATCGTGGTCAAGGTCAACACGCCGGAGCGGGCCCGGGCCGAGCTGTCCAAGCCGTCGTGGAAGCACGAGCACGTGGCCCTCGGCACCAACACCGATCCCTACCAGTGGGTGGAGAAGAAGTACGAGCTGCTGCCCGGCGTGTGGGAGGCCATGCGCGACACGCGGACCCCGTGCTCGGTGCTCACCAAGTCGCCGCTGCTGCTCCGGGACATCGAGCTCTTCAAGCAGATCCCCGACTTCACGCGCCAACCTCTCCATCCCCACCCTCGACGAGAAGGCGTGGCGGGCGAGCGAGCCGCACACGCCCCACCCGCGCAAGCGGATCGAGGCGGTGGCCGAGCTCAACCGCGCCGGCATTCCCTGCGGCGTCCTGGTGGCCCCGCTCATGCCGGGGATCAACGACTCGCCGGAGCAGGTGGAGCGCATCCTCGAGCTCTGCGCCGAGGCGGGCGCGGTGAGCATCGGCGGGATCTGCCTGCACCTTCGCGGCGAGGTGCGCCAGGTGTTCATGGACTGGCTGCGCTCCTACCGGCCGGACCTCGTTCCGCGCTACGAGGAGATCTACGCCCGCGGGGCCTACGCGCCCAAGGCCGAGCGCGAGCGCATCGGCCGGCCTGATCCGCCGCCGGGGCCGGCCACCGCCTTCAGCCGCGGGCGCACCGAGATGCGGGCGCCCGATCCGGCTCCCGAGCCCGAGCCCGAGCAGGCCACGCTCTTCTGAGGGCGTGCCGGCGAGCTCAGTCCCTGGCACCGCCTGGAACTCGCCCGTCTCCACGTCGCGCTGCGCGGTGCGCTCGATCTCCTCGCGCGTGAGCGCGGGCATCTCCCCGGTCTCGACCTTGCGGCGGATCTCACGCTCCCGGAAGCGCTTGAGCTTCAGGATCTCGAGCACCACCACCAGGTAGACGCTGGCGGCCAGCGCCACCAGCCCGAAGGCCAGGATCACCGCCGTCCAGCCCCAGTTGAGCGTGCCGTCGTCCTCCGAGTAGGGCACGAAGCGCATGGCCAGCGCCAGCGCGGCCAGCGACAGGGTCCAGCCGTAGAGGTAGAGCACCGTCCGCCGCTGCGAGAAGCCGATGTCGGTGAAGCGGTGGTGGAAGTGCCATCGGTCCGCCGAGTACACCGGCCGCCCGTACTTGATCCGCTTGGCCACCACGAAGGTGGCGTCCAGGGCGGGCACGGCCAGGATCAGCAGCGGGAAGAACAGGGCCACCACGGCGGCCGTCTTCAGCACGCCCTGGATCGCCACGCACGCCAGCAACAACCCGAGCAGGTTCGCCCCCGTGTCCCCCATGAAGATCGAGGCCGGGTGGAAGTTGTGCCAGAGGAAGCCGAGCGCGGCGCCCGCGGTGAGCGCGGCCAGCACCCCGGCGGCGTCCCGGTCGAGCGAGAGCGCGATCACCGCGAAGGTGGCCGCCGCGATCGTGCACACGCCCGCGGCCAGGCCGTCCGCGCCGTCGGTGAAGTTCACGACGTTCATCACCGCCACCATCCCCACCAGCGTGAGCACGGTGCCCCAGTTGCCGAGCTGGAGCGGCTCCACGAACGGCAGCGTCAGGTTCGTGACCTTCACCCCCGCGGCCACCGGGATCGCCGCCGCCCCGAACTGGCCCGCCAGCTTCACCAGCGGCGGCAGCCCGCCCTGGCGCGCAGTCGTCCAGCGCGCCGACCAGCGCGATGGCCACCGCGCCCGGCCAGGATCCCGCGGGTCTCGCGGTCGTCCGGGCAGGAAGAGCAGCCCCCGCCACCAGCACGGCCGACGAGGATCGCCAGCCCGCCGAGGCCGGGCACGTCGTGGTCGTGGAGGTCGCGGTCCCGCGGCTGGTTGAGCACACCGAGCCGGCGGGCGAGCCGGGCGGTGGGAGGGGTGGCCACGAAGGCGACGACTGCCGCGACGAGGAACGCCCAGAGGGCATCGAACTCGTCCATGCGCTCGCAGCCTACTCGCGGCCGAAGACATGGTCCGGTGCTCGCCCGGGCGCCGCCCGGGCTCGCGCTCCTCCCTGGGGCCCAGGTCGTGCTAAACGGCGGCGGCGGCGAGCTGCGGGTACAGCGGGTAGCGCTCGGCCAGCGCGCGGGTGCGCTCCGAGAGCTCGGCCTGCTTCGACGTCCGGGAAGTCCCCGGTCAGCGCGGCGCCGATCACGTTCCCCACCTCGCGGAAGTCGTCGGCCTGGAGACCGCGGGTGGCGAGCGCCGGGGCGCCGATGCGCACGCCCGAGGACACGGCCGGCGGGCGCGGATCGAAGGGCACGGCGTTGCGGTTCACGGTGATGCCCACCGCGTCCAGGCGGTCCTCGGCCTGCTGGCCGTCGAGCTCGGACTCGCGCAGGTCGGCCAGCACCAGGTGCACGTCGGTGCCGCCGCTCAGCACGTTCACCCCGGCGGAGAGCATCTCCTCGGCCACGCGCCTTCGCGCCCGCGCGGGTGCGGCGCTGGCGCTCGCGGAACAGCTCGGTGGCCGCGATCTTCATGCCACCGCCTTGCCGGCGATCACGTGCATGAGCGGCCCGCCCTGCTGGCCCGGGAAGATGGCCGAGTCGATCTTCTTGGCGAACTCCTCGCGGCAGAGGATCATCCCGCCGCGCGCGCCGCCGAGCGTCTTGTGGACGGTGGTGCTCACCACGTCCGCGTAGGGCACCGGGCTCGGGTGCTCCTCGGCGGCCACGAGGCCGGCGAAGTGGGCCATGTCCACCACCAGGTAGGCGCCCACCGAGTCGGCGATCTCGCGGAAGCGGGCGAAGTCGAGCTGGCGCGGATAGGCCGACCACCCGGCGAGGATCAGCTTCGGCTTGCGCGTCCTCGGCGAGCTGGGCCAGCTCGTCCATGTCGATGAGCGAGTCCTCCTCGCGCACGCCGTAGGCCACCACGTCGTAGAGGCGCCCGGAGAAGTTGATCTTCATCCCGTGGGTGAGGTGGCCGCCGTGGTCGAGCTTCATCCCGAGGATGCGGTCGCCCGGGTCGAGCAGCGCGTGGTACACGGCGGCGTTGGCCTGAGCGCCGGAGTGCGGCTGCACGTTCACGTGCTCCGCCCCGAAGAGCTTCTTCGCGCGCTCGATGGCCAGGTCTCGGCCACGTCCACGAACTCGCACCCGCCGTAGTAGCGCCGGCCGGGATAGCCCTCCGCGTACTTGTTGGTGAGCACCGATCCCTGGCAGTCGAGGATGGCCTGGGGCACGAAGTTCTCGGAGGCGATCATCTCCAGCGTGGACTCCTGGCGCGCGGCCTCGTTCACGAGCACCTCGGCGATCTCCGGATCCACGTCGGCCACCGGCTTGGTGAAGAAGTCAGGGGCCAGTTCGCTCATCTGAGCACCGTAGCATCGCGTTCGGTGAGCTAACGGCGGTCGCCGAAGAAGTCCAGCATCCGGGGCAGAACCGCATCCGGAGCCTCATCGAGCATCCAGTGGCCCACGCCCGGGATGCGCTCGATGGTCATGTCGTCGGCGTCACTGCTCGTAGCCCGTGAGCGGGTTGTCCTTGAGCAGGTCGTCCTCCGCCCCCACCAGGAGCCGGGTGGGCACGGTCAGCCGCCGCCCGCGGTACTGCCCGGCCAGGAGCGGGCGCAGCTCGCGGGTGAGGAAGGTCCGGTAGAGCAGCACGGTGGCCCGCGCCCGGGCCGGGTCGCGGAAGCGCTCGCCGTACAGCTCGAGCTCCTCGGGGGTCCACTCCCCCACCTTGCGGCTGGCGGCGAGCGCGCGCGGCACGAAGCCCATGCGCTGCACCACCTGCTGCCCGAGGCCGGGCGAGGCCATAGCGCCTGGTACCAGGCCTTGGCCAGCTGGCCCGGGCTCGGCCGCTCGGCGGGGGCCAGGGATGGAGGATGGACATCGACATGAACTGGGAGAAGCGCTCCGGCGCGCGGATGGCGGCCAGGAAGCCGGCGAAGCCGCCCCAGTCGTGGCCCGCCAGGCGCACGCGCTCCAGCCCGAGCGCGTCCATCACGCCCAGGAGGTCGGTGGCCAGCTGCTCCTTCTCGTAGTGCTCGGGCGGGACGTCGCTCCAGCCCATGCCCCTAGGTCGGGCGCGATCACCCGGTAGCGCTCGGCCAGCGGCGGGATCAGGAAGCGCCAGGCCCACCAGCTCTGGGGCCAGCCGTGCTGGAGCACCAGGGGCTCGCCCTGGCCCGCCTCGGCCACGTGCACCCGCAGGCCGCCCACGTCCACGTAGCGATGGGTGACGCCCGGCAGTCCGGGGGCTCGCCTGGGGCCATGCGCGGCCGAACCTACCGCAGCCGGGCCTCCACGTCAGCCGCGGCAGGCTCCCTCGCGCAGGACCTCGAACCCGCCGTCGCCTCGTGGTCCACGAGCGACACCACCGTGGACGGCACGCCGGGCAGCTCGCCGCGCGTCGAGGATCAGGTCCACGCCCGCGCGTATGCGCTCGGGCACGTCCGCGAGCGCGGCGCGGGTCGGGCCCGCCGTGCGCGTTCGCGCTCGACTGGAGCACCGGCCAGCGCGCCTCGGCCAGCGGCGCGAGCTCGCCCCGAGCACCGGCACGCGCAGGCCGAGCCGGTCGGGCGCGGGCCGCAGGCGAGCGGGAACCGGCGTGCCGGGTTGGGCAGCACCAGCGTGATCGCGCCGGGCAGCAGCCGCTCCACCGCCGCGCGCGTGCGCTCGCCGAGCTCGGGCAGCGCCTCCAGCGCCAGCTCCAGCCGGAAGAACATGACCGCGGCGGGCTGCGCCGGCGGGCGTCCCTTCAGCCGGTAGAGGCGGTCCACGCCCTCGCGCGAGTCGGGCTCGGTGGCCAGGCCATACACGGTGTCGGTGGGGAACAGGGCCACGCCGCCCACGGCGATGCAGCGCTCGAAGGTGGCCACCTCCTCCGGGGTCACGGCGCGCTGCCCAGGGTCACTCGCTCGCGGCCGGCCAGGTCGCGCCGGGTCTCGGCGCCGCGGCGAGAAGCGCGCGCACCGCGGGGCCCTGGTCGGGAGCGTGCTCGAGCGCCAGGGGCGTGCCCGCCGGCGCGTCGCGCACCAGGCCGCGGATCGCATCGAGGCCGTCGGCTCCGGACACCAGTGCCCCGCGCGGCTCGTAGCGCGTGATCTCGGGCTCGAGGCCGGCCCACTCGTCTTCGCGCACGTAGGGCAGGTTGGCCACCACGAGGTCGTAGTCCCCCGGCGGGAGGCCCTCGGCGCAGGCGATCTCGATCTCGGCGCCCAGGCGGTGGGCGTTCGTCGCGGGCCAGGTCCACCGCGGCGGCCGAGGAGTCGGAGGCGCTCACGCGCAGGTCGGGCCGCTCGTCCAGGAGCGCCAGCGCCACCGCGCCCGAGCCGGTGCCCACGTCGTGCACGCGTGCGCCCTCGGGAAGTCCGAGGGCCACCTCCACCAGCAGCTCGGTCTCGGGCCGGGGGATGAGCACGCGGGAGTCCACCGCCAGGTCGATGTGGCGAAAGCCCTTGCGCCCGACGATGTAGGCCACGGGCTCGCGCTGGATCCGGCGCCGGATCCATCCCCGACAGGAGGCGCGCCGCCGGCGGGGGCACCGCACGGTCCGGATCCGTCACGAGCGCTCCTCGCTCCACCCCGAGCGCGGCGGCCACCAGCACCTCGGCATCGAGGCGCGGGCTCTCGCAGCGCGCGGCCTCGAGCGCCGGGACGGCGGCGCCGATCGCGTCGCGCGCCGTCACCGCCGCATCAGCCCGTGACGAGTGCGCCGGCCTCCAGGCTGCGCCGCTTCTCGTCCGCCTCGAGCGCGGCCGTGAAGTCCTCGAGCTCTCCGGCGAGCACGCGCGTCGAGGTCGTTCTTCGTGAGCTTCACGCGGTGGTCGGTCACGCGGTCCTGCGGGAAGTTGTAGGTGCGGATCTTCTCCGAGCGCTCGCCGCTGCCCACCTGGGCCTTGCGCTCGGCGGCCTGCTCGGCCTGCTGGGCGGCGCGCTCCCGGTCGAGCAGGCGGGCGCGCAGCACGCGCATGGCCTTGTCGCGGTTCTGGAGCTGCGACTTCTCGTCCTGCATCGACACCACCACGCCGGTCGGCTTGTGGGTGATGCGCACGGCGGAGTCGGTGGTGTTCACGGACTGGCCGCCCGGGCCCGAGGAGCGGTACACGTCGATCTGGAGGTCGTTCGGGTCGACTGCACGTCCACCTCCTCGGCCTCCGGCAGCACGGCCACGGTGGCGGTGGAGGTGTGGATGCGGCCCTGGGACTCGGTCTCGGGCACGCGCTGGACGCGGTGGGTGCCGCCCTCGTACTTGAACACGCTGTACGCGCCCTCGCCCTTGATGGCGAAGGTGTAGTCGCCGTCGTTCACCGACAGCGGCTCGGTCTTGAAGCCGCGCCGCTCGGCGTAGCGGGTGAGCATGCGGTAGAGGTCGCCCGCGAACAGCCCGGCCTCCTCGCCGCCCGTGCCCGCCGCGCACCTCCACGATCACGTTCTTGTCGTCGTTGGGGTCGGGCTCCACCATGGCCAGCCGGATCTCCTCCTCGAGCTCGGCCAGCCGGGCCTCGGCCGTCTCCAGCATCTCGCGCACGTCCTGGTCGTCGGCGCCCTCGCTCAGGAGCTCGCGCGCGCCGGCGGCGTCGTCGGTGGCCCGGCGCCACTCGGCGGCCAGCTCGTGTGCGCGCCTCGAGCTGCGGTAGGAGCGGCCCACCTCCGCGTAGCGATGGCGATCCCCGATCACCTCGGGGTCGGACATCTGCTGCGAGAGCTCGGCGAACCGGCTCTCGATCTGCTCCACCAGCTTCTCGATCACAACATGCACAGGGTAGGCCCCCGCCCGCCCGGACCCGCGGCCCACTAGCCTTTTCGGAATGAGCGAGCACACGCACAGCGACCCGCACGCGCACGAGCACACCCACGAGGACGGCAGCACGCACACCCACGCGCACGACGAGCACGATCACGAGCACGTGGAGCACGAGCACGAGCACACCCACCCCGGCGGCGAGACCCATTCGCACCCCCACGTGCACCAGGACGGCCTGGAGCACGACCACACCCACGACCACTAGGACGAGCCGGTCACCGTCCGCGCGGCGGCCACGGCCGCCTGCCCGAAGGAGATCCCCCCGTCGTTCGGGGGCAGCGCCACCGGCGTGAGCACCCGGAGCCCCGCCCGCTCCGCCAGCGCCGCGGTGCGCTCGAGCAGCGCGCGGTTCTGGAACACGCCGCCGGAGAGCACCGCCAGGTCGAGGCCGCGGGCGCCGGCCAGGCGCTCGAGCGCCGCGGACGTGGCCAGCGCAACGCCCTCGTGGAAGCGCGCGCTGACCGCCCCCACCGGCGCTCCGCGCTCGAGATCGGCCAGCACCTCGGCCACGCACGCCCGGGGGTCGAGCACCAGCGGCTCCGTGCCCTCGAGCGCGATCTCGTAGGCGCCCGCCTCCCCGGGGTCCAGGGCCGCCTCCAGCTCCACCGCCGCCTGGCCCTCGTAGGTCACCGTCGTCCGCAGGCCGCAGAGGGCGGCCACGGCGTCGAACAGCCGGCCGATGCTGGTGGTGAGCGGCGAGGCGGTGCCCTTCACCGCCATCTCGGCCACCGCACGCCAGCGTGCGTCGTCCACCGCCACCGTTCGCGGACGCGGCGGATCGCCGTCCCGCACCAGGGCGAGCCACGAGCAGGCCATCCGCCACGGCTCCTCGGCGGCGCGGTCGCCGCCGGGCAGGCGCACGGGCAGCAGCATCCCCGCGCGCTCGAAGTCCACCAGGTCGCCCACCAGGAGCTCCCCTCCCCAGGCGGTGGCGTCGCTCCCGTAGCCGGTGCCGTCGTAGATCGCGCCCACGGCGGGGCCCGCTCTCCCCGTGCTCGGCCAGGCATGCGGCCAGGTGGGCGTGGTGGTGCTGCACCGCCGACGTGTGAGACCCCCTCGCGCCGGAGCGCGTAGCCGGTGGAGAGGTAGTCGGGGTGAAGATCGTGCGCCACCAGCTCGGGCTCCACCGCGAACAGGCGCTCGAAGTGCTCCGCGCCCTCGGCGAACGAGGTGAGGGTGTCCCAGTTGCGCAGGTCGCCGATGTGGTGCCCCACCCACGCCGAGCCGCCCTTGGCCACGCAGAAGGTGCTCTTCAGCTCGGCCCCGCAGGCCAGCAGCGGCGGTGCCTCCACGGGCAGCGCGAGGCTCTCGGGCACGTAGCCCCGGGAGCGCCGCAGCATCATCGGCCCGCGCGCCGTGGAGCGCACCACCGAGTCGTCCGTGCGCGTCTGGATCGGGCGGTCGTGCACCAGGAAGGCGTCCGCGATGCCGTCCAGGCGCCCCCGCGCGTCCGCGTCCTCGTAGGCGATCGGCTCGTCGGACACGTTCGCGCTCGTCATCACGAGCGTGGCCCCGGCGTCGGCGAGCAGCAGGTGGTGAAGCGGCGAGTAGGGCAGCATCACGCCCAGGTCCGCCGACCTGCGGTGCCACCGAGTCCGCCACCGCCGCCCCCTCGCGGCGCCGGGCGATCACGATCGGCCGCTCCCGCCCGGCCAGCAGCCGCTCGTCCTCGGCCGAGAGCTCCACCAGCGCGCGCGCCGCCTCCAGCGACGCGCGCCATCAGGGCGAACGGCCGGTCCTCCCGGCGCTTGCGCGCCCGCAGCGCCGCCACGGCCGGCTCCAGCTCCGCGCGGCAGGCCAGGTGGTACCCGCCCACGCCCTTCACGGCCAGCACTCCGCCCGCGGCCAGGACGTCCACGGCCGCGCCCAGCGCGGCGTCCCCGGTCACGCCGCCCAGGCGCACCGCCGGCCCGCAGTCGGGACACGCGTTCGGCTGGGCGTGGAAGCGGCGGTCGGCGGGGTCGTGGTACTCGGCCTCGCAGCGGGCGCACATCCGGAAGCCGGCCATGGTGGTGAGCGGCCGGTCGTAGGGCACCCCGCGCACGATCGTGAAGCGCGGGCCGCAGTTGGTGCAGTTGATGAACGGGTAGCGGTGGCGGCGGTCCGCGGGGTCGAGGAGCTCGCGCAGGCAGTCCTCGCACGTGGCCGCGTCGGCCGACACGCGCGCATCGGGCGCGCCCGCCGCGGCGGCTCTCGCGGATCGCGAACCCGCTCTCGCCGGTGGGCGCGAGCGTCGCGGTGAGCACGCGCTCCACCCGGGCGAGGGGCGGCGCCTCGGCGGCCAGCCGCTCCTCGAATCGCCGCAGCGCATCCGCCTCCCCCTCCACCTCGATCAGCACGCCGCGCTCGTCGTTCAGCACGAAGCCCGCCAGCCCGAGCTCTCCCGCCAGGCGGTGCACGTAGGGCCGGAACCCCACGCCCTGCACCACGCCCTCCACGCGGGCGCTGACGCGCCCCGGGGAGCTCACGCGCCGGAGCGCTCCAGCAGCTCGCGCAGCACGTGCCAGGCGCTGGCCTGCGCCTCCTGGATGCGCGGGATGTGCTCCGAGCGGGTGACCACCACATGGTCGGCCAGGCGCTCGTCCGCCACCCGGCCCCCGTCGTAGCCCACGAACGCCACGGTGACGAGGCCGCGCCGGCGCGCCTCGTCGAGGGCGAGGATGGCGTTGCCCGAGTTGCCGCTGGTGGACAGGACGAGCAGGGCGTCGCCCTCCCTGCCGTAGGCGATCACCTGGCGCTGGAAGATGGCCTCCACCCCCACGTCGTTGGCCACGGCGGTGATGATGGCCGAGTCCTCGGTGAGGTCGATGGCCGCGTGCGCCGGCCAGCCCCGGGGCGGCGAGCGAAGGTCGGCCACCGCGTCCATGGCGTCGGTGGCCGAGCCGCCGTTGCCCAGCGCGAGCAGCTTCCCACCGCGCTCGAACACGCTCCGCAGCGCCGCCGCGGCCGCGGGAAGGATCTCCTCCGCCTCCCCCAGCGTCTGCTCGCGCAGCGCGCCCACCTCGGCCGACTTCATCAGCACCGACCCCCGCACGTCGGCCACCACGGCCTCGAGGTCGGTCTGGGTCTCGGCCAGGAACGGGTAGAGGAAGCTCGACGCCCCGGTGTCGTGCACGGTGCGCGCGTCGCGGCCCTCCAGCAGGCCGCGGTGGTCGAAGAACACGTGGCACAGCTCCCAGAGCACGTGGTAGAGCGTCTCGGCCAGCTCCTGGGCCACGAACGGGTCGTCCGTGGGCGGCACGAAGGCCCACTCGGCGTCGAGCGCCTCGCAGGCGATGGTGAGGCACCCGAGTCCCCGCGCACGCGCCAGGGCGGCCGCCGACTCGGGGCCGAAGGCGATCAGCACGTCGTCGGGGCGGGCCAGCAGCTCCACCTGGCGGTCGAGGCCGGCGGCGTCGCCGGTCAGCCCGATGGCGGGCAGGGCGCGCTTGCCCACGATCACCGGGTGCACGAACTCCACGGCCACGTGGCGAACGTCGGAGCGCGCCTGGTCGGACGAGCCCACGGCCACCAGCCGCCCGCCGCGCGCGAAGCGCTCCGCCATCCGGTGGCAGAGCCGGGCGATCCGCTCCGCCTCGGCCTGGAAGAAGCGCTCGTTCGCCTCGGTCCGCCGCGCCAGCAGCTCCCGCACGGCCGGCGGCCCGAGGCGAGCCTCGGTCACGCGGGCGCGGCCTCCCGGGCCGCCACCCCGGCCAGCCAGTCCTGGAACTGGTCCACGCCCTCGCCCGTGCGGGCGCTCACCAGGGCGTGCTCCACCCCCGGGTTCACCTGATCGAGGTTGGCCAGGAAGCGGTCCATGTCGAAGTCCACGTAGGGCAGCAGGTCGATCTTGTTCACCACCACGAACTCGCAGGTGCGGAACATCAGCGGGTACTTGAGCGGCTTGTCCTCGCCCTCGGCCACGGAGGAGACCATCGCGCGAGCGTCCTCGCCCACGCGGAACTCGGCCGGGCACACGAGGTTGCCCACGTTCTCGATCAGGAGCATGTCGATCTCGTCCAGATCGATCTCCGGGAGCGCCGAGCGCACCATGTTGGCGTCGAGGTGGCACTCGCCGCCGAAGCCGTTGTCGGTGTTCAGCTGGGTGACCGGCACGTGCAGCACCGACAGCCGGTCGGCGTCCATGCTGCCCTGCACGTCGCCCTCGAGCACGCCCACGCGCACGCCCTCGATGCCGTCGCCGAGCGCCCGCTCCAGAAGGGTCGTCTTGCCCGCACCGGGGGCGCTCATCAGGTTGACCACCCTCACGCCCGCGTGATCGAAGTCGTGGCGGTTGGCCGCCGCGATCGTGGTGTTCGCGTCCAGCGCGTCGGTGGCCACCTTCACCTTGGTGCGATGCATGCTTCCTCCTCCTCGATCTCGATCGACTCCACCTCCAGCTCGTCGCCCCCGAGCATCTCCACGCGGGCGCTCCCGCACCCGGGGCACCGGAACGCCGGCACCTCGGGCTCCCATTCCTGCCCGCACTCCTCGCAGCGCAGCCGCGCCGCCACCAGCCGCTGCTCCAGCCGCGCGCCCTCGCACACCGTGTCGCGGGCCACGATCTCGAAGTAGAACTCCAGCGAGGCGGGCACCACCTGGCGCAGCGCGCCGGTGGTCATGGTCACCACCGCCACGCGCCTGCCGGCGGCGTGCTTCACGGCCGTGTTCACCACGGCGCTGGCGATCGAGAGCTCGTGCACGGCTAGTGCTCCTTCACGTAGGAGGCGTCCTTGCCCAGCTCCTGCACCTGCTCGAGCACCACGGCCACGGCCCGGTCCACCGCGTCCTCCACCGGCTTCGAGAGGCCCCAGTTCACCTCGCCCACCGACGACGGCTCGCAGGCCACGATCACCACCTTGCCCGGCCAGCCCCCCACGGCCTTCACGAAGCGCAGCACGGTCTGCGGGTCCATCCCGTGCGGGTCGATCACCGCGCCGTCCTCGATCCCGCCGTCCACGTCCGCCGGGTCGGGCTCCATCACGTAGATCGTGCCCGGCGCCTCGCCCTGCCGGCTGATGTCCACCAGCACCAGCGCGTCGTAGCCGCGCATCACCTCGTAGGCCAGGTCGAGGCCGCCGGTGCCGAAGTCCAGCACGAGCACGCCCTCCGGGAGGTCGCGCTTCTCCAGCCGCTGGGCCACCTGGCCGCCGAAGCCGTCGTCGCCCAGGAAGGCGTTTCCGATCCCGGCCACGAGGATCTGCCGCGGGCGGGAGCTCACCGCAGCTCCACCTCCTCGGGCTTGAAGAAGTGGTAGCGGCCGCTCTCGCGCATGAGGTCACGGCCCGGATCGTCGTCGATCGACACGGCCAGGTGCACCCGGTCGGAGTCGTAGTCCAGGTAGATCCGCTCCACCGTGGCCGGCCGGCCGTGGAGCATGCGGTCGTAGGGGTCGCGCTCGGGATCGGGGCGGAGCACCACGGTGGTGCCGCGCCGGAAGGTGATCCCGTTCCGCGTGACCTCGGACTCCCCCTCGCGCGGGTCGCGCAGGGTCACCCGCCCGTGCAGGCGCATGATGTCCTCGGGCGTGGAGGACGCCGCGCGCTCGATCATCTCGCGCACCGCGGGATCCTGCTGGGCGATCTCCTCGCGCTCGGAGTCGCTCAGCGCATGCACGTGCAGCAGCAGCGCCTCCTCGATCTCGGTGTTGTCGAAGAGGTTGCCCCGGCTCTCCGGCGCCAGCTGCGGGTGGTCGGGAAGCACGATGGTGGCCCCGAGCACCGCGTCGTCCTCCGCGGTGGCGAGCACGGGGTAGGTGTTCACGTTGTCGCCCGGCTCGTCCAGCGGCGAGAGGAAGCGCCCCGCCTCCGTGCGCAGAACCACGTGGGTGGAGAGCAGGGAGAGCATCAGCGCGTCCGCGCGCCCCGCGCTCGGATCGGCCATGTCGGTGTCGTTGTGCACGGAGACCGTGATCAGCCGGCGGCCGTCGTCGCGCGTCTCCACCGTCATGCGGGCGTGCCCGTGAAGCGGCGGATGGTGGAACTCGGACTGGCCGGGGCCGGTGAGCTCGATCCGGCGGCGAGCCGCCTCGTGGCGCTCGCCCGAGCCCTGGAGGAACAGCACCTCGGCCCACACGTCGCCCTCGCCCTCCACCACGCACTGGATCCGCAGCAGCGCGTGGCAGCTCGGGTTGCGGTCGGCGTAGGCCGGCGGATAGACGATGCCGAACGGCGTGGGCGTGGCGTTCTTGGTGGCGCCCGGGGTGTAGGGGTAGAGGGCGTAGCCCTCGTAGAGCAGCGACTCCACCAGCTCCTCGAGCGGGGCGCTCATCCCGTCTCCGCCCGCGCGCCCGAGAGGAGGTCCACGATCGCCGCGTCCTCGGTGTGCAGCCCGCGCTCGGCCGCGTAGCGGCGCAGCTCGAGGAACGTCTCGCCGCCCACGCGCACGAGGCCGCCGTCGCCGCAGGCCTTGCGCCACGTCTCGATCGGCAGCCGGAACTGGGCCGACACGTGCCAGGGCACGCGGGACACCTGGATCCGGTCGCCGGCCTCCTCGTAGATCACGGAGCCGCTGAAGTGGAAGGCCAGCGGTGCGTGCCCGTCGGGCACCGCCTCGAGGTAGCGCGTGGTGGCCAGCTCGAGGTCCGTGGAGCACACCACCTGGAGCTCGAACTGGGTGGAGCCGGTGAAGCTCGGCACCAGCACCTCCGGCCGGGCCCACAGCACGCCGCGGGCGGTGTCGCCCCAGCGCTCGGGCTCGCCGAACACGTCGAGCAGCCGGGCCTTCGTGGCCGCGTCGTGGGGACGCTCGGAGGCCTCGAGCTGGATCTGCGCCGTGAGCGCGATCGTGTACACCGGGCGATCCGAGCTCTCGCGCACCCGCATGCGGAACGACAGCGTGGGCGCCGCGCTGTGGGGCACCGCCACGGCGTCGAGAACCCAGAACTCGGGCTCGGGAGCCGGCGCCGGCGCTCACGCCCGCGCCACCAGCTCCTGGAAGAAGCCGTCCACCGCCTGCGCCACCTCCGGGCCGCCGGATATCCCGTTCCAGCTGCTCTTCACGAGGCCCGACCAGCCGGTAGGCCTGGTCCGTGGGGGCGATCAGCCGCGCGGTGCGGTTCCGCCATCCGGTCCACGATCAGCACCTCCGCCTCGGGAAGCAGGTCGTCGAGGGCCGGGTTGAGCTTCACGAGGTCCTCCCAGACCTCGAGGTCGAGCTCCGACTCCGTGGCCCCGGCGGGGCTCGGGTAGAAGGCCACCGTGCCGCCGCCGGTGCGCAGGAAGAAGGCCAGCCCGATGGGGATGCGGAAGCGCGCCCACAGGTCGTCCGGAAGCTCGAGATCCAGCGGCACCACCCGCGAGCCGGTGGGCACGTACTCGGCGTCGCCGGCCCGCAGGGCCCAGCAGGACTCGCACACGCACACGAGACTGCGCTCGTCCATCTGGAGCAGGTGGCGGTGGTCCTCGGGCATGGAGGTGCCGCAGAGGTCGCAGCTCGCCTCGATCGGCTCGGGGCCCTCCGGCATCTGGCGCATCTGGAGGCGGCGCAGCGACGCCACCGCCTGGGCCTGGCCGCGGTCCCCCCCGCTCATGAAGCCGCTCACGACGACAGCGCCACCCGTGCTCCGGCGCGGGAGTCGGCCAGCAGCGGCACCGGCTCGAGCTGGAGCCGCTCCCCGTCCAGCGAGCGCCCGGCCCGCGGCAGGAAGAACGTGCGCGCGCAGGAGGGGCAGGCCAGCACGCCCTCGCTCAGGGTCGCTCCGCCCAGCGAGGCGCCGCAGGCCGCGCACCGGTCGAGGTAGGCCAGCAGGCTTCCCTCGACGCGGGCCACCACCAGGCGCGTGCCCGACACCTCGACGGCGCGGATCTCGTCGTCCGCGAGGTCGTCCATCCCCTCGAGCACGGCCCACGAGTCGAGGCCCGGGAAGCGACGCATCCCCGTTCGAGCCCGCCGGGGCCAGCGGCAGCGGCGTTCCCGTGATCCTCGACTCCACCGCGCCCTCCACGTCCATCCCCAGCAGGTCGGGCGCCGCCTCCTGCAGCGCCTTCTCCACCGCCAGCTCGAGCGTGGAGGACGACGCCCCGCAGCCGTTGCAGCTGCCCTTCAGCCGCAGCTGGGCCACGCCGTCCTCGATGGCCACGAGCTCCACGTCGCCCCCGTGCGACTTCATGTAGGGCCGCACCTCCTCCAGCGCCCGGGTCACCCGCTCCTCGAGCGGCACGGGGTGCAGCCCGTGGATCAGGAGCAGGCTCCCCACCACGCCGTCGTCGGCCATCCGCAGCCGCTGGTTGCCGTCCAGCTCCGCCAGCAGCCGCTCCAGGCCCTCGCCGTGGAGCTCGAGGATCGAGGCCGCGAGGTCCTCCGCCAGGCGGCGGGCCTCGGGATCCGGGACGCGCTCGAGCGCCTCCGTGATCCGGTTGATCCGCTGGGTCAGGTCCGCGGCCGCCATCTGACGCCCGCGTCGCCTAGGCGAGCGCGGTGGGCGTGTGCATCACCTTCTTCACACGCCCCTTGCCGGTGTACATGTGCACGCCGCACGGGAGGCACGGATCGAAGCTCCGCACCGCCCTCATGATGTCCACGCCCTTGAAGTTCTCCGGGCCGTTCTCCTCGAAGATCGGCGTGTTCTGCACCGCGTCCTCGTACGGTCCGGGCGTGCCGTTGGTGTCCCTCGGGCTCGCGTTCCATGGGGTGGGCGGATAGGGCTGGTAGTTCGCGATCTTGCCGTCGCGAATCACCATGTGGTGGGAGAGCACGCCGCGGGCGGCCTCGTGGAAGCCCACGCTCACGGCCTCGCGCGGGACCTTCACCGGGCGCCCAGCTCTTGGTGCGCCCGGCCCTCACCTCCTTGAAGGCCTTGTCGAGGTTGTACATCGCCACCGCGGCGGAGTAGGCCTGGTGGTACGAGCGGGCGCGGTCGCGCTCGATCGCGTTCGACTTCTCCGGCACCATCCACTCGAGCTCCATCTCGGGCATCGAGTGGCCCTTGGGCAGCACCATCTTGATGCTGTTGCCGGTGGCCTTCACGTAGCCCAGGTCCACCAGGCCGGCCTTGGCCGTGACCCACTGGCGGGCGAACGGGCCGCCGCCGGTGTCGCAGCACACCTCGGTGTCCGTGCGCTTGTCGTACATCCGCGGGGACACGACCCAGGAGTACTTCTCCGCGTAGTCGCGCTTCTGCGGCTTGGGCAGGGTCACCTTGTTCCACGGGTGACGCGGGTCCACGGGGTTGCCCAGCGGGTCCTCGGTCACGAACGGCTGCTCCGCCCCGGCCCAGTCGTCGAAGTAGGAGCTGCCGAGCATGATCCGGATCATCAGGTTGATCTCCACCAGGTCGGTGGTCACCAGCTCCCCGTTGATCGCGACGCCCGGGGTCACGAACCGCTTGCGCCCCCAGTCGGTCATGTGCCGGTACTGGTACAGCTCGCCGGCCGAGGCGGTCGGGATCGTCGAACGCGCCCCAGCACACCAGGTTGGTGTCCCGGTAGCCGACCATGTCGTACCCCGGCAGCGCGGCCAGCCAGAAGTCGTACAGGTCGTCGTGCATCTTCACGCTGCGCTTGGCGTAGTCCATGTAGCGGATCAGCCGCACGTAGTAGTCGGTGAGCGTCTGGTGCGTGATGTGCGCGCTGCAGCCGCCCGGCATGATCGTGGACGGGTGCGTGTGCCGCCCGCCGAACAGGCAGTACATCTCACGCGTGTAGCGCGCCACCTGGAGGGTCTCCAGGTAGAAGTCGCCCGTGAACGGGTTGAGCGACCGCATGATGTCCGCGATGGTCCGGTAGCCGTGGATGTCCACGTTCGGCGACGTGGTGTTCTCGGCCTGGGCCAGCACCGACGGGTTGGTCTCCTTCACCATCTGCTCGCAGAAGTCCACGTTGCACATGCAATCGTTGAAGATCGCGTGGTCGAACATGTAGTCGGCGAGCTCGGCCAGGTTGAACGCGTAGTCACCCAGCGGCGGCACGTGCACCCCGTAGGCCATGTTCTGGTTCAGGCACGAGGTGGTGCAGTGGTTGTCGCCACAGATGCCGCAGATGCGGCTGGTGATGAAATGCGCGTCGCGCGGGTCGATGCCCTTCATGAAGATGTCGAATCCCCGGAAGATCATCGACGTGCTGTGGCACGTGTTCACGCGCTGGTTGGTGAAGTCGATCTCCGTGTGGATCCCGAGTGACCCGACGATGCGGGTGATCGGGTCCCAGGACATCTCCTTGACGAGGACCTGTCGCTCCTGCGGTGTCTCTACGGTCGCCATCGATCTCTCCCCTTACCAGCGCTTGGAGTAGCCCGTTGCCAGCTCTTTGCCCGGGCGTCTCCACTCGGGCTCCTTGTCGTACTTGTTCTTGATGTTCCGGTGGCGGAAGTACCGGACCACTCCGCCGTAGGTGAAGCGCTCCAGGTTCGCGGCCATGTTGCCGACCGGATCGGGGTCCATGAACGGCATGTACTTGTCGGGGAAGCCGGGCATGGTGCAGGCCATGCAGATGCCGCCCACGTTGGGGCAGCCGCCCTTGCCCGCCTGCCAGCCGCGGAAGGGCACGTTGCACTTCACCACCGGGCCCTTGCAGCCCAGCTTCACGAGACAGCGCGGGTCATCGCCCATCTCGGTGGCGAAGTTGCCCTCCTCCGCGAAGCCGGCGCGGCTGCAGCCCTCGCGCACGGTGCGCTCGAACAGCCACTTGGGCCGCAGCGCCTCGTCCAGCTCGGGGGCCGGAGCCATGCCCGCGAGGTGGAACACGAGGTACATGAGCGTCTCGGTGGTGTTGTCCGGCTGCGCGGGGCAGCCCGGGATGCACACCACCGGCAGGCCGGCGCTCGACTTCCACTTCCAGCCCAGGTAGTCCGGCACGCCCATCGCGCCGGTGGGGTTGTTCTTCATGGCGGGGATGCCGCCGTAGGTGGCGCAGGTGCCGATGGCCACCACGGCCGCGGCCTTGGGCGCCAGGCGGTCGAGCCACTCGTTGGTGGTGATGGGCTGCCCCGTGGAGGGGTTCGTGCCCATGCCCGGTCCAGTGGCCCTCGCCGTTGATCTCCTCGTTGGGGATGGAGCCCTCCACCACCAGCACGAACGGGTCCAGCTCGCCGCGCTCGGCCTGGTACCAGGCCTCCATGAACTCGTCGCCGTTCTCGTAGGCCAGCACCGGGTTGTGCACCACCACCTGCGGGAGGCCGGGGATCCGGCCGGTGATGATGTCCTCGAGGCTGGGCTCCGTGGCGCCGGTCATGGCCACGGAGTCGCCGTCGCACGAGAGGCCGGTGGTCATCCAGATGACGTGGGCGGTCACCGCCTCCGTCTGGGCCTGGTTGTCTACGAATTCGGTCGCCATCTAACTCCTCCCGTCAACAGATTCGCGGCAGCGGATCGCCCGCAAGCAGATCCATCACCCGTCTCCCGCCGAAGGCGGTGTCCACCAGCACCATCCCCGGCGGTTCGGTCCTGACCTCACCGATCTCCGCCGCCTCTTCGCATCCCGGCACCGACCGCAGCGCCCTCAACGCCGCGTCGGCTCCCTCGGGCGCCACGATGGCCACGAACCGGCCCTCGTTCGCCACGTACATCGGATCGATTCCCAGAAGCTCTGACGCGCCCGCCACCTCGGGCTTCACCGGCACCGCGCCCTCGCTCACGAGGATGGCCACGGTCGAGGCGCGGGCCAGCTCGTTGAGCGCGGAGGCCACTCCGCCGCGCGTGGCGTCGCGCATCGCGCGCAGCGACGGGCCCGACTCCTCGAGCAGGGCATCCACGGCCGGCCAGAGCGAGCACGTGTCCGACTCGATCTCCGCCTCGAGCTCGAACTCGTCCCGGGCCAGCATGATCGCCGTGCCGTGCTCCCCGATCGGCCCGGACACGATGATCCTGTCCCCGGGCCGCAGCGAATCGGTGGCCAGCGACGCGCGCGGGTCCACCATCCCCACGCCGGTGGTGCAGGCGTACATCTTGTCCGCGTTGCCGCGCTCCACCACCTTGGTGTCGCCGGTCACGATCTGGACGCCGGCCTCGCGGGCGGCCAGCGCGGCCGCCGCGACCTCGGCGCGAAGCTCGTCCGCGCCCAGGCCCTCCTCGAGCACGAGCGCGAGGCTCAGCGCGAGCGGGCGCGCTCCGGACACGGCCAGGTCGTTCACCGTCCCGTTCACCGCCAGCTCGCCGATCGAGCCGCCGGGGAAGCGGATCGGGTTGACCACGAAGCTGTCGGTGGTCATGGCGAGCCGGGTGGCGCCCGCCGACACGATGCCGGCGTCGCCCATCGCCGCGAGCGCGTCGTTCTCGAACGCCGGGAGCATCAGCCCCTCGATCAGGGACTGGGTGGCCTTGCCGCCCGCCCCGTGCGACATGGTGATGTGCTCGTCCTTGAACTTCCCGCGCTTGCCCCGCGCGGTCTCGATGATCCCGAGGATGCGCTCCTCGCGCGAGTTCGGTGGCCCCGGTCATACGACCGCCCGGTCGCGGGCGTAGCGCCCGAAGTTGTAGTACGCCGCGCACGCGCCCTCCGGGGACACCATGCACGTGCCGATCGGCCGCTCGGGGGTGCACGCGGTGCCGAAGACCTTGCACTCCCAGGGCTTGATCACGCCCTTCAGCACCTCGCCGCACTGGCAGGCCTTGGGGTCGGCCACGCGCACGCCCGGCACCTCGTAGCGAAGCTCGGCGTCGAAGTCCGCGTAGGCGTCGGAGATCTTCAGCGCGCTCTGGGAGATGAACCCGAGACCGCGCCACTCGAAGTGCGGCCTCAGCTCGAACACCTCGGACATGGCCTTGAGCGCGACCAGGTTGCCCTCGTACGGGACCACGCGCTTGTACTGGTTCTCCACCTCGCAGCGCCCGTCGGCGATCTGCTGGAGGATCATCCTGATCGACTGGAGCACGTCGAGCGGCTCGAAGCCGGCCACCACCAGCGGCTTGCCGTAGTCCGTGGGGATGAACTCGAACGGACGCGCGCCCACCACGGTGCACACGTGCCCCGGGCCGATGAAGCCGTCGAGGCGCAGGTCGGGCGAGTCGAGCAGCGCCCGCAGCGGCGGCACGATCGTCACGTGGTTGCACATGCAGAGGAAGTTGGTCACGCCGTCGGCCCGCGCGCGCTTCAGCGTCAGCGCGGTGGACGGCGCGGTGGTCTCGAAGCCGATGGCGAAGAAGACGACGGTGCGATCCGGGTTCTTCTTGGCGATGCGCAGGGCATCGAGCGGCGAGTACACCATCCGCACGTCGGCCCCCGCCGCCTTGGCGTCGAGCAGGCTGCCGTCCGATCCGGGGATCCGCATCATGTCCCCGAAGCAGGTGAAGATCACGTCCGGCTGGTTCGCGATCGCGATGCCGTCGTCCACCCGGCCCATCGGGATCACGCACACCGGGCAGCCGGGGCCGTGCACCAGCTCCACGTTCTCCGGGAGCAGGTCGTCGATCCCGTACTTGTAGATCGAGTGGGTGTGGCCGCCGCACACCTCCATCAGCTTCATGTGGCGGCCCGGCTCGACCAGCGACACGATCTCGCCCGCCAGGACCCGGCCGAGCTCGGCGTCGCGGAACTCGTCCACGAACTTCATGCCGCCGCCCTCGCGAGCGCGGTGCCGGCGTGCACCAGCAGCCGCTCACCCACGGCCACCTCGCCCACCAGCGCCGTCTCCACCGTCTGGCTGTTGCCCTCGGCGTCGGCGCACAGCGCCAGGCCGTCCTCCTCCACCACCAGCACGCTCAGCGGCACCGCTTCGTCCCCACAAGTGATGCACCCGACGGTGTGATCACAGGGAGGGACGAGGTCGGTGCCGTCGGGTCACTCGATCGCGCTCGCTTTCAACTCCTCGAGCTCCTGCTCGTAGTCCTGGCCCATGCCCTCGAGCAGCTTTCGGGTGGCCAGGGCCTCCGCCTCGTCCACCTTGGAGAGGGCGAAGCCCACGTGGATCAGCACCCAGTCTCCGGGCCGGGCGGGGTCGCCGTCCTCGTCGAGCAGGCCGATGTTCACGGTCCGCTTGACTCCGGCTACATCAACCTGGGCGAGCCGGTTCTGCTCGTCGACCACTTCCGTGATCCTGCCTGGAATAGCCAGGCACACCTCTCAGCGACCCTCCCCAGTGATACTGCGTGGTCTACCACCCTGGGGGGAGGTAAATCAACCCTTTTAGGGGACCCTAACCCTCAACCTGGCGGGCGCACTGCGCCCGCCGGCTCAGGCCACGACCTCCATGCCGATCCTGTCCTCGGGCGCCACCTCGCGGGGGTTCTCCACCGCCAGAACGGCGTCCAGAGAGGCGATGGCCACGGCCAGCTGCGAGAGGTCCGGCTCGCGCGTGGTGAGCCGCTGGAGCTGCATGCCCGGCCACATCAGCGCCCGGGCCCACGGCTTCGAGCGGTTGCGGCCGAACCACTTGATCAGCTCGAAGGCGAGCCCGGCCACGAGCGGGATCCCGAGTATGCGGGACACGAACAGCCACTGCCACTCGAGCTTGCCGAACGGCGCGAAAACGAAGATGGCCACGATCATCACCAGCAGCAGGAAGCTGGTGCCGCAGCGGGGATGGAAGCGGGAGAACTGCTGGGCGTTCTCGGGCGTGAGCGGCAGGCCGGCCTCGTAACAGGAGATCGTCTTGTGCTCGGCGCCGTGGTACTCGAACACCCGCTCCAGGTCGCGCATGCGCGAGATCAGCCAGAGGTAGAGCAGGAAGATGGTGATGCGGACGAGCTTCTCGATCACCACGAACACGACGCCGTTCGGGATCTCGTCGCGGAAGAGGTTGGTGAGACCGGCGGGCAGCAGGAAGAAGAGGCCCACCGCGAACAGCAGCGCGAAGGCCACCGTTCCCGCCCAGGCGCCTCCGCCCAGCTCCTTCTGCTCGCCCTGCTCGTCCGGCGGGATCTGGGCGTTGGCGGAGATGCCGAGCGCCTTGAAGCCGATGTTCAGCGACTCGGCCAGGGCCACCACCCCGCGGATGACGGGAAGGCGATAGATCCGGTGGCGCTTGGACCAGGACACCAGCGGCTCGGTGGTCACCTCGATCTCGCCCTTGGCCCCCTCCTTGGAGTCCGGGCCGCCCGCGGCCATCTGCTCGTCGGAGGGCTTGCGCACGGCCACCGCCCAGGTGGACACGCCGCGCATCATCACGCCCTCGAGGACGGCCTGGCCGCCGATCGGGGCGTCGCCGACCGCCTCCCGCGCCGGGCGCGGTGGGGCGGCACCGTTCGTGGACGGAGCGCTCACCTCACTCATCGTATCGGCGGCTCGCCCGCCGAATCTGAGCCTGGCGTCGCTATGAGAGCGACCGGAGCGCGGAACAGACCCTGAGCTGGCTGTTGTCCGTCTCCACGGACTCGGCGATCAGGCTGTCCGGATCCACCTGCGCCTGGACGAAGTCCTGGCACTCCGGCCCGCGCAGGATGAGCTTCACCGAGCTCTTGGCCGACAACGCGCCAAAGGTCCCGCTGGCCGCCACGGTGCCGTCCACCGAGAGGCGGGCGAGCACGCCCTGGGCCTCGGCGGCGCCGAAGTTGGTCACGCGGAGGGCGTAGCGGTCCGTGTCGGGTGCGGGCGTGTGGTAGACGCCCAGAAGCTTCACCCGCAGGTTCGGGAGCACGTCGAGCTCGGGGCAGGTGGCCGACTTTCTGCGCGTCTTGCCCTGCAGCTTGTGGTCGGCGAGGTACCAGCGGAAGTCCACCTGCACCCGGTAGAGCGAGCCCTCGGCCAGGTTGCGCACGGCCTGCTTGTAGCCGAACGCCCTCACTCCGGGGCGCGACCTGCGCCATTTCCCGAGGCCGGGAGCCTCCACCCGCGCGAAGCCGGGACCCAGGCCGGTGCGCTGGAGCAGGGTGAAGCGCATGGCCATCCGGGCCGTGCCCGGAAGCTTCCGCATGCGGCCCTGGAACACGGCCTCGTCGAGCACCGTGGAGCAGCGCACCACCTTGGCGATCGCCGTCACGCCCGAGGCCGCCGCCGGGGGCCGGGCCGAGGCCGGCGCGGGCAGCACGGCGCACGCGGCCACGAGCGCGGCGGCAAGGATCGGTGCGAGTCGTCTGGCCATGCCTCGTGAGAACAGTCTCCGAGGCCCGGAGTTGCGCTGTCTAGCCGCGGCTTCGAGCGGCGCGGCGACGGAAACGCTCGACCCGGCCGCCGGTGTCCACCAGCTTCTGCTTGCCCGTGTAGAACGGGTGGCAGGCGGAGCAGATCTCCACATGGAGCTCGCCCTTGGTGGAGCGCGTCCAGAACTCGTTGCCGCAGGTGCAGCGAACGTGGGCCGGGACGTACTCGGGATGGATTTCCGTCTTCATCGCCCTTTCGATTCTACTCACCGTCCGCGGAAGCGCCGGCGCACCCAATCGCGCAGCCGGGTCCACCACGTGCGGGGGCTCCGGAAGCGGGCTGGAGCGGGCTGCTTGGCCCTCACCATGGAGATCCAATCGTCCAGTGGGAGCGTGCCCTCGATGAGGTGGGCCAGCGCCGAGGTGACCGGCGCCTCCAGTCCCTCGCGCTCGATCGACTGGGCCAGCAGCCGCACGGTCTCGAGCGCCTCCACGGCCTGCCCCACGCGGGCGGGGATCTCCTCGCCGGGCACGCCCTGGGCCAGCAGCTCGCCGGCCGTGCGGTTGCGCGAGCTCGGGGCCAGCGCGGTGGCCACCAGGTCGCCGGTGCCCGCCCGCCCGACGAAGGTGCGGGCCTGCCCGCCGCTCAGCGCGGCCAGCGACAGGACCTCGAGGAAGATGTCGGCCGCCGCCATCCCGGCGGCGTTCAGCCCCTGAGCCTGGGTGGCGCCCACGGCCACGGCGGCCGCGTTCTTGGCCACGCCGGCCAGCTCCACCCCCACCGGGTCGTCCGACACCTCGCACACCACCCCGGCGGCCTGGAAGGCCTCGGCCACCCCATGGGCCAGCACCTCCGAGCGCGACGCGCACACCAGGCCGGCCCCGGTCTCCACCATCTCGCGGGCGTGCGCGGGACCGCCCACGCAGGCCACCCGCTCGCTGCCGAAGGCGGCCTCGAGCGCGATCGTCGGCGGCGTGCCGTCCGGGGGCACCAGGCCCTTGGCCAGAGACACGATCCCCGCGTCGTCCGACACGCCGAGCCGCTGCAGCTCGGCCACGGCCTCGGCGATGCCCTTCGACGGCACCCCGAGGAACACGAGGTCGGCCCGGGCCAGGTCGTCGCGATCGGCGCCGAGCGCGCGCACCCGCAGGTCACGCGGAAGCTCGACTCCGGGGAGGTAGCGCTCGTTGCGCCGGCTCTCGCTCACCTCGGCGGCCTGCTCGGCGCTGCGGCACAGCAGCGTGGTGCGCAGCCCGGCCCGCTCGAGCAACAGCGCCACGGCGGTGCCGAACGAGCCGGCGCCCACGACGGTGACGCGACGGGGATGCTGGCCGGGCGGGCGGATGGGCGGCACGCTATCGCCGGCGGCCGACCGCTCCGCCGCGGAGGGCCGGTACCGTTGCCGCGATGACCCACGCGATCGTGCTCGTGAAGGCCACCCACGAGGCCCTGCCCACGCTCGGCAGCGCGCTGGCCGACGTGGAGGGAGTGGCCGAGGCCTACTCGGTCACCGGCGACTGGGACTTCGTGGCCATGGTGCGCGTGCCGCGCCAGGAGCAGCTGGCCGAGGTGGTGACCGGCGGGCTGGGGCGCCTCTCCGGGATCGAGCGCACGCAGACGATGATGGCCTTCGAGGTGTTCTCCCAGCACGACCTCGAGGCGATGTTCTCGATCGGGGAGTGAGCCGGGTCCGATCGGGCGCGCATTCGGCCACCCTCGGACAAAATTCGCAACGGACGGAGAGTGACCCGATTACTGTCGCCTGGCGACAGCTATCGGTGCCGGACGACGTACATGGTCGCCTCACCCAGCCGCAGTAAGCCTCCGAGCCCAGAGCCCGCCGGCCTACCCCAGGCGCCTGATCTTCACCGTGGTGGTGAAGACGCGGGTGGCGGCCGTGGGCCGGCCGTCCGGCGGTGAACTGCTCCTGCGTGGCGTTCGACGGGCCGAGCCGCACCGGGATCCGCAGGCGGCCGCGGCGCGCGCGCAGGTCGAGGCGGCGGGTGCCCGACTGGGCCGAGGTGGCCACCACGCGGTAGGTGGCTCCCGGCCGGTAGACCGCCGGCGTGGCCACCGAGGCGCTGCCGCTGCCGGAGAGCGAGAACCCGCGCCGCCCGGCGATGCGCAGTGAGCTGAACTCCAGCGCCTTCCGCTGCACGGCCACGTCGCCAGCCCCACACCGAGTAGGCGGGCTCGATGGAGCGATAGGTGAGCGGGCCGCGCGGCGGGCGCGGGCTTCTTGAAGCGGGCCAGGATCCCCGGAAGCGTCTGGCGCAGCGAGCGGTTCCAGTAGGGCCAGCGGTGGAACCCGGGTCCGTAGTCCTGGAAGACGTGCGCGATGCCGAGCTCCCCGAGGCGCCGGTGGAAGCTCAGGTTCTCCGTGTGCACGATCTGCTCGATGACGTCGGGCGTGGTGCCGGTGTCGTACGGGACCCCCGGGCAGAGCCGTCGCCGGTCCGCAGCGTCACGTCCACCCCGCGCAGGTTCGAGGCCAGGTCCCACGGGTTGTGTCCCCGCCAGCGCACCTCGTTGTCGGCCCGCGTGCCGATCACATCCCCGGGCTTCCCGCCGTCCTGCGACGAGGTGGCGTTCACGATCGGCTCGCCGATGCCGGGGGCACGTTGGCGTCCACCGCGCCCGAGAACGCGGCGGCCGAGCTGAACATGTCGGGGTGCCGCGAGGCGTAGCTCATCGTGCCGAACCCGCCCATCGACAGGCCGGCCACGGCCCGGCCGCGGCGCTCGCCGACCGCGCGGTAGTGCGACTCGATCCAGGGCACGAGCTGGCGCAGGTGGTAGGTCTCCCAGCGGGGCGGCCCGAAGGCGCCGCCGTTGTACCAGTCGCTGTACCAGCCGCCCTTGCCCCCGTCGGGCATGACCACGATCACCGGCAGGATAGCGCGTGATGTCCCGCGCCTCCCCCGCGGTGGTCCAGTCCGTGTAGCTGCCCCCCGCCCCGTGGAGCAGCAGCAGCACCGGGTAGCGCCGGCTCGCCTTCGCGTCGTAGCCGGCGGGGAGCAGCAGCCGCACCTTGGTCGGCGCGCTCAGCGCCGGCGTGGTGAAGGTGAGCTCGTACAGCCGGTCGGCCAGCCGCTCGCGCGACACGAGCTTCAGGGGGTTGGCCGCGCTCGCCGCGGGCGCGAGCGACAGGCAGGCGAGAACGGCGACGGCGGTGGCTAGAGCCCGGCGGAGCGGCATCCGCGGGGCACCATACCCGGGCGTCAGGTGTTCTGGTACAGCGGGCCGTCCCCGCCCTCGGGCGTGGTGAGCCGCCCGCCCTTGGCCGTGATGGCCCCGCACTGGACGCAGTTCGTGTAGTTCACGATCACGTCCACGTCGCCCTCCTCGGGCGCGTCCTCCGGGATCTCGTACACCCCGGCCGGGCACATCCACTGCCACGTCTCGGCCACCTCGCGCGGCACGTTCGTCTGCACGCGGATGTGGTTCGGCGCGTCGTCGCGGGTGGCGTTGCCCGAGATGAAGACGCTCGAGAGCTTGTCGAAGATGTACTTGCCGTCGGGCTTCGGATAGCCGTTCTTCGTCTTGCCGATGAACATCGGCTGGGCGTCGTTGCGGTGGAGCTTCCAGCGACCGCCCGGGAAGCGTCCCTTGGTGGCGATCATCAGGTTCACGAGCGGTCCGCCGCGGAGCAGGCCCATCTGGAAGGGCTGGCGCGTGTTGCGCTGCTCGTAGAGCTCCCGGCCGATCAGCGACTCGTCCACGTCCTTCTCGTACTGGGAGAAGTCGTTGCTGCCCGCCTTCAGCGACCGGTAGATCTGCTCGGCGGCCAGGATCCCCGACTTGATGGCGTAGTGCACGCCCTTGAGCGCGGCCAGGTTCACGAGGCCGCCGGCGTCGCCGACGATCACCGCGCCGGGCATCGAGAGCTTCGGCACGGCCCAGTAGCCGCCGGCCGGGATGGCCTTGGCGCCCCAGGACACGCGCTCGCCGTCCTCGAGGATCTCGCGCACCAGCGGGTGGGTCTTGAACTGCTGGAGAAGGTCGTGCGCGGAGGTGGTGGCGTCCGCGTAGTCGAGGTCGATCACGAACCCGATCGACACCAGGTCGTCGCCCGTCTTCTCGTCCTTCATCGGGTAGATCCAGGATCCGCCGATCTGGTGGTACTTGGCGGAGATCTTGAGCGGCCAGCCGGCGAGCGTGTGGATCACCCGGTCGAGCGGCTTCTTGACCTTCCAGACCTCCTTGACGCCGAGCTCCCACACCATCGGCTCGCGGTCGTCGCCGAGCCCGAACTCGCGGATGGCCGGGCCGGTGAGGTTGCCCCAGCAGCCCTCGGCCAGAACGGTGGCCTGGGCGGCGATGTCCGTGCCCGGCTCGAAGTTGCCGAGCGGCTCGCCGTCCTTGCCCCGGCCCTTGTCGCCCGAGCGGATGCCCTTCACCTCGCCGTCCTCCACGATCAGCTGCGTGGCGGAGGTCTCGGTGAGGAGATACGCGCCGGCGTCCTCGGCCTGGCGCTGCATGTAGCGGCAGAGCGCGGCCACGGAGACCACCTCGTTGCCCTTGTTGTGCTGCGGCGGGGGCGGAGGGATGCGGATCTTGGTCTTGCCGTTGGGCAGGAGGTAGATCGCCTCCTTCTCGACCTCACCGAAGGCGAACCCCTCCTTGCGCCACTCCTCGCGGCTCAGGTCGGGGAACAGCTCCTCCAGCGGTCCCGGGCGCATGACGGCGCCGGACAGGTTGTGCCCGCCGCACGTCTTGGCCTTCTCGATCACCGCGACCGGCACCTCGCCCAGCTGCTCCAGCATCTGCGGGTCGTCGGCGAGCAGCTGGAGCAGCCGGTTGGCGCAGGCCAGGCCGGCGGTGCCGCCGCCCACGATGGCCACGCCGATGTCGATCCGCTCGTCCTCCCCGTCGAGGGAGGTCTTGACGAACTCCTCGGGGGACTTGACGGGCGGCGGGAACTCGTCCGGAGCGTGACCCACTTGCGTCAGCCCTTCTTCGCCTTCAGGGCCTCGGTGAGCTTGGGCACGATCTTGTTCAGGTCGCCCACCACGCCGAGGTCCGAGAACTCGAAGATCGGCGCGTTCGGATCCTTGTTGATCGCGACGATGTTCTCCGAGCTCTGCATGCCCACCTTGTGCTGGATGGCCCCGGAGATGCCCGCGGCCAGGTACAGCTTCGGCGCGACGGTCTTGCCCGTCTGGCCGATCTGGGCCGCGTAGGGGTACCAGCCGGCATCCACCACCGCACGGGTGGCGGCCACCGCTCCGCCGAGCGCTCCGGCCAGCTCCTCGCACATCTCGAAGCCCTCGGCCTTGCCGAGCCCGCGGCCGCCGGCCACGAGGATGTCGGCGTCCTCGATGTTCACGTCGGCGCCGCGCTGCTCGCCGCGCTGGACCATCGTGGCCTTGGTGGAGTGCTCCTCGAGCTGGACGTCCACGTCCACCACCTCGGCCGAGCCGTCGCCGGCCTCCTTGATGTCGAACGCGTTCAGGCGGCCGATGATGATTCCCGGCTCGCCCACGTAGGCCACGTCGACGATCGCCGAGTCCTGGAGGATCGGGCGCTCGGCCACGAGGCCGCCGTCCTGCACCTTCACGGCGGTGACCTCCATGGTCACGCCCGCCTGCAGGCGGGCGGTGAGCCCGGCGCCGATCTCGAAGCCCAGCAGTCCGCCGCCGAAGAGCGCGTACTTGTAGCCCTCGTCCTGGATGACCTTGGCCATCGCGTCGACCACCGGCGCGCCGAGGCCCTCCGGCGCCTTGGCCCGGTAGACCTTCTCGGCGCCGTACTTGCCGAGCGTGGCGCACAGCTCGTCGGTGAGGTCATCCCCGCCGACCACGACCACGCCGGCCTGGCCGCCGAGCTCCTTCGCGAGCCGGGCGCCCTCGGACACGGCACCGAGCGAGTTCTTGTTGAACTCGCCTTCGTAATGGAGTGCGTAGGTGAGGACGCTCATGCCAACAGCTTCCTTTCGTCGAGCCAGGCCACGATCTTCTCGACCGTCTCGTTGGTGTCCTCGTCCTCGATGATCTCCCCGGCCTGCTTCGCGGGCGGCGGGTTGATGGCCAGGACGGAGGTGCGGGATCCCTGCTCACCGACCTTGTCGGCCTCGATGCCGACGTCGCCGGTGGCGCGCTTGTCGAGCTGCTTCTTCTTGGCGCCCATGATCGCCTTGAGCGACGGGTAGCGCGGCTCGTTGATGGCGTCGCCCACGGAGATGACCGCGGGGAGCTCCACGTCCACGGTGTCGTAGCCGTACTCGGCCTGACGCTCGCAGCGGAGCTTGCCCTCCTGGGTGTCGATCTTGATCACCTGGGTCAGCGACGGCATCTTCAGGTGGTCGGCCACCACGGCGCCGATCGTGTAGCACTCGCCGTCATCCGACTGCTGGCCGAGCAGCACCAGGTCGGGCGACTCGGACTCGAGCACCTTGGCCAGCGCGTAGCCGGTGGCACACACGTCGGAGCCGGCCAGCGCATCGTCGGTGAGGTGCACCGAGCGGTCCGCGCCCAGCGACACGGCCTTGTGAAGCGCGCGGAAGGCGCTCTCCGGGCCCATGGTCACGGCCACGATCTCGTCGACCTCCACGGCACCGCCTTCGCGAATCTGCATCGCGGCTTCGATGGCGTGGGTGTCGAACGGGTTCAGGTTCTTCTCCCCCGAGCGGTCGATGCGCTTGGAACCAGGGTCCATGCGCTTCTCAACGGCGGCGTCGGGGACCTCTTTTACGAGGACGCAGATCTTCACGAGAAAGCTTCTCCTTCTTTGTCCGGAGCGGGCTGAGTGGCGGGTGCCCGCAAGCGGCGGCGATTGTACCGCCTCCGTTGACTGACGAGTCAATCGCCCCGTTCCCCGCGCGTGTGAAGCCGTAAACGCGACGAGCCGGCCCCCGCCGGGGCCGGCTCGTCCGTTCTACCGGATCTCGCGGGGGCTACGCAGCCGCGGGCTCCGGAACCGCCTCGCCCTCGAACACGTCTTCGGCCTCGAGGACCTCGCCGCGCTCGATGTCCACCTCGCGGACCAGCCACAGGGCGGCCACGGCGCCGGCGATGGCCAGGATTCCGCCGAGCATGAGGATCTGGTTCATGCCGGCGAGGAATCCCTCACGCGCCGCGTCGGCCGCGCCCGCGCGGCTGCCCGCGGGGAACGAGGACACCGCGGTGTCGAGATTGCCGGACGACACGGCCTCCACCAGCTGGCGGGGCCGCTCACCGGTGGCCGCGGGCGTGCCCGCCGCCAGCTGCTCGACCTTGTCGGCACCCTGGCTGAGGAAGATCGCTCCCCAGGCGGCGATGCCGATGGCGATGCCGACCTGCCGGAACGTGTCGTTGATCCCGGAGGCCATGCCGCTCTGCTCCTTGGGCACCACGGACACCGCCACGTCGGCGATCACCGGGTTGATCAGGCCCACGCCCGCGCCGGCGAGCACGAAGCCGGCGAGCAGCCCGGTCCACTCGTCGGACGCGCTCAGGCCGCCCATCAGCAGCAGTCCCAGGCCCGTGACGGCCAGGCCCGCGGCGAGGATGTAGCGCGCCTGGATCTTGGACATCGCCGCTCCCGCCGCGGCCGCGACGAAGAAGTTCGTGACGGTGAGCGGGAGGTAGTGCAGGCCGGCCTCGAGCGGCTCCTGGCCGAGGAAGCCCTGCAGGTAGAACGTGATGTACAGGAACAGCGCGAACATCGACGCCGATACGGCGGCCGCCGCGAGCTGCACGCCGGTGAAGGCCGGCTTGCGGAACAGGTGCAGCGGCAGCATCGGCTCCTTCACCCGGGCCTGGATGGCGATGAAGGCGGCCATGCAGCACGCCCGCCCCGGCCAGCAGCGCGACGATCATGGTCGAGCCCCAACCCTCCTCGTTGCCGCGCAGCAGCCCGAACACCAGCAGGAACAGCGAGGTCGAGAACGTGACCAGCCCGGCCCAATCGATGCGGGACGCGTTCGGGTCGCGCGACTCCCGCAGGTGCGTGTAGGTGATGACCAGCGCCGCGATGCCGATCGGGACGTTCAGGAAGAAGATCGACTCCCAGCCGATCCCCTCCACCAGGGCGCCGCCCACCAGCGGGCCGAAGGCCACGGCGAGGCCGATGGTGGCGCCGTACACGCCCATGGCCACCCCGCGGTCACGCCCGGGCTTGAACTCCTGCGCCACGAGCGCGAGCGAGACGGCGAACATCACCGCGCCGCCAACGCCCTGCAGGGCGCGCGTGAGGTTCAGGAACGTCGGGTCCGGTGCGAGGCCGGCCAGCGCCGAGGCGACCGTGAATATGCCCAGCCCGGCGGCGAACACCCGCCGTCGGCCGAGACGGTCGGCCAGCACGCCGGCACTGAGCACGAGCGCGGCCAGGGCCAGGGTGTAGGCGTCGATCACCCACTGGAGCTCCGTGAACGACGCGTCCAGATCCTTCTGGATGGCCGGGAGCGCGGTGTTCACGACCGTGATGTCCAGCAGGAGCATGAAGGTTGCGACGCTGACCACGATCAGCGTCCACCACTTGCGATGCATTTGAAGTCCTCCGCGAGTCATTTCGGGTACTTGTGGCGGGGGCCCGGCCGGACTACAATTGGTCAGGTCGCCTGGTCAGGTGGCATTATCAATAAGCCTTACCAAGAAGTCAAGCATCCTTACCATTCTGTGACCGAACTCACGTATCCCCGCCCACTCCCCGCTCTCCTCATGCAGGTGAAGGTCGCCGCGCTGGAGAAGGTCTTCGCGCGCCTGCGCGAGGCCGGCTTCGACGACGTGCGCGAGGGGCACGGCTGCGTGTTCGGCTTCATCGACCTCGAGAACGGCTCCCGGCTCACCGACCTGGCCCAGGGCTCGGGCCTCACCAAGCAGGCCGTGGGCGAGGCGGTGGCCGAGCTGGAGCGCCAGGGCTACCTGACCCGCGCCGCCTGCCCGGACGACGGCCGGGCCAAGATCATCCACGTCACCGACCGCGGCCGGGAGGCCTGCCTCACCGGCCGCCGCCTGTTCAGGGAGATCGAGGGCGAGTGGGCCGAGGAGCTCGGCACCGACCTGATCGCCGGACTGCGCGAGGCGGCCGAGCGGATCCTCGAGCACGAGGGCGCCGCCGCTCCCGCACGGCGCCCCGCAGCCTCAGCCGCCTAGGCGGCCTACGCCTAGGCGGCAACGCCTCGACCAGCCCGGGCCCGCCGGTCTGCACGACCCTCCCGGGCTCCAGGCCGGCGCCCCGCAGCAGCGCCTGGATCTCCTCGGCGGAGCGCTCACGGCCGTCGTCGCACTGGGTCATCATCTGGATGTCGGAGCGGGAGGCCACGGCGTCCGGGACGTTGCGCTCCTGCAGGTACTCGACCACCACGAGCCGCGACGCCCGTGGGCATGGTCGCCCGGACGGTGCGCGAGGATCGTGGCGCAGGCCTCGTCGTCCCAGTCGTGGAGGATGTTCTTCAGCAGGTAGACGTCCGCCCGCGACGCTCAGCGACCGGAAGATGTCGCCCTCGGAGAGCTCCACCCGGTCGCGCAGGCCGCGACCCGCCGAGCCAGCCGTCGGCCTCGGCCAGCACGCCGGGCCCGTCCACGAGCACTCCGCGCAGGCCGGGCGAGCGTCGAGGATCGCGCCGAGGAGCGTGCCCACGCCGCCGGCCACGTCGCAGAGGACGCCCTCCTCCGGCCACGGGTAGCCGTGGACGATGAACGGCGCGGCCTGCACGGTGAGGGTGCGCATGCCGCCCGCGAACAGGCGCTCCTCCTCGGGATGCTCGCCGAACCAGCGCCAGACGGAGCTGCCGTGGACGCGCGGGAACGCGGCGCTCCCGGTGCGCACCGTCTCGGTCAGGTCCGACCACGCCGCGGACGTGGACTTGAGCGAGAAGTAGCGCGCCCAGTCCCGCATCTGGTGGGGGTGATCGCTCCGCAGCGGCTGCCCGGTGCGGCCGAGCGAGAACACGCCGTTCCGGTCGAGCCGGAGCAGCCCGCCGAGCGCCGCGGCGCGCATCACGCGGTGGAGCGCGTCGGCGTTCACGCCCAGCCGGCCCGCGAGGTCCTCGGCGGTGGCCGGGCCCCTTGGCCAGCTCGTCGGCCACGCCGAGCTCGGCGAGGGTGCCGATCACGTGCGTGCGCGCCAGACCCACCGAATGGTCGAACAGGGCCACCTGGGCGGGCACGAGGCGGTCGGCCAGCGCGATCAGGCCGGCGCCGCGCCCCGAGCACGGCGCGGACGGCGAACGCGGGAGGCGGTCGGCCGGCCAAGGCCTGGCGGCTAGGCCGGGACGGCCTCGCGCAGGAAGTCCACGATCCCCTGCACCGGGGCGCCGGGGGTGAACACCTCGGCCACCCCGAGCTCCTTGAGCTCGGGGATGTCGTCGCTCGGGATCGTGCCGCCCACCACGAGCACCACGTCCTCGGCGCCCTCGGCCTTCAGCCGCTCCGCGATCCGGGGCACGAGCGTCATGTGCGCGCCCGAGAGGATCGAGAGGCCCACGGCGTCGGCGTCCTCCTGGATCACGGTCTCCACGATCTGCTCCGGCGTCTGGTGGAGCCCGGTGTAGATGACCTCCATGCCGGCGTCGCGCAGCGCCCGGGCGATGATCTTCGCGCCGCGGTCGTGGCCGTCGAGCCCGGGCTTGGCCACCACCACCCGGATCTTTCGCGAGCTGCTCACCAGCCGTTGGGCACGGCGGGCCTCGGGGCCTCGTCGGCCGAGCGGCGGCGGACCGCCACGCCGAGGAGGCACATGAGCGCGCCCAGGATGGCCAGCGCGGCCACGTCCATTCCGGTGCTGGCCAGCTGCGGCCCCGTGGCGGCAGCCGTGCCGGCGGTGCCGGAGGAGTCGGTGCCCGAGGTGCCGGAGCCGCCCGGTGGTGTCGCCGCTGCCGCCGGTGCTCGCCCCCTGGACGATCACCGTGCCCTTCATGTTCGGGTGGGGCGTGCAGATGTAGGCGAACGTCCCGGCGGTGTTGAAGGTCGCGCTGCGGGTCTGGCCCGCCGGGAAGATGCCGGTGTCGAAGCTGCCCCCGGAGGCGGTGGCGGAGTGCGCGCGTGGGTCCCTGGTTCGTCCAGCTCACCGTGTCGCCCACGTTCACGGTCACCGTGGCGGGGCCGAAGTCGAAGTCCTTGATGGTCACGCTGGCCG
The DNA here is from genome assembly GCA_963752455.1 of uncultured Thermoleophilaceae bacterium. Taxonomy (GTDB): domain Bacteria; phylum Actinomycetota; class Thermoleophilia; order Solirubrobacterales; family Thermoleophilaceae; genus JACVRW01. The sequence goes on from CAVVYE010000016.1 coordinate 39,925, forward strand.
AGGCGGCGGCCTGGGCCTTGGGCCCGCCCTTGGCCGGGGCGTCCGCGTCGTCGAGCTTCTGGACCGGGGCGGTTCCGGGGCGGGCGCGGCGGGCTCGGCGGGGGCCGCCGGAGCCGGGGCGGGCGCGCTGGGGGCCGGCGCGGCGGGCGCGGGCGCTGCCGGGGCGGGCGCCGGAGCCGGCGCGGGGGCCGTGGTGGTGGACGGAGCGGTGGTGGTGGGCGCCGCCGCCTCCACCGGCCGGCTGCGGCTCGTCCGCCGCGAACAGCGACGAGGGCAGCACGAGGGCCGCCATCAGGACGTACACGATTGCCAGGAGCGCCAGGTGCCTCATAGGCGCGGAACCCTAACGGTTGGCGGCTATCGCTTGAAGCGGTACTCGGCCCGGTGCACGGTGCCGTCGTCGAGCCCGAGGAGGAACTGGCGGCAGGTGCCGGCCCAGCTGCGCTCGGTCTTCCACAGGAGGAGGTACTGGCGCCCGCGGCGCGGACCAGTGCAGCCCGCCGAGGATGCGGGCGGGATCGCCCGACTCGGGCTCGCTCGCGGCGCCGCACTCGGTCTCGGCCACCTGCGGGTAGCCCGTCGGCCACCACGTCGCGGCCGTGGAATCCGTCGATCGAGAAGCGCACGACCACGAGCCGGCCCGCGCGGGCCTTCCTGGGCGACGTGGCGGTGCCAATGCCAGCCCCAGCGGCGGAAGCGGAAGTCGTAGACCACCCGGTAGCCGTGCGTGACCGAGGCGGAACCTCCCGCCCCGTCCTCGCGCCCGCACGTTGAAGTCCTTCGCCCCCACCGATCCCGTGTCCACGGCGGCGCCCATCGGGCACGTCCCCGGTGCAGGAGGCGAGGCCGGAGCCGCCCTCCTCGTCGGCGCAGGAGTAGTCCGCCGTCACGTCCTGGCCCAGGAGGTACACCGCGCCGTCGAGGGGGGTGAGGAGCGAGACGACCGGGCCGGTGGCGTCCACCACGTGGGCGGTGTGGGTCACCACGGTCTCGTTGCCCGCGGCGTCGCGGGCGGTGACCGTGACCGCGCGGTCCCCGAGAGACGAGGTGTCGAGCGCGGCCCCGTCGGCCACCGAGCCCTCGCACGAGGCGAGGCCCGAACCGCCCTCGTCGGCACAGTCGAAGTCCACGGCCACCTCGGCCCCGCGGGCCACCGAGGCTCCGTCGGCGGGCACGCGGAGGTCGATGGTGGGAGGCGTCTCGTCCGCCGGCGCGCAGGTGGTGGTCCCGGTCAGCGCGATGCCGTAGGTGCCGCCCCGGCGGGCCGAGCCGATCCAGGAGGCCAGGGGCTCGTCCGAGATCGGTGCGAGCACGCCGCCGGAGTTCGGGAAGATCGCGCTGGTGGCGCCGTGCGGGTCGCGGTTGTAGGGCGAGACGCCGAGCAGGTACACGCCCGGCGCGGACGGCGTGAGCGGGTCGAGCGAGGGAAGCGTGGACTGGCGCGTGGCCTCGGCGTCGTCGTTCGCGTAGACGCCGTGTCCCTGCGCGTCGAGGAGGAAGAGCTGCGTGTCCACGTCCGAGCCGCCGACGGTGCTGGCGGAGAAGGTGCCGCCGCCCTCGAGGCAGACGCGGTAGAGGTCGGCGTCGGCGCCCGTCGCGAAGCTGCCCGACACCTGGTCCACCGGCTCGGTGGAGAGGTCCTGGGCGGTGGCCGGGAGCTCACCCGCGTCGCCGCTCTCGCCGGCCGCGAATGCGGAGGCCGGCATCGCCAGGGCCATGGCGGCGATCAGCGCGGCTATTGGTGCGTTGGGCCTGGTCACGGATTTCCGGCGGCCGCGCCCTGCCGCGAGGCTGCTGGGTCTGCCCTCGACGCCCGCGAGCGCATGGGTGAGCCCCGGGCGGCCCCGGTGGACATCTCTTCGAGGGGCCGTCTAGAAGACGGGCGTCTCGGTGTAGGTGCCGAACACGCGCTGGAGCGACTCGATGATCTCGCCCTCGGTGGTGTCGGCGCGCGCGCAGTCGAGCAGCGGCTCCATCAGGTTCGCCCCGGCGACGGCCGCCGCGCGCAGCTCGGAGAGAGTGCTCTCCACCGCGCTCCCGTCCCGGGCGGCACGCACGGCCTGCACCCGGCCGATCTGCTTGCGCTCGAGCTCCACCGGGATCTTCAGGAGGTCGGTGTGCTCGTCCCCCGCCGTGCGGTGGCTGTTCACCCCGACGATGATCCGGTCACCGCGCTCGATCTCCTCCTGGAGCCGGAACGAGGCGTCCGCGATCTCCCGCTGGGGATAGTTCTGCTTGATCGCCTCGACCATGCCGCCGAGCTCGTCGATCTTCCGGAAGTAGCCGTAGGCGGCCTCCTCCATGCGGTCGGTGAGCGCCTCCACGAAGTACGAGCCGCCGAGCGGGTCGATCGTGTTGGTCACGCCGGTCTCGTGCGCCAGGATCTGCTGCGTGCGCAGGGCCACCCGCACGGCGCCCTCGGTGGGCAGCGCCAGCGCCTCGTCGTAGCTGTTGGTGTGCAGGGACTGGGTGCCGCCGAGCACCGCGCCCAGCGCCTCGGTGGTGGTGCGCACGATGTTGTTGAGCGGCTGCTGGGCGGTGAGCGAGACGCCCGCCGTCTGCGTGTGGAAGCGCATCAGCAGCGAGCGCTCGTCGCGCGCGCCGTAGGTGTCCCGCAGCTCGCGCGCCCAGATCCGCCGCGCCGCGCGGTACTTGGCGATCTCCTCGAAGAAGTCGATGTGCGCGTTGAAGAAGAACGAGAGGCGCGGCGCGAAGGCGTCCACGTCGAGGCCCCGCTCGATCGCCTGCTCCACGTAGGTGAAGCCGTCCTTCAGCGTGAAGGCCAGCTCCTGCTGGGCCGTGGAGCCGGCCTCGCGGATGTGGTAGCCGGAGATCGACACCGGGTGCCAGCGCGGCATCCGCTCGGCGCAGAACTCGATCATGTCCGTGACCAGCCGCATGGCCGGGTCGACGGGGAAGCACCACTCCTTCTGGGCGATGTACTCCTTGAGGATGTCCGTCTGGATCGTGCCCGCCAGGTGCTCGGGCCCCACGTCCTTGCGCTCGGCCGCCACCACGTAGAAGGCGAGCATCACCGCGGCGGGCGCGTTGATGGTCATGGACGTGGACACCTCGCCCAGCGGGATGCCCTCGAAGAGCTTCTCCATGTCGCTGAGCGAGTCGATGGCCACGCCCTCGCGGCCCACCTCGCCCAGCGCGCGCGGGTGGTCCGAGTCGTGCCCCATCAGCGAGGGCATGTCGAAGGCCGTGGAGAGGCCCGTCTGCCCGTGGTCGAGCAGGTAGCGGAAGCGCTCGTTGGTCTCCTCCGCCGTGCCGAAGCCGGCGAACTGGCGCATGGTCCACAGGCGGCCCCGGTACATCGACGGGTAGACCCCGCGCGTGAAGGGGAACTCGCCCGGCAGGCCGATGCCGCTCGGCGTCGCCCACGTCCTCCGCCGTGTAGAGGGGCTCCACCGGCTCGCCCGAGAGCGTGGTGAACAGCCCGTCGCGCTCCGGCGTGCGTGCGTAGCGCTCGCGGAACCAGCGCTCCGCGTCCGTCATCTCCCTGGGCTCGACCGCCATCCCTCGAAGTCTAGGCGCGATAGCCCTGCGGCTAGCGAAGGCCGGGAAGGCGCCTGCGGGGACGCGGGCGCAGGCGTGCCGCCAGGTATCCGCCGCTGCCGCCCACCAGCGCGAGGGTGCCCACCACGCCCGCCACCTTCAGGTGCCGGGCGAGCTTGTCGAAGCGCATGATCCGCCAGCCCTCCTCGCGCGCGGTGCGCTCGAGGCGGAGTCCGGGTTCACCGCCACCGGGTGCCCCACGGCCCGCATCATCGGGAGGTCGGACTCGGAGTCGGAGTAGGCGAAGGACTCGGAGAGGTCGATCCCCCGCTCCGCGGCGAGCTGCGCGGATGGCCTCCGCCTTGCCCTCGCGGTAGGTGAAGGGGCCGGCGGAGCGGCCGGTGTACACGCCGTCGCGCACCTCGGAGCGCATCCCGATCCCGCCGTCCAGCACCAGCACGTGGGCCAGCACCTCGGCCAGCTCCTGGGAGGCGGCGGTGACGATGAACACCGGGCCGGCCGGCGTCCTGATGGGCGTAGGCCTCGTCCAGCACCTCGCGGTAGAGCAGCGGCAGGATCCCGGTGAGCACGGCCGGGCCGAGCCGGGCCAGGTCCACCACCCGCTGCCCTGAGATCGCGTCCAGCACCCGCTGCTTCAGCTCGTCCGTGGCCTCGTCCGTGGAGCCGTGCAGGCGGAAGCGGAGGTTGGCCCAGACGTCCCCCACGAGCTGGCGGCGGGAGACCATCCCTGCCTTGTAGGCCGCGCGCCCGAAGTGCAGCGCGCTGGAGCCCTCGATCAGGGTCTTGTCGAGGTCGAAGAACGCTGCTCCGCGTGGATCGGCCATCAGCCGAGGGTACGCTGGCCGGCGTGGACCCGGCGTTCGAGCAGGAGATCCGCGAGGCCTACGCCGCGTTCGCCGCGGGCGACGTGGACCGGGCGATGTCCAAGTTCTTCGCGCCCGACGCGGCCTACGTGAACCCCGAGTACGCGATGGAGGCCTCGGACCACGGGCCCGACGCGCTCCGCAGGGGGCTGCTCGCCCTCCACGAGCACTTCGACTACGAGTCGGCGGAGGTCGAGGAGATCCAGGAGGGGCCCGGCGGGGTCTTCGTGCTCGTGCGGCTGAAGGCCACCGGCCGGGGCAGCGGAGTGCCCGTGGACGCGACCTTCGCGCACGTGTTCCGCCGCCGCGACGGGCTGGTCACGGACTATGAGTGGTACGCCAGCCGCGACGAGGGACGCGCCGCGGCCGGCCTCGCCCGACTCCCTAGGAGCCGTTCACCTCGACGATCACCGCGTCGCCCTGGCCGCCGCCCGAGCAGATCGCGGCCACGCCGCGCCCGCCGCCGCGGCGGCGGAGCTCGTTCACCAGCGTCATCAGGATGCGCGCGCCGCTGGCCCCGATCGGGTGCCCGAGCGCGATCGCGCCGCCGTTCACGTTCACCTTCGACTCGTCCACGCCCAGCATCCGCATCGAGTTGAGCGCCACCGAGGCGAAGGCCTCGTTGATCTCGAAGAGGTCGATGTCGTCGACGGTGAGGCCGGCCTTCTCCAGCGCCGCCTTGGCGGCGTTCGCGGGCGTGCGGGCCAGGTAGGCGAAGTCGTCCGCCACCGCCGCCTGGCTGATGATCGTGGCCAGCGCGGGCCGGCCGTTGGCCTTCGCCCACTCGTCGCTGGCGTAGACGATCGCCCCGGCGCCGTCGTTCACGCCCGGGGCGTTGCCGGCCGTGTGCGAGCCGTCCTTGTGGAACGCGCCCTTGAGGCCGGCCAGCGACTCGAGCGTGGACTCCCGGCGCGGCGCCTCGTCCACCTCCACCGTGGTCTCGCCCTTCCGCGACTTGACCGTGACGGGCACGATCTCCTCGGGCAGCCGGCCCTCGTCGGTGGCCTGGATGGCCAGCTCGTGGCTGCGGAGCGCGAACTTGTCCATGTCCGCGCGGGTGATCTCCAGCTCGTCGCCCACCTCGTCGGCCTCCTCCCCCATCCCCTTGCCGGAGAAGGGGTTGGTGAGGCCGTCGTTCATCATCGCGTCGATCGCCTTGGCGTCGCCCATGCGGAAGCCGAAGCGCGCGCCCTTCAGCAGGTAGGGGGCGCCCGACATCGACTCCATCCCGCCGCCCACGGCCACGTCCAGGTCGCCCGCGCGGATGGACTGGTCGATCATCCCGCCGGCGCGGAGCCCGGAGGCGCAGACCTTGTTCACGGTCTCCGAGGAGACCTCCTTCGGGATCCCGCCCTTGATCTGGGCCTGGCGGCTGGGGACCTGTCCCTGCCCCGCCTGGAGCACCTGACCGAACACCACGTGCTGGACCTGGTCCGGCGCCACCTCGGCGCGCTCGAGCGCGGCGGCGATGGCGGTGCCGCCGAGGTCGGTGGCGTCGAGGGTCGAGAGGCCGCCTCCGAGCTTGCCGAAGGGCGTGCGGGCGGCACCGAGGATCACGGTCTTGGGCATCTGGGGGCAGTCTCCTTTGCGGCTGCGGGCGTGGCGGGGGCCGGATAACGATACCGGCGGTCTACACTCACGCCCCCGATGGCCCTCGTTCGCGTCACATCCCGCAGCGGCGCCCCCGGTGACACGGCGGCGGACACGCGCGTGGTTCCCCTCTTCGACGGCGAGACGCTGGACGATCCCGCGCTCCAGGCGCTGGTGGAGCTGGGCGAGGCGAAGTCCGGCCTGCGCAAGGTCGCGGTGACCCACGAGGACGCCCCCGGCGGCGGGCGCCGGCGGGTGCTGATCGCCGGCCTCGGCAAGCGCGACGAGCTGGACGCCGAGAAGGCCCGCGAGGCGGGCGCCGCGGTGGCGGGCCGGGCCCGCGAGCTCGGCACCGTGTCCCTGTCATGGGCCGGTCCCCGGCGGCGAGGGCGTGGACGCCGGCCTGGTGGAGGGCACCCTCCTGCGGCTCTACTCCTTCGATCGCTTCAAGTCCGAGCGCGACGAGGACTCGTCCGGCGGCATCGAGTCGCTCGAGCTGGTGGGCGACTCGGTGGACGACGCCGAGCTCGAGTTCGGCCGCGTGTCGGCCGAGTCCGCCAACGCCGCGCGCGACCTCCAGAACCTTCCGGCCAACGTGGCCACTCCGAGCTTCCTGGCCGACCGCGCGGTGGAGATCGCCGCCGACTACGAGGCGCTCGAGGTGGAGATCCTCGACCGCGACGCGATCGTGTCCCGCGGCATGGGCGCCTTCGCCGCCGTGGCCCAGGGCACCCACGTGGAGCCACGGCTGATCGTGCTGCGCTACCGCCCCGCGGGCGCCGTCGGGCCCGCACCTCGGCTTCGTGGGCAAGGCCGTGACCTTCGACACCGGCGGGATCTCGATCAAGCCCTCGGCGAAGATGCAGGAGATGAAGTTCGACATGTCGGGCGGGGCCGCCGTGATCGAGTCGATGGCCGGGATCGCCGAGCTCGGACTGCCGGTGACGCGTCACCGCCGTGGTGCCCGCCACCGAGAACATGCCGAGCGGCCACGCGGTGAAGCCGGGCGACATCGTGACCGCGATGAACGGCAAGACGATCGAGGTGAACAACACCGACGCCGAGGGCCGGCTGGTGCTGGCCGACGCCCTCTGTTACGCCATCGAGCAGGGCGTGGAGCGGGTGGTGGACCTGGCCACGCTCACCGGCGCGATCCTCGTGGCCCTCGGGCCACACCTACGCCGGCCTCTGGGCGAACGACGAGGACTGGTACGCGGACGATCGAACGCCGCCGGCGAACGCCAGCGGCGAGATCTGCTGGCGGATGCCGCTCCATCCCGACTACCTGGAGCTCACCAAGGGCCGCTTCGCCGACCTGACCAACGCCGCCGAGGCGCGGGTGGCCGGCTCCAAGCTACGCGGCCGAGTTCCTGCGCCAGTTCGTGGGCGACACGCCCTGGGCGCACATGGACATCGCCGGCACGGCGTGGGGCACCGGCACGCCCCTACGTGGGCAAGGGCGCGTCGGGCTTCGGCACGCGAGCCCTGATCGCGCTGGCCCGCCGCACGGCCGGCCTGAGTCGCGAGCCCGCCGGCCGGGCGCAGCCCGCGGACCGCGGGCGATCACGTCCTCCAGGCGGATGTCCCGCGAGGAGCTGCCCACCAGGATCCGGTAGCAGCCGGCGGCCACCCGCCAGCGGTGGCGCTTCACGTCCCAGTAGGAGAAGTCGCGGTCCTCGAGCGAGAAGGTCACGTCGCGGCTGCGTCCCGACGGGATCTCCACCCGCCGGAAGCGCTTGAGCGCCTTCGGCGGCTGCACCACCCCGGCCGCCGGCCGCGGCAGGCCCACGTAGAGCTGCACCACCTCCGCCCCTCGGCGCGGCCCGACGTTCGCCACCCGGAGCTTCACCCGCACCTTGCCGGCCGCGGCCTCCCGCTTCAGGTCGCGCACCTCGAGGTCGCGGTAGTGGAAGCTCGTGTAGGAGAGGCCGAAGCCGAAGGGGAAGAGCGGGCGGATGCGGCGCTGGTCGTACCAGCGGTAGCCCACGAGCACGCCCTCGGAGTACACCCCGCGGCCGCCCACGCCCGGGAACTGGAGCGGCGTGCGGGCGGGCACGTCGGCGTCCCGGCGCGGGAAGGTCACGGGCAGGCGCCCGGAGGGGTTCACCCGGCCGAAGAGCACGTCGGCGATGCCGTCGCCGCCCATCGCCCCCGGGCCACCAGGCCTCGAGGATCGCGGGCACGCGCCGGGCCCAGGGCATCAGCACCGGCCCGGGTGACTGCACGACCACCACGGTCCTCGGGTTGGCCTTCGCCACCGCCCGCACCAGCGCGTCCTGGTGCGCCGCCGCGGGCGGGCAGTCGAGCGCCAGGCAGGCGCGGTCCTCGAACTCGCCCGACCCGGCGCTCGGCGCCACCGCCACCACGGCCACGCGCGAGCGGCGGGCCAGGCGGGCCGCCTGCGCCGAGGTCGGCTGCCGTCGTCGTAGCGGACGCGGAACGGGTGGCCGGGCGAGGCCGGCGCCGTCGATCGCCTGCCGCAGGGTCACGGTGAGTGAGCGGCTTGACGCCGCCGCTCGAGAGGTCGTTCGGGCGCTGGTACTCGTCCGCCGGACTTGCCGATCACGGCCACCGAGCGCAGCCTGCCGCGGGCTTCAGGGGAAGCAGCGAGCGGCGGTTGCGGAGCAGCACCACCCCGCGGGCCGCCACCGCGCGGGCGCTCCGCTCGTGGCGCTTTACCGGCAGCGGCGCCGTGAAGGCTGACGAGCCGCCGCGGTCGAACACGCCGAAGCGGAACAGCGTGCGCAGGTAGCGGCGCACCAGGTCGTCCACCGTCGCCTGCGTGAGCGTGCCGGCGGCGAGCGCGGCGCGCAGCAGGGCGGGCTCGTAGTAGAGCGGCCCGGGCAGCGCGAGGCTCTGCCCGGCGAGCGCCGAGCCCACGGTGTCGCCCCCGGCGACGAAGTCGGAGAGCACGAGGCCCTTGAAGCCGAAGTCGCCGATCAGGGTGTCGCGGACCAGCGGGCGGTTGGCCCCCATGTACGCGCCGTTCACCTTGTTGTACGCGGTCATCACCGTGCCCACGTGCCCGCGCCTCACCGCCGCCTCGAACTGCGGCAGGTAGATCTCGCGCAGGGTGCGCTCGTCGATCCGCTCGTCGATCGTGAAGCGGTCCTTCTCCTGGTTGTTGGCCGCGAAGTGCTTCACGTCGGCGATCACCCCGCGCCGCTGGAGGCCGCGGATGAAGGCCACGCCGAGGTCGCTCAGGAGGCGCGGGTCCTCGCCGTAGCTCTCGAAGTTGCGGCCCGCGCGCGGGTCGCGCACGAGGTTCACCATCGGTCCGAGCACCACGTCCGCTCCGCGGCGCCTGGCCTCGCCGGCGATCACGCCCGCGTAGAGTGTCGGCCAGCTTCGGGTCGAAGGCGGCGGCCAGGGCCAGCGGCGAGGGCAGCGCGGTGGCCTGGGCCGAGTCCGCGCCGATCCCGAGCCTGATCCCGCCGGGGCCGTCGTTCAGGTGCAGCGGCGGCACGCCGAGGCGCGGCACGCCGTTCACGGTGCCGGAGTTGGAGTCGGCGTGGAGGAAGCCGTCGGGGTCGTCGCCCCCCATCAGGTCGAGCTTCTCGTCGAGCGTGAGCTGGGGCAGCAGCAGCGCGGTGCGGGCGTCCGCGGACAGCGAGCGGTCGCACCAGGGGTGCTCGCCGCAGCGCCCGGCGGCGGGCGCGGCGGCCGGCCACCACAGGGCGGTGAGAGCCGCGGCGAGTCGCCAGCGGCCGCGGCGAGAATCAGTCCTCTCCTCACGGACGGCACGCTAGCGGCGACGCGGCTCAGGCGTCGTCGCGCGAGCCCGGCGCCTGCTCGGCCGGACCGTTCGGCGAGGGCTCTGTCTCCTCGTCGTCGGGACCGCGCAGGAAGCGGCTGCGCCGGGACGGGTCGGACTCGGCGTCCGGGTCCACCTCGTCGGCGCGGCGGAAGCGCTCGGACGCCTCCTTCTCGTGCTCCTCGGCGCGCAGGGCCTCCTCCGCGGCGGCCGCCTCCTCGCGCCGGGCGCGGGCCATGCGCTCCTCCGCCTCCGCCGCGCGCCTGCTCGGCGCGGGCGTCGTGGAACTGCGGCCTCCCGGCGCATCTCCTCCGAGCGGCTGCGCTCGTCCTCCAGCCGCCGCGTACGGCCGCTCCCCACCACGAGCAGAAGGGCGGTCAGCGCGACCAGCAGCAATACGGCGATGACCACGATCAGGAAGGCGCTCATTTCCCGGTTCCCATTCGGCCCTGCGCCGATGGAAACCTCTAAGGGGACGGTCGGTAAGTCACCCTAACCCGGGTTAGTGACCTCGTGCGCCTTCAGCTCGCGCTTCAGGACCTTGCCGGTCGCATTTCGCGGCAATTCGTCGAGGAACACGATCTCCCGCGGCACCTTGTAGCGGGCCAGATTCCGCTTCACGTGGTCCTTCAGGTCGTCCTCGGTAGCGTCGGCGCCGCGGCTCAGCACCACGAACGCCCGCAGCCGCTGGCCGAAGTCCTTGTCCTCCACGCCGATCGCCGCCGCGTCTGCCACGCCGTCGTGGCGCACCAGCAGGTCCTCCACCTCGGCCGGGAACACGTTCTCCCCGCCCGACACGATCATCTCGTCGTCGCGACCCTCCACGAAGAGGCGGCCCTCCGCGTCGAAGCGGCCCACGTCGCCGGTGGCCATGAGGCCGTCGATCACGTCCTTGGTGCCGCCGCCGGTGTAGCCCTCGAAGAGCATCTCGTTGCCCACGAAGATGCGGCCGGTGTCACCCGTGCGGCACCTGCCGCCCGTCCTCGTCGTAGAGGTGCACGACCGTGCCCCGCGGCGGCCGGCCCGCGGTGCCCGGGCGCGGCGCGCATGTCCTCGGGCGTGGCGATCGAGGCCCACGCCACCTCGGTGGAGCCGTAGAGGTTGTAGAGGTTGTCCCCGAAGTGCGTTCATCCAGTTCGTGGCCAGGTCGCCGGGGAGCGCGGAGCCGCTGGCCGCCACCACCTTCAGCGAGGAGACGTCGTACTTGCGCCGCGTCTCCTCGGGCAGCTCGAGGATGCGCTGCATCATCACCGGCACCACCGCGAGCACGTCGGCGCGCGTGCGCGCCACCTCGGCCAGGCGTGCCTCCGGGTCGAACTTGCGCCGCAGCACGTAGGTGGTGCCGAGGATCAGCCCCATCGTGTAGTGGGCGAAGCCCCACGAGTGGAAGAGCGGCGCGGCCACGTGGTTGGTCTGCCGCGCCTTGAGCGGGATGCGCGAGAGCAGCGAGATCGGCGGGCTCGAGCGACTGCGGGTTGCCGCGCGCCGCGCCCTTCGGGGTGCCGGTGGTGCCCGAGGTGAGGATGGTCACGCGGCCCTCGCGCGACGGGCGCCACCACGTCGCTGTCGTCCCCGTTCGCGATCAGGTCGTCGAGCGTCGGATCGTCCGTGGTCGTCCGAGTCGTGCCAGGCCACGAAGCGCTTGCGCCGCGTGCCCCGCCTCCTTCAGCAGGCCGGCGAACTCCTCGTCGTAGATGATCGCCGCGGGCTTCTCGCGCTTCGCCACGTCGGTGAGCTGCGGGCCCGAGAAGGCGGTGTTCAGGTAGAGCGCGTCGCCGCCGAGCTTCGACACCGCCACCGTCGCCTCGATGAAGCCGCGGTGGTTGCGGCACATGATGCCCACGCCGTCGCCCTCCTTGACGCCGGCGTCGGAGAGCGCGTGGGCCAGCGCGTTGGTGCGGCGGTGCACCTCGTCGAAGGTCAGCGAGCCGAGCTCGTCCACGATCATCGTCTCGCCCGGGTAGCGCGCGGCCAGCGAGATCGTGCCCGCGGCCGGGCTGCGCCCGAAGCGGGCCAGCGTGGTCAGGACCTTGACCAGGCGATCGGGCCGGATCGGCCGGATCACGCCCGCCTCGATCAGCACCCGCGCCGCCACGAGGCGCTGCCCACCTGCCCGGTCAGTCCGCCGTTTCCCTCGCTCACCGCGCCGCCTCCCCCTTCGAACTCGTGTTTCAGCCGCTCGAGGGTTCCCTCGAGATTGCGCCCCACCATGGGCCCGGAGATGCGGTCGGACAGGCTGCCGAGAACCCCGGGCGCCTCGTAGGAGAGGCGAAGCGTCACCTGCGTGCGCCCGTCCGCGGTCTCGCGCAGCCGCCACCGCCCGCGATGGTCGATGCCGGTCAGGTTCGTCCAGCTCAGGTCGCAGAGCTCGCGGAACTCCACCACCTCCACCACGCCGCCCACGTCGGCGGAGCCCACATGCATGCGCAGCGAGTAGCGGGCGCCGAGTCCGTCGGGCGAGCCCTCCTGCGCTGGCAGCGGGTGATGCCCTCCACGACCTGGGGGTAGTTCGCCGGATCCTTGACGCGCTCCCAGATCGCCTCGCGCGGGGCGTCGATGGTGATCTTGCGCTCGACCCGCATCAGCCGATGAGCGGCAGGTTGCGGTCCGCCTGCAGCGCGGTGAGGGCCCTCTGCATCCGCCCGAGCACGTCCGCGTACATCTCGTTCAGGTCCGGGATCCTCGCCGAACTCCTCGCGCAGGTGGATGGGCTCGAGCACGTCGATGGTGATCTTGGCGGGGCCGGGAGGTGGCCGAGCATGTCCCCCACGTTCAGGCCCCAGGGGATGGCGAGCGAGATCGGGAGAACCTTCAGCCGGAACATCTTGTCCAGCCGCAGGAGCTTGGCCAGGCCCTCGCCGCGCGAGAGGAAGAGCGCCGTCTCCTGCCCGCCGATCGACACCACGGGCACGATCGGCACGTCGTGCTCGAGGGCCAGCCGCAGGAAGCCCTTGCGACCGCCGAAGTCCACCCGCGCGGACTCCCAGGTGGGCCGGTGCACCTCGTAGTCGCCGCCGGGGTAGACCAGCAGCGCGGCCCCGGAGCTCGAGCGCCTGGCGGCGTTCGCGGGGGTGGCGGCCACCGTGCCGTACTTGCGCAGGAAGCCGAGGCCGGGCATCGTGAGCACGAGGTTGTGGGCCAGCTGGTGAAAGTGGCGCTCCACCCCGAAGTAGGTGCTGAAGGCGAGGGTGAACACGCCGGTGTCCACGGTCATGTTCCCGCCCGAGTGGTTGCCCACGAGCAGGACGGGGCCCTCCTCGGGGATGTTCTCGAGGCCGCGCACGTCGGCCCGGAAGTAGAGGCTCGCCAGCATCCACAGGCCGGGCAGGGTCTCGCGGATGTAGTCGGGGTCGCGCTCGTCGAGGTCGGCGGCCGGCACCCGCTGCTGCGCCCGGGAGGCCACCCCTCCGATGGCGCGCCCGGCGATCCCGCCGAGTCCGGCGGCGAGGCCGCCCACCGCCCTGGCCGGCGCGGTGGCCAGCCGGGCCACGTCGCCGGCCGGGGGCGCGCTCATCCGGCTGGGCTCGCGCGCGTGAGCCGGCGGCGGGACCGGACCCGTTGGTGGACCCCGGCCGGCTGGCCGGGCGGCGCGGGGTGCGCGACTCGCTCAAGCGGCGCTCCGGCCCGCCTGCACGAGAGCCGGCCAGGTGGAGGGCGGGCCCGCGGGCCGCGCGAGCTTGTGGGGCTCGCCCTGGGGCAGGCCCTCGAGGCGGCTGCGCACGCTCAGGGTCGGCGAGCTGCTCGGCCACGCTGCGCTCCGCGCTCTCGATCACCTGCTCGCGCCGCTCGGGGCTCATGAGGTTGCGTCCCATCGCGGCCAGATCTTCCTCCGTCGGCTGGATCAGGACAACGTCCGTGCCGTACGCGCGGACCTTGCGCGCCTCGCTGCCCAGCCGGCGGCCGTTGGCGGCGCGGCTGAGCTGGCCCGGCCAGTCGAGCGGGTTGGCCGAGCGGGGGTCGTGGCGGGAGGAGAGCGGGTTCAGGCAGATCACGAGATCGAGGCCGCGCCCGCGCGAGCAGGTCGAGGTTCGACGCCGAGCACACGCCGCCGTCCACGTAGCGGCGGCTGCCGATCTTCACCGGCCGGTAGAAGCCGGGGATGGCGCAGGACGCGGCCACGGCGTCGGCCACCGCGGCCGGCGGCGAGTCGGTGCGGCCGAAGGGGACGCGCTTGCCCGTGTTGTAGTCGCAGGTCACGGCCCAGTAGTTCGGATGGTCCACCCAGCGGCCGGGCACGGCGCGCCTGACCGTGTCCTTCAGCGCGTCGGTGGAGATCAGGCCCACCGGCACCCAGCCGGCCACGAGCTGGAGCGGCGGGCGCCGCAGCGGGTTGGCCATCGCGCTCACCGCCATGCGCAGCGAGCCCGGCCCCAGCACCGGAAGCCCCCGGTGGAGGCGGAACACGGCCCCGCCCGCGCGGTCGGCCTCGGACGCGGGCTTGCCGTCCGCCCCGGTCAGGCCGGTGAAGCTCTCTCCGCGGGAGTGGGCCACCATGAACCAGGGCGGCACGCCGGCGCCCAGCAGCGCGCCGACCATCGAGCCGGCCGAGGTTCCCACGATGAACTCCGCGCTGGCCGGATCCCAGCCCGTGTCACGCGCGATGGCGTTGAGCCCACCGGTGAGCCAGGCGCCACCGAGCACTCCGCCCGCGCCGAGTACGAGCCCGACCCTCATGAGGCGTCGGATGCCCGGCCGGGAAACCGGTGAAACGGCAGGCGAGGGCGGGTCACGGGGGCCAACAGCTTATTGCCCCTGCAACCGGGCCCGGCAGGTTGCCGAGCGGGCGCTCACGACCTGTCGCTCGCGGGCTCCCGGTACACCTCCTTCCGCCAGGGCGGCGTGACCTCGTCGTCCTGCGGGCGGTAGGCCCCGGGCGCCGCGACTCGAGCGGCACGAGCCGCAGGGCCTCCGCGCTCGAGGTGCGCTCGTGCAGGCCGGTGCCGGGGAGCAGCGGCTGGAAGCCCGGCGACGGCGCCGGGCGAACCCGGTCGGGTCGTCGCCGCCGCGGCCAGCGGAGCCGCACCGGGATGTGGCCGGCGTGGCTGCCGCGGGAGACCCGGGTCCAGCCCGTCGGGCCGGAGCCAGCGGTTGTGGCACAGCCGCTGCTTGCATCCCTGGTAGTGGCCGTGGGAGGTGCTGCGGGCCCAGGTGCGCCCGTCCGGGTCGATGCGCACCTGGTAGCCCTCCCAGTCGTCCCTGTGGAAGCCGGGATAGGCCGTGCTCCCACGCAGGAGAAGCCCGCCCATCTGGAGCACGGCGCTCTGGCGCCAGATGCGGTCCGAGCCCGCCCAGGCGGTGTTCGAGTCCGGGTAGTAGAGCCAGTACTGGATGTAGGTCCGCCCGCCCCGCCGGACCACGTGGGTGAAGACGGTGGCCCGGGCGCCGGCGGCGGAGCGGTGGGCGTCCAGGTCCGGGTCGTCGGGAGCATTCGCACAGCCGGGGTCGCGGCAGCGGCGGTAGTCCACCGGCAGCTGGCGCTCTCCCGCCTCGTACACGAGCCCGGGCGCGTGCTCGCGCACGAGGCCGGCGGTCCGGGCGCCGTAGGCCGAGGCCAGCGCGGCATCGCCCGTCGTGGCAGCCGCCGGGGCGCACGGCGCACACCACCCGGTGGGTCAGAAAGCCGCCGAACGACCTGCCGTCCACCAGCGGCGCCACGGCCACGGAGGCCGCGCCCGCCAGCGCGATCAGCAGCATCAGCCCGACCCACTCCACCGCCGCCTGGCCGTTCTCGGATCTCACTCGGGCGACCGTACGAGGCGCCGCGTCGACGGGTGGGTTACGTGGGCAACAAGCCAGCAACAACGGTGCGGAGCGCCGACGGGCTAGCGTCCATCCCGACGATGTCGCAGGAAGACATGGAGGTCGTGCGCGACCTGGCCGAGGCATGGCGCCGCGGGGATCGCGGCGCCTGGCTCGACGTTTGGGACGAGTCCGCCGAGTTCTATCCCCTGCGGTCTGAGCTGGAGGGCCAGGTCTATCGGGGCCGGGACGGCCTCCGGGATTTCCTGACCGAGTGGGACAAGGACTGGGATTACGCCCGCTTCGACGTGAGAGAGATCCGCGACGGCGGAGAGCAGGTGGTGGCGCTCGCCCAGCTCCAGGTGCTCGGACGCGCGAGCGGAATGGAGCTCGACCACCCGATCGGAATCGTGATCACCGTGCGGGAGCGGCGGGTGGTGTACGCGCGCTGCTACTCGATCGCCGGCGACGCCCTGGAGGCCGCGGGCCTCTCCGACACCGACCCCGCATAATCCCCGGCCGTGGCCCAGGCGCCGTTCCCGCAGCAGCAGCCCGACCGCATCACCGTCACCTATCTGGAGATCGCCGACCCGGCGGCGGATCGAGCGGCCCGAGTCACCCCCGGCCGCCCGGGTCTCGCCACCCGCGAGGTGAGGGACCCCGCGGTGAACCGGGACATGTACCGCGACGTGGGCGCCGACTACCACTGGACCGATCGCCTCGTGTGGGGCGACCGTCAGTGGAAGGCGTGGTCCGAGCGGGTGGAGACCCACCTGATCGAGCTGGACGGGGCCACCGCCGGCTACTTCGAGATCGAGCGTGAGAGCAGCTCCGCGAAGATCGCCATCTTCGGCCTCCTGGAGGAGTTCCAGGGGCGCGGACTGGGCGGCCACGCGCTCACCCTGGCCCTCGACCGGGCCTTCGAGGTGGGCCCGCGCGTGTGGCTCACCACCTGCACCCTGGACGGCCCGAACGCGCTCCCGAACTACCTGAAGCGGGGAATGGAGGTGTTCCGGCAGGAGGAGCGGCCGTGGTCCGGTTGAGCCGCAGGCGCGTATGCAACGTCTGGATGCGCTGTAGTCTGGAGACGCGATGGCGACCGTGACCGGGGCAGCGGCCTCAGCCTCCCGGACGGCCGCCGAGGCCCCATCAGCGGGCATCGGCGCCCTGGCCGACCGCTACGACCCAGCCGCCATCGACCTTCCCGGCGGGCGGGCCCGGGTGCGGCTCGAGGTGGACTCCGGGCACTCGTGGGACGCCACCCTCACCACCCGCAGCCTGCGACTCGGACCGGTGCGCGACGGACGCGCGCCCCGACGCCACGCTCACGGCCGACGCGGCCACCTGGCGCCGGATCGCCGCCGACGTCCGCGGCGGGATGGGCGCCTTCCGGTCCGGACGGCTCCGGATCCGCGGCAGCCTCCACGTGGGCGTGGGCTTCCTCGCCGCCACCAACGGCCAGACCGACGCCTCCCGCCTCACCTTCGAGTCGGTGAAGACCCGGAAGGCCGGGCGCATCTCGATCGTCTCCGCGGGCGCGGGCAAGCCGGTGATCTGCGCCCACGGGCTGGGCGCCACCAAGGCCTCGTTCCTCCCCACCATCTCCGCGCTCGCCGAGCACTACCGCGTGGTGGCCGTGGACCTTCCCGGCTTCGGCGAGTCGGACAAGCCGATCGGCGCGCCCTACGACGCCCGCTTCTTCGCGCGCTCGGTGTTCGAGCTGATGGACGCGCTGGAGATCGACCACGCCCACCTGGTCGGGAACAGCATGGGCGGGCGGGTGGCGATCGAGGCCGGCTTCCAGGACCCGAGCCGGGTGGACGGCCTCGCGCTGCTGAGCCCGGCCGTGGCGTGGCTGCGCGACCGGCGCTGGTCCCTGGTCGTGAAGGCGCTGCGCCCCGAGCTCGGACTGCTGCAGCTCGCCCCCCGGCCGATCGTGGAGAACGTGGTCCGGCGGATCGTGGGCGTCCAGGGCGGCTGGGCCGACGCCGGCGTGGACGAGTTCCTGCGCGCCTACCTCTCCCCGCGCGGGCGCGCGGCCTTCTACGCCGCCGCGCGCAACATCTACCTGGACGAGCCGCACGGCAAGGACGGGTTCTGGACCCGCCTGGAGGAGCTGGCGCCGCGCTCGCTGTTCGTGTGGGGGCGCCAGGACACGCTCGTGCCGATCGCCTTCATGAAGCACGTCGAGCGCGCGCTCCCGGCGGCCACCCACCTCGAGCTCGAATGCGGCCACGTGCCCCAGCTCGAGGCGCCGCGCGAGACCCACGCCGCCATCCGCCGCTTCTTCGGCTGACCCCGCCGCCCTCGACCTGAGGGCCCGCGCGCGCTACAACCTCTGCATGGACTCGCATCCGCCCGGCCCCCGCGTCCACCGGATGGCGCAGGGAATGATGGTCATGGCCCGCCCCTACGCCTGGATGCAGAGCCGCCGGCGCCGCTACGGCAACGTCTTCGGCTCGCGCTTCCCGATCTTCGGCCGCGTGGTGTACGTGGCCGACCCGGCGGACATCAAGCGCGTCTTCTCCGGGAGCCCCACCGTGTTCCACGCGGGCGAGGCCAACGCGCTCGCCCTGGGTGACGCGCTGGGCGAGCACTCGCTCCTGACGCTCGACGAGGACCGCCACCTGAGCCAGCGCAAGCTGCTGCTGCCGCCGTTCCACGGCGAGTCGGTGCGCCGCTACGCCGAGGTGATGGCCGAGGCCACGGCGCGCGAGGTGGACAGCTGGCCGGTGGGCGAGGAGATCTAGCTGCGGCCGAGGATGCAGGCGATCACCCTCGAGGTGATCCTGCGCGCGGTGTTCGGCGTGCGCGAGGGCGCGCGCATGGACCTGTTCCGCGAGCGCATCCCGCGCCTCGGCGAGACCAACAACCTCTTCGCCCTTCTGCCGTTCCTCGATCGCCTTCCGGGCGATCTCACCGGCGCCGAGCGCTTCGGCCGCGCCCTCGCGGACGTGGACGAGCTGATCTACGCGGAGATCGCCGACCGCCGCGCCTCCGAGCCCGGCGACGACGTGCTCTCGCTGCTGCTCTCCGCCCGCCACGAGGACGGCAGCCCGATGTCCGACGTGGAGCTGCGCGACGAGCTCCTCACCCTGCTCACCGCCGGGCACGAGACCACGGCCACCGGGCTCTCCTGGGCGTTCGAGCGCCTGATGCGCACGCCGCGGGTGATGGCGCGGCTGCTCGAGTCGCTGGACGACGACGAGTACCTGGACGCCGTGGTGAAGGAGACGCTGCGGGTGCGGCCGGTGATCGTGGACGTGGCCCGCAAGCTCACCCGGGAGACCGAGGTGGCCGGGTACACGCTGCCCGCGGGCACGCTGGTGCTGCCCGCCATCGCGGCGGTGCACGTGCGGCCCGACCTCTACCCGGAGCCGTTCGAGTTCCGGCCCGAGCGCTTCATCGACGGCCAGCCCGAGTCGTACGCCTGGATCCCGTTCGGCGGCGGCGTGCGGCGCTGCATCGGCGCGTCGTTCGCCCAGACGGAGATGCGCGTGGTGCTGCGCGAGGTGCTGAAGCGGGTGCGACTCAGCGCGCCCTCGGCCCGGCCGGAGCGCCCGCGGGTGCTGCACGTGACCGTGGTCCCCGGCGCGCGACGCGCGCGCGGTGGTGACCCAGCGGATGCCGGCGGCCGCGCCGAGCGGAGTCCGCCGCGGCCGCCCTGGCCTAACGGAGCTCTACTGCGCCGGGCACCTCGGGACGCGACTCGCACGCTCGGCGGGGCAGCGGGCTGAGCCGCCGGCGGCGGGATGCCGCCTGTCCGCCGCCACCCTGGGCGATCGCGCCAGACCTTGTTCAGCTCGCTCTGCGCGTACCAGAGGCCCACGGGCGAGATGAGCAGCAGCAGGATGAAGATCACGGGTCCGCTCGCCGGACGCTCGACGCCCACGGTCTCCTGGGACCGCTGAATGCGCCCGGTCGTGGTCCACTCGGACACGATCGCCGGCACGATGATGAGCGCGCCGGCGGTGACCGCCCAAACCGAGTTCCCGGGCTTCTGCCCCAGGTCCACGCCACGCGCCTGACCCAGTTCCTTCATCTCCCGGTTGATGTAGTACCACCAGAAGAAGAAGTAGATGCCGAGCGTGATCAGCGTGAGCCCGATCACCCCCAGCGGATTGCGGATCTTCGCCGTCGCATCTGTCGCCGGCGATCTGCACCTCTTCTGCCACAGGAACTCCCCTCGTTAGCCGTCGGACCAGGTACGGCGAGGCGATCGTACTCCGCCCGGGGGCGGCCCGGTCAGCGCCAGCACCTCGGCCGCCGGCCGTTCGGGATCGTCGAGCGCGCCGGCCAGCGCGTCCCCGGCCAGCGAGCTCACCTTCGCCGCCAGCTCGCGCTCGTCCAGCGGCCGGCCGGGCGATCCCCGCGCGGCCTCCACCCGGGCCAGCTCGGCGCCGCCGGAGTCGCAGCAGCACGGCCTCCGACTCGCGCAGCCCGCGATCGGCGCGGACCTCGATGCCTCGCGCGCGCGAGACCACCTCGGCGTCCACGGCCGAGAAGCTGCCGAGCGTGGGCTCGCCGCGCTCGAGCGTGTACGCGATCAGGTAGGGGATGGAGAACTTCGCCTCGAGGCCGTCCCGTGGCTCGGGCCCGACCGCTGCCGCCTGCAGCGACACCGGGTGCACGACGGCCACCGCCACGGCCGGCGTCGCCCCCTCGGATGCCCGCCGGCGGCGTCGATCGCCCCGTGCGTCTGGAGACAGCAGGGCCAGGCCTTGATCCAGTTCTCATCGATCGCGCGCACCGCGGGATCCGTCTCGGCGTGGGCGCCGCCGACCGCCTGCGCGAACCCGAGCGCGGCCGCCTCGAGCGGCACCCGGGCCCCTGCCTCGGCCAGACGCGCCGCACGAACGCCGGCCGCCGACGCCAGCCCCACCTGGAGCGACTTGCCGTCCGTTCCGAACGCGGCCCGCAGCCCGGCCGCGCCCAGCAGGGCGATGGCCACGGCCGAGCGCGTTCTGCTCGGCGTCGAGCCCCATGAGCCGCGACGCCGCGGTGGCCGCCCCCACGCCTCCGCAGGCCGCGGTGGGATGGATGCCGCGGTCGTACAGGGCCGGGTGGCTCAGGCGCGCGAGCGCCCCCATCGCCTCGAACCCGGCGGCGTAGGCGTCGAGCACCTCCCCCACGCTGCGGCCGCGCTCGGCCCCCACCACCAGCGCCGCCGGAGCGGTGGGCGCGCTCAGGTGCGCGATGCCGGGCAGGTAGGTGTCGTCGTAGTCGAGCACGTGGCCGGCGGTGGCCAGGGCGGCCACCGGGTCGCCCAGCGCCAGCGGCCGCCTGCGGCGCCCGCTCCCCCGCCCCGCCCACGGCGCAGGCCAGCCAGTCGAGGAAGGCGACCCGGTAGCGGGGGTCAGCCATCGCCGGCCACATCGTCCAGGCGGCGCCGGAACGCCCCGGCGCCGGTCACCTCAGCCCCCGACGCGCGCACGCGGTCGCTCGAGCGTGGAGTCGGAGGTCACCACCATGAGCTCGGCCGGTGTAGGGGTCGGCGGCCACCAGCGCCGCGATGTCGTCGTCCGCCGCGTTCGGCCCGCGCCGCGTGGCGAAGCGCACGTCCACCCCGTCCCCGGCGAGGTCGAAGGGGCGGCCGTCGAGCACCACCGTCACGGGCTCGCCCGTCGCGTCGGCGAACGCGCCGCAGGTCGTCCACGAGGCGGCGCATGGCGGCCGGGCGGTCGCGCCACCAGCCGTCGGGCCGGGACCCGATCACGTTCATCCCATCCACGACCCAGCGGGTCAGGTCAGGCCGGCGCGCGCTTCGCTCAGGTCCCACAGGCGCCGCCGCGCCTCGGGGTCATAGGCCTGGTCGTGCGCCCGGGACTCCTTCAGGCCGTTGAAGTAGCGGCCGCTCACGCCGTCGAGCTCGGGGTCTGAGATCAGGCGCATGGTGGCCTCCACCCCCTCCTCCACGGAGCTCTGCGGAACGCCCCCGGATCGCGCACCATCTTGGTGTCCATGAACGTGGCCGGGTGCAGGGCGTTCACCGTGATCCCGCGGTCCCCGAGACGCTCGGCCAGCTCCACGGTCCAGGTGATCTGGGCCAGCTTGCTCTGGGCGTAGGCGCCGAAGGCGTTGTACTCCTGCTCGAGCATCGGGTCGTCGAAGTCCATCGGCGCCTGCCCGGCCGAGGCCACGTTCACGATGCGCGCGGGCTCGCGCAGCTCGTCCAGGAGAAGCTGGGTGAGGAGGAAGTGCGAGAGGTAGTTCACGGCCAGGGTGAGCTCCACCCCGTCGGCGCTCTCCCGCCGCTCCAGGCTGATGATCCCGGCGTTGTTCACGAGCGTGTCGAGCGGCCCGATCTCGGACGCCATCCGCCGCACCTCGTCCAGCGAGGAGAGGTCGGCCACCACCTCCCTGGCCGCGCCGATCTCCTCGCGCCACGGTGCTGGTCTTCTCCGGGTCGCGGCCGTGCACGATCACCGTCGCGCCGGCGCCCACGAGCTCCTCGGCCACCCGGCGGCCGTGGCCGTCGGTGGACCCGGTCACGAGGATGGTCTGCTCGGCCAGCGGCTTCACGATCGGCGCTTAACGTAGACCACGATCGCGGCCGACGAGCAACAGCCCGGCCGCCGCCTGGGCCGCGAGCTGCACTCCGTAGCTCTCGTCGCCGGTGACGTTGCGGACGCTGGTGAACATCACCGAGGCGCCGAAGAACAGGACGAGCGTCCACAGGAGGCTGTTGCGGTCCATCGGGGCGGGACCATACCCGTGGCTAGTCTCGGCGGCCGCATGAACGAGCGGCCCCTCATCGCGGGAGTGCTCGGCGCCCTCGTGATCGCCTTCTCGGCCATCCTCGTTCGGCTGGCCGAGGTCTCGCCCTCCACCGCGGCGGTGTTCCGCTGCGCCTACGCGCTGCCGGTGCTGGGGGTGCTCGCCTGGATCGAGCGCCGGCGCTTCGGCCCGCTCGGGCGGCGCGACCACCTCCTCGCCCTCGGTGCCGGGCGTGTTCTTCGCGGCCGATCTCACGTTCTGGCACCACTCGATCGACGCCGTGGGCGCGGGCCTGGCCACGGTGATCGCCAACACTCAGGTGGTCCTGGTGGGCCTGCTCGCCTGGGTCGCGCTGGGCGAGCGACCCGACCCGCAACTCGCTCGTCTCGATACCCGTGGTGCTCGTCGGCGTGGTGCTGATCTCCGGGGCCATCGGCGCCGGCGCCTACGGCGACGATCCGGCGCTGGGAGTGATCTACGGCGTGCTCACGGCGATCACCTACGCGCTCTTCCTGCTGATCCTGCGCCAGGGGAACTCGGACCTGCGCCGGCCCGCGGGGCCGCTCTTCGACGCCACGCTCAGCGGCGCGGTGTTCTCCGCGCTGGGCGGGCTGGCCGTGGGCGACCTCGACTGGGTCCCGGACCTGGAGGCGCAGGGCTGGCTCGTGCTGCTCGCCCTCTCCTCGCAGGTGGTGGGCTGGCTGCTGATCTCGGTGTCGCTGCCGCGCCTCCCGGCGGTGGTGACCTCCATCGTGCTCATGCTCCAGCCGGTGAGCACGGTGTTCCTCGGCGCCGTCCTTCTCTCCGAGGCGCCCTCCGCGGTCCAGCTCCTGGGCGTGGCGATCGTGATCGCGGGCGTGGTGGTGGGCACGGTCCGGCCGCGCGCCGCGGTGGCGCGGCATGAGGCGAATCGTCCCCGCGCTGGGGGCGGCGGGCGCGGCCGCGCTCGGGTACCGCACGCTCTGGAGCGAGCCCCGGCGGGTGGTGCATGAGCCATCTCGCCCTCGACCTTCCCCGCTGGCCCGCCGAGCTGTCCGGCCTGCGCGTGGGCGTGATCTCGGACCTGCACGCCGGGCGCCCCGCACGTGCCGGTCGAGCAGGTCACCCGGCTGGTGTCGCGGATGAACGCCGAGGCGCCGGACCTGGTGGCGCTGCTGGGCGACTACGCCTCGCACCGCGTGATCGGCGCGAACGCGGGTGCCGCCCGCGGCCGGTGGCCGAGAGCCTCGGCGCGCTGCGCGCGCCGCTCGGCGTGCTACGCGGTGCTGGGCAACCACGACTGGTGGGTGCACGGCCACCGCATGGGCGCCGCCATGCGCGCGGCGGGGATCACGGTGCTGGAGAACCAGGCCGTGCGGCGGGGGACCTGTGGGTCGCGGGCCTGGCCGACCTGCGCGAGCGCGAGCCGTCGATCGGGCGCACCTTCGACCCCATCCCCGACGGCGCCCCGGTGCTCGCCCTCAGCCACGACCCGGACCTCTTCCCCTTCCTGCCCGCGCAGGCGGCGCTCACCCTGGCCGGCCACACCCACGGCAGCCAGATCAACATCCCGGGGCTGGCCCGGCTGGCCACCCCCTCCCACTTCGGCACGCGCTACGCGGGCGGCCACGTGGTGGAGGAGGGACGCCACCTCTACGTGAGCCGCGGGGTGGGCACCAGCACGATCCCCGGCCGCTTCCGCGCGCGGCCCGAGGTGTCGGTGCTGGAGCTGCGGTCCGCCGACGAGCGTTGAGCCCGGCGGGCGCCGGCTTCAGCAGGCTCGGGCCGGTGCCGATATTCGACGGTATGGCGAAGGCGACCACGAGGAGTGCGGGCTGGTACCCGGACGAGCGAACGCCCTGGCAGCTGCGCTGGTGGGACGGCACCGAGTGGACGGAGAACGTGAAGCGCGCGCCGGGCTACCTGCCCGCCGGCGTGCGGTCCGCCCAGCGCCCGGTGGTGGCCCCGCCGGACGAGCCGCCGCGTCCCGCTAGGCGCCTGCGACCACCGCCGTCGAGAAAGTCCGCAATTTGCGGACGAGTCGACCGGCGCTGACCTGGACAGGCCGACCCCGCTCGGAGCGAGAATCCCCCAAGACCAACTCGGGCGCCCAACGGGCGGTCGCTCGCGGGCACCCGACCAACACAGGGAGGTGCGATGCGACGCACCAAGATGGTCCTGTTCGGGGTGGCCGCGGTCCTGGCCACCTGGGCGCTGGGGGCCGGCACCGCCAGTGCCCACTTCCCCACCTGCGTGGAGTCGGTCAACCCGCACGGCCAGAACACGCCGCCGGCCGGGAGCACGACGCTTCCCGGACCCAACGGAGGCCAGAACGAGGACGGCTTCTACCTGATCGGCACCGACGCCGGAAGCAACGTGTTCGTCGTCACCGGCGGGGTGACGTTCGGGCCGTTCCCCTCGGGCACGGTCGTGAAGTACACCCAGGCACCGGGAGCCGCGCCGAGCGCGAAGACGATCGGCTCGACGAACGGTCAGGCGGGCGCCGTGACCGTGCACATCACCGGCCCGGACGAGCTGGTGATCCGGTCGATCGACGGCAACACCACCACCTGCTTCGTCCCGCCGCCACCGAAGTAGGCGCGCAGCACTGAACGGCGCCCGGCCGCGGCGGTCCGCGAGCCGGGCGCTGATTCAGTGCTCGAACACGAAGCCGATCAGCTGGCTCCGCCGCCGGACGGAGTGGACGGCCCGCACTGGCTCAGCGCGGGGGACCGCTCCGCTGCGATGTCGAGGCCCTGGCTCTCCTCGTTGCCGAGTGGCCGGCGGTCCGTCTTGAAGCGGGCCGGCGGGTTCGGATCAACGGTGGGTCCCGTCACGTCGTAGCTGCCGCTCTAGGCCGACACTGGCCTCGTTGCACACGGCTGACTGCGCTGTGGACGGAGCGAACGTCATGGCGGTCGCCACGGCGCTCAGAGCCAACGTGATCCTCAGGTTTCGTCCGTAACTCATGGCGACCTCCAGTCGTCATGGGCCGGCAACCGAGCTGTCTCCGAATGAGACCTCTGGTTTTGCGTCCCCGCCTCACGACGGGTTTGCCGTTATCAGCCTGGGGTTCACCAGTGGATTCGTCTGCCGGGAGCGAATGCTGAAGCTCGCCCGTCCGGTCCTCGACGCTTCGCCCATCGGCCGCCGCAACTCAACCCTCCCTCCGGGGTTTCGGCGGTCGTCCCCGGCATCGCAGGGTCCCTGGAGGTCACATGAGCCGCACCGCCGTGCGCCGTTTCCTGGTCTCGTCCCTCGCCTGCGCCGCGACGCTCGGGGTGACGGCCTGCCAGCCGCTCGAGAACGCCGGGAGGACGGACAGGATCGAGTTCGCCGGCACGAGCACCGTGAACGGATGGAAGTTCGACTACTTCCGCAACACGGCGTATCCCTGCTCGATCTCCGGCTACCAGACGTTCGTGATCGGCACCAAGGTTGGGATCGTCGGACGCGGCGGCACGTCCTCTCTGGGTGCGAATGCACGGCGGGGGCGTGGGCTACTTCAACGCAAACGGCATGCCCGTCGGTGGCACCACCAACAAGGTCGAGGAGAGCGCCTCGCGCCTCATCAACACGGTGGGCGACAGGGGTCTGAATGCGAACGTGCGGGCCGACCCGGCCGGCTTCCGGCTGCTGTCCGTGTCGATGTGCGATCACGACATCTACGCCGGCGGCGATCAGCCTGACCCCAACAACCCGAACAAGCTGCCCGACGGCAGTCCCCGGTCGGTCAACGGGCTGTTCGCCACCAAGGCGGCGATTCAGTACACGCGGGCCCACTACCCCACGTCCAAGACCTTCCTCCACGGGACCAGCGCAGGCGGTTACGGATCGTTCAGCGTGGCTTGGGCTCTGGAGCGCCAGGGTGTGCCGGTGGCCGGGTTCGTGGCGGATTCGGGCGTGCTGAACCAGCCCTGGGAGCAGGCGCAGGTGGACCAGAACATCTGCCCGGGCGAGGGCCGGACCCAGGAGGCTCTGGACGCCGTGATCGCGCGAATCCACCCGTCGATAACGGACCGGAACAACCAGCCCCACCTCCTGATCAAGCGCGGGGCACTGAAGACCCCGGTGATGTTCGTGTGGAGCCGCCGGGATGTGAACACCTGCTTCGACACGCCGATGAGGTGCCCGCTGCCGGACGGCACCAGCCCGACGATGGGGTCCACGGACTGCCGGCAGGAGCCGGTCAAGCGGGAGATCGCCGCGCAGGGGCCGACCAGCCGGTCGCGCGCGCTGCGGTTGTGCGTGAGCCCGCCCACGGATCCCGGCACCTGCACGGTGCACACCGCGACGACCCAGTCCCTGCTCAACACCGACCCCGGCGAGGCGGCCGACTACAACGCGACCATCATGAGCTGGGTCCGCCAGCGGCTGGCGGACTAGGCCTAGGAGGTCCGCTCCACCACCATCGAGATGCCCTGGCCCACCCCGATGCACATGGTGGCCAGGCCGAGCGTGGCGTCGTCGCGGCGCTGCATCTCGTGGAGCATGGTGGTGAGCAGGCGGGCGCCCGAGCAGCCGAGCGGGTGGCCGAGGGCGATGGCGCCGCCGTTCACGTTCAGGCGCTCGTCGTCGTAGTCGATGCCCCACTCGTCGGTCACGGCCAGCGACTGGGCGGCGAAGGCCTCGTTCAGCTCGATCAGGTCGAGGTCCTCGAAGGCGATCCCGGCGCGCTCCAGCGCCTTCTTCGTGGCCGGCACGGGGCCAATCCCCATGATGCGCGGGGGCACGCCGGCCACCGCCACGGAGCGTACCTTCGCCAGCGGGTCGAGGCCATGGGCCTTCGCGTAGTCCGGGCTGGTCACGAGCAGCGGCGGCGGCGCCGTCGTTCAGCGGGCTCGAGTTGCCCGCCGTCACCGTGCCGTCCTCCTTGAACACCGGCTTCAGCTTGGCCAGCGCCTCGAGCGAGCCGTCGCGGCGCGGGCCCTCGTCCACGTCCACCACCGTGTCCTCGCGGCGCCCCTTGACCGTGACGGGCACGGTCTCGTCGGCGAAGCGCCCGGCGTCGATCGCGGCCACCGCCTTCTCGTGGCTGTGGAGGGCGAAGCGGTCCTGGCGCACGCGCGGGATCTCGCGCTCCTCGGCCAGGTTCTCCGCGGTGATGCCGAGCGGGTCGGTGTGGCCGCGGCGCTCCATCTCCGGGATTGGTGAAGCGCCAGCCGAGCGTGGTGTCCCAGGCCGTCTGGTGCGCGGGCTTGGTGGACTTGGCCAGCGCCAGCGGCGCCCGGCTCATCGACTCCACGCCGCCGCCCACGAACACGTCGGCCTCGCCGAGCATCACGGCGCGCGCGGCCTGGGCCACGGCCTCGAGGCCCGAGCCGCAGAGCCGGTTCACCGTCGCCCCGGCCACCTCCTGCGGGTAGTCGGCCAGGAGCAGCGACATGCGGGCCACGTCGCGGCTGTCCTCGCCCGCCTGGTTCGCGCAGCCGAAGTACACGTCCTCCACCTCAGCCGGCCGGCACGCCGGTGCGCTCGGTGAGGGCGCGCAGGGCGTGGGCGCCGAGGTCGTCCGGGCGCACCGAGCTGAGCGCGCCTCCGTGGCGCCCCACCGGGGTGCGCACCGCGCCGACGATCCAGGCCTCGTTCGTTCCTCCGTAGCTCACGGAGGGGAGTGATAACGGAAGCGGGGTGCGGGCGCGCTAAGCGGCGGCGGGGAAGCCGCGGTGGGCGACCCAGGACTTGACCATGCCGCAGAGGCGCTCGGGCACGATCTGCGAGTCCGGGAACAGCCGCTGCAGCTCGCCGCGCTTCATCAGCCGGTGCTGCTGAACGATCTCGCGCGCGAAGTCCGGGTCGGGACAGCGCCCGGCCCAGCCCACGCCGCGGCGGGTGAGGATCGACACGCGCGTGTCCTCGGGGAGCCAGTGCCAGGCCGGCACCAGGAAGTGCGGCTCCACGGGGAACCAGAAGTTGGGGGTCTGGACCCAGTGGGCGCGGGCCACGCGCTGCATCTCGCGGGCCATGCGCGACTGCGCCTCGAAGGTGAAGAGGTGCTCGATCACCGAGTTGCTGAAGGCGATGTCGAACTGGTGGTCGGCGAACCCCCACAGGTTGGTGGCGTCGCCCACCACGGCGCGGATGTTCTCGTGGCTGGTCTCCTGGTCGCCCAGGTTCACGAGGGTGATCGAGATGTCGTCGCGGTCGGCCCAGCCGCGGCGCTCCCAGAACTCCACCGTGCCGCCCACGTCGAGGATCGACACCGGGCGCGGGAAGGCGCTCCACCATGCCGTTGAACAGCTCGAAGCGCCGCTCGCGCAGGCGGCGGCTGAGGGAGTCGGCGTCGCCGTCGTCGGCGAGATGGCGCAGGCGCTCGCCCGCATTGACCAGCATGTAAAGACGCTATTTGCGGCGCTTCTTCGGCGCGCCGCCCGAAGGGTTAGGTCTGGCTCAGCACCGGTAGCCGAGGTGCTGCACCCAGACCTGAACGTTCGGCACGCCCTGGTAGGAGCCCCGGCGGAGACCTATGCCGAGATCACGGAAGGCGGTGTGGAGCATGTTGCGGCGGTGGCCGTCGGAGTTGAGCCAGCCCGACATGATCGACCGCACCGATCCGGCGGAGCCGCTTCCCAGCGCGAGGTTCTCACCCGCTCCCCAGCAACCCGTGGGATAGCCGACGGCGCGGATGTGGAAGGTGAAGTCGCGCCCGCAGGCGGTGTGCGAGAACTGCTGGCAGAACAGGATGTCCGCGGTCTTGCGTGCCGCCGACTCGTTCAGCACCGAGGACCTCAGCGCCGGCAGCCCGCTCCGCTGGCGGGCGCCAGTTGACCATGCAGTACATGACGAACACCTGGTTGCCGGCGGGCTTGCTCGTGTCCGTCTGTTACGGGCAGGTGGTGGTCGGCGCGAGCAGGTAGTCGTAGGGCGCCGCGCTCGCGGAGCCCACGGATACAGCCAGCAGGGCCGAGACCAGGGCGCAGGCGGCGAGCGCGCCCCTGACCTTTGCAGTCAGTCGGCAGATCGCGGGCAGGCTAGCGGCCGGGGTCCCTGGAACCCGGGCCCGGCCCACGAAAAACCGCTCTAAGCGGCTGCGCCCACCTCGAGCGGCACGTCGGCGTCGCGCGGATGGCGCAGCAGCGCACCGTCCTCCGCGACCTCGTAGGTGCCCACGCGGTCGAGCGGCGGCGAGTAGGCGTGAAGGGTCACGGCCGGGGCATCGCCGGTGTGGCGGACGCGATGGATGGCCTCGCGGGCGATGGTCACAACGTCGCCCTCCTCGAGGCGCGTCTCCACCGTGCCGGTCAGCGCCAGGCGCTCCTCCCTCACGGCGCCGTCCACCACGGTGATGGCGGCGGCGCTGGCGTCGTGGTCGTGGAAGCCGGTGTCGTGGCCGGGCATCCAGCACACCACGTAGATCTCCACCTCCTCGTCGCGGTGGAGGAGCACGTAGGTGCGCTCGTCGGCGTCGTGGCGCACGAGGTGGCGCCAGGCGTCCGTGTCGGCGGCATGGGCGAGAAGGGTGTCGCGCAGCTCGGCCACGGCCAGGGCGCTCATGCGGGCACCCAGGTGTAGCCGAGGGCACGGGCCGGGGCGTCGCGGCGGGTCACGTCGGCCATCTCGGGGCAGAAGGCCTTGGCCACCGGGTCGTCGTCGCCGGCGGCGTCCACGGGGAAGTCGGTGCCGTGCACGAGCTGGCCGATGCCCACCGCCGCGGCCATGTTGCGGATGGCGTCGGGGCCGTAGGTGGAGACGTCGTAGAAGGCGAGCGGATCGTGCGCGGTGTGCTCGCGGCTCGGCCCGCCCTTCTGCTGCGTGCGCTCGGCGTGGAGCGGGGCCAGGCCGGCGAGCAGGGCGAACACCACGCGCAGGTGCGGGATCTGCGGCCTGATCGCGTGGTGGAACGCGTGCCAGGCCGCGTGCTGCTGGGCCACGTAGTCGGTCGACGGGGGACCACCAGGCGGGCTGCGCCCTGCCGGTCGCGTTGGCGGCCACCGGTCCGGGGTGGACGAAGACGGGAGCGTTGGCGTCGGCCACGGCCTCGAGCAGCGGCAGCGCCTGCTCGGCCGCCGCCGGCGAGCCCAGCCGGTTCGCGGGCAGGCAGAGGCCCGCGGCGCCGTTGGCGATCGCCTGGGCCACGATGCTCGCCTGCTCGCTCACCGGCAGCGCGGCGGGAGCGGCGGCCCACCAGCCGAGGTCGTCGGGCAGGGACTCGGCGGCCTCCTGCCAGGCGGCGACGGCGGCGAGGGCGTCGCGGTCCGGGAGCCCCTCGATGCCCACCGGGCTGGAGAGGGCCACGATCGCCCGGTCGGTGTTCAGGCCGGCGACGCGGGAGTTCGGATCGTGGTCGCGCGGGTCCACCTCGAAGCTGGGCTCCCCGGGGAGGTCGATGCGCCAGGTTGCGCCCCTCCGCTGGCCCTGGGCGCCGACGTCCGGCTCTCGAGCACGCGCAGCACGCCCTCGGGCCAGAGGTGCTGATGCAGGTCGACGGTGTGCACGAGAGGGACCATAGCCTATTCTGCATAAAGTTAGTCGGGATTATGGGGTTTCGACTTTAGGGCCTGGTTGGCATCGCCCGCGCGGCGAGAGAACTCCGGCGCACGAGAAAGCCATGTCGGGCGTAGCCTGGCCTCAGCTGCTCAGGCCGCCGCCGGCGGCGCGAGCGCGGGGAGAAAAATTGACGCAGCAAGGACGGCGAGGCCCGGATGGCTGAGGTGGCTCATGACTCCGCGCTGGAGAGCCCGGGCCCGTTTCCGCGCGCCGACCCGTCGCCCGCCCCAGCGCCGATCCGGCCCCGCGCTACCTGATCCTGCGCGGCGACGCGCGCCTCCACCGCGAGGAGGTGCTCGAGCTCGGCGGCCGCAACCTGCCCGACTCGCCGGGCGCCAGGCGCTTCGCGAAGTACTACGACCGCAGCCCGCTGGGGCCGCCGCTCCTCCTTCTCGCGCGCGAGAACGCATCGGGCCGCCTGGTGGGCATGGCCTCTCTGCTCCCCTCGATGCTCCGGGTGGCCGGCCAGCCCGTGCGCGCGGCCATCAGCGCGGACTTCGCCATCGAGAGCGGCCACCGCGGGCTGGGTCCGGCGCTGCCCCTGCAGCGGGCGGCGCTCGAGGCGCTGTCCGACGAGGGCCTGGCCTGCGCCTACGGCTGCCCGAATCCGCTCTCCGAGCCGATCGTCAAGCGGGTGGGCTTCGAGAACGTGGGCGAGCTGAAGCGCTTCGTGAAGGTGCTGCGCACCCGCCTGCTCGTGGACCAGTTCGTGGAGCGCCCGCGGCTGGCCCGGGTGCTGTCCGCCCTCTCGCGCGTATTCGTGGATCCGCTGATCTCGCTCGCCTCCAAGGAGCGGCGCGTGCGCCGGCCGCGCGGGCTCTCGTTCGAGAAGCCGGAGCGCTTCGACGAGCGCTTCGCCGACGATCTGGGACGAGATGGCGCAGCCGCCACGACGTGACCGGGGAGCGCAACGCCGAGCTCCTCAACTGGAAGTTCGACCTCGACGGCGCACGGCCCATCCGAGTTCACGATCCTGGCCGCGGTGGACGCCGGCGATCAGGTGACCGGCTACATCGTCTACCGCGTGAAGGACGGCGTCCGGCACGTCTTCGACCTCGCCTGCACGGACTCGAAGCGGATGATCGACGCGCTGCTGGCCGAGTTCGTGGCCGACGCCCGCCGCGAGGGCGCGGTGGGCGTCACCTTCCTCTGCCTCGGGCTCGCTCGGCCTGCTCGAGCAGAGGCTGAGGGCGTTCCGGTTCCTGGCCCGGGGCGAGGGCAAGCGACTGCGGGTCTATCTGCCCGGCCGGCCCAAGCCCGGCGCCGTCCTGCTCCAGCCGGAGAGCTGGTACTTCGTCATGGGAGACGACGACTTCTAGCTTGGGCGATCCGGCGGCGTTTTCGGTTGGCCACGCCGCCGAGGCCTGGCTATCGCCTGTTGCCCGCGGAGGCGCGCCGCTTCCGGGTGGCGGATGCGCGGCTGGCGGCGGCGCTGGCGGGGAGCGGCGGCGTCGGTGGTGGAGGAGTCGCCCGACGTGGAGATCGGGCCGGCCGGCGAGGCTGCGGGGCGATGCGCCGGTGGCGGTCGTGCCGCTCGGGCACGCCGGGTGGGCGCGCGGGTCGGTGGTGGCGCGGGTGGCCTCGCGCTCGCGCGCGAGCGCGCGCACGCGGGTTGCGGCACGGCGGAGCGGCGTCGGCGCTGCGGAAGCTCGGATACCCCGAGGTCGAGGTGATCCTGCTGGGACGTGGGCCAGGGCGTGCGCGGCGCCGGGGATCCGGCCGCGCTCGATCCCCGAGCTCCTCCCCCAGGGCGCGCTCGTGTTCGGGCGCCGTGGAGACCGGGCGCCGTCGATCATGGACGCGGTGCTGGAGGACGCGGGCGCGGCCGCGGGCCGGCGGCTGACGCCGGTGCGCCTGTCCGCCCGCGGCGGCGTGATGCTCGCCTTCTGCGACCGCGGCGCTCGTGCGGGTGGCGGTGGGTCCGGGACGCGCGCTCGATGGAGACGCAGCGGCGCACGCTCGACGCCCTGCTGGCCGCGGATCCGCCGGAGGCGGTGGCGCGGCTGGTGCCCTGGACGGTGGCGACGGGGCGGTCGGGACTCGCGGACTGGAACGTGGAGCCGCTGATGCCGGGGGCGCCCGCGGGGCGGGTCGACGACTCGCTGATGGCGGAGTGCGTCGAGTTCCTCGGTCGGCCTGCATTCGCTCGGCGGCGGTGCGCCGTCGTCGATGGCCGCCGCCGCGGAGGTGGTCGCGCAGGTGTGCGCCCCCGGCGGAGGCGGCGACCGTGCGGGCGATCGCGGCGCGCCTCGACTCCGAGCTCGCCGATGTGCCGCGCGGCTTCGGACACGGGGACTTCTTCGCCGAGAACCTGCTGGTGGGCGGCGGGCGGCTCGCCGGGGTGGTGGACTGGGACGGCGCCGGGCCGGGCCGGCTGCCGATGCTCGACCTGCTCCATCTGCTGATCACGTCCCGCTGGGGAGGCGACGACGTGGGCTGGGGCCCGGCGATCACGGGTCGACCTGCTGCCCTGGGCCCGCGAGGGAGGCGACGAGCTCGCCCGCGAATACTGCCGCCGCGTCGGGATCGAGCCGGAGCCGGCGCTGCTCGAGCGGCTGGTGATCGCCTACTGGCTCGACCGGGCCGCGGCCCAGCTGAGCGCCCACGCCGAGCACTCGGAGGACCGGGAATGGATCGAGGCGAACGTGGTGGCGGTGGCGCGCGCGGTGGGCACCGGCTCCCGGGAGTAGGGTCGGGGGACGCCATGGCCACCCCCGTCGAAACGCTTCTGGCCGGTGCTGCGCCGGCTCATGAAGGTGCACACCGTCGCCTACAGGGCGACCGGAGGACACATCGGGCACCGCTTCCCGGGCTCGCCGCCGAACCTGCTGCTCGACCATGTGGGGGCCAAGAGCGGGACCAAGCGCACGAGCGCGCTCAGCTACATCCGGGACGGGGACGACATCGTGATCGTGGCCTCGAAGGGCGGCCACCCGAAGAACCCGGCCTGGTTCCACAACCTGCGCGCCAACCCGGACACCACGATCCAGGTGGGCTCGAAGCATCTGCACGGTGCACGCGCGCGTGGCCAATCCGCGAGGAGCGGAAGCGGCTGTGGCCGAAGGTCGTCGACGCGTACAGCGGCTACGAGGGCTACCAGAAGCGGACCGAGCGGGAGATCCCGCTCGTGGTCCTGGAACCGCGCGGCGGGTAGGCCGGAGGAGCGCGATGCAGCGCGCTCAGCGCCCAGGACGCGTCCTTCCTGCACCTCGAGGACGCGGTCACCCACATGCACATCGGGTCGGTGGCCATCATGGAGGGGCCGGCTCCGTCATACGAAGCGGTCGAGCGGATGGTGCGGGCGCACCTGCCGAGCGTCCCGCGCTACCGGCAGAGGGTGCACTTCCCCCCGCTCGCGCTCGGCGGGCCGGTGTGGGTGGACGACCCGCACTTCAACCTCGGCTACCACCTGCGGCGCACGGGCCTGCCGGCGCCCGGCGGCGACGAGGAGCTGCGCAACCTCGTGGGGCGGGTCATGTCGCAGCAGCTCGACCGCTCGAAGCCGCTGTGGGAGATCTGGATGATCGAGCACCTGACCAGCGGCCGCTGGGCGCTGCTCAGCAAGGTGCACCACTGCATGGTCGACGGCGTGTCCGCGGCGGAGCTCCTCTCGGTGGTGCTCGACGAGGAGCGCGAGCCGGACCTCCCTCCCCCCGACGACTGGCGCGCCGAGCGCCAGCCGCCCGGCGCGGAGCTGGCCGCCCGGGCGCTGGGTGAGCGCGCGCTCAGCCCCATCGGCGGCGTGCGCTCGGCCCTCGGCTCGCCGCGGCGCGCCGGAGCCACGGCCATCGACACCGCCCGCGGGCTCCTGACGATGAGCGGCGTGCTCCGGGCCCCGCCCGCGTCCTCGCTGAACGGCCCGGTCGGCCCCCACCGCCGCTGGGCCTGGGCCCGTTCCGAGCTCTCGGAGGTCAAGCGGGTCCGCACGGCGCTCGGCGGCACGGTCAACGACGTGGTGCTCGCCGCGATCGCCGGCGGCTTCCGCGAGCTGCTCGCCTCGCGCGGCGAGTCCACCGACCGGGTGGTGCGGACCCTGGTGCCCGTCTCGGTCCGGTCGGCCGAGGAGCACGGCGCCTACAACAACCGCGTGTCCGCGATCTTCGCCGACCTGCCGGTGGGCATCGAGGATCCGGTCGAGCGGCTGGCCTCGGTCCACGAGCAGATGGAGCACCTCAAGCACTCGCACGAGGCCGTGGCCGGCGACGTGCTGGTGGGCCTGTCCGGCTTCGCCCCGGCGATGCTGCTGGGACTGGGCCTGCGGGCAGCCACCCGGGTGCCGCAGCGCAACGTGAACACGGTGACCACGAACGTCCCCGGCCCGCAGCACGCGCTCTACGCGGCGGGCCGCCGGATGCTCGAGTGCTTCCCCTACGTGCCGCTCGGCGGTCACGTGCGCGTGGGCGTGGCGATCTTCTCCTACGACGGCGGTCTGGGATTCGGCGTCACGGGCGACTACGACGAGGCGCCGGACATCGAGGTGCTCTGCGAGGGGATCGAGCGCTCGATGGCCGCGCTGGTCGAGGCGGCCGAGCGCCTGAGCGAGCCACAGCCGAGCGGCCCAACGGGTGGCCACCCCCACACGCGCGAACGCGGGGCGGCTCCGACAGGCGGCTAGAGCGGGCTCCCTCGCGCGCCTGGACGCCGGTCGTGCGGTCGTTTAGGGTCGCCAGATGCGCCGCGTTCTGGCCCTGGCGCTTGTCGGATGCGCCCTGCTCGCGGGCTGTGTCGGCGACACCGACCCCGCGAGCCACCTGCGCGCCACCCGCGCGCAGCTGAACGCGCACGGGCACACGGACAACGGCCCGGCGAGGTGGTGGTGGGAGTACGGGACGCGGCGCACCGCGGTCGCCGGCGGCCAGGGCACTCGGACGCCCCTCCGTGGCCCGGCCGCGAGCGCCGCCGACGTCGCGCTGAGCGAGGTCGTCAGCGGCCTGCAGCCCGACCAGCCGTACTACTTCCGCGCGTGCGGGCAGGACACGGCCTCCGGCAGCCCGGTGCGCTGCGGGCAGGTGCGGCGCTTCCGGACCTCGCCCGCCGACTCCATCATCGGGATCGCCCGCCCGGCCGGCGCCCCCGCGCACGTGACCTACGTCGCCGCTCCCGCCGTCCGGCACGACGTGGAGATCTACGCTCCGAAGCAGGTCGTGGAGACCCTCGAGGACGCCACGGGCCAGGATCCCCCGCTGCTGGGGGCGACGCTGGCCGCGGGCCCCGGCTGCCAGGTGGCGCAGGACGCGCGCGGGTACCTCGTCGATGCGACGTGCTCGGACCCGGCGCTCGGCGGCCGCGTCGTCGCCACGATGGGACCGTTCGCCGACCGGGTCGAGCTCCCGTACGGCGGCGCGGTCGTGCACCTCGGCGCCGGTGACGACACGCTCGAGGGCAGCTTCTGCGACCTGCCCGTGGAGGCGCACGGAGAGGCCGGAGACGACGAGCTGCGGGGAGGCGAGGGCAACGACTTCATCACCGGCGGCGAGGGCGACGACTTCGTCGCCGGCGGCTTCGGCGCCGACGGCAACGACGTCCTCGAGGGGGGCCCGGGGTACGACACCTTCTACTGCGACGGGCCCGCGGACGTCGTGCTCGTCGATCACGCGGCCGAGTACGCGCAGGCGCAGGCGCTCGGCTGCACGGCCATGTTCGTCACGGCCGCCCGCCGGGCCGCGGCGCGGGAGGCACAGGCCCGGTGACCCGAGGGCACCTCGCGACCCTCGTGTGCTGCGTTGGCGCCTGCGTCCTGGCCGGCTGCGTGGGCGACACCGACCCGGCGAGCAACGTCCGCGCGACGCAGGCCCAGCTGAACGCACACGGGCGGACGAACAACGGCCCGGCGTCGTGGTGGTGGGAGTACGGGGTGAACCGCTCCACCGTGGCCGGCGGCGGGGGCACCCGGACGCCGCGGCAGGGTCCGGCATCGAGCCCCAACGACGTGAACCTCAGCACGGTGGTGCGGAACCTCGATCCCGACCAGGCGTACTTCTTCCGCGCCTGCGGGCAGGACGCGGCGGCGGGGAGCCCGGTCATGTGCGGGCGGGTGCGCGAGCTGCTCACCGCCCCCGGCGACTCATCCGTGGGGGTCAACTCGACCTTCAACTACGTGCGCTTCGATGGCCGGCGGCACGACGCGACACGTTCTCGGGGTGTCCCATACCGCGGACCCGACGATCATGGTCATCACCGACCTGGTCCCGATCCCGCAGACCGATCCCCCAACCGGGTCGGCACTGTCCGCCGGCGCGGGATGCATCTCCTTCCCTCAGGCGACGCTCGGTCTGATGACGACCGCGCGGTGCACGGACTCCTCGGGCATCACCGGCTTCCTCGCCTTCCTCGGGCCGCTGGACGACGTGGTCTCGCTCTCGTTCTCCAGCGCGGTCGGCGAGCTGCACGGCGGCGGCGGCGCCGACGACCTCACCGGAGGCGCGCGCGACGATGCGGTCTACGGCGACGGCGGGAACGACCGCCTCGAGGGAGGCCCCGGCGGCGACCACCTCGACGGCGGGCCGGGCCTCGACGTCTTCGACTGCGACAACGACGACAACATCGTCACCGACAGCGTGGCGGAGGAGAACCAGGTCAAGGCCGCCGGCTGCCGCTGAGCGGCGGGCGCTAGGTCAAGCCTCAGGGGCGGGCGCCGGCACCCGAGTGAGCGCCTTGGCGCCCATGAGGGCGAGGTCCGCGGCGCCGAGCAGCTCCTGCGGGTCCACGTCCGGTCCCGCCTCCGCGGTGCCGGTGGCGATCGTGAGGGGCGAGCCGTCGGGCCGCAGGCAGGTGGTCTGGACCGTCCGGCGCAGGCGCGCGGCCAGGTCCTCGGCATGAGCGTGATCGGTGTCGGGGAGGACCATCACGAACTCGTCCCCTCCCCAGCGGAAGCAGCGGTCGAGCCCGCGCTTGCCGGCGTCCAGCGCGGCGGCCACCTCGCGCAGGCACTCGTCGCCGTTGAGGTGACCGAAGCGGTCGTTGATGTCCTTGAAGTCGTTGAGGTCGGCCACGAGGACGCTCAGCGGCTGGCGGCCGACGCGGGCGCGGTGGAGCTCGGCGGCCAGGATCTCGTCGAGGGCCAGGCGGTTGTCGAGGCCGGTGAGGGGATCGGTGCGGGCGCTGAGGCGGGCCGCGTCACCCTCCTGCTGCAGCCTCAGCCGCGTCGAGCGCACGTTGTCCGTCCAGTGCGTGGCGAACATGCCGAGCGCGAACCACAGCCCGAGCTGCACGGAGAGCTGGACGGCGGCGAGGGAGTCCCAGTTCTCGTAGACGAAGGGGAACACGGCGGCCAGCGCGACGAAGGCCAGGTACGGCAGGGTGCGGCGCGGCGGGTGGACGCACGCGGTGTAGACCGCCCAGAGCAGCAGCACCGACCCGAGCGGCGAGCTGCTGCCGTCGGTGAGCCACTGGAGCGCGGCGATCAGCACGACGGCGAGATAGCTCGAGGCCGAGCAGCTCGCCGGGGGTGGTGCGGGAGCCGCGCATGCGCACCCAGACCGCCATCACGACGCAGAAGAGAACCAGAGCGCCGGCCACGACCCAGCTTGCGCCACCCAGCCGGGACGGAGGACCGAGGGCGAGCGAGACCACGGCCACGAGCGCGGTGATCAGCCACGCAGGGACGCACATCCGGATGGCCGGCGCCATGTCGGCCCCGGCATAGGGATCCTCGCGCCTGCGCAGGAAATGGCGAAGTGGCGGAACCTCGCCCTGCGGAGTCCTCAAGCCCACACTTCATGTGTCGGCACCAAGGGGCGCCAACGCGAGCGGAAGGGGCTATTCCTGGCCCGGTGAGGTCCTGAGCGCCAGACCGAAGGGGCTGCCCTCGGAGTCCCGGCAGATCGCCCAGCGGTCGCCGGGGTGGATGACGCTGCCGCCGAGCTCCTTGACTCGGCTTATCGCTTCGTTGAGGTCTCCGACGGCGAAATAGGGCAGCGAGACGGTGTCGCCCGGGCCGCGGCCGCGCTCGTGGACACCCACCGCGGTCGCGCCTTGTCCGGTCTGCCAGCCCTCCCCCTGCTCCTGCGTGCGGGGCTCCAGGTCGGCCCCGAGGAGCCCGGACCAGAAGCGGCGGGCCCGCTCGGGATCGTCGGCGGGGAACTCGACCAGCGATAGCTCGGAGTCAGGCACGCGGGAGACGATACGCCCCTGTACCCGCGCGCCATACTTGGCGTCCAGGCATCAAACGGGGAGGACCCACATGGCCCGGACGAAGGCGCAGCGCAGTGCTTCAGCAAAGAAGGCGGCGGCCACGCGAAAGCGCAAGGCCACCAAGAGGAGCGCCCGGGACGTGAAGCACGAGGCCCGCGGCACCGCCGCGAGCGTGACCGGACTGGCCAAGGCCGTTGGCAATACCGCGGAGAACGCGGCGAAGACGGTGGCCAAGCGGGTGGAGGCGTTCCGCGGTGGGGGTGCTGGTAACAAGCGGAAGGGGCCGCGCAAGCGGGGCTGAAGGAACCTGCGGTTAGCGCCGACTCTCTAGGGAGGCGATGACCAAAGCTGAGCGCTGCACCGGAGGCCGCGACCAGCGCCCATCCAGCAAACGAGCATGAAATAGTCCGGTGACCCTAGGCGCGCCGTCGGCCTATCATCGCCAGCCCGAGCACGATTGGCAGTCCGATGAACCAGCCGAGGATCGGGACGGCGAGACACATCAAAAGCAGGCAGCGACGGTAGCCGCGCTGATGCTTGTTCCGATTGCCATCCAGCCGACGAGGAGTCCTCCAAAAGTCGGTGGCGTTGACGCTTTGAAAGATCGCGTTGTCCTTCAGCCACTTGTTGGCGGGAGACCCGCCAGCAGCCGGGGCGGGGCCCTTTGGCGGCGATGGAAGGAACCGTGGGGCTGCTGGGTCCAGAGGGGCTCAGGCGTAGTCATGTCCCTAGCGAGGGCGTGTACGTCGGAGCGCCCCGCACTCCGGGCAGAAAGCACTGCTGAGACCCCTCGTGGAGCAGTTCGAACACGTCTGGGGAGGCTGGGCGTAACGGTGTTGTCATAACGGTCTTATCGGCAGTCCCGGCCTCCGTTCGCGAAGCCAATGGTTGGACGCGTTACGTTCGACGGCGTGGTGGGGTAGGGTCGGGCATGTGCCTGGCACTCCGTCCCCCCGCGGCGGGCCGCCCGGCGGCGTGTTGCCCAACCGTTGCCCCGTGGTGGCCTCGGGCACAGCAGGTGGCAACCCGAAGAACAGGAGACCCGCGCCTCACGCAGGGCTCTTCGGGAGCGCGCCCGACAAGGATTCGAACCTGTGCACCTCTCGGTTCCGTGAGCCGCGGAGGGAAGTTCGTCCACGTGGTCGAGGGGCTCTCTGTGAGCGGACTCAGCGGGGCGTGCCAGGTCCCGAATGCGTGTCCACGGTTCCTTTGCGTCCCCCTCGTTCGATTTCCTCGCTCATGCCGCCGTTCTGCGGCTTCGAGCGGCCACACCACGCCCGTCTCTCGCGACGCACGAGAGGGACCCGGGGTCAGCGTGCCCACTCCCGGCACGCTGCGGCCACCTCGGGGACGCTCATATCGACGGCCTCGCAGTTCTATGGGGCGCGACGGCCCCCCGCCCCAGGGGGTTGCCCTTCGCGTCGCAGCGAGGGGCTTCCGTAAGGCAATCCGGCCAGACAGGGCTCGAGCCGTCGGTCGCCGTCTCCTCTCTGCGCGTAAGAGTTGCCCTCTTCGGCCGGCTTCTGCATCGCCTCGTCGAGACGTCGGTCAATGGCTAATCGCTCTCGCGCTTCGCCTTCGCGGCCTCCCGCTTCGCTTCCGCGGCCTCGCGCTGGATGCGCTTCGCGGCGTCGCCGCAGAACCAGTTGCTCGAGGCCGTTCTGCACACATTCGCCGGTAGTTCCAGGCCGACGTTATGCAGCGCCGGGTCCATCCTGCCAGTAGTCCAGTAGGCGCTCGACTGCCGCCAGCACCACAGCGGCTAATCGCAATCCTCCTCTTCACGCGGTCTACCCTAGCCGCTTGCCTGAGGCCTTTTTGCTTTTCCCGCGGTCGAAGCGCTCGAACTCGGTGGTTGCCCAATCCGTTGCCCCCGAGCGTTTTCGGGCCAGCCCCTCAGCTCCTCTCGACGCAGAAAACCCTTCGCCGGAGCGGTAGCACTGCTGAGTAGCGGGGGCGGGATTCGAACCCGTCGACCTTCGGGTTATGAGCCCGAAGGTAACTCTGCGCCC